>NZ_OZ034785.1:0-1560591 GCF_964028475.1 Wolbachia endosymbiont (group A) of Crataerina pallida
TGGAAAGCGGCAAAACAACAATAGCGAAAATTATTAAGAGAAATGAGCCGGGTGGAAGAGTGCCTATCTGGCTAATGCGTCAGGCTGGCAGGTCTCTTCCTGAGTACCGCAAAGCAGTAGAAAATATGAATAATTTTATGGAGATATGCTACAACACAGATTTAGTGACAGAATTGACGTTACAGCCGGTGACAAGATTTGACATGGATGCGGCGATAATTTTTTCAGACATTTTAATAATAGCTGATGTTTTGGGTTGTGACGTGAATTTCGTACGCGGTGTAGGTCCAATAATAAAACCCGTGGAAAGTCCTAAGGAATTGAAGGGTCCACAAGAAATTGAAACTAAAACCTTACCAATTCTAAACGCTATAAAAAAAGTCAGAAGCCAATTACCAAAAGAAAAATCTCTCATAGGATTTGCTGGTGGACCATGGACAGTAGCCTCATACATCATAGAAGGTAGGAGCAGCAAAACTTTTTCCAAAGTATTAAATTTTTATCCTTCGTGTTTGAAGGAAATAATTGAACGAATAACGGAAGTAACGATTATTTATCTAATTAAACAGATAGAATTTGGAGCAGATGTTATTCAGCTATTTGACAGTAATGCTGGTGCGTTATCGGAACCATTGTTTAAAGAATATGTTATCGAACCAACAAAGAGAATTATCTTGGCAATAAAGGATAGATTTTCTGATTTTCCAATAATAGGTTTTCCAAGGTCTGCTGGAAATCTTTATAAAGATTACTGCGAACAAACAGGTGTATCTGCAGTAAGTATAGATTATAATGTTCCAATAAAATGGGCGAAAGCGAATCTAAACATCCCTCTACAAGGAAACCTTGATCCTAATCTTTTAGCCTATAATAAAACGGAAGCAATCAAAGAAGCAAAACGTATAATAGATTGCTTTAGAGATTTACCCTTCATATTTAATCTCGGACATGGAGTACTCCCTGATACTCCAGTTGAAAATATTGCTGCATTGGTAAACCTGGTAAAAAGCTACTAATACAATACACAAAATTCTAGCTTTTTTGTTGTACGGGGTTTATCATTTGAATTTAGCTTCAGTAAGATATGTCAGACCTTGCAAAAAGAATGTCCCTAATAAAACCATCACCTACGATTGCTGTAACTGATAAGGCAAATAAGTTGAAAAATGAAGGAAAAAAGATCTGTGTTTTAGCTGCAGGAGAACCGGATTTTGATACTCCAGATCATATAAAAAAAGCAGCTATTCAAGCAATAAGTGAAGGTAAGACTAAATATACTGCTGTTGATGGAACGCGTGAGCTGAAAGAAGCAATAATTAATAAGTTAAGAAAGGATAATAACCTCGAGTACACGCTTAACCAAATCTGTGTTGGTACAGGTGCTAAGCAGGTGTTATTCAATTTGTTCATGGCAACAATTAACTCTGGAGATGAAGTTATTATTCCAGCTCCTTATTGGGTTTCATATGTTGATATGGTAAGTCTTTTTGGCGGCTTGCCAGTTGTAGTAGAATGCAAACAAAATTTTAAACTGACAGCGGAATTATTAAAAAGCAGGATAACTAAAAAAACTAAATGGTTAATTCTTAACTCACCGAACAACCCTGCAGGAGCTGTGTACACATGTGATGAATTGAAAGACATAGCACAAATATTGCTTGAATATCCACATATGAATGTCGTTACAGATGGTATTTATGAGCATATAATATACGACGAAAAGTTTTTTACTATCGCTCAGGTTGAGCCGAAGCTTTATGATAGAGTTTTTGTAGTCAATGGAGTATCAAAAGCCTATGCAATGACAGGCTGGAGAATAGGGTATATTGCAGGTAGAAGTGATGTGGTAAAAGCTATCTCTACGCTGCAGTCTCAAAGCACTTCTAATCCAAATTCGATAGCACAAGCAGCAGCAGCAGCAGCATTAAACGGTGATCATAGTTTTTTGAAAGAAAGAACAAGGATTTTTAAGAGTCGTAGAGATTTTATGGTGAAAGAGCTAAATTCTGCCCCGGGATTATCAGCGTCTGTTCCACAAGGTGCGTTTTATTTATTTGTCTCATGTGAAGGATTGCTCAGTAAAAGCACAAAAAGTGGTAAGATAATAAATAATGATTTAGATTTTACTGAATACTTACTGGGAGATCATTTGGTTGCTGTGGTTCCAGGAATTGCATTTGGTCTAGAAAATTTTATCAGAATTTCTTATGCAACCTCTCAGGAACAATTAGAAATTGGATGTGATAGTATTACTAAAGCGTGCCAGGAGTTAAAATGAAATAGACTATCCATAAGTTGTATATTTTGCCATACTTCGCCAAGGTTATTTTGAATGTTCTAACTTGTGTTTTTCTATGGAAGGCATTTTTATTGATTGAGCAAGTGTCTTTCTAATATTGAATTCCTCATTTTTTTCATTTTGTTGCAGTAAGTTAATGTTATTTATTTTATTTACTAAATCTTTCCCCTTTTCCAGAGTCTTTAAATCACTTTCGTTAATGTGATGTTCATTGTAAAATTCTGCAACAATTTCTTTTCTTTTCGGATAAGTATTTAAAAATTCCGACACCTGATGTTTAGCAACAGCTTGAATAAATTTCTTATTAAATCTTGAATCGTTATATAGATCTTCTAAATTTTCATCGTAGTGTTTTGCTTCATTTACAGCAAGCTTTATTATCTCTTCTATACCACTTAGAAGTTTCCTATACAATTTGTCGTATCTATTGCCTAGCACGTGTGTAGCGAATGTTTGTTCAATGTATTTTGTTATGTAATTTTGCAGCGTATTATCTATCGTGCTTATATTCATCAGCCTGCTTTAATATTATATTAACTATTTTACACATAAAAAGGTTAATATTGAATTAATAGAATACTTCTGAAGTCAAATTTTACTGAAAATTATGGTATTTAAGATATAATTGTCAGCATGAAATAAAAACATAAATAAAATGGATCTTGTAACAAAAGTGAAGCTCAAGATAAAGATGAATAAGGGTAAAATCATAAATATACTTATCATTTGTGGTGTAATTTTTTTCATATACCTTATTCATGAGCCAGTTGTAGATATGGTAGAAAAAATTATAAGTAAAATAAAAGGTCTCTTTTAAAAATAGAAAAAGTGAACTTTTTCCATCATCCAAACTTGAACCTGTAAAATTTAGTTAATGCATAAACTACTTATGTTGGCTATGAGTTCAACTGTATAAAATTCCGGTAAATTAAAATAAGTATTCATAAAAATATTGTTTTCTATAAACAGAGTATCTATAATGCTAGCTTTGGGGTAAAGTATTGCAGAGGAATTTTTTAATCTGGTTGTTGGCGTCACTGTTTTATGCATACCAATATATATTACGCGTAATTCCAAATATTATAATTCCTGAATTGGTAGTAAGGTTTAATATAGGAACAACAGAAATAGGACAATTTTGTGGACTGTATTATGTAGGTTATGTGTTAGCACATATTCCTGTAGGTATTCTTTTAGATAGATTTGGTTCTAAAGTTGTTATACCGATTTGTATTGCATTAACATCTTTAGGTGCTTTACCTTTAGTCAGTTCTAATGATTGGAGTTATTCTATTATTGGAAGAATAATTACTGGTATTGGATCCTCTGCTTCAGTACTTGGACTCTTTAAAATAATAAGAATCTATTACCATAGAGAAAAATTTGCCATGATGTTCAGCATATCGGTTATTATTGGCATTTCAGGTGGTGTATTTGCCACCAAACCATTACATGTCTTACTTGATAAGTTTGGGTGGGATTATTTATTTACTGTGTGTATAATGCTTGGATTATTGCTTGCTTTAACTACCTTTATATCTATACCTAAAGTTGGCACCTCAGACGAAGAATTAAATATTAAAAATTTAAGCAAAGTTATATTTAATAAAGATATTTTATTGATAGGTTTGTTTGGCGGTTTTATGGTTGGACCATTAGAAGGCTTTGCAGATGCGTGGTCCGCAACATTCTTGCATGAGATGTACGCTATAGATAGACACATTGCATATAGCATTTCAAAATGGATACTAATAGGCTTTGGCTTTGGGCATTTATTACTTCCTTACATATTAGCAAAAAATCCAACCAAGCACTATGAAATAATAATTTCTTGTGCTATGGCCATGATAATTGTGTTCTTATTACTTTTTATATGCAATATTAGTGAACTCCTGGCATGTATATTACTATTCATTATTGGTCTTGCTTCTGCATACCAAATTGTTTTTACTGCTAAAGTTGTAAGTTGTGTAAAAAACGAAGCAGTAGCAAGTGCAGGATCTGTAGGTAATTCCATAGTTATGAGTTTTGGTTATTTTTTTCACGTCATTATTGCAAATATAATGAATTTTTATTGGAACGGTGAAATTATCGATGGAAAGCCATTTTATGGAACTGATGTAATGGTTAAGTCTATGTTAATAATACCTATATGCCTACTAATAGGAATGATAGGCTTTTGGTTACTTAAAGTTATAAGCTGTAAAAAGAGCTAAGCAGATTTAGATGATTAATATAGTATTGTTTTTTATAACTAAAGTATCTATAATCCTAAATTTTAGCTGAGATTCATGTTGCAGAGGAATTTTTTAATCTGGTTGTTGACGTCACTGTTTTATGCATACCAATATATATTACGCGTAATTCCAAACATAATTGCGCCTGAATTAATAACAAAATTTAACATAAGTATTGCAGATGTTGGCCAGTTTGGTGGGTTATACTATGTAGGCTATACGCTAGCTCATATACCTATTGGTCTTTTCCTTGATAGATTTGGACCAAAGTTTGTTTTACCTGCTTGTACCGTTTTGACATTTACCGGAACACTACCGCTTATATGCTTTGATGAGTGGAGTTATTCAATAATTGGAAGAATAATTGTGGGAATTGGGTCATCCGCTTCGGCAATTGGAATCTTTAAAGTTGCAAGCATGTATTTTGCGCAAGAAAAATCAGCAAGAATGGCCAGCTTATCTATAATTATAGGAATTTTGGGAGGGATATGTGGCGGGTTACCTTTAGACTTCTTACTCGATAAATTTGGCTGGAATTATGTTATCTATACATTCTCAGCATTTGGGTGTTTACTTGCTCTGTTGCTGTTCTTAGTAACGCCTGAAAGCAATGCTCAACAGGAAAAAGTTAGCATTAGAGACTTAAAAAACATACTTTTCAACAAGCATATTATTCTAATTAGCTTTTTTGGTGGACTCATGGTCGGTCCAATGCAAGGTTTTGCCGATGGTTGGGTGAAAGCATTCTTTTTTGAAGTATATAAAATGAATGAAGACTTGGCATCTTCTCTCTCTTCCGTAATATTGATAGGAATGTTAACAGGATCATTCTCTTTGGCTTATTTATTGGAAAAATATAAAAATAAGCATTATGAAGTAATAATTGCATGCTCATTTGCAATGATCGCTAGTTTTCTTTTGCTTTTTACTCAGATTGGTGGCTTGTATGTTGTATTACCTACGCTTTTTATTATTGGCTTCACATCTGGATATCAGGTGGTTACCATTTACAAAGCGATAAGTTATGTAAATAATAACTTAGTAGGCCTGGCTACAGCTGTGTCAAACATGATAGTTATGGTTTTTGGCTATTTTTTTCACACTGGGATCGCAAAAATAGTAGATTTGTGTTGGGATAGAACAATAATACAAGGAAATCCTGTGTATGGTGCTGAATTGCTGATAAAAGCAACATCAGTTATTCCTGTATGTTTGCTGGTGGCTGTTTTTGGGCTCTTATGGTTAAAAAATAAAGATTTTAGAGAAGTTGATTGTAATAAGTAGATAATTTATCGAAGGCTCGTATGATAAAATCGTTAGATGTACTAATTTAAGGCTCTTGTTATTATGAAATATAATACTTTATTTTACTTTGATATTTTTGTTTTAATTGTAATTGGGTTTTATTAGGTGGTAGGTATGTCGAAAAGTAATTTTTTTGTATGGTTGATAGTATCTCTTTTCTATGCATACCAGTATGTGTTACGTGTCATGCCAAACATAATTGCGCCTGTATTAATAACAAAATTTAATATAAGCATTGCAGATTTAGGGCAATTTAATGGTCTCTACTATGTGGGATTTACACTAGTTCATATCCCTGTTGGTCTTTGTTTTGATAGATTCGGTCCAAAAATTGTTTTACCTATTTGTGCTGTCTTGGTATCTATTGGAACATTACCTCTTGTGTGCTTTGATGAGTGGTATTATTCAGTATTAGGTAGAATAATTGTTGGGATTGGCTCGTCTGCGTCAGTAATAGGAGTATTTAAAGTTGCCAGTATGTATTTTCCGCGAGAAAAATCAGCAAAAATGGCAAGCATATCTGTTATTATAGGGCTATTAGGGGCAATATATGGTGGTCTACCAATAGAACTTTTGCTTGATGAGTTTGGTTGGAATTACGTAATTTATATTCTTTCAGGGTTTGGTTTCTTACTCGCTTTATCTTTATTTTTAGTTATTCCTTACAATGCTTACGACTTTCGAAAAGAAAAAATTAGCATGAAGGATCTAAAAACTGTGCTTTTCAATAAATATATCATTCTAATTAGTTTTTTTGGTGGCTTAATGGTAGGTCCACTAGAAGGTTTTGCTGATGCTTGGACAAAAGCTTTTTTATGTGAGGTATATCAAATGGCCGGTGATCTAGCGTCTTCAATTTCTTCTGTTATATATGTAGGATTTGCAGCTGGATTGCTCTCTTTTGCTCACATATTAGAAAAATATCCAAATAGACATTATGAAGTTATTATTGTCTGTTCCTTTGCAATGATTGCTAGTTTCCTTTTACTTTTTACACAGGCTGGCGGATTGTATATTGTATTGCCTGCACTTCTTGTTATAGGTTTCGCTTCTGGATATCAAATAGTAACACTGTACAAAGCATTAAGTTATGTAAATAATAACTTAATAGGATTAACTACAGCTGTGTCAAATATGATAGTCATGGTTTTTGGCTATTTTTTTCACACTGGGATCGCAAAAATAATAGATTTGTGTTGGGATAGGACAGTGATACAAGGAAATCCTGTGTATAGTGCTGAATTGCTGATAAAAGCAACATCTATTATTCCTGTATGTTTGCTGATAGCTGTTTTTGGGCTCTTATGGTTAAAAAAGCAGGATAAGCAGTCTTAAAATTGCTTGTGCATCTTAAAATTAAAGCGAGGTTTGATCTATGATGAGTGTTTTAAAAAAAATCTGTGGCTCTAAAAATAGTTTAAAGTCTTTTGATAACGAGGTTTATCAGTCTATAGAAAAAGAATTACAACGCCAAAAATCACAATTGCAATTAATTGCATCAGAAAATTTTGCAAGCAAAGCGGTAATGGAGGCACAAGGCTCTTTTCTGACTAATAAATACGCAGAAGGTTATCCAGGTAAAAGATATTACTGTGGTTGTGAGCATGTGGACAAAATTGAAAGTCTGGCTATAGAAAGACTTTGTAAGTTGTTTGGTGTTAAATTTGCAAACGTTCAACCTCATTCTGGTTCTCAGGCAAACCAGGCGGTATTTGCTTCACTGCTTACTCCAGGCGATACAATACTTGGATTATCACTGAGTTGCGGTGGGCACCTAACTCATGGTGCGGCACCAAGCCTTTCTGGTAAATGGTTTAAGTCAATTCAATATACAGTGAATAAAGACACTTATCTGCTCAATATGGATGAGATAGAAAAGCTGGCGCTGGAGCATAAACCGAAATTGATCATAGCTGGTGCTTCTGCTTATCCAAGAAAAATGGACTTCAAACGCTTTCGCGAGATTGCAGATAAAGTTGGTGCTTATTTGCTTGCAGACATTGCTCACTATGCAGGGCTTATTGCAGCGGGCGAATATCCATCCCCTGCTGAATATGCACATGTTATGACTTCCACGACTCACAAAACTTTGCGTGGTCCTCGTGGTGGAATAGTGATGACCAATGATGAAGCATTACACAAAAAAATTCAATCCGCAGTTTTTCCAGGATTGCAGGGCGGGCCACTTATGCATGTGATAGCTGCAAAAGCTGTTGCATTTAAAGAAGCATTAGCACCAGAGTTTAAGACTTATAGCAAGAAAGTCGTGGAAAATGCGAAAGTGCTGGCTCAAGAATTGCAAAAGCATGGACTTGACATTATAACCGGTGGCACTGACTCTCATATAGTGCTAGTTGACTTAAGATCGCAGAAATTAACTGGAAAAGACGTTGTAGATAGCCTTGAGAGAGCCGGTATTACCTGTAATAAAAACTCTGTACCATTTGATACAGCAAAGCCGACCATCACTTCAGGGCTCCGTTTTGGCACCGCTGCTGAGACAACACGCGGACTTGAGGCAGAAAATTTTAAAGAGATAGCTGGTCTAATAAATGAAGTAATTCAAGGATTAATCAGCGGAAATAGCTCAAGTGTCGAAAAAGCAGTAAAAGCTAAAGTTGAAAGGATTTGTAGTAATTTTCCTATTTATTAATTTATGTGGTGTCATCCAAGTAGCTGGTAGAAACGAAAAAACTTACTTGACACCCTTCGCCAGCCCTCTTATCATGAAACTGAAGGTATTCATTTATCTTCAATCTGTGCAGATTAAACGACAACAGTATTACGTAATTGGCGTCTTATTTTTAATTTTTTGCACTATGCGCACCCTACGTCTTCACAACATTTCTGGGTTTTTACCTATATAAGCTGAAACGCGCTTATAAAGCGTTTAAGACAGTATAGCACGCCAATTTGCAGGATTAGAGAGTGACAACTAGCTAATACGGGATTTCTTTTGCCTTTTTTTCTGCTTAGTAAATTTCTTAAACATTTAAACTAAGATGAGTTGCATTTAAAAGCAGCTAAATTGCAGTGTTTAAGACTTAAAAAACGCCAATACTGAAAATAGACAATGACTGGGGCTTCTTTTGCCTTTTTTTCGTTTGGTAAATTTCTTAATGTTTGTAGCTAACATGAACAAACATTTGAGAGTAACTTCTGCTAGTAGGGTGTCATCCCAGTGCCCAGACACTGGGATCCAGGAATTTTATTAAGTTAGTAAGCATAAAAGTAGCCGTTTTATGTTAAAATACAACATTTTAATGATTATGAAAAGGCTGGATTCCAGCGGGCTTTGTTGCATCGCTAGCTATGATGGATTAAAGATAAAAAAGATGGAGAATATCAGTAGCTTATTATTCTGGTATTTATAATAAGAACGGTCAGTGAATACCTAAATTTGAGTAAAAGAAATTTCACTACCACTCACTAATCTGGCTAAAATTCAAGAATTTCAATGCTTTAGCTATTTTCAATAGAATTAAATTTATTAATATAAATAATAAATTACTATTCTTAAATTTGATCAGATTGATTGCAAAAAAACAAGATTTTCAATAGGTTGCTTATAATTCTAACTATAGTTAGCCTTTCATAAGTAGCGATGCAACAAAGCCATTCCAGCGTCACGCGCTGGAATGACATTGTAGGGTGTTATCCGAGTCCTTTTTCCGTCATCAGAGGACCATATGACGTCATCCAAGTAGCGTGACTACTTGGATCTAAGCTGTATTACCAAGTCCAATTAAGTGCAGCATCATCACTTGTTGGAGGCTCAAAATACGGTTGTGACATTTCCTCTTGCACAGCTCTTTTAAATTCTGGACTTTGTATGCTTATCTTTGTTACATGCTCTTGTAAGGCTTTCTCAGTAGCTATTTCAGCAGCTGTTGGACTTTTACCATCTGCTCCTGTCTCCCCTTTCTCCCCTTTCTCCCCTTTCTCTCCTTGTGGGCCTTGAGCTCCATCTTTACCATCTGCTCCTTTAGGACCAGTGGCTCCTGTCTCCCCTTTTAGCCCTTTGCCTCCTAAGAACACCTTTGCTGTTTGATCATTTTTGTCACCATACGCTGTGTCAGTAGCATCAAGAAATCCTCCTAATTTATCCACTAAAATTGATTTGTCGCCGTCTTTTGCATCAAATATAGCATTCACGACATCTTTCGCTGCAGCTTTTGTTTTAAGCTCTGTAGCTTTAACAAAAGCAGTCTCTGCAGCAGTTTTAGTGTAAACTTCATCGGCTGGAGCAGCTTTAATATATACCTTATTTGTAAAATCAGGAGAAGCAGTTATAGCATCCACAACAGGCTGTTTTACTACTTCTGTTTTTAGCGTATCTGTAAGTCCTAAAGTTTTAACAAATGCATCATCAACACCTTTTTTGGTATAGATACCATTATCATCAGCACCTTTTGCTAATTCTGGTATTAAAGCATCCACAACAGCTTTTTCTGCAACTTTTGTTCCAAGATCTGCAGTTTTAAGAAACGTGTCATCAACACCTTTTTTAGTATAGATACCATTATCATCATCACCTTTTGCTAATTCTGGTATTAAAGCATCCACAACAGGCTGTTTTACTACTTCTGTTTTTAGCGTATCTGTAAGTCCTAAAGTTTTAACAAATGCATCATCAACACCTTTTTTGGTATAGATACCATTATCATCAGCACCTTTTGCTAATTCTGGTATTAAAGCATCCACAACAGCTTTTTCTGCAACTTTTGTTCCAAGATCTGCAGTTTTAAGAAACGTGTCATCAACACCTTTTTTAGTATAGATACCATTATCATCATCACCTTTTGCTAATTCTGGTATTAAAGCATCCACAACAGCTTTTTTTGCAACTTTTGTTGCAAGATCTGCAGTTTTAACAAACGCAGTATCTGCATCATTTTTAGTGTATACTTTATCGGTAAAATCAGTAGAAGCAATTATAGCATCCACGACATCTTTCGCTGCAGCTTTTGTTTTAAGCTCTGTAGCTTTGACAAAAGCAGTGTCTGCATCAGTTTTAGTGTAAACATCTGCAGTATTAGCTTTGTTGGCTAGATCAGCTGCACCAGCTTTCTCTCCTAGCTCAGCATCGACGTAATTCTTGTCAGCTTTTTTTGCCAACTCATCATTTACATTTCTTTTAGTGTAAACATCTGCAGTATTAGCTTTCTTTCTCAACTCATCATCCACACCTTTTTTAGTATATATACCTTTATCATTAGCACCTTTATTGAGTTCCACTATCAATTTTCCTAAAAAATTTTTGTTAGTTGCAAGGTTTTCTATTGTATCTATTGTACTCAATTTTTCACTCAACGCCATATCACCCTCCATTAATTACAAAAACCATAGCATGCATGAAAATAGTATAATTTTCGTTAATGTTAGATTTTACATAAGATTTCCTTGAAACTTGTTGTTTCAGAATTCTTCTCTTGTCATTCAAGTGTGTAGCAGATGATGTCATTCCAGTCTGGAATCCAGCCTTTATTATGCAGCCACTTATTTAAAGTTAAGTTTTCTGGATCCCAGTGGGCTTTGTTGCATCGCTAGCTATGATGGATTAAAGATAAAAAAGGTGGAGAATATCAGTAGCTTATTATTCTGGTATTTATAACAAGAACGGTCAGTGAATACCTAAATTTGAGTAAAAGAAATTTCACTACCACTCACTAATCCGGCTAAAATTCAAGAATTTCAATGCTTTAGCTATTTTCAATAGAATTAAATTTATTAATATAAATAATAAATTACTATTCTTAAATTTGATCAGATTGATTGCAAAAAAACAAGATTTTCAATAGGTTGCTTATAATCCTAATTATAGTTAGCCTTTCATAAGTAGCGATGCAACAAAGCCATCCCAGTGTCTGGGCACTGGGATGACACCGAAGGGGCTACTCGGATGACAAACCCTGTCATTCCAGGGCGTGACGCTGGTTTCCATCCAAGACGGCAGTGCTTGACACTGGAATGACAAGAAGAGGGCACTGCCCTCCTTGTATGTATTAGATATAGGCCGAGTTGTGGTCGTGATAAATGTGATCGCTTGCGCAATCGAACATTTTCACAAAACCATTCTCTAGATAAAGATTATATTCGTGATGTTGATCTGATAATACAATATTATCTTGCTCCCCTGAATTGAAATGACTTGAATCTGACAGCAATTCGTAATTTGGATTATCTATTTTACTAATGCTGTTTATTACTTTGCCATTACCACTTGATATAGCTAAACTATAACTATCACCATCCTTCATTATCTTGATGGACACCTTATCTTCAGGTAACACTATAAGCTTCTTTGTGCCACTATCGTGGATTACGAATTTGCCTTTTTCAAAATAGTATTTGTCTTCCGGCAAAGCACCAACCTTATAATCTGATGTGTGCAGTTTGTTCCAAAAATCTAACACAGATTGCTTTTCTGCTCCTTCCGCTCTATCATACAAGGCTTTCACATCATTATAATTTATCGTTACATTTGCCTTATGCTTCCCTTCTGAGTCCTGCTCGTAGCTCTTTTCTATTTTGAGAATTGTGTCTTTTAATACTACCTGTTCTTGCTCTTTCTCCTCCACTGAAGCTGACCTTTTTGCCCTTGTTGGAATTTGTGGCTGATCAGACTGCATTTCACTATTGTCGTTTGATGCAGTTTTCTCTTCAGCAGCTTGTGCAACAACATTAGTAGTACTATGAACTTCTGTCTTAGTTTCACTTACTTGCCCTTTTGGACTTTCGGTTTTTGTATATATTCTCTGATAGTCCGTGTAGCCTCTATTAGTATCACCGATATCACCACTACCTTGATCGAAAGTTATTTTTTTACTTCCATTTCCCATATCCTCAATTTCAACTTGAGGAGAAACAGATGCTAGGAAATCGTTATAACTGTAGTTGTAGTCAGCAGAAAAGAATATTTTACCTTTGAAGTTATGGAAGTTATTAGATAACATTCCAATTTCTTCGTCGCCATCAAACAATTTTACTTTAGTGAAATATGTTTGATCTTTTATTCTAACTATTTCACCGCTAGAGTTTCTTTGTATGTGGTAATCATTTGGGTCGTACTTTATAGCAAAAAGTTTGCCAGAGCCATATTTCTCTAAGTTTATAAGGCCCACATTTACATGTTTATGGGAATAATCTCTCTTTTCATATTCATGTGCAAATATTGGATCTATATATCTATATTCGTCTGATATATTTGGCATACCTACTGGATGTTCATTCCCATCTTTCGTCACCGGAACAAGCTTATATGCTCCATCTTTTTCCACTAATTTTAGGTGAGTAATACTTTGTGGTAGTTGAAACCTTACGTTTGCTCCATGGTCATGAATAAATAGATCACCTTTCTCGGTAATATAAAAGCCCATATTTTTAAATTCATGTAAGCGCTCGTCTCCTTGCTTTACGACAGCTTCATATACATCATCGTCTGTCCTATCTGTTCCCTTATTATCCAGTAATTTTCCTTTTTCCACGATTACTCCATTTGCCTTTTGCTCATCAGAATATTGTGCATGTTCTGAATCCTGATGATTCAAAATTTTGGTACCTCTAAGAAGCAGAGAATCTAAATCTTTTTGGATGTGTCCAGTGCTAGGATGCAACAATTCATTTTCATGTAAATGCGCTTCATCAAAGTATTCATCGCGTTCAACTGTTCTGCCATCTATTAGGGAAGCTTTATAATGACCATTTTCTTTTGTAACTGCCATGTAAGCACCGCCTTCGTATGAAACATTTAAGTTGTGCAATATATCCTCAAAAACGAAAGTTTCTTTAGTTTGGCCTTCAACTTGCTTAAAAAATCCTGATTCGCTCAATAATTCTCCAAGCTTTGTATTTCCGTCATATATAGACAGTGCACCCATATCTCCTTGACCATGAGCTTGCATAGAAAAAATCTTACCTTCTTGTAGATCAATATGATTTGTACCTCTTATCAAGTTTGAATCGATGTTGATCATCTCTCCTAACATCTTTTCTACGTCGATGTTCTTAGTCGCTTTTACTTGTTCTAAGCCAGTGTTTATGGTTTTATCAAGTAAGGTACTTTTTAATTCCTCATATTTGGAGGGAATTGAATAATATTTGTCTGAATACTCTTCGTAAGAAATCTTCCCTTCGCTATATTCTTTA
Organism: Wolbachia endosymbiont (group A) of Crataerina pallida; assembly: GCF_964028475.1. NCBI lineage: Bacteria > Pseudomonadati > Pseudomonadota > Alphaproteobacteria > Rickettsiales > Anaplasmataceae > Wolbachia > Wolbachia endosymbiont (group A) of Crataerina pallida. The sequence goes on from NZ_OZ034785.1 coordinate 13,990, forward strand.
TTTATCTTGGGATATTCCATTTGCCTCTGCTCATCCAGATTTTTTAATGCATCATCATAAGCTTTCTTTAAATTTTCATCATACTTTGATAGCATTCTAAAAGCCTGATTTTTATACTCTAGACTGTTTCGGTACTCATTACCTTGTTGGTCAGAGTAAGTTAGTTTATCCTGTCCATCGGAAGTTTTTACTACCTTGAGGAAATGATATTCCTTTGATATATCAAGTGTATCATTTGTTGCCCTATTTATAGCACGAGCAACATCATAAAATGCAACGTGTTCTACAGGAGAAAAACTTCCAACGTTTTCTCCATCCATTTTTTCTATATTTGCTTTATAGTAGGATACGTTTTTAATTTCTCCACCCACTATTTCTTGACCAATTGCTATGAAATCTCCTTTTGTAACTTGCAAAGCGTTGAGATGTTCCATTGCAGTTTCTGTATCATTCTCAGCAAGCCAACTTTTGAAGTCAGTATCGTGTCCTTTTATGTCTTTCAAGAAACTTTTTGACTCATCTGAGTTACCTTGACGTAAAGCATCTAGGTAGTCTCTTAATAAACTAGGATCTTTTTCCTGTAAGTACATTATCAACGCATGACCTGTTTTATAAACCAAGCTATTTGCTTCGCTGTCCTTTGAGTATTCTAAACTTAAAATTTTATCTAAATCCAAATTTGCAGCTTCAGTTTTGTCGATACTTGATCCTTGAGAATTGAATTTATGATCTGAATGATGCTCAAAGTAGTCTGCAATTCCTTCCATTAATACTGTAGGTAAAGATTTGCCTCCTGTAGCCAAGTAAGTTAAACCATGTGCAAATTCATGCTGAAGGTTATGAATGCCACCTTGCTGGTAGACGTACATTTCAGCAAAAACGTCAGCTTTCCCTTTGTAGTAACATTTACCACCTTCGTCTCCAAGGTAAGAACCGAAACGCTCGCTTCCGCCAAGGTGAGTGTAATCATCCTTGTCATCAAACATGTAAATTTTAAATGTTTGTTCTGAACTGCCGCGTTCTAACTCGAATGCGTTTTTAAAATTAGTAGCTGTTTCTCTTATCTCACTTTCAATGTTAGCAACTTTACTTGCTCTTAAATTGTGAGAATAAACCTCTACTTTAATATTTAAATCTTCAACTTCTATAACATGTGGCGAATTAAACCCTTTGCCGTTATTGTTGAAATATTCTGCTTTAGTTATATTTTTATTTACTTGTTGACTAATTGTCATAATTTTAACCTCTAATTTGCTGATCTTTCAATATCAAGCATAAAGTAATTTCCCTAAAAAAAACGTAAATCCCTGTATTAATATAATTTATATCTTAATAAATAAAGTATAGATAGTTAACTTAATATGTAAAATTTAGAATATGGCTGAAATTCTATACAGCTATATTCCGGAATCACATTGGACAAGGACAAAAGCAAAGTGGTTTATTGACTTTCATTCCACCAAAGCACTATACTAAAACCACGATGGGTAATTAGCTCAGTTGGTAGAGCACTTGCTTGACGTGCAAGCGGTCGCTGGTTCGAACCCAGTGTTACCCACGTTTTTGTTTATGAAAAGATTTTATATGACAGCAGTGCATAACGGTAAACACTCAGCAGCGCAGTCCAAGCGCTTAATCTATTCCATAATAATAGTTGCGATAACAATGTTTATGGAAATAGTAGGTGGAATAATTTCACATTCGCTTGCTCTATTATCAGATGCAGGGCATATGCTCACTGACCTCTTTGCCTTGGTTTTAAGCTGGTTAGCACATAGGTTTTCAGCTAAGAAATCCGATTTGCAGAGATCATACGGATATCATCGGTTGCAGATAATTGCAGCATTTGTTAATGGTTTAACTCTATTCCTCATTGCAGTAATCATTATAATTGAGTCAATAAAGAGGTTTATTTTTCCAGTCAATGTTGAGTGGAAAGTAATGTTAATAATTGCTACACTCGGTCTTGTCTCTAACATAATAGTCTTTTTTATATTACATAGTAAATGCGAGAGCAATATAAACATAAAAAGTGCTGTACTACACGTTATAGGAGATATTTTAGGTTCTGTAGCTGCTATACTTGCATCTATAATTATCATGCTTACTGGATGGCAAATAGTAGATCCAATCTTATCAGTATTTGTTAGTGTGATAATTCTAAATAGCGGCTATAAAATTCTCAAAAATTCTTGCCATATACTCCTTGAAGGTACGCCTGAGGGTATATCTGCTGAAGAGATAAAAAGTAAGATCACATCAGAATTACCTGAAGTGATAGATGTGCACCACATACATACATGGTCGCTGTCTGATAATTATTTTATAATTACCATGCATGCTAAAATAAAGCAAAATGTGCAGCACACCAATGTTTTATATGAAATAAAAAAAATATTGCTAGATAAGTTCGAGATAGCACACTCTACAGTCGAGATCGAATACGATGAGTGTGCGGATAATAAGATACTTAAACATTGACGTTTTAAATTATTATGCTATTACTAGAGTGTAATGATGTTGAAGGTAAGCTATGATAGGTATTTCTCAAATACAATTTCCTTCAAAGGATTCTAGTAAGCTAAAATTTGTTAGCTACTTTGGAGCTTTTGTCTCGTTAAGCATTATCACTAATCCTGTTAATGTTCTTTTTTCTTTTGGTACTATGTTCTTCAGGTCTGAAATTAAAACTCTTTATATCTACAAAGAAATAAAAACGGCAAAACAGCAAAAAATGAGCAAAAGGGAATATTGGGAAATATTTTTTAAAAACAATACAATCAAGGTAGCAGCCTTCCTCTTGTTTTCTGCTTTCATAACATATCTAACTTTCACTACCACTTTCTTGCTTATTTCGTTACTGGGAACTATACCACTTACAATGCTATTAATTTTATTGCAGAGTGAACTAAGGCCAAAAGATTTTAACCCATTTACGCTGCTTAAAGCTTCTATAAATTTCTTTTTGGAAGGTATAAAAGAGAATTTACGTGGTATGGTTAATAGTTTTGATGTTAAGCTTGAACATTTACTGCCCCATCAATTAAATGATGATATCATTAAAAATATTGATAAATTAAAAGGTAAGTATAGTGAACAAGTACCTGAAGACGTAATCAAAAATGATGAATATATTCAATTCATTGGATATATAAACAATTCATATGAGTTTAGTGATGAGGATAAAGGAAGAGTAATTGCATTTTTAGATGACTTTTGCAAAGATGATCAAAAGCATAGCTCCGGCTTTACAGGTGGGCAGGTTCTGCTTTTAGTTTTAAGGGCTTGCAATGATGGAGACGGAGAAGCCGTTAAGAGTAAAAAGGATGCATTGATTTCTAATTTAATTGATAGCCAAACTTTCTCTAGAAAAGAGCGAATTCCTAACACTTGCTTCACCGGTATTATCTATAGAATGTTAAGCACGCTAGGGGGTATTCATCCTGATCCAGAAATTAGATTTACTCCCCCAAGGGAAATGTTGCTCTCAGAAGCACAAAATAAAGCACGTGAGTTTATGTTAGACAGGTTAAAAAACAAGAAAAACAATAAAGAAATTCTTAAGGCTTGGTATGACGTTCAAAATGGTTATGAAGACGATGAAAGTCAAAAAATAGTTGATGATTTTATTTCAGAAGTAAGTATTCCTTTAATGAGAAAATTATTGAGTATTACTTCTCAATATAGTGAACAAATTGTGCTGACGTTAATGAAAAATATTAGCTCTATAAAGTTAAATAAATTACAATGTTGTGAGCTGGTTCAGCACATGAGAAATAAACTGCAGGAGCATGATTTAGATGACCAAGAAAGTTTACTCGAAAACATCGGAAAAAAAGTATTCTTAGAGCTATTAAATCGAGATCTACTCGAGACAGATTTTTCTCTCAAGGATTCATCTTTGGATGGAGCTAAGAGAATAGCTAATAAGATAATAGAAGAAGAAGTAGCAGAATTTAAATTAAAGGCTGAGAAGACTATTGAAGGTCAGATAATTAGCATGTTAGATGGGTTAAGAATGCTCCCAAGAGAAAAAAGATGTTATAGGGTATATGTAGAACTCAGTAAAAATAACGAAAATGATAAGGAAAAAATAAAGAAAATTTTGCAAGAAAGGTTAAAAGTAACAAAAGCAGCAATGGATGAAATGTTAAAAAAAGGAGCTTCACATAAGCTAGAGTTAGAAATTGAAAGTGTATATGAAGGAAATAAAGATCACGTTACTCAACTTTATGAAAAAATAAGAGAAACAAAAAAGGAATTCATTGAAGATGGTCTTTTAACACCTCAAGAAGTAGAGAATATAACAAAAGCAAAAATCATAGACTTAAACAAAGAGGACAAAATCATACCGTCAAGCAATTTGTCTCGTAGTTTAAGTGTCAATAATTTGGCAGTACATTATCTATAAAATTTATACTCTTTACCTTGCAGAAGATTCACAATATTTCTGTGGTGTTTTAGGAAGACCAGTGCTCCTATAATTAGTAATGTTAAGAACAAATTCCTCTGAAAAAAAAAGGACCATGCTACAGCCGTTGAAGTAGCACTGAGTGAAGCAAGGGAAGAGTATCTAAAGGCAAGAAAGACTATTATCCAAATTATTACGAATACTAAAGTAATATCGATGTTAAATGCTATCAGTATCCCTAGAGTGGTTGCAACGCCCTTTCCTCCACTGAATTTTAGCCAAATAGGAAACATGTGTCCTAAAACTGCTAAAATTGCAGATACATATATATAAAAATCGTTATTATCACAAAATTGTTGTGCTATATAAACGGCAATAAATCCCTTAAAGGAATCCAGAAATAATGCCAAAGCAGCAAGAAATTTATTTCCCGTCCTTGCAACGTTTGTAGCACCAATGTTTCCTGAACCTACTTCTCTTAAGTTTATCCCTTTTATTCTTGTAATGATTAAGCTAAACGGTATTGAACCGAGTATGTAGGACAGTATAAGGACTACATACTTTTCCATTATACCAAGAACCTAATTAATTTTATTATTCCTCAGCCTTTTTAGGTAGCACTGAACTTCATCGTTAATCTGATTACTAAACAGTATAAGCGCTGTCATGTTGATGAGAGCTAAACAAGAGAATAAAGTTCCACCGATATTGGCAATAGCCATTATATCTTTAGAAAGACCAGAGAAAAACGCCACAATTATTACCGCTATGCGGTATATCACTATACTTTTTGCACCGAATAAATATAGCCACCCCATTTCACAACAATATACAAACGAAATTACTGAAGAAAATGCAAACAAAGGAGCAGCTACTGTTAGAAGGATAGGAAACCATGGAGAAACTGTCTCAAATGCTTTGTGAGTAATTAATATTCCCTCACCAACACCTGTTTGGTATGCACCTGTTATTACTATTGTTATTCCTGTTAAACAGCAAATTAACATTGTGTCAAAGCATGGTTCTATCATAGCGACTAGTCCAGTTCTTACTGGTTCTTCATCTTTAGTTGTTGCATGAGTAATTGAAGCAGAACCAACACCTGCTTCGCTGGCAAAGATTGCCCTTTGAATTCCAGCAACAAATGCTCCTACCATCCCTCCGCCAACAGCATTGAAATCTATCATAGTGGAAAATAATATTTTCAACGTATAACCAAGGTTATGAATATTAAATGCAATAATAATAATACAACTAAAGATATATATAAGTGACATAATAGGCACTAGTGCAGAAGATACTCTAGCTATCCTTTTAATTCCGCCAATAATCACTAGAGCAAGCAGCGCAGAAATTATGGAAGAAAGAAACCAAGAGTGACCATCTACCCAACTTGAATAGCCAGATAATATTGAAACCATTTGGTTGGTTTGAAACGCTACACTTCCACCAAGACCTGATAATACAAAGAATACTGCATACATGGCAGCCAGCACAATACCAAGTTTTTTAAATCCAAATTCCTCCAGACCATTCCTTATATACTGAAAGGGACCACTAAACAATTGGTCCTGATCTTCTGTTCTATGTCTAAACGCCAACGTTACCTCAGCAAATTTTGCTGACATACCAAAAAAACCTGTAATCATCATCCAAGGCACCGCTCCTGGTCCACCCATTGAAACTGCAATTGCGACTCCAGCAACAGTTCCAAGGCCTACTGTGCTTGAAAGTGCAGTCATAAATGCCTGAAAATGCGTAATATGACCATCATGGTGATTCGTGTCATATTTTCCACATAAAATAGCAAACGCATGCTTAAACATTCTTATGTTGAGAAATCCAAAACGTAATGTTAGAAACACATAACCAAAAACTAGTAGAAGGATTATAAATGGCACGTAAAGGATCTTGAAAAACAGTACTTCATTCATGAAGTTATTTATTCCATTCAACACAGCGTCATAACTTTCGTAAAAACCTGAAGCAGCGTACACATCATTAAACAATAGGCAAAATAACACCATACAAAGCAATCTATAAATCATGTTAATACCCTTTAGAATTGTAATAAGAATCTATTGTATTCAAAACTTCCCTTCTTAGTAGATATATTGCAACAGCATTTGGAATCATAAGGCACATAAACAAACTGTCACCTAGATAAGATATAAATTCTATATTCTTTGACATACAGCTGATATACACTGAAACCACTATAAGAATTTGGAACGGTATCAGTATTTTTTTACTACCAAATAAATACAGCAAAGCAACTTCACAGTAGTAACAATAAGCTATTATTGTGGAAAATGCAAAGGAAAACATCATTAGCGGAAAAACTAACTTGCTGAACAAGGGCAAAGCTGTTGAAAATATCGAACTAATTAGTGTAATATCACCCACGTTATCAGTGCTATGCATACCAGTGATAATTATCACAATACCAGTCAAAAATGAGATTAATATTGTGTCTATAAGTGGTGCAATCATTGCAACGCACCCAACTTTAATTGGATCTTCTTCTTTTACAGCTGAATGTGCTATAGCTGCTGTTCCGGTACCTGCTTCGTTAGCAAACACTGATCTTCTCACTCCGGCTATTAATCCGCTCAATACTCCGCTTCCTATAGCTGATTTATTGAAGATATCTTGGAATATTATGGATAGAGCATTCAGCAAATTACTTCCGTTTACATAAATTAAATATATACACATACCCACATATAGCACTATCATAATTGGTGCTAAGCTCGTTGAAACGAAAGCAATGCGCTTTATTCCTCCCAATATTACAATAAAGACAAGCAGGGATATAATAATGGATGCGTTGTATTCTAGGAGGTTATTTGATAGTGCTGCTATTTGATTTGCTTGAAATGGTATACCGCCCAAAATCATTGCAATAAGTAGCATAATCGCATAAGTGAAGGCAAGAAATCTACCAGTTTTTGCAAATCCAATTTTTGCAAGCCCGTACTTCATGTAATAAAAAGCCCCGCCAGTTGTATTTTCAGAGCGATAAGTAAATGCAAGCACCACCTCGGCAAACTTTATCGACATACCAAGTATTCCGGTAATTACCATCCAAAAAACTGCACTTGGGCCCCCTATTGTGATAGCTATTGCAACTCCTGATATTGTTCCAAGACCAACTGTTCCTGAAATTACTGTTGCAAACGCTTGAATATGAGTGATTATGCCATTGTTGCTGTTATTACACTTTAGATTGAATAGCGTCTGTATTCCATATTTAAGTAACCTAAAGTTAATGAATTTGAACTGGGCAGTACAAAAGATTCCAGTTGCAATTACCCAAATAATTATAAATGGAATGTTGAATATCTTTATATACAGAAATGAATTTAATAGTTCACTTATCTTCAAAATCATGCAGTTTTCTATTTTTTGTTAGCTAACGAGTTTTATATGTAAAATATATGTAAAACCCGATGCTTATTGGAATAGTAAGTGTATACACTATACCTAAAATTGGTAGAGTCATCCAGGGCTTACTGATGAAAAATACAATAAGTACTCCAAAAAATGACACAAATATATAGGATAGACTTTTGGGAATATAAATATATTTTGCAGAGAAAGTTGGAATGTGACTTATCGAAAAAAATGAAATGGCCAGAAAGTAACAAGCTACGTTTCTTGTGTTAAAAAATCGCTCTATGAGAAGTAAGTATTCACTCTCATGAGATTGAAAGGTAATAATTATTGGTAACAAAGAAAGTAAAGCACACACTGGAGCTGGAACACCAGAAAAGAAAAATTTTTCCCAGTATGGTTGTTCTGAGTGTAGCGAAACATTAAATCTTGCAAGTCTTATTGATATGCAGATTACGTATATCATTACTAAAATCCAACCTATGACTTTGATTTCGTTTAGCTTCCAAAAATACAAAAGAAATGCAGGCGCTGCACCAAAATTTAGAAAATCTGCAAAAGAATCAAGCTGGGCTCCAAAATCGCTAGTTGATTTTAGAATTCTAGCTATTCTGCCATCCATTCCATCTATTATTGCTGCAATGATGATAAAAATTACTGAGAATTCCCATTGTTCATTAAATGTAAATTTAAGTGAAGTGAGACCAGAACATAAACCCAATAAAGTTATAAAGTTTGGGAATAATTTAGTAATAGGTAAGAATCTACTGTTACTTCCATCGTTATTCATATAACGTCAAAAGTAAGCTTCTCTTGAACGTTTTCCTTATTTAAGTTTGCTATAATTGTTTCACCACCAATAACAGTTTGCCCTTCTGAAACTCTGACTTCTGTATCAGCAGGAACATAGATATTCACTCTACTGCCAAACCTTATAATTCCAAACCTTTCACCTGCTTTTACGTTCTGGGATATTCCTAAATTACAAACGATACGACGTGCAATTAATCCAGCTATTTGCTCCACAATAATTTCTTTCCCCTTTTCGTATTCAATTACAATAACCTGCTTTTCATTTTCATTACTAGACCTATTGCTCATTGCGGATACAAACTTGCCTTTTTTATAACTCATTTCCTTTATCGTACCAGATATTGGTATACGGTTCACATGGACGTTCAAAACACTTAAAAATATGCTAACAAGCGTAAACTTCTTCTCCTCTCCGTTTTCTGCTGATAAAGGATAATTAACTTCTTCAATTTTTGAAATCACACCATCAGCAGGACTTAATATAAGATTCTTATTGTTTGGCACAGCTCTTGCTGGATCACGAAAGAAATAAGTACACAATAATGTCGGAAACAAGCACGTAACGCCAAACCCCCAAGATATAGAGAATGCTATACACGTTACTATAAAGGAAACTACTATAAATGAATAACCTTCCCTGTTTATATTAGGTAAACCAAAACACATAATCTTATTAACAATAACCTATTGTTAACAATTTATCATTTATAATTTCTCATGAAAAGCTTTTTTTAACTGCTTCAGCAAAGTCTTTTTGATACAAGGTAACATTACAGATTGTTATATTAGCACATAGAATTACCGTCATACTGTAACAACCCGTCCAACACAAAATCTAATGCCTAAGTTTAGATCAGAAAACTGATTCTTCTAAAAGTTGCTCACTATCCTCGTCTATTATGATAGAATTATCATGATTTCTGAGTAAATCTCTGATTTTCGTTTCTATTTCATTTGCGACTTCTTTGTTTGTTTTTAGGTAAGTTTTTACATTCTCTCTTCCTTGCCCAAGACGTGTGTTGTTATATGAATAGTAAGCGCCTGCTTTTTCAAGCACACCAAGCTTTGCTCCCATATCTATTATTTCTCCGAGTTTTGATATACCTTCATTGTACATTATATCAAATTTCGCTTCTCTAAATGGAGGAGCAACTTTATTTTTTACAACTTTAACTCTTGTTTCATTACCTGTAATATTTTCTTTGTCTTTTATTACACCAACTTTTCTTATATCAAGCCTTACAGAAGTATAGAATTTTAATGCATTTCCACCCGTGGTAGTTTCAGGATTTCCATACACTACTCCTATTTTCATACGAATTTGATTAATAAATATCAATATACAGTTCGCTTTTGAAACGGCAGAGGTTAGTTTCCGTAGCCCATGACTTAGAAGCCTTGCTTGCAGCCCCATATGTTGATCACCCATATCACCTTCAATTTCAGCTCTTGGAGTTAATGCTGCGACAGAGTCAATAACTATCACATCAACTGCACCAGAACACACTAAATACTCAACAATATGCAACGCCTGCTCTCCAGTGTCTGGTTGTGAAATCACTAAATCATCAGTGCTTACCCCAAGTTTACGAGCATATAAGACATCCAATGCATGTTCTGCATCGATAAATGCGCATGATCCTCCTTTTTTTTGTGCTTCAGCAATCACGTGCAAGACAAGAGTGGTTTTACCAGAACTCTCGGGGCCAAATATTTCAATTATACGCCCTTTTGGCAGACCTCCAACACCTAGAGCCGAATCAAGCGCAATTGATCCTGTGGATATTGTGTCTATTTTTTCTACAGGGTTTTGCTTCAACTTCATTATTGCACCTTTACCAAATGCTTTTTCAATCTGGCTTATTGCGTTATCTAGCGCTTTTTGTTTATCACTATTTCTTTCTTCTGGGTTACTTGCCATAGATCATTTATTAATTTATATAATTCTCTATGATAATCAAACGCGAATAACCTGCCAAGGTTTTTCTAGTATTTATGTATTATTTCAATGAAAAATATTAACGTTTTCATAAAGCAGATATTTGTTTGCCTTCGTTAGTAACACACTATACTTTAGTGTACGAACGTTGCAATTTGCAGCATAGCAGGTGGTGTCATCCAAGTAGCCAACACTGAAATGACTAAATTCGAAATGGCTACATGAATTTATTGTAAATTACTACCGTATAAGGTGCGATGCAACAAAGCCATTCCAGTGTCAGCTACTTGAATGACACCTCTTAGATGGGTCAGCTACTCAGATCTGCCATGAAAACTGCAACCCTAAATGTTGGAGCACTGTCGTACACTAAGCGCTGTAATGACAATTTTAGTCGCTTCATACACTTATCATGCTAGTCATAACAGAAATAATTTTTACCAAAGATATTTATGAAATAATTGACATAGTTTGGAAATATGTATATTATAGAACATTAATAGTTAGTTAATTTGTAGGTGTAATGTGGCTAGAAATGTTTTGAATGAAAATGAGTACCACGCTTTAAAGCAGTTGTTTTTAACATTTAATATTCAAAAGGAGGATGTGGTAAATTCTGACATTAAGAATATTAAGAAAAAGCTTAGTCAACAATACCGTAAATTATCGTTAAAATATCACTCAGATAAAAACCCAAACAATAAAGAAGCGGAGGAGAAATTTAAGGTTATTGCATTAAATAAGCCATTTTTTGAAGAATTTATAATAGAGCCATTGGAGAAAGGTCTCAATAAAAGAAATAATTTAATAAAAGAATTACGCGGTAAGTTGTGGAGTCGCAGTTATGAAGAATTGCAAAAATACTTAGATGATAAGTGCAGAAATAAACTCTATAATAAGCAGCAGTCAATTAACAATAATGTAACTGCTTATGTAAAATATTCTTCTTATTCAAATCTCTTAGGAGTTCTTTTAGTATCCTTCACATCAATTGCATTTTTAATAATTAATGGTATTTCTTCTAATGTACCAATAGCAGTAGGTTTTCTTGCTCCCTTGTTAGCAGGATCTATTTTAAATCTAGCTGTTAAGAGCATTTATACTAGAAATGGGAAAGAGTTTAATCATCAGACTAATATTTTATTATTGTTTAACTTTGACCAAGAATGCGAAAATTTTTCAAAGAGTGATAGGACTAAATTAAAGTGGCTAAAAAATTCAGTTATTTTGAGCAACACAATCTGTACATCTTTAATGTTTTTCGGTATGGGATTAGATTTAGTTGCCAACGGCTTTGGTATAACTAACTCTATGATGTTATCCGGCTTATTACTTTCATTACCATTCACGCTTTTAATTGTTACTTCACCTATTTTAAATGCTGCAAGTAATTATATTCTCAAAAAGACAGCTATAAATTCAATTGAGGAGCAATTTAAAGGTGATGATCAGTTTATAGAAGTCGATAACGAAAAGCCAAGCAGTATAGCTCTTTCCACAGAAGTCCGGATATGATAAGATTAAGGATAGATGGCGATAAGGAGGTTGGATGCCGGCAGCATATAGTTATGATTTAAGAAAAAAAGCAATGGAAGCACTAGACGAAGGGGAAAGCAGAGAAGCAGTGGCAGCAAGATTTAAAATTGGACGAACTACTTTGTGGGAGTGGCAGCAAAGAAAAAAAGAAACAGGCGACTTTCAGTCAAAAAAACTCGGTAATGGAGGTTACAATCAGAAAATTATCGACTGGAATAAGTTTATCGAATTTGCTAAAAAACACGGTAGAAAAACTCTGTCGGAAATGGCTAAACTTTGGGGCAACGTTAGTATCCAAACGATCCACCGAGCTCTCAGAAAAATTGGATTTACGCGCAAAAAAAGACATATGGATACAAGGAAAGGAACGAAGAAAAACGTGCTGAATTCTTAAAAATTATAGCAACAAAAGAACCAGAAAACTTAGTGTATATAGATGAGTCTGGGATTGATAACACGGAGGACTATCCATATGGGTATTGCCAGAAAGGACAGCGATTTTATGCCCTAAAATCTGGAAAAAAAACTCAACGAATCAGCATGGTTGCAGCCTTAAGTAGAAGAAAGATAGTTGCTCCATTAACATTTGAAGGCCACTGTAATATGGATATTTTTAATGGATGGTTTGAGCAATTTTTGGCACCGATCTTAGAACCTGGACAAACTGTCATTCTTGATAATGCTACTTTTCATAAGTCTGATAAGCTTATCAAGCTCGCTAAAGGAGTCGGTGCAGAAATTTTGTATCTGCCGCCTTATTCTCCAGATTTTAACAAAATTGAGCATCATTGGTTTGCTATAAAAAACAGAGCCAGGAAAAACATTCCTCTATTCGAATCCTTTCGTCGTGCTGTTGATTCTGCCTTCCTATGACCTATTCGGACTATTATGAGAAATGCTATACTATGAGCAATCAAAGTTATTTCCCCATCGGTCAGTTAATATCATCAAAGTTAGCTATTCTCCATAGCGAAGTCTCTAGCTAGGAACAATGAGCCACAGATTAGTATGGTTTTGACGTTTTGGGTAGAGGCTTTTAATATGTGATTTGATATTGCATCGCCAATTGATTCACATTCAACTGCTTTTATTCCTATGTTATTGGCTTTTTCCCTAATCAAATTTGTATTTGTTGCTTTAGGTTCAGACTTAACACAAACCGCACATAGTAGCTTGATATATGGCTTTAAGTGCTCTAAGAACTCTTCCACATTTCTGTTACTAGTAACACCAAAAACCATATAAATACCTTCAGCAAAATTATCTTTTACCCACTGAGATAGTACTCTAGCACCATCATTATTGTGTGCACCATCTAAAAATAATTGCCAATCTTTCGGTAGTAGGAAAATTAAATTACCTTCTTTTATAGACTCTAGCCGTGCAGGCCAATAAGTGCACTGTAAACCTGAAGTGATATCCTCTTCTCCAATATCAAATTCATACTTTCCACTTAAAATACTACATGCTGCAATAGCATTGCCTGCATTAATCACCTGATGATCACCCTTTAAAGATGGCAAAGGAAATTCTATTGATTGAATAGCTGATTGAAAAACCATTTTGTTGTTCTTTTTTTTGCAATTCCATTCAAGACCTCCTCTATACAAGGGAGATTTCTTATTTATTGCGTGGTGTTCTAGCGTGTTCACTATAGATTTTTCTTGCGGTGCTATTACGCAAGGAACATTAGGTTTCATTATTCCAGCCTTTTCACCTGCTATAATTTCTACAGTAGGGCCAAGATATTCCGTATGATCAAGTGCAATGGAAGTAATTATTGTTAAAATCGGATTATCTATAACATTTGTTGCATCAAGCCTTCCACCCATACCCACTTCAACTAAAGTTATATCGGCTTTATGACGAGAAAAAGCTAAAAAAGCTGCAATAGTTGCAGCTTCAAACAGAGTGATAGGTTGTTCTGCAATTACTGCACGACATTCTTCTAATAAGCTATATAATTCATTATCGTCGATATAGCTGCCGGCTATCACTATCCTCTCATTAAAACTCACTAAATGTGGAGAAGTGTATGCGTGTACCTTATACCCTGCTGCTTGCATTATATATCTTATAAATGCTAGTGTTGAGCCTTTCCCATTAGTTCCAGCTATATGAATTACGGGAGGCACTTTTTTCTCGGGGTTATCTAGTTTGCTAAGAAAGCCTTTTATGCGATCAAGAGAAAAATCATTCGGCCTGCTACCAAGTGGCTTAGGCCAATGAGGCATATATATCATGGATTGTTATTGCATTTTAATTCAGCTATAACGCTTGCTATGCCATGCGTGTCGATTTTTTCACTAAATTGATAACGTTGATTAATAGCAATACTTATTCCACTCATTACAACATCACTTATCAAGAAAGAACTGTTATTTTTAGTAACTTTAAAATCAATATTTGTAAATTCTTCATCACCGTAAGAAAATCTTGTACCAATTAAGCAAGTTTCATCGTCAACTGCTTTTGTACTCATTATGATCATTTCACTATCATGCATGTATTTATATAAAATTTTAACGCACAAACGCGTAAGATACACTTCATACTCTCTTAAAAAATCTTCTTTTTGTTTAACTAAAGCCCAATGTTTTCCTATGACGAATTGCGATATTCCTTTGAGGTTAACATTGTTTTGAATGACCTCCTGAAGCTTTTTTTGCACACATTCCCGGTTTTTTTTATTCTCCTTTGTAGATATACCATCCACTTGTTGCTTCATAGTATGCACAAAAATTTTGTGATCTGTACAATTAGTGTAAGCACTTGAAGAAATTACAATAAAAACAATGATAGTTAAAACTTTAGTAATGTTCATAAGATATATTTATTAGCTATGATACTTAGAATGCAAAGTTTAATAAAGATTAAATAATAATCGCTAGCTTTAATATATCTATAGACACACCTTGTATAAATCATCTACAATTAATTAAGGGTCTGTTCTATGCGTTATGAGTTAAGTTAAATTTCCCGAGCGATAATTTCTAGTCAAGGGAATTGCCTCTGTTAATTTCGTTGAAATTGATACGCGATGCCCACCTTAACTTTAGTCTCAGGAATCTACTAAGGCTGACGGTAGATACGGATCCTATTTTGATTGGTTTAACATTTATGCTTCATCAATACAAAGAACAGGGTGTTTTCCTATGTTTGCCTAATGAAGTATTCCAAATTGTAATTGATGTTGAAAGGTATCCTGATTTTGTTCCTTGGTGCAAAGCCGTTTATATAAAAGAAAAAATTAACAACCAAATGGTTGTGGATCTCCTCGCAGCTTTTCATGGAATTAAAGGTAGATATACATCAGAAGTTACTTCTCTTTCTCCAAGTGGAACAAATGAAGGTTGGATAAAAGCTGTATCATCAAATGGAATATTTAAACATCTATACAATGAATGGCAATTCATTCCCATAGATGAAAATAAAACTATGGTAAAGTTTTATATAGAGTTTAAGTTTAAGTCCAACTCATTTTCCACTTTATTAAACTCAGTATATAAGTATACACAAAGTAAAATAATTGCTGCATTTAAAGATAGGGCTGAAAGCCTTGCTAAACAAAAGTTATCTTGACATTATTAATATAAATGTATAATTTTTTTTAGTAAGTTAAGTGTTTATATTGTAATGATTTTTAGACTATTGTTTTTATTAATTTTCATAAGTGTTAATTCTTATGCAGTTGTTAAGCAAGATTTATCCGATAACCAATACATTCAAAAAAAACCCAATGAAATAACATCAAATGAGCTATTATCGCCATTACCTAATGATAAATTATTAGGAGATCCAAAAGCACCAATTCTAATGATAGAATATGCTTCATTAACTTGTTATCACTGCTCTCTTTTTCATAGGAATGTTTTTCCTAAAATTAAAGAGAAATATATAGACACAGGTAAGATGTTATATATATTTCGTCATTTTCCTTTGGATTACAGAGGGCTAAAGGCTGCAATGCTAAGTCATTGCTACGAAAAACAAGAAGACTACTTTAATTTTAACAAAGCTGTTTTTAACTCAATAGATTCGTGGAATTACTACAATTTAAGTGATTTGACTTTACTACAAAGAATTGCTGCACTAAGCAACTTAAAGCAAGATGCATTTAACCAATGCATTAATGATAAGAAAATAATGGATAAAATCGTAAATGATAAATCACTGGCAATTAATAAACTTGGTATCACAGCCACTCCAATATTTTTCATCAAGCTTAACGATGATAAATCATATATAGAGCATAATAAAGTTAAACATGGAGGGTATAAAGAGCTGAAATATTTCACTAATGTGATAGATAAATTATATGGAAAAGCTATAGTGAAGTAATACCACTGTAGCTTACCATATAAAAGACTCTATGCTGAGTCATTGTTTTTCACTACTGTTTGTTGTTTTTTACGCTCAAACTCTCTTTTTTTACTGTGCCAAGTGTAGTAATACATAGCGATTTTATTCTCTATTAATACTATTGTCCCATCATAAAACTGAACCATATCCATAACTTTTCTCTGAGCTTCATCAAAACGTTCTTTATACTTTTCACGATAAGCTGGATTATGTAGTAACATAACCCCTTCATTCTTGTTAGATTTTTTGTTTAACGTTTCAACTTCACCAGCAATAGTATAAGACATATAACCCCCTCTAATTGATTATAAAAATTATATTTTAAAAAGAGAAATGCGCATAAACAATCCCTTTAATTCTAGCATAATAATCGACTGTTTATTATACTAGTTAACTATAGTACGATATATAATAATTTTTGTCACTTAAAATTTTATACTATGAAATAATAACTTAAAATAAATGTTTTTATTATTTTAAACTATATTATTATATTTATAAATTGTGTATGAATTAAGTCTCCCTAATTTATAATATATGCGTAATAATTTTAGTATAAAATTGTCATACATAAGAAATCTATTTGCAAAAGAATATAAAAAAATAGAAGAATATTGTATTCTTGAAAAAAAGCAACATATTCAAATTGGCCCTGAAGAAGGAAAGCTATTAAGTTTATTTATAAAAATCCAAAAAATCAAAAGTATTGTTGAGATTGGCACGTTATACGGTTACTCGTCGATTTGCATGGCAAAAGCTCTACTAAAAGACGGTCATATATATACAATAGAAAATAATCCTCAACACTCAAGAATAGCAAAAAAAAATTTTAGTGCTTTTAATCTAAGTGATAAAATTACTCTAATAGAAGGCGATGCACTGGAAAAAATTAATGAATTATCAGCAAAAGCACCATTTGACATGATATTTATTGATGCTGACAAAAGTAGTTATCCTAAGTATTTAGATTGGGCAGAGTCATACATTAAACAAGATGGGCTAATCGTTGCAGATAACACTCTACTGTTTAACACAGTATTTTTAGAATCGCCTCCAAAAGAAGTATCAGAAAAATCATGGCATGCCATGAGGGAGTTTAATAATAGATTATCAGATGAAAAAAAATATTTCTCTATATTGATTCCAACTGATGAAGGAATGACTGTAGCTTTAAAGCTAACATAAGTTAAAAATCAAGGTCAGCATAATGTTTAGGAGGGATTAAACCAGAAATCCTCTCTAATAATATCTCACGAAAACAAGGCTTTGATTTAACAATGGAGTACCATTCTTTTAAAATTTTACTTTTTTCCCATGGAAAACTACTTACATAATCCATTACGGAAATATGCGATGCTAAAGTAATATCAGCTAAAGTGAACTTATCAGTTGCAAGCCAAACGTTCTTGTTAATTAAGTGTTCGGTGTATTCCATATGGCAAGGCAGGTTATGCTGAGCTGCATGAAGAAATCTAGAGTCAGGGCTGCGGTTAGTAATTACTTTTTCATTCATAATATACTTAGTAACTTCATTGTAAAATTTGTTATCGAACCAATTGATTAGAGCGCGTATTTTAGACTTAATAATAGTGGATGAACCAAGTAATTTGACGTCGCTATTGTAAGTCTCTTCTATATATTCACAAATGGCATTACTATCCGCTATTACAAAGTTATTATCTATTAACACTGGTACTTGCCCGGTTGGATTGATCTCCATAAATTCATTCCGCTTTTCCCACGGATTTTCATACACTAGATCACAGCCTAATTTTTTTTCTTTTAGAAAAGCTCTAACTTTTCGTGAAAATGGACAAAGAGGAAAATGATATAAAATCATAATGTTCCTCTTTTGTTATACCAATATCCTTTTTTTGTTACTCTATGGCTTGACCTACAACTGTACGAACTTTCTTTGTAGTCCACAGAAGTTTGCGTAGCAGGTAGTGTCATGCAAGTAGCTGACACTGGAATCCAGTTCTTGTTATACAATTGCCTAGTGCGCTCATTTACAGTTAAGTTTTCTGGATCCAAGTAGTCAAGCACTGGGATGACATCCTTTTCGGTAAAAATTGCTCTTATATCACAACATTCATACAGCTGTATGCCTAGGCACTGGGATGACATAAATAAGCGCTGAAATGACATAAATAAACATTGGAGTGACAATCTTGTAGTGACTTGCATGACAACTAACTTTTTGTTTACTTCAAAATAGCACTGTAAAAAATTTAACATATCAAATTATAGAGCTAATATAGGATATACCTTGCTAAATAAAAAAAAAAGTATAATATTTTATAAGGTATGCAGGCAAAAACTCTGTAATTTGGTCAGATCAGAAATGAAGCAGCCATATCAGAACCTTTTTGGGTTGCATACCTATTTCATTATTTGTTTTATCCGAGGCTATGAATATAGCATTAAAACATCGTCCTAGTAGCTTCAAAGATCTAGTAGGTCAAGATATATTAGTGCGTGTATTAGAAAATGCTTTTATTTTAAACAAAATCCCACAATCTATACTGCTCTCTGGTAGTAGTGGAGTTGGTAAAACCACCACTGCAAGGATAATAGCTTTATGTTTGAATTGTTCCCTGGGGCCAATTTTTGAACCTTGCGGATCATGTGAAAATTGTCTAGCAATAAAAAATTCAAGCCATCCAGATGTAATTGAAATCGATGCAGCAAGTCACACTAGCATTGACGATATTAAAGTAATCCTGGGAGATATTTGCTATTCACCTATAAGCTCTAAATTCAAAGTCTACATTATAGATGAAGTACACATGCTATCTAGCAGTGCATTTAACGCATTACTTAAAACCCTAGAAGAGCCACCATCTAGTGTAAAGTTCATTTTAGCAACTACGGAAATAAAAAAGATACCAATAACTATTATTGCACGTTGTCAAAGATTTGATTTACACAACATTCCTGTAGCTAAAATAGTGGAACGTTTAAATGATGTTGCACAAAAAGAGAGTTATTCCATTGAAAAGGGAGCATTAGAATTAATTGCACGACACTCTGGAAATTCAATGCGTAACGCCTTGTTTTTGATGAATCAAGCAGTGCTATATAGCAAAGATGGTGCAATATCCACTAAAAATGTGACAGACATACTTGGCCTAGTGGATAAAGATATTATATTCGATCTATTAGGGGCAATATTAGAAGGTGATTTACAGAAAGCTCTATCAGTGTTTGACAAGGCGGTAAAAACAGCAAACCCACTTAGTATTTTTGAAGGTCTATTGCAAACAATTCAGTTAGTATGCCGTTTTTTGATTACAAAAGAGATTGATAATGCAGTTACAGAGCATGAAAAGAATAGGATAAAAGATTTAAGTATAAAGAGATCTTTAATATTTTTTTCGAGATTGTGGAAGATGTTGCTTAAAGGTATTCAAGATATAAAAACTTCAACATGCAACGATGTTGCTGCTGAAATGATGTTAATTAGCCTCTGTTATCTTTCTGATCTGCCTTCTCCGGAACAGGTGATCAAAAAAGTTCTTTCGCAGAATGTAGAGCAAGGAAATGGACAGGGCAGACCTGTTGCACCTTCCCCCTCTGTCATCCAAGTAGCTGACTACTCGGATCCAAAAAAATATGTGGAAAGTAAACAACAACCCCACTCTGTCATCCCAGTGCGTGACACTGGGATCCATGTGGAAAATAAACAACAAAATTACGATTTTGATAAGATTTTGCAACTATTAAGGCGAAGTAACCAAATTTATCTTTACAAACAACTGTGTAATAATCTACAATTAATAGATTGTAAACCTGGATATTTAAAATTAAAAGCTGTATCTAAGTTGGATAGTAATTTTTGCAATGATTTAAAAAATTACTTAAACCAGGTGACTCAGCAAGAGTGGGTTGTTGCAGTTGATACAGGTTATATAAACAGGGAAGTGAGTAATTTAAATTATGCACCTGCAGTTAAGGATATCCTTGACACGTTTAAAGGTGCAAAAGTAGTTAATATAGAAAATAAGGAGTAAGTTGTGGATTTTAGTCAAATAATGAAACAAGCGCAAGAGATGCAAAAAAAGCTTGCAGAAGCTCAAGAAAAATATGTTGGAAAAGAGTTTCAAGGTATTTCTGGTGGTGGCAAAGTTTCTGTATTAGTGGAAGTCATAAAAATAGGTAGCTATAAAGCTAAAAAGGTGAACATAGACTTAGAACTTATGAGAAATGAGGAAAAAGATATAGTAGAGGATTTAGTAACAGCAGCGTTTAATGATGCCGTTAAAAAAGCAGAAGAAGATATGGCGAATGCAACTTCTGATCTTGCAGGTATGATGGGTTTACCATCTGGGTTTAAACTTCCTTTTTGAATTTACTACTGAAGTTTCTTTTAGTGTAAGTATTTTTTTTCTAATATTCCCAACGCTAGTACTTCTTCATATAATGTACCTATACTAGCATAGCCCTACGTCATACCGTGATTCATTCCACAACTGTACAAACATTGCAATATGGCACATAGTAAACGATGTCATTCCAGTCTGGAATCCAGCCTTGCCGTAATCTCATCAAGAACATTGTGTTTTAACATAAAACGGCTACTTTTATGCTTACCAACTTAATAAAATTCCTGGATCCCAGACTGGGATGACAAGAAGATGGTACTTGGATAAGAGGCATTGCCCTCCTGGTAGGCCCAAATTGCAATGTTCGTACAGTTGTGGATTTCTCATCCGCTAACAAGCAGCGGAATGACGAGGTCTTTCGATAGTAAATCTTACCTGTGTTAGCTATACCAAAAAATCAAGAGTAAAAAAGTCGTATTTATTCATTAATAAAATCTTTGTCTTCTCCTAAAAATTAGTTAAAATGTAGAATATTTTGTGTTATTAAGTTAGCACTTGACTTAACTTTAGTTGTTACTTAGACTGCTAAAGTGGAATTTTAATTTTTTTACGAGGACAATTATGCATTATAAAAAGTTTTTTTCAGCAGCCGCTTTAGCAACGTTGCTAAGTTTATCAAACTCTGCTTTTTCAGATCCTGTTGGTCCAATAAGTGATGAAGAAACTAGCTACTACGTTCGTTTGCAATACAACGGTGAATTTTTACCTCTTTTCACAAAAGTTGATGGTATTACCTATAAGAAAGACAAGAGTGATTACAGTCCATTAAAACCATCTTTTATAGCTGGTGGTGGTGCATTTGGTTACAAAATGGACGACATCAGGGTTGATGTTGAAGGAGTTTATTCATACCTAAACAAAAATGATGTTAAAGATGTAACATTTGACCCAGCAAATACTATTGCAGACAGTGTAACAGCAATTTCAGGATTAGTGAACGTGTATTACGATATAGCAATTGAAGATATGCCTATCACTCCATACATTGGTGTTGGTGTTGGTGCAGCGTATATTAGCACTCCTTTGGAACCCGCTGTGAATGATCAAAAAAGTAAATTTGGTTTTGCTGGTCAAGTAAAAGCTGGTGTTAGTTATGATGTAACTCCAGAAGTCAAACTTTATGCTGGAGCTCGTTATTTCGGTTCTTATGGTGCTAATTTTGATGGAAAAAAAACAGATCCTAAAGATTCAACCAGACAGGTTACTGATGCAGGCGCATACAAAGTTCTTTACAGCACTGTTGGTGCAGAAGCTGGAGTAGCGTTTAATTTCTAGTCTATCTCAGTCTTGTTATCCCAGTGAGTTTTTTCTTGCCATCTAAGTGGCATGACACTGGGATCTAGAAAAAAGAAATGTGGATTCCAGTGTCAAGGCACTGGAATAACACTATTTGCTATGTGTTTAAGCTATAACGTTTACCATTGTACTGGTAGAATATCATCTAAGGTTACATAATGTTATCCAATTAGCTAACACTGCGGCCTACTGTCTCCAAGAAATTAGATGGAAAATTTGTACTTTTTTCAAATCAAAGCTTGAATTTTTGCTGGAAAATCAATATATTATATGCATGAAGTTTTGATTTAAGTTGTTATGTTGACCTCAATGGCAAACTTATGTGTCGATAGCAGAACCAATCTCATGCAATATATTGCTAGGGTGCAAAAATTTCCTATGCTGTCTCAAGAGGAAGAGGTACGATTAGCAAAAAATTGGAACCAATATAAGGATGTTTCTTCTGCTCATAAATTGATTACCAGCCATTTGAATTTGGTAGTGAAAATTGCAATGAAATTCAAAAATTATGGGCTATTGTTGATGGACCTGGTTATGGAAGGAAATATGGGTTTAATGCACGCAGTGAAAAAGTTTAATCCTGATTTAGGGTTTCGTTTTTCAACTTATGCAGTGTGGTGGATTGAAGCTTCAATAAAAGACTTTATATTGAAATCTTGGTCGTTTGTGAAAATAGGCACAACGCAAGCACAAAGAAGATTGTTTTTTAGTTTACGTAAAATAAAAAAAAGAATTTTACAGTATACAAACAGGGAAACTTTAAATAATGAAGAAATAAAAGCAATATCTAATGAGCTTTCTGTATCCGAAGGAGACGTTCTGCAGATGAATTACCGTATGGCTTGTAAGGATCAGTCGCTAAACGATTGCATAAAAATAGGTGATGACTCTAAAAGGGAGTTGCAAGATATGATCCCATGTAACTTGGTCAGTCAAGAAGTAACCTATCAGAATCATGAAGAAAAAGAATTAAAAGAAACAATTTTAAACAATGCACTAGCGAGTCTCAACGAAAGGGCAAGAGACATTTTTATCAGTAGATATTTGTCTGAAAACATTCAAACTCTGGATGAACTTAGTAAAAAATATTGTGTTTCAAGAGAAAGAATAAGGCAGTTGGCTGAGCAGGCGATGGCTAAGGTAAAACAATATATACAATCTGAAAGTTTGAAATTTGGTTTGCATGCGTAGTTTTTTTATATTTCTAATATTTTTTTCGATAGGCGCTTTTGCATCGGTTAGTGATGTACAATTGAAGGAAAAATATAAAGATTGGCTCGTGTATACTGCATTGGAAGATGGAGAGAAAGTATGTTATATTGTATCCTATCCTAAAAAAAAAAGCGAATATTATACAACCAATCGCAAGCCGTATGTAATGGTTAGTTATGTTGATAAAAAAGCAGATGAGGTAAGCGTTACCTCTGGTTTTCAGTATGATAAGGAGCCTGTAGCTCTCAATATCGACAAAAAAATTAAATATACACTGCCCATAATACAGGGAAGTTTTGCGTGGGCGGAGCATACAAAAATAGATCAAGATCTCATTCTAAAAATGAAGCAGGGATTATCAATGGTAGTTAATGGAAAAACAAAAACAGTGACCATTGATGATACTTATTCCCTACTTGGTTTTCAAAAAGCGTATCAAAAAATGCATGATTTATGCCATACAAAGTAAATTATTGTAACAGAATACCCAGCTATAGTATAAACTAGACTACTCTTTCAATGGAAATATAAATAGCACTTTACTTTATATGGGATGTGGATATCATTTAAAATATATTTTTGAGAGTTAGCAATGTCAGAGGTTGCAGGTGTAGATACAGAAATCAAAAAGCAAAATTCTGTGTGCGAGCAGATGCGTTTTAGCGTGAGCCGCACAAGTCTTTTAAATACATTATCCAGAGTAAGTGGAGTGGTTGAAAGGCGTAATGCAATAGATGTTTTGGCGTGTATAAATATCAAAGCACAACACGGCAGCATAAAATTAATGGCAACTGATCTTGACATTTCAATGTTTGCCTCACTTGCTGCAACCGTATTAACAGAAGGAGAAGTAAAAATTTCAGCGCATACTTTACATGACATAGTGAAGAAGTTACCCGCTGATTTGGATGTCAATTTTGAAGTAAACAACCAAGGAAAATTATTGATGTCTTGCGGAAATGCAAACTTTTCTTTACCGAATGTAGTTTCAAGCAGCTTTCCTGCTCTTGAAGAAGACAATTATAAACATGATTTTACTCTACTAAATACAGACCTGATAGACTTATTAACTAAAACAAAATTTGCTGTATCACTAGATGATACAAGGTATAATTTAAATGGAATATATCTACATACAGATGAGCAATTTCTGTACTGCGTTGCAACTGATGGCCATCGTTTATCATGTATAAAGAGGCCAAAGCCTGGGAACATCAATGGCGAATTTGGTGTGATCATTCCACGTAAAACTGTTATGGAGCTGTTAAAAATATTGGACGATTGTAATGAAATTAAAGTAAAACTCTCAGACAGAAAAATCAAGTTTACATGCGGTGAATATATTCTAATATCAAAATTAATAGATGGAACTTTTCCAAATTATAAAGCAGTTATTCCAGCATCTCAAGATAAGCATATGATTATTGAAAGTAAAAAACTTTCAGACGTTATAGATCGAGTTTCCGTTGTTGTATCTGATAAAGTAAAATCTATTAAATTCTCACTACAAGAAAAGCTGCTAACTCTGCATTCAAACTCCCAAGAGTGCAGTGATGCAACTGAATCCATAGAAGTGGACTACAATGAAGCCCCTATAGAAATAGGGTTCAACTCGCGTTATTTACTTGATGTTCTATCCTGCATAAAAAATAAATGTAAGTTTAGCTTAGCCGATGGTAATAGTGCTACAATTATCACTGATGAAGACGATTCAAGTGCATTATATGTAGTAATGCCAATGAGAACTTAAACTCGTCATCTCGCTGCTTGTTAGCGGAATCTGGAGATACCGTGGCGGTATGGCACTTATTTCACTAGCTTTTATTAAATTAGTAATCTATCTTTACCAAATATAAGCCAAAAGGTGGTGCAGTAACTCCAGCGGCACTTCTTTTGCATTGGTTTAATATATTTAGCATTTCTTGCGGATTGGTTCTATTTTTTCCAAATTCAACTAAAGTACCCACAATAATCCTCACTTGGTTATGTAAAAAGGAAATAGCAGATATTTTGATGTGTATATGATTCCCATTTTGTATTATATCGATATCATCAATTGTTCTTATCGGATTTGCGGCTTGACAATCTTTTGAACGGAAACTTGAAAGGTCATGTTTTCCAAGTAGATGTTTAGCAGCTTCACGCATAATATTTACATCAAGTGGGCTAAACACTTGCCATACATAACCCGTCTCCAGAGCGGCAGGAGCATAGCGATTAACTATTCTATATTCGTAATATCTTTTTTTTGCTGAAAACCGTGCGTGAAACGCATCATCTACAACTTCTGCATTAAGCACGACTATAGGAATTGATTTTAAATGATAGTTTATTGCATTCCTTATTCTATAAAGCTCAAATTCCTTTTCCATATCAAAATGAGCAACTTGTCCTAAAGCATGAACTCCTGCATCAGTCCTGCCACCACAGTACAAAGTAACTTTCTCACCACTAAAATTAAATATAGCATTTTCTATCTTCTCCTGGATTGAGTTAGCAGAGTGTTGCTGTTTTTGCCAACCAGAGAAATTACTACCATTATATTCTACCGTTATTTTGTATCGCACTGCATTACATCAAGCTCTATCTAAAATAGTCATTTTCTATCTTAACATAATTTATGGTCAAGCCTACGGTGCTGCCACTCCCATAAAGTAGTTCGTCCAATCTTAAATCTTGCTGCCACTGCTTCTCTGCTTTCTCCTTCGTCTAGCGCCTCCATTGCTTTTTTTCTTAAATCATAACTATATGCTGCTGGCATTCAACCTCCTTATCATTATCTATCCTTATCACATCCGGACTTCTATGAAAAGAGCTATAAATCGTGAAAAAGAACTGCTCATTAAGTGCTGTTTGCTTAATAAATTTACTGACATTGGTATGGCTAAATTCGAAATGGCTACATGAATTTATCGTAAATTATTACCGTATAAGGTACGATGCGACAAAGCCATCCCAGTGTCAGCTACTCGGATGACACCGTCATAAAGGAACCAGTGTTAGCTACTTGGATGACAACCATTGTGCTTGAGGCAAAATTGACTATCACTTCTTTTTATAGAGCTTGCTCCAAACTTTGTTGTTAGTTAATACAAAAAACACTGTTAAAATTATAAAATACGCCACTACTTTTAATCCAAGTTTATGCCGGCGCTCTAATTCTGGCTCTGCTGCCCATTGTAAAAAATTTATCACATCATACGCCATATTTTCAACTGTGGCTTGCCTTGCACCATCATATTCCACCATTCCTTCAGAAAGTGGTGGCGCCATAGCTAATCTGCCTGTTGGAAAATACGAATTAAAATATAAATCATTTTCATCGTGTTCGCCGTTTTGATAGCCTGTTAACAATGAATAGACATAATTTGCACCATCATGCCTTGCTTTAATAATTAATGATAAGTCTGGTGGGACTGCACCATTGTTGCTTGCTGCAGCTGCTTCTTTTGTATCAAAAGGCGCAATAAAATAATCCGAAGGTACTCCAGGTCTGTCAAACATTTCACCCAAATCATTCGGACCATCTTTAACTTGATAAGAAGCTGCTATTTGTTTTACATCTTCTTCAGAAAAACCGACATCTTGCAAATTACGAAATGCTACCCTATTCATTGAATGACAAGCAGCACAGACTTCTTTATACACTTTATAGCCACGCTGAATTGACTCTCTATCGAAAGATCCGACAATTCCATCAAATTTCCAGTCTATTTTCTTATTTGGTGATGATTTAAATTCTTCTGCAGATATAAGACTAGATAGAAATAACATGCAGAAGATTGCAAATACATTAGATCCCATGCATAACCACTGTTTTAGTAAATTTCGAATTGATGTCATGCAAGTAGCTGACACTGGAATCCAGCTTATTTCATCACTGACATTATGGTTATCATGCACTCCTAGAATCTGTTGTCCATTGCATGATTTGTAAGTATTTTTATACCTGGATCCCAGTGTCAAGCACTGGGATGACAACGGAAGATAGTGGAATGACACTGTGTGTTGTATACAACGTTCATACAATTGTGTACATGATGCTGGAATCCATTTATTTTTTTTCTGGATCCCAGTGTCAAGCACTGGGATGACAAAAGAGGGCTCTGGGATGACAGAAGAGAGCTCTGGGATGACAGAGAATTTTGTAAGAGATCTGCTTTGAATTGACATCACCTCATCTCCGGCACAGAATCACTTAAGGTTTTTGGTGGTTCTTTTGGCTTTTCATACTTACTAAGCAGTGGTAAAACTATCACAAAGTATGCAAAGTAATAAAGAGTAGATAGCCTACTCATAGTGATGTAAGGCTCTTTTACCTCTTGTCCTCCAAGCCAGGCAAGAAGTACAAAATTTATTGCAAAAACCCAAAAAAATTTCTTAAACACCGGGCGATAAGCACCACTTTTAACTTTTGATTTATCAAGCCAAGGTAACAAAAACCACACTAAAATAGACGCAAACATGGTAAGCACACCAGTAAGTTTATCTGGAATTGAACGTAGCATTGCATAAAAAGGTAAAAAATACCACTCTGGCACTATATGTACCGGAGTGACCATAGAATCAGCTTCTATATAATTGTCTGGATGCCCAAGATAATTGGGAGCATAGAAAACAAATGCGAACAAAACTACAAAAAACAGACCAAAAGTTATGCAATCCTTGACTATATAATAAGGATAGAGAGGGATGGTATCCTTATCTGATTTTACCTCCACTCCACTTGGGTTACCAGAGCCAAACCTATGCAGAGCTATCACATGAAGCATAGCTAAAGCAATAATAACAAAAGGCAGAAGATAATGCAGAGCGAAAAAACGGTTAAGTGTTGGGTTATCCACTGAAAAACCACCCCATAACCATATAACTATTTTATTGCCAATTAAAGGTATAGCAGAAAATAAGTTGGTTATAACTGTTGCACCCCAGAAACTCATTTGTCCCCAAGGCAATACATATCCCATAAAGGCAGTTGCCATCATTGCAAAAAATATAAATATTCCAATAAACCACACCATCTCTCTCGGTCTTTTATAAGATCCGTAATATAATCCACGCATTATATGAACATAGACTACCATAAAGAAGAGCGATGCTCCAACAGCGTGAGTGTAGCGTATTAACCACCCGTAATTCACATCTCGCATTATGCGCTCTACACTATTAAACGCATAATCAACATGCGGAGTGTAGTGCATAGCAAGAAATATACCTGTTATTATTTGTAAAATCAGCGCTATACCAGCCAAAGAGCCAAAGTTCCAAGCATAATTTAAGTTTTTTGGCACTTGGTAAGAAGCAGTGTGTCTTAGAAAAGAAAATATAGGCAATCTATATTCTATCCATCCTAATATGCCTTTTTCTTCTTTTATTGTTTCTTTTTTGTTATCTTCCTGCATAACTTAAACCTTTCTGAACACATGTCCATTGCTACTTTTATCTTATTTTTTTATTGTAGCAACTTATCCTTTACGCACAAATAAAAACTTTAAAGCAATATTAATTACCTCTTCAGCAACCTGTCACGTGCTGCGTTTAATTTTTGTGCAAAATATTCCGAGCCTCCTTTATCTGGGTGAACTAATTTCATTAAATTTTGATATGCTTTATTGATTTCATTTTGGTTCGCTCCAGAATCTATTCCTAGCACTTTAAATGCTCCATCTCTGAACATGTTACTACTACCAGACTAGTATGATTTTGTCTTGTAAATTTATTCAACAACCCTATTCTAACTATATAATGAAAAATTATCTACAAAGTGTTTATGAAGATGGTATGAAAATCCAACTATCTAAAGTCAACAAATATTTATTAGTTTTACTGATTACTGTCTCAGCATTTCTCATATCTGGGCAAGTATCCAGTTCAAGCAATATCGAGAATGATTTTCAAGATTTACAAGAAAAATTACCATTATTGAAAGATCAGGATTTGTTATTTTTAGATCCAGCTTCAGCTTTAAATTATGGTGATAGGGCAGGTAAAAAAGTGTTAATGGTTATAGTTCACCATACTGAAACATCAACACTAAAAGGTACAAAAGATACGCTGAATGCTAGAGGATTGTCAGTTCATTTTATTGTCGATAGGGATGGCAGCATCACCTTAATGGTTCCATTAGAGAAAGAAGCATGGCATGCTGGTATTAGTTATGCAGGAGTTAAGGTAGATAGTAAGCTTGAAGAGTTACGGAAGCTTAACAACTATTCTGTAGGTATTGAAATTGTAAACACAGGACTTGAGCCTTTTCCGGAAGAGCAAATGAGATCTGTTAAAGAGCTGATTTTATACCTTATGGAGCGTTTTAAAATTAAAAGGGATATGATATTTAGTCATTCTGAAATAGGAACTATAGTGTATGATCCAGAGCTTGGCTATACAATGCGTAAACCAGATCCACACAAATTGTTTGATTGGGAGTTATTAGAGAAAAATGAAATTGGATTGCACATAAGTGACAGAATAAACCCTAAAGATGCTAAACACAAAATGGGCAAAACATTGTATAAAGCAGGTGATAGAAATGAAGGTATTTTGAAATTAAAACAAAGGCTGAACAGATTTTTCTATAAGATAGAACCTTGGAATGATAAGAAAGGTAATGTAATTTTTCCTGATAATAATGCTGATTACTCAGATGAGTTTGATGAGAATTTTGTATGGGTTATTTATCAGTTTTCAATACATAATTTACCAAGAGAAATTAGAAAAGATCTACCTCTTAAACTAGAACAAGCAGATATATTTCCTGAATTCTTTAGTGAATATAGTCATGGCATTTCTTCTAGTTATCTAACCTTTAGTGAAAAAATTAAATCGACTCTACAACCATGTTTAAGCAAAGTAGATTATGAGAATTTATTATCTTCTCTTGCACAATATGAGAATAACATTTCTCCTGATGCATCTACCACTTTAATGTACAAAATTAAGTTATACTATGATTCTTATTTAAGATATCGCATATGGTCTTCACTCTATAAACCATTTAAGCTTAATGTATTGGAAGAGTTAGAGATTTTAAAGAGTGGAGTGTTATCTTTAAAATCACTAGATAGCTCTAAAGCTGCAGAAGTTTCCAGTTTAATTGATAGCTTTAAAGTAGATATTTCTTTAGAATTTCAGGGTTTTGAAAAACAGTGGTTTCAGGAGTTTAAGAATGCTTGGAGACAAGAATTTATACCTTCCCTGGAAGAACAGATAACATGGACTGCACTACATGAAGCAATATTGGAGTATTTAGAAAAAGCAAAGGAAGAAATTCGTTAAACGAAAACTTTTTTTAAGATCACTTTTTTAGTCTGGTAGAGACTCATGACCTTGAAACCAGCGATTTGGTCTCATAACCATAGTCTCCCCAAAAGAACCGTGCTTGCGGATTTCCCGCACACGGCTCCACAATACAGCGTTCACACTAGTGCTCCTGTGTATAAAGAAACATATACCTTTGGTTTTGGTAATGGATTTACTTTTAAATAGTGTATAAATTGTTCCCAATCCATACTTTTCTTTTGACTACGTCGGTTTATCCACTTAAATGCTAACTTTGTTACCGGTCGATAGAATTGAATCAAACACCGATAATTTCCGCTAACTCCGAAGTAGCTATAGTGTCCTGTTAGTTTGGCTTTAAGTTTCTGCCACCAATCTTTGAGACAGATACGACTTCGTACCATCTTCAACCATTCTTTGATTTCTTTAATCTTTCTGGCTAGGCTTATTTTTGAAGTTTTCTGCTTCATCATAAGTTTACCATTACGACTTTTTCCACAATAATGTGTAAATCCTAGAAAGTTGAAGCTAGCCGTCCTACGTTTCTCTCTTTCTGCTTGATACCATTCTTTCTTACCAAACTTTACTATTTTTGTTTTATTTTCAGCTATTTCCAACCCAAATTTACTTAGTCTTTGTTTCAGTAATTCTAGAAATTCTTTTGCGTCTTCTTCCCTCTCGCAGCCAACTACAAAATCGTCGCAAAACCTTATTAGCTGTAAATATCCTCTGGCTTTTGGCTTAAATTTCTTTTCAAACCATAAGTCCAGCACATAGTGTAAGTATATATTAGCTAATACAGGGCTTACTATACCACCTTGTGGTGTGCCTTGATCGGTTGCTTTATAACATCCAACTTCGACTATTCCTGCCTTTAGAAATCGTTTTATTAACCACAATAAATTTGGGTCAGCTATTCGTTCCCTTAGACAATTCATTAGCCATTTATGTTGAACATTATCAAAGAACTTCTTGATATCCACTTCTACAATATAGTTAATTGGTTTGTGCATAACTGCTTTATCTAGAGCGTTTATCGCCTGATGACAATTTCTTCCTGGTCGAAATCCATACGAGCTGTCCATAAAGTTTGCTTCATAAATATTTTCTAATATCTTCTTTAGCATTACCTGTACCAACTTATCTTCCGTTGATGGTATTCCGAGACCGCGCTTCTCTTTGCTCCCGGCTTTGGGTATGTATACCCTTTTCACTGGTAGCGGTTGATATTGTTTTCTCTTCATACTATCCACTAGTGTTTTAAGTTTCTCTTCTAGATTTTCTCCATAAGCTTCCACTGTCACACGATCTATACCACAAGCCTTGTTGCGTTTTAGAGGTTGTCCGGAAACAAGTAAAAGGCTATAATATCTGAAATTTTAGTACGGGGTAAAGATGAGAAAAAAGTATCCAACAGATCTAAGCGAAAGGGAATGGGCAAGAATAGAAAAACACTTCAGAGTATCATACAAGAAAGGAGGAAGGCCGCCAAAGTATAGCAAAAGAGAAATATTAGAAGCAATTTTCTATGTATTGCGTACAGGGTGTCAATGGCGGTATTTACCAAATGATTTTCCGCTATGGAAGACTGTGTATGAGCAGTTCAGGCAATGGAAGAAGCAGGGAATTTTTGAGAAAATGAATTATGAAATTACAAAATATAGTAGAAGAAAAATAGGAAGGAATGAGCAGCCGAGTGCCTGTATAGTAGATAGTCAATCTGTAAAGACTACAGAAAAGGGGGGATCAAAGGCTATGATGGAAGTAAAAAAGTAAAGGGTAGAAAAAGGCATATAATTACAGACACTCAGGGTTTTATACTAGGTTGTTACGTAGGCGCTGCTAACGAAAATGATAGAGATGGTATTAAAATAGCATTAAACAATATGAGAACAAAATATACTAAAGTTAAAAAAATGTGGGCTGACATGGGATACCAAGGAAGAAATTTAAAGAATCACATAAAGGAAGAATATGACATAGATATTGAAATTGTTAAAAGGCCTCCATGTAGATTTTGGGTGCACAAAGATACGCCACCTGAGCTACTACCAACAAGAGAACAAGGGTTTAAAGTACAGCCAAGAAGATGGGTTGTAGAAAGGACTTTTGCTTGGGTTAATAGGAATAGAAGGCTATCGAAGGAGTATGATTTACTCACAACATCCACTGAGAATTTCATATACCTAGCTATGAGTAGGGTTATGTTAAAGAGGGAATATGCTTGAATTTACTAGTTTCCGGACAACCTCTAAACAAATATGCAATAATAATAGATATTAAACATGGAAAAATCATAGTACGCATCAGGAATAACATCCCTATTATAAAAAGCAGTATGAAACAAATAGTTATATGACGTTTTTGCATGTGTTTAGCATAGCTAATTTACTGAAAAATATGCAATTTATTTTTCCTATGTTGAAAGTATTTTACGATTTGTAATACTATCGTTTTTTACTAAAATTTAGTTGTTTAATCCGCAGGCAAAGATAGATTTTGAGCTCTCTAAATATCTCTTTTGCTATTATAATTATGCTAGTTAATAGGGGAAGTAACTTTTATATGATGTCAGAAATTTTATTTTTCGGAAAGAATCTTGGATAGAGAGGAAAGCTTCTACAAAAAGAAATATGTGCGCTAAGAAATACAAAATAGCAGCATTAATAGTTGCAGCGGGAGTAGGCAGTAGATGCAATTCTACGATTCCTAAGCAATATATAAAACTGGCAGGTAAATCTGTTTTATTTCATACAATTAAAAGATTTCTGGCTAACCAATATATAGATTACATAAGAATAGCAATTAATAGAGACCATGAAAGTTTCTATGAGAAAGCTATATCACTCATTACAGACACTAAATTACTAAGCCCTGTATACGGAGGAGAAAACAGGCAAAGTTCAGTTAAACTAGGGCTTGAAAGCTTACAAAAAATTAACCCAGATTTTGTAGTTATACACGATGCTTGTAGGCCTTTTGTGTCAGATGTTCTGATAGATAACTTGGTTGAATCTATGATTAATGATCAATATACAGGAGTAGTTCCAGCAATAGAAGTTGAAGACACTATGTCATTGGTGAGTAATAGTTTTATTGAATCTACGATTTCAAGAGGAAAGCTCAGAGCCATACAAACCCCTCAAATTTTTAATTTCAAAGAATTATTATCATGCCATCAATCAGTCAAAGAATTTACTGACGATTCATCACTAATGGTAGAGCACAAAAAACATGTTGCGATTATTAAAGGTGAGAAAAGCAATTTTAAGTTAACCACAAAAGAGGATATCAATATGGCAAAGCTTCTTTTTGAAGAGCCAAAATTTCGTGTCGGAGCCGGTTATGATATACATAAGTTCATTAAAGTTCAAAATGGTGCTGAAAGCTTTATAAAAATTTGCGGTGTGAAAATTGAACACAACATGGCAATAGAAGCGCACTCTGATGGTGATGTTGCAATACATGCAATCGTTGATGCAATACTCGGAGCACTGGGATGTGGCGACATAGGAGAGCACTTTCCTCCTAGTTCCTCTGAATGGAAAGATTGCAATTCATCTCACTTTCTTGACTTTGCTGCTAAAAAAGCAAAAGAAAAAGGGTACAGCGTGTCTAATTTAGATATTACTATAGTTTGTGAAGAGCCTAAAATATCGCCTTACAAAGTAGAAATGAAGAAATTCATATCAAAAGCATTAGAAATTGATGATGAATTTGTAAATATCAAAGCAACCACTGCAGAGAAATTAGGTTATATTGGAAGAAATGAAGGAATAGCAGTGCATGCTTCTGTGTTATTGCATACAAACTTTTATTGGGAATAGAAACGAAAAAACTTACTTGACACCCTTCGCCAGCCCCCTTATCATGAAACTGAAGCTATTTATTTATCTTCTCTGTACAGATTAAATGACAAAAAAACTCACGTATCTGGCGTCCCATGTTTAATTTTTTGCACTATGTGCACCTTATGTCTTTATAAAATTTCTAGGTTTTTACCTAATATAAGCAGAAATGCGCTTATAAAGCATTTAAAACATCAAAAAACGCCGATTTAAAAAATGGATAGTGAATAACTAGCTACCCTAGGGTTTCTTTTGCCTTTTTTTCTGTTTAGTAAATTTCTTAATGTTTATAATTTAGATTAGTTGCGGCTTAAAAGCAACTAAATCGCGGTTATTAAGCGTTTAGAATAAAAAAACGCCATACTTGAAAGTATAATGTAAGTAATTAGCCAACCACGGGGCTTCTTTTGCCTTTTTTTTTATTTGGTAAATTTCTTAATATTTATGGCTAAACGACAATCGTCATCCCGCTACTTGTTAGCGGGATCTAGAGATACCGCGGCGGCATGACGTAGGACTGCTGTCATTCAAGTAGCTGACGCTGGAATCCAGCCTTGCTGTAATCTCATCAAGAACGTTGTGTTTTAACATAAGATCAGCCACTTTTATGCTTACCAACTTAATAAAATTCCTGGATCCAAGTAGTCAGGCTACTCGGATGACACCTTCATAAAGTGAAATGAGATCCCGCTAACAAGCAGCGGGATGACGAGAAAGGGGCTACTCGGATGACACCCTCATAAAGTAAAATGAGATCCCGCTAACAAGCAGCGGAATGACGGGAAAAGAGGTGCTGGGATGACACCTTCATAAAGTGAAATGAGATCCCGCTAACAAGCAGCGGAATGACGGGAAAAGAGGTGCTGGGATGACACCTTCACAAAGTGAAATGAGATCCCGCTAACAAGCAGCGGGATGACGGGAAAAGAGGTGCTAGAATGACACCGTTTACTATGTAACATCTCATCATATCACAATGTTCGTACAGTTGTGGCGGTATGACGTAGAAAAACTGTTAACTTAAATCTATATTGACATGTCCCATTTTACGCTTATCCCTAACCTCTTTTTTCCCATATATGGTTAAACTAGCTTTTTCGTTGCTCAAATACTTATGAGAATCATATATATCATTACCTATTATATTTTTCGTCATACAAGGAAAGCGTAATACTACTTCCTGCATAGGTAGCCCGCATATTATCCTAACTAGCTGTTCAAATTGACTAACGTTACATGCATCCAAGCTCCAGTGGCAAGAATTGTGAGGTCTTGGAGCTAGTTCATTAACTAACAATTCGTTATCCCTAGTAACAAAAAATTCAATAGCCAGAATTCCTATTACATCAAGCGCATTTGCTATTTTCTTTGCAGCTCGTTGTACCTCTTGAGTTAATTTACTATCTATTTTAGCTGGCACTGTTGAAGTATCAAGTATTCCATCAACGTGGTAATTTTCTGCTATAGGAAAAAAAGCTACTTTACCGTTTTTATCTCTTGCAACGACTATTGAAACCTCTTTCAGTAAATCAACACTTGCTTCAAGAATGTACTCTGTATTCCAATCAAAGGAAGCAAATTGCTTCACTTCAGAATCATTCTCAAGCACATATTGCCCTTTTCCATCATAACCCATTTCTGTTGTTTTCAGCCTTGTTGGATAGCCAAAAGCTCTACTGCTTTTCAGTAGCTCATTATAATTTTGTATACTTTTGTATTCAGCAGTTTTTATACTCAAGCTTCTAATGAAATCTTTCTCTCTAAGCCTATTTTGCGCAATGTGTAACGCTTTTTTACCCGGATAAAAATTTACATCGATATCAATTGCACTACATGGAATATTTTCAGACTCAATAGTGACCAAATCCACACTCTGTGCAAAAGATTCAAGCGCTTTCTTATCAGAGAAATCTGCTATTGTGAAATCATCAGCAATAGAACAAGCTGGATCGTCTTTAGCACTGGCAAAAACATGTATTTTTTGTCCAAGTTTTGTTGCAGCGATAGCAGTCATTTTACCTAATTGTCCACCACCTATTATTCCTATTACTTTTTTGCTCAGCGCATCTGGTTCATTCATACTATAAATTGATATTTCCTAATTAAAGTATACTTGAAAAATCTATGAAAAAAGTATATAATTAAAATACTATTTTCTTATCATGAATATTTTATAATGATAGAATACACACTAACTACCAACTTTGTTGAAGTTACAGTTTTACCAATTTATATTGAAGAGCAATCCATTCCTTATGAAAATTGCTATGTATGGATGTATAACGTTAAGATAAAAAACAAAAGCCAATCAACTATTCAATTGTTAAGTCGTCATTGGCAAATAATAGATTATAAGGGAAAAGTAAATGAAATTGCCGGAGTTGGTGTTATCGGAGAACAACCTGTGATAAAATCTGGAGAGGTATTTAAATACACAAGTGGAACATACTTAAATGTACCGTCAGGAATAATGCAGGGTAAGTATGAATTTCTGAATGAAGAAAGCATAAAAGTTTTTGAAGTTATGATACCACCCTTTTCTTTGGATAGTCCATACATCAAAACTAGACCCCATTAACTGTCAAAATAGTTTATTTGTAACCAGACTGCATTCTGTGATTTTTAGCAAAGCACGATCTTTCATTTGAGCTTTCTTCAATTTAAAATAAATACAGAAACTAGCTATCTTCAAAAATATGGTTGAATAATTGTTAATAATAGTGTATAATTATTAATATTTTCAAGCATTTTTGCCATGGCTCTTTCAAAATTTCTCGATCCTCGCAATGATTTGTGTTTCAAAAAAATCTTTGGAACGGAAAAAAATAAGAATATCCTGATCCACTTTTTGAACGATATTTTAGGGTTTACTGAGATAAATGCAATACAAGAAGTTGAGTTTCTTAGCACTATTATGGATCCCGAAGTTGCCTCTGATAAACAAAGTATTGTTGATGTTCTCTGCAAGGATTCTCACGGAAATAGATATATAGCAGAAATGGTGCGACCTGAAAGTCTTCGGTCATATTGTTTAAAAGGAGAGGAATTCCTCCAGAAAGAAACTGAAAGGATTCTAAAACTTATTAAACCAGATGTTTTGCCATCTGAGTCTACGCATCAGTGCGAATCGGGCAACCGGTTGGTGCCAAGCGATGCGGACAATGAACCTCCTCTTGAAAAAGAAGATGCTCAATCGTGAGAGGAGCATAAACTACAAGCATCATGTGGTTGGAGAGCTAGGCTAGTGGTATGGTGAACGTAAGTGAAACTTCAAAGTATCGTAATTATGAAGGAGCTAAAGATGCTGATAAGCTCTAACCAAAAAGGTAATGTGGATAAGTTACATTTCTCATTTCTAGATGTACGCAAATAATAACTCCACCGGTATAGAGAAGTCACCTAACCCACTGTTGTATGACAGAAGGAACAGGGTAAGCCTGTATTTTCGCCTACATGGCAAGCAAACCGCAAGGAATGCTGATGGAAGTGCAGGTAAAGGAGAATGGAGAAAGCGAATGCCATTTTGTAACGAAATGGATAGAATTTGTAACATTAATTCGCGTGAAAACGAGCAGACTTCCGTTTGGTCCCTCGTGACAAGAAACTTTGTTAACCACTTAAGGTAGGAAAGCAGATGATTACAAGTAAACCTGTAAGTGCATCTACCGAAAGCTTTGAAGCATGGAAGCAGTTGCCATGGAAGAAATGCCAGAAAGTTATTGTGAGGCTACAAAGACGTATTGTTAAGGCTGTCCAAAAAGGAAGATGGGGTAAGGTAAAAGCTTTACAACATCTTCTCACACGCTCTTTTAGCGGAAAAGCTTTGGCTGTTAAGAGAGTAACTGAAAACCAAGGAAAAAACACAGCGGGTGTAGATCGTCAATTATGGTCAACTTGCAATGCTAAATTTCAAGGAATAAAGCAGTTAAAGCAAAGAGGATATAAACCTTCTCCGCTAAAACGGATTTATATCAGTAAATCTAATGGCAAAAGAAGACCTCTTGGAATACCATCGATAAAAGATAGAGCCATGCAAGCATTATATCTGTTTGCTCTGGAACCGATAGCTGAAACAATCAGTGATCGTCACTCCTATGGCTTTAGGCCTAAAAGATCCTGTGCAGATGCTACAGTAGCTTGTCATTTGTTACTGGCAAGTCGTAATCAACTACAATGGATACTTGAAGGTGATATCAAAGGATGCTTTGACAACATTAATCATGAATGGCTTATGAAGCATATTCCTATGGAGAAGAAAATTCTGCATAGTTGGTTAAAAGCTGGCTTCCTAGAATCGAAAACTCTGTATCCCACAACTGCAGGTACCCCGCAAGGTGGTATAATTTCTCCAATACTAGCCAATTTAGCCTTAAACGGACTTGAAAAGTTATTGGAAAGTCGATTTGGTAAACTCGGCAGTAGAAGAAGAAACAAAATCAGAAGTGGAGTGAACGTAATCAGATACGCAGACGACTTTATTATTTCAGGTTTCACACATGAAGTACTGGAAAATGAAGTTAAGCCTTTAGTATCATCTTTTCTTCATGAGCGAGGTTTAATTCTTTCAGAAGAGAAGACAAAGATTACATCTATCACAACAGGGTTTGACTTTCTTGGTTGTAATGTACGTAGATATAATAAGAAGTTAATTATTAAACCTTCGAAAGAAAGTATTAAAAGACTTCTTAATAAAGCACGTACATTGATAAAAGCAAATATAGCGAACACTCAGGCTATAGTAATTAAGTCACTCAACTCTCTACTGAGAGGATGGGGAAATTACTATCACCATGTGTGTGCTAAAAAAGCGTTTAGAAAGATCGACAATGAAATTTGGCATAGTTTATGGAAATGGGCAAAGAAAAGACATCCTCGTAAAGGATTACGTTGGATAAAGAATCGTTACTTCAAAGTAATGGGTCAACGCCAATGGGTCTTTGCTGCACCCATATGCAAGAACAAACCAAAAGAGATACGGTATTTAAGACTGCTTAAGCTGATTGATATACCTATCAGACGACATGTTAAAATCAGAGCGGATGCAAATCCCCTTGACTTAAAATGGAAAAAGTATTTTGATGAGAGAGTGAAACGAACAAGAATGTTAGCAAGCTCTTTCTCAAGAGAAGGTTCTCTACTGTTGGTGTCACCATTAAGAATGATGTTTCCTGAGGAATCATGAAGGACAAGCCGGTTCTAGAAAAGAAGAACTTAGATAAGGGGCTCAAGCGTAGTGTGGGGAAACCTGCATGCTGCGTTTCTAAGGGAGGGGGTAGTAGTAATACTGCTTCCTTACCTGACCAGCTCGCTAGAGACAAGGGCTTCGAAAAACGCGCTCAATTATATGCCGCTAAAGCCTACTCAAGACAATTAGATAAATCTGGCAACTACATTGATTTAAAGAAAGTCTTCTTTATTGCTATATCAAATTGTAACTTACTTCCTGAAGAAGTTGATTATATTTCTACTCACAATATACGTGATATAAAAACTAACGGCCATTACTTAAAAGATTTTCAATTTATCTTTATAGAATTGCCCAAATTTTCAAAAAGTAAAGTAGAGCAGCTAGAAAGTACAATAGAAAGGTGGTGTTTCTTTTTTAAATATGCAGAAGAAACAACAGAAGAGGACTTAAAAGAGATAGCAGAAAAAGCACCAATAATAAAGCTGGCGTATGATGAGTTAGACAAGTTTCGTTGGAACGAAAAAGATTTAGTAGCCTATGAAGAAAGGATAATGGATCTACGCAAAGAAGAAGCCATTCTTGAATACAGACTTGATCTTGCTACTGAAAAAGGCAAAAAAATTGGTAAAGAGGAAGGGAAAATTGAAGGGAAAATTGAAGTCGCAAAAGCAATGCTGGCTAATAATGTTGATGTCAACACTATTGTCAAGTTTACTGGCCTTTCTATTAGTGAGATTGAAGAATTAAGTGGAAATCTGTGAACGGTTACGTTTATTTTTTATCCTTATCATCAAGTGTAAATAAGGTTATTGTAGAGATTAAGCCTATTATAACTATTATTAACGAAAATGGGGCAGCTTCTCTATAGCGCTCATCGCTTACAAGTTCATATATTCTAGTTGATATAGTTTCAAAATTAAATGGTCTTATAATAAGTGTTGCTGTGAGCTCTTTGATAGTATCCATAAATACGAGCAAAAATCCCGATAATATACTCTTCTTGATGAGAGGGATATGAACATTCAAACATGTGGAAATAGGTCCATGACCCATAGTATATGCAGTCCACTCAATTTCATTTGGTGTTTTTTTGAGCCCTGACTCTACCGCCTTGAAAGATATAGCAAAAAAACGAAATAAATATGAGTAAACTAATGCGCCAATAGTTCCTACCAAGCTAATTTCCACAATATATTGAGTAATGAAAGAGGATATTCTGCTTAAAAATATTATTATGCTAATTGCGATAATTGCATTTGGAATTGCGTAGCCTAAAGAAATGAGACGTGCTACATTATTGATTACCTTATTTTTACGCGCCGTATATCCAATAATTATTGCAATGCTAATTGAGATTAGTGCAGTGATGAATGATAAACTAACGCTATTTGCTATTATGTTATAGAATCTTGCTTCATATATGAAAAACCCCTTCTCTATGCTCCAATATATGAGCGGAATCATTGGCAAAATAAAACCTATTAATATCGGCAATACACACATAAGATAAGCAAAGATCAATGGTATAGTGCCACTTATACTCCGTTTGTTGTGATAATCTGAATTGGTATTGATTGAAGAGTAGGATATTCCTTTTTTTTGTAGTTTTTTTTCGATAGCTATTAGTGTTGCAACGAAAATCAACTCTGCAACTGCTAAAACAGTAGTTGAATATTTGTCATGCAGTAAAAACCAGGTGCGATATATTCCTGTTGTGAAAGTATCGATAGCAAGAAACTGTGGTGTGCCGAAATCTGTAATTACTTCCATTAGTACCAAAGACAACCCAGCTATAATTGATGGGCGTATGGAGGGTATGATGACAGAAAACAGGCTCTTCAATGAGGAGAACCCAAGTGTTGACGCAATAGTGACTGAGTTACTAACATTCTTTAGACTTGAGCGGACTAACATATAAACGTATGGATATAGGCTGAATCCCATTACTAATATTCCACCACCTAGGGATTTTATTTCAGGAAACCAATAGTCACCTTTGCTCCACTCTAAAATGTCTCTTAATGAGCTCTGCACCGGACCTGAAAACTCTAGTGTATTTACATAGACGAACGCTACTATATATCCAGGAATCGATATTGGAAAGAATAAAGCAATCTCAAAAATTTTACTTCCAGGAAATGAAAAAAATGTGGTGAGCCAAGCTGGAATTACTCCAAATATGAAAGATATTCCCCCTACTCCTACCATCAAAATTAACGTACTCAGTATATATTCAGGAAAAAGTGTACTGATTACCCATTCGGAATTCGCTGAATCTGTAAATAAGATTGATATTAACGATAGTATAGGACAGACGAATAATATACTTACTAAAAATAAGAATATATTTTTAAATACTCTTAAAAACATTAATTTGAATCTATATTTTATATTAAAATGTTATATGTAAAAACTGAAGATATCCAGTAATTAACAGCCGTACTATTGAATATCTTTATAATTTTGTATATCATGTTTTTAGTTGATAAGTGAATAATCATGAGCTTCGTCATTGCAACTTTCTATCACTTTGTAGAACTCTCTAATTATTATGACATGAAAGACGAAATAAAAGCTGCATGCAACAACGTTGAGTTAAAGGGCACTATACTCCTTGCAGAAGAGGGTGTTAATGCAACAATATCTGGTGAAAGAAACGCAATTGATAAAATATTCGATTTTCTACGTTCTGATTATAGGCTAAGGGACCTTACATGGAAAGAGAGTGCAGCAGAATATCAACCATTTAGCAAGATGAAGGTAAAATTAAAAAGAGAGATTGTGAATCTTGGTGTAAGCAATCTTGATATTTCCCTTAAGGGTAAATATGTTGATCCAGAGCATTGGGATGATTTTACTTCTCAACCTGACGTTTTAGTAATAGATACACGAAACGAGTATGAAGTGAAATTAGGCAAGTTTAAGAATGCAATTAATCCACACACACAATGTTTCCGTGAGTTTCCTCAGTGGACAGAGTCATTTTCTGAGAGTAAAGACCTGAAAGTGGCTATGTACTGCACTGGTGGGATTAGATGCGAAAAATCTACAGCATATATGAAAAGCCTTGGATTTAGTGATGTTTACCATCTTAAAGGCGGCATTCTTTCTTACCTTGAAAAAACTTATAATAAAAATGGTAATTGGAAAGGAGAATGTTTTGTTTTTGATGATAGAATTGCTGTTGATAACTCACTTACTCCAAGCAACACAATAAAATGCATATTCTGCTCAAATCAAGTTTCAACTGATAAACTGAAATCAGTTCCACGTGGCCAAGTGGTTTGTTCTGATTGTAAACTTCAGTGTTATAGCTATAATAAATAAAACATCATACTGCTGCAGTTGTATGCACGTTGTGATTTGAGAGCAACCTCTACCAGAAAGGGTGTCATGCCAGTGCCCAGACACTGGCATCCAGGTTCTTTTTTTCTAGATTCCAGCGTCACACGCTGGAATGACAAAAAAGCTGATTTTTAACGTAGATAATGGTTATGCAAGAAGTCTACTTCTTACCCTTAATCAACTCTAAAGCCTTCTCCAGATCTATACTCTCAATATCTGCACTCTTGCCCAAAGCAACGTTTGTTTTACCGCATTTTATATAGAATCCGTACCTACCGTTGCAGATAAAAACTTCTTTTCCCTTTTCATTAACCCCGAGAGATTTTAACTCTTTGCGTGGACTGTTTGCAATAATTTGTACAACTTCGCTCAATTCTGTATTCAGCACCTCTTTGGAGCTTTTCTTAAGAGAAAAGTATTTACCATCATAGAAAATATAGTACCCAAATCGTCCAAGGCATATTTTTACTTCCTTTCCGGTTTCAGGGTGTTCTCCGATTACTTTTGGCAAGGAAAGTAACTGAGTAGCGGTGCTCAGATCAATCTCATTAACATTTATATCTTTTGGTATGGAAACCGTTTTTTTCTTTTTTAACTCGTTATTAAACTCCAGATAAAGTTCAAAAGGACCCTTTTTGATCATCACTTCTTGGTTTGTTATATCATCTATACCTAAACTTTTTGGATATTCTGAATTGTCGTTACTGCCCGTAATTTCTTTTGTATGGTTGCATTCAGGATAGTTAGAACATCCAAGGAACACCCCGGCTTTTCCAAAGTTCAATTTCAATATGCCATCAGAGCAAGCAGGGCATTTTGTATTCACCTCTTTTTTTCCTTCTTCTGAACAAAACCAATCGATTACCAAATCGTGAATGCCGCTGAAAACTTCATCATGCGTCATTTGCTTGACAGAGTTTACATGACCAAAAAATGGCACCCAAAAGTGGCCTAATTCTTTTTTCCAATCTGCATGTCCATTTGAAATTAAATCAAGCTTTTCTTCCATTTGTGCTGTGAAATCATACTCTACACAACGCTGAAAAAAAGTTTCTAAAAATATAGTAACGATTTTACCACGACTGCTTGGAATAAACCTTTTGCTATCCAATGAAACGTACTCACGATCTTGTAATACCGAAATAATTGTTGCATAAGTTGATGGTCGACCTATACCGATTTCTTCCATTTTTTTAACGATACTTGCTTCACTATAACGAGGTGGCGGTTGAGTGAAATGTTGTTTTGGCTCAACTGAAATCAGCTTGCATGCTTCCCCTTCCTTCATGGCAGGTAGCAGGCCTTCATTTTCGGCTTCCATGTTATCTTGGTAGACTCTATAAAAACCATCAAAGAATATACTTGATCCACTTGCTCGCAGAATTACTTTCTGGTCAGTAGAACTAATTTCGACTACCACTTGATCAAGAATCGCCGACTCCATTTGACTTGCAATGGTC
Source organism: Wolbachia endosymbiont (group A) of Crataerina pallida (assembly GCF_964028475.1). Taxonomy (NCBI): domain Bacteria; kingdom Pseudomonadati; phylum Pseudomonadota; class Alphaproteobacteria; order Rickettsiales; family Anaplasmataceae; genus Wolbachia; species Wolbachia endosymbiont (group A) of Crataerina pallida. Next base: position 58,459 of record NZ_OZ034785.1, read on the forward strand.
CTTTTCCAGATTAAATCATACAATTTAAATTGCTCTGGCGTTAAGTAATCCTTAATACTACCCGGCGTTCTATTGATATCAGTTGGACGAATTGCTTCATGTGCTTCTTGAGCATTTTTGACCTTTTTTACATATTTACGAGGAAACTGCGGTAAATATTTATCACCATATAATGACTTAATTGACCCTCTAATTGAGTTTATAGCCTCATCTGCAATATGAAACCCATCTGTACGCATGTAAGTTATCAACCCTACAGTTTCACCACCAATATCGATACCTTCATATAAATTTTGCGCTATGCGCATAACACTTTTCACATTAAAATACAGTTTATTCACTGCATCTTGCTGAAGACTTGAAGTAATAAACGGAGGAAGCGGGTTTCTCTTAACTTGCTTGCGTTCTACTGTGCTTACAGCATATTGCCTTGATTCAATCTCCCTGACTAAGTTCTTTGCTTCTTCTTCATTCTTAATATCAAATTTTTCTAGCTTTTTATTGTCATAGTGGCTTAGCATAGCAAAAAAAGCCTCATCTTTGCTATTTTGCATTTCTGCTTTTATGCTCCAATACTCCTGTGTTATAAATTTACTAATTTCATCTTCTCGTTCGCATATAATCTTTAATGCAACAGACTGCACTCGCCCTGCAGACTTGCTTCCCGACAATTTTGTCCACAGCAGTGGTGACAAACTAAATCCAACTAGATAATCCAAAGCTCTACGTGCTTGTTGTGCACGCACTAAATCCATATTAATTTCACGTGGATTTTTTATTGCTTCTTGTACTGCTCTTTTTGTTATCTCATTAAAGACTACTCTATAAATGTTGTTTTCATTACTGATTGCTTTCTTTTCTTTTAATGTCTCTATCACATGCCAAGCCATTGCTTCCCCTTCTCTGTCTGGGTCTGTTGCAAGATATATATCTGATGTTTTGCTTGCGGCTTTTACTAGCTCTTTTATATACTTTTCTGCTTTTTCAATGGTTTCATACTTTATAGCAAAATCATTATCCGGATCGACAGAACCGTTTTTTGCTGGAAGATCCCTCACATGTCCAAAGGATGCAGCTACTTTGAACTCTTTACTCAAATATTTACCTATTGTCTTTGCTTTCGCAGGTGATTCAACTATTAATAATGCCATATTGTTAATTATTTTAGTACTTAAAGATAATATGTTGAGAAATATACAATGAAAAGTAAAAAAATATTTTAATGGTTCTTGTGAATTTTACGAACCGGGTTGTGGGACCTTTTCAGAAAACCCTTGGACGTTGCTATTTTTAAGTGACTTTGAAGGCTCATTACAATAGTATATGATCGCAGCAGCAACGAGAAGCTAGATTCCAGTGTCAGCTACTTGCATGACAAAAAAAGGAGCGCTGGGATGACATCCTCCCTTGTGGAAATTGCTCTCAAATCACAATGCCCGTACAGCCGTAACCCTAGAGGTACTGTTTCTCACCCACTGCAAATATTGCACGGTACTGTCCACTTGGTCGTCGTGGCGCGTTTCTGGAAACATTAAAATTTCATACTCAAAATCATTTAGCCATACTGCTTGATGCGGCAAAATAATCCTGCCAGACTCTATCATCGGAGCAATCCGGTGGAATCGAGTGAGCTTACCATCATGTGGCACTATTTCGATAATGGGCAAATGACTGTTTGCCTTCAGCTCTTGTGCTAATTGCTGACCACTTGTTTTGGCTTCGATCAAAATCGCGTGTGGTGACCATCTTGCAGCTAGTGATAAAACTTGTTCTTTAAGCTTTGGATACTCAAGCTTTGCGCGATATACATCAAGTAAATAGAATTTATTATCTATTTTTGCCCAGGTGGTGCAGACACTAAAGTTGCTCATGTCGCTTGTTGAAACCGCAGTATCCCAACTTTGTGTTACATGCGAGAGATTATCAGGAACATTTTTATAGCGCTTTAGCCACTCTCGTTTGACTATACCACTTGAAAGCGGCAGAGGGTTTTGTTGATATTGCGCAGCAAAAGCATAACTCCCAAGTTCAACTTTTATCGTCTCAACTTCTTCTTTTCCTCCATCGAGGGGATATAGCAACTGACCTTCTTCTCTTGAATATAATATCCTTACAGGTGACGCTGGTTTATTATATAATCGCCTGGTCGCACAGTGCTGAGCTACTCGGATGGTAGGAACGGGAGGTATTGGCTTTTTGATTGAATAAATAACCTGCTTATTTTCAGAAATCATTGGCAAACAAATATGATGCCATATGTTTTTTGGCTTGGAGAGAAGGTGTCCAGTTAAGTCCTCCTGGTGTAGCCTGTGCATTACAAGAACGATGACTCCTTTTTTTCTATCGTTCAGCCTGGTTACTAAAGTCTGATCAAACCAGTTTGTGGCACGCTTTCTAAGCGTTTCACTCAAAGCTTGAGCAGAACTGAGCGGATCGTCCACAATGATAAAATCACCACCTTCACCAGTTAGTGTTCCACCAACTGATGTTGCGATTCTGTATCCTCTCTGCACTGTTTGAAATTTATATTTTGTATTCTGGTCTTTGGATAGTTCTATCTCTGGAAATAGCGCTCTATACCAACTAGACTGCATCACGCACCTGGTGTCGAGCGAGTGCTTTTCGCTGAGCCGCTGAGAATAACTTGCAACTATTATTCTCGCAGTTGGTTGGTTTCCCAGTATCCATGCGGGCCACGCAACGCTTATGCACATGGACTTCATCGAGCGCGGAGGCATATTGAATATTATTCGTTTCACTTCACCAGCGCTCGCTGCTTCCAGCCTATCTGCTATGACTTTTATATACTGATAATCGTTATACTCACACCCCGGCACTACCGTTTGAAAGCACAGTTCAATGAATTTTAGAAAGTTCATGATATAATGTTGAAACCAACGCGTGACGCTGGGATGACAAAAAAAGGAGCACTGGAATGACACCTTACTTAACCGTCATACCGCGATTCATTCGCGGTATCTCTTAACATAGATCCCGCTAACACGTAGCGGGATGACGAATTACTTAACCATCATCTACACCGTCATACCGCGATTCATTCGCGGTATCTCAAAGCATAGATCCCGCTAACACGTAGCGGGATGACGAATTACTTAACCATCATTACACCGTCATACCGCGATTCATTCGCGGTATCTCTTAACATAGATCCCCCTACTATACCTTAACATAGATCCCGCTAACAAGCAGCGGGATGACGAATTACTTAACCATCATTACACCGTCATACCGCGATTCATTCGCGGTATCTCTTAGCCGCTAACAAGCAGCGGGATGACGAATTACTTAACCATCATCTACACCGTCATACCGCGATTCATTCGCGGTATCTCTTAACATAGATCCCGCTAACAAGCAGCGGGATGACGAATTACTTAACCATCATTACACCGTCATACCGCGATTCATTCGCGGTATCTCTTAACATAGATCCCCTACTATACCTTAACATAGATCCCGCTAACAAGCAGCGGGATGACGAATTACTTAACCATCATTACACCGTCATACCGCGATTCATTCGCGGTATCTCTTAACATAGATCCCGCTAACAAGCAGCGGGATGACGAATTACTTAACCATCATCTACACCGTCATACCGCGATTCATTCGCGGTATCTCAAAGCATAGATCCCGCTAACACGTAGCGGGATGACGGTTGTTGTTTAGCTATAAATATTAAGAAATTTACCAAATGAAAAAAAAGGCAAAAGAATCCCCGTGGTTATTATCCGCTTTAAAATATTGGCGTTTTTTATGTTTTAAACGCTTGACAAGCGAGATTCAGCCGCTTTTAATTGCAACTAACCTACGCTGCAAATGTTTAAGAAATTTACTAAGCAGAAAAAAAGACAAAGAATCCCCGAGTTAGCTAGTCTTTTACTATCTCTGTCGAGTATTGGCATTTTTTGATGTCTTGTAACGCTTTATAAGCGCGTTCAGCTTATTTAGATAAAAATCTAGATGTAGATGAAGTTTTGTAAAGACATACAGTATCTATATACTGCAAAAAATTGAACATAAGACGCCGACACATTAAGTAATCCTTACCTTTTAATCTGCAGATTGGCGAAAGCAAATACAATAGCTTCACTATCATGATAAGGGCGCTGGCGAAGGGTGTCAAGTAAGTTTCTATATAATATTTTCTAAAATAAATAGACTTCTCGCATCCAATTTTGGCAGCGCGCGACACACAACTGCAATGACAAGGTGTCGCAAGATAAACATCATATTCACACGAAGTACTTGACTTCACTTGTACTAAGAAGCATTTTATATATGTTGTGTGCCCGTAGCTCAGCTGGATAGAGCAACAGCCTTCTAAGCTGTGGGTCGTAGGTTCGAATCCCACCGGGCACACTCTTTTATCAATACTTTCTATAAATCTTCAAGTACTCTGGCACCACATTTTCAATTGCTAATGGTCGAACCTTCATTGTTTCAAGGTCAACTGACTTTTCGATTGAACTATTCATCATAACTTTCACCTGATCTTGAGTAAGCATAGGGTTCGTATCTCCGGTTATTGGTTTTAGCAGCATAGAAATAATTTTATTTTCTAAAAAGAAAGCTATTAACTTTGCCATTGGAAAAGATACATTGATCAACAAACACTTTCTGTTAGTAACATTCAGAATAAACTTCAATAAGCTTTTGAAAGAGTAAACCTTTGGTCCACCCATGTTATAAATTTTCTTGTCTTGCTTATTAAAACTGATAATACGATATACCACTTCAGCTAAGTCTGTTACACATATTGGCTGAAATTTAGTTGTTCCATTGCCAATTAGTGGTAAGAAAGGAAGAATAGTTGCTAATCTTGCAAATTTATTAAAGAAGTTGTCTTCTTTACCAAATACAAGGCTTGGCCTAATTATTATTGCTTTTTGAAATGCTGAAGTTACAGCTTTTTCACCTTCCAATTTACTTTTGGCATATTTTGACAACTTGCTATTTTCTATTCCCATAGCAGAAAAATGTATCATCATAGGTACATTTTTCATTTTTGCAGCTTTTGCTATCCTTTCAGCTATTTTAACGTGAACAGCGTAAAAATCGTGCTTTTTTGCTTCATATAATATTCCCACTAAGTTTATAGCTACATCACATTCTTCCATACCATCCAGAACTGATTTTTCATCAAAAAAATCGCCTTTAAATATTGATATTTGTCCTAAATTGCCACACAATTTTAAACAAGCAGCTTTTTCCTGATTACGAGTGAATATCTTTATTAAATATCCTTCTGCTGCCAAGCGTCTTACGATGTGTTTCCCTATAAACCCCGTTCCACCAAAAATAATTACACGTTTTGTCACAATTAAAGTTCCTAATAATTTGTTACTGTAAATTAATACAATGATTTCGCTTAATATTTTATTACGAATTCCCGTACAATAAGATCCATTTTCATTCCTCGTGAGCCTTTAACTAGAATTGCGTCATTATTCTGAATAATGTTAGCTAAATCACTTTTCAATTGATTAGAATCATTAAAATGCGTGCCTCTTATATTATCTGGCAAAAGCTCATGCAATTCTAACATAAATTTACCAACTGTATAAACTTTATCTATATTATTTTCTGTGATAATCTTAACCAAATCTGTATGAAACTCTATGCTTTCATCACCAAGTTCCAACATATCACCAAGCAAAGCTACTTTTCTCTGATTAGAATATGTACTCAAAGTTTTTATTGCAGTTTTCATCGAAGCAGGGCTGGCGTTATAGGAGTCATCAATTAAATGTATATATTTTTTATTGCATTTGACCTTATGAATATTGCCTCTACCTTTCGCTACACTAAAATTCTTAAGTGCAAGTGGTAATTTTGATAAATCAAGTCCGAGGCTTTGCACAACTGCTGCAACAGCAAGTAGCGAATAAGCAAAATGCTCACCTTGTACACGTAAATTACAGTTTATAATTTGATTATCACTCAGCCTGATTTTTAAACTTAATCTATTAGCAACTCGGTTTGATGTCATTCCAGCGCGTGACGCTGGAATCCAGTCTTTATTATACAACCGTCTGATATGCTCATTTGCAATTGAACTTCCTGGATCCAAGTAGTCAAGCACTGGGATGACAGAAGATAGTGCTGAAATGACAGAAGATTCATCGTTTCTTATTAAGTTTAGTAAACAAACTTCAGCATTTTTATCTTTACCGAAGCTTATTACATTTCTATTGGCGTGTGATGAGAGATAATCATAATATTTATTATCTCTGCTTAAAACCAAAGTACCGTTATTTTTCATACCATACAGAATTTCTAACTTCGCTTGTGCAACGTCAAATAGTGATGAAAAATTTTCAGTATGTGCAGGTTCGATGTTGGTAATAACTGCAATATTCGGATTACTAATTTTTGATAATTCTTTTATTTCACCAGCTTTATTCATTCCCATTTCAAGAATTAAGTACTGGCAGTTTTTTGGAGCTTTCAGAATTGTCAAAGGCAATCCTATATTATTATTTAAGTTACCTTCGTTTGCATGGGACACTCCATATTGCGATAAAACAGTGTGTAGCATATCCTTTGTAGTGGTTTTTCCGACACTGCCTGTAACTGCAATAACTTTAGCATCAATAAGAACATTTCTAATGTAATATGATGCCATATCGTGCAAAGCTTTCAGGGTATCTTGTACAATAATGAGAGGGAAACTTTTATATTTACCCTCACTCACTATTGCAGCGATAGCCCCTTTTAAAAACGCTTCATGCAAAAAATTATGGCCATCAAAATTCTTTCCCTTGAGGGCAATAAATAAATCACCTTTTTTTATGCTTCTTGTGTCCGTTGAAATATTTGAGCTATGTATCCAATTACAACCATTTACGTCTCTTCCGCCAGTTGCATCAATGATATTATTTGTGTTCCATTTAAACATAATTTAGAGTATTCTTTATAATAAATTGAACAATAAAAGTAGCGAAAATACTATATGTTTTAGACAATGTGCAAATAATGGTTGCAATCCCTATAATTCTATCTTATAATGGATATAGAAGTTTAAATTTTTTCGTCTATAATTAAAATGTATTTAGTTATAGAAACTACCTTGGAGGTATGTATGGCAGAATCTATTTGGGCTAAGATAGGCGGAGCAGTTAAAACAGGTGTAGAAGCTACAGGTCGGGTGTTTGCTCTTGTGCCTAAAGCACTTATTTACCCTATAAAGAAGCCGTTTGCTTCAACGGGTGAAATGAAACATGATGCTACAGTTTCGTTAAAGAAAGCTGTTGGTATAGATGTACCTGAAGAAGAAAGGGAATATGATCCACCTATAGAAACCACACAGGCTAGTAAGGATCTTGGTGTACAAATAACAGAGCAAAAGAAAGGGATAGGAAAGGTAAGTTTTTTAGTGTCAAGAACTCTGACGGGAGATATACCTTATTTGAATGATGAACAAATAAAAGCACTAAAAAGTGAGTATTCAAACATCACTATACATAGAGAAGAAAATAAAATTGTAATTGAAGTTGATGTTAAAAAAATAATTGAAGACATTAAAACTGACTATAAAGGAAAGAGTCCAGAGGAGATAAAAAAGCTTGCTATTGAAGAAATTAAACAAAAAGTTGACGGTAACCTTAAAGATCTAGCAAAAATTACTGGTGGAGAATTTAAAGTTCACACAGACTTAAAATTGCTGTATGGTATTGCAGAAAAATTGTATAAGGAATATGATAATCAAAAGCAGTCATCAGACAAAGTTGTGAAGTCTGATGTTGGTCAGCCTTCAGAAACTATAGCTTCAGGTGAGAAAAAATGGGCGCAAGAAGCTATAAAAGCAGGTAAGTCGCAAAGTTGTGGAATGCAAAAATAAGTTATAGGGGAGTATTATGAGTGAAGCTAAAAAAATAGAGGAAAGACATCATAGTCTAACTGTTCCTGGGGATATGTATCACTTACAACCAGGAGTTATTACTGGAAAAAGGGTAAGTGGAATAGAACCCTTTTTGAAAGAACAGCAGGACATGGTAGAAGTAAGGGAACTTGTAAGCTCTTTAAATCTTGAAGATGCTTCTGGTGAAGCGATAAAACCACTATCTACACCTAATGTAGAGAAAAACGAAGAAAGAGGGGAAGGTCGCTCTTAAAATATGAGCAATGAAGTTTATGATAGCGATAACATCTTTGCTCAAATATTAAGAGGTGAGTTACCTTGTGAGAAGGTACATGAAAATGAAAATGTACTAGCTTTTCATGATAAGTACCCTGACGCACCAGTTCATATTTTAGTTATATCAAAAAATCAATATATTTCATATGATGATTTCATTCTAAAAGCTCCTGAAGAGGAAATAGCGGATTTCTTCAAAACTGTAAGAGAGATAGCACACAAATATAATCTAGAAAAAACAGGATATAGATTAGTCACTAACTACGGTGAAAATGGAGAGCAGGTTGTACCACACTTTCACGTGCATATTTTAGGTGGTAAAAAGTTAGGAAAGCATGTAAACTCATAGTGTTATATGTTTTGTTAAATGAGCGAATATTTAACCATAGTAATCTTTATCTGCGTATCAATTGTAGTATCTTTTGCTTTAGGTATATTGCCTATGTTTCTTGCAGTGAGTAAGCCAGATGGTGAAAAGCTTTCCACATATGAGTGTGGCTTCAATCCACTATCCAGTGCAAGGAAAAATTTTGACATTAAATTTTACCTAGTTTCAATATTATTTATAATATTTGACTTAGAAATTGCTTTTCTTTTTCCTTGGGCTGTTTCTTTATCTAAGATAAGCTATGGTGGATTTTGGTCTATGATGGTATTTCTTGCAATACCCACTATAGGTTTTATCTATGAATGGTGTAAAGGTGCATTAGAGTGGGAGTAGTTTATGACAAATCAAATTCTATCTAATGATGACTGGGGTCGTTATAAAAAAGAAGGGTTTCTTGTCACTAAATTTGGTGATTTAACAGATTATGTAATGAATTGGGCAAGGTCTGGTTCATTGTGGCCAATGACATTTGGTCTTGCATGTTGCGCAGTTGAGATGATGCATACTGCATCCAGCCGTTATGATCTTGATAGATATGGTATAATGTTTCGTGCAAGCCCACGTCAATCAGATGTGATGATTGTTGCTGGCACACTAACTAATAAAATGGCAGCAGCATTGCGCAAGGTTTATGATCAAATGGCAGACCCGAAGTATGTTATTTCCATGGGAAGTTGTGCAAATGGTGGTGGTTATTACCATTACTCTTATTCAGTAGTCCGAGGCTGTGATAGAATTGTGCCAGTTGACGTGTATGTCCCTGGATGCCCACCAACCGCTGAGGCGTTGCTATATGGAATGCTATGCCTACAAAACAAAATAAAACGGACTCGGAATGGATAAAACTGCAAAGTATATACAAAAAAAGACCAAATGCGAGTGCATTCAAAAAGATGATGGCATTATTGTAATATATTCAACTTTAGATGAAATTGAAAAGTACCTATTCTTTCTACGTGATGATGAAAAGTGTAGGTTTGAACTATTAGTTGATATTTTTGGGGTTGACTATCCAAATAGAGAGAAGCGTTTCGAGCTAATATACAATCTGCTCAGCATTGTGCATAATATTAGAGTACACATAAAGCTTCAGTTATGTGAAAGCGACATGCCTCCAAGTGTAGCGAAGATATTTAGTACGGCTTTGTGGTTTGAGCGTGAAGTGTTTGATATGTATGGAATAGAGTTTTCTGATCACCCTGATTTGCGTAGGATTCTAACAGACTATGGATTCAAAGGTCATCCAATGTTAAAAGATTTCCCTCTCACTGGTTATGAGGAAGTAAGATATGATATAGAGACAAAAAAGGTTGTGTATAATCCTATAGATTTACCGCAAGATTTTCGTATGTTTGATAGCTTATCGCCTTGGGAAGGTAAAACCATAAAAGTAAATACAAAGGAGTAGAAAATGACAGTACAAAGAAAAAAAATATCTTTAATCGGTGCAGGAAATATCGGTGGAACTCTCACCCATATGATTGCACTAAGGGAACTCGGTGATGTTGTTTTACTTGATATTAGTGATGGAATACCACAAGGTAAAACACTCGACATAGCAGAATCATCCCCTATTGATGGATTTAATGTCAATATTACTGGCACAAATAGGTATGAAGATATAAAAAACTCCGATGCAATTATAATAACCGCTGGCATCGCTAGAAAACCTGGAATGAGCAGGGATGACCTCCTGCAAACCAATGCTAAAGTAATGAAGGAGGTTGGCGAAAATATTAAAAAATATTCTCCAAACGCGTTTGTAATAGTGGTTACCAACCCTTTGGATGCCATGGTTTCAGTGGTGCATAAATTTTCAAACCTTCCAACTAATATGATTGTTGGCATGGCAGGAGTGCTTGATTCTTCCCGTTTTCGTTACTTTCTTGCAAGTGAGTTAAATATCTCAGTTGAAGATATATCTGCTTTTGTGCTTGGAGGACATGGCGACACTATGGTACCACTAATCAATTGTGCTTCAGTTGCTGGAGTTCCACTTACTCAAATTATCGATATGGGTCTTATCACACAGAAAAAAGTCGATGAAATAGTTGAACGCACTCGCAATGGCGGTAAAGAAATAGTTGATCTGCTTAAGTCTGGATCTGCATACTACGCTCCTGCATCTTCAGCTATATGCATGTTAGAATCATATTTAAAAGATAAGAGGCGCATATTACCATGTGCTGCTTACCTTAATGGTGAATATGGTGTAGAAGAGTTGTTTATTGGTGTTCCTGTAATTATTGGAAAAAACGGAATTGAAAAGATCCTAGAAGTTAAAATGAATGATAGTGAACAAGAAATGTTTAATAAGTCTGTAAACTCGGTGAGAGAGCTGGTGAAATCTTTAGGTTCATAAGCAAATTAATGGTTTTATAGAGCTTCTTTATAGCTCAAACAGCCTAAAAAAGTTGCTTGTGGTTACCTTCGCTACTTGTTCTGGTGACTCATTCCACAACTCTGCCAAACAATCAACAACGTATTTCACCATTGCTGGTTCATTCTTTTTTCCCCTATAAGGCTCAGGTGATAGATATGGTGCATCAGTTTCGACTAAAACACGCTCGCGTGGTACATTTTGTGCAATTTCTCTGAGTAAGCTCGCATTTTTAAAAGTAATAATTCCAGAAAATGAAATATATAACCCCAAATCTATAGATTGATAAGCAAGTTCTTTAGAGGAAGCAAAGCAGTGCATTACTCCACTAAAAGCACCGGCTTTCATTTCTGACCTTAACATATCGATCATCTCATTATCAGCGCTTCTTGTGTGAATAACTAAAGGTAGTCCAGTTATTCTTGACGCTTCTATATGTAATGCAAAACTTTTTTTCTGATTGTCTTTGTTGTCAGATTTATAAAAATCTAACCCGGTTTCACCGATACTAATTACCTTTTGGTTCTTGGTAAATTCAACTAATTCATCAACATGTATACACTCACCGTTTTCTATAGCAGCATCAAGCGGATGTATACCAACAGAGGAGTAGACCTGATCATAGGATGAAGAAATTTTTAATAACTTAGGAACATCGTCAATGCTTACGCATATGTTATGCAAAACCTTTACACCATTTTGCTCTGCCCTTGAAATTACTTTTGGTATTTCATCGTCAGAAAAATAAATCAAGTGGCAATGAGAATCTACTATCATGAGCTTATTGTTGAGGCTTTTATTATAGAAGAAAACTCTTCTATCACTGTTTTATAAACTTCTTTTTTAAATGATATAGCACTGGCTACTAAACTATCTATACCTTGCCAACGCCACTCTTTGAACTCTGGATGACCAGTATAATTAATATCAATGTCCTCATCCTCTCCGCAAAACTTCATTAAGAACCACCTTTGCTTTTGACCAGAATATTTTCCATTCCAGCATATTGGTATAACTTCTTCAGGCAAGTTGTAGTATATCCAATCCTTGCTTTTAGTTATAACCTTTACTTTATTAGTACCAACCTCCTCTAGCAACTCACGTAACGCTGCTTGTTCCAGTTCCTCACCATCATCAACACCTCCTTGTGGCATCTGCCAGTAAGAATCGCTATCAAAGCGTTTTCCAATAAAGGCATGTCCTTGTCTGTTAAATAGCATTATGCCAACACAAGGACGGTACTTATCTTTCTGCTCAACCACGAGTACGCTCTGTTTTTAAATGATTTGTTACAGAAGTTTTAATTAATTTTCCATTTTTTTCTTTCTTCATCTCTTCAACAATTTTCTTTGCAACTTCCTTTGCACTCAAGTTCGAGTTATCAATTTCAAGCGAACCCTCAGGTATAAATAGCCTTTTCCCTTCAATTTTCTTTATAGCAAAATCCGGATCAGTAATTTTATTTTCCTGATATCTCTCTTCTGATTGGACACGTCTTACTAGTTTTTCATTATTACAATGTAATACTACAGAAAAAATTTCCATGTCCATTTTTTTACTTAAATTTACCACTGAGTTATATAATCTTTGGTCATAGGGATCACCCTCTATCAATTCATTTGTAAATATATAATGTTTTGATTTTACGTAGTGTTTTTCCAGTATTGCTAATACATTTTCCCTAACTGCAAAAATTTTTTCCCATAGGTCATCTGGAACTTCAGCGTTTTGTAATTTAACAATATCAAATATAATATTATTGAATAGATTATTGCTTACTATTACTGCACCAATGATTTTACACAGTTCCTTTGCAGTAGTAAACTTACCACTGCCTGGAAAGCCGATTAAGTAGATGAGAGTCTTGCCCATAATGAATACTAGTAAAAAGCTATTTTCAATTATATAAAAAGTATATACATTGTACATGCTAAAAACATGATGATAAAATAGATGCAGGTAATACCTTTAACAAGTAGTTGCGTTGAAAATAGTTCATATTTAGAAATTTTGAGTATATAATTATAAATGAATCATATAACCTGTAAACAATGCTTAGCGATATGGAATCGATAAGAAGTACAATTGAAGAGATAATAGATCAAAATAAAGGTCATGATATAGTAACTTTTGATGTGCAGAATAAAACCGTTATTGCAAAATATATGATTATTGCATCTGGTGATTCAAGCCGTCACGTTAAAGCTTTAGCTGAGCACGTAATAAAAAGCCTCAAGCCACATGATAAAATAGATGTAGAAGGTATGGATGAAGGCAATTGGGTAGTTTTGAATTTTCAAGGCATAATGGTTCACATATTCAGGCCGGAAGTAAGGGAGTATTATAAAATAGAAGAGTTATGGAACTGATTGCCTGGATAGCTGGTGCACAACTGCACAAACGTTGTAATTTTGAAGGCAACTCCTGCACAGGTAGTGGTGTCATGAAAGTAGCTGACACTGGAATCCAGTTTTTCATGCAATTTCATCGAAAACGTTGTATAGTGTGCTTGTTTATAATTAAGTTCCAGTGTCTGGGCACTGGCTTCTCTATTAGGGTTACCTTCGGCATTAATGACAGGATAGACTGGGGTTTATAAAATGAAACACGCATCTGAATTTTTAAATTTCATCCAAGAAAGAGGGTACCTATACCAATGCACAAACATTGAAGGACTAGATCAATTATTATTGCAGAGCAATTATATAGTTGCATACATTGGGTTTGATTGCACAGCACCAAGTCTTCATGCTGGTCACCTAATTCAGATTATGATGCTCTGTCACCTACAAAAATTTGGTTATAAGCCGATAGTCTTACTTGGAGGTGGCACAACAAAAATTGGTGACCCATCCTTCAAAGATAAAGCAAGAAGCATCTTGCCTGTAGAGAACATCAATCAAAATACATCCAGTATAAGGAGAATATTAGAGAAAATGGTGTCTTTTAATGACAGCAAGACTGGTGCAATGATAGTAAATAACGCAGATTGGTTGGATAACATAAAATACATAGATTTTTTGCGTGATATAGGAGCTTATTTTTCTGTAAATCGTATGCTAAGTTTTGATAGTGTGAAAACCAGGCTGGATAGAGAGCAAACCTTAAGCTTTCTAGAATTTAATTACATGCTATTGCAAGCTTACGACTTTATTGAATTAAACAAAAAATATGATTGTCGTCTGCAGATTGGAGGGTCAGACCAGTGGGGAAATATAGTAAACGGAATTGAACTTGGAAAAAAGTTGAATTTACCTGAGCTATTTGGCCTTACCATGCCTCTTTTATTAAATGCACAAGGAAAAAAAATGGGCAAAACTGAAAGTGGAGCAGTGTGGCTTGATGATAATATGCTAAAGCCTTACGACTACTGGCAATATTTTCGCAACGTTGATGATCAAGATGTTGGACGTTTTTTAAGATTGCTCACTGATGTGCCAATTGATGAGATTAGAAAATTAGAGTCTTTAAAGGATCAAGAAATAAATGAAGCAAAAAAGGTCTTGGCAACAGAAGTGACAAAAATATGTCATGGTGACAAAGAAGCGGAACTTGCACAATTTGCTGCAATTTCTGCTTTTGAGAATGAAGATAGCTCACTACTTCCTGATTACATCATAAAAAAAGAACAAGTTGCAAGCGGCATATCCTTAGTAGACCTACTACATGACACCGGTTTTGAACCTTCAAAAGGCGCTGCAAAGCGTTTAATACAGGGCAACGGATGCAAGATTAATGATAATGTTGTAAACAATATTGATCATGTAATAAATTTCGAAAGCTTTAAAGATCAGCCATTTATAAAATTATCTGCAGGAAAGAAACGCCATATAAAAGTTGTGGTAGATTAGGTCTCGAAGTAAGAAAACAAATTTTATACAAGTGAGAAATTAGATATGGAGCAAATTTTCAAAATTCGAGAATTATGTATAAAACAACTGGAAAGATAGTAGAAAGCGAAATTCTATTATATATAGCTAAAGTGGCTTAGGTTTACCTACAATTTGAAAAACAACAAATTCGTCATTCCGCTACTCATTAGCGGAATCTATACCGCGAATGAATCCATAACTGTACGGACATTGCAATTTGGGCCTACCAGGAGGGCAATGCCTCTTATCCAAGTACCCTCTTCTTGTCATCCCAGTGCTTGACACTGGGATGGCTTTGTTGCATAGCAACTGAAAAAATCTGGTGGCTACTGACAAAATTCATTATAAAATAGCCATTTAACCTTGAAAGAAAAAATATGCCACAAAAAATGAGGGTCAGTAACCATAGCGAATATAACAAATTTCTAGAAAAAAGAGGAAATATTTTTCATTATATCAACGAAGCCATAGAAAAGTGGTACGAGAATGGTCCAAAAATACCAGGTGGCAACAATATTTATAGCGATAAAGTTGTAATTTTGGTGCACATAATAACTTGTTTATTTAGAATAGGCCTGAGGCAAACAGTTGGGTTTATAGCAGGATACCTTGAGCAAATTGGGAAAAATTTGCAAGTTATCAGCTATTCACAATCATCAAGAAGGTTTAAGAAACTCAATATTAAGATCAATGATTGCAGAAAATAATATGGAAGATATCGAAATTGCTATAGACAGTACAGGAATTAGTATATACAACAACACTCCTGGTCATAGCAAAGAAAATAGCGAAGATAGAAAGTATCGCAGCTATGAACAGACAAGAAAATTGCATGTAATGTTGAATACAAACAGCAAAAAAGCCATAGCTGTAAAATACAGTAACGGCTGATCACTATGGAGCTTGTGATTTGCTAAAAGAAGTCGATTTTCAGTATGTCATAAAAGTACTATATGCAGATAGGGCATATGACAGAGAAAAGCTCTATAAGCTGTGTAATCAATATGGTATAAAAACGAAAATTCCTCCGCAAAACAACGCAGCAGAGCATCCAAAGTTAGACTATATGGCTGAGAGAAATTCTGCAGTCAAGCTCATAAAGTCATATGATGAAGATGGTATAAAGAAGTGGAAAAAAGAGATGAGTTATGGAAAAAGATCTTATATAGAAAGTTTTTTCTCGCAACTGAAACAAACATTCGGGTTTAGTTTTAGGAATAAATCTGAGACAAATAGAGAGAAGGAACTACTTGTTAAATGCTATTTGCTCAATAAGTTCACTGATATTGGTATGGCTAAATTTGAGATAGCTTCATAAATTTATTGTGCGTTACCTACTATCCGAAGAGCGATGCAACAAAGCCCACTGGGATCCAGGAATTTTATTAAGTTGGTAAGTATAAAAGTAGCCGTTTTATGTTAAAACACAACGTTCTTGATGAGATTACGGCAAGGCTGGATTCCAGTGTCAGCTACTTTCATGACACCATTTGCTGTGCAATTTACCTTCAAAAATGAATGTTCATACAGTTATGGAATGAATCGCGGTATGACGTAGGGAAACCTTTCTTGAGTTAGCTATAGCACTATAAAATTGTCCGCAGGGCCATATAAAAGTCGTGGTGAGTTAATAAATTTTTATGGAAGAAAGGATATATTAGAAAATTGAGGGTTTTAAAGGAGGTAAAAATGAGACTGTATTATAAAGATATCACAGGTCTTATCAAAGAACCCTACCGCTCCAGAGGAAGGGATTATTTTGACAAAAGAAAGGTACAGATTATATCTGTTAATGAATCTCAAGCTAAATCAAAGGTAGTTGGATCAAATGTATATCGAGTAACACTAAAGCACGATGGTCCTCTTTTGAGTGGAACATGTTCCTGTCCTGCATTTGTGTATTATGGTCCATGTAAGCATATGGCTGCAACAGGTTTTGCTTTGGTTGCACTTGATAGAAAGGAGTATCGATCGTCTGCGCGCCCAGATGAACAGACTCTCTTTGAAAGGTTTTACTAAGAAAAACAAAGCAAGAGCTAATTTCAATAATTACTCGTTCCAGTAAACATTATCCTGAGATTTTTGAAGAACTAGAGGATAAAGAATATGAGCAATTTATTCAAAGTGAACTTTCAAAATCCGAGAATTATGTATAAAACAACCGGAAAGATGGTGAGATCAGGTAATCTATGGCTAAGACGTCATACCGCCGCGGTATCTCTTAGCCGCTAACACGTAGCGGGATGACGAGATGCCACCACGAACCGTCATACCGCGCGATTCATCCGCGGTATCTCTTAGCATAGATCCCGCTAACAAGCAGCGGGATGACGGTTGTCGTTTAGCTATAAACATTAAGAAATTTACCAAACGAAAAAAAAGGCAAAAAAAGCCCCATGATTGGCTAATTACTTACATTATACTTTCAAGTATGGCGTTTTTTTATTCTAAACACTTAATAACCGCGATTCAGCTACTTTTAAACCGCAACTAATCTAAATTATAAACGTTAAGAAATTTACTAAACAGAAAAAAAGGCAAAAGAAACCCTAGGGTAGCTAGTTATTCACTATCCATTTTTTAAGTTGGCGTTTTTTGATGTTTTAAATGCTTTATAAGCGCATTTCAGCTTATATTAGGTAAAAACCTAGAAATTTTATAAAGACATAAGGTGCACATAGTGCAAAAAATTAAACATGGGACGCCAGATACGTGAGTTTTTTGTCATTTAATCTGTACAGAGAAGATAAATAAATAGCTTCACTTCCATGATAAGGGGACTGGCGGAGTTTGTCAAGTGGTTTTTTAGCCACGTTTCCCTGTTATAATGTTCGTTTACTTGACCTAAGATCCAGGAGTATTTAAACTGAATCCTATATAGTACTAAAAATGATAGGAAATCTAAGCGGAATAGTTGATGAAGTGCGCAGTGATCAGATAATCCTGAATGTGAATGATGTTGGCTATATGGTGTATCTCTCAGCCAAAACTTTAAATGCATGTTCCATCGGAAGTAGAGTTAAATTACTTATCGAAACCTATGCAAATAACAGAGAAAACACTGCTCAGCTATATGGTTTCATAAGCAAAGAAGAACAGCAGTGCTTGAGATTGCTTGTTAAAGTAAGCGGTGTTAGCTACAAAACTGCAATGTCAATTTTGAGTAAATTAACTCCAGAACAGCTGTTTTTGGCAATTATGAATGAAGATAAAGTAGCACTCAAGATGAGCGGACTTGGCCTGAAACTCATAAATCGAATCATCACTGAATTAAGTGGCAAAGTGAGTAAATTAGAAATAAATAACAATAATTTTCATCCAATCAATGAAGATGCACTTTCAGCATTGATCAATCTTGGGTATGAAAAAATGAAAGCTTATGATACGATAAAAAAAATACAAGACGAATCGTCAAATCTGGGCACTAAGGATATTATTCGCATAGCGCTTAAGGAGCTCTCAACATTATGAAATCAATATCGTGCGGTAAAGAATATACTGAAGATGCGCGCAATATCAACATCAGGCCTGAGCAACTTGACGATTTTGTCGGGCAAAAAGACTTAATACAAAATTTAAAAGTGTTTATAAACGCTGCACAGACGAGAACTGAAGCTTTAGATCACGTCTTATTGTACGGTCCTCCAGGGCTTGGCAAAACAACTTTAGCACAAATTGTTTCTAAAGAATTAAGAGTTAGCTTTCGCGCAACTTCTGGTCCTTTACTTAGTAAAGCTGGGGACTTGGCTGCAGTGCTTACCACTTTAAATGCAAAAGATGTTCTATTTATCGACGAAATCCATAGATTAAATCGCAGCATCGAAGAAGTTTTATATACTGCTATGGAAGATTTTTGCTTGGACATATTAGTAGGTGAAGGTCCATCTACTCGCACTTTAAGGATAGATCTACCACCATTTACGCTAATTGGAGCAACCACACGGCTTGGATTACTTTCTGCACCACTCAGAGATCGCTTTGGCATTCCTTTGCATCTTGAGTTTTATTCTTTTGAGGAGCTAGTCGATATTATAAAAAGAGGCGCAAGAGTTCTTTCTGCTGAAATTGAAGAGGATGCAGCACGGGAAATTGCCTGCCGTGCGCGCGGCACTCCAAGAATTGCTTTGAGGTTACTCAGAAGAATAAGGGATTTTGTTGAAGTGAAAGATGATAAAAAAATCACTTATGAAGTCGCTGATTCTGTATTACTAAAATTGGGTGTAGATAAAATGGGACTCAATAAACTTGATGTGCATTATCTAAGATTTTTATTCAACACCTCAGGACCTGTTGGAATTGACACTATATCTATTGCGCTATCTGAGGATGTTGGCAATATTGAAGAAACAGTAGAACCTTACTTAATCAAAATTAGTTTTGTAAAGCGCACACCAAGAGGACGCGTTCTAACCGACCAAGCAAAGGAGTATTTGAGCTTTCAACATTAAACATCATAATTTATATTGACTAATTGGCACGACATCTATATGTTAACATTTATATATTAAGAATAATGGAGGCATATATGTTAACTAATAGCACTGAAACTGTATCTTTGATTGGAACTTCTTCTAATCTAAATATCAGTCCTTCTGATAATAATCCAATTTCGGATACTAAAAATGTACCTAAATCAACACTGGATGAGAATGTACCTAAATGCGTCACTCTTAATAATGAAGAAAAATGGAATGAGTTCTTTGTAATGCAGAACAACACTTCTACTAATACCACTAATAAAAAGAAACCAACACCTTATATTCATAAGGATAGTAATGGTATATATACATATACTGCTCGGGATGAGAATAAATATGGTGGTAAGAACATTATAGGCAAAGTTGCTGAACAAATTAAAGAAGCGATATCTAAAAATATAGAAAATAATGATATAGAATTTATAAAACTTAAAGAAAGCAAAAATGAAGATAATATTATTGAGCCTGCCGTAAGAATTGCGATGGGTAGTAATACAAAAGAAACAAGCATGAGTGACATTCTAAATAACGATTTGTGCAAACAATATGGCGTGAAAGCAATTACATTATTGCTACCTCAAAGTAAAGCAAGGGGGCTACGTTGCCGGGTTGATAAACATGGAACAAGAATTTATGAAGTGGCAAATGGGTCATATGAGATGACTCTGAAGTGGAATGCTCAAGGAAAAGAGTGTAACATAAAAATTAGCATTCACGATGATGGTTCTATAAAACTTATTGAGGGTAATGGTGTTACTATGGAGCAATTAGCTGCACATAAAGAAGTAAAAGTAGGAAGGCAATATGAAGCAAAGCCTTTACATGAAGCATTAGCATCACAATTGCCACAAACACAATTACAAAAAAGCTCTGAAGAAGTAAAATTTTTGGAGCAACCTTCAACAGATGTAACAGAGAGCACAACACAAAAACATCAAGCTCCTGCTGCTCAAATGAGTAAGTAAGAAAAAACAAAAGTAGTAATTAGTATAAGTTGCTTGCACCTGCAAGTAACTTATACTCTTATAATGAGCAACATAATACTACCAAGAAATTTCTACGAGCGGCCAACTTTGGTTGTAGCCGGGGAGTTACTAGGAAAGATGCTGAAATTTTCTAACTTTAGTGGAACGATAACTGAAGTTGAAGCCTATATAGGAATGAGTGACCCAGCTTGTCATGCAGCAAGAGGCTATACTAATCGAACCTCAGTAATGTTTGGTATGCCGGGGTTTTCATACGTGTACTTTATATATGGAATGTATTACTGTTTAAATATTGTAACAGAAGCAGAAGGGTTCCCAGCAGCAGTGTTAATACGGGGATTAAAGCTCATTGAACCGCTTGAAGCAAATTTAGGTGGGCCAGGAATATTGTGTAAAAGATTAAATATTACAAAAGAACATAACAAACAGGACCTTACTATAAGCCACAAATTTTGTGTCTATGAATCTCACCTCAAACCAGATTATGTTTGCACTCCAAGAATCGGAATTAGTAAAGGCCAAGAGAAATTTTGGCGGTTTAAAATTTTCTAAACTTAAGATCTTGCGTAGACTATTTGCCAATCGGATAATCACCAGTGAAACAAGCATCACAATATTGTGGTGTAGCATTGTTACGCACCTCTCCTTTAACAGCCTGATATAGTCCATCAATACTCAAGAAGGCTAGGCTATCTACTCCTATAACTTCCTTAATTTCCTCTACAGATTTATTTGCAGCAATTAAATCTTTGCACTCTGGCGTATCTATTCCATAAAAACAAGAATGCTTAATTGGTGGGCTTGAAATTTTGAGGTGAATCTCTTTTACTCCTGCATCCTTTAGCATAACTATTATATTTGTTAACGTACTACCACGCACTATACTATCATCTATTAAAATTATGTTTTTACCTTTCAAAGTGTGCTTATTAGCATTGAATTTTAATTTTATTCTAACTTTACGTACTTCAGCGGTTGGTTGTATAAAAGTTCTTCCTATGTAATGATTACGAATTATTCCCAGTTCCATAGGTAACCCTGAATGCTTTGCATATCCAATAGCTGCAGGTATTCCAGAATCAGGTATTGGTACAACCATATCCATATTGTTTTTTGGTGGGCTCTCTTCTGCAAGTATTCTTCCTATTTCTTTTCTTATATCATATATGGACCTATTCTCCATTATGCTGTCTGGTCTCGAAAAGTAAACGTATTCAAAAATACAAAAACTTGATTTTTGCTGTGGGAAAGGAAACATTGAGGCTAGCTTACTACCCGAACTGATGGTAACTAATTCGCCTGGTTCTATTTCTCTAACAAACTCTGCATTTATTATATCAAGAGCACAAGTTTCAGATGCAAGAACGTAAGAACCGTTTAACTTTCCTAAAACAAGAGGCCTGATTCCAGATGAATCACGTACTCCAATAACTACTTCTTGATTGATTGCCACAAAAGAATAAGCACCTTGTATTTGCTTTAATGCATATATAAAACTCTCTAAAAAGCTATCTTTTTCACCGCTTGCTGTCAGATGCACTACTACTTCTGTATCAATATCTGAATGAAAAACGCACTCTTGTTTAATTAATTGTTCGCGTATTGGAGAAATATTAATTAAATTACCATTATGTGCTATGGCGAAATCCCCAAATTTGCCACTTTTGCCAAGCATGGGCTGCACTCCAAACTTATTACCACTTGTTGAGTATCGAACGTGACCTATTGCACAATCTCCAGGTAAGGATTTCTTTATTTCATCTATATCATCAAATACGCTGCTCACTTGACCTTGAAAGTGATAAGAGTGCAGCTTATCATTGTTACTGGTTACTACGCCAAAAGACTCTTGACCTCTATGCTGCAAAGCGTGGAGAGCAAGTATAGAGTTAAAAGCAGCACTTTGGTTGCAGCTTATGCCAAATACTCCACACTCCTCACGCATTTCATCTAGCATAAAAACTATTAAGTAAAGTTTAATTCTACTTTAGCATAGGTAAAATACAAGCATTTTGTTGTTCATCTGCTTTTATTGCCAGCAATAATCCTATGCATATCAAGCTTGCAGCAGTTGTACTTCCTCCATAGGACAGAAATGGCAATGGGTCGCCTATCACAGGTAAGAGGCCTATTGACATTCCAATGTTTATAAAAAAATGAGCACCAAAAAAAGCAAAAATCCCGATAGATACTAACTTAGAAAAATAATTTTTCGACCTATAAGCGATAGAGAAAATTATGCCAAGTAATGAGGTATAAAGCAAAATTAAAGCCATGCTACCTAAAAATCCCCATTCCTCACTCAGCACTGCAAAAGCAAAATCCGTACGTTTCTCCGGCAAAAATCCAAGTTGAGTTTGACTTCCACTCACAAAACCTTTACCAAGTAAACCTCCTGAACCAATAGCTATTTGAGATTGCTGCGCATTATAACCTATCCCAAGTGGATCCACTGATGAATCCAAAAACGACAATATCCTTTGCTTGTGATAAGGACGTAAAAAAGGCCAAATAGCCGGTACTGCAAAAATGCCAAGCGTTCCACATATTACTAAATGAGATCTTTTCATTATTGCTGTGAATATAATTGATATCCCTATAAATAACATTATCACAGCTGTGCCTAAATTAGGTTGCTTTAACACCAAGAACACGGGTAAGAAAATAATTATAAGTGCCTTAAGCAATCTTTTAAATTCCATCATTTTATGCACACTCTGCTTATCAAAATAGCGAGCAAGCGCAAGTATTAAGCCTACTTTTGCAAATTCTGATGGTTGCAAACTAATTGATCCAATTCTTATCCACCTTGTTGCACCCATTATGTGTGAGCCAAAAAAATTCACTACTAATAGCGAAATCACTGCTGCTACATAAAAAAAGTAGGCGTGCTTCAAATAAAAATCTAGCTCTATGAATGACATAGCTATAGCAAGTAGGAAAAAGAAGGAGAATATGACCAGTTGGTGAATCGCAAATGGCACCCACTTTCCTCCAGCAGAAGAGTATTGAACAACAATGCCAACGCAAAACAGCGCTATCACGTTAATGACTAACAACCAATGAATCTTCTTCAGTCTATCCACAATAAAGACCTTATAACCTTAAAGTATAGTAAAATATGAAACAAAGATAAAAATCAAAAAACCAACTTCTCAACTACTAACCGAATTGGAGTGCTATATATTCCAGTTACTACTGTTAAAACTGCCATAAACAATAGACAGAAAAGCATAGGAAATGGCACATCATTAATTTTGTCCGGTGTCATTCCAGTGCGTGACGTTGCATCATTTTCAAAATACATTTTCTCTACCATCTTCCACATATATATCAATGCAAGGAAAGAGCCAGCAGCAAATGTTACAAGGGAAATCCACGCATGAGATTCGATAATTGCTTTCATTATATACCACTTGCTTACAAAGCCATTTGTTAAAGGCACACCGATTAATGCTAAACTGAGTAGAGTGAACGCAAGTGCTGTATAAGGCATTGATTTCTTGAGTCCCGATAAATTCTCTATTTTTGTTGTATCAAATTTGTAAGAAATACATCCTGCAGCCATAAATAAAGATGTTTTTATTATGC
This sequence comes from Wolbachia endosymbiont (group A) of Crataerina pallida, assembly GCF_964028475.1. Taxonomy (NCBI): domain Bacteria; kingdom Pseudomonadati; phylum Pseudomonadota; class Alphaproteobacteria; order Rickettsiales; family Anaplasmataceae; genus Wolbachia; species Wolbachia endosymbiont (group A) of Crataerina pallida. The sequence goes on from NZ_OZ034785.1 coordinate 82,315, forward strand.
TGTGGTTTACTATGTGAAGAATTGCTGCAAATACACCTGTTTTTGAGTTAAAACTCAGTGCTAAAATTATATAACCAATTTGGCTAATACTAGAGTGAGCAAGCAGTCTTTTTATGTCTTTTGCGGTTATTGCAAATATCGACCCAAATATAACAGCGCAAAGTGCGAGGATAATTATCACGTTGCTTAGTGATGGTTTAAATAAGAAGAAATTTTGATGAAAAACAGTATAAAAGATTCTGATGAAAACATATATCATCACTTTTGTCACTGTGCCTGAAAAGAATATGCTAATGAAACTTGGCGCCTCACTATATGCATTAACCAGCCACCTGCTTAATGGAAACAGTGCCATTTTGATTGAGAGACCAATAAAAATGAACAACGTGCCAAGTTTTATGATGTTGTTATCGTGTAATGGAACTATTCTTTCAGCCATGTCAGACATATTGAGCGTTCCAGTCATTGAATACAAGAGCCCGATGCCAAATAAATAAAATGTTGCGCCTATTGTTCCACTAATTAGATATTCAAATGCTGCAACCAAGGCTTTTTTATCCCTTCCCATTGAAACTAATACATAAGAAGAAAGAGATGAAATTTCCAAGAAAACGTAAAGGTTAAATATGTCGTTTGTTACTAGAATCCCGAGCAGTCCGCTTAAGCACAGTAGAAATAGAGAGTAAAAACCAGTGATTTTGTTTTTGCTAATTTCTTTTTCGTTAATATAAAAGCTATAAAGCACGCTAATCAGCGCTATAAAATTCACCAAAGTTAGAATCAAGGAGTTTAACACGTCGATTCTTAACTCTATTCCATACGGAGGAGCCCAATTTCCAAGGTGATAAGTTATAATTTCACCTTTATATGTTTTAATGAGTAGTATTGATGAAATGATAAGAGTGATTGTTGTTGCAATAAAAGAAATAAACCAAGATACCTTGTGTTTCTTGGCAAGAAAGCAAAACATTGATGCAATTATTGGTATAATAACTTGTAAGATTGGTAATTGCATTAAATTGTTGTTAATATATCGTTAAAGTATTAGTATATATAATACTTTTTGTTTTAATACCCTTATGTTATCTAAAATTTGTAACGCAATAAAACGCCTATTACGAAGAGAAGATAAATTTGTAGGAAGAGATGAAAATGGAAATTCTTACTATGAATCAAGTAAAGGAAAAAGGTGGGTTATGTATAGCAGTGTCTCTGAGCCTACAACAGTGCCTCCGGAATGGCATATATGGCTTCACTATACTGATAATGTAGTACCAGTTAATAATAAAAAAAGAAAAGTAAAACATACTCCTAATTTAACGGGTACAAAAGATGCATACTATCCAAACCAAAAAGTGAAAAATTACTATAAAAGCTGGAGTCCTGATAACTAAAGATGCGAAGGTCAAATATACTTGAAATAACCGCTGGATTATTTGTATTAATTTTCACTATTTTTCTGATTTTCTTTGCTATTGATAAGCTATCTTACATAAAGAAAAACTATAAGGATTGCAATAAAATATATGGTCTTTTTGCTAACGCTAACGGTATAGGAGTTGGTGATAGTGTCAAGATCTCTGGTGTAGATGTTGGAAGCATAACTGGTGTATCACTTGACAAAGCTACCTACGTAGCACGAATCGATATGTGTATAAGCAAAGACATAAAATTGCCAATTGATAGTTCAGCTCTGATCACTAGCAGTGGAGTTGTTGGCAGTAAATTTGTTAATATATCACCTGGATCAGATATTAAACTAATCTTGCATGGTGGTAAAATAGAGTATACTCAAGCTGAAGCAAATATGGGTGGAATAATGGACAGAATTCTTGGTATGTTTACAAAGTGAAAATGGCAGGATTCCAAGTATATCCGTTCAGGTAAAGCCTCCTGTAGTTCTAAAGTATTTAAGGAGTTTGCCTTATTTCTTGCCTTTTCTACCGCTTGCTTTGGGGTTTATAGTATAGAAAGTGCCTTAATAGTTGCAGTGCATGTCTATCAATGATAAAATGAAAATTAATTTATTTTGATATTATGATTGGTTTACTGTTTGCCGTACTGTTGTTCCTCTGTGGTAGTGATGCACTTGCAAAACAGGAGCCACGTTCAATAGCTGGAGATAATCACATAAAGGTGATAAATTATAACCCACAAGCTATACATAAGTATACGGGTTTTTATGGTTATCAGTCCAGTATATTGTTTGAACCAGGGGAGGTAATACAAAACCTTTCAATGGGTGATTCAACTGGTTGGCAACTCCTTCCTCAAGGTAATAGATTGTTTATTAAGCCTATAGATGATATTGCCGATACTAATGCAACTATAATTACCAATAAAAGAGTTTATTACTTTGAACTTCATGCTGAAGAAGCAACTGGACTAGATGATCCAAGATTAGCATATGAAGTAAGGTTTCTTTATCCACTATTTAGCAGTGATGAGATTTACACAACAAATAACGGTGATATCTTCGAACAAGCTAGTCATACCATTATTCCTGATATCAATGATATTGAAGTTGTAAAGAAGGGATTAAATTTTAATTATTCCATCTCGCACGTCAAAGGTAGTCAGTCAATAATACCAATTAAGGTTTTTGATGACGGAAAATTTACATATCTACAATTCAATAAAATAAACTCTGATTTTCCGGCAGTTTTTATGGTTGATTCTGCAGGATATGAGTCTTTAGTAAATTTCCGTACAGTTAATAACTACCTGATAATCGAAAGGGTAAGTTCAGTGTTTACCTTAAGGAATGGATCGAGTACAGTTTGCCTATTTAATGAAACCATACCTTTCAAAAAAGGGTAAAGGCTATAATGCCCGAGATATGGGTGCAAAATTTTTTCTATGATGTTCTGTAATTCCATAAAGGCCAATAGCGTTAAGGTGCTCTTTTGTCCCATATCCTTTATTTTTATACCAATTATATTCAGGATGCTTATTATGCAATTCTTGCATAAGCCGATCTCTCGTAACTTTTGCAACGATTGAAGCTGCTGCAATTGATGTACTCAAATTATCACCATTTACTATGGATTTCACTTGCCATTTCACTTCAGGTGGTTGATTACCATCAACTAGTACATAATCTAATTCTAGGTCCAAGTCTATCAACGCACGTTTCATTGAAAGCTTTGTTGCTTGCAAGATATTGTATGAATTTATTTCTTCTACGCTTGCCATTCCTATACCAAATTTTGCAACGGATGTTATTTTTTCATATAGGACTTGCCTACATTGAGGAGTCAACTTTTTCGAGTCGTTGATTCCATCAATAATTGTATTTCTATCAATAAACACTACGGCTGCGGATATTACTGGACCAGCTAGCGGACCTCTTCCAACTTCATCCACTCCTGCTATCACTCCTGATAATTTATTTTCTAATGTAAAGTCTGGGTATTTCATAGGTTTTTATAATAAGAAAGTTATAGTAAAAACTGAACAGATAATAGAAATTATCCAAAATTTCATAACGATTACATTTTCTGACCATCCCTTCTTCTCAAAGTGATGATGTATTGGTGCCATAAGAAAAACTCTTTTTCCTTCTCCATATTTAAACTTTGTATATTTAAAATATGATATCTGAATAATAACAGATAGAGTCTCTATTACAAAGATTATTCCAATAATGGCAAAAAGCATTTCTCTTTTAATTAGGACACTAGTTAACCCTAAAGCCGCACCTACCGACAAGCTACCAACATCACCCATAAATATTTTTGCTGGATGTGTGTTAAACCACAAGAAACTTAGAATAGCTCCTATAAATGCAATGCAGAATAAAGTAATATTCATATCTGCCTGAGTTATATATGCAATTAGCCCCAAAAAAGCAAAGGAAGTGATAACTTGAGTTGCAGCAAGGCCATCCAAACCATCTGTGAGATTCACAGCATTAGAAGAGCCGACAATTACAAACGCAGCAAACGGAACATATAGATAGCCAAAATCTATTATTACTCCTTTAAATAGGGACGTTTTTGTAAAACATTCAGCAGAGTATAGCTTAAGTATAAACACACCAACCAGAGCAACAATAAACTGAATAAGTATTTTGGTTTTTGCACTTAAACCTCGATAGTGATTTGTCTTCAATTTTAAATAATCATCAATAAATCCAAGTAGAGCAAAAAATAGAGTTATCAATATCAGCAGCAAAATTTCTGGTGTTAACTGAGCCCAGAGTAAAATTGGTAATAAAGAAGAAATCAGTATTATTATTCCGCCCATAGGTGGTACATTCTTTTTTGTTATTAAATGACTTTCTGGTCCACATGATCTAATTGGTTGCCCATCTTTGCTTATTTTTTTTAGAAGCTTTATAAAATAGGGAAAAAGAATAAACCCAAAAACAAATGAGGTAAAAAATACTTTTGTAGCTAAGATCATCTGCTTACTTAAATTGACTAAGTGTCATACCACCTATAGCTAATAAAGTCAACTTCTGTCATCCTATAGCCTGACCCACAACTGTACGAACATTGTGATTTGGGCCCATCAGTAGGGTGTCATCCCAGTCTGGAATCCACAACTGTACGAACGTTGTAGTTTGGACCACCAGTGGGGTGTCATCCCAGTGCCCAGACACTGGTTCTATGCAACTTAATTAAAAACGTTTGTTTTAGTGTAAGACAATTACCTTTAGCTTATCAGCTCAGTTATAAGCAAAATTTCTGGATTCCAGACTGGAATGACACCATTTGCTGTGCAATTTACCTTCAAAAATGAATGTTCGTACAGTTGTGAACCTGTGGCAGGTATTACATAAGAGCATTTCCCTCTTCTAAATTAAAACGCACTTTTGCCTCCTTTGCAGTCTATACTTTAGATGTATTTAATTTACAAATACTAATTATTTATTAATAATGGTGATATGTAAATATAGTTATAAAATAATTGTTACACTTGAATTCCTTCCTGGTTTCTGTTGTTATCAGAACATTTAAAACACTTTAAGAAAGCTGCTTAGTTAAATTAACTTAGACAAGTAAATAGCAGTTTTGCAGCCTGTTTTTATGAATGATGATAAAATGTTGTAGCCAAATGCGCTTTCAGCATTGTGCTGAATTGCAATATCTTTGTGCTCTAACTCCTCGTCGCGAAATTTACTTATAGTTTCTCTTAATTCCCCATCTTCTAAATGTGAAACTTGCTCTTTGTAGTGCTCCCCGATAACTTCTTCAACTGCAGCAGTGCAAGCCATAGCAGCTTTTTTGCCCATAATGGCAGTTGCAACGCCAAGCGACACTCCTAAAACACGCCAAACAGGCAACAAAACAGTAGGACGAACTTTTTGCTCTTTGATTTTCTCATTAAAATAGTGAAAATGCTTTTTTTCCTGCTCTTCCATTTCAATTATTTCATTGATTATAGAAGATTTCTTAAGAATAAATTTTTGACCAGAATAAATGCAAATAGCTCCATATTCTCCAGCGTGATCTACTCTAATTGCCTGTTGCAAGAACTGATTGTTGCTGTACCTTAAATTATTTAGATTTCTTTCTTTCTCCACAATACACCTTACCTGATACGAACAGAGCTACTATGAGATAAATTAGATTCCATGTTGCTAAGGAAACACCTAGAACGTAATGAGGTCTGTCACAAGATGGAGAGTAATTAGGATTTAGTAGATTATTTCTGAGCTCTTCTATACTAACGTTACTACTTGCTTGCTCTGTACAACCTAAAACATCATGAAATAAGTGGAGTTCAAGACCTATATGATAAAAAGATATTACTGCACCTATGAGGTAGCTGCAAAACATTGCATAGATTAGAATTTTGTTGTCTTTAAGCATGCACGCTACTGCAAGTAATCCAGCGATATAGTAAACTATTCGCTCGTATGTACATAACTTGCATGGCAGCATGTTGAAAAAATATTCTAGCACATATGCAAAAATTAGAGCAGCGGCACTCGACAGCAGAAAGATTGCAGGAATTCTGGAATTATTACACATAACTTTAAGTAAATTATCCCTGAAAGTATAAAGCAGAGTATTCATTTTACATAGGGATTTTTATTTTTTTTCAAAAGCAATCTAACTGGCACACCGTCTGCAAAGAAATTTTTTCTGAGATCGTTAATTAAATAGCGTTTGTAACTTTCATCAACACTTTCAGGTATGTTACATATCAAAGAAAAAGCTGGAGGTTTAGTACCAATTTGAGCGATATACTTCATTTTAACTGCTTTGCCTTTTACAAGAGGGTGAGAATGTTTTCCTACAGCATCTATGAGCCACTTATTCAGTTTTGCAGTGCTGATCTTCTTGTTCAAGGATTCACTCACTTCAAGACACTTATCTATCACATCACCGCAGCGCATGCCTTTTAACGCAGAAATTGTTATAGTTGGCACTTCCAAGAATAACCTGGTTACTTCCTGTTGTTTGACAAATTTTATTAACCTGCTTCTGTCATCCTTACCTATTAAATCCCACTTATTTAAAACAACAATAATCCCTTTCCCTCCCTTAATTGCAGCTTCACCAATTGATAAATCCTGCTGCTCAATACCAACTAGGGAGTCTAGCATTAAAACTACCACATGAGAGCGCTTGATTGATTCCATGCTTTTCTCAACAAATCTTGATTCTAAGCCATCTACAACATTCGCCTTTCTGCGGATTCCGGCAGTGTCAATTAGAGTAATTAACTCTCCATCATGATCATATGTAATATCCACAGAATCACGTGTGGTACCTGGCTCTGAACTTGTTATTAGTCTGTTTTCTGCAAGTAAACCATTTAAAAAAGTTGATTTTCCAACATTCGGACGGCCGATGATCGCGATCCTCAGCCTACTCAGTTCATTGTTAGGTAACTCAGTGTTCTCGTTAAAATTTTCAATAACACCAGCTAATGCATCATAAAGATCAACCATGCCAAGATTATGCTCGGCAGAGATATACACCGGGCCAAGAAAATCAAAAAACTGCAAATAATCAACATTTTCGGATTTATGACTCTCGCATTTATTTGCTACTAGTATTACAGGTTTATTTATTTTTCTCTTCAGCCACTTTGCAAACTCTTCATTTCGCTCATTTTGCACTTTTGCATCAACAAGAAAGAAAATTATGTTTGAATTGGATAAAGAAAATTCGATTTGTTCAATAACTTGTAGTGAAAAATTAGTTTGGTCGTTCCATCCTCCTGTATCTATAACTTTAAACTCCAAATCGCTAATTCTCCCCATTCCCTCTCGCCTATCCCTTGTCACTCCTGGAATGTTACTCACTACTGCTGCTTTTCTTCCTACTAATCTGTTGAATAGGGTCGATTTTCCAGCATTTGGTAGGCCTACTATGGCGATTTTTAGCATAATTCAAGGGCATGTTCTATATGAAGTAAATTATAACCGAAACTTTTCAATTTAACTATTGACTTCGTAGATTATATAAGCATACTACAGTTAGAATTTTTTTATTTCGTTATGTAAAATATGGGGTAGTTATGCTAGTGTCAGAGCAAATAGAGAGTGTAGATAGAGAAGAATTAAAGCAACAAAATCATATACATAAAGATACAGAGTATTCGGAAGAGACGACAATATATGGGCATATTAATCAACATATGGAAAAAAACATCTCAAATACATTGCATGAAATATATGATGCTCTTATGTCATATAACGAATCGGAACAGCCAATGGCGTCAACTTAAGAACTTTCATTAGCAAACTCTCCTAAAGACATGATGGCGTTTAGGCTTATCTACTTTATTGCGGCTGTCCCGGTCGGATTTTAACTTTAGCGCGTATACTTAAAAAGGGCTTGAAAGTTTTTTGGCGCAATAAGTACCTGATAGAGTTTCTGTCTCATTACACTAAATAAAACTGAAAAATTTAAACGATACTCAGTAATTTGATCTGGGTTCCAAGGCCCTTGTGCATCACATATATGAAGCGATAATATATTGCACATGACCAAGTTTGCCCAAAATTCTTGTAATACAGCCTCTCCAGAAAAATTCTCTAACTCTGCTCCTACTTTGAGTCGTTTATAGCACTCCTCTATGTGCCACCTTAACACATAAGCTTTGCTCCAAAGTCTCGGTCAAAAACTCTGTTTCTCAGTTGGCTAATGTCAGCACTATAACTCTTACTTTCTGTCCTTTCATTTTATTTTTTAGCTTTTCATTTTCTAATATAAAATCAAAATCTAATTCGCCAGCGTTCCCATAGCTTACTATAATTTCTTTTTTGCAAGCGAAAAATAAAATCTACTTCCAAATTATAATGCTGCTGAATGAATTTTACTGAAGACGATCATAGATAAATAATAATTTCTCTTGATTTAATAAACGCATTTGAGTGATAACTTCGGGTAATTGCTCTGCCGCCAACGTTTGTTCACCTATATTCCAAGCTGCAAGACGAGCACTGCAAATCAATGAAGTACACAAATCAACAAACAAATTGCCAATGGTGCCTGTTGTTCCATTTGGTTCAAACTCGGATACAATTTCCCCAGAGCTGGGTAATCTCATACCAGAACCATCTGCTGCAATAAGTCTATAGCCTCTCCAACTCAGGTTCATCCTGATAGGCTGTTTGGATGCTTAAATTCTTGAAAGCCTGTATGGCAAATCTTATATCTTGCTTTAGAAAAAGCTTGCTTTGAGGGTACATGTCAATGGCTCCATAAGTTCACATTCTATTCCCAAACTTTTTTTAACTAACTTTAAAATCATAGAAAATACTGTCGAAAAAGGAAGTTTTCTTGTTCGTGTAAAACTCAACACAATGGATTTTCTGAAAAGTTTTCGAGTATATTATATTTTTAATTTGTAGAATAAGGTTTTTTCCTTTTTGCATATTTCACCTAAAAAGGACACATTTTAGACTTCTTTGTTGAAATAAAACAGAAACAAAAGTGCTGTCCCTTGCACTCTTTGGATAATTTAATGATAAAAAATTTGGAGAGAAATTTTATACACTATCGCTGATATTTTTCCTTAAGTTGACGCCATTGCCTGAACGGATACAACTTAATTTTTAATCTGCAGGAGTCAAGTTGAGAATGTCCAATTTTCCACTTTCTTTATAGCATAACATACTTCAGCGCCTCTTGCTCCTCTTGAAGTCCAATGGGCTCACCACTTATGTGTAAATTAATCGTTAATGTTGTACACGTTCTTTTCTTTTTCTACTCTCTCTTGCTCTTCAATACAATATATAGCAAGCGGATTAGCTTTAAGTCTTTCGACTCCTATTTCTTCTCCTGTTCCATCGCAGTAACCATAAGTGCCTAATTTTATTTTTTCTAACGCCTCCTTAATTTTTTCTTTTCTATCTTTTCGACGCTTGATTAATTCCTCGTTTCCACTATCTTCATCAGAATAGTATGTATCAATACTATTATCTTCTAGTTCTTGTTTCTCTAACTCAGCGAGTATTGATTGTAACTTTAAGCTGAAGTATTCCAGTTGTTTTACGCTCATATATTCTTCATCTTCTGAAGGAGTGTAATCTTCTGGTGACTTTATTTTTGGTAACTTTTCCATAATTGCATTATCAAAAAAATAATAAAACCTATATAATTTATGAACAAAAAATTATACTACCTCAAAGTAAACACTATAATTTATAATAAACATTTAAAAGCCTAGTATGATCGACTCAGTAAAAAAATTAGTAATAGATGATAAGAACTTTACCTATATAGTATGTATTTTTATCATAATGTTAAGTTTATCTTCATTTACACTTAAAAACAACAATAAACAAGAAGTTATGTTAACATTAACATGGATATGTGCTACATTTGTTTTGCAGATTTCTACAAATAATTTGTTTACATCTGATTATCATGATGGAATATTAGAGCAAATCTTTGTACAGCCACTCTCTTCTAGGCTTATAGTTGCTTATAAAATTTTCGCTCACTGGTTATTATTTGGGTTACCGATTTCAGTAATTTCTTCCATATTCAGCTTTGCAATTCTAGGCAATAGTATTGAACACTCAATAGCAGTTGGAGTGTCTTTATTATTTAATACGCTGATAATCACTAATATTTCAGCTACTGGAAATGCATTGATGATTGGTCAAAACAACTTAGCATCAGGAGTATCGCAAATTCTTGTTTTGCCAATGATAATGCCAACCTTTGTGTATTTTAAAATGCTAACTCAATTTGAAAATTTATCCTTGAATACTTATACACTACTAATCACCATCTTAGTTTTTGTTATTTTGATTGTTAACAGCACCATAACTACTCACATGGCACTAAAATTTGCTGTGGAACAGGATTGAAAAATCTTACTGTTATTCAGTAGACTTCTTGCATAACCTAGAAAAAAGGCAAATAGTTATTATAGATTTAGGTTTATCGACAATTTGAAAAACCTTCATTCCAGCATCCTTCCCTGTCATCCAAGTAGCCCTTCGTTGTCATCCCAGTGTCAAAAACTGGGATAACAGCTAACCTGACAACCGTCATCCCGCTACTTGTTAGCGGCTAAGAGATACCGTGACGGTATGACGGTTCGCGGTGGCATGACGATAAGCCTCATCATCCCGCTACGTGTTAGCGCCGCGGCGGTATGACGATTCGCAGCGGCATGACGAGAAAGGGGCTACTTGGATGATACCTTTTTTCTACTTAGTTTGGGTTATGCAAGAAGTCTATTCCTTCATAAGGAGAAGTAGTTAAAGGAATTTACTCTATTTCTCCCTCTTTTTTTATTATTTTTAATCTATAGTTAACGTAAAAGAGATATGCAAAAACTCTATTGATCCATAGTCTGCAAATTATTAATAACACTTACTTTAAAGAACCTCACTTTACGCTGATCTTTGAGCGCTCTTCTGTGGTATTTTGTAAGAGTATAACTTGTGAAATCGTCTTCCCTATAGATTAAAGAGTTACACTGCTTTATATGTGATGCTATCCACTCTGCATAGTCCTGATGATCGGTTGCAATGAATATTTCCCCTGTTATAAGTATTTTTTTTGCTAATAAATTTAAAAATTCCGTATTAATTAATCGTCTTTTATTGTGACTTCTTTTTGGCCATGGATCTGGAAAGAGAATAAAGAATCTTTCAACACTGTTATCAGGAAAATTTGCAATCAATTCTCTTGCATCTTCTGTCCACATTAAAATATTTTTTATGTTCTGTATTTCTATGTTTGTTAGCAAGCGAGAAACCCCCTTTAAGTAGGGCTCACATCCTATAAATAATAGATCAGGTTCATTGAGCACCTGGTAAAGCATATTTTCACCGTTGCCAAAGCCTATTTCTACCCATATTCTTTTTTGTGAATTTACAATTTTCTCTATAGATTCCTTGCTGTTTTGAATAGAATATTTTTCCAATATTTCATCAACATCAGGTTTTAGCCTGGACCTTCTGGAGAACGATCTAATCCACTTGCTATTCTTAAATAGCATATTCTTGATACATATATAATTTTCTCACTATATTTTATATAGCTTAAACAATTCTCGAAATGAGTTAATGAAAAATTACTTGTCAATAATTGTTAATATTATATAATATATGAGTTCTAATAAAGTTTAAGTTAAAGGTATGAATAATAATAATCCAGTCGTAAATCTACCGGTTACTATCAGAAAGCTATCATCAAACAAATTTATAGAAGAGATATGTCAAGGCCAATTTGAGGATCAAGATAATACCTTGTTTGAAGATTCTTTTGTTAACAAAATTAAAGAAGGAGATGTGGTAGAAGGTGTAATTACAAGAATAAACCCTAACGACGTTGTGGTTGATATTGGTTTAAAATCTGACGGGAGAATTCTGATCAAGGAACTCGGTTGTAATGATGAGGTCATTATTGGCTCGAAAATCAGAGTTTATGTGGAAAGAATTGAAGATTATCATGGTAATGTTGTTCTTAGTCGTGAAAAAGCAATTAGGGACGAAAAATGGAATAAGTTGGAAGAAGATACAGTTACAAGGGCTGAAGTAAGCGGAGTTATTAAACGCTCAATTAAATGTGGCTTTATTGTTGATCTTGGTGACGGAATAAGCGCTTTTTTACCGCTGAGTCATGTGGATTTGAAGCAAGTAAAAGATGCGAAGCACCTTATTGAAACTGAACAAAAGTTCATCGTGCTTAAAATGGATAAGAAGCAGGGCAATATTGTAGTATCAAGAAAGCTGGTGTTAGAAAAATTGCACGCTGGTGAAAAAATTAAATTTTTAGAATCTTTAAATGAAGGCGATATAATAGAAGGGAAAATAAAAAGTATCACTCATTACGGTGTATTTGTCGGTATTCATGAATCAGATGTAGTGGGAGTTATAGATGGATTGTTACATATTACAGATATCTCTTGGAGTAGGGTAAGTCATCCGTCTGCAGTTTTTACTTGTGGTCAGACTATAAAAGTTAAAATTATAAAAATAGATAAGGAAAATGCTAAAATTTCCTTGGGTGTGAAGCAGCTAGAAGATAGCCCTTGGCAAGATGCAGAGTCAAAATATCCAGTTGATAGTGTGCATAAGGGTTATGTAACAAGCATAGAAGATTATGGATTATTTGTTGAGCTTAGACCTGGAATTGAAGGTTTAGTGCACTCGTCAGAAATAACTTGGGTTAAGAGTAATTTACCAGTTAGTAGTCTCGTAACAAGGGGACAAGAAGTATATGTAAAAATTCTCAGTATTGACATTGCTAAGAGTAGGATGAGTTTAAGCATGAAAAGGTGTGTAGACAACCCTTGGCAAGTATTTATCAATAAATATCCTCCTGGTTCTATTGTTTCTGGTGAAGTGAAGAATAATACCGGCTCATATGTATCTGTTGCTTTCGGTGATTCTGAAATAGATGAGAACGTAGAAGGGACAATATATGTGAAAGATTTTAGTTGGTCTAAAAATGGTTCAGATGAGATAAAGAAGTATAATGTAGGTGATAAAATAGAAGCAAAAGTAATAAGGGCTAACGTGAATCGGGCAAGAATTTATCTTGGAATAAAACAAATAGAGTATGATCCTCTTGAAGAACTGATAAAGAAAGTTAAGGTAGGTGATAAAATACAGGTTATTGTAGGTAAGAGAGAAGATAATGGACTAGTCGTTGAAGTTGAGAACGATGTAACCCTTCTAATAGATCAAGAGCATTTACCAGAGAATAAAAAATTCTCTATATCAGAAAAAATAGAAGTTGAAGTATTGGGTGTTGAAGAATATAACATAGCATTATCTGCTAAGTGATAAGGTTTACTTATTTTGGCTTCATATAAATGGCAACAAAGTCTGATATAATAGCGAGGGTAGCAAAAAGACATCCTTTTTTAGATAAGATTGTTATAGCAGCTATAGTTGATAGATTTTTTGGGATACTTTCAAGCACATTGAAACATCATAATAGAGTTGAAATTAGGGGGTTTGGTTCTTTTTCAGTTAGAAGTTATAACTTGAAAGAAACAAGCCATTTAATGTTACAGAAGTTTACAAAGAATCAATACTTTAAAACATATTTTCGTAGCAGTAAAAAATTATCTGATTTGATAAATGAATAAAAATTTATACCATAAATAAGATGAAAGTAGGGGTTTGAGTTTATACTGTACGATAGAAATTTTTAGCACCATATGCAAGTAGTAGAAATAGTTATACGTAATAACACATATAAAATATCTTGCGAAAGTGGGAAGGGGAATCATTTATTACGCCTTGCTAATAGTTTTGACAAGTTAGTTAGTTCTGTATCTCAAAAAACTGGAGGTAAGGGTTCGGATGCATTAAATTTCTTACTTGCAGCACTAATTCTTGAGGATAAAATTTTAGAATTAACAAAGCGATTAGATGAAGTAAATCAAGAGCGCGAAAAGTATAGAAACGAGAAAAGAATAGAATATACTGAGGTACTAGATAAGGTAAATAAGATTATCACTAATCTTGAGTGCATAAAGGATTAGCTTCAATAAAGCAAGCAATTAAATTGACTATCTGACTATTCAAGCCAGGAGGGAGGTTTGTCTTACGAGTTATGTAACAATATAATTCGTAATCATCAAGATCAACTATTTTTTCGTATTCGATTAGTTCGCTTAAGGAAAATTTATCAAGATATTTCAATGCGAAATGCCCTAAAAGTATATCGGTTTCTTTGCAACCCCTATGCCAGCTTCTATATATTAATTTTCTTCTGAGTAGTGAGGTATCTGTCATTACAATTAAACTTTTTTTAATTTAAAAGTTAAACTAAATACTTGTCAAGCGAGGCGCATTTTAATATACTTAACATTTTGTTAAGATCTAAATATACAGGTGGAATTAATTTCTAATCTTATCCATCAATTTAGCGATGGAATATATTATTTTTTATCATTTTCTTTAATAATTTCTGTCATAGTATTCGTGCATGAATATGGGCATTATGTTGTTGCCAAAGCATGCAAAGTTAAAGTTGAATCTTTTTCCATAGGTTTTGGTCCTGAAATTTTTGGTTTTAACGATAAGTCTGGAACTAGATGGAAATTAAGCGTTGTTCCATTGGGTGGTTATGTTAAAATCCTAGGAGATACTAATGCAGCGAGTGTCCCAGCTGATCAACAAGAATTAACGGAAGAAGAAAAATTGTATTCATTTCATACAAAACCGCGTCATAAAAAAGCAGCAGTAGTTTTTGCAGGGCCTTTTGCAAACATGGTATTTGCTGTTATAGCTTTTACAATATTTTTTAGCATAGCAGGTTATTATCGCACTCCACCGGTGATTGAAAATGTAATCGAAGGTAGTGCAGCTAAGCAAGCTGGTTTGTTGCCAGGTGACACTATTACACAAATCAATGAGCATAAAATAAAATACTTTGAAGATATTTCACGTGTGATAATGTCGAATCCTAAAACAAGAATGGAGATTGAGTATAGCAGAAATAATGAGAAGCACAGGACCAGTTTAACTCCATTAATAATCAAGGACAAAGACGTTTTTGGCAACACAATAGAAAGAGAAACTATAGGGATTATTTCAGTCAATACATTAAAGCAGTCGTCTTTTCTTGGGGCTGTGAGCTTATCAGTAAGTGAAACTTACCACACTATGTGCTTAACGATTAAAGCTATCTTTCAAATTATTGTTGGTAAGAGGAGTGCAAGTGAAATAGGTGGACCAATAAAAATCGCAAAATATTCAGGACAATCAGCTAAAAAGGGATTTATTATGGTTCTATATTTTATGGCAATCATTTCAGCTAATTTAGCTGCAATTAACTTGCTGCCAATACCACTGCTAGATGGTGGGCATTTATTTCATTATATCATAGAAGCGGTTATACGTAGGGATTTAAGCTTGAAATGTCAAAAATATGCAGCTATTTTTGGTGCTTTAGTGTTGTTTTTGCTTATGGCAACTGGAATGTCAAATGATATTAGGGATCTTTTTTGAAATAAAATATGAAAAAGCTATTTTATATACTGGTAGTGGTTTTTATTTCTTTTCCTGCCCTGCTTGTTGCTTTAGGAACTGCGGAAAAAGTGCAGGTGAAAGATGTCAAATGTATTGGTAATGAGAGGGTAAGCAACCAGACAATAGGGTTCTATATAAAACTAAAATCTGGTGATTATATAAACGACGATGATATAGACTCAATTATAAAAGATCTATATAAAACAAAGTTATTTGCTAGTGTTAATGCTTACATAGATGATAAAAAAAATTTAGTAATAAAAATTCAAGAAAATCCACTGATTAACAAGGTAGTGTTAAAAGGCAATAAGTTATTTAACAGCAAAGAGCTGCTAAGTAATGTGATTCAATCAAAGTCGCTAACTATTTTAACTGAAACAAAATTGCAAAACGATTTAGTGAATTTAGTCACTACTTATAGAAATAACGGTAAGATTGGTGTTAAAATTGAATATGACCTGAATAAGCTTGATGGCAATAGGGTCAATCTAATTTTTAAAATAAAAGAAGGCAAAACCTCTAAAATTAAGGATATAAGATTTATAGGCAATAAAAACTTTTCTGAAAATGAGCTAGAGCAAGTTATCAAAAGACATAGTAATGACATATTTAGTAAGTTATTTAGAGCTATTTTTAAAGGCGGAAATCATTATTCACCGCAATATCTATTGATTAACACAGAATTGCTCGATCATTTTTATTCATCTAAAGGATATATTCAAAATAATATTCAACCAATTGTTGAGGTTGATAATAACAATCAAACAGAGTTAACTTTTTTGATTGACGAAGGACAGCAGTATTTATTTGGAAATAATGAGGTTAATATTGAAACTGAAATTCAGGATTTGAGCCTAAAAGAAGAAATATTGGATTTTATAACAGAGGAAAACGATAAGATATTTAATAGAGTTAAAATTAATAATACAGTAGAAAAAATAAACAAATATTTAAATGAGAAAGGATATATATTTGCAAAAGTTAATCCAGAGTATGCACAACGTGACAATGTTGTAGATGTAACCTACAGAGTGCTGCCGGGTAAAAAGATTTATATAAATCAAATTACAATTGATGGTAACGATCGCACTTTAGATAAAGTGATCAGAAGTAAGCTAAGTGTAGCAGAAGGTGATGCGTACAATATATCTGAGATTCAAAAGTCACGTAAAAAACTAATGAGTAGTGATTTTTTTGAAACAGTGAAAGTAAATAGTTATGCAGTTAATGATAATGCAGTAAATCTTGACTTAAGTGTTAAAGAAAAAAACACTACTTCGTTGTATTTGGGAGGAGGTGTGTCTCTTCCTGGTGGAGCATTGATTAAAATTGACCTCAAAGACCGTAATTTATTTGGTACTGGAAAAGAGCTCTCTTTTGCTCTTGAAAAAAGTCAATACGTATTTTCTACTGATTTAGAGTTTGTTGAAAATAATTTTAACGATTCTGATACGTCACTAGGCATGGGTGTATTTTATGAAAAACAAGATAAACCAAACACTACTTTTGATAGTTGCGATATGGGATTTTTTACAAAGTTATCATATAAAGTCACAGAGAACTTAACTAATTCCCTTCGCTATTCTTATAAGTATAATCATATACACATGGATAATAAGGGTGGACAAGACACCGATATCTCTGAAATAATACTGGACCGAAAAGGTAAACATCAGATTTCATCAGTGGGATACACGTTGGCATATAATAAACTGGATAATCTATATGCTCCAAAAGAAGGGTATTTACTGCGCTTAAGTCAGGATATTTCAGGATTGGGAGGAAACGTGAATTTCCTAAAATCTGAATTCTTATCTTTTTATACGCACCCTATATTAAGCAAAATTGACGATGATATAACGCTACGCTTTAAGATGGCGGCAGGTCATATTTTTTCTTATACTGATGAAAATCTAAACATTGGCCAGCACTTTTTTAAAGGGGGTAATGAGATTAGAGGGTTTGACCTTTCCGGTATTGGACCAAGAGCAGAAGACAAAAATAAAAGCTCATTAGGAGGCAAAACTTATTTTAATCTAACACAGCAAGTGGATTTTCCTCTACCAAAACTATATGACTATGCTGGTATCAAAGGCTCACTATTTGTTGACTATGCGACACTTTTTGGCTTAGATGATAAAAATAAGAAGTATGAAGGGAAATACTATGATAGCAAGCTTGTGAGAGTGTCACCAGGTTTTGGCTTTTCAATGCTTTCTCCTTTTGGTAGACTTAGATTGGATTTCGGGTTTCCTTTAGTAAAGGAATCTTATGATATAATACCATCACCAAATGTTAAATTTTCTATTGAAGCGGGGATTTGAATGAAATATATACAGTTATTTATATCAGTTATTGCCTTAATTATTTCCTTATTTGTGGGGTATAAGTTTGTAGGATATCAACCTCAGAACACAAAGGCTGCAATTATCGATAGTGACAAAGTCATCAATGAATCTCTTGCTCTGCAAAATATACAACAACAAATAAAGGAGCAGAATTCTAGATTACAACAAGAATTTGAAAATGAGTTAGAAAAACTTAAGCCATCAAAAGAAGAATTTGACCTTTTGTCAGAAGAAGCAAAAAAGGAAAAGACAGGACAATTTAATAAGCACACTGTAAATGTTAGAGATAATTATGCTAAAAAAATGTTACATTTAGAAGAAAGCTATAGAGAAGCAGTAGAGAGTGTTTTTAACAAGATAAAAGAAGTCGCTAAAAAAACGGCAGAAAAAAACAACATAGATTTGGTACTATTTATTTCAAAAAAGAACCAAGTTTTATACTCCATGGATGAAGTTGATTTATCAGATGTGGTATTAAACAATATAAACAAGGAAATACCTGAATTTGCTTTAAAAGGCATTGAATAGACTTATGCAATTTAATATCAGTGATATTATAAAAACACTACCACATTCTTATCCGTTTCTCTTAGTAGATAGAGTTATAGAGTGTGATCCTGGTAAAAGTATAAAAGCAATCAAAAATGTGACTTTCAATGAGCCATTTTTTATTGGCCACTTCCCTGGTCATCCGATAATGCCAGGAGTCTTGATAATTGAATCTCTAGCTCAGGCATCTGCTATATGTGTTCTAGGTAAAGAAACAATAGAAAATAAAGTTGTTTACTTGAGATCCATTGAAAATGCAAAATTCAGAAAGCTAGTTACTCCAGGGGACACATTGATTCTTCAAGCTAACATTCAAAGTGTGTGTTTAGGTGTATACAAATTTAGGTGTATTGCATCTGTTAGCGAAGAAAAAGTTGCAGAAGCAACAATCTCAGCAGTATTGCAAAATAAATAAAATCTTCATCTGTAAGAAACAGCATGTACACTTTATAGTATAGCAATGAAGCTGAATTTCAAAATCTCATTTTCGAATCTATATACTCGCAATGGATTAACAAAATTAGATGAGACATTTTTGAATTATATTAAATCATGTGATGAGAGCTTGTTTTGTTCATTAATTGAAGCAAGAGAAAAAGCAGCTTCTTCTTCGATGTCATCCCAGTGTCACCTCCCATCATCCCAGTGTCACCCCCCGTCATCCCAGTGCTTGACACTGGGATCTAGAAAACAAGAAGAACGGTCAGCTACTTGGATGACAGATAGCCAGCTCATTATAGACCTTTCGTACTTACTTGATGGATTTATTGCAAAACTTTTCAATATTGAAAAAGAAATAGAGGAGCTAAAGAAAAAGCACAACGACTTTGCTGTAATATATAAGTGCAAAAGATTATTTGTCCAACGCTATGCATTGAAGAAATACACTAATGTGGCGAATATAGATATTACTAACAAACTAAGTCATTTTCTCACTTTGCCAACAACAGAAAAAAATTTTGCTGAGCAGGTGATGCATTGGTTTGAAGATAAAGAAAATCACAAAGAGGAAATAGAACTTGCGGCACAATATGCAGTGTGGAGAGTAAAAAATAAACAGAGTATATTATTCAGTATTCATAAAAAAATCGACCACGAAAACCTCATACCATTTTCTAAAAAAGAAGTGGGCAAAGTTGAAGTGCTGTATTCAAATGAAGTAAAAAGACGATACGGTTTTGATCTAACAAGCAAAAAGGTAAGTTTGAATAAAGCACTAGATAATGCTCACTACTGCATATTTTGTCATAAGCAAAATAAGGACAGCTGCTCAAAGGGGCTAATTAATAACGACAATACTTTTAAACAATCTCCACTAAAAGTTGAACTGCACGGCTGCCCACTAGAGCAGAAAATATCAGAAATGAATCTGGTGAAAAGCGAAGGATACAGCATAGCAAGTCTTGCAATTGTGATGATAGATAACCCATTATGCGCGGCTACTGGACACAGAATATGCAATGACTGCATGAATTCGTGCATATATCAAAAACAAGAACCCGTAAATGTGCCAGCAATTGAAACAAGGATTCTGGATGATGTGCTCAGTTTACCGTACGGATTTGAAATATATTCTCTGCTCAGCCGTTGGAATCCTTTAAATTTTCAGCGTTCATTGCCAAGAGAAAACACCGGAAAAAACGTTCTAGTTGTAGGCCTTGGTCCTGCTGGTTTTAATTTAGCTCATCATTTGTTGAATGATGGGCATAACGTTATCACCATTGATGGACTAAAGATTGAACCTTTGATCGATAATTTCCAGCTAATTAAAGATTTCAAACACGAAAAATTGAGTGAACGCACGGCAGGAGGGTTTGGTGGGGTGGCAGAATATGGCATTACTTCTCGGTGGGATAAGAATTACTTAAAGATTATTAGATTACTGCTGGAAAGACGTGAGCATTTCGCACTTTATGGAGGCATTCGTTTTGGTGGCACGATTAATGTTGATGACGCGTTCAACTCGGGTTTTGATCACATCGCCCTAGCACTTGGCTCTGGTAAGCCACGAATGATCAAAATAAAAAACATACTAGCTCGTGGAGTACGCATGGCATCTGATTTTCTGATGTCGTTACAACTGACTGGCGCTCTTAAATTTGATTCTATAGCAAATCTGCAAGTTCGTATGCCGATAGTTGTCATAGGGGCGGGGCTTACTGCGATTGACACTGCCACTGAAGCTTTAGCGTATTATCCAATTCAAGTAGAAAAATTTCTTCTTCGTTATGAGATATTAGTTGATAAGTATGGAAAGGACTGTGTTGAAAAAGATTGGACAGAAGAAGAGCGCGAAATTGCGAATGAGTTTATATCGCACGCACAATTGATCCGAGAAAAGCAAAAGTTAGCAAAAAAAGAGAATAGAGAAATAAAAATATTAGAGTTAATGCAGAGCCTCGGGGGAGTGAAAGTTATATATAGAAAAGAGCTAAAAGATTCACCGAGTTATCGATTAAATAGCGAAGAGGTGCAAAATGCACTGTCAGAAGGAATTTACTTTATTGAAAACTTAGAGCCAGTTGAAGTTGTGACGGATAAATATAACCATGCTGAATTAATAAAACTGATAGACACAAAATCCGGCGAAATCAAACGTATAAAAGCACGTTCTATTTTTATAGCAGCAGGTACTGAGCCAAATACAGTTATTGCAACAGAAGATAAAAAGCATTTTAAATTAAGTAATGGGTATTTTACTCATTTGAATTCATCAGGAAAAGAAATAGACCCAATATTTTCTCCTAAAATGCAAAATAAAGATAGAATATTAGTGTATAAGCAAGGCAATAAAACAATCAGCTTTTTTGGTGATCTTCACCCTTCGTATAGTGGCAGCGTCGTGAAAGCTATGGCAAGTGCTAAAAACGGCTACCCTATTATTTCTCAGCTTTTGAGTGGAGTTAATAGCTTCGTTTCTGTCATTCCAGTGTGTGATGTTGTGGGCCAGAAAAAAAATGCGTGGTCAAGTGTTGAAGACCTGGCTAATAAAGAATTATTTAATAGAATCAAAGAGCAATTCACTGCAAAGGTTATAAAAGTTCAATATTTAACAGACAAAGTTGTGGAAATAGTGATCAAAGCACCACTTGCGGCAAAGAATTTTAAGCCTGGGCAATTCTTTAGATTGCAAAATTTTGAAACCAATGGCAGAAAAGCCAATAATACAAACCTTGCTATGGAAGGTATAGCCGTAACCGGCACTGAAGTAGACAAAAAAAAAGGAATTATTTCCACTATTGTGCTGGAAATCGGCGGCTCCACTAATTTATGCAGACACTTAAGAGAAGGCGAGCAAATAATTCTTATGGGCCCAACTGGCAGACCTACTGAGGTTTACTAAGTCTCAATATTAAAGTGATGCCAAATTTTATTTCAAAAAGTAAATAATTTACTAACGCTCGTGCACAAATTAAAAATAAATTATGCACGAGTGTAGCGTTATGAATTAGGAGTGCTATATTAAAGCTTACCTCACTATTAAAGCTATCGGTCAGATTAGATTAAAAACCTAATCTGACCGGTTTCTCTATAACCCTCTAAACTCTGATATAATTATATGATAATTAGTTTAATTAGTGGTTAATATGCAAATTGATTTTATTCATATATTGAGATAGCATAAACCATATTGGTTTTAATTATTGTGCAACTTTATAAATCGTCACTGTTACTTCTACTGACTGTATTAATAGTTATAGTCCTAAAATTACCTGAAAATTTGAGCATTGCAGTAAATTGGTCTCTCCCAATTCTAGATTTTGATTTATCTTTTCGTACCATACTAATATCTTTTTTATCAGTTGCATTTTTAGCTGTTCTACCAGCACAAAATTTGACTTTTTCAGAGATGCTATCTTTTGCTGCTTACACTATTAGTTCACTTTATGCAGTTTTATCTGAACATATGATATTGGTTATAATATTCTGTGAATTAATGACCATCAGTGCATTTTTTATTATCGCAGCTAGCTGTAGAGATAGTGGACCTGCAATAAGGTACGCTTGTGTACACTTTTTCGTTGGAGTTATATTAATAGCAGGATTGGCACTTCAAAGCACTAACCTGATAATTTTGGGTTTATTGATAAACTGCGCTTGTTTTCCTTTTTCATTTTGGGTTGTTGATGCATATCCTGCTGCATCGCTACATGGCACCACATATCTCTCTTTATTTACCACTAAAGTCTCTTTTTTAGTGATGCTTTTACACACTTATAACCTATGGCAAGATTGTACTGAAATATTAGCGCTTGTAGGCGCCATCACTGCAATTTACAGCATTATATTTGCTTCTCTTGAGCAAAATATTCGCAGATTTTTATGCTATAACGTTGTAGGACAAATGGGCTTGCTGATTATTGCAGGAAGTTTGCTCAGTCCTTCGGAAAAAGCAATACCAATTTTGATACTGCATATAATCTTCTCTCTTGTTTATCAATCATTATTGTTTGTGGTCAGTAATTCGATTATTTCACAAACAAAAACAATTAGTTTTAATGGAGTGGGTAAACTGATGTCAGTGGAAGGCATGTGTGCTATAATCGCAATACTTACAATGGCTGCATTTCCTGGAACCGTTGGATTTATCAGTAAATCATATATCACAGCTGAAATTGAAATGAACACTGTTGCCTTAAAAGGGTATAAAAATTTATATAAGCTTCTAAATTTGCTGCTTCATTTAAGCGTGGGGCTAAAGTTTCTTTATTACTTATTTATTGCAAAAAGTAAGTCAAAACCTTTAGCAGAGAGAGGAGGCAAAATGACTATGATTATTTTAGCATTTATATGCGTAATCGCTGGCAATCCTTACTTACCTATTTACAATAAACCTTCGATTTTCGATTTTGTGTACAACACAAAAAATATTTGGTCGCAATTTAATTTATTACTATGTACCACTTTATTGTTTATTCCTTTACGCAAGTTATTTTACCCGAGAGTAAATTTTAAAATGGATGTTGATTGGATTTTTAGAGCTTTCATACCCTATATTATCTTGCTGTTCAATCAGTTAGTCTCTAAAACTAGAGAAATGTTTGCCAGCGTAGTGCAAAACTTGACTAATCCACTTGTTGGTTTATACTTTAATAATATTACTAAACTTAAAGAAGTGCTGAGTTATAACTCAGTGAGTTTTGTTTCAGCTTCTTCTCTCTTTTTAATGAGTATTCTACTAATGCTATTATGTTTAAATCGTTAACTGAAAGTTTAAATTCTGTATTTAGTAAACTGAGAGGAAAGTCAATCATTTCTGAAGATGATTTTAATCTTGCCATGCGTGAAATACGCATAGCCTTAATTGAAGCTGACGTTTCACTTGAAGTTGCAAAAAAATTCATCAACGACATTAAAGATAAAGTGATTGGGGAAAAAGTCATAAAAAGTGTTTCTCCAGCACAAATGATAATTAAAATTGTACAGGATAATTTAGTTGCAGTTCTCGGATCAGAGAAAAGTGACTTAAATCTAGCAGTTAAACCCCCTGCTGTGATTATGATGGTGGGCTTACAAGGTGCAGGTAAAACAACTACCTCAGGAAAGCTTGCTTTAAAACTAAAAAAGCAAAAGAAAAAAGTGATGCTTGCCTCTTTAGACATTTATAGGCCTGCTGCCCAGAAACAACTTGAAGTGCTAGGTAAACAAATAGATGTGCAAACTTTACCTGTAGTAATAGATGAGAAGCCCATTACAATTACAAAAAGGGCAATAGCAATAGCAAAGAACGATAATTATGATGTATTAATACTAGACACTGCAGGCAGGCTTCATATTGACAATAATATGATGAATGAGTTGAAAGCCGTAAAGGAAATAGCTTCACCTGCAGAAGTTATTTTAGTAGCCGACGCAATGATAGGCCAGGATGCGGTCAACATTGCCAAATCATTCAATGAGGTAATAGGTGTAACCGGCATTATTCTCACCCGTGTTGATGGTGATGCACGTGGTGGTGCTGCTCTTTCTATGAAAATGATCGCCGATTGTCCAATTAAATTTATTGCTTGTGGTGAAAAATTAAGTGACCTCGATGATTTTTATCCCGATAGAATTGCAAAAAGGATACTTAGCATGGGTGATGTTGTATCATTGGTTGAAAAAGCTGCTGAGATTGTTGGTCAGGAAGAAATTGATAAGTTACAAAAGAAAGTGAAAAAAGGTAAATTCGACCTAAACGACCTAGTGGGAATGTTAAAAACTCTGAGTAAAATGGATGGCATTAGCAACATAATGAAATTCATTCCTAGTTCATTTACAAAAAAGCTAAGTAGCAGTGTGCCAGATGACAATAAAGTGAAAAAATATATAGCCATCATAAACTCAATGACTGAAAAAGAAAGGCAAAATCCAGATATTTTAAATGGCAAAAGAAGACTTAGAATTTCTAAGGGGTCCGGAACAACTGTAACTGACATTAATCTTCTAATTAAGCAGTATAATCAAATGAGCTCTATGGTAAATAAGTTCAGTAAAGTTGACCATAGTAAACTCAAAGAATCTGATTTGATGGATATGCTAAGCAGAAAGTAAGTCAGCAGGTAGTGGAATGAGACAAATCATCAGTAAACCTTTAGCTATATCAAAAGCGGCTTAGGTCTCGCAAAAAAATTTACAGCTTCTTGCTAGCCAAGAAATTTATTATTAATTTTAAGAAATACTATAGCTGACCCAAGCAACACGTCATACCGCCGCGGTATCTCTAGATCCCGCTAACACGTAGCGGGATGACGAGGCTTACCTTATCGGATTGTTTCAACACGTCATACCGCGATTCATTCGCGGTATCTCAGCCGCTAACAAGCAGCGGGATGACGAGTTATAGCATTTCTCATAATAGTCCGAATAGGTCATAGGAAGGCAGAATCAACAGCACGACGAAAGGATTCGAATAGAGGAATGTTTTTCCTGGCTCTGTTTTTTATAGCAAACCAATGATGCTCAATTTTGTTAAAATCTGGAGAATAAGGCGGCAGATACAAAATTTCTGCACCGACTCCTTTAGCGAGCTTGATAAGCTTATCAGACTTATGAAAAGTAGCATTATCAAGAATGACAGTTTGTCCAGGTTCTAAGATCGGTGCCAAAAATTGCTCAAACCATCCATTAAAAATATCCATATTACAGTGGCCTTCAAATGTTAATGGAGCAACTATCTTTCTTCTACTTAAGGCTGCAACCATGCTGATTCGTTGAGTTTTTTTTCCAGATTTTAGGGCATAAAATCGCTGTCCTTTCTGGCAATACCCATATGGATAGTCCTCCGTGTTATCAATCCCAGACTCATCTATATACACTAAGTTTTCTGGTTCTTTTGTTGCTATAATTTTTAAGAATTCAGCACGTTTTTCTTCGTTCCTTTCCTTGTATCCATATGTCTTTTTTTGCGCGTAAATCCAATTTTTCTGAGAGCTCGGTGGATCGTTTGGATACTAACGTTGCCCCAAAGTTTAGCCATTTCCGACAGAGTTTTTCTACCGTGTTTTTTAGCAAATTCGATAAACTTATTCCAGTCGATAATTTTCTGATTGTAACCTCCATTACCGAGTTTTTTTGACTGAAAGTCGCCTGTTTCTTTTTTTCTTTGCTGCCACTCCCACAAAGTAGTTCGTCCAATTTTAAATCTTGCTGCCACTGCTTCTCTGCTTTCCCCTTCGTCTAGTGCTTCCATTGCTTTTTTTCTTAAATCATAACTATATGCTGCCGGCATCCAACCTCCTTATCGCCATCTATCCTTAATCTTATCATATCCGGACTTCTGTGGAAAGAGCTATACTATACCGCTGCGAACCGTCATACCGCCGTGGTATCTCTAGATCCCGCTAACACGTAGCGGGATGACGAGGCTTACCTTATCGGATTGTTTCAACACGTCATACCGCGATTCATTCGCGGTATCTCAGCCGCTAACAAGAGATCCCGCTAACAAGCAGCGGGATGACGAGTTACTATACCGCTGCGAACCGTCATACCGCCGTGGTATCTCTAGATCCCGCTAACACGTAGTGGGATGACGATTGTCAGGGTAGCTGTCATCCCAGTAGCCTCTTTCTCTTGTCATCCTAGTGCCCTGACTACTTGGATCCAGGAAAAAGAATGGTGTCATGAAAGTAGCTGACACTGGTCTCCATCCAAAAGGGTGTCATCCGAGTAGCTTGACTACTTGGATCCAGGAAACTTAATTGCAAGTAATGCATTGGGTTTGGTGAGTATGGGTTTTGCGTTATAGAATGAAGCACTTTTTGTGAATTTGTAAAGAAAACTGGATCCAAGTAGTCAGGGCACTGGGATGACATCATCCTTTTTTTTGGATTCCAGACTGGAATGACAGCAGTCCTACGTCATACCGCGATTCATTCGCGGTATCTCTAGATCCCGCTAACAAGCAGCGGGATGACGGTTGTCGTTTAGCTATAAATATTTAAGAAATTTACTAAACAGAAAAAAAGGCAAAAGAAACCCTAGGGTAGCTAGTTATTCACTATCCATTTTTTAAGTTGGCGTTTTTTTATGTTTTAAACGCTTTATAAGCGCGTTTCAGCTTATGTAGGTAGAAGTTTGATAAAGACATAAGGTGCACATAGTGCAAAAAATTAAACATGAGACGCCAGATACGTGAGTTTTTTTGTCATTTAATCTGTACAGAGAAGATAAATAAATAGCTTCAGTTTCATGATAAGGGGGCTGGCGGAGTTTGTCAAGTAAGTTTTTTCGTTTCTATTGTAATGACAGTTATGGCCTGTGCAAGAAATCTATTGATTTACAGCAGGTTCTTTGTTACAGTCCACAGTTATGCAAAGAAACTTAAAGCCTCATGAGTTTATTTACAGCCAGTGGTTTACATAATTTGGAGCTGTATAGCTGAGTATTGTATATGATAATATTGATAACAAACGATGATGGCTTTGGAAGTGAAGGAATAAAATTACTCAAAGAGGTTGCACGGAATTTTGCGTCAGAAATATGGATAGTGGCACCAGATACTGATAGAAGCGGAGCTGCAAGATCTCTTGATTATCCAGTGAAACAATCTATTGGAATAAAACAACATAGTGAAAGGGAATTTAGTGTGTCTGGTACTCCTGCAGATTGTGTCATTATTGCGCTAAATAAAGTTATGAATAAAAAACCAGACTTAATATTGTCCGGAGTAAATATTGGATCAAATGTCGGGGACGATATTTGTTATTCAGGAACAATTGGTGCTGTAATGGAAGGTGCTGCAAGGTCTATACCTTCTATTGCGCTAAGCCAAGTTTATCATGATAAAATAGACTGGCACAATACAAAGGTTTTTGCACCAAAGGTTATTGCCAAGCTAGTTAAGGTTGGTTGGCCTAAAAACATAGTGATGAGTGTAAATTTTCCTGCTACGGAAAAAGTAAAAGGAGTAGAATTTGCTGAACAAGGTGAATATAACATTGATGGGGATTTAACTTTTACTGAAAATTCGAATGGCTCTTTTAGCTTAAATTGGTCTCGAGAGCACTCAGGCAGTGGTAGTATAAATAAAATAAAAGAAGGATTTATTACTATTACACCGGTAAAATTAGATTTTACAGATTATGATACTTTGAATACTATGAAAAATTCTTGTGCAGACGAATTTTCTTCTATAGCTGACTGAGAAAAACATTTGCATTGCTCCTAATAGATATTTTCTATTGTGTTATCGCGAGCAATTATTTTTTCTTCACCTGTATCCATGTTTTTAATCTTTAAAGTTTTACTACTCAATTCTTCATCGCCAAAGATTAAAGCAGCTTTAGCATTTGCTTGATTTGCTTTTTTCATTCGGGTTCTGAGCGTTCCGCTATATTCATAGATTACATATAAACCATTTCTGCGCAATTCATTTGCAAGTGTTAAAGCATGTTTTTCAGCCTCTCTACCGATTGGAATTAGGTAAATAGGTCGCTCTTCTTTCGGAGAATAATTGATTAACTCCATTATGCGCTCAATACCCCCTGCAAATCCTATTGCTGGAGTGTGTTTTCCACCTACTGAAGATACTAAATTATCGTATCTTCCACCGGCAAAAACTGCCCCTTGTGCACCTAAATCCTCTGTAACAAACTCAAACACTGTGTGGCAATAATAATCCAAACCTCGAACTAGTTTATTGTTTACGGTATAAGGTATATCAAGAATTGTTAATCCATTTAGTATTTGTTCAAAGAAATCTGAGGACTCTTTCGTATAATAATTGCTGATTTTAGGCGCATCAGAAATTATTGATTTATCTTTCTCATCCTTGGAATCCAGTATTCTGAGTGGATTTTTGATCAACCTATTTTTGCTATCTTCTGATAGATCATTTTGATACTTTGTAAAGTATAAGATCAAAGCTTCTCTATATTTAGTTATTGTTTCACCATCACCTAAAGAGTTGATTTCCAGCTTTACATTTTTATTGATGCCAAATTCAGTTAGTAAGTGCTGAGCGAGTGATATCAATTCAATATCAGCTTTTGGATCTTCTATGCCAAAAACCTCAAAATTTATCTGATGAAATTGCCTTTGTCTTCCCTTTTGCGGTCTTTCATAGCGAAATGCAGGTCCTGTTGAGAATAATTTTATCGGTGTTTGCAGTTTTTTTTCAATGAGTAGCCTGACAATCGCTGCAGTGAACTCAGGACGTAAAGTTATGCTCTTTCCCCCTTTATCATTGAAGCTATACATCTCTTTAGTGATGATGTCTGAGCTATCACCTAAGGTTTTTGTAAAAACCTCCGTGCACTCAAATATTGGAGTTTGGGCGGGCAAAAAGCCGTATAAACTTGAGATTCTGTTTGCTGTTTGCTCTATGTATTTAAACTTGTACCATTCATCAAACAGGAGATCTTTTGTTCCTCTAACCGTTTGATTAGTCATAGTGTGGTCTCTATACCTGCAATCTCTGGTATGTGGTAGCTCAGCATATTTTGCACTCCTTGCTTTAAAGTAATTGCAGCACTTGGGCATCCAGAGCAAGCTCCTTGCAACTCAACATAAACTATTCCATCTTTATAGCCACGAAATTTGATATCGCCACCATCTTGAGCAACTGCAGGTTTGATATGACTTTCCATTAATTCTTTTATTCTATTTACAATTTCTATATCATTTTTATCAAAAAATTCTTCATCCGGTATATTATTATCATTTACTCCTTCTTTATCTAGTGCTTTTCCACCTGAAGTAAAGTGATCCATGATTGTAGTTAAAATTTCTACTTTTAATGTATCCCAATTAATTCCACCCAATTTTGTTACTGAAATAAAATCATGACCAAAAAACACTCTTACCACATGTTCTATTTGAAAAAGATTTGCTGCTAGTTTAGAATTTTTTATCTCATTCGCATTTGAAAAATCAGCAGTTTCTCCTTCGTTTAAAATTTCAAATCCAGGAAGGAATTTTAGCGTATTTGGGTTTGGTGTTTCTTCAATCTGGATGAACATGTTATTTACCATGACAATTATAATTGTTACTATTTAATCATAAAATGATAAAAAAATATACATGTCATTCATCTTTTTTCTTTTTTTAGTATTCATAGTAATTACATTTGTCTTGCCTAGCGTTGTTATATTTTTTCTTTTCCTGACAAAAAAAAATAATATGAGTTTCATGATGAACTCTATATTGAGTAAGTTTTTGAACGAATTTAGTAGCAGTAGAAGTTATACTGAAAATTACACTGGTGATAACATGTCCAAGGATGAAGCATTAAAGATACTGGGGCTGAATCCTGAGGCAAGTCAAAATGAAATCAATAAAGCATATCAAAATTTAATGAAATTAGTTCACCCAGATAAGGGAGGCTCGGAATATTTTGCGCAAAAGCTAAATGCGGCACGTGATAAATTGTGTGCGCCAAGAAGTGCGTAAGGAACAGTTGGTGAAAATCCAACACGGGTAAAGCTTAGCCGGCAACCTGGAACAAACCATTATGCTGCGTAAGGTAACGAGCGTAGTAAAGCTAATGGAATGGACAACATAGGGTGCAACGAAAGTGAAGGTATTGAGTCCCGTAATTCACGCGTCATGGGGGCTGACACTTTACATTTGGTGGAAGGCAACATGGGTAATAACGCTAAGGCAAGATATTACTCACCTCATCGGGATCGAAGGCCGCGTCATGTGTTGAGATGGACCTTACGTGAACTTGGGAGATCCTTTGTATTCCTGTAAGGGTACTCTGGAACAAGTCAATAAAGGCGAGGACTGGAGGAAGATGCAAAGGAAGTCGGACTAACTGATAGTACTCGGAGTGTGGGAAAGCCACATACAAGGGGAAGCGGTTAGCAATATAGTGACTGGTATAGGGATTGCTATACCAATACAACAGAGATTGGAGGAGTATGCAAGGAAAACTAAACCAGATAGCAGTAAGGGCTAAGCAAGATAAGCGAGTAAAATTTACATCATTAGTTCATTTGATTAATGAAGAGAATCTTGCAGAGTGTTATAAGGAACTATAGCTCTTTCCACAGAAGTCCGGATATGATAAGATTAAGGATAGATGGCGATAAGGAGGTTGGATGCCGGCAGCATA
Organism: Wolbachia endosymbiont (group A) of Crataerina pallida; assembly: GCF_964028475.1. Lineage (NCBI taxonomy): Bacteria > Pseudomonadati > Pseudomonadota > Alphaproteobacteria > Rickettsiales > Anaplasmataceae > Wolbachia > Wolbachia endosymbiont (group A) of Crataerina pallida. Next base: position 113,171 of record NZ_OZ034785.1, read on the forward strand.
TAGTTATGATTTAAGAAAAAAAGCAATGGAAGCACTAGACGAAGGGGAAAGCAGAGAAGCAGTGGCAGCAAGATTTAAAATTGGACGAACTACTTTGTGGGAGTGGCAGCAAAGAAAAAAAGAAACAGGCGACTTTCAGTCAAAAAAACTCGGTAATGGAGGTTACAATCAGAAAATTATCGACTGGAATAAGTTTATCGAATTTGCTAAAAAACACGGTAGAAAAACTCTGTCGGAAATGGCTAAACTTTGGGGCAACGTTAGTATCCAAACGATCCACCGAGCTCTCAGAAAAATTGGATTTACGCGCAAAAAAAGACATATGGATACAAGGAAAGGAACGAAGAAAAACGTGCTGAATTCTTAAAAATTATAGCAACAAAAGAACCAGAAAACTTAGTGTATATAGATGAGTCTGGGATTGATAACACGGAGGACTATCCATATGGGTATTGCCAGAAAGGACAGCGATTTTATGCCCTAAAATCTGGAAAAAAAACTCAACGAATCAGCATGGTTGCAGCCTTAAGTAGAAGAAAGATAGTTGCTCCATTAACATTTGAAGGCCACTGTAATATGGATATTTTTAATGGATGGTTTGAGCAATTTTTGGCACCGATCTTAGAACCTGGACAAACTGTCATTCTTGATAATGCTACTTTTCATAAGTCTGATAAGCTTATCAAGCTCGCTAAAGGAGTCGGTGCAGAAATTTTGTATCTGCCGCCTTATTCTCCAGATTTTAACAAAATTGAGCATCATTGGTTTGCTATAAAAAACAGAGCCAGGAAAAACATTCCTCTATTCGAATCCTTTCGTCGTGCTGTTGATTCTGCCTTCCTATGACCTATTCGGACTATTATGAGAAATGCTATAAGAGGTTGTCCGGAAACTAGTAAATTCAAGCATATTCCCTCTTTAACATAACCCTACTCATAGCTAGGTATATGAAATTCTCAGTGGATGTTGTGAGTAAATCATACTCCTTCGATAGCCTTCTATTCCTATTAACCCAAGCAAAAGTCCTTTCTACAACCCATCTTCTTGGCTGTACTTTAAACCCTTGTTCTCTTGTTGGTAGTAGCTCAGGTGGCGTATCTTTGTGCACCCAAAATCTACATGGAGGCCTTTTAACAATTTCAATATCTATGTCATATTCTTCCTTTATGTGATTCTTTAAATTTCTTCCTTGGTATCCCATGTCAGCCCACATTTTTTTAACTTTAGTATATTTTGTTCTCATATTGTTTAATGCTATTTTAATACCATCTCTATCATTTTCGTTAGCAGCGCCTACGTAACAACCTAGTATAAAACCCTGAGTGTCTGTAATTATATGCCTTTTTCTACCCTTTACTTTTTTACTTCCATCATAGCCTTTGATCCCCCCTTTTCTGTAGTCTTTACAGATTGACTATCTACTATACAGGCACTCGGCTGCTCATTCCTTCCTATTTTTCTTCTACTATATTTTGTAATTTCATAATTCATTTTCTCAAAAATTCCCTGCTTCTTCCATTGCCTGAACTGCTCATACACAGTCTTCCATAGCGGAAAATCATTTGGTAAATACCGCCATTGACACCCTGTACGCAATACATAGAAAATTGCTTCTAATATTTCTCTTTTGCTATACTTTGGCGGCCTTCCTCCTTTCTTGTATGATACTCTGAAGTGTTTTTCTATTCTTGCCCATTCCCTTTCGCTTAGATCTGTTGGATACTTTTTTCTCATCTTTACCCCGTACTAAAATTTCAGATATTATAGCCTTTTACTTGTTTCCGGACAACCTCTTAATCCGCTAGTAATTAAGTTTGAAAAGTATAGAATACCACGTTCATGTTCTGTAATTTTTATAATACTTGTTTTATTAATAGCTTTTATACTAGTCATAACATTTGTTTTACCTATTATATATGTTCAAATTACTTCAATATTAAATTTCTTAGTGAGTAAAGTGCCTTCATTAGAGCTTAAAGTAATCCCCTCTGTATTAGAATTTCTTAATATAAAAATCGAGGATAGCTTATTTGATCACTTATCTAAAAATCTAGCAGAAAATTACAGCAACTATGTATCTTATTTCATGAATGCTCTTGATATTGCTAGTAACTTTATAATCCAAGTGTTAAGTTCAAGCTTTAACACGGTATCATTAATGGTGATTACTCCTGTAGTGTTTTTCTATATATTACGTGATTGGCCTTTAATTATAGAAAAAGCTAATAAATTAATCCCTATTCCTTACAGGGGAAAAATTGCAGATTATTTTTTCAAAGTGGATTTCATTATATCTAATTATCTAAAGGGGCAGGTAAATGTATGTATTGTCATGATGATCTTTTACTCTGTAAGCCTGAGCATAATCGGATTGAAACACTCTATTGTTATTGGAATTTTATCAGGAATGTTAACGTTCATACCTTACGTAGGGCCATTATTATATACCATTATTGGGTTTTTGAGCGCTATCACTCAATTTAGTGGATGGTTTGAAAGTGCTGCTGTTTTGCTATTATTTGGTGTTGGGCAATTAATAGATTCAAACATATTAGTTCCTTTATTAATAGGAAAAAAAGTTCATATACATCCAACTGTAATTATTCTGGGAATTACTATATGCGCTTCATATTTTGGATTTACAGGTATATTACTTTTTATTCCAATAATAGCAATGTTCAATGTATCAGTAGAATATGCAATCAATAAATATTTTAAAAGTGAGCTTTATAAAAACGGCTAACAGACCTTTTGCATAATCAATTTATGGTAAGAGGAGAAATGAGCCCAGAATACCTGACACATTTGAGGAGCGTAAGTAAATTTCTGCGCAAAAATTACTACCAGAAAGAGGTTACGTAAGAGGTTCAACGTGCAATTAAATTTATTTAACAACAATCAAGCTGATTATAGCCGGCAAAATTACATCATCTTAGATGAAAATAAGCACGTATATAATTCGGTAGTTAATGATTTATCTTGGAAATGTCTGATTCTTTTTGGACCTAAAAGCTCCGGTAAAACTCATCTTGCTCATATTTGGCAATCAATAAACGATGCAATCTTTATCAATGTGAATAACTTCGTAAGCGAGATTAGGTATAGCGATGCTTTTATTTTAGAAGACGTACAAAACATTAAAGATGAAGCAATGTTATTACATTGTTACAATTACATGAAAGAAAACGACAAGAGGCTGCTAATCACTTCTTCAATTTCACCAAAAAAGCTTAACTTCAAACTAAGAGATTTAAGTTCTCGAATATTATCAACTATCAGCGTAAAAATTTTGCCTGCAAGCGAGGAATTATTAAGAATTATGCTAATAAAACGATTTTCAGATAAACAGTTAAAAATTGATTTAAAAGTGATTAATTATATTTTAGCAAGAATAGAACGTTCTTTCTATAGCATTGATAAAATTATAGAAAAGATAGATAATGAATCTATAGGGTCAAATGTGACCGTTCCTTTTATTAGCACTTTATTAAAAAAAGATGCCATTTGATTTCTTCTTTTGTAAAGGTGTATATTAAAAATTTATTAACACCCATAACACTAACGTAATTGGAATCTCTATCTGTCCATGTTAGAATTATAATCAATGTTATGTTATAATAAATATAGATAGATACAGCTAAGAAGTATTCTATATTTATAGTAGAGCTCACTTTATAAGGTGTTTTTTATAGATTTAACGTTATAATTTAACTATGATAAGAGTAAGATTAAATTTAAGAAAAAGGTTAAAGCAAAAGTTTGTGATGTTCACTCTATTGATAAATGCTTTATTTGTCTCATATTTTCTCATAAGAAACACAGGGAACACTTCTAATCAAATTATAGCCAAAGAAATAAATATAGGAACTGATAATGAAAAATAAACAGTCGCAAAATAAAAAAGAAAATCTTTACATAACATATTACATAGATGCTTTAGCTTCAGAGAGGTCCGCTGCACAAAATACTCTGGAAAGTTATCGTTCGGATTTACACCAGTTTGAAGAATTTTTATTGGAAAGCGGCACTACCTTGGTTGGTGTAAACAAAACCAATATTAAAGATTATGTGAAATCTTTATGTACACAAAAAAAATATAAAAGTAGCTCTATACCAAGAAAAATATCCGCTATGAAAAATTTTTACAAGTGTCTATTTAATGACGGAATAATAGATTTTAATCCAGCGCCGGCTAATGATGCTGAATTAAAGAATCCAAAAGTTTCTCGTCCTTTGCCTAAGTATTTAAGTGTCGAAGAAATATTTTTGCTAATGGACACAGTGAGAAAATCAGCAAGCGAATCGAATAAAGAGATAAGCAGTAAAAGGCTATGTGCGATTTTAGATATCCTTTACTCTTCTGGAATGCGTGTTTCTGAACTAATTAGTATGAAATTATGTGAAGTGTCACATTTAATAAACAGTAATAACAAAGAATGCTATATAATAATAAAAGGAAAAAGTGGTAGAGAGAGGCAAATTCTTTTTAATGAACAAGCATTGCAGAGCCTTAGAAATTATTTATCAGTTCGTGATAATCTGATCTCTAAAGAAAAGGAATCCGATTGGCTATTCCCAGGTGATAAACCTAATAAACCAATTACAAGGCAGAGGGTCGGTCAATTAATGAAGGAGTTGGCAAGAAAATGCAATATTGATGAAAATAAGATCTCTCCACACGTGATTAGGCATTCTTTTGCTACCCATCTACTAAATAGCGGAGCAAATATTGTGTTGATACAGAAAGTTCTTGGCCATACTAACCTTTCTACAACACAAATATATACTCATATTGCTAACGAAAAGTTAAAGGACAAATTAGCTGATTCGCATCCTATTACTCAGATGATCAATAATTAAATTTATTGTTTTTAATTTGTAATAAAGTTAAATTTAAATAAATTTATGTGAGTTTGTGATTTCAAGTTTATTGTTTAATTTCTTTCTTATATTATGGGAGGTATTCTATACTTTCATTACTCTCCCTGTAATTTTCTTTTCTGAGTGTGTAATAACCATTTTCCTCGTCTGTTCGGTGAGAGTTGTATTATTCATGCTGCGTTTATTATGTGGCATTAAATATGAAGTGAGGGGAATGGAAAACATCCCTAAGCAACCTTTTATCATTGCATCTAAACACCAATCTCCATTTGAAACATTTATTTTTATACTACTATTTAGAAAAGCGGTTTTTATTTTAAAACGTGAATTGAAATGGATTCCATTCATTGGTTTGCATCTTATAGCGCTGAAAATGATTTTTATTAACCGTTCAGATGGTATCAGTTCTATACGCCATATAATCAAACTAGCAAAAATGCGTATAAAAGAAAATAGAAGCATAATAATATTTCCTGAAGGTACAAGAACAACTATAAACCAAAATATAAAATATCAACCAGGTATTGCTGCTTTATATAGCGTATTATCTGTTCCTGTGTTACCGGTTGCTTTAAACACTGGTTTGTTTTGGCCAAAAAGCATACTTTCTCTGAGAAAGAATCCCGGAAAGGCAGTAATAGAAATATTGCCCCCAATATATCCTGGGTTAAACAAAAATGAATTCTTGCAAAGTTTAGAAAAAATTATTGAAGAGAGAAGCAGTAGATTAACCATAGGAAAAACTGATATTGCAAATTAACAAAAAAACTTTATAATTAAAAGAAAAGTACAGTATTTTAGGTATTAATATATGGCAAATCATAAGAGTGCTAAAAAAATGATAAAGGTAATAGCAAAGCGCACTTTAATAAATAAGATGCGGAAAAGTAAAACTCGCACCTCTATTAGAAAATTGGTTGATATAATCAAGTCTGGCGACAAAGAAAATGTTGTTCTGGCATTTCGGAATGCTGAATCTAATTTACACAAGTGTGTGAATAAAGGTGTTATTCATAGGAATACTGCTGCGCGTAAAATAAGTCGCTTAAATGCAAAAGTAAAAGCATTGATGACCGCTTAATACGGTTAATGTAAAGTTAACTGTATTAATATATACTCCTCAGTTTGTATATTCTGTATAAAATTTAAGTAGCTTAAGTGATGGATAAAAAAGTGCTATTAGAACTAAGTAATGGATTAAAAATCGAGCTACCTGTATTAAGCGGAACAACAGGTCCTGATGTGTTAAATATCAAGGATTTATATAAGATGACAGGATTATTCACTTACGATCCAGGGTTTGTTTCTACAGCTTCATGCTCTTCTACAATTACATTCATTGATGGAGATGAAGGAGTTCTTAAATATAGGGGACATAATATAGCTGATTTGGCAGAGAATAATAATTTTACTGCTGTGATTTATTTATTGCTCTATGGTGAATTACCCAGTTCAGAGCAACACAAAAAATTTCTTCTCAAAATACAAAAATTATCCAAAGTATCAGAGCAAGTTACAAATGTAATCAAAGCATTTCCAAAAACTGCTCACCCTATGTCAATCTTAGTTGCATGTTTTGCAAGTTTGTCAGCATCTTATCATGAAAAGCATGGCAACAATGTCAATGGTGAAGACCTAGATTTTGGAATTTCTGCAATAGCGCAAGTTTCCACAATTATTGCAATGATTTATAGGCATATCAACAATCAGGAATTCATAAATGCTAACAATGAATTAAGTTACAGTGAAAATTTCTTAAAGATGATATTTGGCGATGCTGTTGATAATGATAAAAGCGCCCTTTTTGCAAAAGCTCTGGATAAAATATTTACTCTCCATGCTGATCATGAACAGAATGCTTCTACGGCGGCTGTCAGATTGGTGGGATCGGCTGGTTCTAATCTGTTTGCAAGCCTCTCTGCAGGAGTTGCTACACTTTGGGGACCAGCACATGGTGGAGCTAATGAGGCAGTTATAAATATGCTAAAAGAGATAGAGCAAAGTGGAGATATAGATAAATTCATCGAAAAAGCTAAAGATGATAAAGATCCATTTAAATTGATGGGATTTGGACATCGTGTTTATAAAAATTATGATCCGCGCGCGCGTATATTGGAAGGCGCTTGCCATGAGGTTCTAAGTAAACTAGAACAAAATAATGAACTGCTTAAAATTGCAAAAAAACTTGAAGAAATAGCTTTAAAGGATGAATATTTTATCGTGCGTAAGTTATATCCAAATGTTGATTTTTACTCAGGTATAATAATGAATGCTATTGATATCCCCTCAAATATGTTCACGCCTATTTTTGCACTTGCAAGAACCACTGGTTGGGTTACTCAGTGGTATGAAATGATAAATGATAAAGAAACTAAGATCTGTAGACCAAGGCAACTCTATTTTGGTAAATAAATTTATTTTCACTTCATTAGACTTCTTGCATAACCCAAACTAAGTAGAAAAAAGGTGTCATCCGAGTAGCTGACACTGGTTCCTTTACGACGGAAGTGTCCAGAGGTGTCATTCCAGTCTGGAATCCAGAAAAAAGGATGGTGTCATTCCGTATCCGTTCAGCCAATGGCGTCAACTTAAGAACTTTCATTAGCAAACTCTCCTAAAGACATGATGGCGTTTAGGCTTATCTACTTTATTGCGGCTGTCCCGGTCGGATTTTATAGCATTTCTCATAATAGTCCGAATAGGTCATAGGAAGGCAGAATCAACAGCACGACGAAAGGATTCGAATAGAGGAATGTTTTTCCTGGCTCTGTTTTTTATAGCAAACCAATGATGCTCAATTTTGTTAAAATCTGGAGAATAAGGCGGCAGATACAAAATTTCTGCACCGACTCCTTTAGCGAGCTTGATAAGCTTATCAGACTTATGAAAAGTAGCATTATCAAGAATGACAGTTTGTCCAGGTTCTAAGATCGGTGCCAAAAATTGCTCAAACCATCCATTAAAAATATCCATATTACAGTGGCCTTCAAATGTTAATGGAGCAACTATCTTTCTTCTACTTAAGGCTGCAACCATGCTGATTCGTTGAGTTTTTTTTCCAGATTTTAGGGCATAAAATCGCTGTCCTTTCTGGCAATACCCATATGGATAGTCCTCCGTGTTATCAATCCCAGACTCATCTATATACACTAAGTTTTCTGGTTCTTTTGTTGCTATAATTTTTAAGAATTCAGCACGTTTTTCTTCGTTCCTTTCCTTGTATCCATATGTCTTTTTTTGCGCGTAAATCCAATTTTTCTGAGAGCTCGGTGGATCGTTTGGATACTAACGTTGCCCCAAAGTTTAGCCATTTCCGACAGAGTTTTTCTACCGTGTTTTTTAGCAAATTCGATAAACTTATTCCAGTCGATAATTTTCTGATTGTAACCTCCATTACCGAGTTTTTTTGACTGAAAGTCGCCTGTTTCTTTTTTTCTTTGCTGCCACTCCCACAAAGTAGTTCGTCCAATTTTAAATCTTGCTGCCACTGCTTCTCTGCTTTCCCCTTCGTCTAGTGCTTCCATTGCTTTTTTTCTTAAATCATAACTATATGCTGCCGGCATCCAACCTCCTTATCGCCATCTATCCTTATCTTATCATATCCGGACTTCTGTGGAAAGAGCTATAACTTTAGCGCGTATACTTAAAAAGGGCTTGAAAGTTTTTTGGCGCAATAAGTACCTGATAGAGTTTCTGCCTCATTACACCAAATAAAACTGAAAAATTTAAACGATACTCATACCAATTCTCATTATTAGTGAATCAAATAAGCGATATTGTAGAGTTATTTAATTGTGGAGTGAGAAAGAAAGGCAATAGTATGGCTTTTTTTCCATTGTTATCTATCCGTTTATTGTGCAGTGGGAATTGGTATCAGTAATTTGATCTGGGTTCCAAGGCCCTTGTGCATCACACATATGAAGCGATAATATATTGCACATGACCAAGTTTGCCCAAAATTCTTGTAATACAGCCTCTCCAGAAAAATTCTCTAACTCTGCTCCTACTTTGAGTCGTTTATAGCACTCCTCTATGTGCCACCTTAACACATAAGCTTTGCTCCAAAGTCTCGGTCAAAAACTCTGTTTCTCAGTTGGCTAATGTCAGCACTATAACTCTTACTTTCTGTCCTTTCATTTTATTTTTTAGCTTTTCATTTTCTAATATAAAATCAAAATCTAATTCGCCAGCGTTCCCATAGCTTGCTATAATTTCTTTTTTGCAAGCGAAAAATAAAATCTACTTCCAAATCATAATGCTGCTGAATGAATTTTACTGAAGACGATCATAGATAAATAATAATTTCTCTTGATTTAATAAACGCATTTGAGTGATAACTTCGGGTAATTGCTCTGCCGCCAACGTTTGTTCACCTATATTCCAAGCTGCAAGACGAGCACTGCAAATCAGCGAAGTACACAAATCAACAAACAAATTGCCAATGGTGCCTGTTGTTCCATTTGGTTCAAACTCGGATACAATTTCCCCAGAGCTGGGTAATCTCATACCAGAACCATCTGCTGCAATAAGTCTATAGCCTCTCCAACTCAGGTTCATCCTGATAGGCTGTTTGGATGCTTAAATTCTTGAAAGCCTGTATGGCAAATCTTATATCTTGCTTTAGAAAAAGCTTGCTTTGAGGGTACATGTCAATGGCTCCATAAGTTCACATTCTATTCCCAAACTTTTTTTAACTAACTTTAAAATCATAGAAAATACTGTCGAAAAAGCTTGTTCGTGTAAAACTCAACACAATGGATTTTCTGAAAAGTTTTCGAGTATATTGCATTTTTAATTTGTAGAATAAGGTTTTTTCCTTTTTGCATGTTTCACCTAAAAAAGACACATTTTAAACTTTTTTGTTGCAATAAAATAGAAACAAAAGTGCTGTCCCTTGCACTCTTTGGATAATTTAATGATAAAAAATTTAGAGAGAAATTTTATACACTATCGCTGATATTTTTCCTTAAGTTGACGCCATTGCCTGAACACTTACCTAATGATGAAGCTATCGAAAACATAGCAAAGAGACTTCAAAAATCTATAGACGATGCAAAAAAGCACAAGGTCATGTTTAGTGTTGATGTATTCCAAGGAGAAAAAAGTCATCAATAATAGATTATTCGATACTGATCTTATACCACCTCATGGAGCAAGATAAAAATGTTACTGAGACTGGAAAAGAAAAACTACGGCCTCTTATGTTAGAAATGTTTAATCTAGTTTCAACAGGCACTGATGTGAGCCAAGAAGTTCGGAGATTATTGCCAGAAGATATACTGAAAGAACGCGGCGAATATTTGTCACGTCTAAAACAAATTGTAAGTGATAGTATTGAAAATGACAAAAAAAAAGGAATTGTAGTAGAAAGAGATAATAAATTTTATTATGTACAGTGTCCAGAAAAAAGTGTGATCACTCCTGCAAAATTTATGAACTCCCCGGAATTTAAGGACTTAGAATATGGTGCATTGCGAATAGGAGAAGGAGATAATCTAATCTGAATAAAAAGCTGGCAATATCATGATATGCAAGGCAAAGTAAAAATGACCTTTAGGGTAGGCGATGAAAAGATCGAAATGATTTTATCTTCTGAAAAAGCTGAAAGTTTTGGTAAAATAATGGTACATATGGATGACAAAAGTTGTGAAATCTTCTCAAAGTACCTAAAAGAGCTAGAAAAAGAACCTCGTATAAGCAAGGTTGTTGAAGCTGCTAAAAGTTTTGCACAAACGAAAAGCAGTGCAGTTAGTCCACCTCTTTCTAATATGAAAAGTGTTGACACATCGCAACATTTTCAAAGTAGTGACCATGAATCACCAGAGCATTAACAATTATCATACATACATTGTTGCATATAGCAATAGTGTATGTGTATAGTTAGTAGGGTTTGTAAACTTAATAAAGTCTACAACTAATTTGAAAACTACTTTATTGTATGCAAGACTTTAAAATACTAGAAAATCTAAAAACCAAAGCACTAGAAGCTGAAAAAGGAGGCGGTTCTGACAGGATTACCAAACAACATGAAAAAGGGAAATTAACTGCTAGAGAAAGGCTCAGTATATTGCTCGATGAAAGTTCTTTTGCAGAATACGATAAATTCGTAAAACATCATGCAAATGATTTTGGCATGCAAAATGCTAATTTTTTAGGTGATGGGGTAGTGATTGGTCATGGTACTATTTATGGCAGAAAAGTTTTTGTTTATTCTCAGGATTTTACTGTCTTTGGTGGTTCACTTGGTGCGTCACATGCAAAAAAAATATGCAAAATTATGGATATGGCAATTAATGCCAGAGTTCCAATTATCGGACTAAATGATTCTGGTGGAGCCAGAATTCAGGAAGGAGTAAATTCTCTTGCTGGTTATGGAGAAATTTTTCAAAGAAACGTAAATGCATCGGGTGTTATACCACAAATTTCTTTAATTATGGGCCCATGTGCAGGAGGTGCAGTTTATTCCCCAGCATTAACTGACTTTACTTTCATGGTGAAAAACAGTTCATATATGTTTATAACCGGACCAGATGTAGTAAAAAAGGTTACCTACGAAGATGTAAGTTTCGAAGACCTTGGTGGAGCAAAAATTCATACAAGCAAAACAGGAGTAGCGGATTTTGCATTCAATAATGATGTTGAAATGCTGCTAAAAATGCGTGAATTCTTTACTTTCTTACCAGCAAATAATCAAGAATCACCAAAATCTGCACCAATCTGTAATGATGTTAATGAGATTGATGAATCTTTAAATACTCTGATTCCTAGCAATCCTAATACTCCTTATGATATGTATGAACTCATTGAAAAAGTTTGTGATGAAAGGAATTTCTTTGAACTGAAACCTGATTTTGCTCGTAATATCATAACTGGTTTTGGTAGAATTGGAGGAAATACTGTCGGTATTGTTGCAAATCAACCTATGCACCTTGCAGGATGTTTGGATATTGATTCTTCAAGAAAAGCTGCGAGGTTTGTAAGGTTTTGTGACGCATTTAACATTCCGATCATCACACTTATTGATGTTCCAGGATTTTTGCCGGGTACAAATCAAGAATACAATAATATAATACAACACGGAGCGAAACTGCTTTACGCTTACGCTGAAGCGACCGTGCCGAAAATTAGCCTTATCACTAGAAAAGCGTATGGTGGTGCATACATTGTTATGAATTCGAAACATCTAAAAGGTGATATAAATTATGCCTGGCCAACTGCTGAAATAGCTGTGATGGGCCCTGAAAGTGCAGTTGAGATTATATTTCGACACGAAAAAGATCAGCAAACGTTAATTAAAGAATATAAAGAAAAATTTGCTAATCCATTTTTTGCTGCATCACATGGATACATTGATGACATTATAGTGCCAAGTAAAACAAGGCATCACTTTCACAAAGCATTAGAGCTACTCAAAAACAAGAAAGTAGAAAGGATATGGAAAAAGCATGATAACCTGCCTCTGTAACTTTCTTTTAAGCCTTGCTTGCAAGTTATGCAATATTGTAAGAGTGTGCCGTTACCAAGATTCGAACTTGGGACCTCGTCATTACCAATGACGTACTCTACCACCTGAGCTACAACGGCAGTCTTATATATTATGATAATGAATAACACAAAAAGGAATAAGGAAAAAGAAGAAGAGAGAAAAAGATTGGCAAAAGCTTTAAAGCAAAATATTGTAAAAAGAAAAAAACAGCAACAGAGTAGACAAGATGCCAGAACTACCGGAAGTGGAAGTAATCTCTAATTTTTTGCTTGATAAAATTAAAAACAAGCAAATAAGCAGTGTTACAGTAAATAATTGGAATTTGCGTGTACCAATAACAAAAAATATTGATGATTTGCTAAAGGGCAAAGTTATAAACGATATCAAGCGTAGAGGTAAGTATATAATCTGGAATACAGATAGTATGGCTGTAATCATACATCTTGGCATGAGCGGAAAGCTTATATATGCTCAAGTGCGGAATAAGCACGATCACGTGGTATTTTTATTTTCCGATAATACTTCAATAATCTTTAATGACCCAAGAAGATTTGGACTAGTTATTATTTTAAGCAAAGAACAAGAAATAAATTTTTTTGACGGTTTCGGAATAGAGCCCCTCACGGATGAATTCAGTGGAGACTATTTACAGGAGTTGCTGAAAAACAAAAAAGTGAATATCAAATCAGCGTTAATGGACAATAAATCAATAGTTGGCGTAGGCAACATATATGCTTCTGAGAGCTTGTTTAGAGCCCGTATATCACCACTCAGGTCAGCAAAAAACTTGACCTATAGAGAGTGCGAAAAACTTGCTGCTGAAATAAAAAATACTCTGAGTGATGCAATTGCTGCAGGCGGTTCAACACTGAAAGATTATGCACAGCCATCTGGATCTGCTGGATACTTTCAAAATAACTTTTACGTATATGGTAAAGTTCAAAAACCTTGCAAGATTTGCAATAATATCATAACACTTATACGACAAAATGGCCGTAGCACTTATTTTTGCAACGCGTGCCAGAATTAAGATTTTATTTTTAGATATGACATTCTCACCTGAAAAAGATCCGTTTGATTTGTTTTCAAAGTGGTACAAAGCAGTACTTAATTCTCCGTGTGAACAACCAACTGCAATGACGCTAGCAACTTGTAGCAAAGACTACATTCCATCTGCAAGAGTAGTATTACTAAAGGAATATAGCAAAGAAGGTTTTGTGTTTTTCACTAACGTAAACAGTAAAAAAGGGAAAGAATTGACTGAGAACCCCAAAGCTGCGTTAGTGTTTCATTGGATAGAATTTGCTAGGCAAGTGCGAATTGAAGGAGAGGTTAAACTTCTAAACGATGAAAGAACTGACAAATACTTCTCTTCTCGAGCGCTGGGTAGTCAAATTAGCGCATGGTGCTCAAAACAATCGAGCATTCTGAAAGATTGGCAAGATTTTGAGCAAGCTATAAAATTGAAGGAAAAAGAATTTCACAATACACAAGTTTCTCGTCCTGATTTTTGGGTGGGATTTTGCGTAATCCCAAAAGTAATTGAATTTTGGCAAGAAGGTGAATATAGGAAGCATATTAGATTTAGATACACTCTTGTTGAGGGAAGCGATTGGAAAGTGGAACAACTATATCCTTAAAAATGGTTGCGGGAGTAGGATTTGAACCTACGACCTTCAGGTTATGAGCCTGACGAGCTACCGAGCTGCTCCATCCCGCGTCGTTGCTTATTTAGTTATTATATATACAAATAATGAAAAAAGAAAAATAAAATTTCACCACATGCAAATATCGACACACTTATTAACTTTTCTTGACATAATAGTTAGTTATATACGTAACAATCTGCGCAATGAACAATATAACTTGATACTGTGGTTTCCTGTTCTTCAGTGTACAGGAATTTTAACATATTTTTCCCTAAGTTTTGAACCAAGCTGCATATCTATTTTTCTTTTGCTTTTACCCACACTAATTTTGATTGCAATATTATACAGAAAGTACGCAATATTATGCATTGCTTTAATTGCAGTGCTCATAGGATTTACAGCCAGTAAATTAAGAACAGCTTTAGTTGATACTCAAATTCTTGATAAAGAGAGGTATGTAAAAAATATCGTTGCCACAGTGAAGGATATTAATGACAGGGGCTCATACAAACAATTTCTGCTTTCTATTACAAAGCCTTCCACCATTCCAGAATCCTCCTCTGTCATCCCAGTGCTCCCTTCTGTCATCCCAGCGCCCTCTTCTGTCATCCCAGTACTTGATACTGGGATCCAGAAAAAAAAGATATGGATTCCAGCGTCACGCGCTGGAATGACACCGGATAGAGCTCTAGATAACATCAGAATATCAGTTAGAACCAAAGTGGAAAAAGGCATTAAAATAGGCGATCAAGTAAAATTATCAGCAAAACTCTTCCCTCCAAAAATTGCGCCTTCGGAGTATGCATACGATTTTGCAAGAATAGCATATTACCAGAAAATAAGTGCAACAGGTTTTGCAACAAGCAAAATAGCCCTACACAAAAAGGCTGAAGCAAGGCAATTTCTAGAGTATATGGAATCTTTCCGTCAATACATTTATGAAAACCTGCAGCAAAATATTAAAAAACCACATGCAGACATAATTTCTGCATTACTGATCGGTAAAAAGGACGGAATAGACCAAAAAACTATGGATGCGATACGAGATTCAGGTATAGCACATTTGTTTGCCATATCTGGTTTGCATTTATCATTTGTTGCTGGCCTGTTTTTTATAGTGTTTCGTAATTTATTTGCAACATCTGAAACTTTAACTCTTAAGTATAACACCAAGAAAATATCTGCATTCCTTACTATTTTGCCAACCACGTTTTATTTGTTGATTACCGGCATGCAAATTTCTGCTCAGCGTGCCTACATCATGGTGATTTTAGTACTCGTTGCAATAATGATAGAGAGAAAATATCGAGGGTTAATAGCAATTGCGTTTGCTGCTTCAGTGATACTCTCAGTAGAACCAGAAGCAATTTTAAAGCCTGGCTTTCAGATGTCATTTTCTGCTGTTTTGGCACTGGTTGCCAGTTATCAAATTAATGCTAATAAGTTGTTCAAAATAAAAATAATAAAATATTTTGTGTCGATAATGATCAGCTCAGTAATAGCAAGTTTAGCAACTGTTCCGTATACGATATATAATTTTAATTATTTTTCAATTAGTGGCATTATCACAAATTTAGTTGCTATACCAATAGTTACATTAATTATTATTCCACTTGGAATAATCTATGTTTTGTTGATTCCTTTGGGTGTTGAATGGATTATAGCGCCATTTATAGAGCGCCCAATTGACAGCATTTTGTATATAACAAACGCTATCGCTAGTCTTCAGTATTTGGTTATTCCCATTCGTACTTTTCCTGCCTCATCAATTATTATAATAACATTTGGGTTATTGTGGCTGTGCTTGTGGGAAAGAAATTGGCGTTTTTTGGGATTTTTTTTATTGTACTAGGTATTTGCTTTAGCGCTGCATATAAAACCCCCGACATCCTAATAAATGCTGATAATGTTGCTGCAAAGGAGAGTGATAACTTACTATATTCTCTCACTAGAAAAAGCAGAAATTTTGTTATCAAAACGTGGGCAAAGCAAAACGGACAGAACCAAATTTTGAATCATACAAAATATAGCAATCCAGATAAAAGACTAAAGTATGGCTGTATATATAATAAAGGAAATAATAAATCAGTACTGCTTGCTTATAAAAAAGAAGATATCTTGAGAAACTGTAATAGTGTTGATCTGATAATTCAATTAAGTGAATTCGACTATTCAGCTTGCAACGCTAAAATTATTAAACATGCTGATCTAGAAACGTATGGCACACATTCTGTTTGGTTAACAAATCGTTACGTAAAGATTAATACAGTGCGCTCCAATAGGCCTTGGCACATGTTGAAAAATTAAGAAACTTGATTTTAAGGTTTGGTTAACGTATACCTAAATAAGTTTAAACTAGAAAAATGTTATGGTTACAGACACTCAAGATCCTTTCAAAGACTATTTTGATTTTTTAGGATTTAGAAAACTTTCTGACCAGCCCAGTAGAATTTTGAGCTCTATAAGAAAGTATTCTGGTACTATATCGATAGCAAGTACCATTGCTACTCTTATAGCATTTACTGCCTTTTCTATTCAGCCTGTTACAGTAAGTATTGCTGGGTTTGCGTTCACGCCAGCACCTCTTGCCTTTATTCCTCTTATAGTTCTCTTATTTACTGCTGTTATAAACTTTATAAATACACAAAAAATAAAAGAGAATGAAATAGATAAAAAAATAGGAAACTATCAAGTTGATGAACAGTACAGCCAGATTGCTCAAGAAGCTAAAAAAATTGAAATTGTAACAAATTTAGATAAAAAGGGGGAAAAGCTTTCAATAGTTTTACCAATTTCTAAGACGCAGAGAGAAATACTAGAAGATATAGAAGCAGAAAATAGAAATAGGATTCTCTTGTTTACTGGATCATATGTATTTGGTACTATTATAGTAGTTTCAGCAATATCACAATCCATTAATGCTCCAATAATATTAATAGCTTTATTAGTCGCTATTCTTTTATGCATCATATCAACACTTAGCAATCTAATAAGTAATAGCGTGGATCATGAAAATCATACTATTAGAAAACACAGTTCTTTAGGTCTTCTATTTCCATACTGGTCTGGAAAGGGCATGGTTGTATCAGTAGTAGAAAATAAGCTTGGTAAAAGGGAAAATGAACTAATATCTCTAATGAAAAAACTACTTAGTCCGCTTTGCAACTCATTTGACAGTAACCTTAAAAAAGCTTGCGATTTACTTGATAATAGTCTTTTAAAGCCTGCAAATATTAACATTAAAGAAACGCTTGATCACCTAAAAAAAATCAGAGAAGACATCAAAAAAGATTTAGATTGGCTACATGCAGAAATTTCAGAAGTTTTAAACAACACTAAAGAATTGACAAAAAAAGCACATTCACTAGATATTGAAGGTACTTTTTCTAGGTTAGAGAATGCTATTAAAATTGCTGAAGATAAAATTGAACGATTTGAACCAAGCCGCTTTGTAGGCTGGCTTCAATCAACTACGCAGTCTAATAATAACGAGTTCCTTAGCATGCTAAAAAAGTTAAAAGAGGATACAGAAGAGGGAAAAACGGAATTGAAGGAGCAATTAAACGTAGTAAGGAATGAATTAGAAGAAATAAAAAAGAAGCAAGCTCAACCAAGTACGCCTGATTTAGAAGCTAACAATGGAAATAATACTAATAAATTATTAGTATTAGAAAATAAAGTCAAAGAACTACGTGACACAGTTAGAAAGTTAGAGCTGGAAGCAGAACAAAATAAGCTGCAGCAAAAGAAGGAAAAGTTAGAGCAAAAAAAATCTGAACAAGAAAAAACAGATGAATGGAAAGAAAAAATCAACGGCAAACCAAGTGAATTCTTATATTATTTATTAGAATCTATTAAGCTGGAAGAAAAAGATAATAAAGAAAAAAAGGTTGAGGCAACATTACGAGATTTTGATAATAAAGTTACAATCTACTGGAAAGATGGCTCTCAAACAATTTGCCATATTAAAAAACAAGGTGATCTGCAAATTGAGTCTAGTGCAACAATGTTTACAGACCCAAATGTTCAAGCAGCATGGGAAATGGCGCGGGGTAAATCACTATAGATTACTCAATAATAACCTTAAGTGTTAATAATGATAAAGAGAAATTAAGGTTAGACACCTATATAGCTGAAAAATGCAACATATCACGCAGCAAAGCGCAAAGATTGATACAAAATGAGCAGGTGAAATTACTTGGCACACCGATAATTAATAATGACTACATAGTAAAACCAGATGAAGAGTATGTGGTGCATCTCGTTCAACCTGACATATCCACATCAATTGAGCCTAATTATGACATAAAACTTAATATCGTCTATGAAGATGAGGACATTATAGTTCTGAGTAAACAAAGTGGATTAACAGTGCACCCAGGTGCTGGGACAAACAATGATACGCTTTTGAACGCAGTTATCGCTCACCTTAATGTAAGACCAGGAATTGTTCATAGACTTGATAAAGATACTAGTGGGCTAATGGTAATTGCAAAAAATGAAGCAGCCCATAGTTTTTTGTCTGAATTGTTATCGAATCGCAAAATAAAGCGGGAATACTTAGCAGTAGTTTGGGGAACATTATCTTCTCAGCAAGGCACGATAAAAACTAACATTGCTCCCAAACGCGGTAATAAAGAAATGATGTGTGTAACAAAAATCACAGGCAAATTAGCAATCACTCACTATTTAGTGCAAAAAGTTATAGGACAAGTAAGCCTCGTTAAATGCACTTTAGAGACAGGCAGAACACACCAAATTCGAGTCCACATGAGCCACATAGGACATTCCATAGTTGGTGATCAAGTTTATGGAAAAAATAGTAGTAAAAGCACAAAATATGCTAAAAACTCTAGTTTCATTCGTAATTTCAATAGACAAGCACTACATGCTTATACACTGGGCTTATACCACCCAAAAAGTAAGGAATACATGGAATTTGTCTCTGATTTACCGCAAGATATAAAAACTTTAATTGGTGAGTTTGACAACATATCTTAATAACATTCGTATTAACCTATCAATATTATCATCCATGTTATCAGGAAGTTAATTAATGAAAGAAAAACTGCTGCACTACCTAGATCTTTCACCTTTTTTGAAAGTATGTGTTGTTCACTGGAAATACGCTCAATTGTCGTTTCAAAAGCAGTGTTAACAATTTCCACAATTAACACCAGGAATAGGCTGCTTATCATTACTGCACGTTCTAGATTACTTACATCCAAAACAAACAAAATTGAGACACATACTATAAAAAGCAGTAACTCCTGTCTGAACGCAATTTCTGATATAAAAGCTGATTTTATTCCTTCACAAGAGTATTGAATTGCTTTTATTAGACGAATAATGCCCTTCTTCATTATTATTCACAAAACCCTTTAATCAAAATTTTAACTCATTTAGATTTGCTACACCCTATAGCATTTTTATCATTTGTTCACCCTATTGGTTTTGAAATTAAGATTTACCGCAACTACAATAAGTACTCTTATCATCACATTTTGGTGTTAAGTCAGGATAGAACGTGAGTATAGCATCATTCTTTCTTACAAACACTGATTGATAATTGTCATCTTCCATTTCATATAGACACATTCCATCTTTTCCTAATTCCTTAAACGCCTTAGTTGCAGAAATTATCGGCATGAAGGTTATATGCGTATCCATTTGGGCATTTAACTTTCACTTCCCCATCCTTACCCAAATATTTCATTCCAAATGTATAAACCGGCGGCTTAATATCTGATTCATTGCACAGGATTCCAACTGCCCATTTATCCTCTTGAGCTTCAACATATCTACCTACAAAATGCATACCACCTAATTTATCGTTTGGCTCACCACAAAAAATATGTCCAAACCCTATAGTTTCTTTTTCACTTCCACTATTTGTAAACCAAATGTTAGCCAGTTCATCTTTAAGTAACTCCAAATCCGCATCTGGCGTAATCACTTATATATTCCTTTCACTACTTCTTGATGCTGCGGACAACTAAGTAAAATTTTGAAATCTTCTTTATCTGGATGTGCTCCCCAATCTCCACAAACTTTCAACACTCCTCTATCGAAGTCAGTTAATTCTGAAACGGTGGCTGGTTGTGAACTGAAAAATGGTTCAAAATTGACTTCAACATTTTCTTCTACATAGCCGGTGTGAAAATAATGATCCTTAATATAAAAAATAAATCCTATTATTGGTATTATTAAACACAAAATTAGTTTAACTGTCTTCGACATAATCACGTTCACAAAAAAGCTAGCCTATAAGAAATAATTTAAAAAAGTTTTAATCTAATCGTTTTTGCAGAGCAGCAACTCCCGGCATTTCATCGCCACTTAACCAATCTAAAAATGCTCCTCCACCAGTGGAAACATATGTAAAATCCTTATCGGCAAGGCCTGCAGCGCTTATTGCAGATAGACTATCGCCTCCCCCTATTATGCTGGTTAACTTTCCTTTGTGCGTTAAGTCACTTACGATTTTCATTACCCCTATTGTACCGCTTGCAAAAGCTGAATGTTCAAAAACACCAATAGGTCCATTCCACAGCAGAGTCTTACTGCTTGCTATTATACTGCTTATTGTACTCAAAGTTTGTGGTCCGATATCCAAAATTATATCACCGTCCAAAATGGACTCAGTTCTTCTTGAAATACTAGTGCTGTAATCAGAGTTTACTGCAACCAGAACGTCTTCTGGCACAACTATTTTGCAATTGTTTTTATTTGCTGTTTCAAGAATATTATGCAGAAGGTCGTCAACACCATTTTGAAAGAAAGATTTCCCTATATTTACTTTGCTAAATGACAAAAAATTATTGGCTATTGCACCACCTAGAACTAGGTAATTAACCTTTTCTGTTAGCTTCATAAGCACTTTTATTTTAGTTGATATTTTAGCTCCCCCAACTATCGCAGTAATAGGTTTAGCTTTAAACGATACAGCTTTTTCAAGATACTTTAGCTCATCTTGCAAGCAAAACCCTGCATAAGAGGGTAAAAATTCTGTAATGCGTGAAATAGAAGCGTGAGCTCTGTGAGAGCAAGAAAATGCATCATTTACATATATATCCGCTAGAGATGCTAGTTGTTTGGCAAAATTTGAGTCACTTTGCTCTTCCTCTTTATAAAATCTTAGATTCTCTAGTAATATTATATCTCCTGCATCCATAACACTTACTGCTCTTTGTACTTTTTCACCAAAGCAATCGTCAATGAATTTCACTTTTTTATTTAGTAACTGCGATAAAGTGTCAATTACATTTTTTAGCGACAGATTATTGTCTCTGGCCTTTGGGCGTCCAAAATGTGATATAATAATAATCTTTGCACTCGCATTCACTAAATACTGAATAGTAGGCAATGCTCTCAAAATACGAGTGACGTCACGAATTTCTCCATCTTTTATAGGAACATTGAAGTCAACTCTGAGTAAGACGGTTTTATTGTGAAGATCACAATTTTCTATACTAGGTATATTCATTACAAAATTGAAGCTATAAAGTCACTATACAGCAGTTTGATCTAAAGTAAAGTTTTAAGCTTACGAACGTTTAAGGAAATTTGCATGCCAAACGCTTGACACTGGAACCTTATCGTCATGCCATCACGAACCGTCATACCGCCGGGTATCTCTTAGCCGCTAACACGTAGCGGGATACTTGACCTTTACAGGGATGACGATTGTCGTTTAGCCATAAATATTTAAGAAATTTACTAAACAGAAAAAAAGGCAAAAGAAGCCCCGTGGTTGGCTAATTACTTACATTATACTTTCAAGTATGGCGTTTTTTTATTCTAAACGCTTAATAACCGCGATTTAGCTGCTTTTTAATGCAACTAACCTTTAGTCATAAATATTTAAGAAATTTACTAAACAGAAAAAAAGGCAAAAGAAACCCTAGGGTAGCTAATTATTCACTATCCATTTTTTAAGTTGGCGTTTTTTGATGTTTTAAATGCTTTATAAGCGTATTTCAGCTTGTATAGGTAAAAACCTAGAAATTTGATAAAGACATAGAGTGCACATAGTGCAAAAAATTAAACATGAGACGCCAGATACGTTGAGTTTTTTTGTCATTTAATCTGTACAGAGAAGATAAATAAATAGCTTCAGTTTCATGATAAGGAGGCTGGCGGAGTTTGTCAAGTAAGTTTTTCGTTTAATCCGTTT
Organism: Wolbachia endosymbiont (group A) of Crataerina pallida; assembly: GCF_964028475.1. Taxonomy (NCBI): domain Bacteria; kingdom Pseudomonadati; phylum Pseudomonadota; class Alphaproteobacteria; order Rickettsiales; family Anaplasmataceae; genus Wolbachia; species Wolbachia endosymbiont (group A) of Crataerina pallida. The sequence continues at coordinate 135,363 of NZ_OZ034785.1, forward strand.
CTTGATTTAGGTGCCCTTGACTTCCGGCTGGGTCGAATTTGTATAGCTACATTGTCGGTAAATCTAAATTGCTTTAATGATTTTGATTGAAAAATAGTTTTTCTATTATATAAATGCTACTTTAGGGTAATCAAAATGGAAGACGATAAATATAGCCTAGGTTTAAGAGTTATCCATTGGTTGATGGCTGTTTTTATTATCGGTATGCTTTGTTCTGGACTTTATATGAAAAGCCTGCCACTTAGCAATGAAATTAAGTTCAACATATACGCTATTCATAAGGCTTGCGGTATCACTATTCTTGGATTAATCATAGTACGCATATTTTTTCGCGTCTTTACTTATGTTCCACCACTTCCAGCAAATTTTTCTCGGTTTGTAATCAATATAAGTAAAGCAGTACACTTTGGTTTATATTCTTTGATGGTGCTAATGCCACTATCTGGCTATGTCATGTCTTCTGCTTCTGGCAAACAGATCAAATATTTTTTTCATATCCCTTTGTTGATTAATCAAAACAAAGACCTAGCTAACACGGCTAACGAGCTACATTCGATGCTTGCATATTTTATGGTACTCTTTATAATCTTACATATACTTGGCGCCTTAAAACACACATTTATAGATAAACAAAACATTTTTAAACGTATGATATAGGTTATATGTTAAGTAGCCTCTGGAAAAAAGGAACAGATTTTCTTGGCAGTGAGTTTGCTATAATGGGTGGTGCTATGAGCTGGGTTTCAGAGAGAAACTTGGTCTCAGCAATCTCAAACGCTGGTGGTTTTGGTGTGATTGCATGTGGTGCAATGTTTCCAGACTTGCTAAAAAAAGAAATCATAGAGACGCAGCAATTAACTAACAAGCCATTTGGTGTAAATCTAATTACTATGCACCCAAAGTTGAGTGAGTTGATAGATGTGTGTATTGAAACGAAAGTGAGCCATATAGTGCTTGCCGGTGGACTGCCAACAAAGCCTAATATAGAAAAAATCAAGGGTGCAGGCATTAAAGTTATGTGCTTTGCACCAGCATTAAGCCTTGCGAAAAGGTTAGTAAAAATGGGAGTAGATGCATTAATAATAGAAGGAATGGAAGCAGGTGGGCATATAGGTCCAGTTAGCACTTCTGTTCTTGCACAAGAGATATTGCCTCATTTTAAAAATGAACAAATACCAGTGTTTGTTGCAGGTGGAATAGGAAGAGGTGAAATGATAGTTAATTACCTGGAAATGGGAGCAAGTGGCTGTCAAATAGGTACATTATTTGTCTGCACTAATGAGTCAATTGCCCACAAAAATTTCAAGGAAGTGTTTATTAAATCGGCCGCACGTAATGCAATACCTTCTGTACAGATAAGTGCTGATTTTCCTGTAATTCCTGTAAGAGCTATAGCCAACAAAGCAAGCGATGACTTCATGAAGCGTCAAAAAGAAGTTATTGATGAATACCAAAAGGGACAGATCTCAAAAGAAGATGGGCAGCTTGAAATAGAAAAGTTCTGGGCTGGAGCTTTAAGAAGGGCAGTGATTGAAGGAGATGTTGAAACAGGATCTTTAATGGCTGGCCAAAGTGTTGGCATGGTTGATAGGGAAAAGCCTGTAAAAGAAGTAGTGAATATGTTAGTTCAACAGGCAAACAATTATATTGAGAGCAAATCTGTAGAAGTAGAAAGCCCAGAAAGCAAATAGTTAAGCGACCTCACAATAAGCAAATTATCCATATATGGCATAATTGCCCAGTTTTAATGTAAAATTAACGCTAAAAAGGTATCTATACATTTTATTATGTATGGAGGAATGTTATGCTAAGTCCTTTAAAAAAATCTCAGAATAATACAGGAGATATTAACCAACAATTGCACAACACTATATACAAAAAGGTAACAAAAAAAACACATAATCATAAAAGCCCAAAAAAAAATGGAGATGGAACTATCAAAAAATGCATAGAGTTGTTCAAGCAAGGGGCTGATCCTAAGGTATTAATTCGATTAGAAAAATCACTGAAAGAGCAAGAAGAATCTTATAATTATTACACCAAAAAATTTCTTCCAGTGTTGGAAACAGAAGTAATGAAATTAGAGGTCGAGCTTTCAGTATCTAACAATGAAAGAGAACAATTACAAAGATCACCAACAAGAAGAGGGAAAATATTAGAAATAATTTCAGGGATTATTAAAAGGAGCAGCAATAAAGATTCAAAAATAGAAGAACAACCTATTAATTCCATAAAAAAAGAGATCCCAGTGTCAAGCACTGGGATGACAGAAAATAATGTAGAAAGTCCAACTAAAGAAGAAGTATGTGCTAGTAGCTCAGATAGTGGAGTAAGTTCACGCAAACCGAGTGAAGAAAGTTTAGAATCACCAATAAGTAGTAGAAGGAGCAGTATGAGCTCAATATTAAGCTCTGCTGGAGAAAATAACGATCCACAAAAAGAAGATACTGGGAATCAAATGCAACCAGAGCAGACTGCAGAAGAAGAGCCACAGGTGTCATCCCAGTGCGTGACACTGGGATCCAGAGAAAAAGAAAGTATGGATCCAAATAGTCAAACTACTCAGATGACAGGCAGCCAGGCAAAAGATTCAATGCAACCCGAAGAAAAAAGGGACAGAAAAAACGCCATTACAATCGTGCAGAAATTTCCTTTGAATAAGAAAAAGGGTGAAGATACTCCACTTGAAAAACAACCCAATAACAGAAATCTTCACGTTGCACTTGTAGCAGGTTGTGCTCTCTCCACAATAGGGTGCATTGTTGCAGGAGCAATGACATCAGGATTGATAGGAGCAGGACTACTTGCTATGGTTGCAGTGCTTGCTATAGCAGCAGTAGCTGAATTGCATTCAAACTTCCTATCAAGTAAATTAACATCCATTAATGTGAGTCCTCTTGTTGATGATAAGAGCTTACAGCATGTTCGCAGCGGTAAAAATTAAATATGTGTTACTTGTAGTGGATAAGTGAATTCAGTTCTTGCCTATTGATATAAAAGTTGTTATATTTGAGGAATGTTTAAAAGGTGTTTAGTTGATGCGCATTCAATTGAATAAAGTTTTGGTTTTTATAGCCTTATTAAGTTTCATTTTTGCATCATATTCTAGCGAAGCAAGTTCGGCGAGTGATGAATTAAAGGGTATACAAGAAACGGTAAAAAATTTTATTTCTTCATTTTCAGTTAAAGATACTGTAGAAAATATGAGTCCTTCAACAATCATAGGGTTGTGTATAGCTGCAGTGATACTTGCAGTAGTGTTCAGAGGTCTAATCTTTTTTATGATAATGTTTGGTGTACTGGTCCTGATGTTCGGTAGTACAGAAAAGGCAACAGACTACTTAAAAGAAAAATTTAACTTTGCAAAAGATATAAAATTACAATCCGATAGCGAAAAAAAAGATAAAAATTAAGATAGTATTTTTATCTTTTTTAATTATCTTTATTGAATACGCATATGCAGTTAAAAGTACCAACAGTTAACTCTAAGCTTAAAAAAAAGAACAACTTAGCATTACTAGAAAGCATTGATTTAGATTTTGTTCCTTATGCTTGTCATTACGATGAAGAAACCATACTAACAAAACAGGGAGAATTGTTAAAAATAATCAAGTTAGAAGATTATTCTTCTGTTGATAACTACAGCGACCTCAGAACTGAAATTAGAAAAAGCATATCAAAAAATATTAATAGCCTGTGTTTTACCGTTTGGATTCATACCGTTAGAAAGCGCAATAAACTGAGCTTGAAATGGAATAAAACTGAAGACTTCTCTGACAACCTACATTCAACGTGGTTTAATAAACTAACTGATAGTAAATTACAGTATATAAATGAACTATACATTGTAATATTGTTTAGCGATTTTGGCAAGCATACTAATAATTCGTTTTTTTTCAATAGAATAAAGAATAAGCATAAGTTGTCTTTACAAGAAAGCCATCAGGAGTTGCAAAAGATAACTGACGTAATTCAAAATGATTTAGGACCTTTTGGAGCTAAAAAACTGAGTCTAAGGTTTAGTGAAGGTAAAATATATTCTGAAATGATAGAATTTCTCCACTATATTGTTACATTAACGCACAAAGATTATCCAATACATGAAAGGGACCTGTCGCAATATATTAGAAATTTTAAAATAGCTTTTGGTTTCAATACGTTTCAAACAATATTTGAAAATCAACAGAAATTTGGCTCTATTTTCAGCATAAAAGAATACCGGGAAATCTCTTTAGGTAATATAGATAGATGCTTGCAGCTTGAATCTGAATTTATCATTACAGAAATAATGATATTTACTAGTAATAACAAAGCAATAAAAGAATTTAAAAAACAAATCAACATGCTGCAAATTAGTGAGGATAATACCTTACTTAAAAGCTCAGGAATTGAAGAAATAATAGAGCTTGAAAAGACCTCTAGTATAGACTTCTGCCAACAGAAAATTATTTTTACAATATTTGCAGATGATAGGAATAAGTTAGCTGAAAGTATTAGTGATTTATCTTCTATAATGTCATTAGTTGGCTTCATGATGTTTAGAACTGATTTACATATGGAAAGTCATTTTTGGGCACAACTTCCAGGCAATTTTGCTTTTATTACGCAACCGAAAAATATCTTAACAAAATACGCTTGCAGCTTTGCTATGCTGCACGATTTTACGTCAGGTACATTAAAAGGAAGAAGGTGGAAAGAAGCGGTAATGATTTTTTTCTCAAAAAAAGGAAATCCTTACTTCTTTAATTTTCATGGAAAAAGAAATAATGGCCATACTACGATACTCGGAGCTCCAAATTCAGGCAGAACTTCACTCATTAATTTTCTATTATCAGAATCAAGAAAGTTTAACCCAAGAATTGTCATATTGGATAACACTGGAAAATCAATAATTTTTACTAAAGCAGTGAGTGGTAAATATTACATAATCGATCCAAAATATAAGGACAAAAGCCTAAAATTTAATCCACTAAACATTGAAGATAGTGCTTCCAATCGCAATATGTTGGTTGAACTGATCAGAAGAATGGTAGCCGATACGAGCTTGGTGGACGTAGAAGAAAAGATAAGAAAAATTGTGGATTCTATATTTGCTATACCCAAGGAATCACGTTCTATTTCACAAATTTCTGAGGTGCTCTTGCTTCTTGGGGGTAAGATAAGTAGATGGTGTGACGATGGTGACTTTGCTTACTTATTTCAAGATGGTAATGAATCAGATATTGACTGGGAAACAAAAATTATATCTCTCAACACCGCAAACCTTACAAAACAAAAGGAATGTATGTCCGTGATACTTTACTATTTTTTATATTCTTTTGAGGCAAAATGTGATGGCTCGCCTGCAATACTTGTTTTGGATGAAGCATGGGAGATAAGTAATATTTTTCCTACAGAGAAAGAGTTTGATAACTGGATGCAAAGAATGACGGAACTAAATGTTGTAGTAATCCTAAGTACTGAGAATTTAAATCTCGCATTTGCTAGCAAATTTACTCAATATTTAGATAAACATGTTGATACAAGAATCTTGATGCCGAACGTCAATGCAAATAGATTATACATGAAGGCATTTTCTCTATCGAAAGAGGAGCTGAATATAATTCTGCAGACGCCAACACAGGAAGGTTTATTTTTGATAAAACAGTACAAAGGATTAGTAACCTTAAATCTGGATTTGAAGGATATGCAAGAAATACATGTACTTTCAGCTAACAAAGAGACTATAAAGTATATGTATGAGGCAATAAAAGAAAAAGGAGAAGAAGTTAATGAGTGGTTACCGGTATTTTATGAGAAGTGTAAGGCTTAATTTCTTATTGATATTTTTTTTGATACTTGGTCTTTCGTATCAAGGATATGCTGATTGTCCAACATTTGTAGAAAGTAATACTTGGTGGGAAGCAATAGTTGGTGGAGATTGGGTAAAGGAAATTAAGGTGCAAGCAATAAAAGATCAAGGAGTTGATGGTTACTTTAATCCCAAAATTAGAGTATGTGCTTATGATGGACAAAGTTATTGTTATGACTTACAAAGTGGGGAATCCTGCCGCCAGATATATGGAACGCAAGGTACAGGAGCTGGAGTTTCTGCTGCAGCTTTTATCGACTGGGAAGGAGATAAAACAAAAGCTGGAGGAGAAATTGCTCGGGGTCTTAAATGGGAATGGGCAGACGGTGTTACTGATGAGGAAAAAAGAAGATTCGCTAACTCTCCTAAAATATGTGCTTGCAGTCAAAAAGGGGCTTGTATGTCAGGAATTTCTTCATGGGGTTCTAGAGTATTTTCGGGTGAGAATATTTTCCGTCCTGGGGAGATGGAAAAAGTCTGTGATACCTGCTACCAAACGGCAGTAAAATGTGCTCCTGTTCCACTTGCACCTGGCCCCCCTCCATTTTGTGAACAACTTGCAATGTCGCTTCCACAAGTTAGAATTGTTCCTATAACAGATAAAGACAATGATTACTTTAATCCTAAGGTTAAGGTAATCATTGGTGATCTGAAAGGAAGAGACGGAGAGATTGGAGAAAAATTAGATTTCCCTAAAGGGTATGGAGAAAATAAAGCTGAGTGGCGCTCTATTTTAGACAAAGATGGCATCACGTACTACTTCAAAACTTATAGAGAAAAAGATAAGCTCTGCGCTGAATACCTTGGAACTCAAAGTATAGATGAAAACAATCCACAGTTCATCCGCTGTTTTCCTGCACCACCTGCTCCAGAACCTGAGATAGTGGAGATAGTAAATGCAAATACATTGAAAGTAGAAATGAAGATGAGTGAGAGCACTTGTGCTAAAGCACATGGAACCTATAGTAATGGTTCCTGTACTTTTAATGTTAATACTGACCTCAACCATCCTATAAACATTGGCCCCCTATCTTTAAAAGTAGTAAAACCAGCAATAGTAGCAAAAACAACTGATAGTAATATTGATAATATTATAGAAGGTATATTAGAAAGTAATCCGCAACAATTTAAAGTTCTGAAAGAATATGGCTATGTTCCTGATGTGCAAATTAAATGTTCTAAAGGCGGAAGTTTTTATAGTTTTAATGATTTTGAGAAAAAGTTAAAAGACAAATCTATTCAATGTGAATTTAATAACTCTGGGCAGCCGGAAATAGAAGTAAAGTATAAAGGAAATTCTAACAGTAAAATGCTTTGTCTTTCTGGATGGCAGCCAGAACCAGAGGAGTTTGTTCTTAAAAGAGAAAATAAAATAATACCACTAAAATTAATGGGAACAAGATATACTAAATACAATGCTGTTTACTCCAAGGAATCAAATCAGTTCTATTATCTTCCAAGCAAGGAAATAGTTTACCCTTTGAAAGAAACTCAAGAGAGGTTGGATAAAATAATATTTAATAAGCAAGAGTATGTTTTCTTCCCTGATGAAAATGAGCAGAAGAAGGAAGAATGCAGTTATTGTGTGAAGAAAGATAGCAAAATAGACGAAAAATTAAAATCTGGTGAAGGACTGAAAGTAGTATACAAATTGACGGATGTAGAGCATAAAGAAGGATGTGAGCAAGGTGATGATGGTTGCATCTGCTTTGATGGAAAGTGTAGCCGTTCAAAACAATATTTGAATAAAAATGAAGATGATAAGCCATTCTACTTAAGGTATGAGGAAGTGGATTGTAAAGATAAGGATGGTAAAGTATTAAGAGATGAAAAAAATGAAGTACGAAAGTGTACACAATTAAAAGATCAACTGATTAAAGCAAACAGAACAGAGGTTTTTTACGCTGATAAATTGTGTAGGTTCGATTTAGAAGGTCTCAAAAAGAAATTAAAAGAAAAATTAAAAGAGATAATCAAGGAACATCTGAAAAATAAGAAACCAGATCTTGAAAAAAATAATGAAAAATCCTATGATCATAAAAATAAAGATGTTTATACAGATGACTTATCAATAAAATTTGATCGTATTAAAATAGAAGCGTGGGGAAGTGGTGAAGCAGGTCATATACAAGGTAGTGGCTGTAACAATCAAAAATGCCATTCTACTGAAAGCAGAGTAGGGATGCCAGGAGATTATATTAAAGCTAAACTGAAAATCGATCCTAATTATCCTATAATTAAGGTGCAAGTCACAGAGGGAGGGGGTAACCAGGAAAGTAACTTCTCAGATAAGGACGGGGGACCTGTTTTCATAGAAATGTGCAATTCGCAGAAGCAACATTGCCAGCAACTGATTACTGTTGCAGGTGGAGGTGAGTATAGAACATACGGTGGTAAGGGTTATGAGGAAACAGTAATTCATAAGCAAGATTTAAAGCTAGAGGAGAAAATTGTAAAGGCAGATAAACTGAAGTCTACACAAGACAATCAAATAGCATATATAGAAAATGGTGAAATCAAGTATGAAACAGTAGAGTGTGGAAGTGGTTTGAGAAGCAGTAGATCTGGTGCAGGTGGCTGCATTAATAAAAGCAAAGGAATTTATGGTAAAGGCTCTCCAGGGTATGTGAAGATTAGACCTATTATAAAGGAATTTGACGAAGAAGAAATAAATGCTGCTATTAAAAAAGTAATAGAGGATCTATACGATCTTGAAACTATGACTGATTTTTGGGTAGGGGATCTTAACGTGAATATAAGTGGGATAATTAAAGAGGAAGTCAAAAAAGAATTATCAAGGTAAAAAGATATAGCTCTGGAAATGATGCTCTTGTTTTAATAATTAATTAAAGTAAAGCATGTAGTAAATGGTGTAATTGCTGTATCTTAACAAAAAGGTATAACGAATGTAGGAGGGTGCTTTATGTGTGCGCCAAGAAGTGCGTAAGGAACAGTTGGTGAAAATCCAACACGGGTAAAGCTTAGCCGGCAACCTGGAACAAACCATTATGCTGCGTAAGGTAACGAGCGTAGTAAAGCTAATGGAATGGACAACATAGGGTGCAACGAAAGTGAAGGTATTGAGTCCCGTAATTCACGCGTCATGGGGGCTGACACTTTACATTTGGTGGAAGGCAACATGGGTAATAACGCTAAGGCAAGATATTACTCACCTCATCGGGATCGAAGGCCGCGTCATGTGTTGAGATGGACCTTACGTGAACTTGGGAGATCCTTTGTATTCCTGTAAGGGTACTCTGGAACAAGTCAATAAAGGCGAGGACTGGAGGAAGATGCAAAGGAAGTCGGACTAACTGATAGTACTCGGAGTGTGGGAAAGCCACATACAAGGGGAAGCGGTTAGCAATATAGTGACTGGTATAGGGATTGCTATACCAATACAACAGAGATTGGAGGAGTATGCAAGGAAAACTAAACCAGATAGCAGTAAGGGCTAAGCAAGATAAGCGAGTAAAATTTACATCATTAGTTCATTTGATTAATGAAGAGAATCTTGCAGAGTGTTATAAGGAACTAAAACGCAACAAGGCTTGTGGTATAGATCGTGTGACAGTGGAAGCTTATGGAGAAAATCTAGAAGAGAAACTTAAAACACTAGTGGATAGTATGAAGAGAAAACAATATCAACCGCTACCAGTGAAAAGGGTATACATACCCAAAGCCGGGAGCAAAGAGAAGCGCGGTCTCGGAATACCATCAACGGAAGATAAGTTGGTACAGGTAATGCTAAAGAAGATATTAGAAAATATTTATGAAGCAAACTTTATGGACAGCTCGTATGGATTTCGACCAGGAAGAAATTGTCATCAGGCGATAAACGCTCTAGATAAAGCAGTTATGCACAAACCAATTAACTATATTGTAGAAGTGGATATCAAGAAGTTCTTTGATAATGTTCAACATAAATGGCTAATGAATTGTCTAAGGGAACGAATAGCTGACCCAAATTTATTGTGGTTAATAAAACGATTTCTAAAGGCAGGAATAGTCGAAGTTGGATGTTATAAAGCAACCGATCAAGGCACACCACAAGGTGGTATAGTAAGCCCTGTATTAGCTAATATATACTTACACTATGTGCTGGACTTATGGTTTGAAAAGAAATTTAAGCCAAAAGCCAGAGGATATTTACAGCTAATAAGGTTTTGCGACGATTTTGTAGTTGGCTGCGAGAGGGAAGAAGACGCAAAAGAATTTCTAGAATTACTGAAACAAAGACTAAGTAAATTTGGGTTGGAAATAGCTGAAAATAAAACAAAAATAGTAAAGTTTGGTAAGAAAGAATGGTATCAAGCAGAAAGAGAGAAACGTAGGACGGCTAGCTTCAACTTTCTAGGATTTACACATTATTGTGGAAAAAGTCGTAATGGTAAACTTATGATGAAGCAGAAAACTTCAAAAATAAGCCTAGCCAGAAAGATTAAAGAAATCAAAGAATGGTTGAAGATGGTACGAAGTCGTATCTGTCTCAAAGATTGGTGGCAGAAACTTAAAGCCAAACTAACAGGACACTATAGCTACTTCGGAGTTAGCGGAAATTATCGGTGTTTGATTCAATTCTATCGACCGGTAACAAAGTTAGCATTTAAGTGGATAAACCGACGTAGTCAAAAGAAAAGTATGGATTGGGAACAATTTATACACTATTTAAAAGTAAATCCATTACCAAAACCAAAGGTATATGTTTCTTTATACACAGGAGCACTAGTGTGAACGCTGTATTGTGGAGCCGTGTGCGGGAAATCCGCAAGCACGGTTCTTTTGGGGAGACTATGGTTATGAGACCAAATCGCTGGTTTCAAGGTCATGAGTCTCTACCAGACTGTAAAGCTTTTACCTTACCCCATCTTCCTTTTTGGACAGCCTTAACAATACGTCTTTGTAGCCTCACAATAACTTTCTGGCATTTCTTCCATGGCAACTGCTTCCATGCTTCAAAGCTTTCGGTAGATGCACTTACAGGTTTACTTGTAATCATCTGCTTTCCTACCTTAAGTGGTTAACAAAGTTTCTTGTCACGAGGGACCAAACGGAAGTCTGCTCGTTTTCACGCGAATTAATGTTACAAATTCTATCCATTTCGTTACAAAATGGCATTCGCTTTCTCCATTCTCCTTTACCTGCACTTCCATCAGCATTCCTTGCGGTTTGCTTGCCATGTAGGCGAAAATACAGGCTTACCCTGTTCCTTCTGTCATACAACAGTGGGTTAGGTGACTTCTCTATACCGGTGGAGTTATTATTTGCGTACATCTAGAAATGAGAAATGTAACTTATCCACATTACCTTTTTGGTTAGAGCTTATCAGCATCTTTAGCTCCTTCATAATTACGATACTTTGAAGTTTCACTTACGTTCACCATACCACTAGCCTAGCTCTCCAACCACATGATGCTTGTAGTTTATGCTCCTCTCACGATTGAGCATCTTCTTTTTCAAGAGGAGGTTCATTGTCCGCATCGCTTGGCACCAACCGGTTGCCCGATTCGCACTGATGCGTAGACTCAGATGGCAAAACATCTGGTTTAATAAGTTTTAGAATCCTTTCAGTTTCTTTCTGGAGGAATTCCTCTCCTTTTAAACAATATGACCGAAGACTTTCAGGTCGCACCATTTCGCAAATGTATTGAGCACCTGTAGAATCTCTACAGAGAACATCAACAATACTTTGCTTTTTAGCGGCGATATCGGGGTCTTGAATAGTACTTAAAAACTCTATATCCTTTATTTCATTTTTACCAGTAAAGCCAAGAATATCATTGAGGAAGTGAATAAGGATATCTCTATTTTTTTCAGTACCGAAGATACGCTTAAACGATACATCATTTTTGGGATCAAGAAACTTAGAAAAAGTCATAAGAAAGAACCTTAAAAAGCATTAATAATTATACATAATTCTGAAGAAATGTTCAAGTTTTTTATTTTTTTAAGTTTTGAATGCGTTGATGAAAAAAATGTCTCCCATAGATGGCTTTAGAATGCTACTACGCACCTTAGACGTCCTTTTGTACATCTTTTATTAACCCTTCTATAAAGCGCCTTAAAAGGCCGGCAAATGGATGCTATGAGTTTGGAGCTGTAGGAGACATCAAAGATACCCTTTTTGGTGTATAAAAATACGAATCTACGACAACATCGTTTAAAGAAATTAGCAGCTATTAATATCTTCTACCTTTTCATAAAAAAATAAACAAAAAAAAATTGAAAATTTGATTTGACTTCACCCAAAAGCTATGGCTTTATGCCAATACTGCTAAGAAAATAACAGTAAACATTTAAAAATAATTTATTATTAGTGAAGGGTATATTATATGAACAATAAGAATAAAAGTAAAGATCGTAAAAAAGAAATAGAGTTCCGAATTGACCTTACCCAGAAAAAGTGGAGAGAAAGAAAGGAGTTTTTTCGGGTAAAATAAAATTTTGGAGGATTAGAAATGGCAAGAGAATATACAGCAGAATTCAAATTGGAAGCTGTTAAGCTGGCAAATGAACAAAGAAAGGTAGGTCAACCAGTTGCAAAAGTAGCAAGAGATCTAGGAATAAGGGATAGTGTATTAGGAAAATGGATGAAGAAATATAACGAAAAAAAGTCAGCGGCAAATGCATTTCCAGATGTAGCACCTTATGACAAAGAGAGATTTGATTTACAGAAAGAGTTAGCAAAAGTAACAAGAGAAAGAGACATTTTAAAAAAAGCCCTGGCCAGTCAAAAAGAGTAAAATATTTTTTTATATAGTAACTGCTATAAAGTACAGGAATTATGTAGGATTTTCTGCTAGTGGCTACTATAAGTGGACCACAAGAAAAATAAGCAGTAGAGAATCAGCAAATAAAGAGTTATTAGCAGATATTCAAAAAATATATCAAGCTTCTAAATGTAGATATGGAGCTCCTAAAATTCATGCTGAATTGAAGGCTTTGGGTAAAAGTTGCAATTTGAAAACGGTGCAAAGTATTATGCAGAAAAATGACATCAGGGCTATACTGAAAAGAAAGTTTAAAATTAAAAAACAACAAACAGATAATAGAGCTGTAGCTCCCAATATACTAGATCAAAACTTTATTGTTGATCAACCAAATAAAGTATGGGATTACTTATATAAAAACCAAAGAAGGATGGCTATATTTGGCAACAATAATCGATCTATATTCACGCATGGTAGTTAATGAGCAGTTCAATAAATAAACAATTGGTTATGGACTCTTTATTAATGGCCGTTAACAAGCGTAAACCTGCCAAAAATCTACTATTACATAGTGATCAAGGTTCACAATATACTTTGCAAGGTTATCAATATCTCTTATCCATAAAAAACATAGATGAGTCATAAAGGTTGTTGTTACGACAATTCTGTTGTGGAAAGCTTCTTTAGCTCATTGAAAAGAGAAATACTTATTGATACTTCACAACACTCTGCTCAACAAACTAGAACTGCAATATTTGAATACATAGAAATTTTTTATAACAAACAACGTCACTATTAACTATTGCATTCCTGAGCATTTTGATTCATCATTCTCTTTGTGAAAAACATTCCAAACTTTCTCTCCACTTTTTCTGGGTAAGGTCATCATAGCATTAGTTAGATGCATTAGAATTGATCATGATGATGTACATATAATGTTTAGGTTTCAAGAACTTGCTCTGGAAATGCAAAAAAAAATGTTCAACATTATGTCGCGAGTCAAACTTAGGGTATTTGGCGTCTCATGTTTAATTTTTCGCACTACGTGCATCGCATGTCTTTAAAAATTTCTGGGTTTTTACCTATATAAGCCGAAACGCGCTTATAAAGCGTTACAAGACATCAAAAAATGCCAATACTCGACAGAGATAGTAAAAGACTAGCTAACTCGGGGATTCTTTGTCTTTTTTTCTGCTTAGTAAATTTCTTAAACATTTGCAGCGTAGGTTAGTTGCAATTAAAAGCAGCTGAATTTCGCTTGTCAAGCGTTTAAAACATAAAAAACGCCAATATTTTAAAGCGGATAATAACCCCAGGGCTTCTTTTGCCTTTTTTTTTATTTGGTAAATTTCTTAATGTTTATGGCTAAACGACAATCGTCATCCCGCTACTTGTTAGCGAGATCTAGAGATACCGCGAATGAATCGCGGTATGACGGTTTGTGGCGGCATGACGATAAGGTTTATACCTTGTCATCCCAGTGCTTGACACTGGGATCCAGTTTTCCATATAATCTCATCGAAAATGTTGTAACCACTTTCTGTGCTAGTTTGCTTGCTTACAAGCAAACTTTCCTGGATTCCAGTGTCAAGCACTGGAATGACACCATAGGGGCACTGCCATCATAAAGGAACCAGTGTCAGCTACTTGAATGACATCATAGGGACACTGCCCTGACAACCGTCATCCCGCTACTTGTTAGCGGGATCTATGCTTTGAGATACTGCGAATGAATCGCGGTATGACGGTTAAGTAAGGGATCTATGCTAAGAGATGCCAAAGACCTTCATGAAACTTTGCCCATTTGGCTTCTCTAAAGATTTCGTTTACAGAATCTAGTAACTCAGCTATGCAGAATGAAAAAAGTTTGTATGGTATATAAATAGTGTGTTTTTTTTGTAATTATTTTCTATAATACGCAAACCTTTGGTTCAGTAAATGCTACCATAGGCATTAAAAGTTAATTAACAAACTGCAATGTATAATGAAATAAAGACACTTGCAAGATTTTGATCTTGCAAATCATAAACTTATCATAAAGTTTAATAGTGTCTGTTACTGCTTTTAGGTGTGAGGCTAGAGGGTTATTAGCAGTAACAGACACTATTAAACTTATTATAGAATTTACTTAAAGTAAATACTTAATTTAAAATATTATAATATTTTTACTTACAATAGATTTATGTAAATGCTTTTTTCCTCAATTAGTATTGTACTATTATACTTGTTGAATGCTAAAAAATTATTAACCATCACTAATCTCTATTTGCATAGTAAGTTTATATATACTATTATACAGTATATCACTTAGTTTTATAGCAAACAAACAAAAGATATGGTGAAGTTATTTGCACTATTGATAATATTTTACTCAAATATATCTGTTGCCTCTGCTCCTACTTCCTGGCAATTTGGATTTCCTGCTCCTGCAACTGAAGTAATGGAGGCTGTAGTTAGGTCACATTCGTTTGTGATGCTTGTGATGGTTACAATAATGCTTTTTGTGTGGGCGCTGCTTGCTTATATAGCGTTTCGCTTTCGTAAAAGCAAAGTAACAAACATAAGTAAAACTACCCATAGTGTTCCTTTAGAAATTATTTGGTTTGTTATACCAACTATCATTGTTGGAATATTAGCCTTTGAAAACGCTAAATTACTGAAGCTACAGGAAGAAATACCGAAAGCTGATATAACACTGAAAGTTATTGGCCATCAATGGTATTGGAGTTACCAATATCCAGAATATCAAGGTGTGTCATTTGATAGTTATATTAAGGGAAAAGAAGACTTTATCGAAGGAGATTTAAAGCTATTCTCTGTTGATAACAACATCATTTTACCCGTTAATACTAACGTTCGTTTACAAGTTACAGCAGGAGATGTGATACACAGTTGGGGAGTACCGGCTTTTGGTGTAAAAATTGATGCGATACCAGGTAGGCTGAATGAGGCGTGGTTTAATATCAAAAAGCCTGGTGTTTATTATGGGCAGTGCTACGAATTGTGTGGTCAAGGCCATGGATTTATGCCAATTGTTGTTGAAGCAGTAAGCAAAGAAGATTTTAATAAGTGGATTGAAAATAGAAAATTAGTGAGTTAAATTTGGAGTATAGATATGAGTGACGTACCAAAGGGCATAAAGCGTTGGTTGTTTTCCACCAATCATAAAGATATAGGGACACTGTACATTATTTTTTCCATATTAGCTGGAATTATTGGTGGATTATTATCGGTGATTATTCGCACTCAGCTAATGCACATTAATATACTTAACAATAACTATCAATTATATAACGTAATGGTTACAGGGCATGCGTTGATAATGGTGTTTTTTATGATAATGCCAGCCCTCATGGGAGGATTTGGTAACTGGTTTGTACCTCCCATGATTGGCGCACCAGATATGGCATTTCCTCGTATGAATAATTTAAGTTTTTGGTTATTAGTGTCATCTTTTATTTTGCTCATTCTCTCAGTGTTTATTGGTGAAGGTCCAGGTACAGGTTGGACTTTATATCCACCTCTATCACAGGTAATGTCCCATCCAAGTGCAGGAGTTGACATTGCTATACTTGCACTTCATGTTGCTGGTATGTCGTCAATTGTTGGGGCGATCAACTTTATAGTTACTATATTTAACATGCGCACAAAAGGAATGTCATTAACTAAGATGCCACTGTTTGTTTGGTCTGTCTTGCTAACAGCATTTATGTTGATTGTTGCCTTACCAGTGCTTGCCGGTGCTATAACTATGCTTCTTACTGATCGCAATGTTGGTACTTCCTTTTTTGATCCTGCAGGTGGTGGTGACCCTGTGTTATTTCAACATTTATTTTGGTTTTTTGGTCATCCAGAAGTTTACGTAATTATTTTTCCTGCATTTGGCATCATAAGTCAGGTTGTATCAACTTTTTCTCACAGACCTGTATTTGGTTACATAGGGATGGTTTATGCAATGATAGGTATAGCAGTATTTGGCTTTATGGTTTGGGCTCACCATATGTTCACTGTTGGGCTTAGTGCTGACGCTGCTGCATTTTTTAGCACCACCACAATTTTTATCGGTGTTATAACTGGTGTAAAAGTCTTTAGTTGGATTGCAACTATGTGGGGCGGAGCAATTGAGTTTAAGACCCCTATGCTATTTGCACTAGGTTTTATTTTTATGTTTGTTGGCGGTGGCATAACGGGAATAATTCTTTCTCATGGTGGAATAGATAAGCTCCTGCACGACACCTATTATGTTGTTGCTCACTTCCATTATGTCATGTCACTTGCTGCATTATTTGGAGCTTTTGCTGGCTTTTATTATTGGATTGGTAAAATGTCGGGTAAACAATATAATGAGCGCTTAGGTCAAATCCACTTTTGGCTTACTTTTATTAGCACCAATATCACTTTTTTACCTCAACATTTCTTAGGATTAGCTGGTATGCCAAGGCGTATACCTGATTATCCTGATGCGTTTATCCCTTGGAATTATATATCCTCAATTGGTTCGTATATGTCCTTTGTTTCAGTTATGTTTTTTGTGTTTATAGTTATACATCTTTTTAAATGGGGCAAGAAAGCTGGAGATAATCCTTGGGAAGGTGACACCTTGGAATGGACGGTATCTTCACCACCGCCTTTTCATACTTTCGAAAAGCCACCAGTGGTAAAATAGAATGTACACAAGTGTTTTGCTAAATGTTGAATCAACAATACTGGATTTTTGGCGTTTGCTGAAGCCAAGGATAATGTATCTTGTGGTATTTACTGCAGTTGCTGGTATGGTTACTGCACCAGGTAGTATGCACCCTTTTCTAGCACTAATATCTCTTATATGTGTTGCTCTTGGCTCAGGATCTGCAGGTGCTATAAATATGTGGTATGACAGAGACATAGATCTGCTCATGGAAAGGACAAAAAACCGCCCTATACCCTCAGGTAGAGTTTCTGCAGAAAGTGCGCTTGAATTTGGTATAACTCTTGGAATATTGTCAGTATTTATCATGGCAATAGCAGTAAACTATATTTCTGCTGCTTTGCTTGCTGTTAGCATATTATTTTACGTTTTCATATATACAATTTGGCTAAAAAGGCGTACTCCGCAGAATATCGTTATCGGTGGTGCAGCAGGTGCTTTCCCTCCAATGATTGGCTGGGCAGCTGTGACTAATTCTGTAAGTTGGGAAAGTTTCATCTTATTTTTAGTAATTTTTATGTGGACTCCACCACACTTTTGGGCCCTATCTTTAAATAAGTCTGAAGACTATGCAAAGGCATCGATTCCAATGTTCAATATTGTTTATGGTCCGGAAAAAACAAGAAAATATATATTAATTTATAGTGTTTTGCTGGTGCTAACTAGCTTGCTTCCGGCTCTATTTTTGAAAAAGGCTTTACTTTATCTAAGCATGGCAACCTTTGAAGGTTGCGTTTTTATTTGGTACGCTGTATCTGTTATGAAGTTCAAGAATCACAGCTCACAGAAAAAAATGTTTTCTTATTCAATTTCTTATCTATTTTCCCTATTCGCCAGTATTATTTTTTGTTCTATTGATTTATTTTAGTTATGAAAGAACGGCAGAAGCATAAAAACTATTTTTTACTTTTCCTTTTGGTAATGCTCGTTGTCACACTTTTTTTTGTTTCTATAATAAAATTTAAAGGTGCAGCTTAAACTACCTTTAGAAATTGTGCTTTCATAAAAGCAACTATATACTTTGTTAACCGATATAAACAAAGATGAGTAAAAAAGAAGTGACAATATATACGGATGGGGCGTGTTCTGGTAATCCTGGAGCGGGAGGATGGGCAGCTATCATATTATTTCAAGATTACAGAAAAGACATTTATGGTAGAGAAGAAAATACCACAAACAATAAAATGGAGTTAACAGCGGTGATCAATGGGCTGAAAGTATTGAAATTTTCTTGTAATATTAATTTATATACGGATAGTCTTTATGTTAAGCATGGCATAACAGAATGGATAAATAAGTGGAAAATGAATGGCTGGAAAACAAGTAATAAAAAATCAGTAAAAAATATGGAATTGTGGAAAGAGCTAGACAACGTTGCTTCACAACACGAAATTGATTGGAAGTGGGTTAAAGCACACAGTGGCGATAAGTATAATGAGGAGGCTGATAGTTTAGCAAGAAAAGCAATAATCGATGCTTAAAAAAATTACTATATTATTTTCCGTAGCTTTATTATTCATATTGTGCTTCTTTATTTTTTTTAAGCCTTTAGAAATCAATATTAATTATATTGATTTTTATGTTAAACATAAAATATCAAAAATATTTGTTGGCTCAAGCGTTAATATGGAGAATACCTCAGTTGTTTGGCAGAAAGATGGCAAAGATCCGTATTTAGTCATTACGGATTTGGCAATAGCAAACCCTAATTTTACTATAAAAGTTCCTGAGCTTTTTGTACATTTTAAGTTAAGTTCCTTATTTAAAGCTAGCACAAATCTCTCTCAGGTTTCAGCTGATAATGTGCATGTATGTATCAAGAGAGAAGAAACTAATGTTAATCCGCAAAACTCATTAGACCTTTTGGATAATCATTATTTAAGTAGTAACCGCCTTCCTTCGGTGTCATTCCAGCGCGTGACGCTGGAATCTAGAAAAAAAGAAACAAGTAGTCAAGCTACTTGGATGACAAGGACGAGTGCTGGGATGACAGGAAAAAAAGATACTGGGATGACAGGGAAGAATTTCAAGATGACAGAAAGTAGTGCAAAAAATCTATTAAAAACAATAAGGGAATTTTTTTTTGACTTAAATGCGGATTCAAAAATTGAATTTACTAACATCGCTATTGATAAAAGCACAGAAGATGAATTTTTTATTGATAAATTATATATAGGGAAGGGGGAAGATTTTAATGTTTTAGATATTCATGTGAATACAAAAGATGGAAAGGGATTTTTGGATGATTTATCAATTACGATAAAAAATCGCAACAATTTGCTAAATGTGTACGGGACATTTTATGATCTAAAATTGGGACTATTGAGCAAGTTTTCTACATTAGTTAAAAGCTACAATTTGGACAAAAATATAGGATTCAAAGGAAGCTTCTCAGTGAAAATTAATAAAAAGGATGAAATTGTAGATGGAAATATATACGTATTAAATACAGAAAATTATTTGAACAAAAATTTGGCCTTAACTAATGTAAATATAAATTTAACATATAGTAATGGAATTATTAGTGTAAAAAACTTCCATTTTAAGTTAAATGACACGTATCTCTCTTTAATAGGCAAAATGAACTTTGGTACAAGTCATGCTTTGCTTAGAATTAATATTAGTAAGTTTGCTGCAAAGGATTTATGTACTTATATACCAGATAGTGTAGTAAATAGTAAATTTAAAAGCTGGTATTGTGATAATATTGATGGGGATGTTTTAAATACCATTGTAAGTTTCAATGGCAAAATTAACAATTTGGTTGATGACGATCTGTCAGACATTGTAATTGTTGCTGATATAGAAAACGGTAGCGTAAAATTTGATGAAGATTTTGAGCAAGTAAAGGAATTAAAGGGTGATTTGATCATCAAGAATAACGATCTTGAAATTACTGTAAATAGCGCTAAGTTTCAGAATTTCACTGTTAATGGTGGTGATATTGAAATGAAATCTCTAAATAAGGAAGATTCAGTTCTAACCATTAATGGCAAAGCTGTAAGTGATGCGTATGGTTTATATGAGCCTATAAGATTTAAGCTGGATGATGTGGTGAAGGTTGAAAGGGATAAAGTAAGTGGAATGGCAAAATCCGTATTTAATTTTCGCATTTTTAATCTAAATGCTGATGACAAAAAAGTAGACTTCTCAGCAAATTTTCATTCTGAAATTGACAATTTGGCCGTCTATAATGCAAGTCTTGGTAAATATGATATTAAGCTTAGTTTTGGCAGTGACTTTATAGATTTAAATGGTAGTGGTATGGTGAATAACACACAGCTATTATTTGACCTGAAAAGTAGCAATAGGAATGAAAGTTTCGCCTGGAATTTGACCGGAGATTTACCCGCTCAAATATTTAATTTTGATAGTGGCTATGTCAGTGCAAATTTAGAGTCAGTGATAAATCAAGATAAGACGGGGTATGTTAATGGTGATATAGATTTATCAGAATTTGAATCACATTCAAGCTACTTAGGGTGGAAAAATCGCTTTGAAGATCACAATAAAATTTTGTTTTCTACAAGGTTAAAAGGAGCAGGTGAATTGTTAGTAGATAAATTAGACATTGTAGGAAATGACCTAGATATAAAATTCAGCGGAAGAGTAGAAAATGGAAATTTATATTTAAATTCTAGTAGCTTTAAATTGCCTGATAATGATTTTAGTATAGAAATTGAATCAGGTAAGGAGAAAAATGCCATAACTATTTATGGTGAGGAAATTAACTTAAGTGATATTTTAGGCTTGCTTGGCAAAAACAGTAATGGATTAAATAAAGATATAGAGATTAGTATGAATGTTGACAATGTAATTATGAAAGAAGGCATCGTTATCAAAAATGCTAAGCTGAATGTAACCTGTACTAAAGGTAATTGCAATGGAAGTCAATTTACAGGGCAGTTTCTGGAAAATAGCAGCAACATACTAGCAGAATACAGTGGAATAGGGCTCGAAATATATGCGGATAATTCAGGTATGCTTTTGCGTTCCTTAGGCATTAGTAAATCAATTAAAAACGGCAAATTGTCTTTTTATCTCTCTCCTCAGAGAGAAAGTGGAGAACATTATGGTACGTTATCCATTAGCAATTTCTACATCAAAGATGCTCCACTACTTACTACTTTATTGTCGATGTCTTCATTGCCTGGCATTGTAAATGCCATAAAAAATGAAGGTGTATACTTTTACAAATGTAATGCACCTTTTTCATACAAAGATGGCACTATTGAAATTGAAGAATCTTGGCTTGAAGGGGCGGAGTTAGGTATTAGCACTGGTGGTAAGCTCGATATTAGAAATTATAAATTCCAGGTTGCAGGACAAGTAATACCAGCATATTCAATTAATAAATCTTTGTTAAAAATTCCTATAATTGGAAAACTTCTTACTGGTGGGAAAAGTAGGGGAATCGTTTCAATAGACTATAAAGCAAGTGGTGATGACAAAAACAATAACGTATCTGTTGATCTTATCTCTTCGCTAACTCCAAACCTATTAAAGAGGTTATTGGGAGTGTTTGATCGCATTATGACAAAAACTAACGAAAGTGGCTTAAAAGGTGGTGTGAAAAAGAAATTTGGTTCGATATGACCAAAAGGGAAGTTATTTAACAAAATTATGGACAAAAATGCAAGAATTTCAGAATGATCTACCTGGTTTTTTATTTAGTTGTTTAAGTAATACCACTCCCTTTAACCTCTCTATATTTGCTGAACAACTAAAAAGGGTAGGGGGGTGGTTGTAAATTGTATCTGTTCAGCAGAGTGGCAAAATAAGGTAGACGAGAAAAGACAACTATAGGAACAAATGGGTGTCATTCCAGTGTCAGCTACTTTCATGACATCGTTTACTATGTGCCATATTGTAATGTTCGTACAGTTGTGGAATGAATCGCGGTATGACGTGTTGCTTGGGTCAGCTATAGTATAAATATACTAGGGGTTATAGTTTTCTTATGCTGCCTTTTTGTTATTAGACAACCACAATATAAAGGAGTGAAACGGATGCAAACAGTAGTGCATTTCTGCACCAAACGTATTACCTTTAACGAATAGTAAAATGTGAGATTTTTTGGAACTACCGTGGAGCAATTGCTCCACGGTTTCATTCTACTTAGAATCCACCCATGCCACTCATTTCTCCTGCACCCATAGGAGATGAAGCATTTTCTTTGCTTGGTACATCAACTATCATAGATTCAGTAGTTATCAGCACACTCGCAACAGATACCGCTGTTTCAAAAGCAATACGCACCACTTTTGCTGGATCAATCACACCAGCTGTAAACGCATTAGCATAATTCATAGCCTCAACGTTGTATATAAGCTCTTTATCATTCTGCTTAATCAAATAGTCAATTATAACAGCAGATTCAAGACCAGCATTTTTGACTAACCTTCTAATTGGAGCACTGAGAACTTTCTTGATAATGTTTATGCCTATTTGCTCTTCGTCACTTGCACCTTTTAATTTGTCGAGAACAGATGAAGCATAAAGAAGCGCAACTCCACCACCTGGAACTATGCCTTCTTCAATTGCAGCTCTTGTTGCATGCAGCGCATCTTCGACTCTATCTCTACGTTCTTTAACTTCCACTTCAGTTGCTCCACCAACTTTGAGCACAGCAACGCCACCTGATAATTTCGCTAAACGTTCTCTTAGCTTTTCTTTATCATAATCAGAAGTTGAAGTTTCAATTTGAGATTTAATCTGCTCGATTCTAGCTTTCACACTGTCAGAATCGCTATTTTCGCTGACAACTGTGGTATTATCTTTAGTAATTTTAACATTTTTAGCCGTACCAAGATCATCAAGCGTGAGATCTTCCATCTTGATTCCAAGTTCATCTTTTATGACGTACTTAGCACCAGTTAAAGTTGCTATGTCTTCGAGCATCTCCTTTCTTCTGTCACCAAAACCTGGAGCTTTTACTGCAGCAACTTTTAAACCACCACGCAATTTATTGATAACTAAAGTGCTTAATGCTTCACCTTCGATATCTTCTGCAATAATAACCAAAGGTTTACCAGATTTAACAATAGCTTCAAGAATAGGAAGTAAAGGTTGAATAATATTTAATTTTTTCTCTGTAATTAATAGATAAGGATTATCAAGCTCCACGATCATTTTTTCATTATTTGTAATAAAATACGGAGAGAGATAACCGCGATCAAATTGCATGCCAGTAGTCAGCTCAACTTCTAACTCTTTTGAACCTTTACTCTCTTCAACAGTTATTACACCCTCTTTTCCAACTTTTTTCACGGAATCAGCGATACTGTTACCTATATCCTTATCACCATTTGCAGAGATTATTGCAACTTGTGCCACTTCGTCTATTTTCTCTAGAGAAATTGTACGAGACATTGACGCAATTTCCTTTAATATTACATCTTTTGCCTTCTGTATTCCGTTTTTAATACCAACACGATCGTTTCCAGCAGCAATTGATTTTGAAGCTTCCATTATCATGTTGCTAGTTAGTATTGAGCACGTTGTTGTACCATCACCAACTTTATCGTTACATTGAGAACAACTTTGTGCAAAGATGCTTGCTATCGCAGCGTTTAATGGTTTTTCAGGCTTGATACCCTTCATCACCTTATAACCATCTTTTGTAATTTCTGGTGCTCCATAGGGCTTATTAATCCCTACTGTTTTTCCTCTAGGTCCTGCAGTTATTGCTACCGTTGAATCCACTATTGCTGCAACTTCACGAAAGGCTTCTTGCAACTGCTCACCTGATACTACTACATTAGTCATTTTTATCACCTCTTGTTAATAAAAAATTTAGAAAACTATAATAAAATTACTTACAATGCACTATGTCGTGCTTTGTTTTAGTTTAGTAAAATAAAGACTGCTACTTAATGACAGCAAGTATATCGGACTCTTTCATCACGATAAGCTTCTCATTATTATGTTCTATTTCTGTACCAGCCCATTGGCGATAGAACACTTTATCACCAGCTTTCACAGTTAAAGTTACGCGTTCGCCACTTGAATTGCGTGAACCTTCACCAATTGCTATAACTTCACCTTTAGTAGGTTTCTTTTCAGCACTTGATGGAAGCACAATTCCACCTTGCTTTTCTTCGCTAATAGGCTTGATCAGCACGCTATCATCTAATACATTTAAACTTATACTTGACATTTGTTTTTCCTCATCAACAAATTAACTTATAAGTTTATATATATATACTCGTAAGTTAGATTTCAAGGGCTGGAGTTTATAAAATATGCACACCATATAAAATATGTACGCCAAAAGCAGTTTCTATAAAGAGCCTAATGTTATATAATAGAATTTAGATTTATTTATAGAGATTTCATGAGTTATATACCATTCTTAAGTCGTGGTGTGATAGTGCTATATGGGCCTGACACTAGAGATTTTCTGCAGGGCATTATAACCAATGATATTAATAAGTTGGATAGCCAAAAAGCCATTTACTCTTTATTACTTAGCCCTCAGGGAAAATATCTATATGATTTTTTTCTTATTGAATATGGTAAATACACCCTCTTAGAGTGCGAAAACATGCACTTGCAGCAAATAATCGAGAAACTGGATTTGCTTAAAACTTATTTGAGGGTGAAAATTAAAGACGTTAGCGCACTGTATAAGGTTGGGGTTTTGTTTAATACTAAGTTGGCGGAGTGTAGTAGTAAGTCACAAGTTATTTTTCAAGATCCAAGGCACAAGCTGCTAGGAATGAGGATCATACATAAAGATGAAATGAAAGAGCCGGTTGGGGATTTTACTCAGTATGAAAAAGTCAGAATTCAAAATCTCGTTCCAGATGGAGCGAAAGATATGGTGCAGAATTCATCGTTTCCGCTGCAATTTTTAATCGATAAAGTAAACGGTATAAGCTTTAATAAGGGGTGTTATATAGGTCAGGAAGTTGTAAATCGAATGAGCAGACAAGAAATATTCAGAAGAAAACTTTACCTTGTTGAGGGGGATAACGCACTTCCAGATATTGGCACTAAAGTGACAAATGAAAACAATGAGGAAATAGGGGAACTGCGCTCTAGTGTAGACAACATTGGATTTGCATTGCTTAATACTGGAAAGAGCCATGCAAATTTATATGCTGGTGGGGTCAAGTGCGTTAAGACGTTGAAGTCTTAAGGTAGCCCATATAGAAACGAAAAACTTGCTTGACAAACTCCGCCAGCCCCCTTATCATGATATTGAAGGTATTCAGTTATCTTCATCTGTGCAGATTAAACAGCAAGAAAACAACGTAGTTGGCGTCTTATTTTTAATTTTTTGCACTATGTGCACCTTATGTCTTCACAACATTTCTGGGTTTTTACCTATATAAGCTGAAACGCGCTTATAAGTCGTTTAAGACAGTATAGTACGCCAATTTGCAGGATTAGAGAGTGACAACTAGCTAACACGGGGTTTCTTTTGCCTTTTTTTCTGCTTAGTAAATTTCTTAAACATTTGCAGCGTAGGTTAGTTGCATTCAAAAGCAGCTAAATTGCAGTGTTTAAGACTTAAAAACGCCAATACTGAAAATAGACAATGACTAGGGTTTCTTTTGCCTTTTTTTTCATTTGGTAAATTTTTTAATGTTTATGGCTAAACGACAACCGTCATCCCGCTGCTTGTTAGCGGGATCTCTTGTTAGCGCCGCGGCGGTATGACGGTTCGTGGCGGCGTGACGATAAGCTCGTCATCCCACTGCTTGTTAGCGGGATCTAGAGATACCGCGAATGAATCGCGGTATGACGGTTCGCGGCGGTATGACGGTTCGCAGTGGCATGACGATAAGCTCGTCATCCCGCTACTTGTTAGCGGCTAAGAGATACCGCGAATGAATCGCGGTATGACGGTTAAGTAGGGTGTCATCCCAGTGTCACGCACTGGGATGACATTATAGGAGCACTGGGATGACACCCTCTTGGATGGAAATCAGTGTCAGATAATTTCATGACACCAGTTGTTGTAAACTCACTTTTTCTCGATTTTTTGGTTTATCTTGTCTACCTATTTTGCCACTCTGCTGAACAGATACACTCAACTTATGGTCAATACATCTTCTATTAAAAATTGTACAAATTCATTGCCATTCCAGTAATTCATAGAGATTTTACCCAAAATAGCTTTAACATTACCCTGCATGATAGCAGAGCCAAGATGAGTATTTGCAGAACGAAATGCAATAGCTCTTACCATAACATTATCATCAGCAATAAAACATTTTATATGGTCAACTCCTATAACTTCAGGCTTTCTTATCTTTGCTCCTTGGATAATAAACCTTGGTTCAGGATTTCCAACTCCAAATGGTCCCAAGCGTTGCAGTTGGTTCCACAGAGATAAGTTTATTGCTTTAGCAGTTACTATACTATCAGCTTTTAAAGTTTTCTCATTTATAGAGTTTGAAAATCTTTCAGTAAAAAAATCATGCAAATCATTTATTTTGTCTTCTTTAATTGAAAATCCTGCCGCCATACTATGGCCACCACCTTCAATAATCAAATTTATAAACTTTGCGGAAAGGACTGCAGCACCGATATCAACTCCCAAAATTGATCTACAGCTTGCTTTTCCTATTCCATTATTTAAAGATATCACTACTGTTGGCAAGTGAAACTGCTCCTTTAGCCTTGATGCAATTATACCAATTATTCCCTGGTGCCAATTGCCACTTATCATTATAAAATTCGCACCTGATTGGGCAGACTTTTCCGCTTGTGCTGTAGCTTCCAAGAGAGCCTCATTTTCTAACACTTTTCTTGCATTATTCAAATCTATTAATTTTAGCGCGATTGAATGTGCCTCTTCATCATCATCGGTGGAAAGCAACCTTGCACCAAGCGATGCTTCTCCAATTCTTCCTCCAGCATTTATGCATGGCCCAATACTAAACCCTAATCGAGAAACACTTGGTTTTTCAAGGATTCCCAAAGCATCAAATAAAACACGCAAGCCAACGTTTTTTCTTGTTGACATAACTTTTAATCCTTGTGAGACAAGTGCTCTATTGAGGCCTGTGATCTGCATAACATCACAGACAGTTCCCAGGGCAACCAAATCCAACAGATCAAATAAATCTGGTTCTTTTTTGTTGGTAAAAAATCCTTGCTCACGTAGGCTTTTATTAAGAGCAACAATTAGCAGAAATGACACTCCAACTGCTGCTAGGTTATTATAAGGAGAGCTCTCATCAAGGCGGTTTGGATTCACAACTGCTACGGCGCTTGGTAATTTTTCCGTACCAAGGTGATGGTCAACAACTATAATATCAAGACCAAAAGCCTTTGCATCTTCTATTGGTTGATATGCAAGCGTACCACAATCAACGGAAATACATAAATCAATTCCATTCTTTTTAAGTTGTAATAAAGCATCTGTGTTTAATCCATAACCCTCATCAACACGATCTGGAATGTAGATTATAGAGTGTATATCGATTGCTCTCAGGTACCTGTTAATCAATGCTGACGACGTTGCACCATCAACATCATAGTCACCAAATATTGCAAGGTTTTCATCATTTTTTATTGCCCGTATTATACGAGAAACAGCTTTATCCATATCAAGAAGGTGAAAGGGATCTGGTAATAGCGATCTGATTAGTGGATATAAGAAGTCGCTTGCATTTTCTATGTTAACACCACGAGTAACCAATATTCTTGCTAATATTTCTGGTAACTCAAATCTCTGTGTAAGAGTTAAGATTTGCCTTTGATCTGCTTCTTGCAACTTCCACAATGCATTTGTTATGCTGCGCTTTTCAATTTCAAGTAGCATATTCTTTCTTTGTAAATAAAACTACTTTACCAGAATTTTTAAGCTTGTTCTATAATTGTATTAGACTTCTGCATAACCTAAACTAAGTAGAAAAAAGGTATCATCTAAGTAGCTGACACTGGTCTCCATCCAAGAGGGCAGTAGCCCCTTCGGTGTCATTCCAGCGCGTGACCAGGTCTTTTTAGCTATCATAGGATGACAGAAGCAGACACTCCACTTTGTCGTTCCAGTGCCTCCTTTTTTTGTCATTCCAGTGCCTTGACTATTTGGATCCAGGAAAAAGAATGGTGTCATCCCAGTGCCCCTATGATGTCATCCAAGTAGCCTCCCTCTCCTGTCATCCCAGTGCTCCTTTTTTTGTCATCCGAGTAGCTGACACTGGGATCCAGGAATTTTATTAAGTTGGTAAGCATAAAAGTGTTATGTAAAATACAACGTTCTTGATGGGATTGCGTGAAATGCTGGATCCCAGTGTCTGGGCACTGGGATGACAAAGGAGGACAGTGTCAGCTACTCGGATGACAAAAAAAGGAGCACTGGGATGACATCATCCTTTTTTTGGGGTTCCAGCGTCACGCGCTACCTTCCGTATAAATATTAAAAAATTTACCAAATGAAAAAAAAGGCAAAAGAAGCCCCGTGGTTGGCTAATTACTTACATTATACTTTCAAGTATGGCGTTTTTTTATTCTA
This sequence comes from Wolbachia endosymbiont (group A) of Crataerina pallida, assembly GCF_964028475.1. Classification (NCBI taxonomy): domain Bacteria; kingdom Pseudomonadati; phylum Pseudomonadota; class Alphaproteobacteria; order Rickettsiales; family Anaplasmataceae; genus Wolbachia; species Wolbachia endosymbiont (group A) of Crataerina pallida. The sequence continues at coordinate 164,084 of NZ_OZ034785.1, forward strand.
AACGCTTAATAACCGCGATTTAGTTGCTTTTAAGCCGCAACTAATCTAAATTATAAACATTAAGAAATTTACTAAACAGAAAAAAAGGCAAAAGAAACCCTAGGGTAGCTAGTTATTCACTATCCATTTTTTAAATCGGCGTTTTTTGATGTTTTAAATGCTTTATAAGCGCATTTCAGCTTATATTAGGTAAAAACCTAGAAATTTTATAAAGACATAAGGTGCACATAGTGCAAAAAATTAAACATGGGACGCCAGATACGTGAGTTTTTTTGTCATTTAATCTGTACAGAGAAGATAAATAAATAGCTTCAGTTTCATGATAAGGGCGCTGGGGGAATTTGTCAAGGAAGTTTTTTTTGTTTCTATGGGTCAGTTGGTACGCGCTTTGCCTTTTAACAGATGTAAAAGCACAATTATTACGAACAACATTCCACCAACAACTGATATAGCGCCACCTATAATGAAGCACGTGCGTGCTAACATTGACGAAATACTTGGCAGATCTGCAACCTTCCTTAAAGCACCATATCCACCAAGCCACACAAGGCCAGTGATATGGAGAAAATGCCCTATACTGTAGGCATAAATCTGTAATCTTACCATGGAACTTTTTATCTCTTTAAAGTTTAATTTAGGTAACATCCAGTAGACAAAATTCATAAAAGCTATAGTGATACCAACTACAGAACCGTGATAATGAGCAGGAATCGTGACATTACCTTCAATAGTCAACACTCCGAGCACATCTCCATAAGTGAACAACAAAAATGAATGTAATAAATAGTTGCTTTTATCATTAATAAAAGTTCTGATGTTGTAGCACACTAATATTATCAAAAAGCACGGCAAAACTGCTCCAGCAATCCTCATATGCCAAGTAAAAAACTGTATTAACTTGGCACTATCAACTGGATAAACAAAATATACAAACGGTGCGCCTACAGCTAAAATCGTGTTTATAAATAGTGGTAAAATAGTAATTTTATTGTTTGAAGCTAAACTAATATCATTGGAACTTAGCATTATTAAATAGACTAAAAACATTCCTTGAGTAAAAGCAAACTGCAATAAATGTCCGCCTCCCCAAAAGAGATATTCGTAAAATAAATTATTATCTGAGTGATATAGACCTGGAGGCATATTATTATATGCTAAAACAAAGCAAAGAAATGACGATACAAGTATAATAACTAGCCCAATTTGCCCAACAGAGAGAAATGAAACCTCTTTTTTTGATGTGTATGCTAGCATTGTATTTACTAATATACTGGCAATAAACAAACTGAGTCCAAACAAAAATAATTTGTTTTGTAACACGGGAATATAGTTACTTTTGATAACTTCAGTGTTTGGAACGAATGCGGATATAAACATGAGCAGCATCGAAAGGGTTGATAGAACCCATGAAAAGTTAAACCAACTATTGGTATTTTGTAGGTTTATGATAAAGAGCAGAGATATTATAGAGCACATCCACACTAAAATTGACAAGTTCACGTGTATTACCAGCGCATTATCAAAAATATATTGTGCAGAAGGAACAAGAGAGGAGATAAAAGGCAATCGTAGAAAAATAACAATTATTGACAGTAACCCAGAGCAAGCAAGAGCACATACTGCCAAGAACATCCATTTTCTACAGAGCGGAGCGTTGTCTTGTATATTAAGCACAATCTTTTTTCTCAATTTTGTTCAATACAATATATAACACTGCAATAATACCTAAAACATAGCAATAGTATACGTGTGGCACGACTGCCAAAGGTGAAACTCCAGCAATAGTGCTAGCCAAAAGCAATTGAGCGCCATACGGTATTAATCCTTGAAATACACAAGAAAATATGCCTAGCCATGCTGCACTATAGTGAGGCGGTATTTCATATTTCTTAGCAATATCTCTAGCAATTTCACCACTAAAAATTATAGCGATGGTGTTATTTGCAAGTAAAATATCAAATATGCTGACTATTTTTGCAATAAATAATTGCGCAGTTTTTTGTCCACCACGTTGTATCATAACCCAAGATGAAAGTTTATCTGCAAGCTCCTTAGAATTTTTACCTACCAGTCCTGAAAGCCCGCCAACCATCAATGACAGTAGCATAATTTCATGCATACTCATAAACCCCTTAGTGATGTTTTGGCTTAAAAACAATAAACCATAATTGTTGTTATTTATAAATCCAATGATTCCAGCAAAAGTTATGCTTAAAACCAATGCCGTAAATACATTTATTCCAAAGTTTGCAAGCAATATAAGTATTATGTAAGGAGTCACAAGCAATAAAGAATACTCCTTAACTGAAATAGCAGCACTATTGCTTGAGCTATAAAATAATATAATTATTGTGAATATAGAAGCAATTAGTGCCACTTTTGCATTCAGTTTTAATTTTTTCTTTATATCAGCCTTTTGAGACATCACAGATGCAATTGTAGTATCAGAGATAATAGATAAATTGTCGCCAAACATTGCTCCTCCTACAACGGTTGCCACTCCTAAGGAAGGAGAAATCCCAGCTTGTGTCAGTTCAACTGCAATAGGAGCAATTGTTGCAATGGTGCCCATTGATGTACCAATAGCAGTGGAGATGAAAGCTGCTACAAAAAATAATCCTATGAGTAAAAATTGTGTTGGTATAAATGAAAGAGCCAAATTAGAGGTTGTCCGGAAACTAGTAAATTCAAGCATATTCCCTCTTTAACATAACCCTACTCATAGCTAGGTATATGAAATTCTCAGTGGATGTTGTGAGTAAATCATACTCCTTCGATAGCCTTCTATTCCTATTAACCCAAGCAAAAGTCCTTTCTACAACCCATCTTCTTGGCTGTACTTTAAACCCTTGTTCTCTTGTTGGTAGTAGCTCAGGTGGCGTATCTTTGTGCACCCAAAATCTACATGGAGGCCTTTTAACAATTTCAATATCTATGTCATATTCTTCCTTTATGTGATTCTTTAAATTTCTTCCTTGGTATCCCATGTCAGCCCACATTTTTTTAACTTTAGTATATTTTGTTCTCATATTGTTTAATGCTATTTTAATACCATCTCTATCATTTTCGTTAGCAGCGCCTACGTAACAACCTAGTATAAAACCCTGAGTGTCTGTAATTATATGCCTTTTTCTACCCTTTACTTTTTTACTTCCATCATAGCCTTTGATCCCCCCTTTTCTGTAGTCTTTACAGATTGACTATCTACTATACAGGCACTCGGCTGCTCATTCCTTCCTATTTTTCTTCTACTATATTTTGTAATTTCATAATTCATTTTCTCAAAAATTCCCTGCTTCTTCCATTGCCTGAACTGCTCATACACAGTCTTCCATAGCGGAAAATCATTTGGTAAATACCGCCATTGACACCCTGTACGCAATACATAGAAAATTGCTTCTAATATTTCTTTTTTGCTATACTTTGGCGGCCTTCCTCCTTTCTTGTATGATACTCTGAAGTGTTTTTCTATTCTTGCCCATTCCCTTTCGCTTAGATCTGTTGGATACTTTTTTCTCATCTTTACCCCGTACTAAAATTTCAGATATTATAGCCTTTTACTAGTTTCCGGACAACCTCTTATAGCATTTCTCATAATAGTCCGAATAGGTCATAGGAAGGCAGAATCAACAGCACGACGAAAGGATTCGAATAGAGGAATGTTTTTCCTGGCTCTGTTTTTTATAGCAAACCAATGATGCTCAATTTTGTTAAAATCTGGAGAATAAGGCGGCAGATACAAAATTTCTGCACCGACTCCTTTAGCGAGCTTGATAAGCTTATCAGACTTATGAAAAGTAGCATTATCAAGAATGACAGTTTGTCCAGGTTCTAAGATCGGTGCCAAAAATTGCTCAAACCATCCATTAAAAATATCCATATTACAGTGGCCTTCAAATGTTAATGGAGCAACTATCTTTCTTCTACTTAAGGCTGCAACCATGCTGATTCGTTGAGTTTTTTTTCCAGATTTTAGGGCATAAAATCGCTGTCCTTTCTGGCAATACCCATATGGATAGTCCTCCGTGTTATCAATCCCAGACTCATCTATATACACTAAGTTTTCTGGTTCTTTTGTTGCTATAATTTTTAAGAATTCAGCACGTTTTTCTTCGTTCCTTTCCTTGTATCCATATGTCTTTTTTTGCGCGTAAATCCAATTTTTCTGAGAGCTCGGTGGATCGTTTGGATACTAACGTTGCCCCAAAGTTTAGCCATTTCCGACAGAGTTTTTCTACCGTGTTTTTTAGCAAATTCGATAAACTTATTCCAGTCGATAATTTTCTGATTGTAACCTCCATTACCGAGTTTTTTTGACTGAAAGTCGCCTGTTTCTTTTTTTCTTTGCTGCCACTCCCACAAAGTAGTTCGTCCAATTTTAAATCTTGCTGCCACTGCTTCTCTGCTTTCCCCTTCGTCTAGTGCTTCCATTGCTTTTTTTCTTAAATCATAACTATATGCTGCCGGCATCCAACCTCCTTATCGCCATCTATCCTTAATCTTATCATATCCGGACTTCTGTGGAAAGAGCTATAACTGTGGCATCAGCACTACCGATTGCTTTAGTTACTTCACTGAATGCACCTGCAAGTAAGAAAATGATACACATAGTGATAATATTACGATCTCTTACCCCATCTAGAAAGGCATACATTTTTTCTTCAGTATTGCCTTTGTATAAAACCCAGCCCAGAGCTATGGCAGGAACAATGGCTACCAGTGGAGATAACTGATAAAAAGCATTTGACACGCCAAGAACAGTAAAATATATACCACTTCCTACAAAAAGAAATAGGAACAGTAAAATAGGCAAAAAATTTGTAAGATAAAACATACCTCAGCTCTGATAAACGCAAATCAACTATGATATAATTTATATTATTATAAACCACAGTTGGCACCTTGACCAAGGTTTTTCTAGAAAGCAATCTACCAGAAAAGGTTTCCATGAAAAGGACTATTATAATATATCATCTACTTGAATAAAACTGGGAGATAGAATAAGTAAAAAATATGAATGACATAACAACAAAGCAAGTCATATCCTTATGGGACACACAAGTTGGTGGGTTTTTGCCGGATAAAAGAGAAATGGAGATTGATAATATTTTTTTAATCTAATGCTTCAATGTTTCCGACATAGGAAAAGTATCATCTTTACTTTCTATAGAGGAAGGCACACTATTTTGATTATCATCACCATCAATTGGAGTAGTAGGGTGCATTAAAGCAACTTTCATAACTTCATCAATATTCTTAGCAAAAACTACGTTGATCCCCTCTTTGATGCTTGCCGGAATCTCTTGCATATCTTTCTCATTTTCACTTGGTATAATCACAGTTTTGATTGATCCTCTGAGCGCTGCAAGCAATTTTTCTCTTAAGCCCCCAATAGCTAAAACTCTACCACGCAATGTCACTTCGCCTGTCATAGCAACATTTTTGTTAACTGGTATATTCGTCATAAGAGAAACAATAGACGTACATACCGCGCCGCCAGCAGAAGGGCCATCTTTTGGTACTGCACCCTCAGGTACATGTAAATGTATATCATTATTTTGGAATTTTTCGGGCTTTATACCAAAAAACAAACAATTTGATCGAATATAACTATACGCAGCTTTTATAGATTCTTGCATAACCTCTCCAAGCTTTCCTGTGTATTTTATTTCTCCCTTGCCCGGAATTAGGACTGATTCTATCATCAAAATATCACCACCTGTTTCAGTATAGGCGAGCCCAGTTACTATTCCTACTAAACTCTCATTTTCCGCAATGCCAAAGGTATATTTACGTACCCCTAAATAATCTTGTAAATTGTCAACCCCTACGGATATTTTCTTATTTTTATCAGTCAATATTTCTTTAACTGCCTTTCTCATGAGCTTTGCAAGCTCCCTTTCCATACTCCGCACACCACTTTCACGTGTATATAAACGTATCAACTCGTATAACGCCTCATTAGTTATGTCCCATTCCTTCTGATACAAACCATGCTCCTTCTTTAACTTCGGAATAAGGTGGTGTGTAGCAATACTGATTTTTTCATCTTCAGTATACCCGGACAATTGTATAATTTCCATCCTATCACGCAAAGGATGTGGTAAATTTAAGCTGTTTGCCGTAGCTACAAACATTACACTTGAAAGATCAAACTCAACTTCCAAGTAATGATCCGTAAAGTGTTTATTGTGCTCAGTATCTAAAACCTCAAGTAATGCAGATGCAGGATCGCCACGCGAATCAGAACCCATCTTATCTATTTCATCAAGCAGAAAAAGCGGGTTGCATGAATTAGCTTTTTTCATGTGTTGAATGATTTTACCAGGCATTGAGCCAATATAAGTTTTCCTATGCCCTCGTATCTCAGACTCATCACGCACACCACCAAGAGCTATGCGAACAAAATCTCTTCCTACTGCTCTTGCCATAGACTTAGCTAAAGAAGTTTTACCAACACCTGGCGGTCCAACTAAGCAAAGTATAGGACCTTTTATCTCTTTTACTCTTTTTAATACCGCTAAAAATTCTATTATTCTATCTTTTACTTTCTCTATGCCATAATGATTTTCATCTAAGATTTTCTTAGCTGCATTTAAGTTAATTTTTGCATCTTTGTACTTTCCCCATGGCAACTCAAGCAACCAATGCAAGTAACTAGATATAACTGTAGCTTCAGGAGAAATGGGATTCATTTTCTTGTATCTCTTCAAATCAGTTATAGCTTTCTCTCTTGCTTCCTGAGAAAGCTTTGTTTCATTTATCTTTTTTTCAAATTCATTGAGTATATTCCCTTCATCACCATTCTCAAATTCGCCTAATTCTTTCTGTATAGCTTTCAATTGCTCGTTAAGGTAGTAAACTTTCTGAGTGCTTTCAACTTGCGATTTAATTGTCTTATATAAACGGTTTTGTGCGTTCAAAATACTCATTTCTCTCTCAATAAAAGCAAAAGCTTTTTTTAAACGCTCTTCTGGGTCATAAGCCTCAAGTATACTTTGTTTATCTGATACTTTTATATTTAAATGTGAAGCTACCGTGTCTACAAGTTGATCAACTTCTTTGATTTGATCAATGGAGTTAATGGCAACCTCGGGTTGATTTTTCTTGTTTAGCTTACACCAGCTATCGAACGCGTCTACAACAGACCGCCTTAAAGCTTCTAAATCAATATTGTCTTCATCTTCTTTATAATAATTGTCTAACTCTACCCTGGCTTGTAATAAAGTATGAGAGCTAATATATTCTACAACTCTTCCCCTTCTTATCCCCCGGATTATAACTTTTACTGCATTGTCAGGTAATTTTATTAACGGTTGTACAATGCTTGCTAACACACCTACTTCATAAAGATCTTCAGGCTCTGGATTATCAACAGAGCCATCTTTCTGTGCTACAAGAAAAATCTCATTTTGGTGATTACTACTACTTATTGCATACTCTAGTGCATTAACAGATTTTTCTCTGCCTATGAATAAAGGCACCATTATATTTGGAAAAATTACTACATCTCTTAAAGGTAATACTGGCAATGCAGTAAAACTAGAGCTTACAGCACGTTCAATGTTCATAATATATGCCTCAAATTAATCATTAACCGTTATAACATTGCCATTGTTATTATGATTAACCGTTGCTTTTCCTAATTCTACCATTTTCTTAGTGATTACTATAGTGCTACCTTCAAAGCCTCCGTTTCCAGATGTATACATAATGTCAAGCAAAAGTGACTCCAAGATAGCACGTAACATTCTTGCACCTGTTTTGTAGCTTATAGCCTTTTTAGCAATAGCTGATATTGCTTCATCTGAAAACTCAAGGTTTACTTTGCTAAACGCAAGCAATGCTTTGTACTGTTTTATTAGTGCATTCCTTGGCTCTGTCAACACATGTATTAAATCTTCATGATCCAGCTCATCTAAAACAGCAGTTATTGGAACCCGCCCTACAAATTCGGGTATTAAACCGAATTTGATTAAATCTTCAGGTTGAACATCATGTAAAGCATTCTTTTTCTTTTGCTCTTTAGACTGACTTATATCTGCTCCAAAGCCAACTGACGTTCCCTTTTTTCTCGCTTCAATAATTTTATCGAGGCCTTCAAAAGCTCCTCCACAAATAAACAGTATGTTACTAGTATCCACTTGTATAAACTCTTGTTGTGGGTATTTTCGCCCTCCTTGTGGCGGAACATAAGCAACTGTACCCTCCATAATCTTAAGCAGAGCTTGCTGGACCCCTTCACCTGAAACGTCACGGGTTATTGAAGTGCTTTCAGATTTTCTTGTAATCTTGTCTATTTCATCTATAAACACTATACCACGCTGTGCTTTTACAACGTCATAATTTGCAGCTTGTAATAAACGCGACAACACGCTTTCTACATCATCACCCACATAACCTGCCTCAGTTAAAGTTGTCGCATCAGCCATAGCAAATGGCACATCTGAAACTTTAGCAAGTGTTTTGGCTAGCAAAGTCTTACCAGAACCAGTGGGACCAATAAGCATTATATTTGACTTCTCGATTTCAATATCACTTATAGCATGAAATTGTACCATGGATTGACAATGGTTATACATAGCTACAGATAAAACGTGTTGCGCGTGTTCTTGACCTACAACATGCTTGCTGAGAAAGTTTTTTATATCCTCAGGTTTCTTTAGTAATAGCTTCATATCAGATATACGATCTGAATTAAAAGATCTATCTTTCTTTTGACTTATTGCTTTATGGGATAATTCTATGCACTCATTACAAATAAACACCTTTAAACCATCCGAAGAGTTAGTAATCAATTTATCTACTTCATCTTGCGCCTTGTTGCAAAAAGAACAGTAGTGTAAATCATTATTGTTATCCATTAACCCACCTTTTGTTTAACTTTAATATTTTCAATTTCAATATCTGTACGCTCAGCTATCACCCTGTCAATTAAGCCAATTTTCCTTGCTTCTTCAGGATCCATGAATTTATCTCTTTCCATCATTCCTTCAATTTTCTTCAGTGAATTTCCAGTATGTTTTTCATAAATTTGATTTAGTTTTTTCTTAACCCGCAAAATTTCATTAGCATGTATTTCTATATCAGTTGCTTGACCATGATAACCACCAGATGGCTGATGTATCATAATTCTTGAATGAGGTAGAGAGTAGCGCTTACCTTTTGTACCAGCTGCAAGCAATAAAGAACCCATAGACGCAGCTTGACCTATACATAAAGTTGAAACGTCTGGGTTTATATACTGCATTGTATCGTAGATCGACAAACCAGCAGTTACAACACCACCTGGTGAGTTGATGTACATACAAATGTCTTTATCGGGATTTTCCGATTCTAAAAATAAAAGCTGTGCTACTATTACACTGGCCATATTGTCTTCAATAGGACCTGTTACAAAAATTATTCTTTCTTTCACTAGTCTTGAATATATGTCATAAGCGCGCTCACCGCGACTAGTTTGTTCAACTACAATTGGTATAAGAGTCATACCTTTTCCTATTAAATATTATCAAATAATTCCTTTAATTCTTTCACAGAAACAATCTGCTCTTCTTTACTAACTTTTTCTATTATATAATCTGTCACTTTATACTCAAGCGCTTGCCCTCTAACTAATTCTTGAAATTGTTTATTTGATTCAAAATGCTTAAGTACTCTGTCAAATTGCACATCTTTACTGACATATTGATTTACAATAACACTCAAAACATCATTTTGAGTTAATGATATTTTATGTTCTGCACTAAATTTCATAAATAACATAGCAAGCTTTACACGTTTTTCAGCTTCTTTACGAGAATCATTTTGAGCACCCAATTCTCCTTCCATTCTTTGTTGCTCCTGTTTTACTATGTCTGTGGGTAAATCAAAACTATAATTAGCATCCAAATAATCAAACAGCTCCTTTTTAATTAAGAGATTTCTCATTTCGGTGCACTGATCACCAATCATTTTTTTTGCATGATTTATTAGCAAAGAATAATCTTTAAACCCAATACTCTTAGCTATTTCATCATCATTTTCAAAATCTTTGGCAATTTGAATCTCATTAACTCGCACAGAAAAATCAGCTTCCTGTCCTGCAAGGGAAATGGCTTGGTAATTTTCAGGAAATTTCAACTTAAAGTTCTTTGTTTCTCCCTTTTTCATACCAGTTAATTGATCTTCAAAACCATTAATAAATGTGCCAGACCCTAAATTAACGGCAAAATCTTTGCTACTTCCACCTTGAAAGAGCTTATTCCTAATCCGCCCTTCAAAATCAATTATCAATTTATCCCCATCTTTCGCTTGATAAGAAGCATCATCAACAGAGGCAAAATTGGGGAACTTTGTTTTGATAGAATCAATAAATTCTTTTATATCTTCCTCTTCAATCTTTGCTTCAATTTTCTTTAAGTTTATTTTGTCAAGATCTATCATCGGTACTTCAGGCATCGACTCAAAAGATAGCTTGTATACAAAATTGCCCTCCTCATTTTCTTTGCCCAGATCTGGTAATGATATAACATCAACCTTAGGATAAATGTGAGACTTGACTTCAATTTTTTTCATCAAATCACTTGAGCAATAATCAATTGTATTATTTATCACATATTCCAAAGCCTCGTTTTTATAATTTGCAACAACAAGGTCATAGGGCATCTTTCCAGCCCTAAATCCAGGTGATTTTGCATTTTCTGCTATCTCTTGCAACCTGGAATTTACCTTTTGTTTTATATAATCACTACCAACTGTGATTTCATACTCATACTTTAGTTTATCTATACTAAGCTCTTTGTAGGTATATACGCTACTTACTTCGACTGTATTTTGAGGTATATTATTAGACATCATAATTCATTTATTAACATTTTAATTCATATCTTAATAGAGTCATTTTACCAGAATTTAAGTTAAACACAATCCTTAAGAACAGGTTTTTACACAAACAAAAGTGTATTTAGTGATTATAAATTTTCCCTTAAAACCTAAGTTACATGACTTTAAAGTGCGGATAGAGGGACTTGAACCCCCACGAGCAAGCTCACCAGGACCTAAACCTGGCACGTCTACCAATTCCGCCATATCCGCAAGAAATTTTCAGTACCCTATTATAGGTATTCCATTAAAAATATTCAAGGTTTAAAGTCTTACTTAATTTATGGTATTTACACAATCAAAAAAGCTTATTAACATTTCTTAATGAAAGCTCTAAACCCTGAAAATCAATAATGAGATTAATAACAGGCTTCTTACTCGCAATTTTTTTGATTACACAAAGTGGTTGCACAACCCTTATAATAGGTGGTGTGGTGGCTACAGCAATAACAATGCAGGACAAATCCTTGGGAAATATCATTGATGATACGACTATGGTCATCAGAATTAATAAGGGGCTCTTAAAACATGGGCTATTTTCATCCATAAAGGTTAAAGTAAGTGAAGGAAGAGTATTGCTCATTGGAAGTGTTGACACTCCTGAAAAACAACTTACAGCAGAAAAAATAGCTTGGCAGCAAAAAGAAATTAAAGAAGTGATAAATGAAATAAGAGTAATACCAATTCAAATGGCTTCCATGCTAGACACTACTGTAGATGGCATGATAACAGCGGAAATAAGAACAAGACTTCTGGGGAAAAGAAATATTAAATCAATTAATTATAGCGTTAATACGGTTGATAGAGTTGTTTATTTGATGGGTATAGCCCAAAATAAAGCGGAATTAAAAGCTGTAATAGCAATTGCAAGAAAAGTAAAGGGAGTAAAACAAGTTGTAAGTTATGTACGATACAGGTACAGTAAGTTACGCCATTAGGCAAAAATCGCTTTCAAATTATAACATTTGTACAGTTGTGACAATAGGTAGAGAACATAAATGAAAATTGCCTTTCAGATGGATGAAAATATAAATTTTGAAACTGATACTACATTTGTGCTAATAAAAGAAGCACAAAGGAGGGGGTATGAAATTTTTGTTTATACTCCTGATAATTTAGCACTAAAGCTAAACTATCCAATTGCTTTTGCTCAGAAAGTCAGCGTTGATGATTTTAGTTTTATCTCCAAAAAAGATGTAGCTATCAACTTGAATGAAATGAACATCATATTTATCAGACAGGATCCACCTTTTGATATGCGTTACATTACAACAACATATATCTTAGAAAAAACTAGCGCATTGGTAATTAACAATCCAACAGAAATAAGAAATTGTCCTGAAAAATTGATAACTTCATTATTTCCAGAACTAATTCCGCCAACTTTGATTACTGAAAATATATCAATGATTAGAGATTTCTACTACAACTATCAAGATATTATTCTGAAGCCATTGTATAGTTATGGAGGAAACGATGTGATAAGAATACAAGATGAGAATAGTATTCAAGTAGTAGTGGATCTCATGATAGCAAAATACGAATGCCCTGTGATTGCACAATCATTTTGTAAAAACATAGATAAAGATAAAAGAATATTGCTACTTTATGGCCAACCAATTGGTGTAATGAAACGAATTCCAAAAATCAGTGGAGAGATCAGAACAAACATGCGACTTGGAGCAAGTTTTGAGCCCGCTCAAATGAACGATAGAAACAATGAAATATGTAACAAAATTGGTCCTGAATTAAAGAAAAGAGGGCTAATATTTGTTGGTATTGATATTATAGATGACTTCCTGCTCGAAATTAGTCTGGTAGAGACTCATGACCTTGAAACCAGCGATTTGGTCTCATAACCATAGTCTCCCCAAAAGAACCGTGCTTGCGGATTTCCCGCACACGGCTCCACAATACAGCGTTCACACTAGTGCTCCTGTGTATAAAGAAACATATACCTTTGGTTTTGGTAATGGATTTACTTTTAAATAGTGTATAAATTGTTCCCAATCCATACTTTTCTTTTGACTACGTCGGTTTATCCACTTAAATGCTAACTTTGTTACCGGTCGATAGAATTGAATCAAACACCGATAATTTCCGCTAACTCCGAAGTAGCTATAGTGTCCTGTTAGTTTGGCTTTAAGTTTCTGCCACCAATCTTTGAGACAGATACGACTTCGTACCATCTTCAACCATTCTTTGATTTCTTTAATCTTTCTGGCTAGGCTTATTTTTGAAGTTTTCTGCTTCATCATAAGTTTACCATTACGACTTTTTCCACAATAATGTGTAAATCCTAGAAAGTTGAAGCTAGCCGTCCTACGTTTCTCTCTTTCTGCTTGATACCATTCTTTCTTACCAAACTTTACTATTTTTGTTTTATTTTCAGCTATTTCCAACCCAAATTTACTTAGTCTTTGTTTCAGTAATTCTAGAAATTCTTTTGCGTCTTCTTCCCTCTCGCAGCCAACTACAAAATCGTCGCAAAACCTTATTAGCTGTAAATATCCTCTGGCTTTTGGCTTAAATTTCTTTTCAAACCATAAGTCCAGCACATAGTGTAAGTATATATTAGCTAATACAGGGCTTACTATACCACCTTGTGGTGTGCCTTGATCGGTTGCTTTATAACATCCAACTTCGACTATTCCTGCCTTTAGAAATCGTTTTATTAACCACAATAAATTTGGGTCAGCTATTCGTTCCCTTAGACAATTCATTAGCCATTTATGTTGAACATTATCAAAGAACTTCTTGATATCCACTTCTACAATATAGTTAATTGGTTTGTGCATAACTGCTTTATCTAGAGCGTTTATCGCCTGATGACAATTTCTTCCTGGTCGAAATCCATACGAGCTGTCCATAAAGTTTGCTTCATAAATATTTTCTAATATCTTCTTTAGCATTACCTGTACCAACTTATCTTCCGTTGATGGTATTCCGAGACCGCGCTTCTCTTTGCTCCCGGCTTTGGGTATGTATACCCTTTTCACTGGTAGCGGTTGATATTGTTTTCTCTTCATACTATCCACTAGTGTTTTAAGTTTCTCTTCTAGATTTTCTCCATAAGCTTCCACTGTCACACGATCTATACCACAAGCCTTGTTGCGTTTTAGTTCCTTATAACACTCTGCAAGATTCTCTTCATTAATCAAATGAACTAATGATGTAAATTTTACTCGCTTATCTTGCTTAGCCCTTACTGCTATCTGGTTTAGTTTTCCTTGCATACTCCTCCAATCTCTGTTGTATTGGTATAGCAATCCCTATACCAGTCACTATATTGCTAACCGCTTCCCCTTGTATGTGGCTTTCCCACACTCCGAGTACTATCAGTTAGTCCGACTTCCTTTGCATCTTCCTCCAGTCCTCGCCTTTATTGACTTGTTCCAGAGTACCCTTACAGGAATACAAAGGATCTCCCAAGTTCACGTAAGGTCCATCTCAACACATGACGCGGCCTTCGATCCCGATGAGGTGAGTAATATCTTGCCTTAGCGTTATTACCCATGTTGCCTTCCACCAAATGTAAAGTGTCAGCCCCCATGACGCGTGAATTACGGGACTCAATACCTTCACTTTCGTTGCACCCTATGTTGTCCATTCCATTAGCTTTACTACGCTCGTTACCTTACGCAGCATAATGGTTTGTTCCAGGTTGCCGGCTAAGCTTTACCCGTGTTGGATTTTCGCCAACTGTTCCTTACGCACTTCTTGGCGCACACACAACTTCACCCACGGGAGTAGTTTATATCAATAAATTGTATAATATATCGCTAGAAAAGGATCTTTGGGACGTGTTTGAAGAAAAAGCAAGCAGCCATCAACTAAACCTGTGAACAATCACCTTAACAAACTCAGTAGTCCCATTCTTTATCCCTGTTTTTTCTGTACTATTGCTCATATCACGCAATTTTTGAGAATTATTTAATAGATCAAATAGTACCTCTGTTAGATTTTTTTTTGCTTCACTATTCTGCTTAACTATTATAGCTGCTCTCGAGTCTTCAATATATTTTGCGTTATAAAATTGGTGATTATCTTTTGAGTAAGGGTAAGGAATATATATAGCAGAACGCCTAGCAAGAGTGATCTCTGCTATTGAAGTTGCTCCTGCTCTGCTAATTACCAAGTGAGCATTGGCCAGTCTATTCTCCATATCATCAAAAAATTCACTCAATTCACAATCGATCTTTTCACTTTTGTATAGACTTTTGACCTTGTTTACATTTTTCTTCGTACATTGCTGCGTCACTCTAATTTTCTTTTTCATTTTAATAGGTAAATCACAAATTACGCTGCTTACTACATCATCAAAAAAATTTGCACCTTGGCTGCCTGCTATGACCAATATATTTAGGATTTTCTCAGTGCTAGAATGGCTCTGTGCTTTTATATCAACAAAATTTCCTGTAAAAATACATTTATTGCCCTCTGCATATTTAGTCTCCGGAAAGCTGGTTGCAATTAATTTTGCACTCTTGAAAAAGAATCTATTTACTCTCCCTAAAACTGTGTTTTGTTCATGTAAAATTATAGGTATAGAAAGAACTCTTGCTGCAAGAAGAGTTGGAAAAGAAGCATAGCTACCAAAACCAATGACCGATTTTGGTTTTAATTTTCTTACTTGATACAGTGCTAACATAGAGCTGTATATCAAGAAAAGGAAAAACTTAAATTTGTTGCTGCTTGGTCTACGTAATGGTAAGGTGTAGCTTTCTATGTCGGTATTTTTATTTGTTTTTTTATCAGTGAATAATATGCAATTGTATCCTTGTGTCTTTAGTGCTTTTGCTAAAGCTATGGCCGGAAAGATATGCCCACCTGTGCCACCTGTTGCTAAAATAATATCCATCTGTAAATAATAAATCCTAGATTGTTAACTGTTATTTAACAATTTGCACGTAGAATTTTATTAAGCGTTATGATAGTTGAGTTAAAAATGCCTAAAAGTAATAGTAAAAAAGAACCTAATGAGAAAAATAAACCTCAAGAACAAAGAGAAGGCAGAAGCGGAGGTTTTTTAGAACTGCTAAAAAATATAATAAAAATTCTTTTCAATTCGGTCGTTGACCTACCTGAGCACGAGCAGCATAATAAAATGAAAAGCACTAATCTACAACAAGGTTTGGATACTAAAGGAAAAGGCCCAGAAGATCTTCATCCAAAGGCAAAGCTTGAAGTTAAAGAAGCAGCTAAGGGATTGAAAGAAGAGTTACAGAATTCTGATGCTGGTGGTAATCAATCTATTGAAACTAAAGTGCCTAATCAAACTACTACTCAAGACATTGACAACTCTAAAACGATGGAACGTTAGTTCAACTATTTAACATCTGCAGCAAGCACTGATTCATGTATCATCTCTGAAATGGTTGGATGAGGAAAAATCGTAGATTTTATGTCGAAGTCTGTTCCTTCTAGTTGCTTTGCAAGAGCAAAATTGCTAATTAACTCCGTTACTTCTGCACCTATCATGTGGCTACCCAGAATTTCTCCGGTTTTTTTATCTATAATCGTTTTCACTAACCCTTCAGTTTCACTGAGTGCAACAGATTTACCATTAAAGTTAGAGTGAAATTTTCCTATTTTTATATCATACCCACCTTTTATTGCCTGTTCCTCAGTAAGGCCGATGCTCGCTATTTGTGGATGAGAATAAGTGCAATTTGGTATGCATTCTTTTTTTAACGCATGAGCATTTTTACCAGCAATCTTTTCAATGCAGATCACGGCTTCATGGCTCGCTTTATGTGCTAAACATGGTGGGCCAGCTACATCACCTATTGCATACACATTTGATTCACTAGTTTCATACCATTCATTCGTTTCAATAAAGCCAGAAGGGCTTAATTTAATTTTTGTATTTTCTAAACCTATATTTTCAATATTTGCTTGAATTCCAACCGCAACAATCACCCTCTCAAATTCTTTGCTCTCACCACTACTTAGTAGCACTTGAGCAGAGTCTTTACTTTTAGTAAGAGCTTTTACGCTACTGCTTGTATATATTTCTATCCCCTGTTTTGTGAATATTTCTTGTGCTAAATCTGAAATGTCCTTATCCTCCAGCGGCAAAATAGTGCTCTTTATCTCTATGATTGTTACATCAACACCCAAAGTACTATAAAAACTTGCAAATTCTATTCCAATTGCACCAGACCCTATAATTAGTAGCGATTTTGGTAATCTCTCTGGAGTCATAGCGTGCTGCGCATTCCATATTAAATCTCCATCTGCCTCTATTCCAGGCAGATTCCGTGCCCTCATGCCTGTTGCTAAAATGATATGCTTGGAAACAATTTCTTGTTCTTCCTTATCGCTAACGACTTTTATAGTACCATTGCCTGCAAGTTTACCAAAACCTTGATGAACTTTGATATTATTTTTTTTCATCAAATATGCAACACCGCTTGACAATTTATCAACAACGTTTCTTGAGTATTTCACTATTGATTGTATACCAAAATTCGCTTCCTTTACTTCTATACCAAACTCTTTTGATCTTTTTATTAGCCTATAAACCTCAGATGCTCTAAGCAGTGATTTTGTTGGTATACATCCCCAATTTAAGCATATACCGCCTAAATTTTTTTCTTTTTCCACAATTGCAGTTTTAAACCCAAGCTGTGCCGCCCTAATTGCCGCTATATAACCACCAGGACCGCTACCTATAACCGTAATATCATACTCATTCATCAGTTTTCTTCGTATTCAAAAAGATTATATATAACAGATGGAACCCATACAATCAATGGTCTGTCATCTACCGTCTTAAGAGTCAAGATAAAAGTTGTTATTTTTTATCATGGCATTTAAACAAACGATAATTTTTCTCATGACAGCAACTAATGCAACCTTAGCAGCTTTGCCAGAATCAACCAAACGCTGATAAAACGCTTTCATTTTTCTGTTGTGGCGCATAGCAACAAGAGCTGACATGTATAGTGCTTTCCTTGCATAAAACCTGCCTCCTTTGATTTGAGCTTTGCCAACTTTTCTTCCACTTTCACTAGTTTTAGGTGCAACTCCAACTAAGCATGCAATTTCTCTATTCTCTAATCTACCAAGCTCAGGCACCTCTGTCAGTAGAACGCTCGCCGTCTTTGATCCAATACCTTTATAGCTGATTAAAAGCTCATTTTTTCCTTTCAATTCAGCTATTGCGTCTTCTATGTCTTGCCTAATTTCTTTCAATTGTTTTTCAGCAAACCCTATCTGTCTTTCTATGTATTCTCTAGCTTTTCCCGTCGCACTTTGCAGGCGACACTTGTTTGCATGAATTGCATCATTTAAATTACGCTCAACTGCCCCCAGCTCCTTTAATTCCTCTTGCTTTTGTGAAATTATACATCCTTTTACTTCACCGTCTTTACTGACAAATTCAGCGTATTTTTCCAGTAATTTAGCATCTAACTTGTCAGTTTTTGCAAAATGATTGCAAGCTTTGGCAAATGCATATACCCGATTCGGGTGAGCTTTATGGACAGTTATCTTGCAACAATTTTATAATGAGCTTTTCATAGCCACCAGCTTACACATAACTTGATGGGTAAATCGACTATATTTGTTTCTATAAACTTAGATATAGCATCACTCACGTTTGCTATGCGCTTATGCTTGCCATTAATTGAGATGTCCAATGCTTCCTTGGAAACATCTACTCCCATGAAAATTATTCTAGCCATTTTTGTACCTATAAATATAATCAAACAATAATGCAAAATGCTGTATACAGGATTGTAATTCGATCTTTTAGATCCACCTACCGTTCGTACTACATTTTGCTTTAAGCCTTACTATTACCCACAAATAAAAACATAGTATTGTATTTACTCAAATAATTTAATTTTATTAACCTGAAAGCTTATTAGATTAAAATTATTAAACTAAGAGTTATAATTTTAGCAACTAAAAGCTGTAAATTGCACCATATAAACAGTTATTTCAAGCAAAAGTTATGCCATTAAGAGCTATGCAACAAACATTTATATTTGTGGGTAATAGTAAGATCTAAATCCGATAGAGCATTGTTGGCACACCATCAAAAGTCGCCTCAGACCTCTAATGCATCAATGTACAGACTTACACCTTTTAGTTGGTAATACCATTTTAGACGTTTATCATTCGTTTTAGAAAATACTATAGGAGGTTGTCCGGAAACTAGTAAATTCAAGCATATTCCCTCTTTAACATAACCCTACTCATAGCTAGGTATATGAAATTCTCAGTGGATGTTGTGAGTAAATCATACTCCTTCGATAGCCTTCTATTCCTATTAACCCAAGCAAAAGTCCTTTCTACAACCCATCTTCTTGGCTGTACTTTAAACCCTTGTTCTCTTGTTGGTAGTAGCTCAGGTGGCGTATCTTTGTGCACCCAAAATCTACATGGAGGCCTTTTAACAATTTCAATATCTATGTCATATTCTTCCTTTATGTGATTCTTTAAATTTCTTCCTTGGTATCCCATGTCAGCCCACATTTTTTTAACTTTAGTATATTTTGTTCTCATATTGTTTAATGCTATTTTAATACCATCTCTATCATTTTCGTTAGCAGCGCCTACGTAACAACCTAGTATAAAACCCTGAGTGTCTGTAATTATATGCCTTTTTCTACCCTTTACTTTTTTACTTCCATCATAGCCTTTGATCCCCCCTTTTCTGTAGTCTTTACAGATTGACTATCTACTATACAGGCACTCGGCTGCTCATTCCTTCCTATTTTTCTTCTACTATATTTTGTAATTTCATAATTCATTTTCTCAAAAATTCCCTGCTTCTTCCATTGCCTGAACTGCTCATACACAGTCTTCCATAGCGGAAAATCATTTGGTAAATACCGCCATTGACACCCTGTACGCAATACATAGAAAATTGCTTCTAATATTTCTCTTTTGCTATACTTTGGCGGCCTTCCTCCTTTCTTGTATGATACTCTGAAGTGTTTTTCTATTCTTGCCCATTCCCTTTCGCTTAGATCTGTTGGATACTTTTTTCTCATCTTTACCCCGTACTAAAATTTCAGATATTATAGCCTTTTACTTGTTTCCGGACAACCTCTAGTAGCGGAATGACGAATTTTTGTTTTTCAAATTGTCAGTAAATCTAAGTCAGTTTAGCTATATAAAACATAGTATAAAAAGAGCTATTTTAGCAAAATTTTAAACAAATAAAGTTAATTACTTCACAATTGATACCTTACGAGAAAAGCACATTTGATACAGATTTAAAATACAAGTTAACGAATTATTATGATTTTTACCAAGATAATAATATAGTAAGGTTTGGTAGTGAGGTATCAAAATGGAAAAATACACCAACGCATGGTTTAATAAGAAAGATAATCATGATTGTGCAAATGATGGCACTTGCGGGCAATCTATAAAGGATTTTAGGATTGGTAATTCTGATATTTCTTTTTTTGATAGTAACAAAAACTTAATTGCCAAAGTACCTAAACTACCAAAGTATTCTAGGGATAAATATGGGCATCAATTGTATAAGGAAGCTGAGTCAAAGCAGTTCAATTATTTTTCCACAAATATACATGATGTTTTGTCTAACAGCTTTACCGTTAAATACGGGTATATAAATTGTACTATAAAATACGACAACTTATCTGAGCAGGAACAAAACCAAATAGAAACAGACATTAAAACTGCCTATGAAGCATTTAAAGAAAAGTTTTGCTTGAAAAATAGTAATGCAAGTTACAATATAACGGTTCACATTTTTAATAATAGAAGCGATTATACAAAGTATAACAATCTTCTCGGCTTAGATGAAGATGGTGGTCCAGGATATATTACACGAGGAGTAACAGATTGTCAGAATATTCTGACATATAAGCAAAGTGCCATGGATTTTGTTCTAGGTCATGAGCTAGGCCACATATTTCAATTGTGTTTTTCACCATCGGCAACAGTCCAAACTTTGAGTATTCTGGATACTGAACTCATAGCAAATGTTGTTGGACGAGAAGTAGAAGAAAAAAATTATAAAGCTATTTGCAAGCAGATGGGTGTAGATGAATATAAATACGATGGATGGAGTTTTATTTTTAAATACATAGGTACAACTGGTAGTGTATACCGCCTAAACCTTTCAGAAGAAGAGAAATTTCAAATTATACAACGTGTCAAGAGTTCTGGACTAGATGAATATGAAGACCATGGATGGATGTTTAAATTTAAATATAAAGATACAACTGGTAGTATATACCTCAAGGACCTTTCAGAAGAAGAGAAATTTCAAATTATACAACGTGTCAAGAATTCTGGACTAGATGAATATGAAGATCGTGAATCAATGTTTAGTTTTAAATACAAAGGCACCACTTATAGAGCAGAACACAGAGATTATCTTTCAGCAGAAGAAGAAAAACTTCAATTTATCAAAGACATTAAGAACTCTCATGAATCGCTCGTTAGTGAATGTGATGGATTGGGGAATGAGAATACAACTTTAGTGATTTACGTTGATGAAAATAAGGAGATAAGTCAAATGTATTTTCATAATCTAGACAAGAATATATTCAAATGGTTAGATAAGACACTTATAAGCAGAAGTAAACCTGAAGAAGATGTGGATGACACAGCAGGAAAAGAGCCTGAACCAGAATCAGCCGAAGAGGATACTCAGCAACCCAGTAATTTCTTATCCAATATTTTTTCAACAATTAAATCCATTATTGATTCTATCTCATCACTCTTTTCATGGTTATTTGGGTCGAAAGAGAAAGAGTCTAATCAACAATCTGATGATAATCCTTCTTTGTTTAAGCTCGATGCTAATGAGTTAGATCACGAAGTTAAGCCTGATGCCAATGAGTTAGGTCACGATGTTAGAGATCACTTATCAGACAATTATAACCATTACAACTCATCTGATGGGCTAATGTAATATAGCTAATTTACAGTATCTGTTCAGATGCATGGCTAATGTACAAATATTGAAACAAAAATTCCAGTGCCCCTGTGATGTCATTCCAGTGCTTGACACTGGAATCCAGCTTTTAATCGAAAATGTTGTATAGTACACAATCAAATTTTCTGGATCCCAGTGGGCTTTGTTGCATCGCTCAAGTGAAAAGAACTGGCAGTTACTGACAAAATTCGTTATAAATAGCCATTTAACTGTTGAAGAAAAAATATGCCACAAAAAATGAGAGTCAGTAACTGCCATGAATATAACAAATTTCTCCAAGAAAGAGGAAGCATTTTTTGTTATATCAATGACGCCATAGAAAATTGGTACGAGAATTGTCCAAAAATGCAGGGCGGCGACTATATTTATAGTGATAAAGTTGTGATTTTGGTGCATATAATCGTCAGTTTCTTTAGAATTGGTTTAAGACAAACAGTCGGGTTTATAAAAGGGTATTTGCAACAAATAGGAAGAGATTTGGCAGTTATCAGCTATTCACAAGCATCAAGAAGGTTTGAGAAACTTAATATTAAGATAAATGATTGCAGAAAATAATATGGAAGATATCGAAATTGCTATAGACAGTACAGGAATTAGTATATACAACAACACTCCTGGTCACAGCAAGGAAAATAGCACTGACAGAAAATATCGTGGCTATGAGCAAACGAGAAAATTGCACGTAATGTTGAATATAAACAACAAAAAAGCCATAGCTGTAAAATACAGTAACGGCTGATCACTATGGAGCTTGTGATTTGCTAAAAGAAGTTGATTTTCAGCATGCCATAAAAGCACTATATGCAGATAGAGCATGTGATAGGCACAAGTTTTATAAGTTGTGTAACGAATATGATATAAAGACAAAAATTCCACCAATAAACAATGCGGCAGAACATCCAGAAATAGATTATATGTCTGACAGGAATGCTGCTATTAGGTTAATAAAATTATACGGTGAAGATGGCATGAAAGAATGGAAAAAAGAAGTAAATTATGGGAAAAGATCTTATATTGAAGGGTTTTTCTCAAGATTAAAGCAAATATTCGGATTTAGTTTTAGGAATAAATCTGAGATAAATCGAGAAAAAGAACTAAATGCTATTTGCTTAATAAATTCACTGATATTGGTATGGCTAAATTTGAGATAGTTACATGAATTTACCATAAATCACCATCTCATAAAGTGTGATGCAACAAAGCCATCCCAGTGTCAAGCACTGGGATGACACCCTCCTTATGGGCCAAAATCACAATGTTCGTACAGTTGTGGATTCATTCGCGGTATCTCGGCATAGATTCCGCTAACAAGTAGCGGAATGACGAATTTGTCGTTTTTCAGATTGTCGTAAGTCAGTTTAGCTATAGCATAATGCTATATTAATAAATAATCTATATAATACTATTAAATATAATAATTAAAATCTAAATTACTTTCTCTATAAAAGGAGAAATTTACCTTAATGAAAATATATATATATTTAATATTATTTTTATTTTTTTCTTGCGCTCAACTATATGCTGACGAGGAAATTGCAAAATTTGATTTACTTATTGGCGAGATAAATGAAGCAAGCTTCACTCTTAAAGGTGCAATAAAGGTTACAGTAGAACCAGGCTGGCACATATATTATAAAGATCCTGGAGATTTTGGCCTTCCCACGTCTATTAGTTACAAAGGTAATGCATCAGATATAAATATTCACTGGCCTATTCCAAAGGAACATAAAGATAAAGTAGGGAGAGAGACGTTTGTAAGTAACGTATATGAGGATATGGTATTATTTCCCTTTAAGATGAATATATTTTTAAATCAAGGGTATATTGACCTTAACTTCCATATAAATTATGCGATATGTAAAGATAGGTGCATCCCTAAAAATGTTGAGATAAAAATCAGGCAACCATTAAAGGATTTTATAGATTCTGATATCAATAAACTTATAAATGAGTGGTATGAAAAATAGAGTTCTCATGGGGTAGGTGTCATTCCAGCGCGTGACACTGGAATCTCATTTACTTTTTTGTTCACTATGTGAGGAACTTGGGCCTACAAGTATATAAACATAATGGTTTCGCATAAAAAATTTAGATCCCAGATACTGTCTCTGCTGTCAAACAAATTATCCAACAAAATTACAATTAAATGGTTGATTATTTTTAAGAATACCAAAAAAGACATGCATTAATTTTCGCATTAACGCAAGAACTATGACTTTTGGACATTTGCCTTTACTTGCTAGACGCTGACAAAACTTTTGAAAATGATTATTATGGTTTTTGACTACTATAGCTGGCATATAAAGAGCTTTTCGAATACGCTCAGATCCTATTTTGCATATGCAACTTCTCTTACTTACTGACGATCCCGATTGATAATGTCCTGGATTTAGACCAGCAAAAGCTGTAAATTGTTTAGCATTGTCAAAGTTATCAACTGATGGCATTTCTGCGACAACAGCAACAGCAGTAAGATATCCTATACCTTTTATAGTCTTAAGGTTTTCCACCATATTTTTTAGATGTGGATAGTTATTTATATGCTCATTAATTTCTTTTTCGAGAACAATAATTTGCTCCTCTATTGCCAAAATTACTTTAGATATAGCTTCTTTGCAACTGGAATGCATATTTTTGTTTTCCAAGCGATTTGTCTGTTGCACCTTATCATCTTTTAGCGATTGCATGCAACGGTAAAGCTCCCTCAAATGCCTCATTTCAGGTGCAATGGGCTTCCAAAGAGCAGGTTTGTTGGCGATACAAAATCTAGCTATCATAGCTGCATCTGATTTATCTGTCTTATTTCTGAGCAGCTCACTTTTGCCAAAAGCTTTCTGGGTTTACTATACTGACATTATGTCCTAAATCGTGCATAAAAGTAGCCAAATCTTCTCCATACCAACTAGTTGCTTCAAGACATAAATGAGTAAGATTTGCTCCATGGCCATTGCACCAAACTACAAGTTTTGCAAAACCATCTTGATTATTTTGAAAGACTTTGTGTCGTTTTTTACTGTCCACTAACAAACAAACATCAAATTTCTTTTTTGAAATATCCACACCCAAAATAGCATTTACTTGCATAAAATTGCCTCCAAGACTATAAATAAACTGAGAGTTTAGACTAACCTTGTAATACGGGATATAATTCCAAAAGATACTGTTCAGTCTTTAACTCTATGGGAGGGAAGCAAAATCTGGCTTAATGGCATTAGTGTCGCATCAGCTTCACCCTCCCTGTGAGGTATTTTAGCTCTAATGCCTCACATCATAAAGATACAAGTGTCACGCACTAACTGTACGAACATTGAGATATAAGAGTAATTTGTACCAAGAAAAAAGATGTCATCCCAGTGCCCAGACACTGGGATGGCTTTGTTGCATCGCTCTTCGGATAGTAGGTAACGCACAATAAATTTATGAAGCTATCTCAAATTTAGCCATGCCTATTTCAGTAAATTTGTTAAGCAAATAACATTTGAGTAGCAGTTCCCTCTCACGATTCATTTCAGATTTGTTCCTAAAACTAAATCCAAATGTCTTTTTTAATCGCGAGAAAAAACCTTCTATATAAGATCTTTTTCCATAACTCATCTCTTTTTTCCACTTCTTTATACCATCTTCATCATATGACTTTATGAGCTTGACTGCAGAATTTCTCTCAGCCATATAGTCTAACTTTGGATGCTCTGTTGCGTTGTTTTTCGGAGGAATTTTCGTTTTTATACCATATTGATTACACAGCTTATAGAGCTTTTCTCTGTCATATGCCCTATCTGCATATAGTACTTTTATGACATACTGAAAATCGACTTCTTTTAGCAAATCACAAGCTCCATAGTGATCAGCCGTTACTGTATTTTACAGCTATGGCTTTTTTGCTGTTTGTATTCAACATTACATGCAATTTTCTTGTCTGTTCATAGCTGCGATACTTTCTATCTTCGCTATTTTCTTTGCTATGACCAGGAGTGTTGTTGTATATACTAATTCCTGTACTGTCTATAGCAATTTCGATATCTTCCATATTATTTTCTGCAATCATTGATCTTAATATTGAGTTTCTTAAACCTTCTTGATGATTGTGAATAGCTGATAACTTGCAAATTTTTCCCAATTTGCTCAAGGTATCCTGCTATAAACCCAACTGTTTGCCTCAGGCCTATTCTAAATAAACAAGTTATTATGTGCACCAAAATTACAACTTTATCGCTATAAATATTGTTGCCACCTGGTATTTTTGGACCATTCTCGTACCACTTTTCTATGGCTTCGTTGATATAATGAAAAATATTTCCTCTTTTTTCTAGAAATTTGTTATATTCGCTATGGTTACTGACCCTCATTTTTTGTGGCATATTTTTTCTTCAACAGTTAAATCGCTATTTATAATGAATTTTGTCAGTAATCACTAATTTTTCTGCTGCTATGCAACAAAGCTCACTGGGATCCAGATTGGACACTAAGTTGGTGAGTATAAAAGTAGCTAACCTTATGTTAAAACACAATATTTTTGGTGAGGGGTTGCATTAAAAGCTGGATTCCAGTGTCAAGCACTGGAATGACATCGTCTTAACATTGTACCATATTACAATGTTCGTACAGTTATGTGTCACGCTACTTGGATGACAAGAAAAGGTTTCTAGAATGACGGAAACGAAGTCATACATAGAAAATAGGTTAGGTATTTTCAATTTTTGTTGTATACTCAAATAAAAATCTCACTTTTACAGATGGATACAGTAAAGTTTGTTTTATTACTGCCAACAATATTACTCATGCTAGTTGCTGGTGTTTACCTATCGATTAAACTAAAATGGCTACAGGTATTTAGATTACCATACGCCCTTTCACTCCTTGGAGCTAAAAAAGGAGAAAATAAATTTTCTTCTATAGCCGCTCTGTTTACAATTTTAGGGGGAAATTTAGGAGTAGGAAATATTTCAGGAACTGCTGTTGCTCTAAAAACCGGAGGACCGGGCTCTATTTTATGGATGGCAATAATTATTGTTATCACTTCTGTGATAAAATATGTCACTTGTTATCTAAGTATAAAAACCAGAAAGGAAAAGAACGAACGGTTTATAGGTGGCCCTGTAGCCTACATGACTGATGCGTTTAACTCTAGGAAGGCCACAATTGTCTTTCTAGTTATCATGATGATGGTTTCAATAACAGTTGGTAACCTTGTTCAGGTAAATTCTCTATCAATACCACTTAATATGATAGATGTGCCTGTAGTTGTTGGTGGCATTGTAATGGCCATAATATTTTTTGTTGTTGCAGCTCTCAGCTTAAAAAAAATTAAAATTTTTATATCGGCTATGATACCGATAATGACGGTAAGTTACCTCACACTTTGCGGTATCATATTATTTAAATTTAGTGAAAATATTCTTCCTTCTCTAAAACTAATAACAAGCAGTTTTTTTACAACTAGTAGCTTTAACTCTGGTTTATCTCTAGGTTTGATTTTAGAAATGTTGACTATTATTCAAGTTGGAACTTTGCGAGGTATTTTTGCAACAGATATAGGGCTTGGCCTCGAAGGAATCGTACATTCTTCAATTGTTCCTAAGAAAAATAATAATAAATTTATTATTGAACAGAGCCTAATCACAATAATATCGCCTTTTATAGTTGCATTCATAGTGTTTATTACAACAATGGTACTGCTTGTCACAGATTCTTGGGTCACTGATTTAGAGAGTACTAACATGTGCATATTTGCTTTTAGAAAAGCTATGAATTGGCCCTATATTGACTATTTAATTATGGCCATAATGTTTTGTTTTGCCTTTACTACTATTTTTACTTGGTTTTTTTGCTCAAAACAGACAATACGCTATGTGTCTATGGATAATAAATACACTAAAATCTGGATTGTAATTTTTACCATGATCATTCCGCTTGGTGCGATAGGTAAAGTCCGGTTGCTATGGGATGTTGCTGATATCTCGATTGCTGCTTTGTTGTTTATCAACATACTCGCTATACTCAAGCTAACCTCTCAAGATCCAGAAGTGTTTACTATGAGTAGCAGATATTTGAAGTTGCAAAAACAGAGCTATAGCTAAAGCAATTTAGGCTATGCAGCTGTTGTGATATAAGAGTGATTTCCGCCAAGAAGGATGTCATCCCAGTGCCCAGACACTGGGATCCAGGAATCTTGATTGGCACTAAGTTAGTGAGCATAAAAGTAGCTAATCTTATGTTAAAACACAACATTTTTGATGGGGTTCGTGAAAGGCTGGATTCCAGACTGGAATGACAACTTAAATCGTTTGATGTTACCATAAAATAGCTTGTGTCATCACATTAGTAACACAACCTTCCTTAATAAAAATTCAACCAATGCTTGTGATAATTATATTAGCTAGTATTAGCTAGAACTAAAGGCAGAGGGTTATTAGTGAGGGATATATGGGCACTAACGATACACAACAAGAACACATTTATAATGAGCGCATTCAAGAAATTTTTCCTTTATTTGATAAAATAAAAAAGGAAGACGACCCAATTTATAATGCTAGAGTTGATTTTAACACAGTAAAGTTTTTAACAAAACACGCCAACTGGAATTGGGACGAAGAAGAAAACAAAGATAAAGCATATGGAGTTATTCTTCAGAAATGCGACAAGACAAAGAAAGCTGGACAAGACCTTGAAAGTGAAGTTAAAGAAAGGTTGAAAGAGTATGTTGATGATGTTGCAGGAGTTTCAATATACGGTAATCACGCAAGTATTACGCTGGGAAATAACAAAAAAGAGTTTAAAATCAGCGAATTTTTAAACAGTGATTTTTGTGAGAAGAATGAAATCTCGGGATTTTCAACATTGCATAGTGATGGAAAGAGCGGAATGCATGGTTTTGTTGCTGAGGAAGAAGGGAAAAAAATAAGACATTATGTCGTAACTGATGGTTCATATGAAATGACTTTAAAGTGGTATGCGGAGGGGAAGGAATGTAAGATCAAAATTAAGATTGATGCTAACGGTGTAGACCTTGTTAAAGGTGATGATTTTTCTCTAGAACGGTTAGAAGTAAACAGAGATGTAAAAATAGGTGGTTTATTCTTGCATGAAATACAATTCAGGGAGAAAGGACAAGGAAAAGCGAATGAGATGCAACATAATAAAGACAGTAACGAGCTATCATCTGAAACTACAACAAGAATTGATGTTAATAGAGGTGTTAGCGTTCAAGCTACTGATATAACTCAAAAAAAAGAAGACCACCATTCACATTTTGGACTACAATCTAACAGCAGAAGGCAGTCTTACGATAGCGGAATTGGAAAAGATTTTGACGATAAAATTAATTCTCAGGAGGCTAAAGAAAAGCGTGAGCTTAGACAAGCAGCACGAGAAGCAAATTCGGGAGGTCAAGTTTATAACCTACAATCGCTTTTTGAGGAGAATCCTCAGAACAAAAAAACTCCTCCGCCACTTCCACCTAGAACTAGTTCACTACCACCTAAAAAAGGTGTTTTCGATGAGCAAGGGGGAGCCAAATCTGGAAGCCAAAAACCAGATGACTTGCGCGAAAATGAGCAAACACCTAATAATCAGCAAAAAGGTGCAACTTCTGATTCTTCAGATAGTTCTACTTTCACCAAGTCTGTAAGCCACAATCAAGATAATAGGCAAGAAGATGAACGGTATGACAATCCTACATTTGGACATGCTGTACCTGGAAGCCAAAAACCAGATAGAAGTGAGCAAACACCTAATGATCAGCAACAACCTAAAACCCAGCAACAAGAAGGAAATAGCAAAGGCGATCTGTTACAAGACATCAGAAATTTCAAGAAAAACAACTTACGGCACATTGATGTTGATGATAGAAAAGCATCAATTGCAGGAAGTAGAAAAAATAACCCATCACCGTTAGAGACATTAAAGGACATAATTCCTTATTCATCTTCTCCAGATAACAGTGATAACCAAGATGCTAGTGATGCTAAGTGGAAAGAAAGTGAACAGCCGCTCTCTGCTACAGCACTCAATAATAAAAGTGACTCGGGCTATTCATCTCCAACTCATGACAATAATGAACAATCTCAAGTAAATCCTGAACAGTTAAAGAAGAGCTTAGAGAACATTGAACAAAGTGATCAAACTCCACCTGAAAATCTTCTTAAAGAAATCAGAGATAGATCACAGCAGGATAATAGAGGATTAAGGCAAGTTGATCCTACTGATAAACTGTCACAAGATAAAGAAGATGGATTGCAAAAAGACGATTTAGCAGATGTAAAAATAGTGGAAGGTCCAACTATTAGTGTCTCTGCTTCAACACCAAATAGTATAAGTGATTCAGGCTATATATCTCCAACTAATAGTGATAGTAAATCTCAAACAGATTTAAAACAGGTAGGAAGGAAATTAGAAGAACATATTAGACAAAGTAATCTAACTCTATTTGAAGAACTTAAAAATACATTAGGTCAAGAAAATCTCGGGTTAAAACCAGCTGATCAGAGTCAGATTAGCGAAGAAACTAAAAAACGCTTGAGAGAAGTTGGGTTGCTAAAAGACAGCTCAACAGACATAAAAGCAAACGATTCGGGCTATTCATCTCCAACTCATGACAATAATGAACAATCTCAAGTAAATCCTGAACAGTTAAAGAAGAGCTTAGAAAACATTGAACCAAAAGAAATCGGAGATACGAGTGAGTTAAAAGGAGCATTGGGAAACCCGGATAAAGGGTTAAGAGAACCGGCACAACAGGCTACTAAAGAAAATATTCCTAAAGATTCATTCTCAGAAAACATTTTAGAAAAGATAGGAGAAGGTAAACAATATGACCCTATACGTAAGTGGTTAGAAAAAACAGTGGCAGAACGAGAAAATAATGACACTAATCCAACTGTAGATAAAAATAGCGAACTATATAAATTACTAGAGAAAGATGAAGCACAACTGAAAGCTGGAGTAATAGAAGAAGAAAGAGGAGATACTTTAACAGAACACACTGATGGTTATGATCGCAATAGAATTGCATTAGCTAACAGAAATAAAAGACCACTAGATTGGGCTAAACAGGTTGCTGAGTCACAACAAAAAAAAGATACTAATAAAGGTATTTCAATATAAATTGAAGTTAAAATAATTGCTTAGCAAACAATAGGTTTCATGTAATGGTAACCCTATAACGGAAGAGTAGGAGCCGCGTAAGAACAATACGAACACTCCAGCTAGGCCTTGTATATTGCATCCCCCCGCCCTATTTTTCCACTCTTCTGATGCTAAATAATACTTAATTTCTTGTTCACTGAGACGTTTAAATTTCACTATTGTAACCACAGTCCTGATATGTTGTTTAGATTGATCGGGAGTTAATAGACATACACTGGTGTATACTCTATGCCTTCTTCCTGATAACAAGCGGATACATTTTTCTGCTTGCTCAACGTTTTCAGCTTTGAGCAATATCCTTCTACCACAAGCAACAACTGTATCAACACCAAGCACAAAATAATTTGGATTTAAACTTTGTATTTTCTCAGCTTTACTTTTTGCCATACGGATTGAGTAATCCTTCGGAAGTTCCTTTTTTAAAGGGGCTTCATCTATATCTGCTGGCAAAATTAAACCTGGCTCAATGTTTATTTGTTTTAGTAAAGCTATACGCCTTTTCGATGATGAAGCAAGAATAAGATTATTTAGAGATCGTTCTGTCACTTGTACCTTTAAGCCTTCTAATGATCCTACCCTTTCTCGCATTCCTATCGTAAATGCTCATCTCAACTAACACCCTATCCCCTATAATGATGCGTATTTTACTTCTTCTCACTTTCCCTGATACATGACAGATAATCTCATGTTCATTGTCCAGTTTCACTCTAAATTCTGCTGCAGGTAGTAAAGCAGTTACTGCCCCTTCCACTTCAAAAATTGTTTTCGATTTCTCGTCCTTTATCATATGTTATATTATAATTTAATAATCTTTTTTAGTCTACTATAGATTTTAAATTATTATCAACACAAAAGACCTTTTGCGCCCCACTTAAGTTGCAACTTAACCCCAACCATCTTCACAATGATACCCTACCTACGTTTCTACTCTCTGCCACCTTCTCAATAGAACTTATAGGACTTATGTTGAAAGATAAATCATTATCACAATTTTCTTCATCGCTATCAAGTCCACTATCAACGCTTAAAGATCTGAGTAATGTTGTCTTCTCTCTCAGTGGAACATAAGACTCATTATCAACGCTTGAAGATTTGGATAACCTTTTCTTCTGTCGTGGAGCATTACCAGACTCATTAGAAATTTCTCCCGTTAATTGATTGTTGAAGCTCCTTTGTTCATCAGCACGAATTTTTTCTTCCAGTCCATCAAGCATTCCTACCAATTCATCACCCCATTCATTTTCTTCTTCTAATAATTGTTTACACTTTTCTTTCTCACGCTCTAGCTCGTTTCTTAACTCTTCGACTTTATCTTCATCTTTAGTGAGTTCAAGTGTAAGCACCTTATCTCCTGGAAATTCCTCGTACTCGTTTTCTAGTTCTTCAATGTTGAGTTTTAGTCTCTCTTCTCCAAGTGTATCTTGTAAATCGCTATCCTGCCTATCTGATTCTTTAATCTTTTGCTCAATTTCTACTTGTACCTTATATTCCTGATCTAATTCTCTTAGCTGATCTTTCAAGCGCTCTTTCTGCTGGCGTCGTTCAACCATTATCTGTTCCGCATCTTCTCGTGCTTGATTTAGCTCTTTTTCCAAATTCTTCTTTCCTGCATTAACAATTTTCAGCTCTTCCTTTAGCTTTCTTTTTTCTTCATATACACCTTTAAGTTCTTGTGCTTTCCCTTGTAGCTCTTTTAACACACCTGCTAATTCTTCATTTTTTTGTGCCAGTTCAGTTTGCAATTCCGTGTTTTTTTGCTCCTCTTTTTCAAACCTGTCTTGTAAATTGCTATTCTGCTTCTCTAACTTTACAATTGTTTGATTAGCTTCTGCTTGGGTTGTTTCTAGTTTCTCCTGTAGTCGCTGATTTTCTTGTATTAATTCATGGTGCTTTTTATTTATCACTTGCAACCCTGCTTCTATTTCTTGCTTCAATTCAACAGCTTCTTTTTTCAAATTTGACATTTCTTGCTTCAATTCAACGTTTTTTTCGGACAGCATCTGATTATTTAAAATCAATTCATCCATTTGTTGTGAAGCAAATTCTGTCTGAGTTCCAGTGTGCTGTAAATTGACTTCCGTTTTAGTTTCAATTTGTTGTGAAGCAACTTTTGTTTGAGTTTCAGTGTGTTGTAAATTGACTTCCGTTTGAGTTGATGCATTGCTATTAATAGAAGGAGGAAGGCTATTGTCAGCATCAACTTTAGGGTCTAATTCCCCCTCTGGTTCCTCGCGATAGGCCGCTATAGACTCATTTTGAAAATTATTATTAGCAGTAGGTACAACATCAGCAGCCTTACCTTTTTCTAGTACAGCATCATATAAGGAGAGACCTTGAATATATAATTCATCGTTTTGCTTTATTAATTCTAAGATCTCATCCGATAGCACAAAATCTTCATCATTAAATTTTAGTACTTCAGTTATGCCATCGCTACTCACATTCATAATCATGGTACACATTTCGGATCCATCCTTTACAGGCCAAGTGCTTTTCATTTCATAATATGTGCCCTCTTTAAATTCATAATATCTTTCCTTACCTTTCCGATGAGCGTGTATTTCATGTTTTTTATTGCAATAGATATTCAGCTCTTTAATATCTTTCTCTTGCTGTAAAATGTCACTAATCCTGGTTGGCTCACTTCTATTGTAATTAATAGAGTTGATATTCAAAACTCTATAAGCGTTATCAGTTTCTGTGTAATAAGCTTGAAGCTCTACGCCTTTCTCTCCAAGATATTTACTTGCAGCTTCTTTTCCCTGCTCTGCCAACTTTATGCATTTATCTATATCTTCCTTAAAGCTCTTATTAGCAGACTCTGTTACTGCTTTATCTATGTACGTTTTTTTAAAATCTCCATCATTTATTAGGTCATAAAAACTCCACTTATCCCCAAAAGCCCTCTGCACGTAAGTGAAATTCTTTTTTTCCTTTAGTTTTCCTAAGAACCACACCTTTTCTTTCAGATTTTTCAGTTGAAAGCTTACCCTTGCCTTTACACTAGAGTTTTTGGCAGGAATACTAACTTCTTCTAATTCTTTAAGTAATTTGTTATTTTTTATAATTGAGGAGCAAAACTTTACAATAGCAGAATTTGCAAACGAAGGATCTTTTTTTATATCTTCATCAATAATTTCTTTAAAACGTGCAAATTGAGGTAGAACATAAAAATTGATTATTTCTTTTTCTGATCTTGTTTTATTAGCATAAGAGATATCACCTAATTGTGAATATAACTCTTTTAATGTATAGTAGATAAGCGTAGAGTAATAAACCTCCCTATTCAGTGAAGTTGGTCCAATACACTTTTCAAGTTGATCACCTGTTTTTCCTGCCTCTGCTGTTTTTTCTTCTTTAGCCAAACTTCCAATCATAATACACCTCCTTAACTATATTTATATTATACCAATTAACATATATTAAAAGAAATCAAACTGTATAACCTCGCCCTACACTAACTTTTATGATTACTTAATTGTGTAAAAATAACTGCAAGTGTTAAACTTGAGCTTTTATTTTTCATTATACATTTCTTACTACATGTTTATACTGTTGTCTTGCATAATAGACTATTCGAAGTTACACAAGTATTTTTTTTATTAGATAAGAGTTAGTAAGAGCCTGTTCATAATTTTTTCAGAAGTAAGGCAGTGAAAGCCAGAACTACCATTTGTAGGCTAGTATTGAGTTTTCGCTCACAATTTTTCCACAATCTTCTACATTTTTCTAACCAAGCAAAAGATCGCTCCACAACCCATCTTTTGGGCAATACAACAAAGGAACGTAATTCATTTCTTTTGATCACTTCAACGGTTGCACCAATAATCGTTTTTATTTGAGTTACAAAATTCTCTCCAGTATAGCCTGCATCAACCAGTACATTTTTAACTCCCGAGAGGTTTTCTTTTGCATTTTCGACCATTCTCACAGCACTGCTACGGTCAGTTATCTCTGCTGTTGTTGTATAAATTGCATGCTTGCGTATCTACTGCAATACGGCCCTGAAATCTTCTTGCCTGCATCATAGCTTCAGCAGTATCTGCATTTTTTATACTCTGTGCATCAATTATGCAGAAGCTTTTCCGACCATTGTTTTGTCGCAATTATTTTTTTTTAATACCAGCTCCAGAACACTTTCTTTATTTACATCTGGTTTTTCACTCCACTTCTTAAAATAGTCGTAACAATTGCGCCATTTTGGGAACTCTTTTGATACCATTCTCCACTGGCAACCACTTTTTAACACGTATAACACTCCACAAAATATATCATGTAAATCAAGTGTTCTTGGTTTTGTCTTCTTTCTGCAAGATTCCAGATCTGCTACAATAATCTCAAACTTTTCTCGACTTATGTCACTTGGTTATAAACTTCGCATATCCTACTTTATATACTTTATCCTCTCACTTTATCTCTTTTTTGAGATTACGTACAGGCTCTAAGATACAAAGACGTTTTCAGAAATCTTTAAGCTTAATAACATCCTCTCTCTTTGGACTAGTTGAGATTAGATGAATTGGTACACCTATTAATTTTTCTAACCCTTCTATATATTTTATTAAATTGATAGGCAATGTTTCAATCGACCTTTTACCTTGAGTGTTTTCTTTCCAGCCAGGAAACTCTTCATATATTGGCTCTAATTCCCCTTGTATTGAATGCGATGCGGGTAAATAATCATACATTTTTCCGCTATACTTGTAACCAGTGCATATTTTAATTGTATCAAAAGAATTAAGCACATCTAATTTGGTTAATACAATGCTTGAAACTCCAGAGAGTTGTACGGCCTGGCGCACTAAAACTGCATCGAACCATCCGCAACGCCTTCTTCTATTGCTCACTGTTCCAAGTTCCTTACCTATAGTAAACAAGCTATCTCCTACTTCATTTTTCTGCTCAGTAGGAAATGGGCCATTGCCCACTCTTGTTGTATAAGCTTTTACCACACCAATAATGTAAGCAT
Organism: Wolbachia endosymbiont (group A) of Crataerina pallida; assembly: GCF_964028475.1. Taxonomy (NCBI): domain Bacteria; kingdom Pseudomonadati; phylum Pseudomonadota; class Alphaproteobacteria; order Rickettsiales; family Anaplasmataceae; genus Wolbachia; species Wolbachia endosymbiont (group A) of Crataerina pallida. The sequence goes on from NZ_OZ034785.1 coordinate 199,993, forward strand.
TGGAGGATAACCCTGAGCCTGTTATTGCTTGCGATGCTACAGTATTACTTGAAGTAACAAAAGGGTAAGTTCCGTGGTCGATATCTAAAAATGCGCCTTGGGCACCTTCAAATATTATTTTCTTACCTTCTTTCATCAAGTCATTTAATATCTTCCACACAGGTTTTTTATATGAAAGAATTTTTTCTGAAATCTCTTGAATTTCCTTTAATATTTCTTCTTTTTTAACCACCTGGTAGTTAAGGCCTTTCCTGATAGCATTGTGGTAATTCAAAAGAGTATCCACTCTTTTATTGAGCTCATCTGCGTTTTCTAAGTCACAAAGGCGTATAGCTCTCCTTCCAACTTTATCTTCATAACATGGCCCTATCCCTTTGTTTGTTGTACCAATTTTGTGATTTCCATTTAAATCTTCAAATAGCTTTTCCTTGTCCTTATGTATGCTAAGTATTAATGGACAGCTCTCGGATACCATCAAGTTGTTATAGTTTACGTCTACTCCTTTAACTTTCAATGACTCTATTTCTGAGATTAGAGCGTGTGGATCAAGAGCAACGCCATTTCCTATGATAGATATTTTGCCTGGCCTCAAAACAGCAGAGGGCAGTAAATTTAATTTATAAACCTCATCATCTACTACTATAGTGTGCCCTGCATTATTTCCTCCCTGAAATCTCACAACTACATCTGCATTCTCAGAAAGATAATCTACTATTTTACCCTTGCCTTCGTCACCCCATTGCAGACCAACAATTACAATGTTATTCATCATTATTTTCTAGATTAATACATAAATATTAATGCAGTACGCTACAAATGGAAAGAGAAATCTACGCCTTTCCTACACCCCTTAAATAAAGAAATATACTGTCGATTTTCTTAATATATTACCAAATTATTCATCATTATATGATATAACTTACAGCATATTTACAGTAAGGTGTTATTTATGAAAGAGACAAAAGGAAAAAATAATAAGAGTCCAGTAGTTAGATTAAAGGCCACAGCTAAAGAGTTCAATTTTAGTAAATTAAGAGCAGATCAAGATAATAAATTAGCGAATTCCGGTGAAACAATGTTCTTAGATTTTCAAAGGATGAATTTTATTATTAACGGAAAAGAAATAGATAAAAATCTTATTATTGCATTTAAGGAAGGAGCTAAGCACCGCAAAAGCGAACTTTTTAATAGTGATGATATATATAATGACGAAATATTTAACAAAAAAGGAACAAGAGAAATAGATACGGATCATGGCAAAGCTTTTGTTGCTTCAGTACTCGAAGATATTGAGAAAGAGCTTGTAAGTAATGCATTGGGTGAGCTATGGAAAAATCACTGTGAAAATTCCAAAACTGCCAATCATCAAAAAACCGATTCATATAAGAAAGAATTTGAAGAATTTTACAATGCTGGCCAAAGGTATATCCATCTATTACCAACAGAGAAAGATGAAAACAAGGATTACCGTTCCTTTGCAAAAGAAGTTTTCAAAAAAATGTTCAGATACGCTGGGGCAGAAGTTCCAAGTGATGCTATTTTAGAAGAGCTAGTTACCAATTGTAATCAAGCAGGGTATGAGGCTGCTCCATTTATACAAACCCAACTTGCACTTGGACAGTCGTTCATAGTAGAAAATCCTAAAAAAGTAATAAATATTGATTGTGCTAACCAAAATAATGTGAGAATTAGATCTGATATGAGGCTACCAATACTCTCTGTTAAAAATCAAGTTATGCATGGCGATAAGATATGTAATCTGTCTAGTTCATTGGAATTTACAATTGAATCTCACAATGGTGAAGACTTTGTAACATACAGAGATGGTAAATTGTCACTTACTATTCCTAAAGAGTTAAAAAATTATAAAGATAATGGCAAGAGCTTGTTTGACATTATTAAAGAATATTTTCAGAAATTCTGTGCAAAATTAGGATTTAAACCTGAGACAAAAATACAAATAGAGCATGGCTTCGGTGCTCAAAGTAACTATTTAGATGGTACAATATCAACCACAGGATCAGATGCAAATGAAGAATTTATCAATCTTTTAAGCGAAAATCTCAGAGAGAGGTTATTGGGGTCAGGAGTTGCTCTAGAAGATGAAGATGTTGATGATGTTGTTGAAGTCAGAGTATCTACCGTTATAGATCTATTGAGTGATTATGCTAAATTGGAAGATAATAAAGAACACAGAGAGTTATTAATAAGTAAAGTAGCAGATAATTTAGGACTTTCCACTCAAGATAAAACAGCACCAGAAGTATTGATGGAATTAGGCTCTTTACCTTCTTTGACAAAAGGTCAGGTTAATCATAATCAAGTGCAGTCTGTTGTAAATACTTTTATTAAGTTAGAGGTTGTCCGGAAACTAGTAAAAGGCTATAATATCTGAAATTTTAGTACGGGGTAAAGATGAGAAAAAAGTATCCAACAGATCTAAGCGAAAGGGAATGGGCAAGAATAGAAAAACACTTCAGAGTATCATACAAGAAAGGAGGAAGGCCGCCAAAGTATAGCAAAAAAGAAATATTAGAAGCAATTTTCTATGTATTGCGTACAGGGTGTCAATGGCGGTATTTACCAAATGATTTTCCGCTATGGAAGACTGTGTATGAGCAGTTCAGGCAATGGAAGAAGCAGGGAATTTTTGAGAAAATGAATTATGAAATTACAAAATATAGTAGAAGAAAAATAGGAAGGAATGAGCAGCCGAGTGCCTGTATAGTAGATAGTCAATCTGTAAAGACTACAGAAAAGGGGGGATCAAAGGCTATGATGGAAGTAAAAAAGTAAAGGGTAGAAAAAGGCATATAATTACAGACACTCAGGGTTTTATACTAGGTTGTTACGTAGGCGCTGCTAACGAAAATGATAGAGATGGTATTAAAATAGCATTAAACAATATGAGAACAAAATATACTAAAGTTAAAAAAATGTGGGCTGACATGGGATACCAAGGAAGAAATTTAAAGAATCACATAAAGGAAGAATATGACATAGATATTGAAATTGTTAAAAGGCCTCCATGTAGATTTTGGGTGCACAAAGATACGCCACCTGAGCTACTACCAACAAGAGAACAAGGGTTTAAAGTACAGCCAAGAAGATGGGTTGTAGAAAGGACTTTTGCTTGGGTTAATAGGAATAGAAGGCTATCGAAGGAGTATGATTTACTCACAACATCCACTGAGAATTTCATATACCTAGCTATGAGTAGGGTTATGTTAAAGAGGGAATATGCTTGAATTTACTAGTTTCCGGACAACCTCTAAGAGGTTGTCCGGAAACTAGTAAAAGGCTATAATATCTGAAATTTTAGTACGGGGTAAAGATGAGAAAAAAGTATCCAACAGATCTAAGCGAAAGGGAATGGGCAAGAATAGAAAAACACTTCAGAGTATCATACAAGAAAGGAGGAAGGCCGCCAAAGTATAGCAAAAGAGAAATATTAGAAGCAATTTTCTATGTATTGCGTACCATACGCGTCAAGTTAAGAGATTGTGAGCAAATTTAGAGAGGTTCAAGTGGATACTCTAGCCCTTCTACGTTTGTCTTTTAATGAAAATCGCGACCAAGTTATAGTGAGTTTTTTAAGAAATGCTTTTAAACTATTAATTTTGGTTAATACTAAAAATAACTCTCTAACCCGCCTTTTTAGCTCAATAAATGCCTTTGTTAAGCTAAGTTCTGTATTCTTTTTCACTTCTGTGCAACCAACTATGCCGTGAAATATAAGAATTGCGCACAATTTAGCATATAGTTCACATAATACTCTGCATGGCTTTCCTTTTAGCTTATCAAGCCTGATATGGCTTTTATACAATTTAAATAATAACTCAATTTGCCACCTTACTCTGTAAATCGTTAATACTTGCTCAGCACTAATTTTATTTTCTGGAACATTAGTTATAAATATTGACCAGTTCAACAATTTTTGATTTCTTTTAGAGGATCTGCGATCTTGCTAATCTATTAGCTTTCCTTCTTCTGGCCATAGACTGTTCTTCAGTTAGTTTCTGACATATAATTCTTACTCTAATTTTTGCTTCTTTTCCTAACAATACCTCGTTTTCTAAAAATCTCTAAACATTCTAATAACTCCATTTTTTGATTTGTTTCTACATCATATATGTTGGTATCGACGACTTATGAAATAAGCTCCTATTTCATTGATTTGTTTAAAAGAACTTGGCACAAAATAACCGAGATCAGATATTAGCAAATCATTGCTTAATATATTACTTAAATGTTTCCTATATCCCTGGTCTGATCTTACCCCCTCCGTTAAATTAAGTTGGTCTATTATCTGATTCATGTAGTCGAAAACTAATTGTAACTTTATTCCAGACTTAGTATTGCTTTCATAGCCACTGTAGCTAGTACCATAACCTTTATACATCTCTTCCATACTGTTAGGTAGAGTAATATAGCTACTGTCCAATAATTTAACACTATTAAATTGCTGTAAGATTTTGCAATCAACTTGCAAGATATTTTTAAAGAGAATCACAGATTCATTATACATCCTTTTCATAAATTCCACTGCTTCTTCAGTAAATCTAAAATCCAAACCTTGTTTTGTTATATCTATCGAGTCCTCGTTTAGTAATTGACACATTGTTTCTACGCTACAATTATCAACTCCTATATTACCCAAGACCATGGCTTTTACGAATGATGAACCTTTTAGCTTTCTCTTTCTTTTTATAAACCTTGTTGTAATTGAGATTTTCTCTGCTTTTTCATTAAAAAATTCTTTGAGCTTTTTTGATAAGCAAGTTATTTTATTCATTGGTTCTCTCACTAAAAGTATATCTGGGAGAACTTATACCTTATTATTCTATCTCTTTCATACCTTTATTTCCTTAACTTGACGCGTATGGTATTGCGTACAGGGTGTCAATGGCGGTATTTACCAAATGATTTTCCGCTATGGAAGACTGTGTATGAGCAGTTCAGGCAATGGAAGAAGCAGGGAATTTTTGAGAAAATGAATTATGAAATTACAAAATATAGTAGAAGAAAAATAGGAAGGAATGAGCAGCCGAGTGCCTGTATAGTAGATAGTCAATCTGTAAAGACTACAGAAAAGGGGGGATCAAAGGCTATGATGGAAGTAAAAAAGTAAAGGGTAGAAAAAGGCATATAATTACAGACACTCAGGGTTTTATACTAGGTTGTTACGTAGGCGCTGCTAACGAAAATGATAGAGATGGTATTAAAATAGCATTAAACAATATGAGAACAAAATATACTAAAGTTAAAAAAATGTGGGCTGACATGGGATACCAAGGAAGAAATTTAAAGAATCACATAAAGGAAGAATATGACATAGATATTGAAATTGTTAAAAGGCCTCCATGTAGATTTTGGGTGCACAAAGATACGCCACCTGAGCTACTACCAACAAGAGAACAAGGGTTTAAAGTACAGCCAAGAAGATGGGTTGTAGAAAGGACTTTTGCTTGGGTTAATAGGAATAGAAGGCTATCGAAGGAGTATGATTTACTCACAACATCCACTGAGAATTTCATATACCTAGCTATGAGTAGGGTTATGTTAAAGAGGGAATATGCTTGAATTTACTAGTTTCCGGACAACCTCTAATTATTGAAGGGAAAAGCGAAGTATACAAAAAAGGAGGTGCGATTAATGCAATTGATGCAATTCATAAGGAGATAGATAAGGCAATTGTTGAGCAAGAAAAAAAAGCAACCAACAAACAAGATATAGAAAATGATAAATGGACAGATAGAATCAAAAAACAGAATTATTCTGCGGAATCACATGAACATTTACCTTAAAGATATTAGTAGGCTCTTTAAATATTTTAGAGTTCATGGTTACAACGGTTGCTATTTTACAGTGCATCTCACAACACTTTCTTCAAAAATATACATGTTAACATACCCTGGACGTACAAGATCACACTTATACCCAAGCTTTTCATAAAATACTTTCGCTTTTTGAAAATGCATGGTTGCAACGGTTGCTATTTTACAGTGCATCTCACGACCATAATCATGAACTTCTTCCATTAGCTGCTTTCCCATACCTTTTCTTCTATAATCAGAGTGCACCCAAAGCAAGTCAGTGTAAATTGAACCATAGATAACAAAACCGCTACAACCTACAATAATTTGTTCAGTATCATCGCGAATAAAAAAAGCAAATGGGTTACACGTACCTTTATCAACGGTTTCTTCATTAATCTTTTTGAGTAGGAATTCAATGTCTTTGCTACTTGGTGATGTGGTGTGTTCTATTTTCATCTCTCGGCCTAATACCGCATACTGATTTCTCTCTTTATCTTATATAAATTAATTAAGTAAAGTGAATACAGTATCCACACTACTAAAAAAAATGTGGCACAAAACATAAACATTGCAACCAGTGGCAACAGCAGGGAACTTTCTATTGCTATTCCACCTTTTCTCAAAATGCTTGCTGGCTGATGGAGAGTGGACCATAAATTCACGGAAAATTTTACTATAGGAATATTTATAGCACTAAAGATGGCAAATACTGCTGCTGATTTTTCTGCCCTCGCTTCATTATCAAAAGCGCTCCACAATGAAAGGTAGCCAACATATAGGAAAAATAAAATCAGCATTGAAGTAAGCCTTGCATCCCATACCCACCAAGTGCCCCAGGTTCCTTTTCCCCAGATGCTGCCTGTGATTAAGCATATTGCCGAAAAGACTGTCCCTGCAGGAGCAGCAGCATGTGCCAAGACACTAGCAATGCTATTGTTCCATACCAATGAAATGAAACCAAGTGATGCAATTAATCCATATATTCCAAGAGCAAGCCATGCAGAAGGCACATGAATGTACATGATTCGTACAATTTCTCCTTGTTTATAATCTTCTGGAGAGAAGAATAACGCCAAAGACATTCCAATTAAAAAACATGCGAAACAAATAACCCCAAGCCAAGGTAGAGCTTTCTTAGAAAAATAAGAGAAATTTGTAGGCTTTAATAAAAACATTCGTTTTGAGAATAATTGTGTTAAGAATTTACCAATTAGTTTGAGTTTTATCAACAGGATAGTTTTTCTATATTTACGTAGGTCAACAAATTAGCATAATTTCAGTAGCAGATTGCTAGCTATTATTTTTAGTATATGACCCTTAAAAAGCTTAATCTACACTTAGTATCAGATTCAAGTGGTGAAACTGTTATATCAGTTGCAAAATCAGCTCTGAAACACTTTCGTTCTGTAGAAACGATCGAATATGTTTGGTCTTTTGTAAAAGGAGAAGAGCAGATTGACAAAATTCTGGAGGAAATTAATAGGAAAAGTGATGAGCATAATTTTGTTATATGCACTATTACTGATGATGAGCTAAGAAAATATCTAAAAGATAACTGTATAAAGTTGAAAATTCCCTATAGAGCAATATTATCACATATTATTAGAGAAATTTCGTCTTATCTTGAAATTGAAAAAGACGAAAAGCTTGACTTGCATACTGAGATAAATAACGAATATTTTCAGCGCATTGAGGCAATAAACTACACTATTAATCATGATGATGGACAAAATATTCAAGATATTGATAAAGCAGATATAATTTTGGTTGGAGTTTCACGTACATCAAAATCTCCCACCAGTACGTATTTAGCTTACCGAGGCTATAAAGTTGCAAATATTCCTTTTGTTAGTGGAGTACCCTTTTATGTTGACTTGGCAAAATTAAAAAATAAACTAACGATAGGGGTAACAATAGACGTAAGTAGGCTAATAGAAATACGCAAAAATAGACTTACTTCAATTAACAACGAAGATAATAATATATATGCTAACCCTGAGAAAGTAGAAAAGGAAATTAAAGAAGCAGAGGAGCTCTTTAAACAGAATAACTGGCCAATTATCGATGTCACGCAAAAGTCGATCGAAGAAGTATCAGCAACAATTATACAATATTTTAATAAAATGTTATCAATTGACTAACTCTTGATAAGTGATTATAATGTAAAGTAATTTAATTCTTACTATAGATATGAAAGTCAAAGGGTCGCTAAAATCTCATCGTAACAGAGATAAAAATTGTAAAGTTGTGAAAAGGGGTGGTAAGATTTACATTATAAATAAGGTAAAGCCAAGGTGTAAAGCGCGTCAAGGTTCTTAGCTTTTTGTTCACCTTTTCATGTTATATATTTTTTATATGTGAAAGTACGGTGCTTATATCTAAAAAGAAGCAAAAGTTACTGTGTTTAAGCGCAGCCTTACTCATTTCTTCCCTTACATTATATTTCAGCATTAGCACAATTACAGGTAAACGTGGCTTATTGACGTTAATCGATTTAAAAAAAGAAATCGAGTACAATAAACTTTTGCTAAAGGATGTCTCTTCTGAAAAGGAAAAGTTGGACAACAAAGTATTTGGCTTATATGAAAAAAGCTTAGATTTAGATCTGCTTGATGAGCAAGCAAAAAATGCTTTAGGTTATGTGAACCCTAATGAACTTATGGTTGTTCTTGACGTGGAATAGCAGTAGTGACCTTACCCAGAAAAAGTGGAGAGAAAGAAAAGAGTTTTTTTGGGTAAAATAAAATTTTGGAGGATTAGAAATGGTAAGAGAATATACGGCAGAATTCAAATTGGAAGCTGTTAAACTGGCAAATGAACAAAGAAAGGCAGGTCAAACAATTACAAAAATAGCAAGAGATTTAGGAATAAAGGGTGGTTTATTAGGAAAATGGATGAAGAAATATAACGAAAAAAAGTCAGCGGCAAATGCATTTCCAGGTAGAGGTAACATGGCTCCTTACGACAAAGAGAGGTTTGATTTACAAAGCAAGAGTAACAAGGGAAAGAGACATTTAAAAAAAAGCCCTGGCCAGTCAAAAAGAGTAAAATATTTTTTTATATAGTAACTGCTATAAAGTACAGGAATTATGTAGGATTTTCTGCTAGTGGCTACTATAAGTGGACCACAAGAAAAATAAGCAGTAGAGAATCAGCAAATAAAGAGCTACTCGAAGCTATTCAAAAAATATATCAAGTTTCTAAATGTAGATATGGAGCTCCTAAAATTCATGCTGAATTGAAGGCTTTGGGTAAAAGTTGCAATTTGAAAACGGTGCAAAGTATTATGCAGAAAAATGACATCAGGGCTATACTGAGAAGAAAGTTTAAAATTAAAAAACAACAAACAGATAATAGAGCTGTAGCTCCCAATATACTAGATCAAAACTTTATTGTTGATCAACCAAATAAAGTATGGGATTACTTATATAAAAACCAAAGAAGGATGGCTATATTTGGCAGCAATAATTCTCACGTATGGTAGTTAATGAGTAGTGCAATAAATAAACAATTGGTTATGAACTCTTTATTAATGGCCATTAATAGGCGTAAACCTGTTAAAAATCTACTGCTGCACAGTGACCAAGGTTCACAATATACTGCGCAAGGGTATCAATATCTCTTAGCTGTAAAGAATATAGATGAGTAATAAAGGCTGTTGTTACGACAATTCTGTTGCAGAAAGCTTCTTTAGCTCATTGAAAAGAGAAATACTTATTGATACTTCACAACACTCTGCTCAACAAACTAGAACTGCAATATTTGAATACATAGAAATTTTTTATAACAAACAACGTCACTATTAACTATTGCATTCCAGAACAATTTGATGCATCATTCTTTTTGTAAAAAACATTCCACACTTTCTCTCCACTTTTTCTGGGTAAGGTCAAAGGATCTTATGTCTTAAACCTTATCACCAGGCTTAACAAATAGGTGGCCCAATACTATTAACTTTATGGGTTTATCTTCGTTATTTGCTACTATCCAAACCCCATCGCTCTCATGATCAACAATTTCTATTGGTGCAAATACTACATAATTATTGTCATCAACAATCTTTATTCCAAGAGCACCCTCGTCACTTAAGCTCAGGGCTGAAGAAGGAACTTTATATGCAAATCTTTCGCCTGAAGGTAGCCTTACGTTGGCAGTTAGTCCCTGCAAGGATATCATTTTATTATTAGTTACCTTTACTTCTACCCTATAAGACCCAGTTTTAGGCTCAGCAATTTTACTAATAAAACTTACTTCACCTGCCAATTCTTTTCCGTCCAGCAAATTAATTTGAGCTGTGCTGCCTAGCTCTATTTTATTTACTTCATTTTCCGAAACGTATAACACTACAAGAATTTGATCGAAATTAACCACGTCAGCTATTTTTTGCCCAGCATTAACAAAATCCCCTTCGTTTGCATTGATTTTATCAATATAACCATCTATAGGAGATGTGACTGCAGTATTTTCTAAATCCAATTCTAGCCTTTTTAGGTCAGCTTTTGCACTTTGTAACGCAGTAAAAGCTGCTTCTACTTGTATTTGTGCCCCATAGCCTTTTTTATTCAGTTTGTGAGAGGAATCATACTCAATTTCACGCTGCTTTAATAAAGCTTTGGCTTTCTGAGCTTGCTCAATCCTGTCATAATCTTCTATCTTTAACACTACATCATCTCTTTTTACCTTTTCACCATCAGGTAAATAAATAGCAATAATCTTACCACTTATTTTTGAGACAAGGCTAGCTCTATGTAAGGGATTTACTGTACCAGAAAAATTTAAATATATAGTGCGGTTTTGCGGCGCACATTCTTGAGTTTTTACTGAAAAGCTACTAGTTGCATTATCGCTATGAACCGCCTGATCTTTTTTTAAAAATGCACTGCTGATAAAAAACAGTAGAATAAAAGCAATACTGGAAATGATGATTACTTTATTTCTCATCTTTAAACAATAGAATTTGTTGACCAATCTTGTTAGAAACAACTGCATAAATTTTCGAATCAGAAATGTAAGTATAATACATGTACCATTGTCACTCCATAAATAGTTTTATATGAGAACAAACACAAGATTTTCCTACAATAAGTAAGTTTTTTATTGCTAAAATGCAATTTTTAATCGAATAAAATTGCAAACAAAGTTGTGCATAAGACTGGATTTAAAAAAATCTCGAAAAACATACTAAAACTTTTAAATAATAACTTTATATCTAGTGGCTTTGCCTTCTCCAAGACGCTGTAAGTATTTCATCCCTAGCAGTTTCTTTGTAATTGCCTCTACTGTTCTTGGAGGAAATCCTAGAGCTTCTATAGCATCTTTTCTACTAAATTCTTTATCTGCAAGGCTAAGTGCCCATTCCCAGAAGAACAATTGTTTTCTTGATAATAAATATTCAGTATTCTCCCTCTCAAGAATATAATGCGCCTCATTTGCTTGCGTTTTGAGTACATTAAGAAAAAATATTAACCACGGGGAAATATCTTCTTTGCCACTTTTCCAGCTACTTTGTGTTTTATTAAGCGCTAAATAGTAATCAAGTTTGTTAGTTTCAATTATCTTTTCATGTGATACAATAGATACAAAATCATAACCCTGCTGCAACAGCATTAAATTAGTCATCAATCTACTAGTTCTGCCATTCCCATCTTGAAAAGGGTGTATTGCCAGATACTCAAAAACAAAGTTAGCAATAATAATAAGAGGATGCTTAAATTTATTATTTAAGGACCAGTGATACCAATCAATAAGCTCTTGTACTTCCTTTCTAACAAGGTAAGGTGGTGTGGGATCAAAAATTATACCAACAACTTTTCCATTCTGATCTTTTGCCTCAACTCTATTAGAACTTGCTTTGTATTTTCCTCTATGATACAAATCTTTTTCACTATAAAGTAGCATCTGGTTGTTAATGTGCAATATTGATGACTCACTAATTGGAATATCCGTATAATCATGAAATATTAGTGTAAGCATTTCTAAGTAGCCAGCAATTTCTTGCTCATCTCTATTTTTGAATTTTTTGACACGTAGGTTTTTATATAGATCCTCAACTTCTTTATCGGTTAGACGATTTCCTTCAATACGGTTAGAAGCGCCAGAAGATGTAACAATAACTGAATGAGTTAATCTTTCAATTGTTTGTGGTAGTAGTTTTTTCGTTATCTGCCAGCTATTTTTAACACTATCAACTGCAGTAATTAACTCGTACACTTGCTCAATTACAGGCCCTTCTAGGTTGAGACGTGTACTAAGACGAAAATTCTTCCAGTTCATATTCTTCTCACATGCATATTATGTGAGATAATGTGAGATAATGTGATAAAAGTCAATAGTAAGCTTTATATGCACAGCAGAGCTAACTACAAAAATTATACATTTTCAAGTGATCCTAACCATATCAAAAACTACAGGGCAAAGCTGTTAGCACTGCCATTAAGTTAAGGAAACAGGAGTTAAAATTCGACCAAAAATATAAGTAATTTTGTAATGATGACAAATATTATGGTGAACCTTGAGGGAAGTAAAATTCAAGGTACTGAAAAAATAACAACTGTAGGTTATTGAGTGAAAGATGTAACCTCTAACAAAAAGGTATCTTAGGTTCAAAACACATGTTTTCTAGTTCTTTTTTGGTAGTTCAGTGAACGAGTATCAGTTACTTTATTACGCTCGACCTTCCTTCCTTTTCTCACTACTAAAGTATTCATCAAAAATAACTGTGATAATCGATCCATAATGCAGTCTATGTCTGACTCTGTAGAAAAAACATCGAAAGCTAAATTTTTTATTGCATTAAATGAGACAGATTTATTGATGCTTTTCTCGTACTTGCAATTGGCTAGACCCGCGTTCAATGTCTCTTCTATATCCTCTGTCATAATACTTTCTAAGTTGCTAATAAAGATGGTTGACCAAAAATCCTGCTTTATGGTTTCAACACTTTTACCTGTAAAATTTTCTAAACCTAACCTTCCTTTGAGTTTGGAAAAAAATGTTTCTACTCCCCAACGTAAATAATATAACTCTCCAAATTCTTCAACTTTAAACTGCTGTTCTTCTAACAACGATGTAGCCAACACTTCAATCTCGCCAGAAGAAAGAACTATCTTGACCAATCTAAACTTTATTTTATCAGGTAATCCTAGCTTCCTTAGCTGTCTTGCTACCTTGACAGGTGCGGTTGACACGACTATCGCATCAGATGGACTTTCTGGCTTAAACATAGCATTAATTTCATTAAATGACGAATATGGACAGCGAATTATGTAATTAATACCTCTTTGTGCAAGCTCAGCAAAAAACCGATAAGAAACATATCCCCTATCACAGATCAGCAAATCGTTAGATTTCACGCTGCCAAGCATATCAATAGCTAAGGCAACTTCATAACTGTCACTTCTGCCAAGTACTGATTTTATAGAGACATTATTTAATACATCGTAACATACTTCAAAAGTTGTACTTGTGTAATCTCCAAACTCTTTTTTAGTCCAATTTCTTATTGGTCTTGAGCCAAATTCATTTATTACCTCACTACTTTTTGGCAGGATAAGTATAGAAGCATCAAAGGCAAGCATTCTGAAACCATGATAGGTTTTAAATTCCTTATCTTGATAGTATAGAGAAACTATATCATCGTTTAGCTCTGAAAACGCAGTATGCTTTAGCTTTTTCCTTGCTTGAGTAAATGCACTTGCCGTGATTGTGTGATCCTTTCTTGTATGCAGAACAAACTCATTAAGCATTACTTGCAATGATTTTACACTCTTTCTGAAAATTAGAATAAACACATCAATGAAAGGCAGCTTTCTTTTTCTTGAAAAATCTTTTGAGGATACTTTGTGAGCGTTTATAAAGTTCAAACTCATCAATTTATTTTTTATAAATGTAATTACTCTTTTTTTTACTCATATTATTGCTTCTTTTAACTTATGGATCTTACTTGATTTTATAATACAGTCCATCACTTTTTCTTTAACTTAATGGCAGTGAAGCTGTTAGAGGAAGGCTTAATTAGTTAAAAATTTCAATCTTATGTAAAATATTGTCTTATTTTGTAATTTTCTTGTTGACTAACGAGACGATATCTACTTTTCAATAAACTCCATTTGCATTTCTTGTATACTGCTTTCTATTTGCTTTATTTGTTCTATCAACCTTTCCTCTAAGTCAAGATTACCGCTCAGCCTCGCTTCGGTTCTTTCTTTTCGTAATGCATTTAACTCTTTTAGTAACACTATATTATTCCACACAATTTCTGCAGATTTTCTCTCGTTCAGTTGGCTATTTAGTACACTAGTTTTTTCAAATACATACTTTATAACGTTAAACTGTTTCAATTCTTGTAACAAAGCCTCTTTATCGAGTTTGCTTTTGTTACTTATTACATCAATTATACGCTGTTGTAATCTTTTCATCTCATTAGTAAATTCAAAATGAGAAAATTGCTCAAAAAATATAGGACGGTTCAAGATTTCAGGAAATTCTACGGCTATACGCAAAATTACGGCCTGATTTTGCTCTGCTTCAATTAGCTCTGGAGATTTGTTATGAAGATACTCACCTTTTGTTGCTCCAGTTTTACTATTAAAAATCTGTTTTTTGAAGCTACTTCTTAGTTCACTAGCCTTATTGTAAAAATAATCTCTGTAATACCTTCTAATACTGCTGTTGCTAATAGTATTTACATATTCCATGAACTTGTGCTCAAGAATTGAATATTTTTCCGGAGCAAGTTTTTCATAATTTTGCAAATTGCTATCGATTATGTGATGCCATAAATATTCAGAATGCAGTTTTGTTGAATGGTCAAGAGCAGTCAACACGTCTTCTTTCTTGTATGCCAGTTCGTTACATATATCGTATGGATCTTTATTACTTGGCAAAGTCACAAACTTTAACGTGTATCCAGGCTCTAATATTGGCAGAGCAAGTTCTGCAACTCGAGTAGCAGCATGACGTCCAGCACTATCGCCATCCATACAGATGGAGATTTCTTTAGCAAATCTCCATAGATTTTTTATCTGTTCTGCAGAAATTGCGGTACCAAGCGGAGCAACTGCATTACTAATTCCTGCTTGATGTAGCGCTATAGCGTCCATATATCCTTCAACAACGAGTATGTGCTGTTTTTTACGTATTTCGCTTAAAGCAAAGTTTAATCCGTATAAATTCTCCCTCTTCTTGAAGAGCTGACTCTCTGGACTGTTTAAATATTTCGGCTGTTGCTCAGAACTTAGCGCACGTCCGCCAAAACCAATAACTCTCCCTGCAATGCTCTGTATAGGAAATATCAGCCGGTCATAAAAATAATCATGAAAATTTTTGTTTACTAATCCAATATCAATTAAAATTTTGTCTTCAATACCTGAAGAGTTTAAATACTCTTTCAAACCAGAGCTTGGTGCATAACCTATCTTAAATTTATCTATGATTTTAGGTAAAATCTTACGCTGCTTTAAATAATCTACAACACCTTGATTTTTTTGTGCAAACCAATTTGCAGCTAAATCAAGCGCTAAAAATAGTTTATTGTCCTCTTTTGTAATACTAAGATTTTTGGGCAGTTCAACACCTGTAACCGATGCTAATTTTTCCAATGCTTCTTTAAAGCTTAATCCTTCAGTTTGTGAAATAAATTCAAATGCATCACCACTAGCTAAGCAACCAAAACAGTAATATAACCCCTTAGTATTGCTCACCGAAAAAGATGGGGTTTTTTCGTTATGAAATGGACAGAGCCCAACAAAACTATCTCCTCTTTTTATTAATCTGACTTTTTTACCTACTAGGTCGGATAATAATAATTTTGATTTTATAATATCTATATGATCCATCTTGTTAAATTAGTAGTAGGATAAAAATTATATAGAATTTATACACATCTGACTCGAAATTTATTTCTATAACTAAAGCAATTTAGATTTACCGACAATGTAGCTATACAAATTCAAGAGCAATCCTGTCATCCAGGTAGCCCACAGAAACAAAAAACTTCCTTGACAAACCTCGCCAGCGCCCTTATCATGAAACTGAAGCTATTTATTTATCTTCTCTGTACAGATTAAATGACAAAAAAACTCAACGTATCTGGCGTCTCATGTTTAATTTTTTGCACTATGTGCGCCTTATGTCTTTATCAAATTTCCGGGTTTTGACCTACACAAGCTGAAATACGCTTATAAAGCATTTAAAACATTAAAAAACGCCAACTTAAAAAATGGATAGTGAATAACTAGCTACCCTAGGGTTTCTTTTGCCTTTTTTTCTGTTTAGTAAATTTCTTAACGTTTATAATTTAGATTAGTTGCGGCTTAAAAGCAGCTAAATCGCGGTTATTAAGTGTTTAGAATAAAAAAACGCCATACTTGAAAGTATAATGTAAGTAATTAGCCAACCACGGGGCTTCTTTTGCCTTTTTTTTCGTTTGGTAAATTTCTTAATATTTATACAGAAGGTGTCATTCCAGTGCTTGACACTGGAATCCAGTTCTTATTATACAGCTATCTGGTGTACTTATTTAAAATTAAGTTTTCTGGATCTCAGTGCCAAAGCACTGGGATGACACCCTTCCTGGCGGAGATTATTCTCAAATCACAATGTTCGTACAGTTGTGGAATGAATTGCGGTATGACGTAGGAAAACCTTAGCTATAGCTTTAGAACTCCCAAAAGGTCAGAAGCATTGAATGACTTGACAGAAAGTTCAAACCCATATAAAATGTCCTTATTTCTTATATGTTAGGTATAGTATCAATTGCCTCAGATCATGCTGGTTATGAATTAAAATCAGAAATAAAACCTTACCTGGAAGCCCTAGGTTACAGAGTAGTAGATCAAGGCTGCACTGCTAAGCAAAAGTGTGTAGATTACCCAAACTATGCTGTTAAAGTTGTAGAAGATATAACAAGCAAAAAAGCAAATTATGGGATATTAATTTGTGGTACAGGTTTGGGCATGAGTACTGTGGCAAATCGTTTTGAAGGAATCTACGCTGCTTTATGTAACAGTGTTGAGATCGCAAAATTAGCTCGCGAGCATGGCAACGCAAATGTACTGTGTCTTGGTGCAGGATTTACTGCGAGTGGATTAGCAAAAGACATAGTCAAACAATTCCTCGAAACAGAATTTTCAAAAGAAAGCAGACATAAAAAACGCCTTGATAAACTCAGCAATATAACCTCTAAGAAAAAAAAAACAAAAACTTATAACGAAGATGAAATATCAAAATTCGCTAAAATGGCAGGCCAGTGGTGGGATGAGAACGGCAAATTCAAACCATTGCACATGATGAATCCTGTTAGAGTATCTTACATTATTGAGAAAATAAAAGAGTTAAAAAAATGCAATTTAAAAGAATTATCATTGCTTGATGTCGGGTGTGGTGGTGGCATTTTGTCAGAGTCAATGGCACGCGTTGGCATTAACGTTGTGGGAATAGATGTATGTGAAGAAAACATAAAAGTAGCGCATTCACATGCGAAAAAAGTAGGGTTAAATATAGAATATATACACACCAGCATTGAAGAGCTAAGCAATGACAAGAAGTACGACGTGGTTCTGTTGATGGAAGTAGTTGAACATGTGGATAATTTAGAGCTTTTCATGAAAAAAGCGATAGAACTGCTAAAACCGGAGGGGTTAATCTTTATATCCACAATAAATAGAACTATTAAATCCTTTTGTCTTGCAATAATTGGTGCAGAGTACATATTAAATTGGCTGCCAAAAGGTACGCATAACTGGAATAAATTTCTCAAGCCGTCAGAAATTGCAAATCACTTAAGAGAAAATAATGTAACGCTGCAAAACATGGCTGGCATGGAGTACAACGTAATAAAGCGTGAGTGGAATTTAACTAAAGGTGTGGATATTAATTATATACTTTGTGGTTTGATGAGTGGTTAGATTTAACTCTATAAAAGCACCATTTTCACTACCAATACTTTGAAGGATCTAGACCAGCTTTCTTACATTTGCCCTTACTAGTGAGCACCCAGCCCTTACGACAGCAACCACCACTAGGTGCACACCGATCACGACCTATATATTCAAATCCAGAAGCAGCAACGCATTTTCCATTATTCAATGTTTGTCTCTTATCAAGACAACAAACTTCTTTTTCTGTTACCTTTGTTACAATTTGAGGAGCACCAAAAAACACAGCAACAAACATACCCAGTGCGAAAAGTGCAGGCCAAGGCATTCTGCCAAATATTGCAAGTAAGCTTGAACCAATTATTACCACTGTAATCATTGGTCCACCTATTCCATGAACGTAACCTATTACATTACACATTACATCTGTTGCTCCATCAGCGTGTGCATCAAATGCATAGAAAACTATAAATAGAATTACAAGAAAATTTCCCATTGTTCTTTCAATAATCATGCCTGATTGTTTCTTATTTTAATAAAATTTCAGTAAATAGCTTTTTTCAAAAATTATGCTTAACCCAATCAATATTTATTTATTACTGCCTTTTTAATACTATAATTAACTCAGTTGATTTTTATCAAAATGCTAAACCATGGAACAATTCGAGAACTTTTACATCACCACGCCAGTATATTACGTAAACGATAAGCCGCATATTGGTCATGCATACACTTCTCTCTTGTGTGACGTGGTGGCAAGGTTCATGAAACTAGCTGGGAAAAATGTCAAATTTACCACCGGTACAGATGAACATGGACAAAAAATAGAAAAAGCAGCTAAAGCAAAGGAAATGCAGCCAAAAGAATTTACAGATGAAGTGAGCGTTTCATTTAAAGAATTGGCTAAGTTCATGAATTTTGAGTATGACGATTTTATTCGCACTACGGAGGAACGTCACAAAAAAGCAGTTATAGCTTTATGGAATAGACTTGAAGAGAGAGGGCAAATATATTTGGATTCCTATTCGGGTTGGTATTCAGTTCGTGATGAAGCATTTTATCAGGAGTCAGAGCTGATAGATGGCAAAGCACCAACAGGTGCTGAGGTCCAGTGGATAAAAGAAGAGAGTTACTTTTTTCGCTTATCAAACTGGCAAGAAAAATTACTGGAACTCTATAAAAATCAGCCAAGTTTTATCTTTCCTGAGAGCAGAAGAAATGAAGTGATATCGTTTGTAAGATCAGGGCTCATTGACCTCTCAATCTCTCGCACTAGTTTTAACTGGGGAATAAAAGTACCAGGTAATGACAAACACGTAATCTATGTCTGGATAGATGCATTAACCAATTATCTTACATCAATAGGTTTCCCTAGTACTGAAGGTGAGGAATATAAGAGGTTTTGGGCAGAACCAGAAACACAGATTCCAGTGTCAAGCACTGGAATGACACCAAACCAAGGGAAAACGCAGATTCCAGTGTCAAGCGCTGCAAACCTAGCTGACAACTCTTTCAACGTTCATGTAATCGGTAAAGACATATTGCGCTTTCATGCTGTATATTGGCCAGCGATTCTCCTTGCAGCAGACCTGCCACTGCCAAAACAAATTGCAGTTCATGGTTGGTGGTTGAACGAGGGAGAGAAAATATCCAAGTCCCTTGGTAATGTCATAGATCCAATTGGCCTCGCTCAAGAGTTTGGTGTTGATCAGCTACGCTATTTTCTCCTTCGGGAAGCAAGATTCGGCCAAGATGGCAACTTTAGTAAGAAAAATATGATCAGCCGGATAAATTCAGAACTGGCAAACAACATAGGCAATTTAGTACAAAGAACAATTTCATTTTTACACAAGCAATGTTCTGGAATTGTACCAACAATCGATCAAAGCCTACTTAAAGGTGAAGAAAGTTTGCCAAATTGCAAAGCTATACTAGGTCAAGTGATAGACCATTTATCAAAGTATGAATTTAACCAGATTATACTTCTAATTATCAACATCTCTTCTGAAGCAAATGCCTACATAGACAAAAGTGCACCCTGGACACTAAGCAAAACTGACAGAGAGCGCATGAATTTAGTAATTTACAAGTTACTGGAATATATCAGGATAATAGGCATTTTATTGCAGCCAATCGTTCCCAAGTCAGCAGAGATGATACTAAATCAACTGCAAATTCCGAAAGAACAACGAGATTTAAAATCTTTGTGCGACGCGTGCGTAAGTTCAGGCATAACATTGCCTAAACCTACGCCGGTTTTTTTGAGGGTTGATGCTAAAGAGGAGAAATAGTGTAAAAACTATTTCTCCTGGATGGGATTATCTTTAGTTAACGACGGTGCACACCGCTGTCTACATATTCAAGTTAGGTGGCAAGTGCCTTAGTTATAGCTCTTTCCACAGAAGTCCGGATATGATAAGATTAAGGATAGATGGCGATAAGGAGGTTGGATGCCGGCAGCATATAGTTATGATTTAAGAAAAAAAGCAATGGAAGCACTAGACGAAGGGGAAAGCAGAGAAGCAGTGGCAGCAAGATTTAAAATTGGACGAACTACTTTGTGGGAGTGGCAGCAAAGAAAAAAAGAAACAGGCGACTTTCAGTCAAAAAAACTCGGTAATGGAGGTTACAATCAGAAAATTATCGACTGGAATAAGTTTATCGAATTTGCTAAAAAACACGGTAGAAAAACTCTGTCGGAAATGGCTAAACTTTGGGGCAACGTTAGTATCCAAACGATCCACCGAGCTCTCAGAAAAATTGGATTTACGCGCAAAAAAAGACATATGGATACAAGGAAAGGAACGAAGAAAAACGTGCTGAATTCTTAAAAATTATAGCAACAAAAGAACCAGAAAACTTAGTGTATATAGATGAGTCTGGGATTGATAACACGGAGGACTATCCATATGGGTATTGCCAGAAAGGACAGCGATTTTATGCCCTAAAATCTGGAAAAAAAACTCAACGAATCAGCATGGTTGCAGCCTTAAGTAGAAGAAAGATAGTTGCTCCATTAACATTTGAAGGCCACTGTAATATGGATATTTTTAATGGATGGTTTGAGCAATTTTTGGCACCGATCTTAGAACCTGGACAAACTGTCATTCTTGATAATGCTACTTTTCATAAGTCTGATAAGCTTATCAAGCTCGCTAAAGGAGTCGGTGCAGAAATTTTGTATCTGCCGCCTTATTCTCCAGATTTTAACAAAATTGAGCATCATTGGTTTGCTATAAAAAACAGAGCCAGGAAAAACATTCCTCTATTCGAATCCTTTCGTCGTGCTGTTGATTCTGCCTTCCTATGACCTATTCGGACTATTATGAGAAATGCTATACTTTAGCAAAATGTGATTTAGTAACATCAGCATCTATCACTACTACTTCAGTCATTGCCGACTTAACCTTTCCTAGGCTCCATGCAAACCAGCCTTGACCATTTTCTTCTTTAGTTGGCTGACTTTCTGGGCTAGAAATCTCAGTACCTTTTTCATCACCAGATTCTGCATCATAAAATACATCCTGATCCTCAGAAAGACTCATTAAATACCTTTTAGCAGCATCAACATTTAAATGATCAGGTTGCTTAGGAACGTTATCAATATTCATCTGATTTTCCTGGCTAGGAGTCTCAGTTTTTAAATTTTCTTGTGTAGCCACATTCTTTTTTTCATCAGTTTGCTCTCTTAAAAATTGCCTTACCATCTTCTGTTTTTCTCTAAACAAAAAATCAAATAATATTGGAGAAAGCTCTAGCTTTGCCCCCTCTGGAATAACAATACCATTACCTTGAGATTCACTTGAAAGTTGACTAGCACCACTTGCTTGATCTGCCTTATTACCAAACATCAAGTTTTTAACACTATTCCAGTATGGTGAAAATTTTTCTGAGACCCATGAAAATTCTATTTTAGTTGATGGCATAGTATCATAAACATTTTTTAATTTATTTCCAACACTACTAATTGTCCCTTTTGCTGACTCAATTGATGTATCACAAGTGTTTTTCAAGCTGCTTCCAAAGCTATTAAGTGCACTTTTTACTGGTTCAAATGACGTACCATAAACATCTTTTAAGCCATCTTTAACAATACGAGTTACACGACCACTAATAAATGCTTCTTTTGTAGATGTAAATGCTTTTTCAGATGCTGTTTTGATATCCTTTGCAAACTCAGCTGATGGCATAGTATCATAAATATTTTTTAATTTATTTCCAACACTATTAAATTTCCCTTTTGCTTGTGAAATAATGGGTGCGCCAAGAAGTGCGTAAGGAACAGTTGGTGAAAATCCAACACGGGTAAAGCTTAGCCGGCAACCTGGAACAAACCATTATGCTGCGTAAGGTAACGAGCGTAGTAAAGCTAATGGAATGGACAACATAGGGTGCAACGAAAGTGAAGGTATTGAGTCCCGTAATTCACGCGTCATGGGGGCTGACACTTTACATTTGGTGGAAGGCAACATGGGTAATAACGCTAAAGCAAGATATTACTCACCTCATCGGGATCGAAGGCCGCGTCATGTGTTGAGATGGACCTTACGTGAACTTGGGAGATCCTTTGTATTCCTGTAAGGGTACTCTGGAACAAGTCAATAAAGGCGAGGACTGGAGGAAGATGCAAAGGAAGTCGGACTAGCTGATAGTACTCGGAGTGTGGGAAAGCCACATACAAGGGGAAGCGGTTAGCAATATAGTGACTGGTATAGGGATTGCTATACCAATACAACAGAGATTGGAGGAGTATGCAAGGAAAACTAAACCAGATAGCAGTAAGGGCTAAGCAAGATAAGCGAGTAAAATTTACATCATTAGTTCATTTGATTAATGAAGAGAATCTTGCAGAGTGTTATAAGGAACTAAAACGCAACAAGGCTTGTGGTATAGATCGTGTGACAGTGGAAGCTTATGGAGAAAATCTAGAAGAGAAACTTAAAACACTAGTGGATAGTATGAAGAGAAAACAATATCAACCGCTACCAGTGAAAAGGGTATACATACCCAAAGCCGGGAGCAAAGAGAAGCGCGGTCTCGGAATACCATCAACGGAAGATAAGTTGGTACAGGTAATGCTAAAGAAGATATTAGAAAATATTTATGAAGCAAACTTTATGGACAGCTCGTATGGATTTCGACCAGGAAGAAATTGTCATCAGGCGATAAACGCTCTAGATAAAGCAGTTATGCACAAACCAATTAACTATATTGTAGAAGTGGATATCAAGAAGTTCTTTGATAATGTTCAACATAAATGGCTAATGAATTGTCTAAGGGAACGAATAGCTGACCCAAATTTATTGTGGTTAATAAAACGATTTCTAAAGGCAGGAATAGTCGAAGTTGGATGTTATAAAGCAACCGATCAAGGCACACCACAAGGTGGTATAGTAAGCCCTGTATTAGCTAATATATACTTACACTATGTGCTGGACTTATGGTTTGAAAAGAAATTTAAGCCAAAAGCCAGAGGATATTTACAGCTAATAAGGTTTTGCGACGATTTTGTAGTTGGCTGCGAGAGGGAAGAAGACGCAAAAGAATTTCTAGAATTACTGAAACAAAGACTAAGTAAATTTGGGTTGGAAATAGCTGAAAATAAAACAAAAATAGTAAAGTTTGGTAAGAAAGAATGGTATCAAGCAGAAAGAGAGAAACGTAGGACGGCTAGCTTCAACTTTCTAGGATTTACACATTATTGTGGAAAAAGTCGTAATGGTAAACTTATGATGAAGCAGAAAACTTCAAAAATAAGCCTAGCCAGAAAGATTAAAGAAATCAAAGAATGGTTGAAGATGGTACGAAGTCGTATCTGTCTCAAAGATTGGTGGCAGAAACTTAAAGCCAAACTAACAGGACACTATAGCTACTTCGGAGTTAGCGGAAATTATCGGTGTTTGATTCAATTCTATCGACCGGTAACAAAGTTAGCATTTAAGTGGATAAACCGACGTAGTCAAAAGAAAAGTATGGATTGGGAACAATTTATACACTATTTAAAAGTAAATCCATTACCAAAACCAAAGGTATATGTTTCTTTATACACAGGAGCACTAGTGTGAACGCTGTATTGTGGAGCCGTGTGCGGGAAATCCGCAAGCACGGTTCTTTTGGGGAGACTATGGTTATGAGACCAAATCGCTGGTTTCAAGGTCATGAGTCTCTACCAGACCTTGCTCTTGAGTTTGTACTTCGAAATCTCTCTTAGTAAGCTGCTGGTTTATGCTATCAAATTCTACCGCATTACCTGGCTGAGAAGCATTAATCCTTCTGGTTGCAGCCAACTCATTTTTCATTCTAAAAATCTCCCGATCTTTCTCAGAAATAGTTTTATCTTTATCTTCTATCTCTTTTGCTTGATTAGCCAGTTGAGTATTTTTTTCGGATATTTCTTTTACTTTCTCAGAAATTATTTTACCTTTAGCTTCTACTTTACTTTTTTCATCAGAAAGCTGAGCTTCCTTCTCAGAAATAGTTTTGTTCTTACTAACTGCTGCATACGAAAGTGCAATAGCTACAGCAGAAAATACAGCACCACCAATAATAAATGGAAGGCCAACACTTAATGCTGCAACTGGAGCTAAGAAACCAATATAAGGAGCTGCAGCAAACACTCCAGATGCTAATAAAGTTAAAGCAGCCAGAGTTCCAGCTATATAATAGGGTACATTGTTTTTATTCATCATCTCACGTATTATAAAATATAATACCATTATAAAAGGATTTTTAAGAAGTTGTCAAGCTATCTTTACATAAAAAAAAATAATTGATAAACTTGGGAACAAGAAGATTGCTGCCAAGCTATGAACTATGCCTTTCCGTGTAATCTTTAAATGCACCTCTGTTAGAGTCAAAATATAGCTTCACACTGCCAATTGGTCCATTTCTCTGCTTTGCAATAATGAGCTCTGCAATGTTTCTAATTTTCTCCATTTTCTCTTGCCATTCCCGATGTTTATTGTTTCCTTCATTTGGCTGTTTTCTTAGTTCATAATACTCTTCTCTATAGAGAAACATTACTATATCTGCGTCTTGCTCTATGCTCCCTGAATCACGTAAATCAGAAAGTTGTGGTTTTTTATCATCCCTCTGCTCAACAGAACGAGAGAGCTGAGATAGTGCAACAATGGGAATATTTAGCTCCTTTGCAATTGCTTTCAAACCCTGCGTCACTTCCGAGATTTCTTGCACTCTATTTTCATTACTCCTTTTTGTTGTTCCTCTGATTAGCTGCAAATAATCAATGAATACCACTTCTACATTATATAATTGATACAGCAAGCGTATTCTGGTGCGAAGGGCACTAATTGATAGCGCAGGGGTGTCATCTATGATGAAAGGCAGTTCAGATAATTCTGTACTAGTATTGATAAACTCATGCAATTCAAAATCACTAATTCTCCCGGTTAATGCCTTATAATAACTAATTCCTGAATCTATAGTGATCAGCCTTGCAGTTAATTGCTCTGCTGACATTTCAAGCGAGAAAAACGCTACATAGTGTTGCTTATCTGCTCTTTTTTGCAACATCTTACAAGCATTAAGTGCGATGTTTAGCGCCAATGCTGTTTTACCCATAGAAGGCCTTGCAGCTAAAATTAATAAATCAGATTTTTGTAGACCACCAAGAAGCTGATTTAGATCTTGAAGTCCGGTTGTAACGCCTAGCGCTTCTGGATTATTTTTCAGTGTGCTGATCTTCTCAACTACATCTTTAATTGAACTTGCAAGTTTTATATATGTTTTCTCACCTTGTTTTTTTACTGCCAAATTGAACAATTTTGTCATTGCTTGTTCAATTTGCGCCTGTGCAGGATTTTCAATATCGTAGTTGTAGCTATCACCAACTATTTCTTGCCCGAGCTTGATTAAACATCTCCTTAAGTAAGTATCACGGATTATTCTAGTCAAACTATAAATATCAAGTGCAATACTTGCCTTCGCTGCAAGCTTTGCTAAGTACTCTACCCCGCCACACTCGGTAAACGCTTGGTCGTTCTCAAAAAACATTTTGAGGCTCAGTTCATTGGCAACTATACCGTGTTTCCTGGTTTTAGATATTTGCGTAAAAATACTTTGATGCAGTGGATCATAGAAATTTTCTGCTGTAATTGTGTCTTCAACTGCATCACAGATTCTATTATCACGAATCATTGCACCAATAAGCATCTGTTCAGCTTCTAAATTATGCGGTAATTTACATATTTCCTTGTCTACACTTCTTGAACTGAGGAGACTAGCTAATTCATTCATTTTAAGTTTTGAGAGTAACTGTTGATTATTGTAGAATATTTAGTTCTCATTTGAAAGATGTAAAGGCAAAAAAATTTGACTAATTCCGTGTTGCCTATAGCATTAAACCTTAATGCCCCTGTGGTGGAATGGTAGACACGGCAGACTCAAAATCTGTTGCTTGCAAAAGCATGCTGGTTCAAGTCCGGCCAGGGGCACGTTAAATATTGGAAAGTATATATATGTTACATAAATTTTTTAATCGTTTATTTTCTATTTTTTCTTCTATAAATGTTATTCAAAAGGTAAAGAAAGATGAAAATGGGATATGTTATGTAACGGGCCTCAGGCGCTATATATCAGTATTGCTTGATTTAATTATTATCGTTTTGTTCTTGCAGTTTTGCAGCCAAGCCTTTAATCAGCTCTTTACAAACTCAGAGGATAGCAAAATATTCAGCCAAGTTGCTGCAAAATCCCCAATGCAAGTGCCACTTTCTATAGAAGAAAAGGCAATGCAGAGTAGACTTGTAAAATTAATGATTCTAAATCAAATAGTCCAGTTTATTATGCTCTTTTGCTATGTAATATATATGTGGGTAAAGTTTGCTACTACACCTGGAAAACTATTATTTGGGCTTAGAGTTGTGGATGCACAAACTTTCGAAAAGATGACCCTAAAACAAGCAACAAAGAGATTTTTTTCCTTTATATTGTCAGTTGCACCATTGTTCTTGGGCTTTTTATGGTCAAATTTCAACAAACGCTGTCAAACTTGGCACGATAAGATCGCAGGCACAGTGGTTGTCACGAGTAAAAGCCTTAGAAGGCAGAGCTAAAAACTACTTGACACCCTTCGCCAGCCCCTTTATCATGATAGTGAAGGTATTCAGTTATCTTCATCTGTGCAGATTAAACAGCAAGAAAACAACGTAGTTGGCGTCTTATTTTTAATTTTTTGCACTATGTGCACCTTATGTCTTCACAACATTTCTGGGTTTTTACCTATATAAGCTGAAACGCGCTTATAAGTCGTTTAAGACAGTATAGTACGCCAATTTGCAGGATTAGAGAGTGACAACTAGCTAACGCGGGGTTTCTTTTGCCTTTTTTTCTGCTTAGTAAATTTCTTAAACATTTAAACTAAGGTGAGTTGCGTTTAAAAGCAGCTAAATTGCAGTGTTTAAGATTTAAAAAACGCCAAATACTGAAAATAGACAATGACTAGGGCTTCTTTTGCCTTTTTTTTCATTTGGTAAATTTCTTAATGTTTGTAGCTAAACGACAACCGTCATCCCTGTAAAGATCAAGTATCCCGCTACTTGTTAGCGGGACCTAGAGATACCGCGAATGAATCGCGGTATGACGGTTCACGGTGGCATGACGGTTAAGTAATTCGTCATCCCGCTACTTGTTAGCGGGATCTCTTGTTAGCGGATGAGATACCGCGAATGAATCGCGGTATGACGGTCTGCGGCGGTATGATGGTCTGCGGCGGTATGACGTAGAGCTCGCGTCAGCTACTTTCATGACACCATTTGCTGTCTTTAAAAATGAATGTTCTTACAATTGTGCGTCATGCGCTTTATTAAATATTTTACTTAAAAATCTAATTTCTTATTATACAAGAGATAAGCAATTCATTGATGATGAAAAATTACAAAAAGGGGCATAGAAAGCGCCTAAGAGAGAAAATTATTTTAGATAATGGACAATCATTACTTGATTATGAAGTTTTAGAGCACATTTTATATTCAGCATATAGTAGAATTGATGTAAAACCGGTGGCAAAGAGTTTGATAGAAAGTTTTGGCAGCTTAAATAAAGTTTTTAATGCTGACCTGGAAGCGCTGCAAAACGTTGATGATGTCAGCAATGCAGCGATATCTGCCATCTTTTGTGTAAAACAAGCCTTTGTTCGTTCTGCAAGAGAAGAAATAAAAAACCTGCCTGTAATCGATAACTGGGAAAAATTGCTTGATTATTTAAGAATAAGTATAGGAAGCCTCAATAAGGAAAATTTTCGTGTCATCTATATGAATAAAAAGTATCGTCTAATAGCGGAAGACTTGCAAAATATTGGTACAGTAGATCAAACTCCTCTTTATGTCAGAGAGATCATCAAGCGCGCACTTTTGATTGGTTCAACATCCATTGTAATATCTCACAATCATCCAAGCGGAGATACACAACCTTCAAATAGCGATATATCTCTCACTAGACAACTAGCAGAAGCTTGCCAAAGTATGGGAATAGAATTAATAGATCACATTATTATTACATTCAGTAGCTATTTTAGTTTCAAGGAAAATAGGTTGTTGTGAAAGCCTTTATAGCTACAGTAACTTAGATTTACCGACAATCGTCATTCCGCTACATGTTAACGGCTAAGAGATACCGCGAATGAATCGCGGTATGACGTAGATTGCTGTCATCCCGCTGCTTGTTAGCGGCTGAGATACCGCCGCGGTATAGTAACTCGTCATCCCGCTACGTGTTAGCGGGATCTATCTGCGGCGGCATGACGGTAAGTTTTATTGTGGTATGATGGTGTAGTATAATGTTGGTAAACCTCAGTTACTTTAGCTATAAACGATTAAGATGAAGTTATCATATATCTATATACTTACAAATAAAGCTAATAGCACATTATATATTGGTGTAACTGCAAATTTGATCAAGAGGATTTGGGAACACAAAAACAAAATTGTTTCAGGTTTTACATCAAGATATAATGTAAATAAACTTGTATATTTTGAAGAGTTTGAAGATATAAGTTTAGCTATTGCAAGAGAAAGGCGCCTGAAAGAATGGCCAAGGCAGTGGAAAATTAATTTGATCAATCAAAAGAATCCTAGCTGGATTGACTTATATTACTTAGCTTTAAGATAGCTATGCTGAGATCCCGCTAACACGTAGCGGGATGACGAGAAAGGAGCAGCAGGATAACGGTTGAGTAATTCGTCATCCCGCTACTTGTTAGTGGCTGAGATACCGCGGCGGTATGACGGTTTGCGGTGGTATGACAGTTAAGTAATTCGTCATCCCGCTACTTGTTAGCGGGATCTATCCGCAGCGGTATGACGTAGGACTGCTGTCATTCCGCTACGTGTTAGCGGCTGAGATACCGCGAATGAATCGCGGTATGACGGTCTGCGGCGGGATGACGGTTCGCGGTGGTATGACGTAGCAGCTATTTCTTGCAATCAAGTTTCGTTAAAAGTCAGATTGAATGGTTAAATCTTCCACCCAAATAACCACGCACTCTACTTGCTTGTTTGGATATATTTCTTGTACTAAGGTTTTATAGATTAACATCTGTTTTTTTATTTCATTTAATAAGGAAACAGAAACGTTACGGTGTGATTTGTAGTCAATTATGATTGCTTTATCTTGCGTTATGCATAGCCTATCTAGTCGTACTAATACTGACTTGCCATCAATTGTTCCACTCAGTGTAATCTCTGATTTGCCTTCCAAGTCAAACAAATAGCCATATTTTTCATTAAAGGCTAATATTTTACTGTAAATTTCATCCTTATCTTCGCTGATGTTATCAAGGTATTTTCTGACCCAATTTTTTCTCCTTTCTTTTTCTATCTTGGGCATATACTGCAATATGCTGTGAATAATCAGGCCTCTTGCATAACCATCTGTCATCCAAGTAGCTGACACTGGGATCCATTCTGCTCCTTCTTTTTCACTGGATTCCAGCGTCACGCGCTGGGATGACACCGAAGAGTGGGCTAAAGCTGGTGGAAGGGAAATGACCGGAACGTCAAAGTAATCACGTTTTTTATAAATGTAAGGGTAGTTTGCATTCACGCATAATACTTCAACTTTTTCTTTAAATATTGGCCGTAAACCCCTTTGTTTCTTTTCATATGGTTCTCCATACTTAGTGATTAGATCATACCAAGAGCCCTTTTGCACTGGCTCTTTACTTAAGATGTATAACTCATCTTCAGCACGCGTGAGTGCTACGTATAATAAACGCAAATATTCATTATAATCCTCTAGTTTTTTCTCTCTTTTTACTTGATCGCAATAAGCGTTGTTGTTTTTTCCACACCAAAATGGCACTTCTGTTCCATCAAAGATAATGCTTTCACTGTTTCTTGGCACTGTGTTTGTATCAACCAAAAATACTATGGGAGCTTGCAGACCTTTTGATTTGTGAATTGTCATTATTCGCACAGCATGGCGTTCTGATTGCATATCATTCTTAATCTCCGGATTATTCTCCTTGATCCATTGAACAAACGCTTGAAGAGATGGGTTTTCAAATTGCAACACGAGGTTCATAAATTCGTCTAGGACCTCAAAGCACTCAAGACCTAGCCTTGCAGCAAATTTCTTCTTACCTGTACGCAATATATGTGTAAATAGTGTAAGAGGAGATTCTATGCGAGATAAGTTAATGAGATAGTTTAATTCACTATAGATAACCTTTTGATAATCTTGAAGTTTTTCCCATAACGACTGTTCTTTGCGGTCGTATGCAATATTGAATAAATCATCCTCGGTGAAATTAAATAGCGGTGATTTTAAAGCATTTGCAAGAGCTAAATCATTTGCCTGGAGGAGTAAAAATTCGGCCAAAGCTATTAAGTCCTGCACGGCTATATAGTCCATAATTCTAAAATAATCCCGGCCTACAACTGGCACATTTGCTTTTTTAAGTTCGCTTATTATGTAATCAACTAACACGTTTCGTTGTCGCACCAAAATCATAATGTCTCTTGGCTCTATATGGCGATCTTTAGCGACTAAAATTCGCCCTTCATTTAACCAATTGTGAATTCTGTTAGCTATTGTTTGAGCAAGTAATCGATCTGCTATTGTATAACCTTCCTTGCATGTCAGAGGAATTTGTAAAGCTCGCTGTTCTTTCTCTTTGCGCCTTGGTAACGCTGGCCAAATTTCAATATATCCTTGGTCATTTTCTCTATGTGGAACATGTTTTATTTCATTATCATTAAAAGATATTTCTGCGCGGAAGTTATTAAATATTCTATCTACAAGCATCAAAACTTCTGGAGTTGAGCGAAATGACTTTTCAAGTTGGCATGATATCCAATCTCTACCACCAGTTTTCGTATGAAAGTATTGTTGCATATAGTTGAATAGATGGGGATTTGCTCCTTGAAATCTGTATATGGATTGTTTTACGTCACCAACAACAAATAAGGTTCGCTTTTCATCATTACCGGCAAAAAATTCATCGCAGAGATTTGTTATAATTTTCCACTGGCTGATGCTATTGTCTTGTGCCTCGTCAACAAGGATGTGATCTATTTTTTGATCCAAGTTAAACAATATCCAATCTTTATAGTTTGGATTGCTGAGAAGATTTGTTGCTAAGTCAATTATATCATTGTAATCAAGCAGTGCATTTTTTGATTTTTCGCTACTGTATAGATCAACATATACTTTAAATATACCAAGTAAGCTACTGGTTCTCTTGAATATTTGATAAGAGTTCATGTCTCTTATATGGGTAAATACTACATTCTGAACGCTCTCTATTATTTGCTCTGCATCTTTGAATTTCTCCAAAATACTTTTTGTTGCAATGGATGATATGCTCTTTTTTTCGTGCGATTCTGATTTTAAAAAGACCTTGGCTAGGTTTTCTATTTTGGTGTCATTCCACTTTATTCCGGTATCATCCGAGTAGCTGACACTGGTTCTTTTTTTCTGGATCCCATCTGGGATGACAGTAGAATAAAGTATTTCACTATAACTCTGATCTCTTTTACTGCCTTCACTTAATATCTCGGCTAGTCTTTCCACGTGCTCAATTGTTTCACTCTGTAAGTCATGAATTTCATCTGGGGCGCTCAATTTATCTTTGATATATTTCGAATCATTTGCTGACGCTGATCTTTTTACACATAAAGTATAAAGCAAATCGCGTAGTTTATTTTCATCAATTTCAGTTGCAATAAGGTTGATATCATCCTGCACAGTTTCGTTATGAAGCACTTTATTGAATATGATGGAATGTAATTCTTTGCATTCGCTCAGCGTGCAATTTGGAGCAATGCCAGCTTCTATGGGAAAGCTGGAAATTAATTTGTAACAGAAAGCGTGTATGGTTTGTATAGTTAGACCAAGATTTTCCAATTCAGAGAAAAGCCTTCTTGCTCTTGTTAAATAATCTTTATTTTTTCTGGATCCCTCCGTCATCCCAGCATTCTCCTTTGTCATCCCAGTGCTTGACACTGGGATCCATTCTTTTTTTTTACTGGATTCCAGCGTCACGCGCTGGAATGACATCGGAAAGAAATCTAGTTGTTCCAGATCCATTATTAATTCACTATCTGAACATATTGCCCACTTACTGAGTATGCTGTGAATGCGATTCTCCATCTCGTTTGCTGCAGCATTGGTAAATGTTAAGCAAAGAATATTTCTTTTGTTTTCTAATAAAAGTCTCAATACTCTGTCTATTAAGATTTTTGTTTTGCCTGTACCAGCAGATGCATTTACCCACACAGAGAAATTAGGATTTATGGCATTTGATCTCATCAGAAGTGCGAGAACCTTATAAAAGTTGACTAGAATAGCATTATACATATAATGTAAAAATAGTGTTAGTGAAGATATATAATGAAAAGTTTTTGTGTAAAGGCGCCTGCAAAAATCAATCTTTTTTTGCATGTTGTAGACAAAAAAGAAACAGGGTATCACTTGATTGAAGGTTTATTTGTCTTTGCTAATCTCTCTAATTTTTTGGAAATAAAAGTAGGTGAGAAGGATTCTAGATACGATAACTCTACAGTTGAATTTATAAACTCCGAGTCTAAAATAAATAACCAATATAACACTGTAATGAAAGCGGTTAATCTGCTGCTTAGGCATGCTCCTGTACGCACTAAAGTCACTGTAAAGGTTGTAAAAAACATACCAATTGCTGCAGGACTTGGTAGCGGATCCTCAGATGCTGGAGCTGTGGTACGTACGCTAGGGAAGCTGTGGGAGATTGATAGGACGATTTTAAATGAAATAGCCTTAAACGTTGGTGCTGATGTTCCCGCAAGCGTAGATAGCAAGCCAGTTTTTGTTAGAGGTATTGGCGAAGAATTATGCCACATTAAAAAATTCTCTTTACCTACAAATGTGGTGCTTGTGAAACCGAAAAAAAGGTTTTTGAGTACACCAGAGGTATTTTCCAAACATGAAGGAAAATTTTCTGAGCCAATTAAATGGAGCGATGACGCTGAAAAGGATTTGTTGAAGTTTCTTAAAGAGACGAGAAACGATCTTCAAGAAATAGCAATAAGCTTTGTACCTGAAATTAAGGATGTGATATCAACACTTGAGTCACAAGAAGGCTCTATACTTTCTCGCATGTCAGGCAGTGGTGTATCATGTTTTGGAATATTCGATAGTGAGGAAAATGCAAAAGCTGCTGCAGTTAATATCGGAAAAAAGCAACCAGAATGGTGGGTATGTGACACTCAATTAATAGTTTGACTTATGGATGTAACTCCCTTAATTTCCGAGAATAAAAATCTTATAAATGGTTACAGGGAAGGAAAATTTTTGGTAAACAATCAAGAATATTATGGCTCAATTATAATTTTTCCTGAAAAGGTGATAAAATTGAAAGAAAGTGATATAAACAGCAAGGAGTATTTTGAATCTTTTTTAACAGAGGAAATAGAAATTTTGTTAATAGGTACTGGTAAAACACGCAATATACTAAGTTCTTCAGTGAAGTCCTATCTTATGGAACAAAAAGGTTTAAATTTTGAATTTATGACAACAGGTTCTGCATGCAGAACCCATAACGTTTTAATATCCGAAGATAGATTTGTTGTCAGTTATCTAATAGCCATATAGCATGCTTACCCAGGACTTTTTCATCAATAGTCTAGTTGCAGTAGTTGTAATTAGCCTAGTAACAGGCGCTTTAGGATCGTTTATGATATGGCAAAGGTTATCTTATCTTGGTGATAGTTTGTCCCATTCTTCGTTGCTTGGTGTTGCACTTGCTTTAATCTTTAAGATTAGCCCATCGCTTAGCATAATGCTCATTGCAATTACATTTGCTATACTACTTTCTCTTAATTTTAACAGATTATATTCTGCTGATACGATATTGAACATTGTTACCAATGTAGTTTTATCATCGAGTTTAATACTTATGTCTTTTCTTCCATCTGGCAATAATAGTATTATTAGCTCACTGTTTGGTGATATATTAACGCTCGATCAAAGTGATATAGTATTGATTTTTTTAACCTCTGCAGTAGTTACTTTGATATTAATATTTAGATGGCGTTATTGGTTAATGATTTCAATTAATCAAGATTTAGCAGTAGTTGAAAAAATTAATGTTACCTTTGTTAGACTAGAATTTTTAATCACTCTTGCTATATTTATAGCAATTGCTGCCCAACTAATAGGAATATTACTCATTGCTGCATTTTTGCTAATACCAGCAGCATCTGCAAGGCTCATTTCGAAAACTCCAATGCAGATGATTATTGTTGCAACAGTTTTTTCTGTGATCTCTGGGATATCAGGTCTCATGTTATCTGCAAGTTTTGATTTGTTAACTGGACCTGCAATTATACTTGTTGCAGCGGTATATTTAATTATCGCTTATTTTATAAGGCTAGTATTAAGCAGGTTGGCTTAATTTTGATCTCGAATGTTAATAATTTTGTAATATACTCATTATAAAACATCACTATCTTAGCACAAAATAGTTTTTGCTATACTATTATTTATATGCTAATGATAAGTTGTTAATTTTATGGAGTAAGCAATATGAGCGAAGAAGGATTTTTTTCCAAATATATATCTCAACCTGTGAAAAAATTTTATAATTATATTACAGGAAAAACAGAAGAGTCAGATGATGTAGCAGGTGATGTGCATAATATTGCACAAGGAGACTCAGAGTCTTTGGATACTCATGTACAGTCAAATGAGAATGATATCATATAGATAGCATGAGGGTCACACCATCCAAAGTTAAAAAATTCCTAGAGAAACCTGATGCTTTACGTGGTGTGTTAATTCATGGAAGTGATAACAGTAGGGTTGATTTTTATGTACAAGAAATAATTGCTAATTTGGGTGAGTATTCAGTTCAGGTGATGGATTTTGCAATAGTGCATAAGTCACCCAGTTTACTGTTTTCTGAATTGGCAAACGTTTCGATGTTTACCAGCAAAAAATTAATTAAGCTGATAAATGTGAGTGGAGGTATATCCAAGGAGTTAAAAAATGTATTGGATTATAACGCAAGTGGTCATTATGTAATGATGGTAGCAAATGATCTTCCATATAATTCTGCGACTAAAAGTTATATGGAGAGTTCAAAAATTTTTGGTGTGATTGCTTGCTATAAGGACAGCAACAGCAATCTTTATGACATTATATCAAGTTACTTAAAACAAAATGATATAAAATGCACAAATGAGATAATCTACCATTTGCAATCTTACTTTAATCATAGCAAGCTGCCTATATGTTCAGAACTTGAGAAGTTAGTTTTGTACTTAGGGGAGAGAAAAGACCTAAAACTTACTGATATAGAATTATGCTTTTCAACTTCCGGCAACGACTATGCTACACTTGATGATCTATGCTCTGCCATAGCAAGTAAAGATATGTCGCGCTTCATTAGAATTTCTGATGCATTGATATCGCAAGAAAATTTTTCACCGATAGCGCTAATTCGCATTATATCAAATTATTTCCTACGCCTTGAAAACGTTTTGCTGTCAGTGCAAGGTGGAATGAGTGAGCAGGCTGCGATTGATCAGCTAAGCCCTCCATTGTTTTTTAAACAATTGCAGAGTTTTAAATCTCATTTGAAAAGTTTGCAACTTTCAGAACTTAAGAAGATCTTGGAAAAATTGATAAGCTTAGAAGTTACCTGTAAAAAAACTGATTTAGATCATAAAATGATTTTTCAACATGCACTGACGGGTAGCTGACTACTCGGATCCAGCCTTTCTTATAATTTCATCAAAATGTTGTATTTTAACATAAAATAGCTGCTTTTATGCCTACCAAAATTCATTCTTTAGTGTGTGTCTCACAAGTATTCTTTGCTAATAGGATATTTTCGAATATAATTGAATATAATTAGATAAAAATACAGATATGTTTGACATTTCAAAAATTGTAATAACACCTGAAATGTTAAAATTAGTTGCTGAAATTGATGAATTTAAAGGAGCATGGCAATTGTTTGGTAATTTAGCTCCAGAACGTTTACAAATGCTCAAGAAAATTGCAACAATTGAAAGTATTGGTTCTTTTACTCGTATTGAAGGGGCAAGATTATCAGACCGTGAAGTTGAGCAATTACTATCCAAACTTGATACACGCTCATTTCGTTCTCTAGATGAACGAGAAATAGCCGGATATGCGTATGTGTGTGAAGAAGTATTTCAAAACTTTAACAAGATGCCATTTACAGAAAACACTATAAAACAGTTTCACATCTGGCTTTTACAATTTTCATATAAAGATCAAAGGCACATGGGAGAATATAAAAAATTCCCCAATCATGTTGAAGCGTTTGATGAATCTGGAAAAAGCTTGGGCATAGTTTTTGAAACAGCCTCTCCATTTGAGACAGCAACACAAATGCAAGAACTTATTTATTGGACTAGCCAGCAATTAGAGGTGAAATCGTTACATCCTCTATTAATTATTGGCATTTTTATAGTTACTTTTTTAGCTATTCATCCCTTCCAGGATGGAAATGGCAGATTATCACGCATTCTCACAACTTTCTTGTTACTAAAGTTAGGGTATATCTATGTACCTTACAGTTCCCTTGAAAGTAATAAGGAGAGTTACTACTTAGCTTTGCGTCGTACTCAACAATCCTTGAAGACGAGCAGCTATGATTTTAATCCATGGCTTATATTCTTTTTAAGGTCACTACAAAAGCAAAAATTTCATCTCGAACAAAAGGTGTCACATGAAAAAGTGTTAAATCTCTATTTACCACCACTTTCTGCTAAAGTATTAGCACTACTCAGCAAACATGGACGTCTTACAATTAAGGATTTGGAAAATATTACTAAAGCAAACTGCAATACCTTAAAGAAGCACGTATCTAATCTCGTAAAGAGTAATCACATCACTCAGCATGGAAAAGGCAAAGCAACCTGGTATGTAATATAGAGCTCAATAGGATATGTATTCATTTTGAATTGTTAAATTATTCAGCTATAGAATATAGATCACAGCTGTACAAACATTGTAGTTTGAGCCCACTAGATCCCAGTGCCCTATTCTTGTCATCCCAGTGCCCAGACACTGGGATCTCATTTTACTTTATAGCTCTTTCCACAGAAGTCCGGATATGATAAGATTAAGGATAGATGGCGATAAGGAGGTTGGATGCCGGCAGCATATAGTTATGATTTAAGAAAAAAAGCAATGGAAGCACTAGACGAAGGGGAAAGCAGAGAAGCAGTGGCAGCAAGATTTAAAATTGGACGAACTACTTTGTGGGAGTGGCAGCAAAGAAAAAAAGAAACAGGCGACTTTCAGTCAAAAAAACTCGGTAATGGAGGTTACAATCAGAAAATTATCGACTGGAATAAGTTTATCGAATTTGCTAAAAAACACGGTAGAAAAACTCTGTCGGAAATGGCTAAACTTTGGGGCAACGTTAGTATCCAAACGATCCACCGAGCTCTCAGAAAAATTGGATTTACGCGCAAAAAAAGACATATGGATACAAGGAAAGGAACGAAGAAAAACGTGCTGAATTCTTAAAAATTATAGCAACAAAAGAACCAGAAAACTTAGTGTATATAGATGAGTCTGGGATTGATAACACGGAGGACTATCCATATGGGTATTGCCAGAAAGGACAGCGATTTTATGCCCTAAAATCTGGAAAAAAAACTCAACGAATCAGCATGGTTGCAGCCTTAAGTAGAAGAAAGATAGTTGCTCCATTAACATTTGAAGGCCACTGTAATATGGATATTTTTAATGGATGGTTTGAGCAATTTTTGGCACCGATCTTAGAACCTGGACAAACTGTCATTCTTGATAATGCTACTTTTCATAAGTCTGATAAGCTTATCAAGCTCGCTAAAGGAGTCGGTGCAGAAATTTTGTATCTGCCGCCTTATTCTCCAGATTTTAACAAAATTGAGCATCATTGGTTTGCTATAAAAAACAGAGCCAGGAAAAACATTCCTCTATTCGAATCCTTTCGTCGTGCTGTTGATTCTGCCTTCCTATGACCTATTCGGACTATTATGAGAAATGCTATATAATGATGTCATGAAAGTAGCTGACACTGGGATCCAGAAAACTTAATTTCAACCAAATAATAAAGGCTAGATCCCAGTGTCACGCACTGGGATGACAAAAAAAGGAGCACTGGAATGACAGTAGTCCTACGTCATACCGCGATTCATTCGCGGTATCTCTTAGCATAGATCCCGCTAACAAGTAGCGGGATGACGGTTGTCAGGGTGTCATCCCAGTACCTTCTCCTGTCATCCCAGTGCCCAGACACTGGGATCCAGAAAAGTTTGCTTGTAAGCAAGCAAACTAGCATAGAAAAACGTTTTCGATGAGATTGCAGAAAGGCTAGATTCCAGACTGGAATGACATCGTTCACTATGTACCATATTGCAATAGTTGTGGTCAAGGCACTGGGATCTGAAATTGCAGTGTTCGTACAGCTATAGAATATAGATCAGAAGTGACAGAGCTTAAAAAAAGGCCTAACATTCTTAATAAACGTAAAAAGCTTTATGAAAATCAGAGTTGGAGTAATAGGCTGCTTAGGCAGAATGGGCAAAAAAATACTCAATGAATTAATTACAAATACCAAAGTGGAAATAGCAGGTGCTGTTGCCCGTTCAGGCAGTAAGTACATAGATTCAGATATTGGACCAATTATAGCCAATCTAGGAATTAAAGTTACAAGTTCTATTAGTGGCATATTTGAGTCATCTGACGTTGTAATAGATTTTACAACTAAAGAATGTATGTTAGACTGCCTTAAAGCAGCTGTAAAATTTAAAACACCGCTGGTTAGTGGCACAACTGGAATAGAAGGTGTCGATTTGAAAGAATATGCTGCTGAAGTTCCAATATTATGGTCAGCAAATATGAGTGTTGGGGTTAATGTGTTGCTGAAATTGGTAAAAAAAGCTGCTGAGCTTTTAGGTAATGAATATGACGTTGAGATTTGGGAAATGCATCATAACTTAAAAAAGGATTCACCATCTGGAACAGCTATAGAACTTGGCAAAACAATTGCTAACGCTTCAAAAGTGGATTTTCAGTCCAATCAATATTTACATAGTGGTTCAAACATAAGGAAAAAGGGGGGAATAGGTTTTGCAGTATCTCGTGGAGGTGGAGTAATAGGAGATCACAGCGTGATGTTTGTTAATTCTGATGAACGGATAGAACTAAACCACAAAGCAATTGATCGCACAACATTTGCTAGAGGAGCTGTTCAAGCAGCAGTATGGCTATACGAAAATAAAAGAGAAATTCCGGGGCTCTATTCAATGCAGGATGTGATATGAGCAATACACGTGCCTCTGTTAAAGATTTAAATCTCTGGTACGGCTCTAAGCAAGTTTTATTCGATATAAATTTGAATATTTATAAAAGAAAAGTTACTACTTTTATCGGACCATCCGGGTGCGGTAAATCAACATTTTTGCGTTGTTTTAATCGTATGAATGACTATGTACCAGGTTGCAAAACTGTTGGTGAATTAGATATCGATGGGCTGGGTGATATATATTCACGCGATATGGATGTTGTACTACTTAGAGCAAAAGTTGGTATGGTATTTCAAAAGCCAAATCCTTTTCCAAAATCAATATATGATAATGTTGCTTGTGGGCCAAAATTGCATGGTATGGCGAAGGATAAGCAAAAATTGAATGAGATGGTGGAAAATAGTTTAACCAAGGTTGGTTTATGGGAAGAATTGAAGGACAGATTGCAAGATAGCGCACTCAATTTATCCGGTGGCCAACAACAGAGGCTATGCATCGCTCGCGCAATTGCAGTGAAGCCAACTATTTTATTAATGGATGAACCGTGCTCTGCTCTTGATCCAATGGCAACCAATGCAATCGAAAATCTTATACAAGAGCTGAAATTAAGATTTACTATAATTATGGTGACTCATTCAATGAAGCAAGCTAAAAAGTTATCTGATAGTGTAATTTTCTTTCATAATGGCAGAATTGTTGAGTCTGGAAGCACTCAAGAAATATTCGAAAATGCTCAATCTCCCTTAACAAAGGAGTATATCCTGGATCATTAAATTTCTGACCTTACCCAGAAAAAGTGGAGAGAAAGAAAAGAGTTTTTTTGGGTAAAATAAAATTTTGGAGGATTAGAAATGGTAAGAGAATATACGGCAGAATTCAAATTGGAAGCTGTTAAACTGGCAAATGAACAAAGAAAGGCAGGTCAAACAATTACAAAAATAGCAAGAGATTTAGGAATAAAGGGTGGTTTATTAGGAAAATGGATAAAGAAACACAACGAAAAAAAGTCGGCGGCAAATGCATTTCCAGATGTAGCACCTTATGACAAAGAGAGGTTTGATTTACAAAGCAAGAGTAACAAGGGAAAGAGACATTTAAAAAAAAGCCCTGGCCAGTCAAAAAGAGTAAAATATTTTTTTATATAGTATAGCTCTTTCCACAGAAGTCCGGATATGATAAGATAAGGATAGATGGCGATAAGGAGGTTGGATGCCGGCAGCATATAGTTATGATTTAAGAAAAAAAGCAATGGAAGCACTAGACGAAGGGGAAAGCAGAGAAGCAGTGGCAGCAAGATTTAAAATTGGACGAACTACTTTGTGGAAGTGGCAGCAAAGAAAAAAAGAAACAGGCGACTTTCAGTCAAAAAAACTCGGTAATGGAGGTTACAATCAGAAAATTATCGACTGGAATAAGTTTATCGAATTTGCTAAAAAACACGGTAG
Source organism: Wolbachia endosymbiont (group A) of Crataerina pallida (assembly GCF_964028475.1). Taxonomy (NCBI): domain Bacteria; kingdom Pseudomonadati; phylum Pseudomonadota; class Alphaproteobacteria; order Rickettsiales; family Anaplasmataceae; genus Wolbachia; species Wolbachia endosymbiont (group A) of Crataerina pallida. The sequence goes on from NZ_OZ034785.1 coordinate 240,900, forward strand.
AAAAACTCTGTCGGAAATGGCTAAACTTTGGGGCAACGTTAGTATCCAAACGATCCACCGAGCTCTCAGAAAAATTGGATTTACGCGCAAAAAAAGACATATGGATACAAGGAAAGGAACGAAGAAAAACGTGCTGAATTCTTAAAAATTATAGCAACAAAAGAACCAGAAAACTTAGTGTATATAGATGAGTCTGGGATTGATAACACGGAGGACTATCCATATGGGTATTGCCAGAAAGGACAGCGATTTTATGCCCTAAAATCTGGAAAAAAAACTCAACGAATCAGCATGGTTGCAGCCTTAAGTAGAAGAAAGATAGTTGCTCCATTAACATTTGAAGGCCACTGTAATATGGATATTTTTAATGGATGGTTTGAGCAATTTTTGGCACCGATCTTAGAACCTGGACAAACTGTCATTCTTGATAATGCTACTTTTCATAAGTCTGATAAGCTTATCAAGCTCGCTAAAGGAGTCGGTGCAGAAATTTTGTATCTGCCGCCTTATTCTCCAGATTTTAACAAAATTGAGCATCATTGGTTTGCTATAAAAAACAGAGCCAGGAAAAACATTCCTCTATTCGAATCCTTTCGTCGTGCTGTTGATTCTGCTTTCCTATGACCTATTCGGACTATTATGAGAAATGCTATAACTATTGCATTCCAGAACAATTTGATGCATCATTCTTTTTGTAAAAAACATTCCACACTTTCTCTCCACTTTTTCTGGGTAAGGTCACTTTTCCACTGATCATATTTAATCGCCATAACTTTACTCCTACTTTAACAATATTTTAATTATCATATATTATGGCAAGAAAGTCAATCCTACCTAATTTTGCTTAGTAAGCACACTAACTATGAAACAATCTATATTACCATCAAAAACAGAATTTATATTGCCCACTTCATGTCCGGTTCTTAAATCCTTCACCATTTGATATGGATGCATAACGTACGATCTGATCTGATTGCCCCAGCCTATATCGCATTTTTTACCATATTCTTCAGCCATTTTCTGTTCTTTTTTTTCCAGTTCAATTTGGTATAAACGTCCTTTAAGTAATTTTAACGCCTCATCTTTATTTCTGTGTTGAGAACGACCATTTTGGCATTGAACTACAACACCAGTTGGAATATGCGTAATGCGTACCGCACTTTCAGTCTTGTTCACATGCTGACCGCCTGCTCCGGAAGCACGATAGGTGTCGATCTTTAGATCCTTTTCATCCACAGCAATATCAATTGAATCTTCTATCACTGGAGTTACTCCTACACTTGCAAAACTGGTATGACGTTTACCATTTGCATCAAATGGCGATATTCTAACCAGCCTGTGAATTCCACTTTCACTTTTTGCCCACCCATAAGCTTTTTCTCCAACGATTTTTATCATTGCGGACTTTATACCAACCGACTCTCCTTCTAATTTTTCTACAACTTCAACTTTAAAGTTATGATAAATTTCTGCCCACCTTACATACATGCGCATCAGCATTTCAGCCCAATCATTGCTCTCTGTTCCACCAGCTCCTGAGTGGATTTCTAAAAAGCAGTTATTATTATCTGCTTCACCAGTAAATAAGGACTCTGTTTCTTTATACTTGATTAATTTCTCTAGCTTAGCTAATTCATTTTCAACTTCAGAGAAAAATTCTTCATCATTTTCATCAATAGCAGACTTCATTAAGCTGATGGCATCGTTGTAATCGCTTTCCAGCTTTAAAAACGACTCTACGTCATTTTTAATTTTAGAACGTTCTTTTAAAACTTCTTGTGCTTTTTGGTTATCTTGCCATAGGTCATCATTCGACGCTTGGGAGTCAAGCTCTTCAAGACGCAACTTTAATTTTTCTATGTCAAAGACACCTCCTGATAAGAGAAATACTTTTATTTAAGCTTTGAAAGTGTTCAAGAATTTCTGGATAAGTTTTCATTATACTTTAGATTTTAATATATTTACTATCAATAACAATAACAGTAAACAAAATAGAAATTTAACCATATGATAGTTAATTTAAATAATTTCATTATACTTTAATGTTTAAGGAAATCAAGCGCGTATATTTATTAAAAAACAAGGTAAAGTAATGAATATTGAAATAAGTTCCCATTATGGTTTAGACAAAAAGGCTATTGATGACTTAATAGAGTCACTTGATAACGAGGAGCTAGAGAATGTTCGTAATATTGTAAAAACGATAGACAGTGTTCAGTTAGCTTATTTTTTATCTACTTCGATCAGTGATCACAGGGAGAAATTAGTTAATATCCTCGATCAACATTTGTTAAGTGATGCCCTAGTGCATGTAGTGCCAGATTTACAAATAGAGATCATAGAAACATTGGGAATAGAAAATACAGCAAAGTTACTAATGCTCCTTGATGTAGAAGATATAGTAACCATAGTGAAAGATTTAGATAGAAAGTCTGTAGAAAATATACTTTACTATTTGCCCAGCAAAACTCAGAAATCGGTAGAGGAGTTGCTATCATATCCAGAAGAAAGTGCAGGAAGGTTAATACATAAAGATATGGTTATAGCTCCATATTATTGGACAATAAATCAACTGACAGAATTTGTGTGCAACTATAAAAAAATACCAGAAAAATTTCACCAGATATTCATTATCAACTCAAAATTAGAGCCTATAGGCAGTGTTAATTTAAATAAGGTAATATCTCACTCAGGAGACACAATAATAAAAGAGATAATGGATCATGACATAAAAATCATTAAAACTGGAATAGACCAAGAGGAAGTAGCAAGAATATTTAAAGATTACTCTCTATTATCGGCTCCGGTAGTAAATAAGAATGGTAAAATTATTGGTGTGATCTTAATTGAAGATGTGATAAAAGTTGTTCAACAAGAAACAGAAGAGGATGTACTCAAAATAAGCGGTGTATCTTCTAAAGCCGATATAAATGCCCCTATACATAAAACTATAATTAAAAGGCTACCTTGGTTACTGTTTAACCTCTTAGCTGCAACAATGTGTTCCATAGTAGTTGGCTTTTTCGATGATGTAATAAAAAGTTTTATAGTGCTGCCAATAATCATGCCGATAATTGCATCAATGAGCGGAAATGCAGGATCCCAAACAGTAACGCTAACCATCCGGGCAATCGCAACAAAATATCTAACTGAGCAAAATGCAAAAAGAATACTGATGAAAGAATTTTTAATAGGTCTTATAAACGGGGTGATCTTATCTACTATTTCATTAGTAGTGTTAGCAATAAGGTTTCACAACTTCAAAGTGGAGATGATTTTTGTGGTCTCCATGATTATGATGTCAGTTATTGCAACGTTCATCGGAACTTTCATTCCTATAATGCTTCATCGCTTAAAGTCTGACCCTGCCGTTTCTTCTTCAATCCTAACATCGGCAACAACTGATATTCTCTCAGCTTTTATATTTCTTGGTTTAGCTACGATCTTTTTATTAAATAGCTAATACTATCTATAGCTATACCGCCGCGAACCGTCATGCCGCGATTCATTCGCGGTATCTCTTAGCATAGATCCCGCTAACAAGTAGCGGGATGACGAGAAAGGGGCTACTTGGATGACATTCTTCCTGGTGTGCCCAAATCACAATGTTCGTACATCTGTGGATTTATTCGCGGTATAGATTCCGCTAACGAGTAGCGGAATGACGGTTTTTCAAATTGTCGTAAGTCAGTTTAGCTATAATATCAAATTTCACAACTTCACCAACTATTTCTTTCTATTAAATAAGAATAAATTGCCTATACAAAAATAGATTGGCAATATTTCAAGTCTGCCAAGCAGCATTAAAAACGATAGAAATAATTTTACTTCATTACTGAAAGAGGAATAATTACCCGAAGGACCTATTAAATTACTAAATCCCGGGCCAGAGTTTGTAAGCGTTGCAGAGACTGAACTGATGCTAGTTATAAAGTCTGCATTGCTTAAGTAAGACATCACTATTGATGAAATGGTAAACGTTAACATGAAAATTGCAAAAAATATAAAGACAGAGTGAACTTCATCATTCTCCAGGGTTTTTCCATTGAATTTTACTCCATTGTCTGCATCAGGGTTTAATAAAAGGTAAAAGTAATTTCTTATAGACCTTAAAAGAACAATCAAGCGGAAGATTTTGACACCACCACTTGAAGAACCACTACATCCACCAACAAAGGTGAGAAAAAAAGCTAAGACTGAAATGAAACTCCAATCTATAGCATTTCTCATAATAGTCCGAATAGGTCATAGGAAGGCAGAATCAACAGCACGACGAAAGGATTCGAATAGAGGAATGTTTTTCCTGGCTCTGTTTTTTATAGCAAACCAATGATGCTCAATTTTGTTAAAATCTGGAGAATAAGGCGGCAGATACAAAATTTCTGCACCGACTCCTTTAGCGAGCTTGATAAGCTTATCAGACTTATGAAAAGTAGCATTATCAAGAATGACAGTTTGTCCAGGTTCTAAGATCGGTGCCAAAAATTGCTCAAACCATCCATTAAAAATATCCATATTACAGTGGCCTTCAAATGTTAATGGAGCAACTATCTTTCTTCTACTTAAGGCTGCAACCATGCTGATTCGTTGAGTTTTTTTTCCAGATTTTAGGGCATAAAATCGCTGTCCTTTCTGGCAATACCCATATGGATAGTCCTCCGTGTTATCAATCCCAGACTCATCTATATACACTAAGTTTTCTGGTTCTTTTGTTGCTATAATTTTTAAGAATTCAGCACGTTTTTCTTCGTTCCTTTCCTTGTATCCATATGTCTTTTTTTGCGCGTAAATCCAATTTTTCTGAGAGCTCGGTGGATCGTTTGGATACTAACGTTGCCCCAAAGTTTAGCCATTTCCGACAGAGTTTTTCTACCGTGTTTTTTAGCAAATTCGATAAACTTATTCCAGTCGATAATTTTCTGATTGTAACCTCCATTACCGAGTTTTTTTGACTGAAAGTCGCCTGTTTCTTTTTTTCTTTGCTGCCACTCCCACAAAGTAGTTCGTCCAATTTTAAATCTTGCTGCCACTGCTTCTCTGCTTTCCCCTTCGTCTAGTGCTTCCATTGCTTTTTTTCTTAAATCATAACTATATGCTGCCGGCATCCAACCTCCTTATCGCCATCTATCCTTAATCTTATCATATCCGGACTTCTGTGGAAAGAGCTATATATGATTACAGATTGCATAACCAGTTGACGTAATCAAGGAAGTGATGGTAAATGTGCTGCATCTAAATGATAATGACACTCCTAAATCAACATTTTTATACAACCAAAAACAAGCAAATAAAGATGAAACAATAGCTATCTTAAAAAAGTAAGAGACCTGCTCATCATAGCAAATGTCTAACCGTCTTATGATTTTTAAATAGCTAAGAAAAGGCAGAGAACCCAAAATCATAAAAACGATCGTTATGGCTTCTAGTATGGGATTATTATAGTGCCCTATAGAATCATTATAGTTAGCAAATCCACCAGTTGATACAGCAGACATTCCGTGACATATTGCATCAAATAGTGGCATACCAGCTAGATAATAGGAAAATATACATAACAAAATTAAGCCATAATATATTGCCGTAACATGAATTACTACGCTTCGCGTGTTCGGCAACTTCCTTTTGGTAGCATCTGAATATTCAGAATAAAGTAAATTATTTAGGCTGAGAACCTTAAACATAGGAAAAACTGCAATTCCTAAAGTGATTACACCAAAACCCCCCATGCCATGTAGCATTGCTCTCCACAGCAGTATTCCCGGAGATTGCTTTTCAATATCATTAAATATAGTTGCTCCTGTGGTTGTGATGCCAGATATCGTTTCAAACAATGCATCAACATAGCTCAGATTATCAAAATAGAAAGGAATAGCTGCAAACAGAGACAAGGCAATCCAGGTGCAACTAGTAATCGCAAAAATTGCTGGCATTCCATGCAATCTACTTAATTTACCGAGTAAAATAAAAATTGCGCCAGATGTGCAGGTAATTATGAATCCAGCGAGGAAATTTTTCCATTTGTAGCTGAGACATTTATTAGTAATAGCAGGAATAAGCATTGCTAAGCTAAACAGCAATAGGAATATTCCCACAATAAATACAATTGAACGCAAATTTTGTAAACGTTGATGATTTTTCATAGAATTACTTCCTCGCTATACAAAGCCATAAAAGCTACTCTAACGTCAAGCATTTTGTTGGCCTTTATTAACAGTTATTAACAATATACTTGATTTACTTGTAAATATGTGTGATAATTAAATTTTTATTAGAGGTAAGATATGGTTGAATTAACTGATATACAAAAAAAAATTCGAGCTTCATTAATTATAGCAATTAGCAATAACTACCCTCAAAAGGTCCAGGGCATATTCGACAATAATGAATGTGATAATATACAAGCAGTTTTGAACCACGAGGGGATTGGGGCTGGTTACAAAGATAATTTTTTAGATTTTGCTATTATTGGTCTTGACGCTGGAGTTAAAGTTCAAGGAGAAATTGGAGAAAACGTAGAGATCATTAAACAAATTTGGAAAGTTGCTAATCAGAAAACTCGTGATTTTGTGTGTTGTCGTGCAATAGAGAGTTTTCGAGGATTTGGCCTTTATAACATACCTGCTCTTAAAACAGTTATTCAAGAAATAGAAGAGCACAAGAGGGTAATGGATCTTGATATGGCACTAAGGCGTGCAATAAGAAGTCTTAATGTTGATCAAGTTAAAACAGCACTAGAGAATTGCGGTGAAGATGTAGAAAGTGTTTTGACGCGAAATGTATATTGGAGTGATGCTACTGATATTGATTGCTTGTTAATTTATCCTCTGATGGTTGACTATGAAAGAAATCTTGGCAAAGAAGAATTTGAAAAGATAAAAGAGATCACTAAACTTCTTTGGGATAAAGCTTCCCCTGATGTTCGTAACTTCTGGCTTGAAGACCACATGGTTAATAGAGAAGGTCAAAATACAGAAGATAACTATATAATAGGTTCTCTTGAAAAGCAACAAAAAGAGTATGCTAATATAGCTGGTGAGGGATGGCTTGAAGACTTTATTCAAGAAGTTAAGGGTTATAAAAAGGACAGAGAAATAAAGCTTAATGAATACAAAGGGAAGATCGCTCTAGGCGTTGTTGGACTATGCGTAGTTGGTGCTATTGCAGCCTATGTGCTGGCATATCCTGTAGTTGCATTAGTTTTAGAAGTTTCAGCAGTTTCAGCATTGGCTGTACTAGCTTATATTGGAGGAGTTTGTGAGAAATCAGAAAGTCCAAATACGAAAAGTTTGAACCCGGTTGTTTCTGGGTGTTGCAACAACGCAGAACTGCCTAATCAGTAATCCATTGTCATCCCAGCGCGCCGCGCTGGGTCTGACTACGCTAGAACAAAGAATATAAAAGAAACGTTGCCGTCACGTTATATCATAAACCTTTGCTGAAGCTTTCTTTATATCTTCACTTGAAAGTGGAATTAGACCAAGCCTAGATAGGTACCCATCTTCAATGCCGATCGAATCTATAATTTCTTTTACGAATTCTCTTAATCCATCAACAGTATCCAAGTGTTCCCTCTTTATGTAAAGGTATAGAGGTCTTGCTAATATATATTTTCCCGATGATATATTTTCGTAAGTTGGCTCAATTCCTGCAATTGTGCTCCCTTGTATTTTATCTTGATTCCTCATTAAAAAGCTGAAACTAAATATCCCTAAGGCGTTCTTGTTACTTTTCAATTTTTGTATTATTATATTTTCATTAATTCCAACTTCTATATACCTTCCGTCATCCCTTATATTACCACATGCTTTCTTTCTTTCTTCCTGATCTTTATAATTCTCTTTGAAAATTCTCGAGTTCATGCATGAATATTGATCAAGCATAATAGAATTAACCAAAGTTTCGTATGTACCTGTATTTTGATGTGGACCATAAATTTCAATTTCTGTTTTTGGTAAGGCTTGATTGACATTAGACCAAAACTTCTTATTATTTTTTACTAATTTATCATTTTCTTGAGAATATGCAGATAAAGTTTCAAATAAGTCCTTCTTTGTGAAATCAAATCTATGGCTTTGATTTGAATTTGCAATGACAACTCCATCATAGCCAATGATGATTTCTATCACTTCATTAATTTTATTCCTTTTACATAGTTCTCTTTCTACTTCCTTCATAGGGCGAGATGAAGTGGTGATGTCTGGAGTGTCTTCCCCTATTCCTGAGCAAAACATTTTGAATCCTGATCCACTTCCTATCGATTCCACAACTGGAGTCTTAAAGGAGAATACACGGTTGAACTCTTCGGCTATAAACGAGATAAAAGGAAAAACAGTTGAAGATCCAACAATTCTGATGTATTTCCTGGCATCAGCATTTGATAGCGGCGTGAATAATACGAATACAAAAATCAGGAGAAAGTTTCTAAGCATTATTTTTAGTTAAGAACATAAATCTAATTATTGTAATAAAAAATCAAACTGAAAAGCTTTAATTGCATGACAAAAGCTACAGTTTACATTTAAATTTTATTTTATATTATTGTAAGTATTACACAACTTTAAGGGGCAATTATGGCAGTTATGCCAGATAAATGGATAAGAGAAAAAGCTGAAAATTTTGGAATGATAGAACCTTTTGTGAACCACAAAAGCAGCAAAGGTGTTATATCTTTCGGACTATCATCTTATGGTTACGATGCAAGAGTGGATAATAAATTTAAAATTTTTACTAACGTTAATTCAGCCATCGTGGACCCTAAAAATTTTTCTGAGAATAGTTTCATAGATAAGGAAACAGACGTATGTATAATTCCACCAAATAGCTTTGTGCTTGCAAGTACAGTGGAATATTTTCGTATACCAAGGAATGTACTGGTCATTTGTGTTGGTAAATCAACTTACGCAAGATGTGGAATTATAGTAAACGTTACTCCCTTAGAACCTGGATGGGAAGGTCATGTCACACTCGAATTCTCAAACACCACTCCACTTCCTGCGAAAATTTACGCTAATGAAGGCGCATGCCAATTCGTATTTTTAAGCGGCGAAAGTGAATGCGAGAAATCATATGATGATATGAAAGGAAAATATATGAATCAGCATGGTATTACTTTGCCGCTGGTGAAATAATTACTGCTTTCGTTGTGAGCTACCAAACTGCTCTATAGACAATATTCCACTATCACCAGATAGCAAAGTTCGCGCTGATTCACTTTGCTTAAGATGTTTAATTGCTTGCTTTTTGTCAGTTCCAGTGCGCATACTGCAGCCAAGTTGGAAATCTATTCCATTTTCAACAATGTTACATGAAAACCCCATAGCAGTAGCGAAACCTTCTTGTTTATTAGTAGCATTTCCGGTAACAACACCACAAGCAGTGAAGTTACGATCATTTCCAACTGTTCGCATCATCATTCCACCATCTCGTATACCATCATTATTTATATCCTTTGCTATAACAGTCTGGTCTACAAATCGCGTATTACCCACTTCTCGAGATATTACTTCTACAGTCAGTTGATTATGTAGTTGACCATTACTTACTAATGCTTGATTATATGCTGAATGGTGTTGTTCTGAATTACTTTGACTATTACTCCTTAGTTCATTTTGCTCGTGCTCTTCATTATTTTGATGTTGGTCAGTTCCTAATATGCTAGCTTCTTTTTCAACACGCTCATTGTATTCTTTATCATTACTTATCTCAACTTTATTTACTGGTTGACCTTGACTGTTTTCTATGTCTTTTTGACTAAACATGTCTTTATTAATGTAATAAAAAATAAGACCAGGTATCAGTGAAATTATTAGATTTAATACAATGCACGGAATTAAAACCACGGTAGCAGCTATATAGATTAGAGAGCTAACTATAAACTTTATTACTTTAGATAATTTAGAATCATCTTTTTGAACATTAACAGCATTCAAAAAAAGCATAGTTAAGCTAAGAGATAATGCTGTTATAGCAGTAGGCACGATGATTGGAACAAGTAAAAAAGCATTGATTAATTTTTTTCCAGAACTAGTTGGTTTAGTGCTATTATTCAGTGATGTAAGATAGTTTTGACCAACATTAGTAATCCATTTTGTACCAGACAAGACTCTTTTACTATTTTCTTCCGACATTTCAAATTTCATTGGCACCCCCAGATTATAATGCTAAATTGTACTAAAAATTAATATAAAATCAACATAAATTTTTCACTTCCGCACTTTTTCATTGTTGCTTACAATAACTATAGCTACACGATTTACTTGTGTGCTTTTCTTAATTAAAAACTTCAACTATCCATTGTAAGCTGCTGAATTTCTTATCATAGTATCTGTCATCCCAGTACCACTTTCTTGTCATCCAAGTAGCGTGACACTTGGATCTTCTCTCAACAATTTCAAAAAAATCTATCAAAAGGAGGATTACCATGTCTACAATAATTTTATCATCAATTTTTGGTCAAGCAGGCAGCATTTTTGGTCCAATTGGCCGGATTATCGGCTCAGAACTCGGTGCTCTTCTTGGTGCACAGCTAGATGGGGCAATGTTCGGCCTTGATGCCGAGCAAAAAGTAACGCATGGTGCGAGACTAAAAAATCTGCAAGTTCAAACCTCAACCTACGGCAGAACGATTCCAATTATCTATGGCACTGCTCGTGTTGCAGGGAACATTATTTGGTCACAGCCAATAAAAGAAGAGGCGATAACCACCAAAAGCAAAATTGGAAGAGGTATGAACGTTACATATAATTACTACGCAACGCTTGCAATTGCGATCTGCAAGGGGAAAGTAGAAAAATTAAACAGAATCTGGGCAGATACAACATCACTTAGCTTTGATGAAATAGATTATACTTTTTACAGCGGCAGAGAAGACCAAAATCCTGATCCATTTATGTCATCAATTGAAGGAGAGGGGAATGTGCCGGCTTATAGGGGAATATCTTACATAGTCATCAAGAATTTTCCTTTAGCAGACTATAACAATCGCGTCCCGATATTTACATTTGAAGTGCGAACTGCATTAAAGCCCGTTGGGTTTTCAATAGCGGAAAATATTCGGAATATCAATATCATACCAGGTTCAGGTGAGTTTGTATATGATACAAAAATACAGAAGAAAATCGCGCAAGAGAAAATAAGCAGCAACCAATATATCCCATATGGGCTGGCGCAAAGGGTAAATCACAACAACCACACTAAAAAGAGCGATGCAATGCTTTCTTTGGATCAATTAAAAGAAGATTTGCCAAATGTTGAGTTGGTGTCGGTGGTAGTCAATTGGTTTGTGAATGATCTGAACATTAAAGATTGTAAAATATATCCTGCAGTTGAATTTCAAGATGATTCCGCAATATTACCTGATGATTGGCAAGTAGGGGGTGTAACCAGAGATAATGCTCAGCTAATTTCAAAAGATGCGAGTGGAAACCCAAGGTATGGTGGCACAGTTAGTGATGCAGCGTTGATAAGATATATAGAAGAGCTACACAGCAGAGGCTACAAGGTGATGCTCTATCCAATGCCCTTACTTGACACAAAGAACAAAGAGTGGCGAGGAAAATTGAGCGGGACCCCTGGGGATATAAGTGATTTTTTTGAGAATCAATATAACAAATTTATAGAGCATTATGCAAGCATTGCCAAACAAACTAAAGTGGAAGGGTTTATCATCGGGTCTGAGTTTGTCCAGCTTACCAGAGTAAAAGATGCTCAAGGTAATTATCCTGTGGTGATAGAGCTGGTCAAACTTGCAAAACAGATAAAACTTAATCTTGGAAAAGAAGTAACAGTTACCTACGCTGCAGATTGGAGCGAATACCATTCATATGATGGTTGGTATAATATGGATGAACTGTGGTCTTCAGAGTATATCGACGTTGTTGGCATAGATGCTTATTTTCCACTGACTGATGGTCCAGAGCCTCCTTTTGGTTATTCCGCGGAAGATGTAATGGGTGGTTGGAGCAGTGGAGTGGGGTATGATTATTTCTATGATTACTCAAAGAGTGAACCTGAAAAAGTAAAGTATAACGACAGCAGGTATGCGTGGAAAAATATAGAGAAATGGTGGAGTGAAACTCACATAAATCCAGGTGGTAGTAAAACGAAATGGCAACCAAAAATGAAAAAAATATGGTTTACTGAGTATGGATTTCCCAGTATGAACGGCTGCACTAATGAGCCAAATGTGTTTGTTGATAAAGGCAGCATAGAGAGCAAATATCCACGATATTCAAACGGAGAGGTGAGCTTTCTTTCGCAAAAAATTGCAATTGAAGGAACGCTAAAGAAGTGGCAAAGCTCGGAAATGGTAGAAAAAATGTTTCTCTGGGCATGGGATGCAAGGCCATTTCCTTATTTCCCCAATTTGTGTGATATGTGGACTGACTGCCATAATTGGCAGACAGGACATTGGATTCAGGGAAAGCTTTCACAGCTTAATATTTCCGATGTTTTATCGGATCTATTACAAAAAGCAGGTTTAAAAAGCGATCAGTTCGATACGAGTGATGTTAAAGGATTATTGTCTGGATATGTAATAAATGACCAGCAATCGGTACGTTCAATTATTAAAATGCTGCAAAGTTGCTATTTTTTTGATGTGGTTGAACAGGACTCTAAACTGAAATTTGTCCAAAAGGGCAGGGGAGTTACAACTGTAATGCCAATTGGTGAAATGGTTTTCAATAACAGTTCAAAGTCGATGCAACTTGTTAATATTAGTCAACTGGATTTAAACAATAAAGTTAACATCGTTTACTTTAACCGCAATTTTGGCTATCCAATTGATGTTAAATATGCTGAGTTGCCAAAGCAAGGCACTGCTATAACAGTTGAAATACCACTCATTATGGAGGAGGGAGAGGCGCAAAATATAGCTGAGGTTTTACTTTATTCTTCGTGGCAAGAGAGAAATATATACAATTTCAAGCTGTCGATAAAATATGCGTGGCTTGTGCCAAGTGATGTAATAACGATTTTAGACGGTGAGAAAAAGCATACGGTGAGAATTATAAAAACGAAATTTGAAAGCATGTCCATTCAAGTAATTGGCGTTGGTTATGATCGCTCTATATATAAGCTCTCTTTTCCTTCAACAAGGTCACTTATGCTGAAGGAATACCCTCCCTCTCACGTTAGCAAAACCATCATAGAAATGATAGATTTACCGCATGTTAAAGATAATACCACAAGCTTTACTTTAATTAGCGAGGAAAAGAATTGGAAAGGAGCAACACTCTTTATTTCGTACAACGATAAGGATTATAAGCCTATCGCAAGCACAAACAAGCAGTCTACTTACGGATATGTAATGGAATCTACCGACGAGGGGCTTATAGTAGTGTTACGTTTTGGTGTATTGAGTTCTTCATATAACCATTATTTAAGTGATGGTGTCATTCCAGCGCTTGACCATATTTCTCCTGGATCCCAGTGTCTGGGCACTGGGATGACAGAAGAGGGTTTTACAAGCACTAATGTTAGTACTATAAATGTAAGCAATTTAGCACTGGTTGGAAAAGAGATAGTAAAATTTCAGAGTGCCGAACTTATAGATAAAAATAAATATAAGCTTAGCAACCTAATTAGAGGGCAAGAGGGCACCAAAGAGTATCAGCACACCGCAGGTGAAAAATTTACTCTGCTTGATGATTCAGTAATATCTTTCGAAGTGCAAAGGGGAAAAAAGTTTTACCTAAAAGCAGTGACTTACGGTGACTCGCTGGAAAATACGGAAGTGAAAGTGATAAATTCATTTAGTAATTGAAATTTAATAAAGTAAGTGCTAGAATTAATATACAGGTATTAATGGTAGAGATATAACATGTCAAAGGAAATGGTCAATGCGTTGAAAGCTGAAGTAAAGAAGCTCAAATATGCTGATTTCAAAGCTAACACTTGGGACGAAGTAATTTCTGGTGAGGGAACATATAAGGATCTTAATAGAACACACGGCCTTGCTATTAACGGACAAAAAATAACTAACGAATTTATTAACAATCTGTATTCAAAACATAAAAATCTAATTCTACGGGATGAAAACGGAAAAGGGAATTATCGTCCATTTCTCAGACAAATTTTTACAGAAATGTTTAAACACGTTGGTGCAACAATTCCCAATAACTCTATTATTGAGGAGTTAATAAATAACTATTATCAGGGCGGATATACTCATTTTCTTCCTAATGATATGAGTCAAGCTCTTGGATCTTTTCATTTGTCAACGCAAAGCAACTGTATGACAAGAGAGTATATTATGGATTGTCGTGAACCCAATTGTATAAAGCTTAGTTTTAGCATGAAATATACAAAAATGCTTAACTATGATGATTGTACATATATCGAAACACCAGGTTTTTGCAGTTCAGCGGAGTTTAAACTGAAATGTGAAGATAAAAATGTAACATATGAAGATGGTAAAGTACTTCTTACCATTCCTAAAGAGCTAAAAAACTACAAAGTAAGTGGTAAGAATTTGTTTGATGTTATTGTTGAATATTTTCAGAAGCTTTGCGAAAAATTGGGCTTTAAATTTGAGACAAAAGTGGAACATAGCCTTGGTGAACCACTAAAGGTAGTAAGTGAGGCAAATGCATCTTCTGTTGAAGATTTAAAGCTTAAAGTGAATAATCAAAGGTAAGATATTGAAATTCGTGCTTTTCATGATTTTAGCTTAAGATTTCAGTGTCAAAGCACATAACTGTACGAACATTGTGATTTGAATCCACTAGGAGGGTGTCATCTAAGTAGCCTCCTTCTCCTGTCATCCCAGTGCCATGACTACTTGGATCCAGAAACTTAATTGCAAGTAAGTAAACTGCTTTAATGAAATTGTATAATGGAAACTAGATCCAAGTAGTCATGGCACTGCCCTACTGGATAGAGCCTTCACAGGCTTTTTCTTGAATAGCTACTCTTAATTTCAGTAGTTAATTTAATATACTAATGAAAAAAATACATTATAATTAAGTATATTTAATCCAGTAAATCATTAAGTGAAAACAGCTCTTTCGCAAAATATCATCTCTCTTATTATGATATTGTCTGTAGCAATTGTCGATATGGCAACTGACCTATACTCAGTTGCACTACCAAGCATTGCCAATTATTTTAAAGTAGAAGGCAGTGTAGTGCAGCTTACAATTAGCTTAAATCTAGTTGGATTTGCGGTATCTGGCTTAATTTATGGTCCATTATCGGACCATTATGGTAGGCGTCCAATGATGCTGATTGGTATGACAATTTTTACTTTGGCAAGTGTCATGTGTTATATAGCCGACAGTATTATGCTCTTGATACTAATTCGCTTCATACAAGGGGCAGGAGCTGGTGTTGCAGGTGTTGTTGGGTATGCAGCAATAAGGGATATGTACTCGGGTAGTGAATACTCGAGAGTAATTTCAAAATTAAATATGGTTGTGGCACTCTCACCTGGAATAGCTCCAGTGGTGGGCAGTTATATAATTTCACATGGGTATCATTGGAAATTTTTGTTTTTTATTATGTCACTCGCGGCAATTGCTATACTTATTTTTATCTACTTTAAGTTACAAGAAACACTCACTGTAAATAAAAATGAAACCAGTATAACTAACATAACTACTAATATCTTCAAGCAATATATATCAATATTTAGAAGTTATCGTTTCCTTGGGTTTTCAGCCATTCATGGATTAACTTTCATGTGGCTTTGGGCATACATTGCTAACTACCCGTTCATATTTGAATCGATGGGCATTGAAGTACAGTATTTTGGCTACCTCATATCGATCATAGTCATATTTTACATAATTGGAACTTTAATTAATAGAAGGTATGTACCAAAAGTAGGGGTTAGCAAAATGCTAATAATAGGTTTGGTGTTACCGATAATATCCGATAGTTTATTGGTATATTTTTATTTCGCGGACAAGTTGAATATATTCATTCTTCAAACTGCTTGGATTCCAGCTAATATCGGACTTGCATTAATAATAAGCAATAACGTAACTTCTGCTTTAGAAACGATCAAAGGTATAGGGCTTGGTAGTGCAGTTCTCTCATTCTGCAATATGATGTTTGGGGCTATTGGAATATATATAGTAGGAAAATTTTTTCGCTATGGTATTTTACCAAATTTACTATTAACAATAGCATGCTCTACAATTGCAATTCTTATGTACAGCCGGCTCAAATATACTGAAAACATGGGGAATAGCCATTATTTACGTGATCCAGGAACATAGAGCTCATGGGTTATTAATGGCTTTATCATGATAATATAATTTTACAGGGGGTGAGAGCTCATAGATTATTAACGACTTTATCATAACAATATAGTTTTACAGGAGGTATGGGATGAGCAATTCAAACAGAGATATAAATGCTGAATTACTTGAGGCTGTTAAAAACGGTGAAATTGATAAGGTAAAAAGTCTAATAAGTGAAGGAGCAAAGGTTAATGTAAAAGATCAAGATAAAAAGACTCCTTTACATTGGGCTGTTGAAAATGGCCATAAAGAGGTAGTAGAAGTTTTACTAAATAATGGGGCAAATGTTAATGCGGAAGATACAGATGGAAAGACTCCTTACGATTTAGCCACTGATGAAGAAATAAAAACTCTACTACAAAACACAGCTAAATTACTTGAGGCTGCTGAAAAAGATAACATTGAGGAAGTAACCCGTCTAATAAGTGAAGGAGCAAATGTTCATGCACAAGATAGATTTGGCAATGCTCCTTTACATTGGGCTGCTGGAAATGACAATACAGATGCAATAAATGCCTTATTAGCAGCAGGGGCTCATGTTAATAAGGAAAATGGTTGGGGATATACTCCTTTATATTTAGCTGCTACCTATAGCTGTAAAGAGGCAGTTGAAGTCCTATTGAGAGCAAATGCAGATGTTAATAAGGAGGAAAAGCTTTTTGGATATACTCCTTTACATTCAGCTGCTAAAAAAGATAGTAAAGAGGTAGTAGAAGTTTTACTAAATAATGGGGCAAATGTTAACGCAGTAGATCGAAATGGAGACACTCCTCTCAATTTAGCCACTAACGAAGAAATACGCACTCTATTAATAGATACTGCTTTACTTGAGGCTGCTAAAAGTGGTGATATTAATGAAGTAAAACATCTAATAAGTGAAGGAGCAGATGTTAATGCAGTTAAAGGTTTGCATACTTCTTTATATTGGGCTGCTAAAAATGGTCATGTTAGTATAATAGAAGTTCTATTAGATAATGGAGCAGATGTTGCTCATGTCAATTATTCTATGGAACGTGATGTGTTGACTCTATTACAAGAAAAAGAAGCTGAATATTGCAAGAGCTCTTTACATCTGGCTGCTAGGCTTGGCAACTTGAAAGAAGTAGAAAATCTATTAAGGGAAGGAGCAGATGTTAATGTAAAAAATGATAAAGGAAAGACTCCTCTACATTGGGCTGCTGAAAAGGGCCATGCAGAGATAGTAAAAGATCTATTGGACAAAGGGGCAAATGTTAATGCAGAGGATGATAATGGAAATACTCCTTTAGGTTTAGCCGCTGATGAAGAAATAAAAACTCTATTAGAAAATGCAGGAAAAACAGATAATGCTAGTCCAGTATTGCAAAATGATGAAGAAGAAAGCCAAGTTCCACAAAATGCTGCTTTACTTGAGGCTGCTAAAAGTGGTGATATTAATGAAGTAAAGCGTCTAATAAGTGAAGGAGCAAACGTTAACGCAGTTGAAGATTTGTATACTCCTTTATATTGGGCTGCTAAAAATAATCATTTTAATATAGTAGAAGTTCTATTAGATAATGGAGCATATGTTGATGGTGTCAATTATTCTATGGAACGTGATGTGTTGACTCTATTACAAGAAAAAGAAGCTGAATATTGCAAGAGCTCTTTACATCTGGCTGCTAGGCTTGGCAACTTGGAAGCAGTAAAAGATCTATTAGGGAAAGGGGCAAATGTTAATGCACAAAATGACACAAGAGAGACTCCTTTACACGTCGCTGCTAAAAAGGGCCATAAAGATGTAGTAGAAGCCCTACTGAACGTAAATGGGATCAATGTTAATGCACAAGATAAATATGACAGCACTCCTTTACATCGGGCTGCTAAAGAGGTCCATAAAGATGTAGTAGAAGCTCTATTGGACAAAGGGGCAAATGTTGATGCAGAAGATGAAAATGGAGACACTCCTTTCGATTTAACCACTAATCAAGACATACAAACTCTATTACAAAACACAGATGAATTACTTGAGGCTGCTAAAAGTGGTAATATTAATGAAGTAAATCGTCTAATAAGTGAAGGAGCAAGTGTTAATGCAACAGATCAAAATGGAAATACTCCTCTACATTGGGCTGCTAAAAATGGCCATGAAGAGGTAGTAGAATCCCTATTGGGAAAAGAGGGAATTGATGTTAATGCACAAGATAGAGATAACAATACTCCTTTACATTGGGCTGCTGTAAAGGGCTATGAAAAGGTAGTAGAATCCCTATTGGGAAAAGAGGGAATTGATGTTAATGCACAAGATAGAGATAACAATACTCCTTTACATTGGGCTGCTGTAAAGGGCTATGAAAAGGTAGTAGAAGCCCTATTGGGAAAAGATGGAATCGATGTTAATTTAGCAGATAAGAATAAAGATACTCCTTTACATTCTGTTCTTAAAAAGGGCAACATAGATATAAATGTATTGAACGCTCTACTTAGAAAAGAGGGAATTGATGTTAATTTAGCAGATAAGAATAAAGATACTCCTTTACATTCTGTTCTTAAAAAGGACAACATAGATATAAATGTATTGAACGCTCTACTGAAAGCAGAAGGAATTGATGTTAATATAAAAGATGAACTTAGAGAATGGACTCCTTTACACTGGGCTGTTTCAGAGAACAAGATAGACAAAGTGAAAGCGCTACTGGGAGCAGAAGGAATCGATGTTAATATAGAAGATAAATATGAAAAAAAGACTCCTCTACATTTGGCTGCTCAAGATAACAACCAAGAAATAGTAGAGGATCTAATAAGAGCAGGAGCAGATGTTAATAAAAAAGATAAAAATGGAGACACTCCTTTCGATTTAGCCACTGATGACAAAATAAAAACTCTATTGCAACCCGCAGAAGAATCTGATGATGGTTCAGTGGATGAGTCATCGACAGATAGTGAAGAGGGCCCAGAGGAAGAAAAACGAGTAGGTGATGATACTGAACTACAATCAGATAATAGCAAAGAAGGGGAAAAAACCAGCACCACCAGTGCAGAACAAGGAACTGGTGTAAGCAACGGTAGTCAACCTACGGGATCTACACAAAATAAGGGAGGACAAACCAGCACCACCAGTGCAGAACAAGGAACTGATGTACAAGACAACGATGTAGGTCCTGTTGCTTCCACAGAACCTGCACAAACAGAAGAACAGCCGAGCTCTTTTTTTGGTAGTTTGTTTAGTATACTTATGAAGCCTTTTTCATTAGTTGCATCATTTTTTGGTGGGTTTTTTTCATGGTTATTTTGTTTTGATGAGCCAACACAATCATCATCTGAATCTGACCAACCAGTTGTATTAGAATCACCAAGTAGTTCAGAAGGCAATGACATAATATAGCCAGAGGTTTACTAGATTCCAGCGTCACGCGCTGGAATGACATGGTGGTATGTATTCAAGTAGCTGACACTGGTTCCTTTATGACGGTGTCATCCTAGTATCTTCCCCTGTCATCCCAGTGCCCAGACACTGGGATCTAGGAAACTTAACTTTAAATAAGTGGCTGCATAATAAGGACTAGATTCCAGTGTCACGCGCTGGAATGACAAAGAAGAGTGGGCTTTCATATGGTTATGCAAGAGGTTTACTGAATGCAACCTAACTTCTCACACACACATTTTACCACATGATCAGCGTTGATATTAAAATGCTCATAAAGTGTTTTATAAGGTGCTGATTCTCCGAAGCTTTTCATGCCAATAAATATACCGTTTGAACCTATGTATTTATGCCAACCCATTTCACTTCCGGCTTCAATTGCAACTTTAATGCTGTCATTATTTAATATTGCCGCTTTATATTCATCGCTTTGCTCGTCAAAAAGCCTCCAGCATGGCATAGAAACAATCCTTGTACCTATACCCTTTTCCTGCAATTTCTCCCTTGCTTCAACTGCAATTTCAACCTCGGACCCCGTAGCAAATATCGTCACTTTTAATTCTTTTGAACATTCACACAAAATATATGCACCAAACTTCGATAAATTAGCAGATTGATCGATATCAGAGTAGAACTTGCGCATGTAACTTACGTTTTGCCTTGAGAGCGCAAACAGTGCTGGAGATTCTTTCTTTTCGAGTGCAATGCTAACACACTCCAGAGTTTCAACTGCATCGGCTGGCCTAAAAACATATAGATTTGGTATAGCACGCAAAGAGGCTAAATGCTCTATTGGCTGATGAGTCGGGCCATCTTCTCCCACTCCAATTGAGTCGTGAGTCATGACATACATAACCTGCTGCTTCATCAGAGCTGAAAGACGTATAGCAGGACGACAATAGTCGGAAAATACCAAAAAAGTGCCGCCATAAGGAAGAATCGCGCCGTGAAGTGCCATACCATTCATACATGCTGCCATAGCGTGCTCTCTCACTCCATAGTGGACATAAGAGCCACTATAATTATTGCTATTTATTACCTGCATGTGCTCATATTTAGTGCAATTTGACCCGGTAAGATCAGCAGAACCGCCGATTAATTCCGGCATAGACTCAGTTAAAAGTTCCATTACTCTGCCGAAAGAAGATCGAGTAGCTTCGTTTGGCATTAGCTCACATATTTGTTTCTTCAGGTCAGCTAAAACACCAGCGATATTATCTGGTAGATGTTTATCTAACCGTCTTTGAAGTTCTGCATGATACCCTGTCATCCCAGCATTCTCTTCTGTCATCCCAGTACTCTCTCTTGTCATCCCAGTGCTTGACACTGGGATCCATTCTTTTTCTTCTTTCCTGGATTCCAGCGTCACGCGCTGGAATGACATCGTGTAGTTTTGTTTTGCTCTCTCAACAGTTTTCTTCCAGGCATTTTTCACATCTTCTGGTACATGGAATGGTTCATAATTCCAGTTTAATTTCTCTCTCATCTGTTTTATGTCTTCCTCCGAAAAAGCACCACTGTGAGCAGAGGATGTGCCAGCACGGCTTGAAAATTTTCCGATAATAGTTTTGCAGCAGATCATTGTAGGTTTATCAGACTTTTTTGCTTGCTCTATTGCAAGGGATATGGCATCAAAATCATGGCCATCAATTTTGTCAACATTCCATCCATACGCTAAGAAGCGTTTCTCTACATCGTCAGAACAGGAAAGGCAAGTAGCGCCATCTATAGAAATATCATTATCATCAAAAAGAGCTATAAGCTTATTCAATTTAAGATGCCCAGCAAGTGATGCTGCTTCATGGCTTATTCCTTCCATAAGACAGCCATCCCCTAGCATCACATAAGTGTAGTGATTGATTCTAAACTGCTTTTCAAGTATCGATTCAGCAAGTGCCATGCCAACAGCAGCGGCAAACCCCTGACCGAGCGGGCCTGTTGTTGCCTCTACCCCGGAAGTCAAGCCGAACTCTGGATGACCTGGGGTCTTGGATCCCATTTGTCTGAAGTTTTTTAGCTCATCTACGCTAATATAACCTGTCAAATATAATATTGAGTATAGTAACATTGACCCATGACCGTTTGATAAAACAAAGCGATCTCTATTGAACCATTTAGAATCATCAGGATTATGATTCAGATATTTAGCAAACAAAACAGTTGCAACATCTGCCATGCCAAGTGGCATACCTGGGTGTCCAGAGTTTGCTTTTTGTACTGCATCAATTGATAAAAAACGGATGGCGTTTGCCATAGATTTTAAATGTGAATGATTCATGTGTTAATAGAAAAACTTAAAAATGAAGTATAAAAGATTATATCAGCAAAAACAAGTTGACACTGAGTGCTAAAATCCTTAATAATCTAAAGTTAAATCGTGAGAGTTTTTATATGACAACTGTTATCACTAGAAAGTATAGGATTAGCCGTAGACTTGGTGTAAATTTATGGGGTAGAGCTAAAGACCCAGTAAACAAAAGGAAATACCCTCCAGGTCAACATGGTATTCTTGGATTCAAGAAGTTATCCGACTTTGGTAAGCAGTTTGCTGCGCATAAGAAATTTAAGTTTTACTATGCGATTTCAAGTAAGCAGCTCAGACGCACATTTTTAGATGCTTATAACAGAAAGGGTTATACGGCTGATAATTTTATCGGTATCTTAGAATCGAGATTAAGTTCTGTTTTATACCACTCTGGTCTTGTTCCAACAATTTACTCAGCAAAGCAGCTCATATCTCACAAGCACGTTACAGTTAATGATAAGGTGGTTAACATATCGAGTTATCGAGTGAAGCCAGGTGATATAATAAAAATAAGAGAAAGGGCAGCAAAAATCCCTGTAGTAGTAGAGGCTGAACAAAAACAAGAGCGCAAGGCTCCGGATTATTTAGAAGCAGATAGTAAAGAGCATTCAGTGAAGTATTTGAGGTCACCTCAATATTCTGAGGTTCCTTATTCAGCAGACATGGAAGTCAATTTAGTAGTAGAGTTTTACTCTAGATAGATAAAAAAAGCCCGTGTGGCGGAATCGGTAGACGCAGCGGACTTAAAATCCGTGGGTTTTGCGACCTTGGGAGTTCAAGTCTCCCCATGGGCACCAATTTAACTTAGCAGATAAATACAAAAAAGTATGAAATGGCTTGATATAGAAGATATTGTAGAAGCTCTGGAAGAAAAATTTCCAGATGAGAATATAATTAGTATTAGATTCACTGAGCTTAAAAAAAAGGTCTTGAGTTTAGAGGAATTTGATGATGATGAAAAACGCTGTAACGAGAAAATACTCGAAGCTATTCAAGCAGCTTGGATTGAGGAAAGATTAACTGCATAGCAATAAACCATACGCAAACGTGATTTCTATTGCAATTTGCATATTGATTATGCTATTTTTTGGATCTAGCCTGGCAAGTTAATAATAATTTAACCAATTACAATTAAAACAGCTATAAGGTTAATTATGAGGCAAAACAAAAATTTTTGAATGGAACGATCTTGACAAGTGCTACGTTGAGATAAGTTTTGCATAAAAATACTGCTTTTACGGTGTGAGGCCAGAGGGTAGAGCCTTTGTAAAGCAGTTAGAAGGTTGTCATCTAAGTAGCGTGACCAGAGCTAGATTCCGCGAACACGCCGCGGAATGACGACTATGCAATATGCGTTGCGGAGTGACGATTATGGTCATACCGTCACGGTATCTCACAAACATGTAGCAGTAATGACAAAATCTCAAGTTATATGTATACTTTTATATTATCTACCTACTAAAAAAACAGAAAAATGCTCAAACGTAGCGGTCCAAAAAAATTAAAGTCTATAATTGAAAACTATGCATTAAAATGCATGAAAAATAAGATTAGTAAAAATGAAATACGTCTTATTTTAAACTGGCGAAATATAGTAGGGAAAGAAATAGCAGAGTGTACAAAACCGAAAAAGATCTCATATGCACAGAATATAAATTCGGGTGTATTGCATCTGGTAGTAACAAATGGCAGTAAAGCATTGGAAATTCAGCATATGATTTCTCTTATAATAGAAAAAATTACGATATTTTTTGGTTATAAAGCAGTATATGGTATAAAAATTAAGCAAGAGAGTATTGACTATTTGACTATATAAGGTAATCTAAGTACATAGAATAATTTGGTATATTGAAGTGAGTAGAGTTTGTGAATTAACAAATAGAAAAAAATCTTTTGGTAATAAGGTATCACATTCGAATCGTAAAACAAAGCGTACCTTTCTTTTAAATTTACATAAGGTTACGTTGACAAGTGATATATTGAATAAAAAGTTTAGATTTCGTGTGGCAACAAGAACTTTGAGAACTATAGATTACAAAGGTGATTTAGATGCTTTTTTGCTCAACACAAGAACGATTAAACTAAGTGAGAAAGCGCAGAAGATAAAAAGAAGGTTGAAAAAAGTTTTAGTAAAGCAAGAGGTAGAGTTAGCAGTTTCAGATGCATAGCAAACCTCAATGGCTCAGAGCAAAAGCTCCGACCGGTGAAGTATTCAATGAGACCTTAAACATCGTTAAACTGCATAACTTGCATACAGTGTGCGAAGAGGCTGCATGTCCAAACATTGGTGAATGTTGGAATAAACGTCATGCTACTGTGATGATTCTCGGTTCTGTTTGCACTCGTGCTTGTGCATTTTGCAACGTTGCAACTGGCATTCCTGATAAACTAGATCCTCATGAACCAGAAAATTTAGCAAAAGCAATAAAAAAGTTAAACTTAAAACATGTTGTCATTACTTCCGTTGATCGTGATGATTTGCCAGATGGTGGCGCAAATCAGTTTATACAGTGCATAGAAGAAATTAGAAAGATAACTTCAGAAACAACAATAGAGATTTTAACTCCTGATTTTTTAAATAAGAAAGGAGCATTTGAAGCAATCGCTGTTGCATCACCTGATGTCTATAACCACAATATTGAAACAGTGCCGAGATTGTATGCAAAAATAAGACCACGAGCTCGCTATTTTCATTCACTATATTTACTGAAGATGGTAAAGCAGATTAATCCTAAAGTTTTCACAAAGTCAGGGCTTATGGTTGGTCTTGGAGAAACAAAAGAGGAAATACTGCAGGTTATGGACGATTTGCGCAGTGCTGAGGTTGATTTTATTACAATTGGTCAATATCTACAACCAACTCCAAAACATGCAAAACTTGATAGGTATGTTACCCCAGAAGAGTTTGAGCATTATAAATACATTGCTTACTCCAAAGGTTTCTTAGTGGTTGCATCAAGCCCACTAACTCGGTCATCATACCACGCTGAAGAAGATTTTAACAGGCTCAAGGCCTGTCGTTGACATTTGTGTTAATTCAAATTAATTTTTACTAATTATAAAGGAGTTGAGCGACTTTACGTAATGTCTACTATAAAAATCAAGAAGAAATCACAATTAGTTAAAGAGGTATTCGATTCCGTGGCAAGTCGCTACGACACCATGAATGATATAATGAGCCTCGGAATGCACAGATTATGGAAAGATAAGATGGTAAATAGTGTGCATTTTACAAAAAACTCTAAGGTTTTAGATGTTGCTGGAGGAACTGGAGATATAGCAATAAGAGTAGTAAGAAAAGAGCCAAGTGCTAAGGTTACAGTATGCGATATAAATCAAAACATGCTAAGCAGAGGACGTGATAAAGCTATAAATTCAAACCAAATTAATTTTGATTGGGTATGTGCAAGTGCAGAAAGTTTACCATTTGAAGACTCCGAATTTGATTATTGCACAATAGCTTTTGGCATTCGAAATGTTTCTGACCGCAAGAAGGCTTTAAATGAGGCGCACAGGGTATTAAAACCACATGGGAAATTTATCTGCTTAGAATTTGCCCCTATGCACTATCAAAATGAGATATTTACCAAACTTTATGACTTATATTCATTTAAAGTAATTCCTAAAATTGGCAGCATAGTTGCTAAAGACAAGAGTTCTTATGAATATTTAGTGAAGAGCATCAGAGAATTTCCAACTCAGGCTGATTTTAAAATGGAAATTGAAGAGGTAGGCTTTAAGAATGTTGAGTTTCATAATATGAGCTATGGAATAGTGGCATTACACATTGGAACAAAATGAATATTAAACTCTGGTATAGAACGCTGGATTATTATCTCATCCTTCCAGTGTTTTTTTTGCTCACTATAAGCTTCATTCTTGTTTATTCAGCAAGCCCTGTAATTGCGCAGCGTCTTTCTTTACCACAAGATTATTTTATACGGCGTCACACAATTTATATAGTCCTGTCACTAATTACCTTGGTGACATTTTCTTTTCTCAACACAAGAACTATACTTAACCTCTCATTCGCAGGTTTCGCTTTATTTACTATTCTAGTAGCAACTGCGATAATACTTGGTATAGAGGTAAAAGGTGCGAAACGATGGTTACATATTGTCAAAATTTCAGTTCAACCATCTGAGTTCGTAAGGCCATTTTTTTCTGTTGTTATAGCTAGTATCTTGGCCAGCGAAATGAAGTTTAAAATACACATATCAATCATAATATTTCTGTTAGTTTTTGTGTTGTTACTTTTGCAACCTGATTTCAGTATGTCTATGCTTTTAACATATTCTTTTATTGGTCAAATGTTTATTGCATGTATACCACTTTTATACTTTCTATGCATAATAGGAATGGCCACAACTGGAACTACAATAGCTTACTTATGCCTCCCACATATAAAGCAAAGGATTTACAATTTTGTCTTTTTTACGCAACGCGATAACTTTCAAGTCACAAAATCATTAGAAGCATTCAAAAGAGGTCAATTAACTGGAGTTGGACCTGGTGAAGGTAGCGTAAAAGCCTCTCTTCCTGATTGTCATACAGATTTTGTGTTTTCTGTTTTAGCAGAAGAATTTGGTTTGATTACGTGCTTAGCCACATTGATGTTATTTGGCATCATTTCCGCCCGCTTGCTTTACATTGCATATAGGGAAAATGAATTATTTAATCTGTTGGTGATTCTCGGTATCTCAATGCAATTCATCACACAATTCATAATAAACATAGGGGTAACATTGAGTGTTTTTCCTACCACCGGCATAACCCTGCCGTTACTTAGCTATGGTGGTTCTTCTATTTTATCTTCGAGCATCGCACTTGGCATAATGCTGTCTTTCAGTAGAAACCAAGCTATCGCATTAAAGTTTCGTGAGCGTGTTATGCTTGGAAGGTATATGGACTAAACTTGTACCGCTCACAACTATTATTGGTATCCCTCCAAAATGGGTATCTGTTCAGATGAGTGGCAAGAGATATTATGAAATCTGAAAGAGTTATGTGGAAATTTTTCAGAAAATATTCCACTGACATGCTGAACAACAAATACATCACTATGTCGTTTATCGCAAAAACTTATATTTTTCGTAACCATTCACACTTAATTCTGCAATTCTTTGATCTCACTCATGGAAAGACCAGTAGTTTGAGCTATGATATCAATAGAAACCCCTGCTTTAAATAGATTTTTTGCAACTTCAATTTCCCTTTCTTTTCTACCTTCCTCTTTAGCAAGATCAAGTCTGTATTCAAGAATGGCTTCTTCTTTCCGTAGATCCATTATTCTTTCTTCATAAGCTACTAAATCTTTTTCATTCCAGCTAAACCTGTCTAATTCATCGTAGGCTAACTTTATTATTGGTGCTTTTTCTGCTATTTTCCTTAAGTCTTCTTCCGTAGTTTCATCTGCATATTTGAAGAAAAATAACCAACGATCCACTATGCTTTCTAGCTGTTCTTCCTTATTCTTAGGAAATTTAGGTAGTTCAATAAATACAAATTGAAAATCTTTTAAGTCATGCTCATTGGTTTTCTCATCTCTTATAGTGTGGCTGGATATATAATCAAGCTTATCAGGAAATAAATTACAATTAGAGATAGCAATAAAGAAAACCTTCTTTAAATCAATGTACTTACCAGATTTATCAGCTTGCCTTGAGTAAGCCTTAGCAGCATATAGTTGAGCTCGTTTTTCGAAGCCTTTATCGCGAGTGAGCTGGTCAGGTAAGGAAGCAGTATTACTACTACCCCCTCCCTTAGAAACGCAGCATGCAGGTTTCCCCACACTACGCTTGAGCCCCTTATCTAAGTTCTTCTTTTCTAGAACCGGCTTGTCCTTCATGATTCCTCAGGAAACATCATTCTTAATGGTGACACCAACAGTAGAGAACCTTCTCTTGAGAAAGAGCTTGCTAACATTCTTGTTCGTTTCACTCTCTCATCAAAATACTTTTTCCATTTTAAGTCAAGGGGATTTGCATCCGCTCTGATTTTAACATGTCGTCTGATAGGTATATCAATCAGCTTAAGCAGTCTTAAATACCGTATCTCTTTTGGTTTGTTCTTGCATATGGGTGCAGCAAAGACCCATTGGCGTTGACCCATTACTTTGAAGTAACGATTCTTTATCCAACGTAATCCTTTACGAGGATGTCTTTTCTTTGCCCATTTCCATAAACTATGCCAAATTTCATTGTCGATCTTTCTAAACGCTTTTTTAGCACACACATGGTGATAGTAATTTCCCCATCCTCTCAGTAGAGAGTTGAGTGACTTAATTACTATAGCCTGAGTGTTCGCTATATTTGCTTTTATCAATGTACGTGCTTTATTAAGAAGTCTTTTAATACTTTCTTTCGAAGGTTTAATAATTAACTTCTTATTATATCTACGTACATTACAACCAAGAAAGTCAAACCCTGTTGTGATAGATGTAATCTTTGTCTTCTCTTCTGAAAGAATTAAACCTCGCTCATGAAGAAAAGATGATACTAAAGGCTTAACTTCATTTTCCAGTACTTCATGTGTGAAACCTGAAATAATAAAGTCGTCTGCGTATCTGATTACGTTCACTCCACTTCTGATTTTGTTTCTTCTTCTACTGCCGAGTTTACCAAATCGACTTTCCAATAACTTTTCAAGTCCGTTTAAGGCTAAATTGGCTAGTATTGGAGAAATTATACCACCTTGCGGGGTACCTGCAGTTGTGGGATACAGAGTTTTCGATTCTAGGAAGCCAGCTTTTAACCAACTATGCAGAATTTTCTTCTCCATAGGAATATGCTTCATAAGCCATTCATGATTAATGTTGTCAAAGCATCCTTTGATATCACCTTCAAGTATCCATTGTAGTTGATTACGACTTGCCAGTAACAAATGACAAGCTACTGTAGCATCTGCACAGGATCTTTTAGGCCTAAAGCCATAGGAGTGACGATCACTGATTGTTTCAGCTATCGGTTCCAGAGCAAACAGATATAATGCTTGCATGGCTCTATCTTTTATCGATGGTATTCCAAGAGGTCTTCTTTTGCCATTAGATTTACTGATATAAATCCGTTTTAGCGGAGAAGGTTTATATCCTCTTTGCTTTAACTGCTTTATTCCTTGAAATTTAGCATTGCAAGTTGACCATAATTGACGATCTACACCCGCTGTGTTTTTTCCTTGGTTTTCAGTTACTCTCTTAACAGCCAAAGCTTTTCCGCTAAAAGAGCGTGTGAGAAGATGTTGTAAAGCTTTTACCTTACCCCATCTTCCTTTTTGGACAGCCTTAACAATACGTCTTTGTAGCCTCACAATAACTTTCTGGCATTTCTTCCATGGCAACTGCTTCCATGCTTCAAAGCTTTCGGTAGATGCACTTACAGGTTTACTTGTAATCATCTGCTTTCCTACCTTAAGTGGTTAACAAAGTTTCTTGTCACGAGGGACCAAACGGAAGTCTGCTCGTTTTCACGCGAATTAATGTTACAAATTCTATCCATTTCGTTACAAAATGGCATTCGCTTTCTCCATTCTCCTTTACCTGCACTTCCATCAGCATTCCTTGCGGTTTGCTTGCCATGTAGGCGAAAATACAGGCTTACCCTGTTCCTTCTGTCATACAACAGTGGGTTAGGTGACTTCTCTATACCGGTGGAGTTATTATTTGCGTACATCTAGAAATGAGAAATGTAACTTATCCACATTACCTTTTTGGTTAGAGCTTATCAGCATCTTTAGCTCCTTCATAATTACGATACTTTGAAGTTTCACTTACGTTCACCATACCACTAGCCTAGCTCTCCAACCACATGATGCTTGTAGTTTATGCTCCTCTCACGATTGAGCATCTTCTTTTTCAAGAGGAGGTTCATTGTCCGCATCGCTTGGCACCAACCGGTTGCCCGATTCGCACTGATGCGTAGACTCAGATGGCAAAACATCTGGTTTAATAAGTTTTAGAATCCTTTCAGTTTCTTTCTGGAGGAATTCCTCTCCTTTTAAACAATATGACCGAAGACTTTCAGGTCGCACCATTTCGACTATGACTTGCAGCCCATTTTCATCCCTACAAAGAACATCAACAATGCTTTGTTTTTTAGAAGCAATATCAGGGTCTTGAATAGTACTTAAGAACTCTATATCCTGTATTGTACTTTTGCCAGTGAAGCCAAGGATATCATTAAGGAAGTGAATAAGAATGTCCTTATTTTTTTCAGTACCAAAGATGCGCTTGAACGATATATCATTCTTGGGATCGAGAAACTTCGAAAGAGCCATAGGAAATCCACTTAAAAAGCATTAATAATTATACACAATTGTGAAGAAATATTCAACTAAAATTCAAACATAGAAAGAAGCATCCCTTTTGTATATCTTTATTTGGTAGTATTAACCTGTATAATATTTATGGCAAATATCTCGATAAGGTACAAAATAGCACAAAAAGTAAGGAGCTGGAGGTTAAAGCGAGGTTATACTCAAAAAGATTTAGCGGGAAAAATTGGCGTAACGTATCAAGTAGTACTACAATATGAAAAAGGAACACGTAAAATTTCGATTGAGAAATTGTATGCTATAGCAGAAGTGTTATCGGTTGGCATCATAGATCTTATTCCTGTATCAAGTGAAAAAATTTGCCTTAAAAACGAAGAAGAGGAAATATTAAATCTAGTAAGAAAATATAAAACGATTAATGATCAAGAGTTGCGCAAGGTGTTTTACTTGCTAACAAAATTTACCCGAGTTGGTGAGAAAAGTAGTAAAAAAGCAGAGAAGGTAAAAATTGCAAAGGGTATGGTTAAAGCAGGAATTTCTGTTGATATTGTTTCACAAGCAATTGGCCTCTCTGCTAATGAGTGTGTTGAAGAAAAAACAGGTTCTATCTACTACCAAATAGGAAAAAAGATAAAAGAATGGAGGCTAGTGAGAGAGTATACTCAAAAGGATTTGGCTGAGAAAATGGATACAACACGTGATGAAATAAGCAACTATGAGCAAGGACGTGTGGCCATTCCACTGGAAAAATTATATGCAATAGCAGAAACATTATCAATTAGCATTACAGATCTGCTCATAGAGGAAGATGAGATAGTAGAAAGTGAGCTACCTGATTTAATAAAAGAATACAAAAAAATTGAGAGTCAAGAATTACGCTATGCGCTAATAAAATCTCTGTTTGAAAGCATACAAATTTGCGAAGAAAAAGTGAAAAGAGCAGAAAAGATGAAAATTGCAAAGGATTTAGTGAAAGGAGGAATTTCTACCGATATTATTTTGCAAATAACAGGCCTCTCTTTAGGCGAAATTCAACAGATTTAAAATAAAAAATCAGTATATATTAATATCTTTACTCTTAGATGAAAAAATAAGTAAAAAAGATTGAGAAATTGATTTGACTTCACTCGAAAGCTATGGCTTTATGCCAATGCTGATAAAAAACAGCAGTAAATATCTAAAAAAAGTTTGTTGTTAGTGAAAGGTAAATTATATGAATAAAAGTAAAGAAGAAATCGAATTCAGAATATTAGAAAGCAAAGGCAAAGCACTACTTGATCGTGAAATAATGGAAACGTTTCTAAGTGCAGTACATGAAAGCCCACAGGCTCAAGAAATTGCTAAAAATTTGGTGAATACTTATACAGGAGTAGGAAGGATTTTAGGTAGAGAAATGGATGACCTGAAAGTTATAGAAGGAGTAACTGATTCTGCAGTAGCAATGATTATGTGTGTTAAGGAAACACTAGAAAGGGTACTGAAAGAAAAGCTTAAGAGTGAGCCAATCATGGACTTACAAGGGATAGTAGAGTACTTAAACGTAAGTATAGGCCACTCAGAAAGGGAATGTGTAAAAATACTGTACTTGAATAAAAGGCGTCAACTAATTGGAGAAGAATCCTATATTGGTGAAATGGAAAAAGCACCAGTATACATAAAGGAAATTACAAGAAAGGCATTAATGAAAAATGCAACATCAATAATAATGTCACATAACCATCCTGGAGGGAGCTTAGAGCCATCAGAAGAAGATCAAGCAGTAACGAAGAGCTTAGCAGCAGCATGTAGTACTGTAAGCGTAAAATTGTTTGACCATATTATCATCACAAGTGGAGGCTATTTCAGCTTTCGAGAAAATGGATTGTTATAGTAGAAAGTATTTGCAAATCTACTCATTATAATTTATAATGAGTAGTAAGATGTATAAAGTTTATTGTACGCTTAAAAAGTATTTTTAATATGAGGTTTATATGACTAGTAAAGATCGGAATAAAAAGACTAATGTTAATCACAAGAAAATATTTGGTGCTCTTGAAGGCGTTGATATAAAGCAGTCTAAATTTGTGAGTAAAATTAATAACCAGAAGGAGATAAACCGGGAGGCCTCCCCTAGCAGAAACATTCGCGAAAACAAAATCAACTACGGGAAAAGCCTTGACTATGTTTATGGCACAAAACCTTTAAATGATCAAGCAGAAGATTTAAATCCATTTGCTTCAAATTTGCAAAAAATAAAACCAAGTGCAAGCGAAAGTGAAAAGTTGAGCTGGTTTAAGAGTGCTGTAGTAGAGACAAAAAACGTAAATGCATTGCATAAAGTTATAGAGCAAGTATTAGCCTCTGGAGCAAGAGTAAATGCATGTAATGATGGGGAGTGGAGCTTCGCAGAATACATGATATTGGGCACACACTTTCACAGATTAGAAAAAAGTGATCGAAAAAAGATAATGCGTAAGCTAATGCTAAGTGGTGCAGAGTTTCATGATACTCTACTACAGAATAAACTGATAGGTGAAATCTATAATGAGCTACAACCAGAAGTTCAGCCACAGATAGATGAGAGACTAGAAGAACTAGAGAAAGCTGGCGAAAGTGCTGTGCAAGAAGGAGAATTAATAGATGTTGAGATAGATAATACAACATCGTACATAGAGTTTTCTGGGAATAGCAAGGTAGAGGTAGCCAAAATACTGAGAGAGTTAGGGAGTAACATTTTAAAAATGGGTAATAATGCAGTTGAGATCAGAAGGGAGGAAGGAGGTGCAAGAAATTACGTTGATGTATCAGATGGTAGCTCCGTTGTGTTAGAATTTCCTACAAGCCTTGGTAAGCTAAATATTGTATTGTACCAGGACGTAAAAAACTGCAGTCAGGTACAAGTAAAAGTAGCGGATAAGGAAATGTGGGCTGAATTACAAAAAAGAGGAGAAGAAATTGGAAAAAATTGCCTTTTTGGGGGAGTGAAACTTAAGAAAGTGGTAGAAAGAGGTAATTTCACTAGGTGCGGCATATGGAGTGAAAAGCAGAAGGAAGTAAGTGAAAAATTGTTTTCATGGGCAGACAAAGTACGTGAAAATAGTAAAGAAACTTGTAGGGCACTTTAATTCATCAATTTAAAGGTTCCAGAGTCTGGCTATTATATCTGGAGCCTTTGAGCTATAGTATAAAATATTATATGTATGGTTCTTTTTGTGGAAAAAAGTCTAGATTATAAAGTGGGAGAAAAATTAAAAAGTTGGAGGTTAGAGAGAGGGTATACTCAGAAAGATTTAGCAGAGAAACTTGGTGTAAAGTACTGGGTAATACTTCAATATGAAAAAGGGAATCGTAGAATTTCAATTGAAAGGTTATATGCTATAACTGAGGCACTATCAATCAGTATTACGGATCTAATTCCTATATCAAAAAGCTGTCTTGAAGATGAGGGAGAAGAAATCTTAAATCTAGTAAGAGAATATAAAAAGATTAATGACCAGGAGTTACGTAAGATGTTTTGTTTACTAACCAATTTTGTCCAAGTTAGTGAAAAAAGTAGTAAAAAAGCAGAGAAAATAAAGATTGCAAAAGGTTTGGTTAAAGCAGGAGTTTCTGTTGATATTGTTGCAAAAACAATTGGCCTCTCTGCTGATGAATGCGTTGAAGAAAAAGGAGGTTCTATTTACTGCCAAATAGGAAAGAAGATAAAAGAATGGAGGCTAGTGAGAGAGTATACTCAAAAAGATTTAGTAGAAAAAATGAGTACAACACGTGACGAAATAAGCAACTATGAGCAAGGAAGGACTGCTGTTCCACTTGATAAATTATATGAAATGGCAGAAGCATTATCGATTAATATTACGGATCTACTAATAGAGGAAGGGAGTAAAGTGAAAAATGAGCTACCTGATTTGATTAAAGAATACAAAGAAATTGAGAGCCAAGAACTACGGCATGCACTAATAAAGTCTTTGTTTGAAGGGATACGGATTTGTGAGGAGAAAGTGAGAGAGATAGAAAGGATTAAAGTTGCAAAGGATTTAGTAAAAGGGGGAATTTCTATTGATATTATTTTGCAAATAATCGGTTTATCCGTTGATCAAATTGCATGAAAATTTATTTCTAAGTAAGGTATATATGTTTGTTTCTGTAAGCGATATTAGTTCTATAAGCTACAAAATAGGACAAAAAATAGAAGATAGCAGGTTAATGCGAGGGCATACTCAAGTAGAATTGGCAAGTGAAATAGGTTTAACATACCAAGAAGTAAACAGCTATGAAAATGGGTATATTCCTATTCCAATTGAAGTACTATATGTAATAGCAAGAGTATTGTCAGTTAATGCTATAGATTTATTACCCGAACCAGTAATAGTAAGGGAAGACAGCTATGAAGACGAGGAAATACTCTATCTAACGAAAATATATGAGAATCAAAAGTTAGGCAAAATAGTACCTTCATTAGTCAGGTTTGTTCATATTAGCGAAAAAATTAATCAAGAAGAGGCAAGGTTGGAAATAGCAAAAAATCTAGTGAAAGAAGGAGTTTCAGTTGACATAATTTCCCAGGCAACCGGCTTATCTATTTACGAGTATGATAATACAGAGAGAGAAATCTGCACTGATTCTATATATTACAGAATAGGGCAAAGAATAAGAGAATGGAGGTTAATAAGAAGGTATACTCAAAAAGATTTAGCGGATAAAGTTGGCGTAACACTCAAGGAAATACATGAATATGAAAGAGGTTATACTACCATACTATTTGATAAATTATATGAAATAGCAGGAGCATTATCAGTAAATATTAAAGTCTTGCTACCTGAAACGAGAGAAAGTAAAAAGCTATTGAGTTTAATAAACGAGTACAGAGAACCGGAATCATTAGATGCGTTAGTCAAATCTCTATCTGAAGATATGAAAAGCGGCAAGGAAAAAGTTAAAAAAGCAGAGAAAATCAGGGTTGCGAAAAATCTAGCAAAGGCAGGTGTTGCAATTGATATTATTGTGCGAGCAAGTGGCCTAACTGCTGATGAGTGTGAAAATTGAATTGTGTTAAAGACGGTACTGAGAAACATTATATTAAGATATAAGTAAAGATGGTTACGTATTTAATACATCTATTCTGAAAATTTGTTTAGCTGACTCAACTGAAGCATTTTCGTAAAGTTTTGCTGCTAATTTGCTTGTTTGATAACTTTCTTTAACGTCTTCACAGCTAACACTGAAAACACATATTGCTAATGCTAGCAGAGAAGCTAGTTGGTAAAATTGCCACAGCCGTCAGTACTCCCGATTACTTTTCCTGATAATGTGATAGTATTCGCAAGTATTATCATATATTACAAAAAAATCAGTTAGCATTTCTGTTTATTAAAATTATACAATAAAGCTGCACTTTATATAATACTTCTCAAATCATTTCTACTAAATATTTATGAATATGGTTAAACAGTAGATAGAGGAAACCTTGTCTAGTATTGATCTTTTTTATAGTAAAGTTATCTCATAAAATATTAAATTGGGAGTTTTATGGATCACAGATTAAGAGCTTATTTGCTTGGAGTTACCTGGTTTATACTCAGTTTACTTAGTAGTGTAGCTAATGATACTATATCAAAATATCTAAGTTTACATCTCCAAAGTTTTGAAGTAATCTTTTTCCGCTTTTTATTTAGCACTATTACCCTTGTACCTTTTATGCTTTACTATGGAAGAGAAGCTTTTAAAACAAGTCAAATATCTATTCAGATAACTAGAGGAGTATTGTTATTTGTTGGAATAACCTTGTGGACCTATGGGTTAGCTATTTTTCCCATAGTAACTGCAACAATTATAAGTTTTTCTATACCATTATTTGTTATACTTCTTGCAATCCCTTTACTAAATGAAAATATAATTTGGCAAAGATGGTCAGTAACTGTTATTGGCTTTGTTGGTATTGCTATTACTACCAAAGCTTATAGTGAAGACTTTAATCCTAAAATTCTTATTTTTATTGTATCTACATTAATCTTTGCTATATTAGACATACTTAATAAGAAACTCGCAATAAAAGAGTCCGTAATAAGTATGTTATTTTATTCAGCTCTAACAACAACTATTTTTTCCACTGTGCCTTTGCTGTTTTATTGGCATTTGCCTTCCTTGTTAGAATTAGTATTACTACTGATTTTGGGAATTAATTCAAATCTAATTCTGTTCTTCACATTAAAAGCTTTTACTCTTGCAGATGCTACTGCACTTGCACCATATAGATACATAGAGCTAATAATTTCTGCAATAGTAACATATGTTATGTTTAATGAGTTGCCTGATAAAAGTGCTTTGTATGGTATTTTAATATTAATACCATCGACTTTGTTTATAGTTTATTCAGAAAGTAAAGTAATTAAGAAAAATAATGTATGCAACGCTAGAGTAAAAATTTATGACTCTAATTGTTAATGATGTTCTTTTTAAATGTTTAAGCAGTTGAGCTACATTAGGATATTTTTAAGGTGATGACAAGATGTGTGCGCCAAGAAGTGCGTAAGGAACAGTTGGTGAAAATCCAACACGGGTAAAGCTTAGCCGGCAACCTGGAACAAACCATTATGCTGCGTAAGGTAACGAGCGTAGTAAAGCTAATGGAATGGACAACATAGGGTGCAACGAAAGTGAAGGTATTGAGTCCCGTAATTCACGCGTCATGGGGGCTGACACTTTACATTTGGTGGAAGGCAACATGGGTAATAACGCTAAGGCAAGATATTACTCACCTCATCGGGATCGAAGGCCGCGTCATGTGTTGAGATGGACCTTACGTGAACTTGGGAGATCCTTTGTATTCCTGTAAGGGTACTCTGGAACAAGTCAATAAAGGCGAGGACTGGAGGAAGATGCAAAGGAAGTCGGACTAACTGATAGTACTCGGAGTGTGGGAAAGCCACATACAAGGGGAAGCGGTTAGCAATATAGTGACTGGTATAGGGATTGCTATACCAATACAACAGAGATTGGAGGAGTATGCAAGGAAAACTAAACCAGATAGCAGTAAGGGCTAAGCAAGATAAGCGAGTAAAATTTACATCATTAGTTCATTTGATTAATGAAGAGAATCTTGCAGAGTGTTATAAGGAACTAAAACGCAACAAGGCTTGTGGTATAGATCGTGTGACAGTGGAAGCTTATGGAGAAAATCTAGAAGAGAAACTTAAAACACTAGTGGATAGTATGAAGAGAAAACAATATCAACCGCTACCAGTGAAAAGGGTATACATACCCAAAGCCGGGAGCAAAGAGAAGCGCGGTCTCGGAATACCATCAACGGAAGATAAGTTGGTACAGGTAATGCTAAAGAAGATATTAGAAAATATTTATGAAGCAAACTTTATGGACAGCTCGTATGGATTTCGACCAGGAAGAAATTGTCATCAGGCGATAAACGCTCTAGATAAAGCAGTTATGCACAAACCAATTAACTATATTGTAGAAGTGGATATCAAGAAGTTCTTTGATAATGTTCAACATAAATGGCTAATGAATTGTCTAAGGGAACGAATAGCTGACCCAAATTTATTGTGGTTAATAAAACGATTTCTAAAGGCAGGAATAGTCGAAGTTGGATGTTATAAAGCAACCGATCAAGGCACACCACAAGGTGGTATAGTAAGCCCTGTATTAGCTAATATATACTTACACTATGTGCTGGACTTATGGTTTGAAAAGAAATTTAAGCCAAAAGCCAGAGGATATTTACAGCTAATAAGGTTTTGCGACGATTTTGTAGTTGGCTGCGAGAGGGAAGAAGACGCAAAAGAATTTCTAGAATTACTGAAACAAAGACTAAGTAAATTTGGGTTGGAAATAGCTGAAAATAAAACAAAAATAGTAAAGTTTGGTAAGAAAGAATGGTATCAAGCAGAAAGAGAGAAACGTAGGACGGCTAGCTTCAACTTTCTAGGATTTACACATTATTGTGGAAAAAGTCGTAATGGTAAACTTATGATGAAGCAGAAAACTTCAAAAATAAGCCTAGCCAGAAAGATTAAAGAAATCAAAGAATGGTTGAAGATGGTACGAAGTCGTATCTGTCTCAAAGATTGGTGGCAGAAACTTAAAGCCAAACTAACAGGACACTATAGCTACTTCGGAGTTAGCGGAAATTATCGGTGTTTGATTCAATTCTATCGACCGGTAACAAAGTTAGCATTTAAGTGGATAAACCGACGTAGTCAAAAGAAAAGTATGGATTGGGAACAATTTATACACTATTTAAAAGTAAATCCATTACCAAAACCAAAGGTATATGTTTCTTTATACACAGGAGCACTAGTGTGAACGCTGTATTGTGGAGCCGTGTGCGGGAAATCCGCAAGCACGGTTCTTTTGGGGAGACTATGGTTATGAGACCAAATCGCTGGTTTCAAGGTCATGAGTCTCTACCAGACATATAACCATTATAGGAATAGGGTATGTAGGTTTAGTATCTTGTGCAATGTTATCAGAGCAGGGTCATAACGTTGATTGCATTGACATAAATACTAAGAAGATTGAGTTATTGAAATTAGGAAAAATTCCTATATATGAGCCTGGATTAGCAGACTATTTAGAGAATAATATAAAGTTACAAAGGATAAGATTCTTCGATTCGTATTCTCAAATAAATCCCAACACAGAAGTAGTGTTTGTAACTGTAGATACTCCATCAGACTCCCTAGGAAATGCAAATTTACAGAATGTATATAATGCAGTAAGTGAAGTTTCTGAGAGAGTTAATCAAGATTGCTTAATAGTGATAAAGTCAACTGTTCCTCCTGGTACTGCAGAAAATATATATAATTATTTATCTAATAAGGGCTATAACTTTGATTTGGGGGTTAATCCAGAGTTTCTCAAGCAAGGCTCTGCAGTATCAGATTTTTTATACCCAGATAGGATAATAATAGGAGTAAAAACTAAGCTAGCTAGAGCAAAACTAGAAGTTATATATAGATCATTTATAGATAAGAATATTCCGTTAATAGTCACTGATACAGTTACTGCTGAAATGATTAAATATGCTTCTAATGCTTTTCTAGCAACAAAGGTTGCTTTTATCAATGAGATGGCAGGTTTATGTGAGCTATTAGGAGCAGACATTGACCTTTTAGCTAACAGTATGGGAATGGACCATAGAATAGGTAAGGAATTTCTCAAAGCTGGTCCAGGATTTGGAGGATCATGTTTTCCTAAAGATTTGTCAGCTTTAATAAGGCTTGCTGAAGATCACAATGTCAAGCTACAAATTTTAAATTCAGTTAAGGAATCTAACTATAATCATATAACAAACATTGCTAAAAAGGTAGAATATGTATTAAATGGAGTCCAAAATAAAAAAATAGCAATATGGGGGCTAACTTTTAAGTCTGGTACTGATGATGTAAGAAATAGCCCAGCTATAGATATTGCACAATTGTTAGTGAATAACAAGGCTAAAATTACTGCATATGACCCAATGGGGATGGATAATGCTAGGCAAGTTCTAAAGGATATAGAATACGCGGACAATGCTATAGGGGCTGCAAGGGACGCGGAAGCCTTGTTATTGTTAACGGAGTGGAAAGAATTTAAAAATCAAGATTTTGCAAGTTTAAAGAGTATTATGGCTGCACCTAATGTTTTTGATTTCCGTAATTTATTAGATAGCGAGCTATTACTAAGATATGGTTACCATGTTTATTCCTTGGGTAAAAAATCTATCTACAAAGTTTAACTGTTGAGAAATTTTTTTTACACCGCTTTACTTAGTTTTTTTAGATCTTTGCTTGATAGTATGGAAAAGCAAACGAGTGCAACAACAGAGCAAATGGAAAAAAATGAAAACATAATACTGTTACCACAGTGCTTAACAAGTACTCCTAAGAGCACGCATGAAAATATTGAACTTGCAATATACCCAAATAATCCTGTTAAGCTTACAATTGCACATACATTATTTTGTGGAGCAATTTCTACAGCTATAACACCTGTCAGTACTTGCACTCCAAATATAAAGAATCCTGATAAGATTGCACAAAGGTTCATAAGAATTATGTTTTGACCAAAGTTCATTGCAATAAAAGTGAGTGCTATACCCAACATATAAAGTGATGCCAGCAAGCTTCTATTTTGAAAGAAGTACATATCACTAATTCTTCCTGTTATTAAAGTTCCAAGGATTCCACCTAAATCATATACGCCTGTTATTAGTGAGGATTGTACAAGAGAAATTTGTAATTTATTCTTTAAAATTATAGGAAACCAAAAGAAGATTCCCATTTTTATAATATAAGCACAAAAAGTAGCACAACATAGAAACCATATGGAACTTGTTACCTTGATACCTATTTGAGATTTCTGCACCTTATAATAGGTAGTAAAGTTGGCACTTTCTTTGTAATATGCCTTTAATATTATATAAATTCCAAAAAGTAAGCATAAGAAACCAGAGTACAAAAATGCACTTTTTGCATTATATATTTTAATTATACTTGGTAATACAATTAAAGTAATACAAGAACCAAGTTGCTGAGATGCGCTCATAACTCCCCATGATGATGCAATTGAAGAGATGCTAGAGTTTGTAACCATAAACTTGGTAATAGCTGGCCAACCTAACCCTTGTGTCCAAGCTAATAATATTAATGTTAACAGTAATAAAGTTAGATTATTATATGATAAAGTTATACCAATGGTTAATAATCCAGTTGCAATATTGCATAGCCCAAACATAAATAATGGATTATTTTTGGAGTCCATGATTATTCCATTAACAAATTTTGATACTCCATAAAAAAAAGAAAAGCAGGCAAAAAAATAGCTTAATTTTACATGGTCAGTATCTATTAACAGTGGTAGAGCAATTGGTATACTTTGTCTTGATAAATAAAGCAGCATATATCCACAGAAGAATAGTAAATATTGAAAGAAGACAAAGTTCACACCTATTCCCAAATAGCTCTATGCAGATGCTAGCATAATACTATATTGGTATAATATTGTTTGACAAGAAGTTTGCAAACAATTAGTGCAGAAAATTACTTAGTATCTTTCTTATAGCAGATACAGTAGTATTAATATCTTCATAGCTTATATCTCTATGTGTTATAGCTCTGATTTTACCTTTGATGTTAGCCATTCTAATTCCATAATTTGTCATTAGTACGTTTATTAATTCTTGAGTAGATATACAATTAGTACGTAATGAAAAATACGCTATATTAGTTTTATACAGGTCGATATCAATTATAACTTGATCTATGGAGTCTAGGCCTTCTATAAGGTGCTGCATTTTTTTATGATCTTCTTCTAAAGAATTTACATTATTACGTAGAGCATATAAACATGCAGCTGAAATAATGCCAGCTTGGTGCATACCTCCGCCAATTTGAAACTTATAGTACCAAGCTTTTTCAATAAAATCTTCACTTCCAAGCAATATTGCGCCCATTGGAGCACCTAATCCTTTACTAAAATCAATGAATACCGAATCAAAATAACTTGCATACTCCTTTGGAGATATTTTAGTATGAGCACAAGCGTTGAACAGTCTTGCTCCATCTAAATGAGTGAATACGTCATTCTCTTTGCAGAGACTTGAGATCTCTTGAATATATTCTAAAGGCCACACAGCTCCACCACCAAAATTTGTCGTTTGTTCGATAGAAACAAGCCCAACTCTCGGAATATTTCTTAAACTAGGACGAGTAATAAACTCAACAATTTGTTCTCCAGTAAATATTCCTCTTGTACCTTTGATGGGCAAAGGAGTAGCATGTGCCTGGGCTGCGATCAAGCCAGATTGTACTATGAGTGGATGTGAAGTTTCATCAAGCAGCAAGTAATCACCAGGTCTTTGAATGTGTACTTTATAAGCAATTACATTGGACATCGTTCCTGAAATCAAAAAGATTCCTGCAGGTTTACCTAATATTTTACATGCGGTTGCCACTAATTCGTTCACAGTTGGATCTTCACATGCAGCTTCGTTTCCAACTTTTGCTTTAGCCATCGCTTCCCTCATTTTAGCTGAAGGGTCAGTGTTTGAATCGCTAAAGAAATCTATTTTTACTCTCATATTAAATTTAACACAACCTCCTTTATAATTTCAGCAGCTTTCATGATGTCTGTTTCCTTTGTGCCAAGATGGGTAACTGCTCTTATATGAGACTCGAGCCAAGGAAAAAGCAATAAACCATAAGCTTGGCACTTACTCAAGAAAACCTCATTAGTTACATTTAGTGCTTTTATACTAAAGCTTACTATATTAGTTTCTGGATAAGGTAGTACCAGTTTTATGTGTGGAATTTCCTTAATCTTGTCTGCAAACAGTTTGGCGAGTTTATTGTCTTCTTTAAGCCTAGAAATATTGTTCTGTAGTACATACTTTGCTGCATTAGCACAATACCCTATCTGATGATAACCACTACCTAGCCAAACCTGTAGCTTTTTAGCCCTTTCAATTATCTCTCTTTTACCCATAAGCATTGAACCAAAAGGAGCTCCAAGTCCTTTGGTAAAAGAAAAGCTCATTGTATCCACATATTTAGCATAATCTGCTAAAGCAATATTTGTTTCGACATGAGCATTAAATATTCTTGCACCGTCTAAATGAAGATTTACATTGTGAGCTTTTAAAAAGTGATATAACTCGACTTGTTTTTCAAAAGGATAAATTTTACCATTAAACCCGTTTATACTATTTTCTATAGAAACAAGACTCACCTGAGCAAAAATTTTGTACCTTGGCTTAGAATTAATAGCATATTCTACTTCAGCAACATCTAAGATTCCGCTATTATTTCTAATACAATTAAATACGATATTATTTACTTTTGCATTGCCTGCGCTATCGAAAAAATTAACGTGATAATTATAATGAGTTATTAGTTCATCACCAGGACTTGTTTGACTGGCAATGGCTAATCTATTTGCAAGCATACCGCTGGTTGCAAATAATGCTTCTTCTACTTTGAATAATTGTTTGCAATATTCTGATAAGTCATTACAGCTTTTGTCTTCACCATAAGCAAAATCTCCAACAGTTGCATTACTTATTGCATGTATAACGTTGGAGCTCTGCAGAGTTGTAGTGTCACTTCTCAGATCAATAATTTT
This sequence comes from Wolbachia endosymbiont (group A) of Crataerina pallida, assembly GCF_964028475.1. Lineage (NCBI taxonomy): Bacteria > Pseudomonadati > Pseudomonadota > Alphaproteobacteria > Rickettsiales > Anaplasmataceae > Wolbachia > Wolbachia endosymbiont (group A) of Crataerina pallida. Next base: position 284,197 of record NZ_OZ034785.1, read on the forward strand.
TTCCATCTTATTTTTTGCCATTCAAACAACCAATTTGAGCATTCCAAAGTTCCTTATAAAGACCTTGCTTAGAAACTAATTCAGCGTGTTTACCATCTTGGACAATTTTTCCTTTGTTAAATACTAGAATTCGGTCCATATGTAAAAGTGTAGAAATACGGTGTGCTATAGTAATGGTGGTTTTATTTTCCATCAACTTAAATAAACTCATTTGAATTGTTTTCTCTGTTATAGAATCTAACTGACTAGTTGGCTCATCGAAAAATAATATCGGAGCGTTTTTTAGAAATGCTCTTGCTATGATTATTCTTTGTCTTTCCCCTCCAGATAGCTTTATGCCTTTTTCTCCGACTACAGTTTCATATTGATCGGGTAGAGTCATAATGAAATCGTGAATACCAGCCAGCTTTGCAGCTCTTATTATTTCTTCGATAGTAGATTGAAGTTTACCATATATAATATTTGCTAAAATAGTATCATGAAACAACAATGGTTCTTGAGGTATTACAGATATTTGTTGCCTCAAAGAACTCTGTGTAACTTCCGATACTACTTGATTATCAATCTGTATATTACCTTTTTTAACATCAAATAGCCTTATGATTAAGTTTATAAAAGTAGATTTACCACCTCCAGAATAACCAACTAGACCTACCTTTTCGCAAGGATTAATGGTAACTGAAAAATCTTGAAATAATGACTTCTGACCCTCATAAGAAAAAGAAACATTATTAAACGTTATTCTTCCACTTAATAAATTTAATTTTTTAGCATTTTCCTTATCTTGAATTTCTGGTACGGTAGTCAAGATTGGCAATGCATCTGAAACTTTGCCGAAATGAGTAGAAAATTGGGTAAGATTCCTAGTTAGATGGTTAAGAAACTCTATAATCGATATATTAATTCCAAGTACAAGAGCAATATCTCCTATTGCAATCTTGTTCAATTGATAATCATGAATTAAAAAATACAAGTTTACTGCTTGGAGTATATCAAATGAATAGCCATATATAAACCAAAGCCAAAAGTATGCCCATTGTAATTTTCTTTCTGCAATAGTTTTTTTCTTGCATACTTGAAAAAATTTATGCCTCTCATGCGCTTGCCGAGAAAATAACCTTACTGATATAACATTTAAAATACTGTCGGCTATACCCGCTATTACTTGTGAACTTTGTTTAGAATGATCATCGGCTAATCCGGTAAGCACCCGAAAACTGAAAACCGAAATCAAAATAAAAATGTTCACCCAAATGAATGTAGCTATTGCAAACTTTATATTTACTAGTGATAAAGTATAAATAGCCAAGATTAATGCTATACTATAACTAAAGAAACAGTCTATAAGCAGTCTTATTAGCTCTATCACACTATCCATTAAGTTACTGACCTTATATACTAAACTTCCGGATAGGTTGTTTTGATAATAGGAATGGTCTTGCTGAAGCAGCCTGTAAAAAGACATATCAGCTATTTTTTGACGCATTGAGGTAAACATTCGAATGTCAACAAAATAGCCATAGAATCTAAAAGCAGTAGTAATAAGTAATGCCATACAAACATAAGCGCTTACAGGTAATAAAAGATTTTCAATTACATTACCTTCTTGATATTTTACAGCTGTATCTAAGATATTTTTTACTAAATACTTTCTAAAAGATAAATCAACAGCCACTACTAGGGCAACCAGGAACATTACAAGCACATTAAGCTTAAACTTGGATAAGATATTCAAAATGAACACCAATATATACTTGAAACTACCAACTCTACTTTTGTTCATTTATAATGCTAGCTCCACCACATTGACTTTTTTATTGAGAAATACAAGCAGTGAAAACCATAAATTTTTGTATATTTTTCCTGAAATGTCTCCAGCATCATGTAGTGCTGACGCTTGATTCAGAATAAGTAGCTTATATAAATCTCGCTTAGCTTCAGCAGTGTTGACCTCAGAAATATTTGTAGTTGTGTCTGTAATAAAGGCTAACCAGCTCTTAATAAGTTCTTCCATATTTTTTGTTTTTATACTTTCCTGGCGACGAAATAATGATAAGTATTCTCTCAGTATAAATTCTGTTAATGCACCACAGTTTAATATACCAAAAACTGAAGGCTGAGGTTTTGGCACACAAGGAAGACTTTTATCTTTTACAACCCATCTCGTAACATAAGCAAACCTATCTTTAGCATCTATATTCTTATCACTACCATGCCATAACCGTGAATCAAAAACTATCGCATCTCCTGCTGAAATAGGTAGTGACTTAATTTTATAATTTTCCCGGTTATCCGAGTATTGATCCAAAAAGTATGGATGCCAAAAATCAACTAGAGGCTGTATTTTCCAGTTGTGACTATCTTCTATAACTTGTAGTGCACCTGAAGTTTTATTGACATTATTCAAAGCTAGCCAAACAGAAAAATGATAAGGGTCATTAAAGCTATAAGAGATGTCCTGATGGAAGGGAACTGCATCTATTAAATCAGCAGTTTTACATATAACATTTGATTTTTTCTGCAGTATCTGGCATTGAAGTGACTTTTCAAGATAATTTTTAATAATTTTATCTAATACTTGAGATACAATTCTAGTTACCTGAGATGATGTACCCCATCTTCCAGTGCAGTTTAAATAGTCAGAAGTTGAAACACCTAATTCTTGAGATAACTTTGATATCTTGCTTATTATATCATTTAAAGACTGAGTTATTAACTCTAAAGGAACTAGATTTTTGATAATAAAAAAACCATTTTTTTGCAATGCTTTCATATATTAACACCTAATGTCAATAACTGATAAATAATCTGTTAAAGGTACAATACTAAAAATTTTAAGCCCTTTTACTTGTTTTAGTATTCTTTTCCAATCGCTCAATGTCCTTAGTTTACCCCCTGTTTCAACCATTACATTAATATCTACAGAACCTCCCACTGGGGAGTAGTAATCTAGGATAGTTTCTATCACTAAAACGCGTGGTATTCCTTTATTTTTTACCAATTTTAAATAAGACAATACCTTATTATCATCATAATGCTGCAGAAAGCGGCAAAAGACACCTAATTCATAATTTGTAGCTGATAATTCTTCTTGAGTTATGAGTTTAATTTTTAAATCTTCTACTGCCTGCCTAGGCACTTTATGTTCGTTGTAATAATATAAGCCTATAGAACCTTTATTGTGTATATCAGAATAAGCAAGAAATAAAGAGTGTACGCCAAATAGCAATATATTTTTAGCACCATCTATATTAACCCTAGAATTAAACTCTTTAGTGTCAAACCTGGAATATCCTAGCAATGCTTGGTAAAACGCTATTTTCCTGTCTTCTGATGTTTCTTTCTCCTTAAAAGATTCAAATGAAGATATTGACTCCTGCCTTAATATATCGGCAATTTTTAACCAATTCTTTTCAGCGGCAACCCTTGCCCACATTGCTGCTGCTTTAGGCAAAAATGGTATTTCCTTAAAACACTTACCTTTTGATGATAGTTGCCATAAGTCCTTGTTCTTATCGTAATCAATAAACCCTATTTCCCACAACGCCCTTAACAGCCTTTCTAGATTTGGAACGATAATATTTAACTTTTGAGATAAAACTGGCATAGTTGCAGGTAAGATATTTAACAAATCAAGTTCAATAGCAACATTTGCGAGGTAAGTTTTCCAAAAGGCTGAAAGTTCTGCAGAAATCTTATGCACTTGAGATTCTTTATCTAAATCAAAAATACTAAACTTTACGTTTCCGGTAATATCGATCTGTCCTAATACACCTTCAAAAGTTTCAACTTTTGCCATGCCATTATAGAATGCTTCTACCATTTTAAATCTTTGCCGGTAAACAGGATTGCCATTAATATCTATATGAAACCAGCCATGCTTATCTTCTGCAATAGCAAATCCTTTATGAAAAACATTAAGCTTTTTATACCATTTATTATGTACTAACTTTCCATGATTATTAATATGTGTAGCTTTACCATCTTTATGGACTACAGCGATACCATCCTTAAAATCCCCAACATAATTGTATTCTTGCTCATAAACTCTATTGCCGTTCAAATCAATATGAAAAAACTTATCATGCTTTCTAATCACACAAATATCTTCTTGGTAATTTCCAATCCATTGATACGAATGTTTGTATACTCTACATCCAGATGGATCAATATGGTAATACCCTGTGTCATCTTCTACGGCTGCTCTATTGCAGTAAAATCCAAAAGTTTTTAAAAATCTGTCGCGATAAATTGCTTCTCCCATTGCATCGATGTGATAAGCGCCTGTCTCATCATAAACTGGTGCAAGGCCAGGCTCGTGAAATTTATCAACTCTAATAAATCTATTTTTGTACAAAGGATTTTCTGACAATTGGTGAAACCTTTCACAGGGGGAAACCCTAATAGATTTAAGGTACTCACTATCTTTCATTAATTGACTAATGGTTTTCTCATGTTGCATGTTTTGCATAATTCATAGTTTAAATAATTCTTTTGTAAGTTTAGGTACTCGCTACTTTGCCATATTTCCTCCAGTTTAACTTCATTAACATTGCCAAAATCTCCTAATGTTTTGCGTAGTTCATCTGGAGCACAGCAGGGACTAAACTTGCCTTCATTGTTTATCCATGCTTCTTTACCTAAAAATGGGCACTGACCACCTGGAGCCAAATCCTTGATACCCTCTTGAGAAAGGATCGTAAAATTTTCTAATTTTATCTTTTTACCATTTGGCAATAGCATATTATCCCTAAGTTCATATAACCTTCCCACCTCCGTATTCCATCTACTAATTGCTAATTCATCTCTCCTCATAGATAGATCCTTAATTTCCTTAAAATGTGCCCAAAGATGATGTCCTTTAACTCTATCTATGCCATTTTTTATAGCCATCTCAACTATGTCGTAAAGTTCATGTAAATTACTTTCTAAAAATGTTAATTGTAAAGTAACGGTACACCTTTCACCTGTATCGCTAAAGTATTTATCTCTAACTTCAAGGAAAGTTTTTAAATTTTCTGTCACTACTTCCCATTTTGAACCTTTCATGATTCTTTCATGAGTTTCTTTAGTTGCCCCATTCCAGGAAATCTTAACATCAGATAAAATTGGTACCAATAGTTCAGCCCATTTTCTAGCTCCTTTAATAGGAAAAGAACCATTGGTCGTGAGGTTAAGCTTCAGGCCGAACTCATGGCACAAATTGATTATTTCATCAAAGCTTTTATACATTAAAGGCTCACCCATAGTAGAAGGAATGATTTCCCTTAAAGGTGTTCCATCTGCTTCCTTAATTACCTTCCTGATAGTTTCTATTGACATTATCTTGGGTTTTATCCCTTTAGCTTTCTTCTCCTCTTTAACTTTACTATATGGTGAAAAGCATTCACACATTACACAAGCAAAGTTGCAGTAATCTGGATTAGTATCAAAAGTAATTCTCCAAGGACCAGGTTTTGTAGCCACTGATTTGCCTTTATTTTCAATAACATTACGGTAAATTTTGTTAAGTTTCTCAGTATGCTCACTTATAGAAGGTACATTACCATTTTTAGTATAAAGATAGCCTCTTTGGGTCAGTTCACTGTATAATTCCTGGTCTGTAGATAGGACTTGCATTTTTTCTGACAAACTATTTGTATCTCTATGCTTAAATAATAGTCCGTTTATTCCATCTCTTACATATTCTGCCATGCCACCATAATCAGCCGTTATTACTGGTACACTCAGTTGCTGTGCTTCATGTATTACTAATGGTGAATTTTCACCCCAAATTGAAGGAACAACTATCGCATCAACTTTATTAAATACATCAGTAACTATATTTTTATTGTTATAACTTCCCATCCATTCTATCCTTTCTTTAACAGCATGTGGAAACTGATCGGCAATCGCTTTTAAAGTTTTAGTTTCTTCCCTTGCCGCTCCCCAAATTCTAAGTTTTGCTTTAGATGATAAGCGAGAAAAAGCCTTCAATAATAGGTCAACACCTTTCTCGGGAGTATGAGTACCTATATAACCGAAAATAAACCCTTTTTCTTGCACCCTATTTCTATTCTTAAGACGATTTAGATCAAAACCATAATCAAGATAAGAAATTTTGTTTATCGGAACATTAAAGTCTTGAGTAAATTTATCCATTAAGAATTTTGACGGAGCAATGAAGTAATCTATATAGTCCACTACTTTCTTTGTTTGCTTCATTCTAGTTGCAACCCATTGTTCCCAATAATTTAAGTCTGAATTCAAGAATTCTTCATCTCCTGTAAAATACCCCTTGTAACATTGGGTTGCACATTTTTGATCCTTCTGTCCATCACAAAGCCGTAACAAATCTTCAGAATTACGTTGAATAAATCTTCCTCTTGGACACATTAACCAAAAATCATGTAGCGTAAAAATTGTAGGTATATTTTCTTTAAAAGCAACTTCTGGTAAAGTAATTGATAGATGATTAAGATGACCAAAATGTATAAGATCTGGTTGAAAGTTATCTATTATTCTTTTAAATTTTATATTTACTTCTTCATTGATAAATTTGTAACGATATTTAGTTGTAGGTATATTAATTAAATTCAGTAAGATCCGGGAATCACTACAGTCCAGAGCTGTAGTATAATGGAAATCAGGTAAGAAGCTGTTTTCATGCCTAGTAAATATTTGTACCTCATTATTATTGGCTAGTTCATGGGCAAGAGTTTGGCTGTAAACCTCCGAACCAGCGCTATAATAAGGAGGGTAACCATGAATAACTTTTAATATTTTCATATATTACCATATCTATATTGTTAGGATATTCTTGTGTATTGTTTTGTAGACTTTTTATAAATTTACCTAATCCTACTTTTAATGAATGCTTTGGAGACCAACCAAGTAGCTCTTTAGCTCTAGTAAAATCACCATGGAACTTAGTTACGTCAAAATTTCTTGGAGGATAAAAATCAATTCTAGAATCACTTTCCGTGACTTTTAATATTGTTTTTGCTAAGTTTTCTAAAGTACATGGGCTATTAGTAGTAAGATGAATAGCAGGAAGAGAAGATTTCTCGTTTTGTAAATATTTAACAGTTAAGTATATACCCTCTATAACATCATCCAAATAGGTAAAATCAAAAACACATTCTTTACCTTCTATCCTAATTGGATCGCCTTTCAATGCATTGATACAGAGTGCAGGAATTACTCTACTACTATGATCTAGTAAACCACCATATACATTTGAGAAGCGTAATATTGCTACATTAAAGTTAGAACCTTTTAAATTTATTACTTGTTCTTCAATAAATGCTTTACCTTTGGCGTAATTATTTATTGGGTTGATACTAGCAGACTCTGCAACTGGTAGTTCCTTTTGTTCTCCATATACTTCTCTACTGCTTGCATATATAAACCATGGTTTATTCGGAAGCGACTTGCAGAATTCTAAGAATTGGATTGTACCATCGACATTAACTTTTTGGCACAATTCAGGATAAAGCTCACCATGTATAACTCTAGAAATTGCAGCCAGATGAATAACCCCCGTACACTTAGCGAGTAGCGGCATTATATCTTCTGAAAAAAAACTGAGTGGGTTGTCGCGAAACCTAATATCGCAGCTTATTACTTCATAACCCTGCTTTTCTAACTTTTCTACTAAAGCCGATCCTATCAAACCTGCAGCACCTGTTATTAATATTCCCATGTGTCCCTCTCACTACAACCAGGAAAATCTTTCACACCTATCATCTTACAAGTAAGACTTAAAAAGCATTATAAAACTAGTATAAAACAAATGTCAACTTAAATTAAGGATCAATGAATAAAAAAATATAGTTATGAAAGAAGGGTTGGTTGTCTTCTTCTATTTGCCTGAAAATAACGTTCTGCTTTGACCAAATCCTCTTTGTTATTTACCCCCATTGCTTCCTTTTCGTCAGCGACTACATAACCTGCACGTAAGTTATTGCTTGCTGCAATGGGTATTATATCATTAAGACAACATTCGTTGGTCGAATCATTAAATTTTACTTCTTTTATTAGGGTATAAAGATCTTTAGCGTATGAAACCATTATTCCAGAGTTTGCAAGAAGAATTTCATCTTCACTTTTCAAGACTTTTTGAACATTGTCATTATCATCAATTACTAATCTTCCATATTGCTTATCTTGACTATTAAATCCAAGAAGAACTAAATTTTTATTATTACACTTTAAACAATCAGTCATTCTCATAACTGTATCACTAGATATAAACGGGGTGTCTCCGTACTGTATTAAAACTATGTCTTGGTCAGATAACCGCTCCAGGCTTTCTAGGGCAATTTTAACTGCAGTGCCAGTACCTGTAATATTTTCTTGAATTATCAATTTTATATTATATTTATCAATTATATCTTTTAAGGTACTAAATCTTTCTAACTCCTTTAGAAAAGGCTTGTTAATGACAATTGATAGACTTTTTAAACTCAGCGGTTTTGCATTGTGAATTATATGCTCTAAAAGAGTAAAATTTCCTACTAGGTGTAGTGTTTTTGAGTACTGTGAATTCATTCTACTGCTTTTTCCTGCTGCTAATATTATCAACGTGTTATCCATACATAACTCAAGAACTTACTAGGAGGTAAGTTAAGTGATAATTAATGAGTTGTAAAGTCTACTATAGTTTCCTAAATGATCCAGAAAAAATAATTAACATGCTTGAAATATATAAATCCTCTATGACGCTAATATAGATTAGCCGATAAAGTAAGCTTCCCAGAACTACTCATTTATATTGACCCATCAGTACTTATACAAAAGCTAGTTGATCGAGAAAATAGGCAAATCCTTATCAACGGCCTACTACTTTTCCTAACTTATGCTTCCTTGTTATATTGTTGAGTATACTTTTTAAATAGTTTTTTTCTGTTTTCTATCAACCAATAGAAGTTTCTTTTAGCCCATAAGGATATTTATATAGGAACTGATATTTTCTATGCTGGCAAGAGTCTTGACGCCGTAAAAAAAACTACTCAATAATTGGGTAACTTCTGATGACATTTTCACTGTACATTTATCGCACAACATTAGTGCTACAATCACAGGTGTAAAGGTATTAAACAACCTTTAAAAAGTTTCACTTTTCCCTTAATCAATTTTTCCTTTGATATAAGTGTTTATTGCTTTTGCCCTCTCTGTTGTTATAATTAACATTTTGTAGTAGTTCAAGATGAGTTTTGCATATTCAGAGAAAATCGTCCATAGAATCAGCATCTAGCTTATCTAGGTTAAAATATATAGTTTTACAAGATGACTATTTATGGAAGAACATGGTGGGGTAAGAAGTGGCTCCAGTCTTTTGACGGAATAGATTATGATAACCGTCTTCCACGTGGCAGAACTTGTGCTAATACTGGTCGAGCTTTTGGTATTAAAATTAATGGTCACATAGTTACAGCTAAAGTTCATAGCTCAGGATCTTACCCATATCGTGGTTCAAAACCTCAACCATATAAAGTCAAAATTATACTCAATGAATTAAGCTCATCAGAACAACAGACCATTCGTCAAATTATTGAAACTTCACCAGCTATATTAGCTAAATTGATAAATAGACAATTATCAGCCAGCTTGTTTGATAAGCTTAATGATCTTGGGATTAAATTATTTCCTTCAAATTGGCAGGAGATGAATGCAAGTTGTAGTTGTCCTGATTGGGCTATGCCTTGTAAACACATTGCTGCTGTAATTTATCTTATTGCTGCAGAAATTGATAAAAACCCCTTCATGATTTTTAATATTCATAATTGTAATTTGTCAGCACTTATCGATGATTTTGGGAATGGAAAATTAGAAAATGCTCAAAACATTTTAAAGATAGATGATATATTTAAGGCATGTTCTAAAATTAGAATACATAACCAAGCAATTTTAAATGATATTGATTTATCAACTATTCCTAACCTTTTTGATTGTATCAGTAGTATTTTAACAGATAATCCACTTTTTTTTGAAAAAAACTTTCATAATATCTTACAGATAGCTTATAAGCATTGGCAAAAGTATCCTGCAGGAAGATTAGTGTACTATCCAGCTTCTAAGAAGGAACTATCAGAAGAGGAGCTATTTATTAAAAGATGGGGAAATATTGAGAATTGGCAAACATTTCAACTATTCATTGATGATCAGCATTACCTTACTCAAGTGAGCAATGGTACAACTAATTTATTTAGGCTCAGTGGAAATGTATTGAGGGATGTAGCACGATTTTTAAATGATATTCCTAGTTCGTTACTCCACAAACTTAACCCTGAACTTCGCTTCATGCATATGATTTCACAGTTTGCACATATGCTAATGGAAAAGTCAGCGCTAATACCACAAGTATTACAAAACAAAAGAGGAGAAGTAATAATTAGGTGGATTCCGGCGTTGTTTAATGAGTCAGTTAAGGAAATTCATAGCAAGATATCATCTATTTGTCCGCCTCTATTGATTAAATATCAAGAAATCGTTATGGAACCAGAGGAACAAGTAAATGTTGCTATCTCTCTCATCCTTTTAGGGTATATAGAAGATAACTTTCCTGCATCACTGGATAAGCATAGAGATAAATCCATCTTTGAATTATTCTTTACTGGAAGACCATACAAGTTTACTGAGTTTAGCAACAAGGAAATACCGCAAGCAATTAATCTCTGGCTTTCACGTCTTTATTTAGCAGATAAACCTTACAAACTCTATTTAATGATAAAAGATCACCATGAAAAATTTGAACTTGAGGTACAGTTATCACTGGATGATGAGAAGTCATTCATCAAGCTGGAAAAAGCACTCTCTAATCAAAACGTAAAGCTTAGTATTTTATCTGATCTTGCACTTTTGTCTGAATATATACCTGAACTAGAAAAGTCGATTGACGATAATAGCACATTATCATTTAATTTAGATAATTTTGCACCATTATTTTTGCATATCTTGCCTGTACTAAGAGCAATAGGCATCAAAGTTATTTTGCCGAAATCTTTACAAAAAATCTTAAAACCACAATTAAGTCTTAATTTATCTACTAAAGATAAAATAAAAGAAGATCGCGAAAGCTTTTTAACGCTGGAAAATTTATTGAAATTTGATTGGAAAGTAGCAATAGGAGATAAAAAACTAAGCGTTACAGAATTTAAAAAATTGCTAAAAGATTCCCGAGGGCTTGTGCGAATAGTCGATCAGTACGTCCTTTTGGATGACAAAGAGGTAGAAGCTTTATTAAAAAAACTTGATAAATTGCCTGATTATTTAAGTCAAGCAGAGCTTATGCAAGCTGCTCTAACAGGAGAAGTAAATGAAACTAAAGTAGCATTTGACCAGCAGCTTACAAGCTTATTTAATAAACTTAATACTTACACACCTGTTACTACACCAAATAATCTAATAGCACAACTACGCCCATATCAAGAACGTGGATTTAGTTGGCTTGTACAGAACATAGAAAACGGGTTTGGTAGCATAATTGCTGATGATATGGGTCTTGGTAAAACATTACAGGTTATAGCAGCTATTCTGTGTTGCAAAAATACAGGGTTTTTGGATCGGGACAGAGTCTTGGTAGTAGCTCCCACAAGCATATTAAGTAATTGGCAACGAGAGATGGAACGTTTTGCACCAGAATTAAAGCTTTTCGTCTATCACGGACAAAATCGAGAATTGGCAAGTGATTATGATGTAGCTCTAACATCCTATGGTCTTGCACGTCGTGATAAAAAAGAACTTAATAAAATTCGCTGGTTTTTGCTCGTGATTGATGAAGCACAAAATATAAAAAATCCTAATACCGAACAAACCAAGGCAATTAAAACTATTGCAGCAAAACATAAGATAGCTATGAGTGGTACGCCTGTTGAGAATAGGTTGCTTGAGTATTGGAGCATTTTTGACTTTATCAACAAATCTTATCTTGGTACTCCTAAGCAGTTTAAAAGCAGCTTTGCAACACCGATTGAAAAAGCAAGAGATAAAACTTGTCTAGAAAGGTTTATGAAAATCACTAGCCCTTTTATGTTACGTAGGCTTAAGAGTGATAAAAGCATTATTCAGGATTTACCAGATAAAATTGAGAACAATCGTTATTGTTCCCTCACTTCAGAGCAAACAGCGCTTTATCAAAAGGTTGTTGATACAACTATGGAGAAGATAGAAAAAAGTGAAGGGATTGAACGTAAGGGACTAATCTTTAAACTTATCAATGCTTTAAAGCAAATTTGTAACCATCCATCACAGTTTGGCAAGAAAAAGCGTGCGAGTATTGAACAATCCGGTAAAATGCAGATGCTTGAGGAAATATTGATTAGTATTGGTGAAGTTGCAGAAAAATCATTGATATTTACTCAATACACTGAAATGGGTGAGATTATAGCTAGGCTACTTGAAGAAAGGTTTGAATCAGAAGTGCCATTTTTACATGGAGGACTTTCTAGAAAAGCACGTGATACAATGATTAATGACTTTCAAAACTTATTCCAGTCCAACATTCTTATAGTGTCTTTAAAAGCTGGTGGAACAGGGCTTAATTTAACAGCGGCAAACCATGTAATACATTACGATTTATGGTGGAATCCAGCAGTGGAAGCACAAGCAACAGATCGGGCCTATCGTATCGGGCAAGAACGTAATGTCATGGTGTACAGGCTACTTTCAACAGGTACATTTGAAGAGCGTATTGATGAGATGATTCAAAGCAAGAAGGAATTAGCAAACCTAACTATAAGTAGTGGCGAGAGTTGGATTACAGAATTTAACAACGATCAATTAAGAGATTTAGTTAATATAAAAAATGCACTATAATATAGCTGAGTTATTTAATGTAAAGAACCAGCTAACTACCGCTAATAGTTCAAAATAGAGACAAAGATTTATATTTCGTACTTTATGTCTCATTGGTAGGCAAAAAGCCTGTAATTACGTTTTAAAGTGATTCCACTTTAAACTGTACCCTTTAGCACCTGTAATGCCCTTTAAAATTTGAATAAAAAGCATCTTTAATAATTCTATTCATGAACCAAAAAGTAATTGCCGTTTTCAGAAACTTTTCATTTTTACAGATGGCTTGAAAAGATTATCATTAATAGGTAGGCCAAACTCCTCCAAAGAAAAAAGTTTTTAATTTTTTCAGAAAAAGTCATAAGAAACCCGGTATATATATAGTAGAGGGTTTTCTATCAAAGACACCATTATGAATTATATAGCAGAAAGAAAACATTAGTTTTTTTAATTTATTTTAAATATATCAACAGAATAAAAACTAAGTGGTTGACATGGTGAGTAAAATGTAGTAGAATTATAATAGAGTATTTTTCCTTAAAAGAAAGAAGATACTAAAACCTCACTTTTCACCTGAACTGACTTCCTTTACTTCTTAATATATTTTTCAAGCTTTGCCAAGAGAACCCCCACCGTAGTTTTTACTTACATAATGAAAGAGTAAGACCCCAATCAAAACAGCCTTACTCAAAAACCTTTCAAACGCTTAATCTTAAAAGGAGTTTCAACTTATGGTACAAGATTTTTTAACTGATGTCAAACAAAAAAATACTTTAAATGATGAATATTATGATTTTAATAATACTGTAGAACCATTAGAGCAATTTGATGTAGAAGAAATAAAAAGACAACTATTATTAAACATAAGATCATGCCTTTCTTATTTATTCCCAAGGGGAACTTTTCATGGAGATGAATTCCGAATAGGTGATGTGCATGGTAACAAAGGACAAAGCCTCAGAGTAGCATTAACTGGTGGAAAAGCCGGACTCTGGCAGGATTTTGCAACTGGGCAGAAAGGTGATGTTCTTGATATTTGGGCAGGTGCACAGGGAAAAGATACAAAGAGAGACTTTTGTGAAGTGATGGCCTCTATAAGTGAATGTCTTGGATATAACAAGAAATGCGCAAAGGCTGACGAAGACTTCGAGAAATTTATTACCCACAGTTGGAATTATTATGATGAAAATGGTCAGGTCATTGTAAAAATTTATCGTTCTGATCCTCCTAAAGGAAAAAAGCAATATAAGCCTTTTGATGTTAAACAATCTCGGTATGGTGCGCCAAAAGTAAGACCTCTCTATAACATACCAAGTATTTTAAAGTCTGATAAAGTTGTTCTGGTTGAAGGGGAAAAATGTGCAGAAGCGCTGATAGAACAAGGTATCACAGCAACAACAGCAATGTCTGGAGCAAACGCACCAATTGATAAAACAGACTGGTCACCACTTAAAGGTAAGCATATTATCATTTGGCCAGATAATGATGAAGCAGGTAATAAATACGCAAAAAATGCTGAAAAAAAGCTTTTAGAGATCGGAGTTGCATCACTTGCTGTGCTTGAAATTCCTCGAGGTAAGCCTGAGAAATGGGATGCTGCTGATTGTGTAGAGGAAGGTATAGATGTCAAAGAGTTTTTAGCTTCAACTCCGTTGCTTACTATTGATACTCCAGCTACTGATACTTCAAATATGAAAAGTTTAGAAAGATCCACAAAACAGCCACTTAACATTTTAGATTGGAGTGCAGAGCGCTTTGTAGGTCCGGTACCAGAGCAAAAGTTTCTTGTTGAAGGTCTATTTCCTTTAGGTGTTACTTCAATAATAGCAGCAATGGGAGATACAGGCAAAGGTATGCTTCTTCTTGACCTAGCGCTTAAGGTTGCAAGTGATAAGGATCAGATGTGTGGCTTTGGTTCACTTGTTACTGAACATGGATCAGTAGTGATTTTTTCAGCAGAAGATGATGCAAGTGAGATACACCGCCGCTTAGAACGACTCGACCCTAAGTGTGAAAGGTTGAAACATAAAGATAAATTATTTATTGTACCACTGCCAAACGTCAGAGGATCACTTACAATACTCAGAAATGTTCGTGGTAAAATCGTCGAAGTTTCTCCTGAATTCGAATCCGTAATGAAACAGCTCGAGGAAATTAAAGATCTGAAATTGATAGTATTTGATCCACTTGCTTCATTTATCCATGCAGATATAAATGCTGATCCTGCTGTAGGGGATTATCTAATGTGCTTATTATCTGATTTAGCATGTAGTACTGGAGCTTCGATAATTACTGCTCATCACATGAGAAAGCCAAAAGGAGAAAAACCAATATTAACTGCTGAACAAGCACGCGATGCAATTAGAGGTACCTCTGCTCTTGTTAATGGTGTTAGATGCTCATACGCTTTTTGGCCAATAGAAAATACAGCTAGGCTAGAAATCTTTAAGGCAGTAGGAGAAACACCAAGACAGAATGCTTTGTTTCATGGGGCAGTTGTGAAGGCCAATGGTTTAGCTGATCGCACTGTAAGAACTTACCTAAGAAATCAGGAAACAGGGCTACTAGAAGATATAACAATACAACTAACAGTTAAAAATGCTAGTGAAAAAGACCTTAAAATATGTCTTACTGATGCAATTACACGATCTGCTGTTGCAGGACACCCATTTACTCACACAGGAAGCACAGGAGTATATAAACAACGGCATAGGCTACCTGAGATTTTCCACAGTATGGGAAGAGATCGACTAGAGCGTATAGTTCAGGAACTTTTACAAGCAAAGCAGTTAGTTAAAGGAATGTCTACAGGTGCAAAAGAGGATAAGTGGCTTGACATTCCAACTGGACCATTTGCTTGTGGTATAGGAAAGTTCACTCTTGGAGCTGAAGATTTTAGCTATAGGCAAAATTTAATGTTAGGATAAGTCTTTCTTTATGGGTGGCTCTTTAAATATTTTAGAGTTGCCCTATTTTCTCTATTCAATCTACCATCTACTCAATCTAACTTCGGAGCCACAACCCTATTATAAGTTATGATTTCAATTAAAAAGGGATAAGACATCAAATGGTTGAATTATATTCCTGATTCCTTGGTTACTAAATAAGTAATGAGAAACTAGGAAGCTAAAGATCGCTTGAATCCTAACCTTTTGCCCTCTATTCCTAAAAGTGTTCCTAGTTATTATGTGTCTGAAGTCAGCCAGTATAGCGGATTCTACGTTCCTAAAACCCTTATATATATATAATAGTAATAAATAATAATAGATAATATAAAATAATAGTAAAATACAAATAAAGTACAATAACTTAAACAGCAAAAAGAAAGAAGTCCAGAAAGGCTGCCACAAAATATTATTAAGATATTTACATTTAATGAAAAATACAATTAGTGCGTTTTTAAAAGGCTCTTACTCTCATCTTTTTTTTATGCTGATAAAACTCAAATAAACGTTGGTCTGCTAATGCGGTTTTAAAACGATTCTACGACTTCAGGGTACAATTATACCACCAAGACCTAAGTTGCTCATGTAAGGTAGCTTAAAAATCGATTATGAGGCATTTCTAAATTATTTTTTATCTCAAATTTTTATTTATTACAAAAAACCCTAAAGCTAGTCTATCATGTTTTTTTGTTGGTTGCAAAGAAAATTTTTCAAAAAAGATTGAACAACTTGTGGTGAGTATAAGGGGTTAATGGAGACTATATGAGAATACAACAACTTTTATTGCAAACCTCTGAGCAATTGATTGCAAAACTCTCAGTGATGAAACAATCTTTATCAGCAAATTGTAGATGAAGCTAAAGGAAAAAAGTTTGAAGTTACTGCCATAGAAGAAGAGACAGAAGCTCGTAAAATTTGATTGCTGCTTAAAATGGAGACAAAGAGCAAAGTTTATTTACGTCTCCAACAGAAAAGCTTCTTTTGTAGTAGTCAAAAAAAGCAGAGATATAGGGCTTTCTGAAGGGAGGGGGTCTGGTAGAGACTCATGACCTTGAAACCAGCGATTTGGTCTCATAACCATAGTCTCCCCAAAAGAACCGTGCTTGCGGATTTCCCGCACACGGCTCCACAATACAGCGTTCACACTAGTGCTCCTGTGTATAAAGAAACATATACCTTTGGTTTTGGTAATGGATTTACTTTTAAATAGTGTATAAATTGTTCCCAATCCATACTTTTCTTTTGACTACGTCGGTTTATCCACTTAAATGCTAACTTTGTTACCGGTCGATAGAATTGAATCAAACACCGATAATTTCCGCTAACTCCGAAGTAGCTATAGTGTCCTGTTAGTTTGGCTTTAAGTTTCTGCCACCAATCTTTGAGACAGATACGACTTCGTACCATCTTCAACCATTCTTTGATTTCTTTAATCTTTCTGGCTAGGCTTATTTTTGAAGTTTTCTGCTTCATCATAAGTTTACCATTACGACTTTTTCCACAATAATGTGTAAATCCTAGAAAGTTGAAGCTAGCCGTCCTACGTTTCTCTCTTTCTGCTTGATACCATTCTTTCTTACCAAACTTTACTATTTTTGTTTTATTTTCAGCTATTTCCAACCCAAATTTACTTAGTCTTTGTTTCAGTAATTCTAGAAATTCTTTTGCGTCTTCTTCCCTCTCGCAGCCAACTACAAAATCGTCGCAAAACCTTATTAGCTGTAAATATCCTCTGGCTTTTGGCTTAAATTTCTTTTCAAACCATAAGTCCAGCACATAGTGTAAGTATATATTAGCTAATACAGGGCTTACTATACCACCTTGTGGTGTGCCTTGATCGGTTGCTTTATAACATCCAACTTCGACTATTCCTGCCTTTAGAAATCGTTTTATTAACCACAATAAATTTGGGTCAGCTATTCGTTCCCTTAGACAATTCATTAGCCATTTATGTTGAACATTATCAAAGAACTTCTTGATATCCACTTCTACAATATAGTTAATTGGTTTGTGCATAACTGCTTTATCTAGAGCGTTTATCGCCTGATGACAATTTCTTCCTGGTCGAAATCCATACGAGCTGTCCATAAAGTTTGCTTCATAAATATTTTCTAATATCTTCTTTAGCATTACCTGTACCAACTTATCTTCCGTTGATGGTATTCCGAGACCGCGCTTCTCTTTGCTCCCGGCTTTGGGTATGTATACCCTTTTCACTGGTAGCGGTTGATATTGTTTTCTCTTCATACTATCCACTAGTGTTTTAAGTTTCTCTTCTAGATTTTCTCCATAAGCTTCCACTGTCACACGATCTATACCACAAGCCTTGTTGCGTTTTAGTTCCTTATAACACTCTGCAAGATTCTCTTCATTAATCAAATGAACTAATGATGTAAATTTTACTCGCTTATCTTGCTTAGCCCTTACTGCTATCTGGTTTAGTTTTCCTTGCATACTCCTCCAATCTCTGTTGTATTGGTATAGCAATCCCTATACCAGTCACTATATTGCTAACCGCTTCCCCTTGTATGTGGCTTTCCCACACTCCGAGTACTATCAGTTAGTCCGACTTCCTTTGCATCTTCCTCCAGTCCTCGCCTTTATTGACTTGTTCCAGAGTACCCTTACAGGAATACAAAGGATCTCCCAAGTTCACGTAAGGTCCATCTCAACACATGACGCGGCCTTCGATCCCGATGAGGTGAGTAATATCTTGCCTTAGCGTTATTACCCATGTTGCCTTCCACCAAATGTAAAGTGTCAGCCCCCATGACGCGTGAATTACGGGACTCAATACCTTCACTTTCGTTGCACCCTATGTTGTCCATTCCATTAGCTTTACTACGCTCGTTACCTTACGCAGCATAATGGTTTGTTCCAGGTTGCCGGCTAAGCTTTACCCGTGTTGGATTTTCACCAACTGTTCCTTACGCACTTCTTGGCGCACACATATTCTCCCATCCTTGATTGCCACAAGACTCACTCATTTCTGTTACTTGAGAATTTGATCTTGTCATCTCTGCACTTCTACTGTCTATTCCACTATCACTTCCTTCCAAACTCTTTTTTAAAAATTTTGTATTCAGATCTACAGGTTCACCAATTATATCTTCTGATCCTTTCTTAATTGATGTTTCTTCAGAATTTGACTTTTCCATCTCCGGACTTTGATCGTTTATTTCACCATCTAAACCTCTTTTCGAGAATTTTTTATTTTTGTCTATAGTTGCATACATAGGTTCTCCTATAGCTTCTTGCTCATCACATTTTTCTCCATTTAATTGGAAAGAAGAATGTGGTAGCTTTGGTGGTGCAATATTCTGAATAATACTCAACCGATGATTTTCTGCTGTTCTAGGTGAAGGTGGAGCTACATTTCTAATATTGTCCTTCTCCAACATTCCATTCCTAGGTAACGGCTTTGGTTTATCTCCTAATTCTTTATCCTCTTCCTCTTTTTGCATTTCTTTTGTATTGTCTATTTTGGGGTTGGAAGATGTGTTGGATGCTGCCTCAAACTGATCAAGAGAATACGGACGGTTATATTCTATTCCATTTGCCTCACAAACTGCATTAAATTCGTCCTCTATGTCTTTACCATCATCAAATACTAAAGAAGAACAACTCACTGAAAAATCAGCACCTGCTTCGTCTATTTTTGCTGTAATACTGCTATCGCTACTATTGCTAATCACATTTAAAGAAGCTAGTTTGCATTCAGTGTTCAGGTCAGGTTCTTGCTTCGTACCTTTTTCAAACAATTCAATTCTCTCCTTAACAGATAGTGTAGAATTTGAAACATTATTTTCTACTTCTTCAGAAAACGATGCTTCATTATTTGTTTGCGACGTTACTACTCCAGCTAACGTCTTTTCTTGATTCATTGAGTACACCACATTTAATCCAAAGTTATTTGTTACGCTAAACTCATTAAAATACGGTATATACCAGTAAATTAATATTACAACTACCAAGGCTTACTAAATTTCTGTTTGCGTTATCTTTTCCACTTTTTTCTTACTGTTTTTCTTCTTGAATCTCTGAAAAAGTTTTACCAGTACCAGAAAGAATTGCTTCCCTACCTGTGTACACTTGCCAACGTTTTATGGTTACATCTACAAATTTTGAATCTAGCTCTATTGTCCTACAAAT
Source organism: Wolbachia endosymbiont (group A) of Crataerina pallida (assembly GCF_964028475.1). NCBI lineage: Bacteria > Pseudomonadati > Pseudomonadota > Alphaproteobacteria > Rickettsiales > Anaplasmataceae > Wolbachia > Wolbachia endosymbiont (group A) of Crataerina pallida. Next base: position 304,068 of record NZ_OZ034785.1, read on the forward strand.
TCTTCCTGTTCTCTCACATGCAATCAGTGTACTTCCAGAACCGCTAAATGGATCAAGTACTATGTCTCCTGATCTGCTGCTGTTTACTATTGCTCTCTCCATTAGCTCTACTGGCTTCATTGTTGGGTGCAGTGAGTTATGTATTGGCTTATCATAAAACCACAGATCACTTTGATTTCTACCACCATGCCACTCACGTTTATTGCCGCTTTTCCATCCATAGAGCATTGCTTCATATTGTCTCTGATAATCAGATCTGCCTAGTGTAAAATGATTCTTTGCCCAAATGATAAATGTTGACCATTTTCCTCCTGCCTCCTCAAATGCTTTTTGCAACGTTGAAAACTCTGATGATGATATGCAAATGTAAATTGCACCTTTCGTATATGCTAAAATATGGGAACAGATATCGTAGAGAAAAAGTTCGTACTTTTCACCTTGATTATCGTTTAGTATCTTTTTGTCTTGACTGCTACCATAATCAACGTTATACGGAGGATCACACACAGTAATATCTGCCATTTTATCATCTAACAGCGCTTTATATGATTCAACTACAGAGCTATCACCACAATAGATTCGATGATCACCTAAAATCCATAAATCCCCTGGTTTTGTTATTTCTACTTTTTTGTCATCAACAACTAAGTCAGAAAGATCTTCTTCTTCACCATCAAAATCATCAAGAAAGTTTTGAACTTTTTCTAGCTCAAATCCAGTCATTTTAAGATCAAACTGTAAATCTTCTAATTCTTGAATTTCTACTTTCAAAAGCTCATCATCCCACTTTGCCCAATTAGCTGATTGATTTGCAAGCAATCGAAAAGCTTTGGTTTGTGGTTCATTTAAATTATCACTTAAGACCACTGGAATACTCTCCATACCAAGTTTTCTTGCTGCTTTAAGTCTTAAATGACCATCAACCACAGTTCCATCGCTTTTTGCAACTATTGGTATACGAAAGCCAAATTCCCGAATAGAAGCACACATTCTATTTACTACGTCATCATTTTTACGAGGATTACGATCATATTCAACTAGGTTTCGAGTAGGATAGTAGTGGATTGCTAAATTCATATAATTGCTATACTAATTAAAAAGTTAATATTCAAAATATCTCTGACGCTAAAGAAGGCCTGGGGTCAGCACCACCAAACCCGCTAGTATGGCCGAAAGGACCCACTTTTACGGTATTTTTAATGTGTTAAAATCTTTACTAAGATTCATAACGTAGAACATTAATGCCAAAGCATCCGCCTCATTATCATCTTTAGGAAAAACCCCTTTTTCCTTTACAGCTTCAATAACTTCACTCTTACTTGCATTGCCTTTGCCTGTTATAAAGCGTTTTATAGTTTTAACATTAACACCTTTGTACGGCACATGATGTTCTTCACACCAAGCAGACAGAACTGCGAGAAAACCGCCATAGCAATGCGCTGCATCAGTTCCTAGATGTCTTCTTACTTCCTCAAAATACACTGCAGAAATGTCCTTCAAAGAATTAAGCCAATTACGAAAATTCAAGAAGCACATGCCACCTCCGCTAAAGCGGCTACCATGAAAACTTTTGCTTCCACTTTCAATTACTCCATCTGTTAGAATTGCCCAGCCGGTTTGTTTGCCGAGGTCGAGTGTGAGGATTGACATTTGCTATTATTTAAAACTATAAGTAGCGCTAAATATCGTCTGGTTCCTTCAAAATACGCTATGAATGGGTTTTTGTTGGCCAATGACAAGAATCTTATGCTACCTACCTTAGTTAGGACTTGCTATTATATATATTCACCGATTTTACAAAAACTGTTCACTTTTTTTTAATTTTTCTTTGCAAAGCGTAAAAAACGTGCTAAACTCACCTGTGAGTTTGCTATACAGTAATAGAATTGCTAAGAATGCCATTTATTCGAGTTCTAAGGGGTATTATATGCGTTCTTTGGTAATAGTAGTATTTGTACCCTAAAGTTGCATCTAGCCTTAAAACAAAGTTTTTACCTCATCTAAAAAAATACAAATTCTCAATTACGTAACTTACCAAAAGCCTAAATTTCTTTTGCTTCCTTCAATCTTTTCTACTCTGTTTATTTGCCGACTTTTGTGTTTGAAGCACATCTACACTCAATGCCCCTATACTCCGGATTTCTCACCACTTTTTCCGGGATTTTCTGAAAAAAAGTTAAAATAATTTGAATGCAGCTCAGAAATTAAAGAGAGCCTAAACTTTAAGAACCCGCTAAACGGAAGTCCGACCTCCTAGACACCTTACTATTTGAGTTGTTTCCATTTTGGAAATAACTGTTTACTGGAGCTGAGAAGAGGTCACATGAATTTTTGATAAAACAGATATTCCCCTCTATCCAGCTCATTAATAAGTTATAATAGCCCTCTAAAGACGTTTTAAAGAATTTAGTTGCAGTAGAGACAATTAATTGGTTAAATTCCTATTGATGATCAATGGTTTGTTTGTAAGTTATAGGAGATAGATAATGGATGAGAATAAGATTGTATTTTATACTACTCCAGGTGGAAATATAGAAATTGAAGTTTTATGCAGAGATGAAAATCTTTGGCTTACGCAAAAAAGGATGGCTGAATTATTTGATGTACAACTGCCAGCTATTAGTAAGCATATCAAGAACATATTTGAATCTGGTGAATTACAGGAAAAAGAAGTTGTTTCCACTTTTGAGGTAACCGCTGCAGACGGTAAAAATTACCCAACACAACTTTACAATTTAGATACAATTATAGCTGTTGGTTATCGAGTTAATTCTAAAAAAGCAACATTATTCAGAGTATGGGCTACAAAAGTTTTGAAGGATTTTATTATCAAAGGATTTGCTTTAGATAGTGAACGACTAAAAAACGGGAAAAAGTTTGGCAAAGACTACTTCAATGAATTACTTGAAAAAATCAGGGAAATACGAGCATCCGAACGTAGATTTTACCAGAAGATTACCGACATTTATGCCGAATGTTCTGCAGATTACGATCCAAATTCAGAAATAACAAAACAATTTTACGCAAAAGTACAAAACAAATTATATTGGGCAATTTATGGTTTAACTGCAGCAGAGTTGATATGTTCTCGGGTTGATCACAAAAAACCACATATGGGGCTAACTACATGGAAAGATGGTCCAGGTAAAAAAATTCACAAGAGTGATGTAAGTATTGCGAAAAATTACTTAACTGAAGAAGAACTAAGTGAACTAAACCACATTGTTTCGATGTATCTAGATTATGCAGAACTTCAAGCAAAAAAGAATCGGCTGATGAAAATGCAAGACTGGGCTGAAAAATTGGATGCATTTCTATTGTTCAATGATTATGAAGTACTTAAAGATGCCGGTAAAGTTAGTGCTGAAGTTGCAAAAGCCCTGGCTGAAGGAGAATACGAAAAGTACAGAGTTATACAGGACAAATTACATGAATCTGATTTTGATGAATTAATTAAAGCAAGTAAAGAAAGTGAGAAAATAACTATCTAACTACAACAAAAACCAGCTTGTAGTTGAGTTATCTGTGTTTGACATCTTGTTTACCACCTTTTGTTTTAATTTTAAGGGGGGTGAAAAATTGTGTGCGCCAAGAAGTGCGTAAGGAACAGTTGGTGAAAATCCAACACGGGTAAAGCTTAGCCGGCAACCTGGAACAAACCATTATGCTGCGTAAGGTAACGAGCGTAGTAAAGCTAATGGAATGGACAACATAGGGTGCAACGAAAGTGAAGGTATTGAGTCCCGTAATTCACGCGTCATGGGGGCTGACACTTTACATTTGGTGGAAGGCAACATGGGTAATAACGCTAAGGCAAGATATTACTCACCTCATCGGGATCGAAGGCCGCGTCATGTGTTGAGATGGACCTTACGTGAACTTGGGAGATCCTTTGTATTCCTGTAAGGGTACTCTGGAACAAGTCAATAAAGGCGAGGACTGGAGGAAGATGCAAAGGAAGTCGGACTAACTGATAGTACTCGGAGTGTGGGAAAGCCACATACAAGGGGAAGCGGTTAGCAATATAGTGACTGGTATAGGGATTGCTATACCAATACAACAGAGATTGGAGGAGTATGCAAGGAAAACTAAACCAGATAGCAGTAAGGGCTAAGCAAGATAAGCGAGTAAAATTTACATCATTAGTTCATTTGATTAATGAAGAGAATCTTGCAGAGTGTTATAAGGAACTAAAACGCAACAAGGCTTGTGGTATAGATCGTGTGACAGTGGAAGCTTATGGAGAAAATCTAGAAGAGAAACTTAAAACACTAGTGGATAGTATGAAGAGAAAACAATATCAACCGCTACCAGTGAAAAGGGTATACATACCCAAAGCCGGGAGCAAAGAGAAGCGCGGTCTCGGAATACCATCAACGGAAGATAAGTTGGTACAGGTAATGCTAAAGAAGATATTAGAAAATATTTATGAAGCAAACTTTATGGACAGCTCGTATGGATTTCGACCAGGAAGAAATTGTCATCAGGCGATAAACGCTCTAGATAAAGCAGTTATGCACAAACCAATTAACTATATTGTAGAAGTGGATATCAAGAAGTTCTTTGATAATGTTCAACATAAATGGCTAATGAATTGTCTAAGGGAACGAATAGCTGACCCAAATTTATTGTGGTTAATAAAACGATTTCTAAAGGCAGGAATAGTCGAAGTTGGATGTTATAAAGCAACCGATCAAGGCACACCACAAGGTGGTATAGTAAGCCCTGTATTAGCTAATATATACTTACACTATGTGCTGGACTTATGGTTTGAAAAGAAATTTAAGCCAAAAGCCAGAGGATATTTACAGCTAATAAGGTTTTGCGACGATTTTGTAGTTGGCTGCGAGAGGGAAGAAGACGCAAAAGAATTTCTAGAATTACTGAAACAAAGACTAAGTAAATTTGGGTTGGAAATAGCTGAAAATAAAACAAAAATAGTAAAGTTTGGTAAGAAAGAATGGTATCAAGCAGAAAGAGAGAAACGTAGGACGGCTAGCTTCAACTTTCTAGGATTTACACATTATTGTGGAAAAAGTCGTAATGGTAAACTTATGATGAAGCAGAAAACTTCAAAAATAAGCCTAGCCAGAAAGATTAAAGAAATCAAAGAATGGTTGAAGATGGTACGAAGTCGTATCTGTCTCAAAGATTGGTGGCAGAAACTTAAAGCCAAACTAACAGGACACTATAGCTACTTCGGAGTTAGCGGAAATTATCGGTGTTTGATTCAATTCTATCGACCGGTAACAAAGTTAGCATTTAAGTGGATAAACCGACGTAGTCAAAAGAAAAGTATGGATTGGGAACAATTTATACACTATTTAAAAGTAAATCCATTACCAAAACCAAAGGTATATGTTTCTTTATACACAGGAGCACTAGTGTGAACGCTGTATTGTGGAGCCGTGTGCGGGAAATCCGCAAGCACGGTTCTTTTGGGGAGACTATGGTTATGAGACCAAATCGCTGGTTTCAAGGTCATGAGTCTCTACCAGACCATTAAATCATGATAGTCCAGTTACACTTTCAACTAGCTCATCAGAAAAAAGTGATAATGAAGAAACCCCGTTAATTAAAAAAGAAAAGAAAACAAATAGAATTTTGCCAAGAGTAAAATATGCAGTGCAGCAGAAGGAATTTATAATTTTCGGTATAGCTGCTGTTGCACTTAGCGTTTCTGCAGCTTTGGTATATTTACAGGATAAAGCACAATTTATTGCATTTTTTGCAAACAGTGTCATCTATGTAACTATACCAATTCTAGCTGTTGCATTATTGGTTGCAATTAGTCCGATATTTTGTGGAATAAAGCAATTTAGAGATACTGAAGAGTGTCAAATAGGGGGAAAGAATGCGAATGAAACTTTGAATCAGGTGCTAAAGTATCAACCAAAAGATAAAGTAATAAAATCAGTCAAACTGGAATACGGCAATGGTACTCATTCGCATTTTACACTTAACGCTTGGGAGGGTAAGAACAACTTCATTAATATTGACGACAAAGTCATTAGTAGAAGAAATAAAGTAGAATCAGTAATCAAAGATAGGCCATTATTTACAGCATTATTAAGCAGTTTGGTTGCTGCAAATATAGTATTGCCTTTATTACTGTATGTAGAAGGTGATATTAATAGTGTACAGAAGTTTTACCAGAACGCTTTGATTAATAACGTAGGGTTATCACTACTTATAGGCTCGAGTATACTTGCACTATCAGTGATATTCCTTGGAGTACATTACTACAGAAAAACAAATTGCACAAATCTTGTATATTGTGAGGAAAGAATTGAACCAGAAAAAGTTAATGGAAAGTTCATTGAGGAAATAAAGGAAGCAAGGACAAAAGTGCTTGAAGAAAACCATAGTAAAGATGCCAAATGCAGCAGTTTAACGCTAGAGCAAGTAGTGGTTGAATCTCATAACTACAAAGATGCAATTTATAGTATTAGTTGAAAATAGCCAAATTTCACTATGTAAAAAGAAAGCAGCTATAAACCGGAGTACTTCGCTCTATATTAGTAAAATATCTCTAAGACGCCGGCAAGTATAAACAGGTAGGAAATTGCTGATACTGGCAAAACCTTTTCAGAGATTCAAGAAGAAAATTCGTAGAAACAAGAGAGAGGAGAAAAAAAAGTGAAAATCACACAAACAGAATGGGCAAGAGAGATAGGAGTATCAAAGCAATATGTCTGTTATTTAGTAAAAAAAGGAATAGTTGAGTTGGAGGATGGTTTGATCAATAGAGAACAAGCAAATGAAGCGGTGGCAGCAATAAGAGATCCAAGTCAGCCACTTAGGAGGAAAAATCCAGAAAACGAAAATACAAATAACCTTTCTACAATGTTGCTAAAAACGCGAATAAAAAATGAAATGGAGCGAGGAAGGTTGCTAGAAGCAAAGGCAAAAGCTGAAATAGGAGAACTTGTAGCAGTAGAGGAAGTAAAAAGTGAGGCATTTAACGTAGCAAGAGTTGTACGTAATAATTTGCTTAATATTCCAAATAGAGTTTCAGCACTGCTTGCATCACTGAGTGACACTGAAAAAATTCACGAGACGCTAACTGAAGAGATTACAAACTCACTTGAAGAATTATCTAACGCTAAATTTAAAATATAAAAAGATTTTGAATACAAAATGGCTGATAACTTAAGTTTAGAGTTAATAAAGTGTTTAATCAATCAACCTGGATTAGATGTTAATGTCAGAGGGTTAAACGGAAAAACTCCACTGCATTGCGCTATAGAGTTTGATGAATTAAGCATGGTAGATTTGTTACTCACGAAGAAGAACATTAATCCTTTTGTGGAAGATAATGAAGGTAAAACATCTCTTGATTACGCCAAAGAAGGGAAAAAAGCAGAAATATTACAAGCACTAATTAATAACAAGTACGGGTCAGAACAAGATAGCTTACTTCATTTAGCTGCAATGATAGGTGAAATTAATGCAGTGAGATATTTGATCAGAAAAGGTATTGACGTTAATGTACGAAATGCTTTGCATCATACGCCATTACATCTAGCAGCAGGGATAGGACATGCAGAAGTTGTAAAGGTTTTGATAAGAGAAGGAAAAGCTGAAATAGATGTCTTTGATGCACGAAATCAGACACCAATGCACTATGCAGTTAATAATAAAAAGTTGGAGATAGTAAAGTTACTGCTGAAGCTTGGAGCAGATGTGAATAGTGCACGCATGGGACAAAACTCAATGAAATTGTCACCTGTGCATATAGCTGTAAGTAATACTAATTACGATGAAAGAGACTTATGTCTTGATATCCTCAAATCCTTAATAAAGGAGCCTAATGCTCAAGTCAATTTGCAAGACTATGAAAATAAAACACCACTACATTACGCTGAGAGACTTAAAACAATAGAAGTTTTACTAACGCGAGAAGATATAGACCCTCTGGTAAAAGACGATAGCGGTAAAACACCATTTGATTACGCTAAACCTGAGATAAAGAAGGCTTTGATGAGTAATAAATATGGTTCTGAAAAGAATAGTCTACTCCATTTAGCTGCACAAAGAGGAGAAATTGAGCTTGTAGATACAATTTTAAAAGAAGAAATCGATATTGATATTGTAAATAATAAAGGTCTATCACCGATTTATCTTGCTGCAGAAAAAGGGTATTTACATGTAGTAAAGTTATTGCTGAAAAAAGGAGCAAATTATACACCTGTTCTGCACTTAGCAATCAAATCAAACAATTTAGAGTTACTTAAAGTTTTGTTTACTGAAAAAAATGGGTCTTTGCTCTGCAGAGATACCGTTGTTAATTTTCCAACCCTTCATAATAAATATATAGCACAGAGAGAAATAGCAGATAAAAGGACGAAAAAACATAATAATATTATCTGCATCTATACTACAGTCAGCGCAATAGCAGTAGCAGTATATATAGGGTTGATAACAACAACAATAAGCAGTGCAATCATTTTTGCAACAATAACAGGGGTATTTGCGCTTGTTATAGCACTAATGATAAGTGAGATGAGCAAAAGATATATAGAAAACGAATTTCAGAAAAAGATGTTTATGGAATTGGAGGAGTGTAGTTCTACTGTTAATGATGTTGAGATAGAACCAGTTATGAGTAGATGCAGACAATGATATACGCTACATCTTTTTCTGAAGGTTTAAGGCCAGATCCGCAGCTTAAAGTATCAGAGTGGGCGAATGAGTATCGAGTTTTAGCGCCAACTGCAGCATCAGAGCCAGGTAAATGGAGAACAGAAAGAACTCCTTATTTAAAAGAAATAATGGATTCACTATCACCATCTTCACCTGCAGAAAAAGTAGTATTCATGAAAGGAGCGCAGATTGGGGGAACAGAAGCTGGCAACAATTGGATAGGCTATATCATCGATCAAACACCAGGTCCAATGCTGGTAGTACAGCCAACAGTTGAAATGGGAAAACGTTGGTCGAAGGGAAGATTTGCACCGTTAATAGAGAGTACACCATGTTTAAAAAGTAAAGTAAAAGACCCAAGGTCAAGAGATTCAGGGAATACTGTACAAAGTAAGGAGTTTCCAGGTGGAATAGTAGTAATAACTGGAGCGAATAGTAGTGTAGGACTGAGATCTATGCCAGTAAAATATCTCTTTCTTGATGAAATAGATGCCTACCCAGGAGATTCAGGAGGAGAAGGAGATCCAGTACTGCTCAGTATTGCTCGAACTAATACATTTGCAAGGCGAAAGATTTTTTTAGTATCGACACCAACGATTCATGGAATAAGCAGAATTGAGAAAGAATTTGAAGCAACAGATAAGAGATATTTTTTTGTTCCCTGTCCGTATTGTAATTACTATCAAGTTCTAAAATGGTCACAAATAAAATGGGAAGATAAAAATCCAAGTACAGCACACTATATATGTATAGAATGTGGTGAAAAGATAGAAAATCATCAAAAGACAGAGATGCTTGAACGTGGAGAATGGAGAGCTACAAATCCAATGAAAGGTGAGAAAAAAGGATTTCATCTTTCAAGTCTTTATAGTCCAGTAGGCTGGTATAGCTGGACTCAAGCAGTGGAGGATTTTCTCCATGCAAAAGAAAGTGAACAATTACTAAAAGTATGGATAAATACTACGCTTGGAGAAACCTGGGTAGATAAAGGAGAAGTACCTGATTGGAAGCAATTATTTAACAGGAGAGAATTTTTTCAGATTGGCACAGTACCAAGGAGAGAAGTGGTACTTACTGCAGGAGTAGATGTCCAAAAAGATCGTCTAGAGGTGGAAGTTGTAGCATGGGGAAAAAGTCGTGAAAGTTGGTCAATAGATTACCGAGTATTTGAAGGAGATACAGGAAGTAGAGAAGTATGGGGAAAGCTTTCGGAGCTCCTCAATCATCATTTTATTGGTGAAAATGGGCTTGAATATATGATAAGTATGATGGCGGTTGATGCAGGGTATGCAACGCAGGAAGTTTACAACTGGGTGAGAAGTCATCAAGGGTCTGGAAGAGTAATGGCAGTGAAAGGTGTAAATAAAGCACTAGTGCCGCTGAGCAGCCCAAGTAGAGTAGATATAACAGTTGGAGGGCAAAAGCTGAAAAGAGGAATAAAGCTCTGGCCAGTCGGAGTATCGATATTAAAGTCAGAGCTTTTTCAATTACTTAATATTTTAAAAGAAGGTGAAGAAACACCGCCAGGGTATTGTCATTTTCCCGAGTATGCACCTGAGTATTTTAAGCAGCTAACGGCAGAGCAATTAGTCAGCAAAGTAGTAAAAGGATATACCAAACAAGAGTGGCAAAAGGTAAGAGAAAGAAATGAAGTACTAGATTGCCGAATTTATGCAAGAGCAGCATCGATAGCACTGGGAATAGACAGATGGCCAGAGAGTAAATGGAATAGTTTAAGTGAAAAACCAGAAAGCAAAAAACCTAAAAAAGTGAGACAAAGCAAATGGTTGAATGAGAAGTAAGATGTACAACGAAGAGTATTTAATTCAAGTCGAAGAAGCGATAAAGAAACTACAAAACGGGGAGCGAGTGGTATCAATTGCTTATGGTGACCATGTTGTGCGGTACGGGGAAGTTCAAATAAATGATTTATTGAATTTAAGACAACGAATTAAGGCTGAGTTAAAAGTTGCAGGTATGAAGCCAAAGAGAAAGATTATTTTTTCAACCAATAAAGGAATTTTATAAATGCTGCTAAAAACCTTCAAACAATTATTCAACAAGCCAAAAATCAAAAGTTCAGCCTGGGATGCATCTGGCTCAGGAAGAAGATTTTTTCACTTTCAACCAGAGTTAGGAAGTATAAACAATTTGCTGTCTCAAAATCTTGAAACTTTACGTAGTAGATCACGTGACATGGTGAGAAAAAATCCATATGCAGCAAATATCATTGATACGATAGTAAGTAACTCTATTGGAACAGGAATAAAACCACAATCAAAAGCAAGAGATGGAGAATTTCGAAAGAAGGTGCAAGAATTATGGCTAAGATGGACAGATGAAGCAGACAGTAGTGGAGTAAGTGATTTTTATGGATTACAAGCTCTAGTATGCAGAAGTATGATAGAGGGAGGAGAATGTTTTGTACGTTTAAGAACGAGAAAGCTGGAAGATAGATTTTCTGTACCACTACAACTGCAAGTACTTGAGTCTGAACATTTAGACAATAAAACAAATCAAACTTTAGCAAATGGTAATGTAATAAGAAACGGGATTGAGTTTAACAAGCTTGGGCAAAGAGAAGCATATTACTTATTTAGAGAACATCCAGGCGAAGGCTCATTTGGAGAATCAGTAAGAGTACCAGCAAATGATGTTTTACATATTTATAGACCACTAAGACCTGGGCAAATTAGAGGAGAGCCATGGCTTTCGAGTATACTGCTAAAGCTCTATGAACTTGATCAATATGATGATGCAGAATTAGTACGAAAAAAGACTGCAGCAATGTTTGCGGGATTTATTACGAGACTTGATCCAGAAGCAAATATCATGGGAGAAGGTGAAGCAAGTGAGCAAGGAGTAGCACTATCTGGCCTGGAACCTGGAACAATGCAGCTTTTAGACCCAGGAGAGGACATAAAATTTTCAGAGCCATCAGATGTTGGAGGAAGTTATGAAGCGTTTATGAGACAGCAACTGAGGGCAATAGCAATAGGTACAGGAATAACATATGAGCAGCTAACAGGAGATTTAACAAGCGTTAATTATTCATCCATTCGGGCAGGGTTGATAGAGTTTCGCAGAAGGTGCGCAATGTTACAGCATAACGTGATAGTGTTCCAGTTTTGTAGACCTATTTGGAATAGATGGCTAGAATTAGCAGTGCTTTGTGGAGAACTGAGTATAGATGAAAAAGTAGTAAAAGCAGCGAAAGAAGAAGTAAAATGGATACCACAGGGATTTGATTGGGTGGATCCACTGAAAGACCAGCAATCGCAGCAAATGGCAGTAAGGAATGGATTTAAGAGTCGATCGGAAGTAGTATCAGAAATGGGTTACGATGTTGAAGAAATAGATCAAGAAATAGCAGAAGATCAAAAACGTGCAAATAGTCTCAACTTAATGTTTGACTCTGATTGTAAAGGATTATGATGCTCTTAGGAAAACCATTAATGCTTGAACCAAGGAGTTTTGAGCTATTGTCATTAAACAATCAAAAACATCCCACGTTTAAAAACATAAAGCACTCCATCAAAAGTAACGTAGAAAGAACTGCAATTATAGCAATACATGGAATCTTGACTAAAAAACCAGGTGCGTTTGATGAAATGCTCGGGATGACATCATATGAGCAAATAGAAGAACAAATCAAACAAGCATTAGCAGATAGTAGCATAGAGACAATTATGCTGGAAATAGATAGCCCCGGAGGAGAGGTAAACGGTATATTTGACCTAGCTGACTTTATTTATGAATCAAGAGCAAAAAAGAGGATAATAGCGATAGCAAATGATGATGCATACTCTGCTGCATATGCTATAGCTTCAAGCGCTGAGAAGGTATTTGTGAGCAGAACTTCTGGTGTTGGCAGTATTGGAGTAATAGCAAGTCATATAGATCAAAGTAGATTTGATGAAAAGCAAGGTATTAAGTACACCACAATCTTTGCTGGTAGTCGAAAGAATGATTTAAACCCACATGAGCCAATGACGTCTGAAAGTCTGGGAAGCTTACAAAAAGAAGTAGACCGACTATATGAAATGTTTTTGCAGCTAATAGCAAGGAACAGAGGTCTTTCAATTGAAAAGATTCGATCAACAGAGGCAGGGCTATATTTTGGGGAGAAAGCAGTAGAAATAGGCCTTGCAGACGGAATGACAATTCTTTCATCTATTAATAAAAACAGGAGTATTACTATGAATGAACAAATTACAAATGACCTAGAAACTGATAATTTAACCAAGTATCGTACTGAAGTTCTTGAATTAATACGTTTATGTAATTTATCGAAGATGCCAGAAAAGATAGGAGAATTTATTGAGCAAAGTGTAAGTGTTGAGCAAGCTAGGGAAGTTTTAATGGAATTACTTGCAGAGAGAACAAAGAAGACAGAGATACTGAGTGCAATACCACAGAATTCAGGAGAAGAATTGATGATGCAGGTAGCGAAAAGTCGTAGGAGTTAAAGTATTTTTATAACCGCCGTATATAGCATTGATAAAAGCGGCGGTAAGCAGTTAAGGAGAGAAATTTATGAGTTGTATAAGCGAACAAAATAATCTGGGTGACTTATTAAAGTATGAGGCATCAAGTCTATATTCAAGAGATCAGATAACAGTAGCAAAAGGGCAGAACCTAAAGCTTGGTACAGTAGTAGCTCTCGATAAAGATAGCATGGTTAAGATAATAAATCCAACTGCCACAGATGGTACACAAACAGCGATAGGTGCAGTAGTAAGTGATGTAAATGCGACAGAAAATGCTAAAGCAGTAATTATTACTCGTTGTGCAATACTAGCAGATCATGCGGTTGTGTGGCCAGCAAATATCACTGAAGAGCAGAAAGCTGCAGCAATAAAGCAACTTGAAGCACGAGGGATCATTGTCCGCAAGGGAATTTAACTAAAATTAATAGGAAAAAAAGGAGAGAAAAAATGCAAAATCCATTTACAAATACAGCATTTAGCATGACGGCACTAACAAATGCGATGAATATATTGCCGATAAATTATGGACGTGTTGAAAATCTAAATTTGTTTCCAAGTAGGTCAGTAAGATTTAGACATATTACCATAGAAGAACACAACGGAGTATTAAGTTTATTACCAACGCAAGTACCAGGGGCGCCAGCAACAGTAGGAAAAAGAGGAAAAAGAAAGGTAAGAACATTTACGATTCCACATATTCCGCATGATGATGTAGTGTTACCAGAGGAAGTACAGGGAATAAGGGCATTTGGATCAGAAAGTGAACTTAAAGCGCTAGCAGACGTAATAACTGACCATTTACAGCTAATGATAAACAAACATGCAATAACATTAGAGCATTTGCGAATGGGAGCGCTGAAGGGAATAATTTTAGATGCTGATGGGTCAGAATTATTAAATCTGTACAACGAATTTGAAATAACACCAAAAGTAGTAAATTTTGCCCTTGGAACAGCAACAACTGATGTAAAACGTAAGTGTCTGGAAGTATTGCGGCATATAGAAGATAACCTAAGTGGTGAATATATGACTGGAATTCATGCCTTGGTAAGCCCTGAGTTTTTTGATGCACTAACTTCTCATGCAAAAGTAAAAGAAGCATATGAAAGATGGCAAGAAGGAGCAGCACTTCGAAATGATATGAGGTCAGGGTTTACATTTTGTGGCATAACGTTTGAGGAATATAGAGGGCAAGCAACTGACCCTGAAGGAACGGTTAGAAGATTTATTGAGAAAGATACAGGGCACTGTTTTCCACTAGGAACAGCAAGCACGTTTACAACATATTTTGCACCAGCAGACTTTAATGAGACGGTGAATACTCTCGGACAGCCACTCTATGCAAAACAAGAGCCAAGAAGATTTGATAGAGGGACCGATTTACATACGCAGTCAAATCCTCTGCCAATGTGCCACCGCCCGGCCGTTTTGGTCAAGATCGTTGCAGCATAACAATACTGGTAGAGTAACTACAAGGTGGTGAGGCACAGAACGACTCTACCGGTATGCGCTTTCTTAGCATGTAAAGGTTAGTATATCAAAAAGAAATATGCAAGAGAATATTAAGCGATTATTAGAAGATTGTTTTGCCCATTTAGGAGAAGTGGCTTTATATAAATCAAAGGATAAGTCATATATGGTACAGGTGTTAAAGCAAGAGCCAGATAAATTATACGAGATTGGTGAAGGACAATTTGTGGGAGGGATGATTTTTTTTGAGGTAAGCGTTTTTGATTTACTGAGGCCAATGGTAGGAGATATTTTTGTTATAGGTGATCGTAAATATAAAGTATATTCTCCACCGCTGCAAGATAATTCAGGAATGGTATGGAAAATTCGAGCGTCAGGAGTATAAATGCGTATTAACACCGGTAGTATTATACAAAGTATAGATGCTGAAAGGAAAAAAGTGGAAAAAGTGACGGTGAGTGCATTAAACAAAACAGCAATATGGCTAAAATCAAAAGCAGCTAAGGAAATTAGTGAGGAAAAGAGAATAAAATTAAGTTTGATAAGAAAGAGATTAAGAATTTTTAAAGCAAAAACAAGCAGATTAGAAGTGTTAATTAGAGCAAATCTCTACGACATTAGAGCATCGACAATTGGCAAAATACAAAAAACAAGAAGAGGATCGAAAGTAGGAAAGCATGAGTTTATAGGAGGATTTGCAGCAGTTATGCCAAAAGGAAATAGCGGTATGTTTAAACGTGAAGGAAGAGCAGCATTGCCAATAAAGGAAGTTAAATTGTCACTCGAACCTGAGGCTTCAAGGATAATAGGGAATCTTGTTAATTATGAGGTTGAGGAAGTGTTTGAAAAGTTCTTTGAACGTGATATTACAAGAAATATATGAATTTTAAAGATTTGCATAACGCAATCTGCACTACGCTGAAGAAAGAAATACCAGCAATTCAAACTTGTGAAATTTATCCATCGATAAGGAAAGAATTAGTAGCGCCAGCGGTGTTTGTAGAACTAACAAGTTTAGAACCAGGTAAAGATGCAGGTACTGATGAATTAGCATTGAAAGCCAGGTTTGAGGCGAGGATTGTAGTTGATGGAACAGTAGAGGATTCCTCGGTAGTTGTTAGAACATTAGCTGCTGAGGTTGCGAGAGTAGTAAATAAAAATACTTGGAATGTGGAAAATGTGTGCGCCAAGAAGTGCGTAAGGAACAGTTGGTGAAAATCCAACACGGGTAAAGCTTAGCCGGCAACCTGGAACAAACCATTATGCTGCGTAAGGTAACGAGCGTAGTAAAGCTAATGGAATGGACAACATAGGGTGCAACGAAAGTGAAGGTATTGAGTCCCGTAATTCACGCGTCATGGGGGCTGACACTTTACATTTGGTGGAAGGCAACATGGGTAATAACGCTAAGGCAAGATATTACTCACCTCATCGGGATCGAAGGCCGCGTCATGTGTTGAGATGGACCTTACGTGAACTTGGGAGATCCTTTGTATTCCTGTAAGGGTACTCTGGAACAAGTCAATAAAGGCGAGGACTGGAGGAAGATGCAAAGGAAGTCGGACTAACTGATAGTACTCGGAGTGTGGGAAAGCCACATACAAGGGGAAGCGGTTAGCAATATAGTGACTGGTATAGGGATTGCTATACCAATACAACAGAGATTGGAGGAGTATGCAAGGAAAACTAAACCAGATAGCAGTAAGGGCTAAGCAAGATAAGCGAGTAAAATTTACATCATTAGTTCATTTGATTAATGAAGAGAATCTTGCAGAGTGTTATAAGGAACTAAAACGCAACAAGGCTTGTGGTATAGATCGTGTGACAGTGGAAGCTTATGGAGAAAATCTAGAAGAGAAACTTAAAACACTAGTGGATAGTATGAAGAGAAAACAATATCAACCGCTACCAGTGAAAAGGGTATACATACCCAAAGCCGGGAGCAAAGAGAAGCGCGGTCTCGGAATACCATCAACGGAAGATAAGTTGGTACAGGTAATGCTAAAGAAGATATTAGAAAATATTTATGAAGCAAACTTTATGGACAGCTCGTATGGATTTCGACCAGGAAGAAATTGTCATCAGGCGATAAACGCTCTAGATAAAGCAGTTATGCACAAACCAATTAACTATATTGTAGAAGTGGATATCAAGAAGTTCTTTGATAATGTTCAACATAAATGGCTAATGAATTGTCTAAGGGAACGAATAGCTGACCCAAATTTATTGTGGTTAATAAAACGATTTCTAAAGGCAGGAATAGTCGAAGTTGGATGTTATAAAGCAACCGATCAAGGCACACCACAAGGTGGTATAGTAAGCCCTGTATTAGCTAATATATACTTACACTATGTGCTGGACTTATGGTTTGAAAAGAAATTTAAGCCAAAAGCCAGAGGATATTTACAGCTAATAAGGTTTTGCGACGATTTTGTAGTTGGCTGCGAGAGGGAAGAAGACGCAAAAGAATTTCTAGAATTACTGAAACAAAGACTAAGTAAATTTGGGTTGGAAATAGCTGAAAATAAAACAAAAATAGTAAAGTTTGGTAAGAAAGAATGGTATCAAGCAGAAAGAGAGAAACGTAGGACGGCTAGCTTCAACTTTCTAGGATTTACACATTATTGTGGAAAAAGTCGTAATGGTAAACTTATGATGAAGCAGAAAACTTCAAAAATAAGCCTAGCCAGAAAGATTAAAGAAATCAAAGAATGGTTGAAGATGGTACGAAGTCGTATCTGTCTCAAAGATTGGTGGCAGAAACTTAAAGCCAAACTAACAGGACACTATAGCTACTTCGGAGTTAGCGGAAATTATCGGTGTTTGATTCAATTCTATCGACCGGTAACAAAGTTAGCATTTAAGTGGATAAACCGACGTAGTCAAAAGAAAAGTATGGATTGGGAACAATTTATACACTATTTAAAAGTAAATCCATTACCAAAACCAAAGGTATATGTTTCTTTATACACAGGAGCACTAGTGTGAACGCTGTATTGTGGAGCCGTGTGCGGGAAATCCGCAAGCACGGTTCTTTTGGGGAGACTATGGTTATGAGACCAAATCGCTGGTTTCAAGGTCATGAGTCTCTACCAGACTTCACCAGGAGAATTTATCTCTGCGGAAATTGACGGATTTAGGCCAGAGCTCGATGCATATTTAGTGTGGATGGTTGATTGGAGTCATCAGCTTCATTTAGGTAAATCAGTATGGGAAGAGGGGAAAATTAAACCACATATAATAAACGTAGGAAATATAAATGTTGGATCATAGTTTTGCGATTTCAGAGCTGAATAGGAAGCTAGCAAACGTTATTCGTATAGGAATTGTAAAAGAAATAGATTATGAAAAAGCAAAAGTAAGAGTGAAAATAGGAGAATTTTTAACAGATTATTTACCGTGGATAACAAGTAAAGCAGGAAAAGATAGAGATTGGTCTCCGCCAGATATTGATGAACAGGTTATGATATTTTCTCCTCTTGGTGAACTATCATTAGGAGTGGTATTAGGAGGAATATATCAGGAAAAATACCCTGCACCAGAGAATAAAAAAGAAATAAATAGTGTGAAGTTTCAAGATGGAACAAGATTGTTATATGATAAGGAAAAACATCATTTAGAGATTGAAGTAGTAGATAAAATAACACTGAAAGCTGGGGAATCGAGCATAGAAATGACAAAAAGTGGAATAAAACTGAAAGCAGAAAGGATCGACTTAAATTGAACAAAGGAATAGTGAGGTTAGGAGACTACTGTGGAGAAGCTATACCACATTTCTGCATTAGCGGAAGTAATAATGTTTTTGTAAACGGTAAGTCAATGTGTAGACAAGGAGACAGTTTTAGTGAAGGAAGAGCATTAACTGAAGGATCAAAAACAGTGTTTGCAAATGGTCTTGGTGTAGGAAGAGTAGGAGATATAGTTTCATGTGGGTTTAAAGTAATAAAAGGCAGTGAAAGCGTCTTTGCAAAATAGAAATGAAGGGTATGGATGCTAAAACAGGAAAAACGTTAGAAGGAATAGAGCACTTAAAGCAGTCGATAATTGATATACTGACCACTCCTATTAACAGTAGAATAATGAGGAGAGATTATGGCTCAAGATTATTTGAATTAGTGGATAAACCAATCAGTAGAGATTTTACTTTGAAGATCTATGCAGCAACAGCAGAAGCACTGGGGAAATTTGAGAAGAGATTTAAGTTAGAAAAAGTAAAGATTGCTGAAGCTAAAGAAGGAAAAATGACTCTTGTACTTGAAGGTATGTATCTTTCAGAAGGCAAGTTCATAAATATTAGTGGAGTAGTTGTTTAGAAATGCAAACATCTAATATTATTGAAAAACTAAGCTATGAGGAAATATTTTCGAGAATGAAAGAAGAGTTAGTAAATCGAGACACAAGTTTTACAGCATTAGTTGAAAGTGATCCAGCGATAAAGATTCTGGAGGTGGCAGCATGGAGAGAGTTGTTACTCAGAGAAAGAATAAATGAAGCTGTAAAAAGTAATTTACTAAAATTTGCAACGGGAGAAGATCTTGGTAATTTAGCTGAATTTTATGGAGTAGAGAGAGAAAAAGAAGAAGAGGACGAACGATTTAGAAAAAGAATAAAAGCAAAAATAAAAGGCTGGAGTACAGGAGGAAGTAAAGAGTATTATCGTTATCATGCACTGTCAGCAGATAGTAGAGTAAAAGATGCATTAGTAGAATCACCTATACCAGGGAAAGTACAAATTTCAATCTTATCAACACAATTATCCACAACTGGCATAGTATCAGAAGAACTACTTAAAATTGTAAAAAAGCAGGTTACTAGAGATGATATAAGGGTTTTAACCGATACAGTAACAGTGATAGGTTGCAATATTACGGAAATAGATATTCACAGCAGAATGAGCATAAGTCCTGTGATATCGAAGGAGGAAATCAAGAAGCAGTTTATTAAGAAGTTTGAATTAGCAAAAAGATTAGGATGGAATGTTACAAGATCTTGGATAATAGCAAACCTATTTGTAGAGGGTGTAGAAAACGTAGAATTAATCGAGCCAAAAGAGGATGTTGTGGTATTGGGGAATGAGTGTGCAGTGCTTGGCCACGTCAAGTTAGATAGGATTTAAAACGTATTTTTTTGTTTTGTGGAATCGTACCAGTGAGGGGATTGCGTGCAATAAGTGGTTTAAGGTTTACTGGATCCAATGTTAGGGAGAGGAAAGTATTGATTTTCTTCCAGAAGTTGTAACTTGTTTTTTAAAGTATGGATAGTATGGTCAAATATTATGGAAAGTGTTTTCGATATTAAGAACATCTTTATTTTTGATCAGTTCTGAAATGATCTCTTGCTTACTCATAAGCTACCTAAATAAAGGAAATTAAAGCAACTTGAAAGAAAAGACAAATGAAAAGTTTATTACCGCCAAACGCAACAAAGCAAGAAAAAGCGCTGGTTAATGCAATAGATTATAAGGTTGATCCGAGCTGTATCAGAGGATTTAAGTTTAGTCTTAAAGAAGAAACATTGCCGTGGTTAGTTGAAGAATATGGATTGGGGGAAATTCTACGTTGGATAAGGGATAAAAGAAAAGCCGTAGTAGAAGGAGTAAAATTTCAAAGACTGAGAGGAACTCCAGCATCACTAAAAATAGCACTAAAATGGGCAAATATAGAAGATATTAAAATTATCGAAGAACCACCTGGTAAACATTTTTTTGAGTTGCAAGTAGGGATAAAAGAGGTACCAAATGACTTCTTCGTAGATGCAGTAGTAGAGCTGGCAAAACTATCACTGCCTGTAAGATCCAGATTGATGAGGATTTTTAACGATTATTATAATGCGCAGAGATTTATATTGGATGAGAGTTTATTTGGAGATCTTCTTTCTGATTATTCAGGGGTAAAAATAGAAAAAGATGGACCAGTGTTATCATTTGGAAGAGTAAATTTTTTCAGGTCTAGTGGTCCAGTTATTAGGATTATAGAAAACTATCTACGCGATCATTATGAACGAGCTTTAAGCAATGATATATATCGCCTAGATGTAGCAATCCTTGGAGAAACCGAGCCTCACACAAAGAATTATAACGGTATTTATGAAAGAAATCATTTGTGGTACAACTTAAAAGCACTATATCCATTACCACAGAGTTTATTACCATCGATTAAATTTGCAAAAGCGCAGATAGTATTATCAGACAGTTGGGATTTAGGAGACATAAATACGTGCTTTCCAGTTAGTAGCGTAGAAGAAAGAGGAAATAAATTTGTATTGGGAAGCGATAAACTTTCAGGGCAATATTGGAATTTAAAACACAAGCCAATTTTAGAAAGATTTAGCGTTACTCACAACTATAAAGCAAAAAATTATACAGATCAGAAGGTCAGAAAATATGTTTTAGCAGAACACAACGTTTACTATAAAAATGATTTAGAGCAAAAAGACTCAATACACGAATTAGAAAATTACATTTTAGTATTTTACCCAGGAGTACTAAAGTGGCATGAACATCGACATTTGCACAGAAGTTGGAAAAATAGTCAAGTAATATCTCTAATAAGTTAAGTACTTATATTTAGATCCTCATATATTATATTAACAATAGTTTAAAGTGTATGAAATAAAAAGAAAAGGACTTGCTTCCTTATGCTAAAAAGGACATGAATTAAATAGCAGCAGGTAAACATAAGAAATTTATCTGGCGCTAGAAAAGCTAATTTTGTGAGGTAAGTATGAAGTTTAGCGAAGAAAAGAGAGAATCTTTTAGTAAGTTTTTTAAAGAAGTATCAAGTAACGGGTTTAAAAACATTAATAAAAGAAATGAAGAAGGAGAGACGATATTGCACCAAGCAGTAGAAATCTCTGATTACAAAACAGCGAGGTTATTAATAAAAAAAGGGGCAGAGGTAAATGCAAGAGATAAAAATGGTTATACACCACTACACTGTGCAGTATTTGCGAAAAGCTTAGAAAATGTAAAAGTGCTGCTAAGGGAAGGAGCAGAAGTAAATGCCACTCAATATGTCACTGGATGTACGCCACTACACTCTGCATGCAAAATAGGAGGAGCAGGAGTTGAAATAATAAAAGAGCTAGTAAAAGCAGGAGCTGAGGTTAATCAACTGAATAAATATGGTGCAACACCAATGTATTACATTTGGGAAAGTGAAAAGTATCGTCTATGTGATAGCAAAGAGAGTGAAAGGGCGAGTAAATTTCTGAGAGAAAAAGGAGGAATAACAAAAAGTAGAGAACTGACGTGCTATGGAATAGAGAGGATAGTGGAAGAAATAGCAGACATGCTGAATGGGAGCTATATGCCGGAGCTAAAAATAATAGAGATAGAAGAAATAAGAAAGAGAGACAAATCACTAATAAAGGAAGAATGTGAAAATTTAGCAAGCAAAATAATGAGCCAAGTAAATGAGATGATAGATGAGGTGGTGAAAAGGAGGGCTTAGAAAAGGGATTTAAATTCAAAGAAAAGGTGAGGTAGGTCATGAGTAAAAAAGGAAAAGAGGAGTCACTATTAGAGAACTCATATAAAAATATTTATGCAAGAGACAAGAATGGAAGAACAGCTCTACATTATGCAGTAGAGGTAAAAACAGTGGAGTTATTAGTCGAAAAAGGAGCGAATGTGAATGCTAAAGATATAGAAGGATACACAGCACTGCACCTAGCGGTAACGGAGAAACGTCTAGAAATCGTGAGGGAATTGATAAAATCAGGAGCAGACGTAAATGCTGAGGAATATGGAAATAAATGCATACCTCTACACCTTGCGTGCATGGTAGGTGAAAAAGAAATAGTGGAGGAGCTAGTGAAAGCTGGAGGAGAAATAGAGCAAGCGGATAAATTTGGAATGACAGCAATGGATTATAGTAAAGAAGTAACCGAGGTATTAAAGAAAGAAACAGACAGAATTGAAAAGTTATTTATGAAAGGCTAAAAATATGGAGGAAGAAATAGAAAAGAAAGTAATGAATTTAGAGAGAAAACCTTTGGGTGAGCTGAGAAAAACGTGGAAGAAGGTATTTGGGGAAGAGGCGCCTAGATACTCAAAGAAATATCTGATACCAAGATTAGCTTATAGAATGCAGGAAAAAGCGTATGGAGAAATGTCAAGAAAGGGGACAAAAAGACTAGAGTATCTGGCAGATCGGCTAGAGAAGGGAAAAAGAATAAGTAGCGATAAACTGCCAGTAGAGGGAACAGAGCTAATATTAGAGAGAGGGGAAGAGACTCACGCAGTAATGGTAACAGATAAGGGTTTAATCTACAGAGAAGAATTTTTCACATCATTATCAGCAGTAGCCGGAAAAATAATGGGAATGAGTTACAATGGGCCGCTCCTATTTGGTTTGCGTGATCAAAAGGGAAGGGAAAATGTGTAAAGGGATAAGATGTGGAATATATACGAGAAAGTCAAATGAAGACGGTCTAGAGCAGAAGTTTAACAGTTTAGATGCGCAACGAGTAGCATGTGAGAAGTACATAAAGAGCAAAGAAGGCTGGGTAGCATTGGCCAAAAGGTACGACGATGGAGGTTTCTCAGGAAAGAATTTAGAAAGACCAGCAATAAAGGAATTATTTGAAGATGTAAAAAAAGGAGAAGTAGATTGTGTAGTAGTATATACGCTAGGTAGATTATCAAGGGAAACAAAAGACAGCATCGAAGTAACATCATTTTTTAGAAGACATAGAGTAAATTTTGTAGCAGTAACGCAGATATTTGACAATAATACGCCAATGGGAAAGTTCGTACAAACGGTGTTATCAGGAGCCGCACAACTAGAAAGAGAAATGATAGTAGAGAGGGTAAAAAATAAAATAGCAACATCAAAAGAACACGGACTATGGATGGGAGGAACTTTGCCGTTTGGGTATGATGTAAAAGATAAAGAATTAATAATAAATGAGAAAGAAGCAAAAATAGTAAAGCATATATTTGCAAGATATTTGGAGCTGAAGTCAATGGCAGAGTTGGCAAGAGAGTTAAATAGCCAAGGGTACCATACGAAATCAGATATCTTTAAAAAAGCGACGGTGAGAAGAATAATAACAAATCCAATATATATGGGAAAAATACGGCATTATGAGAAAGAGTATGAAGGAAAACATGAAGCAATAATAGAGGAAGAAAAATGGCAAAAAGCGCAGGAATTGATAAAGAATCAACCATATAGAAAAGCAAAATATGAGGAAGCGCTACTTAGGGGAATAATTAAGTGCAAGAGTTGTAATGTGAACATGACGCTGACATACTCAAAAAAAGAAAATAAAAGATATCGATATTACATATGTAACAATCACTTAAGGGGAAAAGGTTGTGAATCAATAAACAGAACTATAGTAGCGGGAGAAGTGGAAAAAGAAGTGATGAAGAAAGCTGAACAGCTATATGAAAAATGGGGAAAAAAAGCGGAAGAGTGGAAAAATTTAAGTTTTGGAAAACAGAAAGAAGTAGTGAAAAAGTTAATAAAAGGAGTAATGGTAAAAGAAGATGGAATAGAAATGGGTTCGGAGGATAAGGTGGAATTTATACCAATAATGAAGAAGAAAGGAAATAAATGTACAGTGATTGAGCCAGAAGGTAAAACAAACAATGCGTTACTGAAAGCAGTGGTAAGAGCCCACCTATGGAAACGTCAGCTAGAAGAGGGAAAATATGCAAGCGTAGGAGAGCTAAGTGCCAAAATTAATATAGGTACAAGACGTATACAACAAATTTTAAGGTTAAATTATTTAGCACCAAAGATCAAAGAAGACATAGTAAATGGGAGGCAGCCAAAGGGTTTGAAGTTAGTTGAATTGAGGGAAATACCAATGCTGTGGAGTGAGCAGATGAAGAAATTTTGCAAATTAGCGATTTAAAAATCACACGATTAATACTTTACTAATACAAATTAGCTACATAAGAGATACAAAGAAAAAAATAATATGAGAAAACTAATTACCGGAAAAACTAATGAAGCAGATATAACCTATGAGTTGCCATTTGATCAAGATCAGTTAACAAGCAAAGATAAAAAGGAGCTTTTTAAGCTATTAAAAAGGATACAAGAGGGTAAAAGTATCAGTGAAAAAATTAGTAAATCCTTTCATGATACACGAAAGATTCCGTGGATACTAATAGTTGATATATATGAACGTAGAAGAGACGTATTCACACTATTACATTATGCTAGATTTTGCAAGAATAAGCAAGCTGAGAATGATCTTTTAGAAGAAGCTAAAAAACATGGGCTTTTTAAGGAGTTTAATCGTACGAAAATAGTCTCGGACTACTTAGGAAGTCATGGAGAATTAATACGTACATATAGTACTGTTAAAGATGGTGTAGTAAGGGTAGAAGGTTTTGAGCCTTGGGATGATAAGGAAGTGATGAATCCAAATATGACAAGTGACAAAGAAGAAAAAAACTCGTTAATAGAAACTATTATGGAAGGATCAGTGGCTTATAATATTTCAGAAGATATTGAAGAAGTTTCGGATAAGAATAAAGAAAATTTTTATGGAGAACAACAAGAAGAAACCGCAGAAACTGGCACTCAGCCGTGCAAGAAGATTAATAATGGTGAAGATTATGAAAGGAATGAAGAAAATCAAGGGAATTTCGCTAACTCAGGAAGAACGGTGGTAAAAGAGCTGAATGCTTTAAGAATCTTTTCTTCTAACCCTTGTGTTAACGATAAATCTTTCAAAATTGCAGATGAAGAATCATCAACAAAAGCAATGCAACGGAGAGCGATTCTGACTGGTGCCGTTGGGGTGGTGCTACTGGTAAGTGGTATTGTATCACATATTATGAAAATGCCTACTATAGGAACAGTTGGAGTGATTGCTGGATTGGCATGCATAAGCTTTGCGTTGTACAGTACCCTAGAACCGAGTACAAAGCTAGAGAAGGTAGAAGAGCTCTTCCGATCCAACGCAAGAGAACATTCCTAAAAAACACAGATATTAAAATAATTTCCTAAGAAATACTTCTAATTTACTAACCAAGTACTAAACCTGCTGCTATTTTCCTCAAGGCAATCCATCAACTTAATAGGTATATTGTTTACACTACTCATCTTCGTAGTCAGGATATTGTGGAGGAGCCTCTCCTTGCTTTTTAGTAACTTTTGGATATCTTGTTCCAGCTTCTGCTTCAATAATGCCACAACATTCTACTAAAAATTCCCAATTATCGCCATAATCAAAAAGAAAAATCATTTTTTTATCTGGCTCAAAAACCTTGTAGATATAAGAATTTTTGACGCTTTTTTCATTAGGCATAAACTATAATCAGTATTATAAAATAAAGTGTATACTTCATTACTTTCATAAATATCGTTTATGTTACTATAAAAACCAAATTAATGATCTAACTCAAAACTAAAGACCTTTATGATAGTTTCTGCAAATTTATAAAGACAGCTTTCAATTCCATCTCACGGTAGATTTTTTTGTCTAGAGAAACTTTAAATAAGTATACTTTCTTTTTCTTATCCACTTAATTTATCTTTAACTTACATTAAATTAACCAATAGCAAAAAAACAACACAAGTCAAACATAACCTTACCCACATATCTTACCCTATTCGGACTATTAGGAGAAATGCTATACTTTAGAAAAAGCTTAACTGAACTTTCATTCGTTCTGACAACACATACTTACTTTTAATGACCGATGATATGGTCGTTGCTGGAAATAGGCGTTCTTAGGCCTTGAAGATGACTGTTTACTTTCGGCAAATCGTCTAAATCATGCTCTATTTTTTGTGTTTCCATCTCAAATTTAAATCCCAATTTTTCACAGAATTTTTGAAAGTATTCTCTAATAATAGAGAGCAAGTTTCTATCTCCTTCTTTATAATTTTTTAATTCCTTGGGAACAGTGAGTGATAATTTACCGTCTTTATAGGTTACACCATCTTTTCCATCTTGAGACTCAAGTGTAAATTCCAGTGAGGTGGATAGACCACATATTTTTTCCCCTGGATTATCAAATTTGATTACAGGTATTTCCATATCAGACTTTACTCTTATGTTATTATGGTCAGTGTAATCAATATTCATTACTTTGTCAGGGTCTTGCGTTGTTAATCGATAATTGCTAAGTGCAGAGTGATATTCAATAAATATACCTGCTAAGTATCCTGCTTGATTACAATTAGTAACTAGTTCTTCTAAGATAGGGGCACTCGGAACTTCTGCTTCAGCATATTTAAACATTTCTTTAAAAACTTCCTTTACAAATGGTCGGTAGTTCTTATTCTCATCTCCTACTTTGAGTAATAGATGCATATGCTCTCTTCCAGCATTGTAAAATCTCTCAAAATCTCTACCGTACGAATTGGTTTTCTGATAATCAGGAATTTCAGGATTTTCACAATGACTTTCCCACAATTCACTTAACGCGTTATATGCAAGTTCTTTTTCAAGATCCTTAAGGACTGAATTAACAAAAGCCCTGCCATGATCTTTATCTATTTCTCTTTGTTTTTTGCTTGCGGCTTCAGCGCTATATATATCATAACTATTAAAAAGGTTGCTTTTGCGATATTTCGCTCCTTCCATTAACACAGAGGTTAAAACTGTATCTATAATCTTTCCATTAATAACAAAGTTCATTCTTGGAAGATCGAAATACATTGTTTCACCAGAGTGTGCTGATTTATTGCTCTCGCCAGCCTTTAATTTACTAAAGCTAAATTCTTTAATTTTAACCTTCAACGTAACTATTGGATTTGCTTCTGTCATAGTCCGTACTTATTAAAGCCCCTAAACTTGATTATAACATAAGAACCATTAATAGATTATTAACAACACCTAAACGCAACAAAGGCCTTACACCATCTGTACAACAAATACGCAAAGACAATAGAACTTTATTATATTCTATCTATAATGATTCAAAATAGCAAGCCTCAAACTAGAAGCCTGCTACCACTTACTGGTTACTTTACATCAATCTTCTTGATGTGTTTCTCTGACTTAGGTATGGTTACATGTAATACTCCATCTGAAAAACTAGCAGATACTTTATCTCGCTCCACATTTACTGGAAGCTGAATAGACCTATAGAAAGAGCCATAGTACCTTTCTCGATGATAAAACTGCTTATCTTTTGACTCGTTATCACATGTCTTTTCACCCTTCACTATTAAGCTATCGCCAGATATACTAATATCTATGCTTTCTTTGGAAATACCTGGTAACTCTAATGAGAGGCAATAGCTTTCCTTTGTTTCATAAAAGTCACAAGCTGGTAATAGACTGTTGCTTCTTCTGGAAAGCTCTGGATTCCATCCTGTAAAGAAGCTATCAAATATGTCATCAACGGCCCTTTGTAACCCTCTTACACTAAAGTTATCACGGTTATTGTTTTTATTTGAATGAACTATATTACTCATGTTGTACCTCCTTTCACTAATATGTGCATTATGTAATCATTCCACTTGTTAGTTTCAATACCTTATACCAAATATCATAAATAAGTAGGCAAATAACTCACAGAACAAATAGTTTTGATCGAACTTTCCGTAATATTACGAATGAATGCACATATAGTATCCTCCAATAAACTAATACCAATTCCTAAAAATAAATAGACAAATAAAGAAAAATTTCTAAAATAGAACAATTTAAGAATTAGTGAGGAGTTATGGCAGGAAAAAGTAAAGCAATAGGAGAAGAATGATATAATAAGTGTAACCTGGAATTAAAGAAGCACGGAATAAGAGGAGAGATAGGAAGAAGATTACAGGCAATAATATCTGGAAAAGAATATGGAATAACAAAAGTTGCTCAAATATACCGAATTACTAGAACTACATTGATGAAGTGGATTACAAGATTTAAGGAAGGAGGAGTCGATGCGTTTAAAATACAACCAGGACGTGGAGTAAAGCCGAAGTTGAGCTACAAGCAGCAAGAAGAAATTAAAAATGTCATAGCAGAAGAAGGAGCCAACCTAACGGCTAAGAAATTAAAAATCATAATTGAGAAAATGTTTTCTATTGAGGTAAGTAAGTCTACAGCACATGGACTGATGCAAAAGTTAGGTTTTTCGTATATTACTCCAAGGCCTGTGCACAATAAACAGGACAAAAATAAACAAGAAAAGTTTAAAAAAAAATCTTAATGAAACTATTGTCACGTATCCCGAAAAAGAGCTATTTTTCTTCGATGAATCGCGGTTTGGCACACATTCAAAACGGGTGGTTTAAAAAAGGCATTAGGACACAGGTTAAGGTGAAATTAGGTAGGCAAAACTTTTATCTCTATAGTGCAGTTAATCCTAGAAATGGAGAGACTTCTAGTTTATTCGCACCAAACGTCAATACTGATTGTATGAATATATTCCTTGAGCAGATGTCACAATATTTAGGAACAAGGGAGGCATTTCTTATTGTGGATTGTGCAGGATGGCATAGATCCAAAGGTTTAAAAATACCACAAAATATTACCTTAATCTACTTACCTCCATATTCACCAGAGTTAAATCCAGTAGAGCGTTTATGGCAATATTTGAAAGACAATCTCATTAAAAATAGAATATATGACTCTGTTAGTTTATTGGAGGATACTATATGTGCATTCATTCGTAATATTACGGAAAGTTCGATCAAAACTATTTGTTCTGTGAGTTATTTGCCTACTTATTTATGATATTTGGTATTATACCTAAATTTTGGATGAGTGATAAAAAAGCTAGAGGAAGAATGGACTATGGATTTGTCGAATTGGACTTTGAATACTTGATATCTTCTTTCCAGATAGATTGAAAACGAAGTTGTATAAA
The DNA here is from genome assembly GCF_964028475.1 of Wolbachia endosymbiont (group A) of Crataerina pallida. Lineage (NCBI taxonomy): Bacteria > Pseudomonadati > Pseudomonadota > Alphaproteobacteria > Rickettsiales > Anaplasmataceae > Wolbachia > Wolbachia endosymbiont (group A) of Crataerina pallida. The sequence continues at coordinate 333,459 of NZ_OZ034785.1, forward strand.
AAATGCTGCTTTGAATGGTTATTTTTGAAATATTTGAGCCTGATTTTTAAATTCCCCTTTCATTTACTAACTGATTGCAATAAGCTTCTTTCATAAAGCTAGATGGAACATATGATTTTTCTATTGTACAATCTGACTGTTTCATAGTTTTAGCTAACTCTTCAGAAACGTCACTGTTTATTTCAAAATAACCATCTTCTATGCCTATAGAAACATTTTTTCCTCCTAAAAGACAGCTCCCCCCTAAACTTGATTTATCCTCCAACTTACTAAAACGTGCTATGCTTTCTTCGTTGGCGAGCTTTACTTCTATTTTATTATTATCTCTATCACTAGGAGATAAATAAACACTGACCTTCCCAAAGTAAGTAGTAAAAGACATTTCAATTCTACCCTCCGAAATGTCGGTGTAATTCCTAACTCCTTCTTCATTTTCAACTCTAACTATACTTTCTCCAACTTGAAGCATACCAATTTCCAGACCTAAATTTTTAGCTTTTTTATTGTTGAATATTCTTGCAACTTCGACAACACTATCTTTTGTATATTTTATACAAAAGTGTCCATTGTCCATCTCTAACTCAAAATCATGATCATCAGTTTTTACACTTACGTCTACGATACTTTTGTACACCAAGTCCTTAAGTTCTAAAAGTATTTTTTCTCGTTGATCTAGAGCGTATCTATCTGAGCAAATTATGTTCACGAAATCGCCATGTTCTTCATCGCTAAATCTATTTAAAGACGCACCTCTTGATACTATTTGCAATATCTTTTTCTCATCTAAAAATCCATAAATTCGGGTAGTATCGTAAGAAAAATATAGCTTTTGCAATGTATCAATTATGCGATCCACTAAAGATATATTAGCTTTATACGGAAGAGTGAACATTACTCTTTGTTTCAGCGCCTCGCTTACAATTTTATCAAGTCTTTTATTGCACTCTTCATAATCCTCTTCATTACCATAGTTACCCAAAGCATCCAATTCATCATGAATATTATCTATTTTTTGCCAAATACTTTCATATTTTTCTCTTTCTCTTTCTCTTAATTTTACTTTTGCTAAGGAAAAAGAATCTTTTTTACGTATTATGTTTGCATTGTAGACTAGTTGACCGTAGGTCCTACCAACAATTTCATCATAATCAAAGCAATAGCTAACATTATAGTCACTTTCACTAGTTGATTCCTGATCATTGCTACTTTCATCGTCATCTTTATTCCATACTTCAATATCGTAATCAGTGTTTTCAAGGTTTTTGTCTTCACTTGTTCGATAATCTTGATTGTTTTCTACTTTTTCGTACAGCCAGGTTGATTTTTGATCATCGCTACTTTCATCGTCATCTTCATTCCATACTCCAATGTCGTAGTTAGTATTTTTAGGTTTTTTATCTTCACCTGTTTGATAATCTTCTGCTTCTCTATATAGCCATATTGATTCCTGGTCATCATTATCATTGATACGCCTCATTTCCACTTTTGTTGTAGACTGAGGTCTTACTATTTCTTTTCTTACGTTTTCTTTGTTTAATTCATCTTCAAGAGACACTTCATTACTAATATAGAAGTTTTTCTGTTTTAAACTCTCATTTTCATTCTGCAATGAACTAAATTCTGCAAACAGTTCTTCACGCTCTGATAAATAAACATAGAGCTGGCCTATTACATCATTAAGTTCCTTATCTTTTTCTAATATCTGGTTTTCATAATTACTCTTCAAATCCTCTATACTGTCTACCAGCACTACACTTTCTTTTCTTAGTCTACTTGAGTTAGATTCAACCAAATTTAACCTTTGCTGTAACTCTTCATTTTTTTTGTCTATCATCTGTATTTCACTCTTCATATCTTCTAATTTGCTGTCCAAGTTCCCTATTATGTCATTTTTATTCTTCACGTCCAATAATACTTTTTCTATTTCTTGTTTTAGCTGTTCAATTTCTTGGCCATTTTTAGTTAATTCTCTTGTTTTTCTTTGTAATTGAGCTTCAAGATCTTTAATTTTCTTTTCTAGGATCTGATTTTTCTTGCTGAGCTCACTCACTTCTTGATCATACTCTTCCGCTATACCTTTATAGCATTCCAAGAGCTTTTCATTTTTCTTGAGATCAAAGTTTTCTTGTTGCAGCCTTTCTATTTCACCATCTGAATTATCTATTACTTGGTTACCCTCACTACCAATCTCAAATATCTCTTCAGAAGTAATCGTAAAATCTTTAAATACGCAAGGCAAAGTAGTGTCTTCAAGGTTATTACTATCAAATGAGTTATATTGTACTACCTGCCTTGAACTAGGCATACTTATACCTTTCTATTAACAAAGGCACACAATGCATTATATTTACTATATACGCAACTGATTTAAACATAATTTATTTACTAATTCATATTGTGAATTTTTATAAAATAGGTTTATATGCAAAATATTATAATAACGTTAAAGCACGTAGCTAATACCATTATTAGTACAGTATAAAGGGCCTTTTTGCCTATAATTGAAGAGTTTAAGCAAATTCATAATATACCTCATTTATCTTCTAATAACGAAAATTTGTATCGAAACAGATAAGACCATAAGTATGAAATTCAAAGAGGAATGAATCAGTTAAATCAAGAATAGATGTTGTGTTATAGTAGTGATTATGCTAATTATTGGGTCGTTTGGTTAAAAGGTAATTGTGAAAAGGGGTAAGAATTTGACTGAAGATAAAAAATTAGCATCTGATATTCTAAAAGAGGTTGCAGGTACTGGTACTGCTGATAGTGATAAAGTGACATTGTTTGACATTAAAACAGCTTTACAAGAACGTGGTTTTGGTATTTTAATAATCATCTTCTCCTTGCCGCTATCGGTGCCTATACCGGTTCCACCTGGTTATACAACTATTCTTTCTATACCTTTAATCTTGTTTTCATTACAACTTCTGCTTGGGTTTCATTCTCCCTGGATGCCACGTTGGTTGGAAAGGAAATCCTTTAAACGTTCAACATTAGCCCTTGTGGTTAAAAAAACTTTACCTGCATTAAAAAAAATAGAAAAGTTCATGAAACCGAGAATGTCTTTTATCTTCTGTGGGCCAGGTGAAAAGATTTTGGCATTTATAATGCTGGTTTGCGTATTGGTGATAGCCAATCCGCTTCCGTTGACTCACTTCATTCCAGCAATCGGTACGACTCTTATTTCACTTGGTATTATGAATAAAGACGGGCTTGTCTCGATACTTGGAGTGTTGGTATCCTTGTGTGGAATATTATTTGCTCTTATTGTAATAGTAAAAGGTCCACAGCTTATAATTAGTGCGTTTTCTTTTCTCAAGAGTTTTGCATACGGTTAATCTTGAGCTATTAGCAAATTAGATATTCTATAGAAATACCATGGCAACCAGTGTGGAAGCAAATTCTTTTGTTTACTGTTTGTGTCTCAAAAGCATAAAAAAGTACGTACTGTTGTGAGAACAATTTAAACAAAAGCGGCGTTTTAAAAGTAAAAGCTTGGAATTTTTACAACAAAGTTAGGCAAAACAGTTCATATGTAGATTTAGCGAAAGTAAGCCAATATAGGTGATTTCAGCGTATAATAAAATCACCATATAAAAAAGTTCGTATGTATCGTTTGGAAGACCATCCCATCCCAAAACGAACAATTCTCACCGCCCTTGGTTTTGAGTGGTAGAAATGGTTATATCATTTAATTCATTAGCGATATATAGTATTAAATTAATAGTAATTTATTTAACAATAAGTATTAAGATAAACTTATAAAAAACAGAATTTAAAATAAACAAAACGTCATGTATCTCTCATATTAAGAGGCTTTTGTTGAGAGTTATTCAAGTCTAAAAAAATTTTTCAAGTTGATGATTGACAAAACTTAGAAACGGGATATCTTACTCAAAATGGTATCAAGTTACAAGTGTATGTTAGGTGTAACAGTTTCCATGTTTTTCCATTCATAGAGGAGTGATCATGCTGCGTTCAGATATTCCAAAAGTTTTATTTTCGTCTATTAAAGAGGATGATCCCTATAGAGCATCTAAGCTTTTTCAAATTGAGCGCTGGTGCTATGCAAATTGGCTTCTGCACCAAAGAAGCGGCAAGAAAGGACGTAATTTTCTTGCACAAGTGCTGTCTAGTGAGGATTGTTGGAAAAAAGTAGACAATTTACACGGAGTTAAGCTTGATAGGCAAGTGGTAGGCAAAAAGTTAATTGCGCCAGATTCAGGTAATCTCTTTGATAAGTATGCCATTGCCTGTCGGTACTGTCTAGAAGAAGATATTATTGCTTTGTTTGAGGAAAGAAAAAAAAGCCTATCAGCTCAAGGTAAAAGTAGTCTATTGGAGTATGAGCACTTAGTTAGGTGTTGCGGATCTGGTCTTTTAGCGCAGTTTTGGTCACATTTTATCAGCGGTTATATCTCTGAATTAAATTTAGATGGCTGTCATCCATATGAGTACGGGCTTAAATGTGCTATGAGTTTTAAGCAAGAGCAGGCAGTGGAATTCTTCTGGAATAAAATAAAATCATTACCTGAAAGTGAAATGAGTGCAGAGAAAAAGGATGAGATTTTCATGAAGACAGCAGTATATTCAGCAGGTAGTCGTTGTAATAGTTATCCTGAAATATTCGAATTTTGTTTTAGTCAAATAACTCCTGATAAGTATCTAGAACTTCTAAAAAGAGACTTAGCTGAAAATGGTTATTATGGTAGTCTAAACACGCTACAGGGTGCACTTCGCTTTGATCAATTTCAAGCATTGTTTGACTGCTTAAAGCCAAGTGATGTTTCAGGAGATTATTATTGTGTTTGGTTAAAGTATATAAGAAAAATAGAAAGCTATTCAAAATCTTGCGTAGATGAAGGAATAAGGCTTTTTATGCATATGTGGACAAAGGAAGGGTTTGATAGCCATCGTGCCTTATTACTAAATGAAGAAATGAGAAGTAGCCCAGTGTTTCAAGGAAGGTTGTTAGTACCTCTAATTAATAGGGGGTGTGTGGAACCAGTATGGGCGGTATTAAATAAAGCTAATTCTGATCAAATCAAAGAATTTATGGATTCTAGACAAGCAGAGTATATACGATCTGTGTTGGAAAAAAGAGATACTGATTCACTGAATAAGTTTCTAGTATATGGAAAGTCTACAGTTGAAGAGTTTACTAGCTTAACTGAGGTTAAATTAAGTAAGGCATGTGAGCAATTAGAGTTGAGTAATTAAGAGGTATTATAAGGCAATTCTATAAAGTAGGTGGTGGTTTCTTGTTACTACTTTAGCTTCTGTCAAAAAGATGTTGCATTGTAATACAAATGTTATATACACAAGTCAGCATATAGGCAAAAATAGCTTTTATTATTGATATCTCTGATGGTTATATAATAAGCTTGGCATGGTGGGTTTAGTATAATATAATGAAGGGAGTTTATGTTCAAGATACAATATCCAACAGATCATCTAAAAAAAGAAGATGTTAATTCAAAGATTACCGAATCATCGGGTAAAATACAATATATAGAGCAAGCTAAAGAATTTTCTCAATTCAAGCGTTATCGGAGGTCTGACGCTAATTCTGAAAGTGAAAGTAGATTTGAAAGAATCGATGTTCCAGGGGACAATAGTTGCTTATTTTGGTCTGTTACTATGGCTTACTTAATACCTGTCAGAAACGACGATGCTTTATTTCGACAAAGGTATGAAGTACTATTTGGAAATGAAGGAGCTGTAATTCAAAATTCAGATCGTATTAGGAATTTGGTAAGGAATTTAAGTGCTGCCGATTATGATGATACATTTGCAAACTTAGTAAGAAATGTATTTCGCAACCGAGTAGTTGATTATATACGTGATCATGAAAATGAGTTCAGAAATTTTGTTGAAGGCAATTTTGAGAATTACTTAAAGAACATGAGGAACCCTAATACTTGGGGGGGGTGAACCTGAAATAAGAGCAATGAGTGGAATACTTAGCGCAAGAATTAGTGTTTCTGGTGAGGTTGAAACTCAATATGGTGATGGAAATACTCAAATACAGTTATTTCATGTTGGTGCTCCAGGCAACCGAAACCATTATAATTTTGGTCTTGAGAGAGGTGCTGTTGATAATGATGTAGACCTTGCGAAAGGTTTAAAAAAAGTCATGGGCAAAGGAGGGCCACAAGATTTTGAATTAATACAGTTATTAATAGAGGAAGCAGGTAAAAAAGTTGGTATAAGCTGGCAAGGTGAGGATTTTAAATCTTTTGAAACGAGATTTCAATCATTTGTGGATCAGATTCCATCTTATTTACACTCTGTAGAAAAAGCAGGATTTTTTACTCACTTCTTCTTAGGGAGCTTTTCTACTTTGCTGGATACAGGGATTGCAGAAAAGTTAAATATTAAAAAGATTTATTTTAGTTTTGATACTTCGAAAACTTTAAAAGTAGCTATTGTTAAAAATGGTCAAATTGGAAATGCTGAAGACGCTATTAATAATATAGATTTATTTTCCATTTCAGAAGGTAAGCGTGGCCATCAGTTTACCGTCAATGAGTGGAAGAACATATTAAGAAATAATATAGATAGGAGTAAGATTAGAGATCGGAACGTTGAGAATGAGATCATAAACATTGAGAATAAAATTCAAGACAGAATAAAATCTAGACTAGTACAGATCTATAAAGGGAAGGATGGTATTTTTGTTAACATGGAAGTTAAGGAAATACTTGATTCTCCTGCTAGCAAAGAATTTCATGAAATAGAAAAAGGAATATGGAATAATCCAGAAGCTGATATAGCTGAGCTAAATGGCTCTGATGAGGCAATAGTTGAAAGATCTCTTGAGAGAGTTCTTGGAAAGATTAGTGAAGTTCATTCTAAATATGAAAACTCATTAACCTATGATAGTAGTGCACGTGAAGCAGCACATCATGGATTTATGGTAGGCGTTTTCATGAATTTCCACTATAGGTATAATCTTAGAGTTTACCCAGAGCAATTTGCGGGAAGGGGTTATGCAGATATTATCCTGCTAGCTCGTGGTCCTGATCGTGCATTAGACTCTATTCCTATCATTATTGAGTTAAAAGCGGGAGAAGGCCCTAATGCTACTCCAGATAAGGCTTTGCAGCAAGCAGAAAAGTATGCACAAGGCTTCCAACCAAACGTTCAGCGAGTTCTAACTACTGCAGATGACATTTTATGTGTTGGTGTCAACCTTGATAATCCATCTCCTTTCTCTGATATTAAGGTATCAAATCGTGGAGAAGAAATAATCCCTCTTTTTCAAGGTATGCTAAAATCTGCTGATGACTGGGATACGCAAAGGATTGGAACAATAGAATTAAAGGGACAGGTGAAAGATAATCTAGAACGTATTTATCATACGTTTCCTGGTACACCTGAGAAGGGAGATAAACATTATTTTAGTAGATTTTTACTAGGGCAATCACTATTGCTAAATAGAGTTGAAGATTTAAAAACTGGTTTTAAAAAATACATTTTTATCTATGGAGACAATATACCTACCGAGGTACGTCCTAATCTTCGTGGGTCTGGACGTTTAGCAGCTGAAAGAGCCAGGGAGAGATTGTCAGCTAATCTTGATGCGAGTCATGCAGTTGTGACAATGGTGCTCATTCCAGAAAATACAAAGAAGTTGGTTTATGTAATAAATATTGTTGAAGCTAACAGAAAGGATGTTCTGAACGGGCTGGATGAAGTGCTCCCTCTTGAGAGATTAAACAGAGAAATAGGAGATAGGGAAATAGTCGAATTAAGTCTTAATTTTGATACTAGATACAAGTCAGATTTTAGAAGATATCTTACTGTTTGGGCTGAAAAATACAATTCTTTACAAGAGTACAACAACGGAGCTGACAGATTTCAAGGCACTTTCAAAGAAGTTCCTTATCCTAATGAGTTAAAAGAAACATTCGATAGAGCATTAGATATCCAATCTTTATCAATAAGGGAATATAGTGGATTATTAGAAAAAATTGGAGAAGGAATATTCCCTTTTAAGACTCTCATTAATAAAGAAGCTCATTTCCAGGGAATATTGAATGGAGTGTTTAGTTATTATAGTGACTTAAAATTACAGGAATCACCAGAAACTAGAGCATTAGTTTTAACTGAGTTTCAAACTGGTAGAGGAGAACGTATTGACATGCTAGTTCATGGTATTAAGTTTGTGGCTCAAGGTGGAAATGCTGAGGAGTACACACCAATAGGGTTGGAACTTAAGACATCAAGGCAGGGCAAAGGAGCTCAAGCTTTATTGAGAGAAGCAAATGATCAAATAAATGAAGAATACAAAGAAGGTGTTACCTATAAAACACTTACAGATGGTGATGAGGTAAAGTTTATCGGTGTTGTTTTCGATAAAGGATCTAATAATCCGAATAAACTTATTTTAACAAGTAGGACAGCTAAGGAAGGATTTATTCCTGTTGAAGTAGTTCATAGTTCAGTTCATATGTTACCTACTGTAGGGCAGTGTTCTAAAAGAAAATCTTCATCGCCGGAGTATCCACCAAGTAAAAAGCCAAGAAGAGAAAGAAGTGTAAGTATGGCCTGCATAGATTCGTTTGATGAAGAAAAGATTACAAACGAAGAAAAAGAAAGACTTATTAAAGAGTTATTTGGTATTGAAGCTCATGACACAAAAATTATAACAATAGATTCTCCTCAAGTGAGGATTGATGGTGGTAAAGTAAATGTAAAATTCAAAGACAATAGTGGTAATGATAAAGAATTAATGATAGATGATGCTGCAAATATTAAGAGTATAGAAAATTATATACTGGATGAGAAAAATCTTGAGATAAAGTTAAAAGTAAGCAGCGATAAAGAGTATGCTATAATAGAAGAAATTAAAGAGCAAGGTAGCGAATATTATTTAAAAATTGATGATTATAGAATAAAGCTAGATAGTATATTTCAGGATGGAAAAGAAGTAATCTTTGATAAATTACATCAACTATCAAATGATAAGCAGTTGTTAGAGAATAAAAAATACATTGAAGATATAGGTGATGTTCAAACTAATCAAGATTACTCTAATATTGTAGAGGAAATTAAACAGAACTTGCTAGCAAAAGGTGTTAGGGAAGATACTTTTGATACGTTTAAAAATCATTTTGATGATCTTGGTGAAAAAGTTTTTGCAGATTATATTAGTAATGTAGAAAGCAGCCTTCAAGAAAAAGGAATTGCATTTGATCGTGATAAATTTGATTCAGCGAAAATAAAAGGAGCAAAAGGTGGAAAGTTTTTTTCCATGATGGCTATATATGACTTGCTTGATAGTATAAGTGATACAGCAACACTTGGACGACATAATAATGATGGTTTAAAGCAAGTATTTGGTATCAATGGTATACTAGATGCTATGGATGATGTTAGGACGAGTGTAAGTATTTCTCCTAGTAGTAAAGTAGGAAAATTGATTGGTAAAGTACCACAACCTGTACGTCAAACGTTTGTTAAGATTATCAGTAACCCCATAGTTCAAAGTATTACATTTGCAACCATTGCTTATCAATTTGGATATAGCGTAAATGAAATAGCTCAAGGAAATCATCATCCACTAAATTATTATTGGACAGCTAGCAGTGGTGTAAAACTAGCAAGCATGAGCATAAGGCCTATAAGTGCGGGAGTTAGTTTTACGATAAAAAGTGTCAGTGCTACTACTAAGGTTTTAAGAGGATTATCTGCTGCAGGCAAAGTTTTAGGTAGGGCATCAGTAGTTACTATGGTTGCTGATGTATTGATAACAATGGGCGTAAAAATTCATGAAAGAATGGAGTATACTAAAGCGATAGCAGAGCAAGTGCCTCTATTACCTGGTGGTGAACAAGCGGAAGTATTTTTTGCAGGGGTGATTAAGTTTTTTACAAGAAGAGATGTAGAAAAAGAATATGAAGACACAATTAGAATAAAAGGTTATTTAACTTACGTAAAAGAAGCAGCTATTAAACTGTTAAATGATAATTATGACATAGATGCGGTTGTACAATACGTAATCTCCATTGAAGAGAAATATAGTGAGGTGATTAAAAATATGGGTGCACAGGCTATATGTATTATGCCATCACCGTATGGTCCTGAGTGTGCGACGCAGATGAAGTGGGCATGTGATTTAGAAAAAAAATATAAAGATATCTCTTTTGACAAGATCAATATAGCCTCTAGTGTAAAGAGAAATTTGTCTTCTATTGATATCTCTAAGATATTGACTATGACACCTTATACTTTGGTTATGAGTGAAGGTTGGGAAAGGTTTATCTGTGGTATAAAGAATAGTCCTCAATGCTATCAAGAGATTGAAGAAAAGAAAGTTTATGTTGTTAATACGGATGCAAAACATATCCCTCATCTAACAAAATACGAGTATGAAAATCTTGGCTTAAGAATTGTAGATGCACCATTAACAAATCCGATACAAAAATCTCAATGCAGCAAAACAATCAATACAAAGCACACAGGTGACGATGCGTTCGCTCCATGTAACATTGGCAAAATTTATAGAAATTGTCAAGAGAGCTTTACTCTCTCAGGCGAACCTTTTATTTTTACTAATCCAAAAAGGAAAGATCCTGGTAATACAAAAAAGCAAACATTTCCTAGAGAATCAGTATTATATATTTCAGGACCAAGAACGTTAACAGCAGCTGCAAATTATCCAGCAGTAATGCATATTCCAGAGGGTAGTAATATACGTTATGTTGGCTCAAAAAATAATGAAACTATTTTTATTATTAATGACTATACGTCTGGTACTCTTGAAGGTGGACCAGGAAAAGAAAATACTCTAGTAATGAATGTTAAGGCTAATAATGTCGTTGCAAATTTGCATGGTAGAACTATACGTTATGGTAATAGTAATAACATAAGATTGGTTAACACATATAACTATGTGTCTAATTCTGACAGCAAGCAAAATATTACTACTCACTGTAAAACAAGATTGATTAATGTAAAAAATGCAGAAGTCTGGCAGAATTCATTTAACTGCACAGACAAAGATTATGAAGTTAGAGTAGTTAACAAAGAAAATGTGCATAACAGGGGATTAAAGCAAACAATATTTGTTGTTAATGAAGATAGTGATAATGCTAAGATAGTAAGTGATTTGGGCAGTACAGGAAAAATAAAAGGAAATATTGACATAATAAAGGTTCAAGTTGCTAATATCACACAGTGGGGAATAAGTGAAGATATAGAAAAGGTCGGCTATAGCTTAGATGTTTTAGCTAATAATACACAAAGTATTGTTTCAAGTACTAAAATCAATGATTTTAAAAATCTAGTAATTCAAGTAAATAGCAATGGAATAACAGAGTCTGTTGCAATACAAGATAAGTCTTTGTCTGATACAATAGAAGATATTAGATATCAAGAGCTGAAAAGTTCAGGAAGTGATATTAGTAGAGAGGTAATACACAATAGTGCAAAAAAGTTGAAAGCATTTATACAAGCAAGTATACTAGACCAAGAATTACTTGATACTTACCAAATTGCAAAAGATATTGTCAATAACAATAATTTTGACATACCAGTATCTCAAGTAGAAGTTATTAAAAATCATATGGGAGTACCTAATGGAAAAGTGATAATTGCTGGCATGTACTCAGGTCAAGTCATTGTTGATTTTAACTATAATAATTCTGACGTTACAAGTAGTTATCAGAAATACCGTAATAATAGAGGGAGCTATAGTTATGATGACTATATGGTGCTATGTAATTACTATCAAGACATTACAGTAGAAGGAGAGAAAATGCACCATCGGTATGTCATTAAACTACCAGATACATTAAACAGCGAAATTTCATCGTCGCCAATAAGGCTTAATATAAAAATAAAAAACAAAGCGTTACCTTATCAAAGCATACCTTATAATATTATTGATTTTGCTGAGTTGAATGTAGCAGATATTGATAGCATAGGTATAGAAGAAGGTGAAAGGAGTTATATAAATGAATGTTATAACAAATCAATCTCTGACCTTACAGAGGATAGCTTAGAGATAAAAGATATTACAGTACTTGGTAGTGAAGGTACTAAATGGTCTTTATCCATTGGTTTAGTTGATTATTTTCAAAGCCCAGAACATCAACAAATTGTATTACGAATGAATAATGAGCTTTATAAGATTGATAGTACAAACTTAAGGCTTGAGCATGTAGAAATGAACCCTAACTCTTTCAGATATTATCAACCAGAAGAACAAGGGTTACAGATTTATCATAATCAACCTATCAGCAAGAATGACATTGGTTTAGTTGATTTTAGAGATAAGTCTGTATTGGGTTTTGATATGGAGATTGCTGATGGTAGTTTAGTGCTATCATATGGAAATAGCACCATTGCAAAAGTGGAGAATTGGAGTAATTATCAACCTGCAAGAGAAATGATGTTCGCTTTTAATGATACAATGGTTTCTAATCCAAAGTGCATAGTCTCTGTTTGTAATTCAGAGGATATTATAGAGGACTTTAACAAGGAGAAAGTAATTTTATTAAAAGAGCAGGTATTTAATGCTATAGTGCAAAGTGATATCAGTGAAGCTGAAGATTTAACTAGAAAAATTGAAACTATTGATATTGAAGGTAAACGTTTAACACCTTTATACATTGCTATCCAAAAAGGTAGGTTGGACATAGTAGAAATTCTTTTTGATAGGAAGCATTTTAGTGTTAAAGATAAAGACATCTATGGTTGTAACCCTCTGCACTGGACTGCTCAGCAAGGCAATTTGAATATAGCTAAGTTTCTTGTGGATAAAGGTGCTGATATTGGGGCTAAAGGTAATGATGGTAGAACACCTCTGCATGTAGCCGCTTGTAGTGGTGACCTAGATATGGTCAAATTTTTTCTTGATAAGAATGCTAGTATTGAAGCTAAAAGTAACGACCCATATAAGATGATGGGGATAGTTGAAAGTGCAAAGAAGGAAATTATTAATCAAGCAGATACTTCATCTAACGTAAAAAGATGGGCAGAGTTTTTTGCAGAGAAGTTAAGACATTCAATAAAAAGTGTAGCACAAGAGAAGCTAAAAGATGGTATGTTACATGATCGTTATGGTTCGGTTAATAGACTTGCTAATGAAATTTATAAATCAGATGGAAAGTTGTTTGATGATATAATTAAAACAGTTATAAATGATGTATATGGAAGGATAGATACAAAAAAAATATTAAGTTCTGTACGCAATCATGGTTATATTGCTCAGCTTATTCCAGGTTATATAGCTGTGTTTGATACAATGCAAAGGAATAATGATTTAAATAATGGTGCAGTATTTAAGTTAGCTTATTATATAAAAGAGGCAATGGAGATGGAACACTATCCTGATGTTGATCAAGAAAAGAAATCTCATCTTGAGGAGCTAAAAAGCAGATTGCCAGAGTCAGTAAAGAATATAGTATTTGCGTCAAAAGTATGTATTAAAAACATTTATCAAAATGAATATTTATATGCTGCTAATGATTATTTTAGTTATGATAATGATAGGAGGAGAGTATTTACTTGGATTCCAAAAGATGAAAAGAATGATAAATTTAGATGGGAGATTGAACTTGATGGTGATGATTATTCTATAATGAATGTTAAATTTAATGAATATTTATACGGTGCTGTTGATCATTTTAATTATGATAACGAGAGGAGGAAAGTGTTTACTTGGATTCCGTGGAGCAGAATTGGACGAGATACATGGAAGATAGAACCTATTGGTAGCAGATGTTATATAATGAATGTTGAACTTAACGAATATTTATATGCTGCTGTTGATCATTTTAATTATGATGACGAGAGGAGGAGAGTATTTACTTGGATTCCAAAGAATTCAAAGAGTGATCAATTTAAATGGAATATTGAAGATTGTGGGCATGCTGTGAAAAGAAGGGATATCTCTAGTTCACATACTGATCTCAACTCAGATACGACAAGATCTTCAAGAAAAGCAGAACTAGATAAAGAATTGTTGAGTGCTACAAAAATAGGAGATCTGAGTAAAGTAAAAGATCTTATTAATCAAGGAGCTAGCATTAATGCTGAAGATAAAGATGGTAACACCCCTTTTCATAACGCTGGATTGAAAGGGTATTTGACTATAGCTCAGTATCTTGTTGAGAAAGGTGTTGATGTCAATGCTTCTAATGAAGATGGTTGGACACCTATGCATGGGGCTGCATTGAAAGGTCATTTAGAGGTTGTAAGGTTTTTGATAGAAAAAGGTGCAAATATTAGTGCTGAAAACATTTTTGGTGAGAAACCTATACATTGTGCTGCAAAGAGAAACAATAAAGATATAATAGAGGTTCTTCTCAGAAAAGGGGCAAGTATCAATGATGCTGATAAAAATGGTAGAACACCTCTATATTTTGCCTCTTGGAACGGTTACTTAGGTTTAGTAGAATATTTTGTACGTGATAAAAAGGCAAATATAAACATCAAGGATAAGTATGGAAAAACACCACTAGACGTTGCTATTAATAGGAACTATATCAGTGTTATAGGATATTTAAGTAAAAAACAATTGGAATTATGTAAGGAGCTATTGGTTGTAGTACAAAGTGGTGATCTTAGTAAAGTTCAAGACCTTGTAAATCAAGGTGCTAGTTTAGATATTCAAAGTGAGGATGGTTTGACACTGTTACATTTTGCTTCTATTAATAATCGTTTAGATATAGCAGGGTATCTTATAAAAGAAGGAGTTGATATTAATGCTAAAGATAAGGATGGTAAAACCCCTCTACATTATGCTTCACGTTCTGTTCATCATTTAGATATGGTGAAGTATCTTATAAGTAAAGGTGCTGATATTGATGTTAAAGATAACAGTGGTAGAACTCCTGAAGATGAGGAACGTTATACTAATTCTGATAGAATGAGGCAAGTTTTTATGCAAGCACACTTAGATAGAGAATTATTACTTACTGTAAAAAATGAAAAGGATCTAAAGACAATTAATAATCTTATTGCTAAAGATATTGACGACAGAACGCATGGCGGGTTTTATTATACTTGGAGTGGTAACTTAGACACAGTCGAGTTTCTTGTTAGTACAGATGTGAGTGTTAATACGACTGATAAATATGGCTGCACACTACTACACTGGTCTGCATTGAAAGGTCATTCAAGTATTGCTGAGTTTTTAGTTGATAAGGAAGCTAATGTGAATGCTAAAGATATACTTGGCAGAACTCCCATGCACTTTGCTGTTATGAATAATCACAAGGATATTCAAGATGTATATGGTAGAGGTCCTACATACACTACTGCTGAGAGCAATGATGAAGAGATTGTACAACTTTTTCTCATGAAAGGAGCAAGTATTAATGAGGCTGATGAAAATGGCGAGACGCCACTACACTTGGCTTCTTGGGATGGTCATTTAGGTATATTGCAGCATCTTATAAATAATGGGGCTAATATTGGTACTAAAGATAGTAGTGGCAAAACACCGCTAGATATTGCTAGAGATAAGGGACATAATAATCTTGTACAGTACTTACAACAAACACAGTCAAGTCTAAATAGGGAATTGTTAACTGCAGTACGAGGTGGTGATCTTAATAAAGTTAAAGATTTTATAGGTAGAGGTGCTAGCCTAGATGCTAAGGATGAATATGGTTGGACATCACTACACTTGGCTGCATCGCAAGGTTATTTAGAGGTTACAAGGTTCTTAGTAGGAAAAGGACCTAGTATTAATGCTAAAGATAAGAATGGCAAAACACCGCAAGATATTGCTATTGATCACAAACATGACAGTGTCGCAGTGTATTTACAACAAACACAATTAGGTTTAAATGAACAATTATTGGTTGCAGTGCGAAGTAATGATGTTAATAAAGTTAAAGATCTTGTAAGTAAAGGTGCTAGCGTAGATACTAAAGATAGTGATGGTTGGACACTACTACATCATACTGCAAGAAGAGGTTATTTAGAAGTTGCAGAGTTTTTGATAGAAAAAGGTGCTGATATTAATGCTGAGGATAAATATGGCAAAAAGCCTATACAGCGTGCTGCTGAGGACAATAATAAAAATATTATAACTCTCCTCCTCAGCAAAGGAGTGAATATTAATGATACTGATAAAAATGGTCGGACATCGCTATATTGTGCTTCTTATAATGGTAATTTAGATGCAGTAAAATACCTTATAAGTCAAGGTGCTAGTATTCAGGCCGGAGACAAGGGTGGCAAAACACCTCTAGATATTGCTAGAGATAAAGGATATAATAATATTGTAAATTACTTAGAGGAAGAGCTTAATAAAGAGAGGGAAAAACCTGTACAACGCAGACGCCGTCATCACCATGGAGATCATGCTCGTCATCATATGTCAAGAAAACCTCTTGCTATAGATTCAAGTGATCAACCTGAGATAACAGCAAGCAGTGGCACAAGACCATCTTCATGGATAAATAATTTGTTTAGTTGGGTAAAAAGCTCTGTAGGTGGATTATTAAATTCTAAACCTACATTATCTAAGGAAACATCAAATACTTCAAGTCCAATCTCACAAGTTGATGCGCCAATAGATGTAAATGGTACGATAATGTTACTTGATGTGCTGGTTAGAAAGGTTACGGGTCAAAAGTATATTTCTACAGTAGATCAGTCTATATCTCCACTAGAAGCACAGGGATATGTACTTAATATTACAAAGGGATTTGAGAAAGTAGTAGAGCAAGCTGGATTAAAAAGCGGTGTATCAATGCATCGATTAAATATTGATTTTGTGGAAATACAGAAAGAAGTTACAGGAAAAATCATGAGTGGTAAATTTAATGAGATTTCAGGGGTTTTAAGCTCATATGTAGAGAAAGCATGTACTGGTAGAGAAGCTGGATATCCTGGTAAATTAAGTTCGAAAAAGTTTGACAAGTTTATGCTAGAATTTAATAGCAGGCTAAATGTTGTACTAGATCAATCAATACAACAGATATTACACAACGTAGATGGTAGATTAGAAGTTGATGGTGCAAAAAAACGGCAAATGAGTTTAGAGCCTCAAAGTTATTTAAGTAATGCTTCAGTTCACAGCCATTCAAAAGTATCAACTTGTCTTTCTGAGATAGGAGTAACCAAGCTTGGAGGTAATCTCAATAGGTAGGTTATAATATAAGAGGTGGAGCTATAATATGCCAAGTAGTGGAAAATTTAAAGTGAAGGTGGCAAAATTAGCCAAAATAATTAGGGATACCAGACCAAGTTTGATGGTCCTAATAGTAAAATGGATGAAGTAGACATTAAATGCTAAGTGATTAATGTATTTTCCATATTGAACTTAAAGCACGTAGCTCTGATATAGAAGTTTGGGTAACGTTATGATAGTAATTTATATAATTCTGTGTGCAATCTTCATAGCTGTTTTAGACAGTTCACTAGATTCTTAATTAGGAGACATGTCTAACTTAGAAAAGGTTTTTATAAATGTTAAAGTGAATAAGTAGGAATATTATGTTTTTTCTTTGAGTTGTGAAATTTCAGAATGAGAAAAACCTGTAGTTTGTGATATGATATCAGTAGAGACGCCAGCTTTAAGTAGGTTTTTTGTCACAGCTATTTTAGCTTGTTTTTCTCCCTCTTCCCTACCTTTTTGATGGCCGATTTGGATGCCTTCTTGTCTACCTTCTTGTCTACCTTCTTGTCTACCTTCATGTTTAGCATCATCGAGTTTTTGAGCAAGGACAGCCTGTTCATCACGAATACGCTTGATTTCTTGTTCATAGGCTATAAATTCTTTTTCTGACCAGTTGAACCTATTTAGTTCTTCATAAGCTCTTTTAATTATTAGATCACTTCCTATTATTCTCTCTAGCTCTTCTTCACTAGTTTCATCTGCATATCTGAAAAAGTATACCCATTTTTCAACTATACTTGAAAGCTGATCTTCTTTGGTTTTTGGAAATTTAGGCAACTCAATAAATATAAAGTAAAAATCTTTTAGATCATGTTCATTAGTATCTTCATCGCGAATAGTATGCTTTGATTTGTACTCAGACTTATCAGGAAATAAAATACAATCTGCTATAGCAATAAAGATAATTTCCTTAAGGTCATGATATTGATCACCCTTACTAGCTTGTCTTGAGTAAGCTTTAGCTGCGTAATATTGGGCACGTTTTTCAAAGCCTTTGGTTTTAGCGACCTGGTCAGGTAAGGAAGCAGTATTACTACTACCCCCTCCCTTAGAAACGCAGCATGCAGGTTTCCCCACACTACGCTTGAGCCCCTTATCTAAGTTCTTCTTTTCTAGAACCGGCTTGTCCTTCATGATTCCTCAGGAAACATCATTCTTAATGGTGACACCAACAGTAGAGAACCTTCTCTTGAGAAAGAGCTTGCTAACATTCTTGTTCGTTTCACTCTCTCATCAAAATACTTTTTCCATTTTAAGTCAAGGGGATTTGCATCCGCTCTGATTTTAACATGTCGTCTGATAGGTATATCAATCAGCTTAAGCAGTCTTAAATACCGTATCTCTTTTGGTTTGTTCTTGCATATGGGTGCAGCAAAGACCCATTGGCGTTGACCCATTACTTTGAAGTAACGATTCTTTATCCAACGTAATCCTTTACGAGGATGTCTTTTCTTTGCCCATTTCCATAAACTATGCCAAATTTCATTGTCGATCTTTCTAAACGCTTTTTTAGCACACACATGGTGATAGTAATTTCCCCATCCTCTCAGTAGAGAGTTGAGTGACTTAATTACTATAGCCTGAGTGTTCGCTATATTTGCTTTTATCAATGTACGTGCTTTATTAAGAAGTCTTTTAATACTTTCTTTCGAAGGTTTAATAATTAACTTCTTATTATATCTACGTACATTACAACCAAGAAAGTCAAACCCTGTTGTGATAGATGTAATCTTTGTCTTCTCTTCTGAAAGAATTAAACCTCGCTCATGAAGAAAAGATGATACTAAAGGCTTAACTTCATTTTCCAGTACTTCATGTGTGAAACCTGAAATAATAAAGTCGTCTGCGTATCTGATTACGTTCACTCCACTTCTGATTTTGTTTCTTCTTCTACTGCCGAGTTTACCAAATCGACTTTCCAATAACTTTTCAAGTCCGTTTAAGGCTAAATTGGCTAGTATTGGAGAAATTATACCACCTTGCGGGGTACCTGCAGTTGTGGGATACAGAGTTTTCGATTCTAGGAAGCCAGCTTTTAACCAACTATGCAGAATTTTCTTCTCCATAGGAATATGCTTCATAAGCCATTCATGATTAATGTTGTCAAAGCATCCTTTGATATCACCTTCAAGTATCCATTGTAGTTGATTACGACTTGCCAGTAACAAATGACAAGCTACTGTAGCATCTGCACAGGATCTTTTAGGCCTAAAGCCATAGGAGTGACGATCACTGATTGTTTCAGCTATCGGTTCCAGAGCAAACAGATATAATGCTTGCATGGCTCTATCTTTTATCGATGGTATTCCAAGAGGTCTTCTTTTGCCATTAGATTTACTGATATAAATCCGTTTTAGCGGAGAAGGTTTATATCCTCTTTGCTTTAACTGCTTTATTCCTTGAAATTTAGCATTGCAAGTTGACCATAATTGACGATCTACACCCGCTGTGTTTTTTCCTTGGTTTTCAGTTACTCTCTTAACAGCCAAAGCTTTTCCGCTAAAAGAGCGTGTGAGAAGATGTTGTAAAGCTTTTACCTTACCCCATCTTCCTTTTTGGACAGCCTTAACAATACGTCTTTGTAGCCTCACAATAACTTTCTGGCATTTCTTCCATGGCAACTGCTTCCATGCTTCAAAGCTTTCGGTAGATGCACTTACAGGTTTACTTGTAATCATCTGCTTTCCTACCTTAAGTGGTTAACAAAGTTTCTTGTCACGAGGGACCAAACGGAAGTCTGCTCGTTTTCACGCGAATTAATGTTACAAATTCTATCCATTTCGTTACAAAATGGCATTCGCTTTCTCCATTCTCCTTTACCTGCACTTCCATCAGCATTCCTTGCGGTTTGCTTGCCATGTAGGCGAAAATACAGGCTTACCCTGTTCCTTCTGTCATACAACAGTGGGTTAGGTGACTTCTCTATACCGGTGGAGTTATTATTTGCGTACATCTAGAAATGAGAAATGTAACTTATCCACATTACCTTTTTGGTTAGAGCTTATCAGCATCTTTAGCTCCTTCATAATTACGATACTTTGAAGTTTCACTTACGTTCACCATACCACTAGCCTAGCTCTCCAACCACATGATGCTTGTAGTTTATGCTCCTCTCACGATTGAGCATCTTCTTTTTCAAGAGGAGGTTCATTGTCCGCATCGCTTGGCACCAACCGGTTGCCCGATTCGCACTGATGCGTAGACTCAGATGGCAAAACATCTGGTTTAATAAGTTTTAGAATCCTTTCAGTTTCTTTCTGGAGGAATTCCTCTCCTTTTAAACAATATGACCGAAGACTTTCAGGTCGCACCATTTCAATCACATACCTAGCCCCACTAGAGTCCCTGCAAAGAACATCAACTATACTTTGCTTATCAGAGGCAATTTCAGGATCCATTATAGTACTGAGGAATTCCACTTCTTGTATAGTATTTATCTCGGTAAACCCTAAAATATCATTCAAAAAATGTATGAGAATATTCTTATTTTTTTCAGTGCCAAATATTTTTTTGAAGGTTAAATCCAGCTTAGGGTCGAGAAACTTAGATAAAGCCATAGCCAAAGTGCTTAAAAATATTAATAATTATACACTATTATTAACAATTATTCAACCATATTTTTGAAGATAGCTATGCCGCCGCGAACCGTCATACCGCCGCGGTATCTCTAGATCCCGCTAACAAGCAGCGGGATGACGAATTACTTAACCGTCATACCACCGCGAACCTTCATACCGCGATTCATTCGCGGTATCTCGGCATAGATTCCGCTAACAAGTAGCGGAATGACGATTGTGTATCGTGTTTTGCTAAAAATCACAGAATGCAGTCTGGTTACCTTAATTAGAAGTTTAGCTTTAACTTTAAATGGACTACTCAACCGTGACAGACTTAGCTAAATTTCTTGGACAATCTGCATCTAACCCTTTTTTTGCTGCAGTAAAGTAAGCAAGGAATTGCATAGCAACACTGTAGATGATTGGAGAGATAAAATTATCAGTGTCTGGAAGTTGCACCACATCTGCGCAAACTCCCCTTAGGAATGGCGCTCCTTGTTTATCACTGAAGGCAATTACTTTGCCTTTTCTTGCAATAATCTCTTGTATATTAGATAGCGTTTTAAAGAATAAATCATCATAAGGGATAATTGCTATAACAAGCACAGTAGAGTCTATTAAAGCAATAGAACCATGCTTCATTTCTCCCGCTGCAATACCAGTTGTATTGATATATGAAAGCTCTTTTATTTTCAATGCGCCTTCCATTGCAACTCCGTATGAACTTCCTCTGCCGATTAAAATAACGTTATTGTGTTCTAATATACTGCCCGATATATGTTGTATTTTCATCACATTCAAAACGTGCTCAACATACTCGGGAATAGAGTTAATAGCGTTGCTTAGCTGTTTTATTCTCTCTCCACCCAGTACACCTTTTATTTTTCCAAGCTCCACGGCAAAGCATGCTAAAGTTGCAAGTTGCGCAGAAAAGGTTTTTGTTGAAGCAACACCAA
Source organism: Wolbachia endosymbiont (group A) of Crataerina pallida (assembly GCF_964028475.1). Classification (NCBI taxonomy): domain Bacteria; kingdom Pseudomonadati; phylum Pseudomonadota; class Alphaproteobacteria; order Rickettsiales; family Anaplasmataceae; genus Wolbachia; species Wolbachia endosymbiont (group A) of Crataerina pallida. The sequence goes on from NZ_OZ034785.1 coordinate 355,121, forward strand.
TTTCTGGCCCAGCAAGAGTATGTAACACAATATCTGAGATCTTTTCAATGCTGCTGCTAAATGTATTAGTTATACTAATGATTGTTTGCTTCTGTGATTTTGCATAACGCAGCGCTTCTATGGTATCTGCAGTTTCACCAGATTGAGAGATAAATAACCCAATGCTGCCTTCTTCCAGCTTGACGTTGCTATACCTAAATTCTGATGAGATTTCTAGATATACTCGAACTTGAGCGACATTTTCCAGCCAATACTTTGCTATTAGCCCAGCAAAATAAGATGACCCGCATCCAACTATAGTAATGTAACTCAGCTCAGAAAACAATTTTTTGTTAGCAAATATTACCTCTTTATATTGCTTGTAAAATTGATTTATTGTTTTGTTTAATGCACGCGGTTGCTCAAAAATCTCTTTTAACATGAAGCTAGGGTAACCATTTTTGCTAATTAGAAAATCACTTGGACTACTATTTTCTATACTGCGTTTAACTTGTGTACCATTGTTGTATATACTAACTCCACTAGATTTTATCACTGCAATGTCATCATCTTCCAAATGCGATATTCTTTCCACAAATGCACTTAAAGCATTAGAGTCAGATGCAGCAAACACTGTGTTACAGTTATAGCCTATTGCTAAAGGCAAATTTCTCTTCGCAACAAATAAGGCGTCTGGATATTCTGCAAATAATAAGACCAAGGCAAATGAGCCATGTAAGTTGTTTAAACACTTAAATAGAGAATCAATTGGCGACAATCCTTCATCAAGATATAAGGTTAGCATGTTTGGTATGATCTCTGTGTCAGTGTCAGTATGGAATGACATGCCCCTTTCTTCTAGGCCCTTTTTTAGCAGATTGTAATTCTCAATTATGCCGTTATGAGCAACAACAACGTTATTTGTACGAATGGGGTGAGCATTTTTAAGGCCTGGGACTCCATGTGTAGCCCAGCGAGTATGTGCTATACCAACTGTACTGTGAGACATCTTGCTGTCATCAACAACTTCACATAACCTTTCGACTTTACCTTCTGATTTTTTGACTTCTATCTCGCCTTCATTATTTATGATTGCTATACCTGAAGAGTCATATCCCCTATATTCCAATTTTTGCAACCCAGTTAGTAAAGTTGGTATTACTGAATCACCGCTACTTACTACACCAAATATTCCACACACAAATGGATCACCAAACAAACTTTTTTCTAAACATGTTAAGCATTTTTGCCTTTATTACTGGTTGATTTATATTCTTTTTATCATTCTTTCGATTTTACCTTTTTAATTGGTTTAGCTGCTACTTTTTGAGTTTCTTTGCTTAAAACCTCAGATATAGCGGACTTTAGAACTTTTATCTCAACTTTTGGTGCTATTTCTATTATAAATTGTGCATTTGCCTCATCAACTTTATTAACTTCACCTATTATTCCACCAGAAGTAATGACTGTATCACCACGTTTTATTTGATCTATCATCTTTCTATGTTCTTTTAGTTTTTTTTGTTGCGGGCGAATAATGAGAAAATAAAATACCACAAATATTAAAATCAGTGGAATAAAACTAGCAAAAGATGCGCCGATACTTGATGTATTGCTAGTTGCATCTGCTGCAAAAACTTCAGAAATGAGCATATTTAATCCTAATTGTTAATGATAAAAACAAACCTATTTAAGTATTAATTACAATACCATGCCATGTCAAGTTTGGTGAAGGCGTTTCTCAATACCGGCAATAATACTGCGAATTCTAAGTTATGCTAAAACTAATATGACGGGAGTGATGAGACTTGAACTCACGACCTCATGCGTGACAGGCATGCGCTCTAACCAACTGAGCTACACCCCCCTAATTTCTTTTTAGCATTTTCGGGCTTCAACTTTAAAGCTAATAAACATGTTGCCCTTTGTCAATATTTTTTGTTTGCGCTTTGCTGTCTTTTCTATTACTATGTAAATAATTTAATTTCACACATGGCTTATACAAGTAGTCCCATTAGGGTTATGCCATGGAAGATAAACTATTTGGAGGAATGATATATGACAAATTTGCCTAAAGTCACTGTGCGTGATTTAGCTGAATCTGGTGTACATTTTGGTCACAAAATTAGTCGCTGGAACGCAAAAATGGCTCCATACATATATGGAGTGCATCAAGAAAATCGTATACATATAATTGATTTGCGAAAAACACTACCATTGCTACAGGTGGCCATGAAGGCTTTATATGACGTTGCATTTCAAGGTGGTCGCATTCTATTTGTTGGTACAAAGTTTCAAGCTTTTGATATTATTGCAAGTGAAGCGATTCGTTGTGGTCAATATTATGTGAATCATCGTTGGCTTGGTGGTATGCTTACTAATTGGGGCACTGTTTCTTCTTCGATAAAAACCTTGATGCAATATGAGAAAATATTAAATGACGAGGATAGCATTTTAACAAAGAAAGAATTGGGAAACATTGAAAAGAAAAAGCAAAAGCTTGATAAGGCGCTTGGCGGTATTAGAGAAATGGGAGCAATTCCTGATATCTTATTCATCATTGATACTAATAAAGAGCATATAGCGGTTAAGGAGGCTAAGAAGTTAGGAATTCCAATAGTTGCAATACTTGATACTAATTCTGATCCAGATGGTATTACTTATCTAATACCTGGAAATGATGACTCAAGAAAATCAATAGAGCTCTATTGTAAATTAGCTACCGACTCTATATTAGCTGGAATAGAGTCTAGTCTAGCAAAATCTGGAGTTAAGATTGATGATATAAGGGGTGATGAGTTTATTCAAGAAAAAGAAGATGGTATTGTGCAAACTAAAAGGAGACGTAGTAAAGTTTACAAAGAAGAAGAAAGGGAGGTAGTAACAAATGAAGATGAATCCAGATGATATAAGAGAATTACGTGATAGAACAGGGCTTGGCTTAAGTGACTGTAAAAAAGCATTAGAAGAATGTGATGGTGACATTAAGAAAGCCGTTGATAAGTTACGTACAATAGGTCTTGCTAAAGCTGACAAAAAATCTGATAGAGTAGCTTCAGATGGGCTCGTTGCTATGTGTTTGACTGAAAATTGTGGTGTATTGATTGAACTCAATTGCGAAACCGATTTTGTCGCAAGGAATGAGAAATTTATAGAGTTAGTTTTAAATTTAGCATCAATTGCTCATCAAGAACGCTGTACTAGCGTTGATGAGTTAAAAAATGCCAAGTATGAAAGCATTGGCACAGTGCAGGAAGCTATTATGAATGGTACGTCAGTTCTTGGTGAGAAGCTAGAGTTAAGCAAGCTTTGTTACTTAGAAGCTAAGGATGGAGTTATTGCTGGCTACGTACATGGTGATGTGTGTGGCTTAGGTAAGATTGGTGCTTTAATTGCATTGCAATCATCTGGTGATAAGGCGAAGCTACAAGAGATTGGGAAACAAATAGCTATGCATGTAGTTGCTATGAAGCCTGAAGCTTTGTCTATAGATGATTTAGATCAAATGAAGTTGAACAACGAACGTTCTATAATTGAAGAGCAAGTGAGGAGCTTAAATAAACCTGAAGAAGTAGCAAAAAAAATAGTAGATGGACGAATGGCTAAGTACTATGAAGAAGTTGTTTTACTGGAGCAAAAATTTATAAAGGATGATAAGATGAAGATTTCTGATTTTATAAAATCAAGCGAGTTGAGTGCTGTTAAACTCTCTAATTACAAGTTACTTGTTTTGGGTGATGCAGATTAAATAGCAAAAAATGTTTATTTCAACAAATGAAAAAAGCGAAATAAAATATTCCAGGGTGTTATTTAAAATCTCTGGTGAGGCTTTGATGGGATCAAAGCAATTTGGTCACGATATGGAGACTATCGGTGAGTTATCTAAAGGCATAGTTGAAGTTTGTAATCTTGGAGTTCAGGTATGTATTGTTGTTGGTGGTGGTAATATCTTTCGTGGCACATCTGCGTCTTTAAGTGGTTGTGAAAGAGCAAGCAGTGATTATATTGGAATGCTTGCAACTATAATCAATGCTTTAATTTTACAAAACTTTTTAGAAAAAAATTTAGTAGCTTCTAGGGTATTATCTGCAATACCCATGGCCACTGTATGCGAACCTTACATCAGAAGGAAAGCTATTCGTCATTTAGAAAAAGGTAGAGTGGTAATTTTTGCAGCAGGCACAGGCAACCCATTTTTTACTACAGATACAGCTGCAGCCTTACGTGCTGTTGAAATGAATTGTGATGTTATTCTAAAGGGTACGCAAGTAAATGGTGTATACTCCGCTGATCCGAAAAAAAATGAGGATGCTGTAATGTATGATAGGCTTTCTTACACGGATTTATTGACTCGTGATTTAAAAGTTATGGATGCATCAGCAATTTCACTTGCTCGTGAGAATTCTATTCCAATTATAGTTTTTTCTTTGAAGGGAGAAAAAATAGTCAATATTATTAAGGGTCAAGGTACTTATACTATAGTTTCAGATTGTAAACAGTAGGTAATTTATGTTAAATGAAATAAAAGCTAAAACAAAAGAAAGAATGCTAAAAACTATTCAGTCCTTTCATGATGATATTAAAGGCGTACGCACTGGTAGAGCTAGTGCATCTTTGCTTGATGGTATAGTTGTAAACATCTATGGTGGGCATCAAAAGTTAAATCAAGTTGCAGGCGTTTCGGTTATAGATAACAAAACCCTATCAATTAAAGTTTGGGACATTAGTGTTGTAGGTGAAGTGAAAAACGCTATATTAAATGCTAACCTGAATTTAAATCCTGTTGTCGAGGGTAGCACCATACGTATAGCTCTTCCGGACTTGACACAAGAAACCCGTGAAAAATTAGTGAAATTATTGCATCAGTTTGCTGAAAATGCACGGATTGCCATTAGAAATATACGTAGAGATATTATGGAAGAAACAGAAAAAATGAAGGAAAATAAAGAAATCTCAGAAGATGATTTTCATGGTGCTAAGAAGGAAATACAAAATATTACTGATGATAATATAAAAAAGATTGATGGTGAATTGTCCATCAAAGAAAAGGATATACTGAATCACTAAATGATATGGAGAAAGCTTACATAGCAAATGATGTCATTCCAGTGTTTGACACTGGAATCCAGTCTTTACTATACAACTATCTGATGCACTTGTTTGAAATCAAATTTCCTGGATCCCAGTGTCGGAGCACTGGGATGACACCAATTTTGCATTCAAGTATCAACTATTGGTGTCACTACAGTAACTCTCTTCCTGTCATGCAAGTAGCTGACACCTTCCAGGTGTCCATTGAAATCCAAAAAATTTCACTCAAGTCAAAATTAGGTTAAATTTAAATGTTGAATCAAGAATCTTTACCGAAACATTTAGCAATTATTATGGATGGTAATGGTAGATGGGCGAACAATCAAGGAAGGGTAAAAATTGATGGTTATAAAAAGGGCAGTGAAGTTGCATACGATATTGCCAAGTATTGTACGGACTTAACTATACCCTACTTAACTTTGTATGCATTCTCTATGGAGAATTGGCTTAGACCTAAAAACGAAACTGACTGTCTATTTGATTTATTTTACTCCGTTTTAACTAATGAAGATAAAGTCAATTTCATTTACAATTGTAACATTAAGTTGAATTTTATTGGCAATTTAAGTCTGTTACCCAGTAAAATATTGGATCAAATTAAAAAAGCAGAAGAAATGACACATAAGAACGATGGTTTATTACTCACTGTGGCAGTCAGTTACGGAGCAAAGCAAGAAATTACACAAGCTATAAGCAATATTATAAAAGAAAATATTGCTTATGTATCAGAAGAGGAATTTGAAAAGTTTCTATATACTAAAGATTTGCCAAAATTGGATTTATTAATTCGCACTGGTGGCGAAAAAAGGTTAAGCAACTTTTTATTATGGCAAGCAGCTTATGCTGAATTGTATTTTTGTGATACTTTGTGGCCTGATTTTTCTTGTCAAGATTTGAGCAAAGCATTAGAAGATTATACAAAAAGAGAGAAGAAATATGGTAGATAATAATTTTATAGTTAGAATATTGTCCTCAATAGTAATATTATTCATATTTTCTTTTGCTACATATTTCAGTGATTTATCGTTTTACCTATTGATTTTTTCGATAGCAGTTTTATCTTCTTTTGAATGGTATAATCTAACCCAGGGAAACAAAATTTTATACGTTTTTGCATTATTATTGATTGCACTACCAAGCGCCTCATTAATATATTTATATAATCTACCACAGGGAAAATACGCATTAGTATGGTTCGTCTTAACCATTTGGGGAATTGACGTTACTGCCTACCTGTTTGGCAAGAATTTTGGTGGAGCTAAAATTTGCCCAATTATTAGCCCTGGAAAAACTTGGGCAGGACTTCTTGGTGCGATTTTAGCTGGAGTAGTGTGCACAATTTTTGGATCAATATTTTTTGGTCTATTTTCAATTTTTTATTCTCCAATCATTGGCCTTGCAATTGCTATTCTAGCGCAACTTGGCGATTTCACTGAGTCGCTTGTTAAAAGAGCTTACGGTGTTAAAGATAGTGGAAATATGATACCTGGCCATGGGGGAGTGCTCGACCGTATGGACAGTTTCATTTTTACTGCCCCTCTTATTGCTATTTACATAAGCTAAGTCTGCAGAAGTGCCATTAGAGCTCATCCCTAGTCAGCTCCCCAACCGCTTCTACAGTGCAGTCATGGACAAACGTCTTTTCACAATAAGGGCAGGCTATTTCCTCTTCTTCTCCCATATCTAAATATATTAATGGATGGCCGGAACCCTCATCATTCTCATCACCATGACAACAAACTTTTCTATTATTAACCCTCACTTTTGACATGCTGCTCCTTTAGCTTATAACATTTTATATATTGAATATACCCATTCAGAAATAAAAAACAACAAGCACTATTCTCCATTTTTTATCCTATTCAGGTTAATCAATTCGTTTTGAACACCTTTTGATACAAATTTGCTAACATCTTCTCCTAATCTTGCTATTTCCTTTACAAAGCTTGATGAGATAAATTGAGTATCTTCAGAAGCAGGAAGAAATATGGTTTCGATTTCAGGAAGAAGTTTATAATTTACCCAGCTCATTTGAAACTCGTAATCAAAATCCGATACTGCTCTTAATCCCCTAATAATAACAGAAGCATTCTGCTCTTTGGCAAACTTCACTAGCAACCCATTAAAAGATATAACATCTGCATCAATTCCTAGCCCTTTGATTTCATTTTCAGCCATGCTTGTGCGTAGCTTTGTGTCAAAGGCAGTATGCTTATTAACGTTTTCTGCAACTCCTATTATTAATTTATCGACTAGTTTACACGCTCTTTTGATTATGTCAAGATGCCCAAAAGTTATAGGGTCAAATGTGCCAGGGTAGATTCCTATTTTGTCATTAATGTTCATCCTTTATTTTTATAAACTACTTTAAAAACTTTTGATAGACATAATAACATTTTTTATCTAAAAATAAAAGTATACAGTTGGCCTGATAGCTCAGTTGGTAGAGCAAAGGACTGAAAATCCTTGTGTCGCTGGTTCGATTCCTGCTCAGGCCACCTTCTCTTTCTTGGCAAACTTGCCTTTTTGTTATAAAATACTCTATATCGTAATATAAATATTAGGGAGGCAAGTCATAGTATATAAATATTATAATAAACTATTTAATATCTTATTAATTATAGTTCTATTATTAAGCAATATTACTTATGCTGGCGTTAGTGAAAAACCGGCATCTCAACATGTAACCAGAAAAGAAGAACCAGCGTCAACTGTCTTGACGGCAGAAAATACAGTAAATAATGACATAGTTGTTGGTTTGTTGAAAACGGAAGAAGCACATGAGCTTGGGCTATCTCAAAATATCTACGAGATGTTTAATAACTTTGGAGTTAAAACCGTACTCATTGACTACAATAAAATAATTAACTTAAAAGAAATCCAAGAAAAGTCGCTTATCTTTGCAAAACAAGATGAAACATTGGCAAAGAAGCTAACATTAGACCGAATAAAAGTTGAAGTTGCAAAGTTTGTTAAAGAGCACAAAATAAATAGAATATTTATTCCGGATAATTTACACTCAGCACCCACTCCTTGTTGCCAGCTTGTTACTGAAGCAATTGTAAAAATAGTGGATGATAACCCTGCAATTCATTTACTTGGCATATGTGAAGGCATAATGAATGCAAAGGGAATTGAAGTAGTGAGTGTTGTGAGTGATGAAGAGAAACGAAGATCTCATTTAAAATCAGCACCTAATCCACAGAAAGAGGATGTACCTCTCCAGCAGATAAAGATCGTTCCAAATAGTCGTTTAGCAGAAGTAGTAGCCAAATTCCTAATACCTAATGAAAATGGCTGGTTTTCAACATATTTTCCAGATGCTCATTCAGGAGCAGTAAGTAATACGCCAGAAAATAGAAGAAAATTGGAGTCACTTGGATATAAAGTTGCAGCATTTTCCAGTGAGGGGGTAATAGAGGCTATTGAAGATAAGCATGGTAATGTTCACTTTCAAAGTCATCCAGAAGCCCTTGTTGTGAAGTCAGATAAAAACCTCTATTTATCAAATCACAAGGAACGTCAAGTGTCTACACTAGTTGCTATAGCGATTATGAATGATTTTCTTTATCGTGCTTAATGGCTATAGCTTTAGGCTTACCGACGATTTGATAAACGATAGATTTGTCATGTATCCGTTCAGGCAATGGCGTCAACTTAAGGAAAAATATCAGCGATAGTGTATAAAATTTCTCTCCAAATTTTTTATCATTAAATTATCCAAAGAGTGCAAGGGACAGCACTTTTGTTTCTATTTTATTGCAACAAAAAAGTTTAAAATGTGTCTTTTTTAGGTGAGGCATGCAAAAAGGAAAAGATCTTATCTTACAAATTAAAAATGCAATATACTCGAAAACTTTTCAGAAAATCCATTGTGTTGAGTTTTACACGAACAAGAAAACTTCCTTTTTCGACAGTATTTTCTATGATTTTAAAGTTAGTTAAAAAAAGTTTGGGAATAGAATGTGAACTTATGGAGCCATTGACATGTACCCTCAAAGCAAGCTTTTTCTAAAGCAAGGTATAAGATTTGCCATACAGGCTTTCAAGAATTTAAGCATCCAAACAGCCTATCAGGATGAACCTGAGTTGGAGAGGCTATAGACTTATTGCAGCAGATGGTTCTGGTATGAGATTACCCAGCTCTGGGGAAATTGTATCCGAGTTTGAACCAAATGGAAACTGACCTTACCCAGAAAAAGTGGAGAGAAAGTTTGGAATGTTTTTCACAAAGAGAATGATGAATCAAAATGCTCAGGAATGCAATAGTTAATAGTGACGTTGTTTGTTATAAAAAATTTCTATGTATTCAAATATTGCAGTTCTAGTTTGTTGAGCAGAGTGTTGTGAAGTATCAATAAGTATTTCTCTTTTCAATGAGCTCAAGAAGCTTTCCACAACAGAATTGTCGTAACAACAACCTTTATGACTCATCTATGTTTTTTATGGATAAGAGATATTGATAACCTTGCGAAGTATATTGTGAACCTTGATCACTATGTAATAGTAGATTTTTGGCAGGTTTACGCTTGTTAACGGCCATTAATAAAGAGTCCATAACCAATTGTTTATTTATTGAACTGCTCATTAACTACCATGCGTGAATATAGATCGATTATTGTTGCCAAATATAGCCATCCTTCTTTGGTTTTTATATAAGTAATCCCATACTTTATTTGGTTGATCGACAATAAAGTTTTGGTCTAATATATTGGGAGCTACTGTCCGTTTGTTGTTTCTTAATTTTAAATTTTCTTCTCAATATAGCCTGAATACCATTTTTCTGCATAATACTTTGCACTGTTTTTAAGTTGCAACTTTTACCCAAAGCCTTTAATTCAGCATGAATTTTAGGAGCTCCATATCTACATTTAGAAGCTTGATATATTTTTTGAATATCTGCTAATAACTCTTTATTTGCTGATTCTCTACTGCTTATTTTCCTTGTAGTCCACTTATAGTAGCCACTAGCAGAAAACCCTACATAATTCCTGCACTTTATAGTGTTTACTATGCTCTTTTATGAAAAAATATTTTACTCTTTTTGACTGGCCAGGGCTTTTTTTAAAATGTCTCTTTCTCTTGTTACTTTTGCTAACTCTTTCTGTAAATCAAATCTCTCTTTGTCATAAGGTGCTACATCTGGAAATGCATTTGCCGCTGACTTTTTTTCGTTATATTTCTTCATCCATTTTCCTAATACACTATCCCTTATTCCTAGATCTCTTGCTACTTTTGCAACTGGTTGACCTACCTTTCTTTGTTCATTTGCCAGCTTAACAGCTTCCAATTTGAATTCTGCCGTGTATTCTCTTGCCATTTCTAATCCTCCAAAATTTTATTTTACCCGAAAAAACTCCTTTCTTTCTCTCCATTTTTTCTGGGTAAGGTCAGTATGGGAAAAGGTGAAAGATGTACTAAAAAACCCAGAGATGATAAAAAAGGAATACCAACGTAGAGTATTAGAAAATAAAAATGATGAATCATCAGAGAAAAAGTTTGCAAGAAGAGAAAATCAAATAAAAGAAGGTATCGAAAAATTAATGGAAGATTATTATAGTCAAGAAAATGCAGGAGAGAAAGGATATATAAGCGAGGAAGAATTTAAACAGACAATGAGAAAAATGAAAGAACGCTTACAAGGGATAGAAGAAGAGAAAAAAAAGGTAGTTGATCAGAAGGCAGTAGAAAAAGGAATAAGTCTTATTATAAATAGCATAAAGAATTTTTATTCTAGTGTAAAATCGAACCTGGAACAGCTAGATTGGCAAACTAAGCGCGGCATTATTAAAGCATTAATAGGACAAATTAACATTGGTTGTGATCAGGTAGAAGTAGGATTTCAGATCGAAGAACCAGCACAGGATGGGGGAATTCTTAATTTGTATCATTGTACTACACATCATAATAAGGGGGTTGGCAAAATGTGTGCGCCAAGAAGTGCGTAAGGAACAGTTGGTGAAAATCCAACACGGGTAAAGCTTAGCCGGCAACCTGGAACAAACCATTATGCTGCGTAAGGTAACGAGCGTAGTAAAGCTAATGGAATGGACAACATAGGGTGCAACGAAAGTGAAGGTATTGAGTCCCGTAATTCACGCGTCATGGGGGCTGACACTTTACATTTGGTGGAAGGCAACATGGGTAATAACGCTAAGGCAAGATATTACTCACCTCATCGGGATCGAAGGCCGCGTCATGTGTTGAGATGGACCTTACGTGAACTTGGGAGATCCTTTGTATTCCTGTAAGGGTACTCTGGAACAAGTCAATAAAGGCGAGGACTGGAGGAAGATGCAAAGGAAGTCGGACTAACTGATAGTACTCGGAGTGTGGGAAAGCCACATACAAGGGGAAGCGGTTAGCAATATAGTGACTGGTATAGGGATTGCTATACCAATACAACAGAGATTGGAGGAGTATGCAAGGAAAACTAAACCAGATAGCAGTAAGGGCTAAGCAAGATAAGCGAGTAAAATTTACATCATTAGTTCATTTGATTAATGAAGAGAATCTTGCAGAGTGTTATAAGGAACTAAAACGCAACAAGGCTTGTGGTATAGATCGTGTGACAGTGGAAGCTTATGGAGAAAATCTAGAAGAGAAACTTAAAACACTAGTGGATAGTATGAAGAGAAAACAATATCAACCGCTACCAGTGAAAAGGGTATACATACCCAAAGCCGGGAGCAAAGAGAAGCGCGGTCTCGGAATACCATCAACGGAAGATAAGTTGGTACAGGTAATGCTAAAGAAGATATTAGAAAATATTTATGAAGCAAACTTTATGGACAGCTCGTATGGATTTCGACCAGGAAGAAATTGTCATCAGGCGATAAACGCTCTAGATAAAGCAGTTATGCACAAACCAATTAACTATATTGTAGAAGTGGATATCAAGAAGTTCTTTGATAATGTTCAACATAAATGGCTAATGAATTGTCTAAGGGAACGAATAGCTGACCCAAATTTATTGTGGTTAATAAAACGATTTCTAAAGGCAGGAATAGTCGAAGTTGGATGTTATAAAGCAACCGATCAAGGCACACCACAAGGTGGTATAGTAAGCCCTGTATTAGCTAATATATACTTACACTATGTGCTGGACTTATGGTTTGAAAAGAAATTTAAGCCAAAAGCCAGAGGATATTTACAGCTAATAAGGTTTTGCGACGATTTTGTAGTTGGCTGCGAGAGGGAAGAAGACGCAAAAGAATTTCTAGAATTACTGAAACAAAGACTAAGTAAATTTGGGTTGGAAATAGCTGAAAATAAAACAAAAATAGTAAAGTTTGGTAAGAAAGAATGGTATCAAGCAGAAAGAGAGAAACGTAGGACGGCTAGCTTCAACTTTCTAGGATTTACACATTATTGTGGAAAAAGTCGTAATGGTAAACTTATGATGAAGCAGAAAACTTCAAAAATAAGCCTAGCCAGAAAGATTAAAGAAATCAAAGAATGGTTGAAGATGGTACGAAGTCGTATCTGTCTCAAAGATTGGTGGCAGAAACTTAAAGCCAAACTAACAGGACACTATAGCTACTTCGGAGTTAGCGGAAATTATCGGTGTTTGATTCAATTCTATCGACCGGTAACAAAGTTAGCATTTAAGTGGATAAACCGACGTAGTCAAAAGAAAAGTATGGATTGGGAACAATTTATACACTATTTAAAAGTAAATCCATTACCAAAACCAAAGGTATATGTTTCTTTATACACAGGAGCACTAGTGTGAACGCTGTATTGTGGAGCCGTGTGCGGGAAATCCGCAAGCACGGTTCTTTTGGGGAGACTATGGTTATGAGACCAAATCGCTGGTTTCAAGGTCATGAGTCTCTACCAGACGTCAAGCAAGTTTTTTCGTTTCTATAAATCTGGATTTCAGCGTTATGCGCTGGAATGACAACGTGAGGTAAATTTTTCAACATCCCAAAATTACAGAATTCAGTCTGTTTAATTAAGTGTGAACTGTTACACGAAAATTTTGTAAACAGATTAATATACCCTGTTTTTGCTATTCATCTAAAAATGGAACCATAGAGTACGTTGAGGAGCGTAAGCAAATTTTAATGCAAAAATTACTATCAAAAAATAGATTATGCAAGAGGTCTAATTATTCTGCCGCAATTTTGCTCTATCACACTTGCCACATTTAATATTCCAGCTTCATCATAATAATTTCCAATCACTTGCAAGGCAAGTGGTAAACCCTCATTGGAGAGCCCAACAGGAACAGAAATAGCAGGCAATCCTGCCAGACTTGCCGGCACAGTAAACACATCATTGATGCACATAATTAGCGGATCTGGCTTTTCATTTAAGCCAAAAGCTTCTGTTGGAGCAGATGGCACAAGTATGTAATCTATTTTTTCAAACGCTTTTATAAAATCATTTCTGATTAATGCCCTGATACACTGTGCTTTTTCGTAATATTCATTGTAATGACCTGAGGAAAGCGCATAAGCGCCAATTAAAATTCTTCTTTTCACCTCTTTACCGAAACCTTCTGCTCTTGTTAGTGAATACATTTCTTTAAGGGTATCAGCATCAACCCTGAACCCATAACGCACACCGTCATAACGAGCAAGATTGGATGAAGTTTCAGCAGAACAAATTAAATAATAGACTGGTATTGCATATTTAGTATGTGGCAGAGTAACGTCAACAACTTCAGCGCCATTTTCTTTTAAATAGGAAGCAACTTTCTCCCAATTATGGACTATTTCCTCTGAAATTCCATCCATCCTATATTCTTTTGGTATACCAATACGCTTACCCTTGACATCACCATTTATAAAGCTAGAAAATTTAGGCACTGGCTTTTCGCTTGATATTGAATCTTTTGTATCATAGCCACAGATTGCTTCCAGCATTAATGCTGAATCAGAGACAGAACGAGTAATGACTCCTGCTTGATCTAGAGAACTCGCAAATGCAATCATACCAAAACGCGAGCATCTTCCATAAGTTGGCTTTATTCCAACCACTCCACAATAAGCTGCTGGTTGGCGCACAGATCCACCGGTGTCACTCCCTAGTGCTCCAGCGCATAAAAATCCAGCCACCGATGCTGCAGATCCACCAGATGATCCACCAGGAACAACTTTTTCCCCATCGCTTTTTCTAATCCACACATTTTCAACAGGGCCAAAATAGCTATTTGTGTTCGCAGAACCCATAGCAAATTCATCCATATTAAGCTTACCGAGCATGGCTGCTCCACTTTTTAACAGCAAGTCAGACACCGTAGATTCGTAAGTCGGAACGAAATTTTCCAGCATTTTTGAGCATGCTGTTGTTTTTATTCCTTTTGTACAGAATAGATCTTTGATGCCAACTGGTACACCCATGAGCGGCGAGATTAAATCATCCTTTTGCCTAGAGAAATGTTCATCTGCAGCTTTAGCAGCTTTCATTGCTATCTCTGGGGTTTTTGTTATAAATGCATTTAATTTCTCATTTTCAACCGCACTGATGTGCGCCTCTACGAGTTCAACGGCAGAAAAACTCTTTTTTTTGAGCCCGTCATGCATTTGTGTAATACTTAACTTTCTTAGTTCATTCATCAATATTTAATTTTTAGCAAGACGTTAATTATAACATGGCACGATAAAAAATCCATACATTTATAGTTACAGCTAGAAATGTAGCTAAGGTAACTTAGATTCACCGACAATCGTCATCCCGCTACTTGTTAGCGGCTAAGAGATACCGCAGCGGTATGACGTAGAAGCTATACTTTTATACTCACCAACTCAGTATCCAATCCGGATTGTATCTTAAAAAGGTCAAAAGACTATAATAAGCAAAGGAGTGATACTGTGTCTGAGTGAAAATCGTTGAGATCCCAGTGTCTGCTGCTTGCATAGCATTTATTTACAAAAAAATAGTCATGCAAGAGACTTTGCTTGGATATTTGATATAATTTAGGTCTATTAAAGCAAAAAATACTAACATGAATGAAGTGATAACATTTGGTTGTCGTCTAAATTTTTACGAGAGCGAGTTAATCAAAGAAGCATTAAAAAAAGCAAAGAGAGAAAATGTTGTTGTGGTGCATAGCTGTGCAGTGACAAACGAAGCAGAACGTCAGGTAAAGCAAAAGATACGTAAGATTTACAAAAATGATCCAAATAAAGAAATTATCGTAGTTGGTTGTGCTGTTCAGTTGGATCCAGAAGTTTACAGTAGCATTCCTGGTGTAAGTAAAGTGCTCGGTAATCAAGATAAGCTAAAAGCTGAAAATTACTTACTAAATGACGATAAAATCTTGGTCAGTGATAACCAAGTAGAACCTGTTCTAATTAATGGATTTGAAGATAAGTCAAGGGCATTTATTGAAATTCAAAATGGTTGTAATCATAGCTGCACATTTTGTTCAATTACTGAGGCAAGAGGGAATAATCGATCTGTGCCAATAAACAGTATTATAGAGCAAATCAGGATCTTTGTAGAAAATGGATATCAAGAAGTAGTGTTTACAGGGGTTGATATTACTGACTTTGGTACAGATTTGTTGGGTAAGCCATCACTTGGTTCAATGATTAGGAGAGTTTTAAAGGATATACCAGAGTTGAAGAGGCTAAGACTTTCCTCTATCGATGTTGCTGAAGTTGACGACGAATTAATGGATTTAATAGCTAATGAGTCAAGACTTATGCCTCATTTACATTTGAGTCTACAATCTGGTAATAATTTAATACTAAAGAGAATGAAGCGTCGTCACAACAGAGAACAAGTGATAGAATTTTGTCATAAAATGAAGAGCTTGAGGCCTAATATAGCATTTGGCGCTGATATTATTGCTGGATTTCCAACAGAAACTGATGAAATGTTTCAGGATACAGTTGATTTACTGAAAAAAACAAATATAGTTTACCTACATGCTTTTCCATATTCAGAGCGGAAAAATACACCTGCTGCACGAATGCCACAAGTACCAGAGAATGTGCGTAAAGAACGAGTAAAAAATTTAAGAGAAGTAAATAAAGAAATTATGAGCAGTTTTTGTCAATCCTTGATCAACACTAAGCAAAGTGTTCTGGTTGAGCAAAATAATGTCGGTAGAGCAGAAAATTTTGCATTAATAAAGCTTGAATCAAAAGCTCAAGCCAAGAGTATTGTGAAAGTTAATGTTAAAGGAGTGGAAAATAATTATCTAATTGGAAATATTTTTTCTTAATTTTTGTACATTGAAGAAATATACGATATAGTAATTATACTGTAAATGATAATTGTGAATTCATTTATGATAACTAGAATATCTATTACTTTATTTTTGATTTTCATTTCATGTGTCTATTTTTTTATTACTTATATTAGTAATGATACACACATTGAGCAAGTACAACCCTTAAAATTAGAAACAGACAATAATAAAAGTGTGATACGTTCTGAGGAGGTTACTGCAAAAGAAATACCAATAAAATATCAAGAACTTGAAAGTAGTCCACCTTCTGTTTTCCAAGTAGCTGATCAGAAAAATATGTGGTCACGTATTGCAGATCAAGCTGAGCCTACAAAAGAAAAATCAAAAAAACTTGATTTTTATGTTAGCGCTAACGGTGGTAAGGTATACCATGATAATTCAGAAATATTTGTAAAGGGTATACAAGAAATAGGAAAAAGAGTCCTAACTTTAGTTGAAAGTCATTATGGTTTTATAATAAAAAATATAGTGGCAGATGAAATTAAAAGTATACAGCAATTTGATGGTAAAATTGATTTCCAGTGGTTTAGCAGCATGTCTTTAGGTTACTATGCTGGAGAAAATGGTAAAATTGATTTTGAAGCCGCGTATTCTATAGCCAATATTGAAGATAGTAATTCTCCTCCGGTATTTGATAAATCAGCAAGTATATTTGTGTTTTTGTTAAACTTCTATTATAATCCCAGCGTTCAGGATACACAATTTGCTCCGTACATCGGTCTTGGTATAGGACCAACAGTTTTTAGATTAAAAAGGATTAATGGGTCACCCCAAAATTCAATGCCACTGAATGTTTCTTGGTTTGCTTATCAAATAAAACTTGGTGTTGATTATTCAATAATCCCAGAAATCAAAACCTTTCTCGGCTATCGTTACTTTAGCGTTCCGATACCTGTTGCAGATGACATATCTACTCACAATATTGAAGTTGGTTTGATATTTAATTTTTAGTGATAATTTAATATATATATAAATTCTTATCTTTTCTATCTAACAAACCAAATGTTGGTACGATTGTTGCTTTTAAAAAAATGACAGTTTCTACTGTTCTAATATTATTCGCTAGCCTTTTTGATTTCTGATGCAATAAGCTTTGCTTATCTTCTCTATGTTCTATAAGCCCGCCGATTACCATAATTTCACCGCTCTTAATTTTTAAC
Organism: Wolbachia endosymbiont (group A) of Crataerina pallida; assembly: GCF_964028475.1. Lineage (NCBI taxonomy): Bacteria > Pseudomonadati > Pseudomonadota > Alphaproteobacteria > Rickettsiales > Anaplasmataceae > Wolbachia > Wolbachia endosymbiont (group A) of Crataerina pallida. The sequence continues at coordinate 372,560 of NZ_OZ034785.1, forward strand.
ATAGAGTTCATTTCTCTGATTTCAACAATTGGAATGTCGCTATTTAATTTCATTTTACTCTGCTGTGCGACGTACTCTATATCTGGATCTTTAGTGTAGCCGTTAATTCTTGATAAAGTTGGATGTATATCCATGAATATTTCACTAGTATCAATGTTAATGCTTGGGTGGATTATTAGCACAACACCTATTGGGACGCTATTCATCTTGGTAATTAAGGTCTGATTAGAGTTTCTAGTATCTTTTTGTATATCGGAGGTAAAATAAATATGGTTTTTAGTAAATGAAATCATCGCTTGCTGATTATTTATAGCATGTACTCTGGGGCTTGAAATTACAGTTGAAGTGCCAAATTTGTCTAAATTTTTTACTAAATCTCCTAGATCATTTGCACCAAAGTTCATTGCTAGGTTAATAATGGAGTTATCTTGATTTATTATAGACTTAGTTCCATCTTGTAAGTCATTTAAGTTCATACCAGAAAGGTATTTGTCATCTAGCACAACTTCAACTATTTTTGCCTCTATCATTACTTGAGAAGACGCTAACTTCTTAACCTTATTAATATATTCTTCAACAGCTTTGTGGATATCTTTTCTAGCATTCAAAATAATAACACCAGCTTCTCTGTTGGATGAAAGGAATTCGCCATCATCCACCCCGTTAACATCCATTATTGCATTCAAGCCTTTTTCTAATGAATTCCATAAGTCACTACTGTATTGAGACTTCATAACATTGTTATAGTCCCTATCAACGTTACTTCCATCACTGTTAGTAATATTGTTATTAATGACGAAACTGCTTTGAGCAGAATGTTGAATATTGATGAAGTCTACGTAATAATTTTGTGCGTATGGCAAGTCCTGCTCAATTCTAATTACACCATTACTTGTTGAGTAACGCAGTTTGGCGCTATTTGCTATACTCTGAATTACTTCGTTTATATCCTTATCTTTTAGCTTTAAAATAATATTACCTGATATTTTTGGGTCCATATCCAAGTTAACGTCAGAAAGTTTTCCTATCTCAATCAGCAAATCCTTTACTGATACTTCTTCACTAACATTAATAGAAATAAGCTGATTACTGATTGTGAGATCGGGAAACTCTATTGGTAAAGGCATAATTTCTGGTATTGCCGGTTCATTAATCTCCAAAGAGGTGTTATATTGTTGCAACGGATAATCGTACTTATAATTGTCTATGTTAATAGGATATTGCTTGGTAGGTAGATGTGTGCAAGAAATAATGAAGAGGAGTATTAAGCATTTAAAAATAGCCATTAGAACAGCATACAAAATCTATACTAATAGATTTCTATAAAAATATTAAAAATGTATTTAATCTCATTTTCATCGAGCAGATAATTGTCGTGTATTAGCTTTGGCTATGTATTTTTTGTATACTCTTCTTGTACTTAAATGTAGACCAGCATAGCCCTAATTTTTTTATATATTGTACTTCTTTCTCTGTATTTAATAATAGGCTTGAAAATAAATGGTAAGCCTATAATTGTTAAGCTTAGAGCTAGGGTTGAAAGTATACAACAGGCTTTGTGTTTACTATGTAGCTCTTTCAGATAAAGCATCAAAAATCTACAAAATTTTTTGTAATTTTCTTCGATGTTTTTTTTGCTATGAGCCTTGCTAATGAACATATCTATTGCGGTATGACCGTTATTGCACTTAATGTTAAGGTCTGCACCTTTTTCTGTTAACAACTGAGCTATATCAAAATAATCCTTTTGAACAGCAAGATGTAGAGGTGCAAAACCTTGTTGCTCACAAATGTTCATATTGGCTCTAACTTCCAATAACATTTTCACAATTTGTGTATGGCCTTTTTTAACTGCGAGTAGCAAGGGAGTTCTGTTACATTTAGTAACAGCATTAACGTTTACCTTAAGCTTCAATAAGAGCTTAACTGTTTTAGTGTTACCATTATGGCTAGCTTTATGCAGCCTAGCGTTACCATTAAAATCTTGATCGTTTGCTTCTATTCCCTTTGAAACAAGAAATGTTACCATTTTTCTATTATTATGCTCAATAGCGCAATCTAACGCATCAAAACCATGGTTGTTTTTTGTGCAAAAAAACTCTTTAAGTTTAATTTTATCGTTACTTGCTTGCTGTTTTTTTGCAATAAGTTTTACTATTTGCATTTTGTTGTTATACGCTGCTAGGAAAAGCGTAGTGTTATTTTCTGCATCTTTGGCTTCTATATTTGCACCTTTCTTTATCAGATATTCTATAATTTCTGCTCTGCTGTCATAATGTGCGGTGCATTGATAAATGGTTAAAAACAAAGGAGTACGAAAATTGTTATCTTCACATTCGAGATTTGCTCCGCTATCAATTAAAATTTGGACGCTTTTTTTAGAACCGTATAGTGAAGCTATATGAAGAGGAGTATAGCCCTCTTTGGCATCTTTTTCATTAATTTTTGCGCCTTTTGTTATCAAAAAATCTATTAATTCCGTGTCATCTTGTAGTGCAGCAAGGTGCAGTGGAGTGAATCCATTTTTATCCTTGGAATTAATTGTCAGTTGGTTAACAAAAAGTTTAGCAACTTTCTTGTGTCCATGCATAATGGCGTAATGCAGAGGGTTTCTATTTTCGTTGTCTACGACATTGAAATCAGCTTCGTGCTCTAGTAATGACTTTACTCCAACTAAATCGCCTTCTTTTGTGAACTTATGCAAGAGAGTGATTCCACTTGCATCTTTTGAGTTAATATCAAATCCATTTTCTACTAATTGGTTTATATCTTCCTCACGCGCCATATCACTTAAATCTCTAATTAAACTCTTTTCGCGTTAATAATACTCCTACTTGATTAAGTTTAAATGAATCTGTGAGAAATGGCTAGTGCATTCTTGCATAACAAACTTTTGGCAGCGCATTGGATGAAACGAAAAACTTACTTGACAAACTCCGCCAGCCCTCCTATCATGAAACTGAAGCTATTTATTTATCTTCGCAATCTCTGCAGTGGATTAATGACAAAAAACTTAATGTATTTGGCGTAAATCATGCTTAATTTTTTGCACTATGTGCACCTCATGTCTTTATAAAACTTTTAGGTTTCTACCTATACAAGCCGAAACGCGCTTATAAAGTGTTTAAGACAGTAAAAGACGTCAAATAGACAAGGGAGAATTTGAATACTAGCTACCCTAGGGTTTCTTTGCCTTTTTTTTTATTTGGTAAATTTCTTAACATTTATAGCTAAACGACAACTGTCATTCCTGTAAAGGTCAAGTATCCCGCTACTTGTTAGCGGGATCTAGAGATACCGTGACGGTATGACGTAGGATTGCTGTCATTCTGCTACTTGTTAGCGGCTGAGATACCGCGAATGAATCGCGGTATGACGGTTCGCGGTGGCATGACGATAAGCTCGTCATCCCGCTACTTGTTAGCGGCTGAGATACCGCGAATGAATCGCGGTATGACGGTTAGCGGCGGCATGACGTAGGATTGCTGTCATTTCGCTACTTGTTAGCGGCTGAGATACCGCGAATAAATCGCGGTATGACGGTTAGCGGTGGCGTGACGATAAGCTCGTCATTCCGCTACGTGTTAGCGGCTAAGAGATATCGCGGTGGTATAGCTATAAATTGTTGATATCTTTTTTATATCACATTTTTAACTTACAATAGTTAGCCAGCGTTCCTTACATTAACCAAATCTTTCAAATTCTGCACTCACCACTACCTATAACTCACTTTCACGCAATATTGATCGTTCTTAAAAAGCAATCTAACATTTTTTATTCCTTGATTGCGAAGCTTTGATGCAGCTGATTTAGCAGCCTGAGCACTTTTAAAAAATGCAACATATCCCTTACTTTCTGCACTGTCTTGTTTCGGGTGACGTTTCTGCATTTCTTTTTCATATTGCTTTCTGTAATGAGGAGTATTTTGTATCAATTGTTCTGACATCTTTCTTAGGTATTGAACTTTTACTTTTGCAAGCCCAGATTTATGAAATCCTAAGACTTGAGCTGCTTTTTCTGATAAGTCTATTATTCTGCCTTCAATAAAAGGCCCTCTATCGTTAACCCTTGTAACAAGCTTTCTTCCATTTTCTAAATTAGTGACAAGAACAAAGCAGGGTAAGGGCAAAGTCTTATGCGCTGCAGAGATCAAGTGACGGTTAAACGCTTCACCATTTGCTGTAAGTGTGCCATGATCTTCTATTCCATACCACGATGCTATCCCTATCTCTTCATAGTGTTTACAGTTTTTTGGGTGATAAGTTATACCATTTATTGTGTAGCTGCTGCCAATTTTATAATGACCTGCAGTGCAGTTAAACCTGTTGCTAAAACTGCAGCTACTTATCAAAACAAATATTAGACATAGAAAGGTTAGGTTTTTTATCATTGTATTCGGTAAGATGGTTCGATACTATGAGGATTTTAAATTATACTATAATAAATTTAGTAATGAGTAAACATCTACTGCTAAATATTAACAAAACTCAAAAAGGAATAATACATATTATTGGTATAGGTGGAATCGGAATGAGTGCCATTGCTGAAATTCTTCACAATTCCAATTGCAAAGTTCAAGGCAGTGATGCACAATCAAACGACAATATAAATAAGTTACAAAAGCTAGGTATAGAGGTTTTTATTGGTCACAATGCTAATAATATAAGCCAAGCTCAAATAGTTGTACATTCTTCTGCAATAGAATCTGATAATGTGGAGTTAATTGCGGCAAAAAATAACAATAAAACCGTTTTGCATAGATCAGACATACTTGCTGAAATTATGAAAGGTAAATATGTGATAGCGGTTTCAGGTTCAAGCGGAAAGACAACAACAACCGCTATGATTGCTTCCATTTTTGATCATTCTGGCATTGATGCGACTGTAACTGTAGGAGGGATATTAAATTCCTATAAGAGCAACTTCAAACTTGGAGGGAGTGACACTTTTCTGATCGAGGCTGATGAGTCTGATGGAACTATGCTAAAAATCCCTGCAAAGATTGCTGTCATAACAAGTATCAACAATGACCACATAGATTATTACGGCACATTTGATAATATCAAAAATGCATTTTCCCAATTCGTGAATAATGCAGGTTCTGCAGTTTTACCTGATTCTGTAGACATCGATTATGATGCGGGTAATTCTATAACGTTTGGGTTTGAGAATGGTAGCATAAGAGCCAGCAACATTAAACAGCATGCTAACAGCATAGAATTTGATGTGTTGAACAACTGGATTCCAGCATTACGTGCTGGAATGACAAAAGGAAAGTGTACAGAGATGTCATCCCAGTGCGTGACACTGGGATCCAGCCCTTTAAAAAACATAGTACTATCAAATGCAATTGGAATTCACAAAGTAAGCAACGCCCTAGCTGCAATATCAGTTGCGATAAAGCTCGGAATTAGCGATGCAGATATTAAAAAAGGCCTTTTGGAATTTCAAGGAGTAGCAAGAAGATTCTCTTTGATTGCCGATATTAAAGGTGTTAAGTTAATTGAGGATTATGCCCATCATCCAAATGAAATATATGCAACTTTAACGGCTGCACGTTCGATTACTAAAGGAAAAGTAATAGGAATTATCGAACCACTTCGTTTTGCCCGCATTCGTAATTTTTTTGATGAATTCATACGAATTTTCATGATGTTTGATTATGTCATCCTCACTCCTGTTCATCCCCCAGAAGACAAGCCTATTCCTGGTTGTGGGATTGATGATATACAAAAAGCTTTAATCAGTAATGGATTTAATAACACAAAAATTATGAATGATGCTTTGCTCATTTCACATTTTATTAGTGATTCGACAAGTCCAAGTGATATAGTATTATTTATTGGTGCTGGTAGTAATATAGCTAAATTGGCAAAGGAAACTGCAGCACTTATTGCGGAAGTTAAGGTTTAATGTAATGAATAAGATAATCAATAACGTATTTGCAAGAGAAATTTTAGATAGCAGGGGTTACCCCACTATTGAGGTAGAAATTGAGCTCTGTGATGGTGCAATAGGCAGGGCATCTGTACCTTCTGGAGCTTCAACCGGTAAATTAGAAGCCTTGGAACTCAGGGACCAAGATGAGAAAAGGTATTGTGGTAAGGGAGTGCTGAAAGCTGTTCAAGCTGTAAATGGGATAATAGCAGATGAAATCATTGGAATGAATGCAGCGGACCAAAATGCAATTGATAAAGCATTAATTGAACTGGATGGAACAAAAAACAAATCAAAACTTGGAGCAAATGCAACTTTGGGTGTGTCTCTTGCAGTTGCAAAAGCAGCAGCAAACAGTTTCAAAATGCCGCTATATAGATATTTGGGAGGAAAGCAGACGAGTGTTATGCCGGTTCCACTCATTAACATAATTAATGGTGGAGTACATGCAGACAATAAGCTCGATTTCCAAGAATTCATGATTCTTCCGGTCGGTGCTGAGACTTTCAGCGAAGCGATTAGAATATCTGCGGAGGTATTCCACAACTTACGTAGCATTCTTAAGAAAAAAGGTTATAGCACAAATGTAGGGGATGAAGGTGGTTTTGCACCAAATATTGAAAGTACTGAAGAAGCACTTGATTTGATCATATACGCTATAGAATCAGCAGGTTATTCAGCGCAAAGTGATTTTGCACTAGGCCTTGATGTTGCTTCATCTACTTTTTATGAAGATGGAATTTACAAATTTGAACACAGAGATCTTACTTCAGAAGAGTTGACTGAATATTATTGTAATCTTGTGGAAAGATATCCAATAATTTCTATAGAAGATGCAATGAGTGAAGACGACTATGAAGGTTGGAAATTACTTACTGCAAAATTGGGGAGTAAAATTCAATTGGTTGGGGATGATTTGTTTGTTACAAATTGTGAACTGATATGCAAAGGAATAGAGGAAAAAATGGCAAATGCTGTACTGATCAAGCCAAATCAAATAGGGACGTTAACAGAAACTTTTGCTGCTATTGAAATGGCAAAATCAAATGGCTATAAAGCTGTTGTTTCTCATCGCTCAGGTGAAACAGAAGACACAACAATATCTCATATAGCAGTTGCGTCAAATTGCGGGCAAATAAAAACCGGGTCGCTATCGCGTTCTGATAGACTCGCGAAGTATAACGAGCTAATCAGAATAGAAAGCGCATTAGGAAAGGATGCTAAATATTATCGTGGGTTAGCATGGGTTTTATAGACGAAGTAAAATTGTGTTTAAAAGCTGGTGACGGTGGTGATGGCTGTGCAAGTTTTCGTCGAGAAAAGTTCGTTGAATTTGGTGGTCCAAATGGTGGTAATGGAGGAAAGGGTGGAAACATAGTTTTCATCAGCGACGCTAATCTCAACACTTTGCTTCATTTTCGTTATAGAAGACACATTAAAGCAGATAGTGGAAAAAATGGTGCAGGCAGGGATAGATCTGGCACAGCAGGGAAAGACGTTATACTTAAAGTTCCAGTCGGTGCACAAATAATTGATGAAGAAAGTGAAGAGATAATAGTAGACCTTGACAAGCCTGGTATGGAATTTCAAGTAGCACAGGGTGGAAAAGGTGGACTTGGAAATACTAATTTTAAATCTTCTACTAATAAGGCACCAAGACATTTTACTTACGGTCAGCCTGGCGAAGAAAAACATGTATTATTAAAACTAAAAGTTTTATCAGATGTTGGAATTATTGGCATGCCAAACGCAGGTAAATCAAAATTTTTGACTCGCTGCTCAAATTCCGATACAAAAGTAGGCGATTATCCATTTACCACCGTAAGACCTCATTTAGGCATGGTAAAAGTGGATGATAGCGAAGTTGTAATAGCAGATATTCCTGGAATAATTACTGATGCTCACCTTGGAGTTGGGCTCGGGCATAAATTTTTAAAGCACATAGAAAGGTGTCAAATTTTACTTCATTTAATCGATGTAACTCACGATGACGTTGTTTCGGCTTATAGTTGTATCCATAATGAATTGGAACTTTACAATAGTGATCTTGTTGAAAAAGAAGAGATTGTAGTATTAAACAAATGCGACTTATTGAGGGAAGCAGAAATTCTGGAAAAGAAGAATCACCTAGCTAATTATCTCAATAAAGAAGTGCTGTGCTTATCAATTAATGGTGATTTACAGCCTATTTTAAGATTATTAAGTGAAAAATTGAAAAAGAGTAATTCTAAGGAAATCGATGTATATGATCCTTTTAAAGCGTAAATTTTCTATTTATGGATGTACAAGAATGGTAGCGTGCAACCAGAACTAAGCGTACAGCTGTGCAAACATCGTGATTTGAGTCCACCAGAAGGGTGTCATCCCAGTGCCCAGACACTGGGATCCAGGAATTTTATTAAGTTGGTAAGCATAAAAGTAGCCGTTTTATGTTAAAATACAACGTTTTGATGATTATGAAAAGGCTGGATTCCAGACTGGAATGACACCATCATAAAGTGAATCAGTGTCAGCTACTTGCATCTACCATGCAAGTTAACTGAAAATTGCAATGTTCGTACACTTGACTACTTGGATCTAGTATGATTTAATTAACCAAGAAGTAGGCATGAAAAAATTATGTAGTGAACCAGTTTGCATAACACCAGGAGGAAAATATGGATAGAAAGACGAGAATAGAATCAGACAGCTTAGGGGAAGTAAAAGTACCAAGTGAACATTACTGGGGAGCACAGACTCAGCGTTCTTTAGAAAATTTTAAGATTGGCACAGAAAAAATGCCAGAGCCTCTGATTAAAGCATTAGCAATAGTAAAACTTGCAGCAGCGCGTGTTAATATGAAACATGGTGTTATAGATGATAGGGTAGGGGACGCAATTTGCACAGCCGCGAGGGAAGTAATAGATGGCAAATTTAATAATGAATTTCCGCTTGTTGTTTGGCAAACCGGATCCGGAACGCAGACTAATATGAATATGAATGAAGTGATCAGCAATCGTGCAATAGAGATTTTAGGTGGTAATTTGGGTAGTAAATCTCCAATACATCCAAATGATCATGTGAATTATGGTCAGTCGTCAAATGACACCTTTCCAACAGCAATGCATATAGCAGCAGCAGAGCAAATAAACTGCTTGCTTATTCCAAATCTTGAAAAATTGCATAAGGTGCTGGATAATAAGGTTCAGGAATTTAAAGATATAATAAAAGTAGGACGTACTCATCTGCAAGATGCAACGCCCCTAACACTAGGACAGGAGTTCTCTGGCTATGCAGTCCAGATTAAAAAGGGGATAGAGAGAGTAAAATCAACTTTAAGTGGTATATACGAGCTTGCACAAGGTGGCACTGCGGTTGGCACGGGACTCAATACTAAAAAGGGTTTTGCTGAAGATTTTGCAAAGCAAGTTGCAGGAATTACTAACCTTCCATTTACTTCAGCAGGCAATAAATTTGAAGCGCTAGCAGCAAATGATGCTTTAGTTGAGCTCAGTGGAACACTCAATACAGTAGCAGTCAGTTTAATGAAAATTGCAAATGATATAAGGTTGCTTGGTTCTGGTCCAAGATGCGGAATTGGGGAAATAATGTTACCGGAAAATGAGCCTGGTTCTTCAATTATGCCAGGTAAAGTGAATCCAACTCAGTGTGAAGCGGTGACTATGGTATGCACTCAAGTTATGGGAAATCATGTTGCTGTAACCATTAGTGGTTCAAACGGTCATTTTGAATTGAATGTGTTTAAGCCAGTGATAATTTACAATGTTTTGCAGTCTATAAGACTTTTAGCTGATGCAAGTTTAAATTTTACAGAAAAATGTGTAATTGGTATTAAAGCAAATGAAGAGAGGATAAAAGATTTACTGAATCAGTCGTTGATGTTGGTCACTATATTAAATACGCATATAGGGTACGACAATGCAGCAAAAATAGCGAAGCTTGCTTATAAAGAAAATATCACTCTAAAAGAAGCAGCAGCAAAACTTCAACTGCTCACTGAGGAAGAGTTTGAAAGGATAGTGAAACCAGAAGAAATGGTAAATTATTTGTAACCGCTCACACTTAATTCTTCAATCTCACTAATAGAAAGGCCAGTAAACTTGACAATAGTGTTAACATCAACATTATTATCTTGCTTTGTCTACCTTATTTTGCCGCTCCCCTGAACGGATACGGTTTAAGACATAAGATCCTTTTTCATAGCTATACTACGTTATCCAGCGTCTGGGCACTGGTTTCTTGGTACTTATTCCGCAATAATTTTTTTTTCCTTCAATAAACTTTGCAGTTCGCCTTTTTCGTACATCTCGCGAGTGATGTCGCAACCACCAATAAACTCTTCCTTTATATATAATTGTGGAATTGTTGGCCAATCAGAAAACTTTTTTATAGATTCACGTATTTCATCATTCTCCAACACGTTAATATACTTAAACTTCACGTTCAATTTTTTTAGGATTGACACGACGAGTCCAGAGAATCCGCATTGAGGAAAATCAGAAGTGCCTTTCATATACAATACCACATCATTTTCTGTTATATCTTTTTTTATTTGTTCAAAATTGCTCATAAATTCACCTTATTTTTAAGTATTAGTTTCCAGTTGCAAGGCGTGTATAGACTGACCTTCCAGAGCTTTATATACCATTTTATGCTGTTCTATTTTTGTCTTTCCAAGAAAACACTTGGAGTTTATTTTTAAATGATAATGGTCATCATCTCCAGCAAGATCATGAATCTTTATATCAGCGTCGGGGAACGATTGTTTGATGATCCTCTCTAATTCGTGAATTGCAATAGTCATTGATTTGCTTTAAATTACAATACTTTCATTATAAATCTAAAACGATTGAGCGCAATAAAAAGTTGCTATCATAAAAAATAGAAGCATACTATAATAATGGAATGACAAATTATGCAGGGAGGCTTTGTGGTGGGCGAAAGATTTAAATTCACATATCTATTGGTTTTGCTAACTTTTTCATTTAGGTGCTTATCTTACGATGATAAAATAAATAACTTAGAGAATGTTTACATCAAAGCTAACTATTTTGGAGCATTCTTCAATGCAATAGGTTCTCTAGAAGGAAAAGAAGATGCAGGTGACAATATAACAGAGGGGTTTTTAGTTTTAATAAGAAGGAGCGAATTGAAGCTGGATACAGTCCTAAATATGTTCCAGGGTTTGCCGGTAGTGCTGCAATAGGGTATTTATTCAAAAATATGAGAGTTGAGTTTGAAGGCTTATATTCTCAGACTAACTTATATGATGAAGATTATTCAGATAAGAAAAAAGCAAGATATATTGAACTTCGTCGTCACAATGATGCGTCTACTGGAGCGGAATGCAATTCACCTTGGAGAAGTGGAAAGGTTGATATTCACATTCAAGAAAATTGTAGTGTTGAAGCAGAGTTCAGAGCTGCATTTAAGATGAAAAATGAAGGTTTTAATAACTTAGCTGGAATGGTCAATGTATATCGTGATTTTAATATAGCAAAAATGCCATTCACCCCATATGTTGGTATTGGTGCAGGTGTAACTAGGGTTAAATTTCTAGGAAAAACCAGATATGCCTTGGCTTACCAAGCAAAACTTGGTATCAATCACCAACTTACAGCACAAACTCAAGCATTTGCTGGTTTACGCTATTTTGGTATCCTTGATAACCAATTTAAAGATATTGTACCAGGAATAAAGATACTAGCTGGTGAAGGATATATTCCTGCCGGTGGAGGAAGTAAAGTTGATGAAACTGCACGTGTTGAATCAACAACTGCAACCATTACCAATAGGTTTGGCATATATGGCTTAGAGTTTGGGTTGGTTTATCACTTTTAACTTTATCCAATAAATTACATATGTGAAGATAGTAAATTCAGCGTGCTGAGAACATTAGAAAGACGAGATTTTAATTGATTTTCATATTTACTCCAATCTTGTATTGCCTTTCTTGCAACACCTGAATCAACTGCGGCTTTTGCAACAGCAGGAGCTACTATAGAAATTAATCTTGGGTCAAATGGAGTAGGTATTATATATTCACGTCCATAGCCCATTTTACGACCGCCATAGACTGCAGATATCTCACCTGGTACTGGCTCACGGGCAAGCTTTGCTATTGCATCTGCAGCTGCAATTTTCATTTCATCATTTATTGTTGTTGCATGTACATCAAGCGCCCCTCTAAATATATAAGGAAAACCCATTACGTTGTTGACTTGGTTGTTGTAATCTGACCTACCAGTTGCAATTATTGCATCTGGCCTCACAGATTTTGCAAACTCAGGCCTTACTTCTGGATCGGGATTGGCAAGAGCAAAAATAATCGGGTCTTTGCCCATACTCTTTAACATCTCTTCATTTAACACATCTTTTGCAGATAGTCCGATGAATACATCAGCGCCTTTTATTGTATCAAGTAGAGAACGTTCGGAAGTATCAATTGCATACTTTTCCTTCCACTCATTCATATCCTCGTTTCTACCTTTGTATATTACTCCTTGCTTATCACACAGCACTATATTTTTAGCGCCCATGGACTTTAGTATTTCTAAACATGCAATACCGGCTGCTCCAGCACCATTCATAATGATCTTAACGTCCTCTAATTTCTTTTCAACAATATCAAGAGCATTTTCTATGCCAGCTGCAACAACCACCGCAGTTCCATGCTGGTCATCATGGAACACTGGAATATCCATCAGTTCATTCAGGCGTTTCTCTATTATAAAACAATCGGGAGATCTTATATCTTCTAAATTTATCCCCCCCCAACTTGGCCCAAGATACCTTACTGCATTGATGAAATCTTCTATATTTTCTGTACCAACTTCTATATCAACTGCATCAATATCAGCAAAACGCTTAAATAAAACAGCTTTGCCTTCCATGACAGGTTTTGCAGCAAGAGGACCGATATTACCAAGTCCAAGCACTGCAGTGCCATTTGAAATGACAGCAACACAGTTGCTTTTTGCTGTATAATCATAAACAACCTCAGGATTTTTAGCTATTTCAAGGCACGGAGCTGCAACACCAGGGGAATAAGCAAGTGACAAATCATACTGGGTAGATAAAGGTTTTGTTGGCATGATTGAAATTTTACCAGGGTTACCACCTCTGCTGTGATACTTAAGCGCTTCTTGTTTTGTGGTACTATCTAAATCATCGTTCATCATTACATCCTTATATTTTAAGCTTGTATTTTTTAAGTATATGGAGTTTTTATAAATGTTCAATTGTAAATTATTAACTTGTGAACTCTGTTGTACTTCTGTATAAGTTTACCTATTACGTAAGATGATATTACATGCTTAAAAAAAACGTGCCTAATTTGCTTACAATTTCTCGTGCACTTGCAATACCAGCAATAATATTAAGTTTTTATATAGAAAATAAATATGCAGGCCTGATAACAATATCAATCTTTGTGTTTGCGTGCATTACGGATTTTTTTGATGGTTACCTGGCGCGTGCGTGGAAAGTCCAATCAAAGTTTGGCAAGCTATTTGATCCAATTGCTGACAAATTAATAGTGGTTTCAACGATAATTATGCTAGTTTATAAGCATAAGATAAATGATTTTACAATAGTACCATCGATTATCATCATCTGTAGGGAGATATTAGTCTCGGGTTTGCGGGAGTTTTTGATAGCTACAAATGTTAGTCTACCTGTAAGCAAAGCTGGCAAAATTAAAACATTTTTGCAGATGGTTGCTGTAGTAGCGCTAATAATGAACGATTATTATATGATTCAATATACAGGTGCGATTTGTTTATGGGTTGCAGCTATTATAACTATGTGGTCAGGCTATAATTATATCCTAGCCGGCATCAAACAGATTGATTAAATCTCCTAGGAAATAGTTAATAGACAAGAGTAGTTAATATCTTAGTGATATTGACTCAGAAAGCAAAAAGGTGTATAATTATATTAACTTACAACTAATTAGGTTAATATTATGAAAATACCTAGTGGCAAATTTTCTTCTACTAAAAAGGTTCCAGGAAAGAATAAGAAAAAAAGAGATTTTGAACCATTAGAAGAGTTTTTTTGGGATTTTTGGCCAACAGTTGATAAAGAAGTCAAAAGAGAAAGGCTAGAACAAGAACTATTAGCACTAAAAAAAAGAGAGCTATATAGAAAATGTGCATCATTGGCAACAATGGTCCCATTTACATTGCTGATGGCGATTGAACTGGAAAAAACATATAGCGATCAGGTATTACTTGGCGTGATAAGTGGCGCGCTAAGCCACACTATATTACCTTTTACAGTCTTATCTCTTATTTGTACGCTATATTTAATTTACAATAATAGGAAGATAGCACAAAAAGAACGAGAGTTGGAGATTATTGAAAATGGAGAGGAAGTAAAGGAAAAAGAGCACAATATTTCTGATATAGGTCAGTGTTTGATCTATATTGAGGCTATAACAACTGCACTGGTTATTGTAGGTATGATAATGGGTGAAACATCTTCACTTGAAGCAGCAGAGGATGCAATTTTATTTCTTGCCAATGCAATTGCTTTTCTTGCAACTCTTGTTTCTTATATTGATAAGCATGAAAAAAATAAGAAAAAGGAAACAGAAAAGTCTGATCTTGATGAGAAATCTAGCAAGAAAACTAGCAATATATCTGTAGCCGGATTGGCGCTTGCTGGTTCTTCTGTATTTTTAATAAGAAGGATAATGTTAATAGCATTAGCATCGTCCTTAAATCCTGCTGTTGGACCTACTTTAGGCTTGGTAGGTATTGCAATTTTTATGGCTGTACAGGTCTTAACTATACATTCCTACAGTAAGACGCTGAAAGATCCAAAAGTGGAAGGACGAGGTGAATCAAGAAATGCAGGTAGTTCTGACCGTAGTTATAAAGAAGAAGGACCGGCTATTGCCTAAGAAATTTATTTATTTAAGTAATATTTAGGTCTATACTTTATTTTGATCGAAAAAAATCTTATGTATAAGACTTTAATCACGTGCTTTATTTTCCTAATTTGCTCCTTTACACAATCGTATGCGGATGATCTTGAAAAAACTGAAACTGAACTATATGAAGAAGCAGTTGAACTTTTTGACCAGAAAAAATATAAACAAGCTATTAGGGCATTTCATAAGATAGAGGATTTGTATCCTTTTTCTTATTGGGCAATGAAAGCAAAATTATTATCTGGGGTCTCTCACTATAATATGGGTAACTATAGCAGTGCTGCAAGTGATATGGCTGATTATATATATGTTTATTCAAATGGTGAAGATTTACCATATGTATACTACTTAAGGGTATTATCTTATTACATGCAAATTAATAAAGTGCAACTTGGACAGCAAACTGCATATAAAACTTTAGAGCTAGCCACTGAGTACATTAATCTCTTTCCAGGCAGCGAATATGTAGACGAGATAAAGGAAAGAGCAAAATTAATCACAGAACATATATCAACAAAAGAGTATTCTATCGGTAAATTTTACCTGAGGCGTGGTGAATATTTAGCAGCAATTAAGCGTTTCCAGAATATGGCAAGCTATAAGGATTCTAAATATTTTTCTAAGTCTATTAACTATTTAGTAGCAGCCCATTCAGCCCTTGGCCTTGACTTAGAAGCTGAGCAGTATGAAAGTATGTTATTAGCAGAAAACCTGCAAGATGCCAAGCCAGAGGCTTGAAAATTTGCTTTAGCTTTTTCTATGCTTTGATATATAATTAGGTTTTTAACTATTTGAATATGGCTGGTCATTCACAATTTTCAAATATAAAACACCGGAAAGGTGCTCAGGATGCAAAGCGCTCTCAAAAATTTACGAAGCTGATTAGAGAAATAGCAGTTGCTGCAAAGCAAGGGCTACCCGAACTCAACCCGCGCCTTCGCTCTGCTATATTTGCTGCACGCAAGGAAAATCTACCAAAAGATAAAATAGAAACAGCAATAAAAAATGCAACTGGTAACGTTGCTGGAGAAAATTACGAGGAAATCCAATATGAAGGTCATGGGCCTTCTGGCACTGCACTCATTGTCCATGTTTTGACTAATAATCGCAACCGAACTGCTTCTGAGGTACGTTATATATTTTCTCGCAAGGGTGGAAACTTGGGAGAAACAGGAAGTGTTAGTTACCTTTTCGATCATGTAGGCTTAATCGTCTATAAAGCAGAGGGTGTGAATTTTGATGATTTATTCAGTCATGGAATCGAATTAGAAGTATTGAATGTTGAGGAAAATGACAAAGAAGGATTACACGTTATAACTTGTGAAATAAAAGATTTTGGTAAAGTACGCGATGCCTTTTATGCAAAATTCGGAGAACCAGAACTTGCTCGTCTTTCATGGCAGCCAAAAGATCTGATTGAAATTAGCGATAAAGAGTTGATTGATAAATTATCTGCATTGGTTGAAGAATTAGAAGATAATGATGATGTACAGTATGTGGAAGGTAATTTTACTTTTGTTGATGCTGTTTAAATGATGAAGCTGATTGTATTTATGCTGCTCTTTATCTTACCGTTATATACCGCTGAAACATCAACAGATCTTGCACAGCCATTCCAGCATGGAATCAGAAAAAAAAAAGCTACTTTGACGACAGAAAGTGATAGAAAGTTGTTATTCATATCCAGTACCATAAAATCTTCCTTTTTTGCCACGGAAGGGTTGGCGCCAAATACAGTGGTGAAATTGATCAACATATATAAAGATTTCGGTGTTGATTTTAAAAAAGACATTGTGCCGAAGAGTAAATTGGAGGTTCTTTTTGAGAGATTGCCTAATAATCAGAAGACTGAAGAAAAAATTTTATATGCTTCACTGACAATAAACAAGAAAGCTATTAGTTTATATCATTATAAATCGCAAGACGGCAAAGAAAGGTATTTTAATAAAGAAGGAATAAGCTTAAAAAATGGCGAAATTTTTGCAAATCCTTTAAATGGAGATTATCGCATATCCTCAAAATTTGGCAATAGAAAGCATCCTGTTCGCGGTAAAATTGCTTTTCACAAAGGAGTGGATTATGCAGCTAAACTTGGCACTCCCATATACGCTGCTGCAGAGGGTGTGATAGAATATATAGGAAAGAATGGTGGCTATGGAAATTACATCAAAATAAAACACAAAAATGAATATTCAACCTGTTACGCGCATATAAGTAGATTTAGTGGCGATATAAAGTTAGGCTCTAAAGTAAAGCAGGGGCAGATCATCGCTTATGTTGGTAGCACTGGTGTTGCAACAGGACCCCATTTACATTACGAAGTTATATATAATGGCAAACACATTGATCCGCTTACGATAGCACATAAAACTGAAGTAAAATTGCCTGATCATGAATTAAGAGAGTTTAAACTATTTGTAAATAAGATAAACAAAACGATCAACAGAGAGAGTTCAAGTGAAAAAGAAGTTTAAAGACAATATGGATAAGAATACGATAAACGATAGAAATTTGAGTCAAATTCGGGCTTTTCCTGTACTAATAGCGCTAGGATTAATTTTATCGCTGCTTTTTTTGGCATATGACAGCACAATTGCACTTGGAGTTGCTGCCGTTTCAATTTTGACTTTTCTTCAAGGATTTTTTATTAATGACCCTAATGAAGCAAGAGTGATAGAATTTTTTGGTCATTATATTGGAACTTATTTTAAGTCTGGAATATGTGTAACGCTTCCCTTTTCAAGCAAATATATAGTTTCCCTAAAATTTCAAAATATCAACACAGAAAAAATAAAAGTGAATGATGCCAATGGAAGTCCAATAGAGATTTCAGCAGTGATTGTTTGGAGAGTGAGCAGTCCTGCAAAGGCGTATTATAATGTTAACAACTATCACGAATTTGTTTTTGTACAAAGTGACTCAGTAATAAGAGAATTAGCAAGCAATTATCCGTATGATAGCGAAAGCGATGAGGAGTCTTTACGTAAAAATTCTGATAAAATTTCGAGTGAATTGCAGTCAATGTTACAACAAAGATTAGATATTGCAGGAATTGAGATTACAGAAGCAAGAATATCGCATTTGGCGTATTCGTCCGAGATTGCACAAGCAATGTTAAGGCGTCAACAAGCACATGCTATCACTTCGGCAAGAAGGCATATAGTGCAAAATGCAATAGGAATTGTCGAGGAAGTAATAGCTCATTTTGAAAAAAACAAAAGCTTACAATTAGATGGCAAGCAAAAGGTTCAATTGATAAATAATTTGTTGGTTGCCCTAATCTCTGAGCAAGATGCACAACCGACGATTAGTTTAGATAATAATTAGCATAGAAGCCGATTGGGTTTCATAAATGCAAGTCACTATTAATTTCTTGATTAATAGACTAAATGATGTTATAAATTACACGCATTAGGGGTGCTCTAGAAAAGCTGAGAGTACATAAAGTACAACCCTTTGAACCTGATATTGTTAAAGCAAGCGTAGGAAAATGTATGTATATAAATATTGAAGAATGCTTCGGCTTCATTGCGTTAATTGCATCTCTAATTGGATTATCACCTCAAGTATATAAAGCATATATCACTAAAGTTACTCGTGATGTATCGATGTTAATGTTAGTAAACTATCTTATTTGTTCATTGTCTTGGATTGGCTATGGTCTTTACCAGAGCTCAATTTTTGTGGTGCTTAGCAATATTGCTGGATTAGTGATTAGCATAATATCAATTATTCAAAAATGTTACTACGATGCAAAACCTGCACCATGATCATGTGCTGCACTGCAGTACACAACAACAATATCGTTCTATTGTAGTGCTAAATGGAAAAATACCGAGCTCATCGTTTTTTAAACGAGATATACCTATTATTGCTGTAGATGGAGGAGCAAACAAGCTTCTATCAATTGGCGTAAAACCTGATCTTGTAGTAGGAGATTTGGATAGCGTAAATCTGGATTTACGTGCTAATTTGAATACGATATATCTACCTGATCAAGATTATTGCGACTTTTCTAAAGCAATGGCTCACTTAAAAACAGTAAAGTTATTGCCATCAATAGTAACGGGTATTACTGGAGGAGCAATTGATCACATACTACAGAATATTAACATTTTTCTAAGTACGGGCAGTATCTTTTACACACCTTCACCTCCCATGGTAGGTTACACTTTACAAAAAGGTATTACCCATTTTTTTTCTTTGCCAAAAAATACTAAAATATCTTTACTTGGTATACCGAGAGCTCAAATATCAACTAAAGGATTAAAATGGGAACTGCACCTTAGTAATCTTGCTTTTCCGGGAAAAAATTCTTGCTTTAATCGAAGTTTAGACAATAAGGTATCCGTAGAAGTACACAGTGGTATATGTCTAGCAATGATTTATTTAGAGACAGTAGATGATGCTGCAAGACATCATGTGCGTCAAGTTAAGAAGTAAATAGACTTCTTGCATAACCCAAACTAAGTAGAAAAAAGGTATCATCCAAGTAGCTGACACTGGTTCCTTTATGACGTGTCATTCCAGTTTCAGCTACTTGAATGACAGCAGTCCTACGTCATACCGCCGCGGTATCTCTTAGCCGCTAACAAGCAGCGGGATGACGAATTGCTTAACCGTCATACCGCCACAGACCGTCATACCGCGATTCATTCGCGGTATCTCTTAGCTGCTAACACGTAGTGGGATACTTGATCTTTACAGGGATGACGGTTGTCAGGCTAGCCTGTCATCCCAGTGCCCAGACACTGGGATCCAGGAATTTTATTAAGTTGGTAAGCATAAAAGTGTTATGTAAAATACAACGTTCTTGATGGGATTGCGTGAAAGGCTGGATTCCAGCGTCACGCGCTGGAATGACAGCAGTCCTACGTCATACCGCGATTCATTCGCGGTATCTCAGCCGCTAACAAGAGATCCCGCTAACAAGTAGCGGGATGACGGTTGTCGTTCAGCCACAAACATTAAGAAATTTACCAAATGAAAAAAAAGGCAAAAGAAGCCCCGTGGTTATTATCCGCTTTAAAATATTGGCGTTTTTTATGTTTTAAACGCTTGACAAGCGAAATTCAGCTGCTTTTAATTGCAACTAACTTACGCTGCAAACGTTTAAGAAATTTACTAAGCAGAAAAAAAGACAAAGAATCCCCGAGTTAGCTAGTCTTTTACTATCTCTGTCGAGTATTGGCATTTTTTGATGTCTTGTAACGCTTTATAAGCGCGTTCAGCTTATTTAGATAAAAATCTAGATGTAGATGAAGTTTTGTAAAGACATACAGTATCTATATACTGCAAAAAATTGAACATAAGACGCCGATACATTAAGTAATCCTTACCTTTTAATCTGCAGATTGGCGAAAGCAAATACAATAGCTTCAGTTTCATGATAGGGGAGCTGGCGGAGTTTGTCAAGCAAGTTTTTTCGTTTCTACTGAATGACAGTTGTGGCTTGGGAGGTAGTGCAAGAAGTCTATTGTATTACTGAATTATTAATAATCTAGTAATAGTGCCTGCTATGTAGCTAAAATTTTCCTTTAACTTAAGCTATATGTAGCTAAAATAACTTGGGTTTACCGACGATTTGACAAACGACAAATTCGTCATCCCGCTACTTGTTAGCGGGATCTAGAGATATCGCAGCGGTATGACCCTGACTTGCATTAGCTATGTATAATAAAGGGAATCTATGACAAAAGAATCATTGGTAAAAACTGATATAGTGAAAGTTGAAGACAAAAAGGCGGTAAGAAGCTTTTTTAAAATACTAGGTGGAGTGGCAGATGCTGTAAGATCGTGGATTGGTAACATCAGTCCTGATTTAAGCAACAGTCGCGATATCGATAGTTTAGTCTTGAAGATGAACGAGTGCTTAAATCCAAAGGGAGGGGAGGTTTCAGCACGTAAAAATGCTGTATCTCTTGGTAACTTGTACTTAAGCTTATCAGAGAAAGGTAAAATAAAATTTCTACAAACCCTGGCAGAAAAATTTAATCCGAATAAAGCGGAAATAGATGAGAAAATTAGAGAGTATAAGAAAAACCAAGATCCCGAGTTAAACTATAAATTTGAACAGGATTTAATAAAAATTCTTGAATCACCGCGTTCTAAAATATTGAAGCAATTTATTTCTTTACCAGAAGGCCTTAAGTTTATTGTTGATATGCGTTCTGACGTGCTTAAGCTAAAGAACCAATATAGAAGCTTGAATCCACTAGAAAGCGAATTAAAAAATATACTCTATACTTGGGTTGATGTTGATCTACTTGATCTTCGTCAAATCACCTGGGATTCACCTGCATCATTGCTAGAAAAACTTATAAAATATGAAGCT
Organism: Wolbachia endosymbiont (group A) of Crataerina pallida; assembly: GCF_964028475.1. Taxonomy (NCBI): domain Bacteria; kingdom Pseudomonadati; phylum Pseudomonadota; class Alphaproteobacteria; order Rickettsiales; family Anaplasmataceae; genus Wolbachia; species Wolbachia endosymbiont (group A) of Crataerina pallida. Next base: position 393,769 of record NZ_OZ034785.1, read on the forward strand.
GTGCATAAAATTTCCTCTTGGGATGACTTAAAAAACAGGCTGGGTCTCTGTTTTGCTTTTTTTCATTACAAGATACCAAACGAACCTCTAATTTTTGTAGAGGTTGCATTGGTGGATAAGATTGCAGATAGTATTCAACACCTTTTAGATGAGTCAGTACCTTCAAATGATCCGAGTAATGCAAGCACTGCTATATTCTATTCAATATCAAACACTCAAGCAGGGTTATCTGGAATCAGCCTTGGTAATTTTTTGATCAAAAGGGTTGTAGAAAAGCTATCACAGGAGTTTAAAAGTATAAAAACATATGCAACTCTTTCTCCAATACCTGGCTTTACGAAATGGCTAAAAAACAATCTAAACCAAGATGTCACTTTATTGGGCAAACTAAATATAAAACAATCTAGTGCAGAAATTTTAGAAAGTGCAGAGCAATTAAAAATTAACGTTGAATGTATAAATGAAACTAAACAATGCATGCTTAAACTATGTGCATATTATTTACTAAAAGTGAATAATAGTAATGGGAATGCTTATGATCCGGTGGCGCATTTTCATTTAAGCAATGGTGCATCGATAAAACAATTAAACTGGATGGCGGATACTTCTGAAAAAGGTATTAGTCAGTCGGCTGGAATGATGGTAAATTATCTGTATGAGTTGCCTAAAATAGATAATAATCATGAAAACTATATGGTTAATAAAGTGATTTCCTGCTCGAAAAAAGTGTCGTCTATGTTGAAGGAGTAAATAGTCTCTTAATAAAGGATTGCCCTCACAACACTTAAAATGTAAAATGGTTCTACTTAAGTAAAATAGCCATAAATGAACAACATAAGAAATTTTGCAATAATAGCGCATATAGACCACGGTAAGTCAACGCTTGCTGACCGTTTAATAGAGGAATGTAACGGCCTTGAAGCAAGAGAAATGATCAATCAAATACTCGATTCAATGGATATAGAACGCGAACGTGGGATTACAATTAAGGCACAGACGGTAAAACTCAATTATACGGCAAACGACGGTAATCAATATTGCCTAAATCTCATGGACACCCCAGGTCACGTTGACTTTTCTTACGAGGTAAGTCGAAGCTTAGCCGCATGTGAAGGTTCACTTTTAGTGGTAGATAGTAGCCAGGGCGTTGAAGCACAAACCCTTGCAAATGTATATAAAGCTATTGACAACAACCATGAAATAATAGTTGTGCTCAATAAAGTTGATCTTCCTGCTGCAGATCCAGAAAAGGTAAAACTCCAGGTTGAGGAAGTAATTGGCATTGACGCAAGTGAGTCAGTTTTAATATCAGCAAAAACTGGACTTGGAATAAAAGATGTACTGGAAGCAATAGTAGCAAAACTTCCAGCTCCTCAAGGTGATGTAAATGCTCCACTGCAAGCAATTTTGGTTGATAGTTGGTATGACACTTACTTAGGAGTAGTAATTTTAGTGCGAGTTAAAAATGGAGTGCTAAAAAAAGGCATGAGAATTGTTATGATGTCTAATAATGCTACATACCAGATAGATAATATCGGTATTTTCACCCCTAAAAAAGTGATGACGGGTGAACTTTCAGCGGGTGAAGTTGGTTTTATAACTGCTTCAATGAAGGAAGTAGCAGACTGCAAGGTAGGGGACACTATCACTGAGGAAAAGAGACCTTGTAGTGAAGCACTTCCTGGATTTAAAGAAGTGCATCCTGTGGTATTTTGTAGCATTTTCCCTCACAAAACGGATGATTTTAAATATCTAAGGGAAGCTCTAGAGAAGTTACATTTAAATGATGCAAGTTTTACCTTCGAAGCTGAAACTTCAAATGCACTAGGCTATGGATTTCGTTGTGGTTTTTTGGGAATGTTGCATCTTGAAGTTATTCAAGAAAGGCTCGAGAGAGAATTTGATTTAGACCTAACAGCAACTGCACCGAGTGTTATATATAGGGTTACAACACGAAGTGGTGAAATTTTGAATATTCATAACCCAAGTGATATGCCAGATCCAACGAAAATTGAAATTGTGGAAGAACCATGGATTACTGCAACCATAATGGTCCCTGACCAATACTTGGGAGAGATTCTATCTCTATGTGAAGAAAGGAGGGGAGAACAGGAGGATTTATCTTACATTGGTAACACAACAACAGCATTGTTAAGATATAAATTACCACTGTCTGAAGTTGTTTTTGACTTTTATGATCGATTAAAATCAATTTCCAAAGGATATGCAAGTTTGGATTGGGAAATTTCCAGCTATCTGGTAAGCCAAATAGATAAATTAAGCTTTTTAATTAATGGAGAGCCCGTAGATGCACTGGCTTGTATCGTTCACAAAAGTAGGGCAGAAAAAAGGGGGCGTGAAATATGTGCACGCTTGAAGGATTTAATACCACGTCAGCAATATAAAATCGCGATTCAAGCGGCAGTGGGCGGAAAAATTATTGCCAGAGAAACGATTAACCCATACAGAAAAGATGTAACAGCTAAACTCTATGGTGGGGATGTAACGCGAAGAATGAAGCTTTTAGAAAAGCAAAAGAAGGGTAAAAAAAGGTTACATTCTATAGGGAACGTAAATATTCCACAGAATGCTTTTATTCAAGCTTTGAAGATAAGTGATTGATCTTAAAAGACTTCTTGTATAGTTTTTGGCAACAACCGTTAGAAACGAAAAAACTTACTTGACAAACTCTGCCAGCCCCCTTATCATGAAAGTGAAGCTATTTATTTATCTTCTCTGTACAGATTAAATGACAAAAAAACTCACGTATCTGGCGTCTCATGTTTAATTTTTTGCACTATGTGCACCTTATGTCTTTATCAAACTTCTACCTACATAAGCTGAAACGCGCTTATAAAGCGTTTAAAACATAAAAAAACGCCAACTTAAAAAATGGATAGTGAATAACTAGCTACCCTAGGGTTTCTTTTGCCTTTTTTTCTGTTTAGTAAATTTCTTAATGTTTCTAATTTAGATTAGTTGCGGCTTAAAAGCAACTGAATCGCGGTTATTAAGCATTTAGAATAAAAAAACGCCATACTTGAAAGTATAATGTAAGTAATTAGCCAACCACGGGGCTTCTTTTGCCTTTTTTTTCATTTGGTAAATTTCTTAATGTTTATGGCTAAACGACAACCGTCATCCCGCTACTTGTTAGCGGCTGAGATACCGCGGCGGTATGACGTAGGACTGCTGTCATCCCAGTGCTTGACACTGGGATCCAGTTGAGCTATTTCAACAAAAATACTGCATTTGAGATGAACGTTCCAGACTTATTTATAAATATAACAATTAAAGTCTGGATTCCAGCGTCAAGCACTGGAATAATATCGTTTACTATGTCTATATTACAATATTTGTGCAGTTGTGTGTCAACTACTTTTGTGGCACCGTTTGTTGTTCAATCTTTATGCTAGTTTTACTAAAAATTATAGTATTTTAGGTATAATTGCAATATCTAAATTTAAGGTATAGAGATGAACCCTAGGAAAGTTTTTAATATTCTTTTTATAGTATTATTTATTTCTTTTTCTCATGTTGGGAGTGCTGCTGCTGACACTAATACTGATACAACTGCTCAAGTAATATGTAACATTATTGGCTACGTTTGGGGAATAGGCGGACCGCTTATGACCGTAGTGATAATAGGTGCAGCTTTGCTTGCGATATTTGGTAGAATGCCATGGCCAGCTCTTTTTGCACTCGGTATATTTTGTGCTGTATTTTTCGGTGCTAAAACTATCGTCATAAAAGTAATGGGTGGTATAGGCGGCACTGGAAATACTTCTTTGATGGACCAATGCGGAACAGGAGACACAAAAAAGAACTATTTTTTTCTAAAACAGACCTGATGCACGGCTTCAACTATATCTTCCACTTGCGGTAATGCTTTTTTTTCTAGATTTGCAGCGTAAGGTAAGGGGATGTCCTTGCCAGTTACACGTACAACTGGAGCATCAAGGTAGTCAAATCCTTGTTCCATAACAACGGCTGACAGCTCTGCTCCTATTCCTGCAAATGGCCATCCTTCTTCTACACTAACTAACCTATTAGTCTTCTGAATAGAGTTAATAACAGTTTGAGTGTCAAGTGGTCTTAAGGTTCTGAGGTCAATAACTTCAGCTTCTATACCTTTACTCGAAAGTAAATCTGCTGCATTTAAGGCATCCATTAATTTTAATGAAAAAGCAGTGATAGTTACATCCTTTCCTTCCCGTATAACAGCAGCTTTGCCTATCTCAAGTAGATAATCTTTGTTTGATAGCTCAGAGTCAGAAACTTCATGCTCATGTCCATAAGCTATTTCGTTTTCTAGAAATATTACCGGATTAGGGTCACGAATTGCAGCTTTAAGCAGACCTCTGCAATCTGAGGCAAAATAGGGTGCTATTACTTTTAACCCCGGTATATGCGAATACCAAGCTGCAAAGCATTGAGAATGTTGTGCAGCAACTCTTGCTGCAGCGCCATTTGGTCCACGAAATACTATAGGGCATCCAAGTTGTCCGCCTGACATATAATTTGTTTTTGCTGCGGAATTCACAATTTGGTCAATAGCTTGCATAGAAAAATTAAAAGTCATAAACTCGACTATTGGCTTTAATCCAGCAAATGCCGCTCCAACAGCAAGGCCAGCAAATCCATGTTCGGTAATAGGCGTATCAACTACTCTGTTTTCTCCAAACTCTTTCAGTAATCCTTTCGTTACTTTATAAGCACCATCATACTCTGCAACTTCTTCACCCATGATAAGCACATCAGAGTCGTTTTGCATTTCTTCTCTAATTGCTGTGCATAAAGCTTCTCTTACACTTAAGGTTGCCATTTATAAACTTTTATAGACTTTAACTAAAGTAACTATATCAGAATTACTGGGGGTAAGTAAAGTGTACAAATTAAGTTTTACAAACATCATGACCAACTCATTCCAAAAAAAAATCTTCTCACGCTTGCTGGTTTTGGTTGCTAAAAATGATTGTATTGCTTGTGTTTTTAATAATATATACTGCTAAGTTAATAATAATTCACTTGGGAATAACAGAAAAATACATGATAATTTTATATTTCAAATAGAATAAAATCCTTTTTATTGATACTGTCTTTTTTTGTAAAAAACATTCCTAACTTTTCCACCACTTTTTCTGGCTAAGGTCAGTATAACTTTTGCTTGAAATAACTGTTTATATGGTGCAATTTACAGCTTTTAGTTGCTAAAATTATAACTCTTAATTTAATAATTTTAATCCAATAAGCTTTCAGGTTAATAAAATTAAATTATTTGAGTAAATGCAATACCATGTCTTTATTTGTGGGTAATAATAAGAATAACGAAGGTTGGCTCAGCTACACTTCTATAATTTCAATTTTTATGTTTACCGTATAAAAGAAGTTTCTTCTATCTGTGTCTTCGCGTTTGAAACTAACTTTATTCTATCTCTTTCTTGTTCTGGACTTAACCTGTGAAGCGCGTAACTGAAATCTTCCTCACTCACTATAAGCCGTCTTTGCGCACCAGCGCTAATTTTTGCTTCATTCACTAATTGCTCTAACTCAGCCCCAGAATAGCCTTCAGTCTTGTCTGCAATGTCTTGGAGGCTTAGCTTTTCATCAGTTTTTGTACCTCGCATATAAAGTGCCAATATCTTTTGTCTCACCTCTATGTTTGGATTAGGGACATAAACCTTCTGACCTAAACGTCCAGGTCTAATAAGTGCTGGATCTATACCACCGATAAGGTTAGTTGCACCAATTACTATTATATCTTTTCTGCTCTTAAATCCATCTATTTCAGTTAACAACTGTGTTAAACTCTCTCGACAATGGTAAGCTGAGTTATTAGCGGTACTTCTTTTTTGTGCAACTGCATCTATTTCATCTATAAAGACTATACAAGGAGAATATTTTTTTGCTATTTTAAAAAGCTCGCGTACAGCATGTGCACCATGACCAATATATACTCCAATAAGTTCAGGACCTGAGATGCTTATGAAATTCATATTTGATTCACCTGCAATTGCACGAGCGATAAGTGTTTTACCATTTCCAGGAGGGCCATATAATATGTAACCTCTTAGTGAATTAATACTTTTATTTCCAAACAGCTTGCGCATTTCTTCTGTCATTTGGTCACAGCAAATCATCTGCAACCGTTGTTTTAAGGAGTCATCAATTATAGCATCAGCAAATGTTATTCTTTTATCATCTGAATTAGCTAATTCTATCGATATAGGCAGCTCTACTTCCTTTAGTTTGCTGAATACTTGATCATATACAAACCAAACAATAAAAAGGAGAACGACAAGTAACACACAAGGCATAGCTTCACTAACATAATGTGCAGCTAACTCATACCCTTTACTAAGCAACATTGTATGCATATAGGCAAACAAAAAAGCGATAGAGACAATAGTTGCCACGCATAGTAAACAGATTGAAATTCTTTTTAGTAATTCTGAAATTTCAATTTTTTTCATCTTAATACCTTATACCAATTTTAAACTAAGAATAATTTTATCTAGCTTACCTATTTTAGCTTGATTAGAGCGTTCAGAAAAATTATCAAGTACGTACTTTATTAAATACTAAAAACAATATATCACCATATTGTCACATACATCTTTAAAGTTTACCAAATTCATTTTCAAAAAACAAGATTTTATTATTAACCCGAATTCTGGATTAGATTTTAGGTAAATTATTGAAAGTCTTGAATTTTACTAAATTAGTAACTAGTCTTAAAATGCTTACTGCTTTATCGTAAATGCTAAAACAATAAGCTATTGATATTCTTGTTTTTTTTAATCTCCAATCCAGAATTCGGGTTAAAAACGCTAACTTGTATCTTCAAGAAGTAAGACATAATAGCTCTAAAATGTCTTGCAAGGAAAGGTAAAGCTGAACGCTAACTTATGCCAGAAAAATACCGTCTTGTTTGCCTTTTTGAGTAGTATCATCTTATTTTTCCTGTAAATTTTGTTTATAACGCCTAAGATTTACGATATTTTAATCCCGGTAGAATATCTTATAAAATCAGATTATATGTTATACCTATGGAAATAGATAACTTTCAGCAATATTACAACCAAGAAGAAATGAAGACAGTAACATTAGCTCAAATTTATAAAGACTTGGTAATAAAGATATTCGATATAGCCACAAGCAAAATGTAAGCTACTATTAATGGTATTATGGAAATAGCACCAACGATACCACCTACTATACCTACTACCAGAGGTGACGGAGTAGTAAGGCTTAATATAATAAGTGGGAGAGATATAATTGATAGTATTATAGAAATTACACCTACTGTTTTCAGAAGAGATAGAAATCCTTTTGAATCTAAGTGTTCTTTAATTCCCTTAAATAATATAAAGAAAATGCTTATACACGCTATAGCACAAAGTATTACTGCTGCTATTTTTATTATAGCTGCTGATATAAGTGCTGCTAAATAGGCTATATCTATTATAACTTTACCACTAAACTTAATAACACTGCAATTATCACACACCATAATAAAAAAGTCAACTCCATATGTTTAGGTTGTAAAATCCCAAAAAGCAGCCAGAATAGAATAAGCAAACATTTACGAATTGAATTTAGTGCAAACAAGGGTGTTGATATCAACCATACTCTGCAAAATCGCAATATGGTATGACTACATGCTTTTTATTGATTTGATTAACATAATCAGCAGAGAGTTTTGTTTTGCAAAAGATGTCTACAGTAACATACTGCAATTATTTGGAATTGTAGGGCTAGGTGCAATTGTAAGGCCACTTGGTGCATTCATATTTGGTCACGTTGGTGACAGGTATGGAAGGAGGATAGCATTAATAATTACTATCTTGCTAATATCGATACCATCAAGTCTCATTGCATTTATTCCAAGTCACAATCAAGTAGGTATAATTTCTACTATATTGCTTCTTGCAATCCATATAACACAAGGAATTGCACTTGGTGGTGAACAAGGAAGTTCTGTTTATCTTATAGAGCATTTATCCAGTAGGAAAGAGAACTTAGGGATGTATTTTGGAATGATGGGTTTTGGTCGCTCCATTGGCGTCTTGCTTTCTGCGGTGATAGTGATTATCTGCAAAAAAACTACTGATTTTTGTACCTGGGGTTGGAGATTGCCATTTATTTTCTCAGCTATTTTAGGATTAATTAGCGCGTATAGCATATACACATTGGGAGAAACTCCAGCATATGAAAAAAATCGAAAACAAAGAAATTTACCTGATTTGCCAATAATAGAGCTTATAAAACGCCACAAGAGAGCTCTTATACTTGCTATTTTAATATCTGTACCTGTTAATGTTGCTGTTGGATTTACCATATTTCTTCGAACTCTCGCAAAGGAAATAGCATCAGTGGATGTTTATGTAACAACATATACCAACGAAATTGTATTGATTATAACCAGTGTATTAATGCCGATATCTTCAATAGCGTTTGGAATGTTGGCTGATAAAGTTGGAAAAGAGCGCACTGCAATCTTATTTATAGCAATTACAATGGCACTGTGTTGTCCTGCGTTATCTATTGCATATTACTATAAAAATTATCTTGTGATTGCGTTGAGCGTAATGGTTCTCTCTATAATAGAAAGGGGTATAGTTCCTATAGGAATAGTTGCATCTGAACTCTTTCCTACCAATGTTAGATTTAGTGGTGTGAGCTTATCACGCAATATCTCTTATGCGTTACATGGAGGATTTACTCCTATGGTTTGTATTTGGTTGACTGTAACATTTCCTCAAACAAACCTTGCTGCTGGGCTTTATATAGTCTTCTGCTTGTTGATCAGTGTGGTAGCAATATTGCAAATAAAACCGCAAGATAAGAAATTTGATTGGTCTTAGTTTTCTCTTAAGTGTGTATTCTCCTAAGTTGAAAAAAGGTGTGAAAAATGCGCTAATCTCGCTAAATGAGAAAATTTTATTGCGGAAAAATTAGAACGATCAAAAACACATGCCATGATAAACTTTTTTATGCGTAACACTAATTTCTTATTCTATTCGTCTAAAAAAACAGTATTTCCAACTGTAAATTTAAGTCTTTACAAGCGTCACAAATATAGTATGATATAAGTTAGGCTTTATAGAGGGTATATGGCAACAGATACAGAAAATAATAATAGAATTAATATAGTACGTGAACAAGCAGGAAATGCTGTTCATTCAGATATTGCTTACTCAGAAAGAATACAAAAATCAGTAGAAAATGAAGCATTGTGTGATGCGTGGTCTAATTTTGAGTACTTTGAAGATGTGTTGAGAATAAAAAACAGCACCGATAGGGAAAACAGAATTAAGCAGCTTATCAAGGAAGATTTAGATATAAATGCTACAAAAAATGGCAAAACTATTCTAGACGTTGCTATAGAAAAAAAATGCTCATCAAAAGTTATAAGTTCATTAATAAGCAATGGCAGTAGGATTGATACTATAGATGCTAGCGATCGTACTGTACTGCATAGATCTGTTAGGAATGAAAATAGAAAAGTTGTTGAGTTGTTTTTAGAAGCTAATGAAAAAGAAGTGTCTCAGTACCTGGTAGCAAGGTTTTTGCCATTGTCTATGTTATATCAAAAAATAGAAGTAAATGCTAAGGATAATGATGGTTGTACTGCTTTGGATTATGCTCAATATGGCAGTGAAATGTATAGCTTGCTGCAAAAATATGGAGCACAACATAGTGAAAAGTTTTTATACTCACGCAACCTTAATATAGGGGAATTAGATTTAAATAAACTTGTTTCTGACCATAACTACTGCTTTGATGTGCTTACAAAAGCATTAGAGATTGAGGACAGATGCGAAAAGGAAGAGGTTATAGATTGGTTGCTAAAAAATGGTGCTAACATTAATGTTAATAAAGGTGATCAAGCCCTACTGAGTGTTGCAGCTGAAAAAGGTGATGTTGAAAATGCTGTGCTATTGCTTGAAAGGGGAGCACATGAAGGAGTAAATTCTCAAGATGCTGAAGGAAGAACGTTATTACTAAATGCAATTATTCAAGATAAGTTGGGCCATGCAAAATATCTCATAAAATAAAGAGTTAACGTTAATATACCAGATAATAATGGAAATAGCTCACTACACTACGCTGTTGTCAATTTTATTAAGCAGCGCTTAATTGAATGTGATGAAACCTATACAGCTAACGCTACTTTTTATGATTTTCTTAAGAATGGTGCAGATCTCTATATCAAAAATCATGATAACCTTACAGCATTTGAATATGCTTTTCACGCAAGAATAGCTCCTAGGGAAGCTGTTTATTTATTCAAGCTATATATAGAAAGAGGTGATCAGAGTGAAAACATGCAGTTAGTAAAAAATTTCAAATTGCCTTCTGGTGAAACACTATTGGAGTATTTTTTCAACAATAAATTATTTGATAGTGCTCAATCTTGTATAGATCTAGGAGCAAATGTTTCGCATAATGGGTCATCTTTACTGATACAAGCTCTTCAGAATCGAGATATAGAAGGTATCGGGTTTCTTTTACGAAACAGAGCAGACATTTCAAATAACGCAAACATTTCAAATAATAAGAAAAACTGTAAGTTGTATTTCCAAGTAGCGGTTGGATGTGTAGCGATGTTTTCGCTTGGTATGGGAGCTGCAGCCACGTTTACTCTAATTAAAATGTCTCCGCTAGTGTTAGTAATAGTAGCTGTGACCTTCTTTTTGACTGCAATAGCATCTATGTCTCTGTTTGTATTATATAAAAAAGTAAAAGGGGAACGCAAACACGAGGTAATTGTTAATAATGCTGTATTTAACATAAGTCTAGAAGAAGCAGCTAATGATTTGTTTAGCGGGTTATCAACTATAGCAGAAAGAGGAGCAGAAGCAGGTGCACTATACCTGGAAGTAAAGGAAAAGACTGAAAGTGTAGCTAAAAAAATGACATCCAAAAAGGAATTAATTGAAGCAAGATTTCAAAATATACAAGAAAACTTCATTAATAAGTTAAGTAATTTTGAAGAACTTCAAGGTGCTAGAGATTCTAGTACTTTAAAGAAATTCTATGCTGCTGTTAAAGATGTTCTAAAGATACGCTCCAGCATTCCTATTTCCAATTTACATCTATTATCGCTTGTTTACCATTTATCATTGGAAGTATCATATGCTATTTTTCAGGCAATAACTGATCCAACTCTTGGAAGTACAATTTTAACTGCCATAAGTGAAAGAAAATTGCCTGAAGATAAGCAGTGGGCTAAGGTATTAAAAAATACAGTACCAAACTTAATAAGAAATCAAGAAGTTGTGCGGAATGTTATAGTACCAACTCTTACTGATATTTTAAAGAGCCTATCAGAATCAAGAGAAGAAAGAAAATTTATAATCTATACTCTATACTCTGGTCTGCCTGAAAGAAGTGATTGATGAAGTTTATACGACATCGGTACAAGAGTCATTGTATAGGATATTAGGAGTAGAACTTGCAAATAGTCTAAATGGTATGGTACAGGCAATAAGTAACCTATTAGGCTGCTATGGACACGAAGAAGTAGAACGTGCAAGAACCGCAAATGAGTTAGATTACAGAGTAGGTAAACTTACACCTGAAGAAACGCAGCAATTCGTTATAAACTTAGGAGAGAGAGTAGGATCTCTCAGGGAGTTTGAGGGTCGAGTTACAAATAAACAGTCAATTAGTAAATTGATAGATTATTGTTTGGACCCAAAACTGAATGATAGGGAAGCAGCCGCAACACTATTAAATTATATACTCACATGTACTGAAGATGGTCGTTATTTGGCCGCTGAAGCTGGTACTAATAATAATTTATCTAGCAACTCTAATGTTGTACTTATTACGCACGTGGCAGCAAATCGATCTGCACAGTTAGACTAGAGGCGGCTATATGGAAAAAAGTGAAGATAGTTTCAGAGATAAGCAAGCAAATGACAATTGATAGACTTAAACTATGTTCTCAATTTCTCAAAAAAATCCTTTAACAAAAAAGAGCATTCTGTTTCTAATATCCCACCATAAACTTCAGGTATATGGCTGCAAAATTGAAATATCTTAGCACCATTTTCAATTCCTCCACCTTTTGGATTATAAGCTCCAAAGTACAATCGTTTAATTCTGGCAAAGGAAATGGCTTGAGCACACATCGGACATGGTTCTAATGTTACGTACATATCAGCATCACAAAGCGTGGGAGTTGAAAATGCTTGTCTGATCGCTAACATCTCTGCATGTGCAGTTGGATCGCTGGATATATTGTGTGCAGAAGAAATGATATTGTCTCCACTCACTATTACAGCACCTATTGGCACCTCATCATTTTTTTGAGCGAGTTTGGCTTGCTCTATGGCAAGCTCCATATATTGATACTTAAACACTAGGCACTTATTTCTTATCAATTGCTGCTTTAACGAACGACACGAAAAGAGGATGAGGAGAAAACGGCTTTGATTGAAACTCTGGATGAAACTGCACACCAATAAACCACGGATGACTCTCTAACTCCACTGCCTCTATGCACGTTCCATCTTCTGATATGCCACTGCATAGCAGCCCATTTTTTTCCAAATCATCTTTATAATCTGAATTGATTATGTATCTATGCCTGTGTCTTTCTGAAATAGTAGTGTTACTATATGCATCCATCATTTTAGAGTTTGCATTTATATTACATTTGTATGCCCCAAGTCTCATGGTTCCACCAAGATCGTCATCTTGATCGCCAGCTAACTTAACGATTGGATGTTTACAGTTACGAAATTCTTCAGAGTGTGCATCTTCAAGCTTAACAACATTACGAGCAAATTCAATAATTGCAAGCTGCATACCAAGGCAAATTCCGAAAAATGGGATATTATTTGTACGGGCATAATTTATTGCTAATATTTTACCCTCTACTCCGTCATCACCAAACCCCCCTGGAACAAGGATTGCATGAGAATTCTGTAATTTCTCTCCTATAAGTTTTTCATTTATAGGTTTTTCTTCCTTCTCTCTTGAGTTAACCCAATTTATCTTTACTTTGACTTTATTACTAATCGCACCATGATTTAATGCTTCAACCAGTGATTTATACGCATCAGGGAATTCGGTGTATTTTCCCACTATAGATACAGTAACTTCCTGTGTTGGGTGCCTTATGGAATGCACTATTTGATCCCATTCAGTCAAGCTTGGTTTTGGCTTACTTAAATGAAAGTGCTCCAAAATTTGCGTATCAAGCCCACATTGGCTATACAACACCGGTAACTCATATATATGACTCACATCAGGGGCAGGTATCACATTGGATAAAGAAACATTGCAAAGCTTAGCTATTTTCTCTCTTTGATTATCGAAAATTTCTTTCTCACTGCGGCATAATATAATATCTGGTTGTAACCCCGCGGAATTTAACTCTCGAACTGAATGCTGCGTTGGCTTTGTCTTTAATTCTTGCGCTGCGGTAAGATATGGTATTAAAGTTAAGTGAATAAGGATAACTCTTTGTTTTCCTAATGTGTAGTTAACTTGGCGTATAGCCTCCAAAAATGGTTGGCTTTCAATGTCACCTACAGTTCCACCTATTTCACATATTACAAAATCTAAACCTTCCGTACCATTAAAAATGAACGATTTGATCAAATCTGTTACATGAGGAATGACTTGCACAGTTTTGCCCAGGTAATCACCACGCCTCTCTTTCTTCAATAACTCATGATATATCTTACCAGTTGTTATATTGTCATCTTTTGTTGCTTTAATTCCAGTAAAACGCTCATAATGCCCAAGATCCAAATCAGTTTCAGCACCATCTTCGGTAACAAATACCTCTCCGTGCTGAGTTGGGTTCATTGTCCCAGGATCAATGTTGAGATACGGGTCAAGTTTTCTGATACGGATCTTAAAACCATGAGCTTGAAGAAGAGCACCAACGCTTGAAGCGACTAAGCCTTTACCAAGCGACGATACAACTCCACCTGTAACAAAGATAAATTTAGCTTCCTTCATTAATTTTCAAATGGAACAGAAGTAGGTTCACTTTCTTGCTTTTTTTCTAATATAATTTTCTCTGCAATCGATTTTTTATGTACGTCTTTTGAATATAATCCTGACAATAGCAATGTGTTTATAATAAACAATCCAGCAACAATAGCCGTTATTCTGCTGAGCGGGTTTTCAGAAGATTTCACCGGAATCATCGAATTGACCCCCTGTTGTGTATTACTAAAACCACTTAACGAACTACTTCCAGGCAGCTGCAAGAGCACTAAAATTACTAACACAACAACCAATATTATTTGAAATATACTTAATACCGCTACTGACATTATAGATAGGGCTGAAAATAAAAATCTTAGCAGTACAAAGCACGTAAGTCAAGAACATCTGTCACCCAAGTAGTTTGAAATCTAAGACTGCTTACCTTATTTTGATTAACATATGCATAAGACTTTGGGCTTAATATGTATCACATTTTAAAATACAAAGATTATGAACCAAAAATAGACGAAAGTGCTTTCATCGCAGGTGGTTCACATATCATAGGCAAGGTTGAAATAGGAAGAAATGCGAGCATCTGGTTTAATTGTGTGGTCAGAGGGGACGTTGGATCAATAAAAATAGGTGATGGAACAAATATTCAAGATGGAACGGTAATTCATGTGGATAGAAACCCAGGTGGTGACACAATTATTGGCAGTATGGTAACAGTGGGACATTTTTGTATGTTGCACGCATGCACGGTGCATGATAAAGCGTTTATTGGTATGGGCTCTACCGTGATGGACCATGCAGTTGTGGAGTCTGAAGCTATGGTAGCTGCTGGCTCGCTAGTGACACATGGAAAAGTAATAAAAAGTGGGGAAATATGGGCTGGCAGGCCAGCAAAGTTCTTCAAAAAGATGTCGAATGAAGAAATTAAACATATTACACAATCAGCACAAAATTATATTATGCTAATGAAGGAATATAAAAACTGAAGTTCGCGTCAAGTGTTTTACTTGACACGTACATTTCGGCTTAACCCTTGTTACTTCTTTTTCCCATTCTCATTTACTTCTTGTGCTTTTGCCCCATCTACTTGAGTACTAGGTAATACTGCATATGTAATACCACCGGCTACGAGTGCAGATGCTACTGCTATACCAATCATTACTAACATCTCTAACTTAACTGTACGTTCAAGTGCAGTAAATGCTATCAGTCCAGCAGCAAGACCCATACCAACAGTAGCAGTGTACCGTGCTCCATTGCCTTGTTTTAGTTGTTGATTTTTTTTGTTTTCAGCTTCTAATTCTTTATTTTCCTTCTTTAGCTTGTCAACTTCTTTCTCTTTAGCTGTTAAGTCTGCCTTCAGTTTGTCAACTTCAGCATTTGGCTGTTGTTGTTTTAGTTGTGCTATTTCTTTCTCTTTATCTGCTAATTGTTGCTTTAAGTCTGTAACTTCTTGTGTATTTTGTTGAGCTTTTAATGCTGTTATTTCCTCGTCTTTAGCTTGTAACTGTTGCTGTAAGTCCGCAACTTCTTGTGTATTTTGTTGAGCTTTTAATGCTATTATTTCCTCGTCTTTCTCTTTTAACTGCTGCTTACTCCGTTGTATTCTTTTACTTGTTGATCTTTTTCCTTTTCCTTTTTTTGACTTAGTAACACCTTCTTGCTCATTAACAGAACCTTCACTTAATGTCGTGCTATCACTAGAAACAACACTTCGATTACCTTTATTGCCCGACGTAACCTCATTATCACCGGCAACCTGCATTGTATCATTAATCCCTTCAGACACAGGCGTGCTACTCGCATCAACATAATCATTTAAAGAATCTTGATTACCAACTGAAGAACCTTGTAACGACTGCTCTGTTCCTGATTCAATAGAGTTTTTATTTATAGTTCCTTCTTGATCAGATGTTATATCAGTTGGTGAAGTTGCTCCAGGTGAAAGATTTTGATTTGAATTATGCATATTTAACCTCAATATATATAATTAACATTACATAATACCCTTAGAACCTAAGGTCAAGTAATATTTTTATCATAGCATAGAAAATTTATGTTCGTAAACAAAAAATTTTGGCGTAAAATTGCCGTATTTACTTAATTGTGCTATAGCTAAAGTAATTTAGGTTTACCGACCATCGTCATTCCGCTGCTTGTTAGCGGGATCTAGAGATACCGCGGCGGTATAACGTTGCTAGCTTAAGGTTTAAAATTGAGAAATATTTATGTTAAAAGAAAAATACGGCTTTAAAGAAGTTGAAGACAAATGCAACATATTATGGGAAGGTAGTAAAGTTTACAGGTGGAATGGTGAAAAGGATAACACTTTCACTATAGACACACCTCCACCGACAATATCGGGTAAATTGCATATTGGCCATATATTTAGCTATTGCCACACGGACTTTATTGCAAGGTTTCAGCGCATGCTGGGAAAAGATGTGTTTTACCCAATTGGGTTTGATGATAATGGGCTTCCCACTGAAAGATTGGTTGAGCAAACCTATAAAACCCGCGCAAAAGAAGTTGGCAGGGAAAAATTTATAGAGATGTGCCATGAGGTTATTGAAAAATCAAAGCAAGAATTCAAGGAACTATTTAAATCGGTCGGCATTAGTTATGACTGGGATTTGGAATATCACACGATCAGCAAGGAAACTGTGACGCTTTCACAGATGTCGTTTATTGATCTATATAATAAAGGGTATGCATATAGAAAAATGCAGCCCATCCTTTGGGACCCGGTTGATAAAACAGCAATTGCGCAAGCAGAAATAGAAGATAAAGTTTTTGAGTCATCCTTAAACACGATAGTTTTCTCTACTCAAGAAAATGAGCAGATCAATATTGCAACTACGCGACCTGAACTACTTCCAGCATGCGTTGCAGTTTTTTGTCATCCAGAGGATACGCGCTACACTCATCTGATCGGAAAAACAGCGGTAGTGCCAATAACAAAGGAAAAAGTACTAATCATTGCTGACGATAAGGTCAAAATAGATAAAGGCACTGGGCTTGTTATGTGCTGTACGTTTGGTGATGAGCTCGACATATATTGGCAGCAAAAGCATAATCTACCGATGAAAATTATCATCGATCAGGATGGAAGGATGGACCTAGATGATGTCATTCCAGTGCTTGACACTGGAATCCAGGAAAAAGAGCCAATGCCAGCGATGACAGAGGAAGATATCATGTCAGCGTATGGTCAGAAAAAAGAAGAATGGATCCCAGTGTCAGCTACTCGGATGACAGACGATATACTAAATGAAATAAATGGATTGAAAGTTACAGCAGCAAGAAAGCGGATAATCGAAATCCTAACTGAAAAAGGACTTTTGGTAGAAAGCACTAACATTTCTCATTCTGTTAAGTGTGCAGAAAGATCTGGTGCACCACTTGAGATATTGCCTACTTATCAATGGTTTATCAAGACCTTAGAGCAAAAAGCTCAAGTATTAGATAAAGTAAAAGAATGCAATTGGCACCCAAGCAATATGCGTAAACGCATGGAAGTGTGGATAGAAGGGCTAAATTGGGACTGGTGCATCTCAAGGCAGCGCTATTTTGGTGTGCCATTTCCAGCGTGGTATTCCAAGCGTAAAGGAGAAGAGGGCAAAATCATCCTAGCTGAAATAAAGGCCCTACCTATAGATCCATCGAAAGATTTACCAAAAGGGTATAGCAAAGAAGAGATTATCCCAGATCAAGATGTAATGGATACTTGGGCCACAAGTTCAATTACTCCTCAACTAAGTGCACTGGCAGTAAACAGTGAGTTTAGCTTACCAAATCATCGCTATGATACGATATTTCCTGCAGATCTGCGCAGCCAGAGCCATGAGATAATAAGAACTTGGGCTTTTTATACTATTTTAAAGGCACATTATCATGCAAATTCTTTACCTTGGAAAAACATTATGATCAGCGGTTGGTGTTTAGCAGATGATAAGAAAAAGATGAGTAAATCAAAGGGTAACATCATCACTCCTCATGTAATACTTGAAACTTATGGAGCTGATGTAGTGCGCTATTGGGCAGCGAACTCAAGGCTTGGAGTTGATACAGTCTACTCTGAAAATACATTCAAAATTGGCAAGCGCCTCGTTACAAAACTTTGGAACGCTAGCAAGTTCGTTTCCATGTTCATGGAAAAGCATCAAGTGATGAGCATAAATTCTGCTCACGAGACAATGGATAAGTGGATATTGTCTAAGTTATACAAAGTTATAGAAAGAGCAACAAATAACCTATTACAGTTTGAATACTGCGAAGCTTTGGGCGCAATAGAGGAATTTTTTTGGAAGGATTTTTGTGATAGTTACTTGGAGTTAGTAAAAAAACGTGCGTACGGAAGCAGTGAAGCAACCTTAAGTGCAAAACAAAGCTTGGCGTATGTGTTAAATGTTATTTTGCGGTTATTTGCACCTTTCTTGCCATACATTACAGAAGAGATATACCACCAGTTGTATAGTTATAATTCTGTACACAATCAAAGTAATTGGCCAAGCAAAGAAGAACTTATCTACGATAAATATTCAGAGGAAATGGGAGATAATGTTATTCAGATATTAAACATTATCAGAAAGATAAAGGCAGATAATAATGTATCAGTTAAGCATCTGATAAAAAAGTTGATGATAAAAGCAGATCTACGAGAGGATAAGTTGGATCAATCCGCACAGAATGATTTGCAGGCAGTTTGCAATGCGGAAACGATAGAGTGGATGCAGTCTGAGCTTGAAACTGAAGACGAGAAATACATAGTGAATATAGATTTATATTGATTTTTATAGCTTTACTTCCTTTAATATCCATGCTATTGTAATCATTATTAGTATGAGGGAATAATAATGGGGGATTTATATAATAAAGCCAATGCACCGTATCTTATAGCTGGTGCTCTTGCTACTTTGGTATTGCTTGCGTCTGGGACACTTGCCGTTGCCCCTTATGTTGAGTTCTTGTCTTCAGTTGCAGCCTTTAATGTAGCTCTTCCTGTTGCTTTGAGTTTGTCTATACTTTCTGTTCTGGTGCTTGTACTTTCATGTAAAATGATCAGCCAGAATAAAAAGCTTGATGCACAAAAAGCAGAACCTAATGAAAAAAATGGATTAGCTAAAGAGCAAGAAAATATAATACAAAGCTTAGAGCCTCAAATCAAAGAGCTAAATAAGAGGCTTAGTAGTCAGTACAATGAGATTGAAAAGCTAATTGCTAGTGCTGCAAAAAAAGAGGAGCTAAATAAGCTTAACAATGAAGTGAAAGAGCTAAAGGTAAAGATTGCTAGTGTTGCAACAAAAGAAGAGATAAATAAGCTTAGTAATGAAGTTGAAAAGCTAATTGGTAGTGCTGCAACAAAAGATGAAATGGAAGAGCTAAAGGCAAAGATTGCTAGTACTGCAACAGAAAGTAAAACATAAGAAAAGATTTTTATGAAATTTTGCGCAAAAGGTGAAAAAAGAGGGAAGAAAGCATTTGAGGATTTTATATTTATAAAAGAGATAAAAACAAAATTAGTAAATATTTATGAATCAATAAAAAATAATATTAATATAGTGTCTTCAGCAAAATCAGGTGATTCAGAAGAAGAGCAAGAAAAAATACAAAGAGGATTCATTTTTCACGGTCCAGGAGGAACTGGTAAGAGTTCAATTGTTGAGGCGATTGGGGATCAGCTGATATCTCTAACTACATTTATAAAAGTTTCTGGAGCTGATTTGCTTGAAAAATCAAATATAAATGAGCTTTTTAATAAAGCAAACGAAAACGCTCCTTGTATAGTTCTTATAGATGAAATCGACAGCTTTGGCAAGGGACGCACTGATGCCAATCGAGTACCTTTAAATTATTTTTTCACTAGATTCGATGAAGCTGATAAAGGTGTGACGGTGTTTGCTACAACTAATGTTAGTCTGCAAGATTTAGATGCATCACTTGTTAGGGGAAGTCGTTTGAGTAGTAAACTCAAGTTTACTATGATAGAAGGAAGTATACTTAAGAATATACTGAAGGATGGTCTGAATGAAAAATTAAAAAATAAAAAGTACAAGCATGCTATCTTAAGAATTTTAAACGAAACAAGACTTACAACACTCTCTATCTCAGCAGCAGATGTGGAATGTTTTATAAATTATATAGTTGAAAAGTTAAACAACAAGATTGGAACTTCTGCTTATACTATAATTAAAGATTTTTGTATTGAATATAATATTGGAGAGGTGTCGAATAAGCAGACTAACAGGAAAATTGAAAATTCTATAGGAGAATCACAGCAATACACATCCAGACCATCACATAAGCTGAATGACGCTTTATGTGATTCTGGATATACCAGTATGTTCTACTCCGATCAATAGCTAACTAGACTTATAAGTACAATGGTACACTCGATACACAAGGTCTAAGTCATTTTTTAGCTAGCAGACTGAAGATGGGAAGTTTGTTGTAGGTGCAGCACTATAATTCCTCCACAGATAAGAGAATTTTAATAAATATATACAAGACTGCTGAACGTGGGGGGGAGGGGAGTAATGAGCAATTTGCTTAGTGAGGCTAATGCATTTTATTTTGTAGCTAGTTCCTTAGCTACTCTTACGTTATAGCTCTTTCCACAGAAGTCCGGATATGATAAGATAAGGATAGATGGCGATAAGGAGGTTGGATGCCGGCAGCATATAGTTATGATTTAAGAAAAAAAGCAATGGAAGCACTAGACGAAGGGGAAAGCAGAGAAGCAGTGGCAGCAAGATTTAAAATTGGACGAACTACTTTGTGGGAGTGGCAGCAAAGAAAAAAAGAAACAGGCGACTTTCAGTCAAAAAAACTCGGTAATGGAGGTTACAATCAGAAAATTATCGACTGGAATAAGTTTATCGAATTTGCTAAAAAACACGGTAGAAAAACTCTGTCGGAAATGGCTAAACTTTGGGGCAACGTTAGTATCCAAACGATCCACCGAGCTCTCAGAAAAATTGGATTTACGCGCAAAAAAAGACATATGGATACAAGGAAAGGAACGAAGAAAAACGTGCTGAATTCTTAAAAATTATAGCAACAAAAGAACCAGAAAACTTAGTGTATATAGATGAGTCTGGGATTGATAACACGGAGGACTATCCATATGGGTATTGCCAGAAAGGACAGCGATTTTATGCCCTAAAATCTGGAAAAAAAACTCAACGAATCAGCATGGTTGCAGCCTTAAGTAGAAGAAAGATAGTTGCTCCATTAACATTTGAAGGCCACTGTAATATGGATATTTTTAATGGATGGTTTGAGCAATTTTTGGCACCGATCTTAGAACCTGGACAAACTGTCATTCTTGATAATGCTACTTTTCATAAGTCTGATAAGCTTATCAAGCTCGCTAAAGGAGTCGGTGCAGAAATTTTGTATCTGCCGCCTTATTCTCCAGATTTTAACAAAATTGAGCATCATTGGTTTGCTATAAAAAACAGAGCCAGGAAAAACATTCCTCTATTCGAATCCTTTCGTCGTGCTGTTGATTCTGCCTTCCTATGACCTATTCGGACTATTATGAGAAATGCTATACTTACATCTTTAGCGCTTATTGTAACTTCTAATGTGCCTCTTCCTCTAATTCTTGCTTTAGCTACATTATCTGTTTTGGTGCTTGCACTTTTATATAAAATAATTCGTAATAATAAGAACAAAGATTTACGTGATAAAAATGTAGAATTGGAAGCAAAAGTAAAAGGTCAGTTAGAACATAAGGAGGAGATGCTTTCTCTTGAACACCAAGAGTTACGTGATGAAAATACAAGATTGAATGAAAGAGTAGATTCTTTAATGGAGGAATTGTGTCAATGCAAATTAGAAAGTGAAAAGAATAAGTTATGTTTAAAGTCAGAATATGAAGATGAGTTACGCTTAAGATTGGAATATGAAGATGAATTAAACTTGGAATTAGAACATAAAAGTAGGGAAGCTTCTTCTCTGCGTACTCAATTAACTATGTTAAGAAAAAAAGTAGAAGTAGAAGAAGTAAAACAATTAAAAACTTTAGAATCGGAAGAACAACATGAGAGCTCAGAAAGCGACATAGAAGAATTAGAGAAGAAGTTATGCCAGTCGGAAAAGGAAAAGAAAGAATTAGAAGGTAAAGTTAGTGATGAACGTCAAAAGCGCACTGATCTTGAAAGTAAAGTTGATAAATTGTGTACAAAGGAGAAAGAGTACTTATCTAAAATTAAGGAGCTGGAAAAGGAGTCATTATCTTTACAAAAAGAAGAGAAAGAATCTGATAACACATTAACAACAGTGAATGATGATCGCGATAATAAGGTGAAAGAATTAAACAGTTCACTTTTGAAGCAATCCTCTCAAATAGAACAACTTCAAAAAGCTTTATTGGAAAAGAAAAAAGAAGAAGTGCTTTTTTTGCAACGGATGATAGAATATGTAACAGATGAGGTAGAAAAATTAGTAAGGGAAAATGAAGTGATCAGAGATGATGATAAAAAAGTAATATTACAAGTGATTCAAGCAACAAAGTCTGTGTTAGTAGAAGAAGCTGCACAATATTTGCCAGGCGAAACGTCTGTTCCTTCATTTGTGGAAGATCCTGGATATACCAGTGGATGTTCTACCCCGACCAACAGCTGCCACACATTTTGAGTACAGTTGTACACTGGATACATAAAACCTTAGCCATTTTTAGCTAGCAGACTGAAGATGGGAAGTTTGTTGTAGGTGCAGCACTATAATTCCTCCACAGATAAGAGAATTTTAATAAATATATACAAGACTGCTGAACGTGGGGGGAGGAGGGGAGTAATGAGCAATTTGCTTAGTGAGGCTAACACATTTTATTTTATAGCTAGTTCCTTAGCTACTCTTACGTTACTTACATCTTTAGCGCTTATTGTAACTTCTAATGTGCCTCTTCCTCTAATTCTTGCTTTAGCTACATTATCTGTTTTGGTGCTTGCACTTTTATATAAAATAATTCGTAATAATAAGAAAATAGAGATTGAGAGAAATAAATTCGCTCAAAAAGAGCAAGAGTTGGAAAATAAAATAACTCTAGGAAAGGAAGCTGAAGAAGCTGCAAACAAAGAAGTGAAGAATCAATTACATGAATTAACTCGAGAAAAGCAAAATTTAGACAAGAGAGCAAAAAAATTGAATCAGAAAGTAAATGAGTCAGAAGTTGAGAGAGAATCTCTTCTTGAAGAAAAAAAATCTTTAGAGAAAAAATTAGAAACAGCAAAGAATCGTACGTTTGAAATAGACAATGAATTGGACAAAACAAGAAAGGAAATAGGTAAGCTTAATGAGCAGGAAGAGAAATTAAAACTTGAAATCTCATGTTTAAAGAAACAGTTGGAAGAAAGAAGTAGATTTATTGCAAAGCTGAAGATGGAAGTGGATGATAATAAACATTTAGAGCTAGAGAATAAGGGGTTAAATGATAGAATAGAAACGTTACGTGCAGTACAAAAGGCACTACGTGAGAAAAAACATGAACTTAGTGAAAAAGTAGAGGCATTGAATAAGGAAAAAAATAAACTTTCTAAAGAAGTAGAGGAATTACGTGAAGAACAAGAAAGGCTGCATGCAAACTTAGATAAGCTACAATGTAAAATTAAAGAGGTCAACAAAGAAAAGAAAAATTTATCTAAAGAATTAAAAGAGAAATTTGAAGAGTTAGATGAAGCAAATGGTTTAATTAAAAATCAATCTTTTGAGTTAGATGGGATAAGAAAAGATTGTAATAATGAAGTAAAAAGTTTAAGAAATTCACTTTTAGAACGAGACAGTCAAATAGAAGATTTTTTGAAAGAGAAAGAAAAACAAGTGAATTTTGCGCAACTGTTGATAAGATGCGTAACAGACAATATAGAAGAACCAATAAGAAATAATGATGGAAAAGCAATATTAGATACGATTCAAATATTAAAGTCTGCGTTACAAGGAGAAATTGCACGGCTTTTGCCAGACGAAACGCCTTCTTCTTCGCTGGAAGATCTTGGATATGAATCATTATTTGTCAGTCGCTCATCCACCCCGACCAAGTTGCCAAATTCACTATTGACAGAATCTTATGAACGCAGTCAGTTCAATCAGAGTGAAAGTATTTGCAAAACACAACAATGAGTCTTATTATAAGATAAATCATGCAAGATAATGAACCCAATAATATGCGCACTGGATACACAAGACTTAAATAAGGCTATTTCTCTAGCTAATGCTCTGCGTGGTAAAGTTGGCATGGTAAAGCTGGGATTAGAATTTTTTGCTGCTCAAGGTCTTTCTGGAGTGCAAGAAGTTGCAAAATGCAATGTACCAATTTTTTTAGATCTGAAATTGCATGACATTCCAAACACTGTAGCTAAAACAGTTGAAGTAATAAAAGTTCTGAACGTTGAAATGTTAACTCTGCACATCAGCGGTGGGACAAAAATGCTTGAAGAAGCGCTAAGTGTAGTGCAAGGCACAAAAATAAAGCTGATTGGAGTGACAGTGCTAACTAGTATGAGCAATGAGGATTTAAACGAGCTTGGAGTAGCAAGAGAAGTAAAATCACAGGTAATTTTGCTTGCAAAGCTTGCAAAAAAGATTGGACTCTATGGAATAGTCTGTTCTGCATTGGAAGCTCAGGAAGTGCGCCGAGAATGCGGTGAAGACTTTAAAATTATTACTCCAGGAATTCGTATAGATCCAGGTCATGACGACCAAAAAAGAACAGCAACACCAAAAGAAGCAATAAATTCAGGAGCTGATTATATCGTCATTGGCAGACCCATTACAAAAACTACAAGTAGTGCGGAGCTAATATTGAAATCCATGAAAGAATTTTAATATAATAACTTAATTTATAAAAATACTAACATATTAATTAGGAATAAGCATGAGTAATATCAATAGAATAATACGCGAAGTAATCAAGGAATTCCGCTCAAAATTACCAGATAAGGAAATAGAGGAATATTCTGGCAAATTGAATAAGCTACATATCTACCAGTGCAATAAGCATATAATAGAAAATAAGAAGCTATATCATTATACAATAAATGGGAAAACCCATGCTATGGGTCAGCATGGGCATAATTTTGTCAAGAGTTTAGAAGTTATCTTGAGGAATAAGCCACAAATTTCCTTAGAAGAGGTAATTGATTTTATGGAAAAAATAATTAATTTTGGTATTGATAGTTGTTATGGAGCATTTGAGATGATATTTGAATCTCGCTCTGGTGTTACAATAGATGATGCAGTTAATTTTGTAAAAGATAGCTTATCTAGTAAATTTTATAGATTCCATGGCAGTGGGATTTTCAAAGTAATATTAGAACTTAATCCAGAGAGCTCTCTTGAAGAGATAGAGAAACAATTTAGCAAAGTAGTAGATCCTTACTTTCTTAATGCTTGGAGTCGAGAAAGTGAAAGGGCTTTTGCTAAGATATGTAGGTTGTGTAGAGAAGGACATGTGGAGAATATGCAGAAATTTGATTTTAGCAATTTTAATTTAGATCAAGATAGTGCTGGAGCATTAAGAGCACTGTTACAGTATTGTGTTGACGTTTCTAATCAAAAAGCTTTAGGTGATTCACATGAATTGCATAGAGAAGAGATGGAGGGGATATATAAATTTGATGATAATTACGATTTAAATTTAGATAGTGATCATAATGATAGTATCTGGCATTGAAATTATACTACAATAATAAAATAACTGGATAAAAATTATCACCAAAAAAATTCAAAAAAGTGCTTGACATAAAAGAACGAACATTATATAGTGTCATTATCTTTTATTTTACCTCGCTTAATTTAATTACTGGATTAAGCTTACAGTACTAAGCGTGGCACAAAGTGCCACGCTATTTTTCGGTTTACATTTTCAACAGATAAAAAATGATGCCATTTCAGTGCCAAGCACATAACTGTACGGATATTCATTTTTAAAGGTAAATTGCACAACAGATGATGTCATTCCAGTGCTTGACACTGGAATCCAGAAATTTTGCTTATAACTGAGCTGATGAGCTAAAGGTAGTTGTCTTACGCTAAAACAAACGTTTTTAATTAAGTTGCATAGAAGCTGGATCCCAGTGTCAAGCACTGGAATGACATCGTTTACTATGTACCATATTGCAATATTCGTACAACTGTGGGAAACATCTATGGATGCCATTCCTATTACCTTATTTCCATTTTTATTTCATTTTCAAAGGAGGCTATTATGTCACTTACCGATATCGCTCACCGTATCAATGAACTCGCTTCATCATGGGAGCAATTTAAATTAATAAATGATCGCAAACTAAAAGAAATTGAAAGCAAAGGGCGTGCTGATTCTGCAACAATTGAGCAGCTATGCAAGGTAAATAATGCCATTGATAGTTGCAAAGAGCGTTTAGACTTGATCGAAACTGCAGCTCAACGCCCAGAAGTAAATACAGATTTTAGCACAAGCGATAAATATTTTTCTGATTATATCCGCAAGGGAATGGAAAGCGGTTTATCACACAAAACCCTCAGTGGAGATAACAGTGATATCGGGGGGTATCTAGTTACTCCGCATATTGTAAAACGCATAAACAAGCGCGTAACTGATTCGTCCCCAATGCGACAAATATGCTCCAGTCAAAGAATCTCTACTGAAACATTGGATTACATTATAGAAGATTTTGACCGCGCCGGTGCAGGTTGGAGCAGTGAAACAGTAGATGATGAGGACGGTGGCAATAAGTCTAAGTATGATTTTGCAAAAGATACGGACACGCCCAAAATCCAAAAGATTTCCGTCACAACTTACGAGTTAGAGGTTGTCCGGAAACTAGTAAAAGGCTATAATATCTGAAATTTTAGTACGGGGTAAAGATGAGAAAAAAGTATCCAACAGATCTAAGCGAAAGGGAATGGGCAAGAATAGAAAAACACTTCAGAGTATCATACAAGAAAGGAGGAAGGCCGCCAAAGTATAGCAAAAGAGAAATATTAGAAGCAATTTTCTATGTATTGCGTACAGGGTGTCAATGGCGGTATTTACCAAATGATTTTCCGCTATGGAAGACTGTGTATGAGCAGTTCAGGCAATGGAAGAAGCAGGGAATTTTTGAGAAAATGAATTATGAAATTACAAAATATAGTAGAAGAAAAATAGGAAGGAATGAGCAGCCGAGTGCCTGTATAGTAGATAGTCAATCTGTAAAGACTACAGAAAAGGGGGGATCAAAGGCTATGATGGAAGTAAAAAAGTAAAGGGTAGAAAAAGGCATATAATTACAGACACTCAGGGTTTTATACTAGGTTGTTACGTAGGCGCTGCTAACGAAAATGATAGAGATGGTATTAAAATAGCATTAAACAATATGAGAACAAAATATACTAAAGTTAAAAAAATGTGGGCTGACATGGGATACCAAGGAAGAAATTTAAAGAATCACATAAAGGAAGAATATGACATAGATATTGAAATTGTTAAAAGGCCTCCATGTAGATTTTGGGTGCACAAAGATACGCCACCTGAGCTACTACCAACAAGAGAACAAGGGTTTAAAGTACAGCCAAGAAGATGGGTTGTAGAAAGGACTTTTGCTTGGGTTAATAGGAATAGAAGGCTATCGAAGGAGTATGATTTACTCACAACATCCACTGAGAATTTCATATACCTAGCTATGAGTAGGGTTATGTTAAAGAGGGAATATGCTTGAATTTACTAGTTTCCGGACAACCTCTTATAGCATTTCTCATAATAGTCCGAATAGGTCATAGGAAGGCAGAATCAACAGCACGACGAAAGGATTCGAATAGAGGAATGTTTTTCCTGGCTCTGTTTTTTATAGCAAACCAATGATGCTCAATTTTGTTAAAATCTGGAGAATAAGGCGGCAGATACAAAATTTCTGCACCGACTCCTTTAGCGAGCTTGATAAGCTTATCAGACTTATGAAAAGTAGCATTATCAAGAATGACAGTTTGTCCAGGTTCTAAGATCGGTGCCAAAAATTGCTCAAACCATCCATTAAAAATATCCATATTACAGTGGCCTTCAAATGTTAATGGAGCAACTATCTTTCTTCTACTTAAGGCTGCAACCATGCTGATTCGTTGAGTTTTTTTTCCAGATTTTAGGGCATAAAATCGCTGTCCTTTCTGGCAATACCCATATGGATAGTCCTCCGTGTTATCAATCCCAGACTCATCTATATACACTAAGTTTTCTGGTTCTTTTGTTGCTATAATTTTTAAGAATTCAGCACGTTTTTCTTCGTTCCTTTCCTTGTATCCATATGTCTTTTTTTGCGCGTAAATCCAATTTTTCTGAGAGCTCGGTGGATCGTTTGGATACTAACGTTGCCCCAAAGTTTAGCCATTTCCGACAGAGTTTTTCTACCGTGTTTTTTAGCAAATTCGATAAACTTATTCCAGTCGATAATTTTCTGATTGTAACCTCCATTACCGAGTTTTTTTGACTGAAAGTCGCCTGTTTCTTTTTTTCTTTGCTGCCACTCCCACAAAGTAGTTCGTCCAATTTTAAATCTTGCTGCCACTGCTTCTCTGCTTTCCCCTTCGTCTAGTGCTTCCATTGCTTTTTTTCTTAAATCATAACTATATGCTGCCGGCATCCAACCTCCTTATCGCCATCTATCCTTATCTTATCATATCCGGACTTCTGTGGAAAGAGCTATATATGCTCAACCACAAATATCACAAAAGTTACTCGATGATGCGTTTGTCGATGTTGAGAGTTGGCTGGTGGAAAAGATTGCCGAGACTTTTAGTAAGGAAGAAAGCGAAGCCTTCATTAAGGGTGAGGGCACTTTTCAACCAAAAGGAATTTTAGCTTATGAAAATGGAAACAGTTATAATAAAATAGAGCAAGTTAAAACTGAAAAATTAGATAGTGATTCAATAATGATGTTGTATTACTCTCTGGACGAATATTATTCCAAAAATGCGTCATTTTTGATGAACAGGAGTACGTTGAAGGATATCAGGCTGCTAAAATCTCAAACAGGTCAGTATCTCTGGCAGCCAAGTCTGTCGCTTGAAGCTCCAGATACTTTAATGGGAATACCAGTATATCAATCTGCCGATATGCCACCAGCGCCAAACAATCAGCTACCAGTAATTGCGATGGCAGATTTCAAACAAGCTTATAAGATTGTAGATAACAGAGGAATGAGAATATTAAGAGACCCTTATACGAATAAACCTTATGTGAGGTTTTTTGTCACTAAGCGTGTCGGCGGAGAGGTTGTAAACACCAGTGCTATTAAATTGTTGAAAGTTGCGAGCAAGTACTAAAAACTTCCGCAGCATCATCTTTATAGCTGATCAAAGCAACACGTCATACCGCGATTCATTCCATAACTGTACGAACATTGTGATTTTGGCCCATCAGGAGGGTGTCATCCCAGTGCTTGACACATATAGCTAAACTGACTTAGATTTACCGACAGTTTGAAAAACAAAAATTCGTCATTCCGCTACTTGTTAGCGGAATCTATGCTGAGATATCGCGGCGGTATGACGTAGGAAAACCTTTCTTGGGTTAGCTATAGTTTGCTATATTATGTAATTTTCGATGCTAAAATCTGTTATAGCTCTCAGTATGATATGAGTGATTCTCTTTTAATAATTATTTTTTAAATAGTTTGTTGGTTCATCAATTTCTTTAGGATTGATATCTACAATTATTTTTCCGTTTTTTAACAGAATAATCCGATCTGATATTTTTGTTAAAAAATCCAAATTGTGAGAAGCGATAATCATAGTAATACCCATATCTCTAACTGATTGTAATAGTTCCACAACGTCGACTATTGTTGCTACATCTAAACCAGACGTTGGCTCATCGCATAATAGAATCCTTGGATTCATCATTAAGCTTCTGGCAAGCGCAACCCGCTGTTTTTGCCCACCGGATAGATTACTAGGGTAATCATTTTTTTTAGAGGCAATACCCAAAGACTCAAGTAGTGAATCACTTTGATCCTGAGTTTTGTTTTTAAGTTTGGGAGCATATGTAAGATTTTCCCAGACAGTCATATGTGAGAAAAGTTGAAAATCCTGAAATACAAAACCAGTACTATCATTGCATTCAATGCTACCAGAATCTAAAACTTCGAGTTTTTGTATACAACGTAACAATGTTGATTTACCACTACCAGAAGGACCAGCAAGACCAACTATAGATTGCTCTATAATCAGGTTAATATTATTAAGTACTGGAATATTATTAAATAATTTACAAACATTATGCATTTTTATCATATATACCTTTCTGTTCAATCTTTTTGCCTATATATTCAATTAGTAATACAAGAGCGTAATAATAAGCCCCAGCAAGACAAAGTGGTATAAAATAAGTAAATTGTTCTGCTGCAAGCATTTGCGCAGAGCGCATAATATCAACACCACCAATAGTAGAGATTAATGCCGTTTCTTTAAGGAGTGCAATGATCTCATTTATCATTGCAGGAAGAATATTTTTAATAACTTGTGGTAATATAATATCTCTCCACATATAGAAACTAGGTATTTGTAAAGTTTTAGCTGCTTCAAACTGGTTTTTTGATATAGTTTCAATACCAGCTCGTAAAATCTCAGCAATATAAGCACAGCTATTTAGACCAAATGCTATAATGCCAGCACTAAATATGTTTAATTTAATTCCTGCAATGGTTGGGGTCATAAAATAAACAACACTTAACTGTAATATAAGGGGGGTGCCACGTATTACAGATATAATTCCATTAATTAATGGAATACAGATCTTATTATATCTGAGTACTGACAATAATCCCCCTAGACTCACACCTAAAAGCAGTCCTCCAATCAATAATTTTAAAGTAAAGGCAAGGCCTGTTCCAACAAACAAGAAATTAGAAATTAATTCCTGCATCAGTTATCTCCTAGCCATTTTTCTGCTATTTTTTGTATTACACCTTTACTTTCTAAACTTTTTAATGCCTCGTTTATTTTATCCTTTAAAGCAGATCCTTTATTCACAGCAATAACATAACCACCATCTAACTTGGCAGTGGCTGACCATGATAGACCAGGATTTTTTTTGCTAAATACTTTACCTTGGAATTCATCAATTAGGACGCCATCAACATGACCAGACTTTAATGTTTCTACAGCTTGATTATTATTGTCTATAGCAATAATTTGAGCTGTTGTAGGAACATGCTCTTTTAGCCAAATTTCCATGACAGTTCCTAGTTGAACGGCTATCTTCTTGTGAGTTAAGTTGTTTATACCGGCTATGGGTTTATTTTTGTGATATAGAATACCAAATTCCCCTGTATAATAACTATTTGAAAAATCAAAATTTTTTTCACGCTCTTCTGTGCTACCAATAGTAGATATAGCAGCATCTACAGAATTACTTTGCAATGCTGCAAATATAGCACTAAACTGCATATCTTTAAATATCGCTTCTTTACCTAACTCTTTTGCTACTAATTGAGCAAGCTCAATGTCAAAGCCAGTAAATTTACCATTTTCATAATATTCAAAAGGTGGATAATCTGCAGAAATTGCAAATCTAATGATATTATCGTGTTTATTTTCCTTGCATCCTGTTAATAGAATACTTATCACTATAATAGCATTTAAAATATATTTTTTCATATTACTAATTTATATTCATATTTTATTCATCTTATGAATATAGACATTAAAAATTGAATAGTCAAGAAATAATGAATATAATTTCAAATATACTTATTACATATTCAATATGAGGAAAATGCATAATGCATGACAACACACTAGGTGAACATATTTTAAATATTATTCAAAATCACGAAATTTTAGAGCAGAGCGATTTACAGACCTTGCTTAAAGAAAGAGGGCACAACATTCCTCAGGCTACTTTATCAAGAAAATTAAAAAAACTTAAAATTGCCAAAGTTGCTGGTATGTATAAAGTAATTGACATCAACCAATATCGATTACCATTAATACTTAATATGCAAATTTCGGATTTTGGTTTAATAGTACTACACACTCAACCAGGACAAGCTAGCAGCCTAGCTTACTTTCTAGATCAGAAGTATGTTAATTATTCATTAAATAATAGCAAAAACATAGGAATTATAGGAACTATAGCAGGTGATGATACAGTATTATTGATCATCAAAAGTAAGGCTGAACTTAACAAAGTATTACAACCAATTTATGAAACATTTCCATATTTAAGTCCTGAATAAGAATGTTGTAAGTTAAAAATGTGATATAAAGGAGATAAGAGGGATTTCTTTGTTTAAATCTTTGTCTTCTTTTTTTCAATATACCTACATATCAGAATGGACAATTCATATAGAATCAGCATAGGTATTGCAAGCCCTACTTGGCTTAATACATCAGGTGGAGTTAAGATTGCAGCAATAATAAAAATTACCACTATCGCGATTCTGCGTTTATTTGACAAACTTTGTGTAGTGAGTAACCCTACTCTCACCATTAATGTGAGTATTACTGGAATTTGAAATGCAGTGCCAAAAGCAAACATAAATTGGAGAACGAGGTCTAAATATTCGCTAACTGATGGCATAAACTCTATTGGTATACCGAAAGATTTCCCACTATGTTCAAAAGTGATGAAAAACTTCCAGGCTAAAGGAAATATATAGTAATAGACTACAGTAGCTCCCGTTACAAATAAAACCGGTGTTGCAATCAAGTATGGCAACAACACTGCCCTTTCACTTTTATATAACCCAGGTGCTAAGAACATATAAAATTGCCATGCAAACACAGGAAAAGAAAACAAAAGTGCGCTCATTATTGCAACTTGGAGATACACAAAAAATGCCTCTGTTAAGTCTGTGTAAATTAAAGAAAAACCTTCGCTACCTTTTGTTGCTTCTATTAAAGGTGCGAGTAAAAAACGGTATATATTTTCCTTAAAGTAATAACAAAAACCAAAAGCAACGCAAAAAAATAGAAAGCAAAAGATAACTCTTTTTCTGAGTTCCGCAAAGTGCTCATAAAATGAGGCGTATTTGCTTGAGTTCCAGTTCATACTTTACTATAGCTCAATAATGCTATGTCTAACATTCTCAGCGAAAAAGCCCACTCATTGTCATACCACGCTGCAACCCTGCATATATCACCTGTAACATATGTACCAGTTAAATCCACAATTGCACTATAAGGGTTATGCACAAAATCTATTGAGACTAAAGGTTCCTCGCATATAGAAAGTACATTTGACATTGGATAACCCTCTGTCATCCTAGTACCCTCTGATGTCATTCGAGTAGCTGACACTGGATTAGATTCCAGCGTCACGCGCTGGAATGACGTAGAGGAGAGAGCTGCATCCTTAAATATTTCATTGATTTCTTCAACGGTCGCTTTCTTATCAGTCGTAAATGTAAAATCAACCATAGAAACATTGCTAACCGGAACTCTGACGGCAGTGCCATCTAGCTTTCCCTTTAATTCAGGAATTACAGAACCGATTGTTTTTGCTGCCCCGGTTGTAGTTGGCACCATAGATAATCCGCAAGCCCTTGCTCTACGCAAATCTTTATGATTACCATCAAGAACATTTTGATCATTCGTGTAGGCATGTATAGTAGTCATAAAACCGCTTTTTATACCTAAACTGGAGTGTAGGACTTTCACAATCGGAGCAAGGCAATTTGTAGTGCAAGAACCTGCTGATATCACTTTATGCTCTTTTTCGAGCATATCGTCATTCACACCATAAACTATAGTGACATCAGCATCCGGAACTGGAGCAGAGACAATTACTTTCTCTGCATTGTGCCTTATTGCTTCTTCACGTTTATTGAATGCACCAGTACATTCAAGTATTACATCAACATTCCAAGGAATATTTTCAGGATTCCGTTCTCTATATAAAGAAAACTTTTTGCCATTTATAGAAATCCAATTTTGAGACTCATTAAAATCAATATCACCACTGAATTTGCCATGAACAGAATCATATTTAATCAAATGTGCATGCTGCTCAGCACCGAGCGATCCATTGATAGCTACAACTTCTATTTGCTCACTATACTTTTCTATTTCATAAATAGCACGCAATACACTTCTGCCTATTCTACCAAGACCATTAATTCCTACACGAATCGTCATCTCTTCATTCAAAAAATTTAATTATAGAGGATATCACTTGATATTTCATTTTATTCTTTTGCTTTTCTATCGATATGAACATTATAGCAAGGAGACAGGGCTAAAAACTTGCTTGACAAACTCCGCCAGCCCCCTTATCATGAAACTGAAGCTATTGTATTTGCTTTCGCCAATCTGCAGATTAAAAGGTAAGGATTACTTAATGTATCGGCGTCTTATGTTTAATTTTTTGCAGTATATAGATACTGTATGTCTTTACAAAACTTCATCTACATCTAGATTTTTATCTAAATAAGCTGAACGCGCTTATAAAGCGTTACAAGACATCAAAAAATGCCAATACTTGACAGAGATAGTAAAAGACTAGCTAACTCGGGGATTCTTTGTCTTTTTTTCTGCTTGGTAAATTTCTTAAACATTTGCAGCGTAGGTTAGTTGCAATTAAAAGCAGCTAAATCTTGCTTGTCAAACGTTTAAAACATAAAAAACGCCAATATTTTAAAGCAGATAATAACCCCAGGGCTTCTTTTGCCTTTTTTTTCATTTGGTAAATTTCTTAATATTTATAGCTAAAAGAGCCCAAGAGAGGTCAATGCCCCTGTGATGTCATTCCAGTGCTTGACACTGGAATCCAGCCTTTATTATGCAGCCACTTGGTTGAAATTAAGTCTTCTGGATCCCAGTGTCAAGCACTGGGATGACAAAAAAAGGAGGCTACTCGGATGACAGGAGAAGGTACTGCCGTCATAAAGGAACCAGTTTCAGCTACTTTCATGACATCGTTGTAACATTGTACCATATTACAATTTAGCGTTTTTAGTAACTAAGAAAAGTGCTTCCCCCTTTTAGAGCACTGCATATAATAGAATTATATCGCAGTGCATTGCGAAACAAAATTCCCAATACTACAGGAGACTTTATGAATAAGAAATTTCTCTATTCACCATTGTCAATAAAAAGCATAGGAGAAAACGGTG
This sequence comes from Wolbachia endosymbiont (group A) of Crataerina pallida, assembly GCF_964028475.1. Taxonomy (NCBI): domain Bacteria; kingdom Pseudomonadati; phylum Pseudomonadota; class Alphaproteobacteria; order Rickettsiales; family Anaplasmataceae; genus Wolbachia; species Wolbachia endosymbiont (group A) of Crataerina pallida. Next base: position 428,814 of record NZ_OZ034785.1, read on the forward strand.
TATTTTCTGGTTATGCTAGCGTTTTTAATATAATTGATAAACAAAATGATCTGATATTGCCTGGAGCATTTAAGGAAAATTTAAACAGAAATAAAATAAAACTCCTTTGGCAGCATAATCCTGACGAACCTATAGGTAGTATCATAGATATTTACGAAAATGATGTTGGTCTATATATAATTGCACATTTACTTTTGGGTATTCAGAAAGCAGAAGAAGTGTATTTGATGCTCAAAGCTGGAGCAATTAACGGACTTTCCATCGGCTATATACCTATAGAGTATGATGTTGATCATAAAAGCGGAGCTAGAGTGTTAAAACAAGTGGAATTATGGGAAGTCAGTTTGGTCACTTTTCCTGCAAACTTAGCTGCTCAGGTAATCAATGTGAAAAATCAGAACAATGAACAGGAAGTGTTAGCAAGAGCGATAGGAAAAGCAAATGCTGTACTTACAGACATGTGTATTTCTGCTTAAAGTGTATTACGCAGGCAAAGACTTTACCATAATTTGACACCTGTGTTAGTATTTGTTTAACATTTATACTAATATATATAACTTTATTACTATTAAAATTTTCTGTAAATTAAAGTTAAAAAATAAGGTAATTTTATGCTAAATATTAATAATAAGGTTAATTATGAAATTAATATTAAGCGAAAGGAAAAAAAATACAGCTGGTCTACTGTATTTGCTTGGTTATATCTAAAAACGATTGGACGAATATTGCCCAAGAGATGGAATAGATGGGCAGAAAATATTTTGTACTACGATAAAACTACTGCAAACAATGAAGTTCAAACTGATGCTTTTAAGACAATAGATGGAAGTGTTCAAGTTGACTTAAAACCTGAAGTAGCAGTAAGAGAGAGCCAAAGTGGAGTAATAAGTAAGGATGGAGAGGTTCAAACTAATAAAGTAACATTTCACGATATAGCAATGCAGACCGAATACGTCGAAACAACGGATAAAAATAGTGATCAAGCACAGCAGGTTGAAGACTTACAATCAAAAAATGGCTTATTGGAAGTGAAAATTGAAGAATTGCGATCTATAATCATAAGGCTTAAAGCGGACTTACAATCAAAAAATAGCTCGTTAAAAAAGGAAAATAGAGAATTGCAATCTATAATTATAAGACTTAAAAAGAATTATAGAGAATTGGTAGAAGTTACAGATAAACAAGAGAAAGAGTTTTTAGTAAAGTTGAAGGCAAAATCTGAGATGATAGGGTGCCAGGGAAGAGAATTAACTGAACTCAGAGCAGAATTTACCAATAAAATAAACGAGCTTTTTGAAAGGGTGGAAGAAGTCAGGAAAGAAAAATCGAAGAAAAAAAAAGAAGAGTTACAAGAGCAAGTTGAACATCTGAATGCAAAATTAGAAAGAGCAAGAAATGTTGCAATATTTTCTATTGGAGAGCGTACAAAAACACTTGATGAAAATCTGACATTAAAAAATCAACAAATTGAAAGTTCACCAGCTAAAGATGAACAACAAAATGGGAAGTTAACAGAGAAAGATACACAAGGGCAAACAAAAACTAAAGCGCCAGATACAGTGAGTACAGTATCTACTGCAAAATCAACTACTGGTTCTATGAAGTCAAAAATTCCAAAGGGTTTATCTAAGCTTCGTGGGAATGAGAATTGCGATAAATTTTTATCTGATAAAAATAAAGAGTTAAAAAAAGGTTTTCCTGAATTTAAAGAGAAACATTTTTGCCATAACGTGCTTAATGAAACTATAAAGTCTCTATCAAATCAAGATGATGGCAAATTTGAAAGCAGTAAGCTGCTTGAATTATTAGAAAGTAATTTGAAACAATCCGCAAGGGAGATCATAGAAGCTAAGGTTAAAGAAGTTGTCAACGAACATTGTAACATTGGAAAAAATATGGGTAAAGAACTACGAGATGACACGTTAAAAGCCAAGTTGTCACCTTCTGTTAGAAAATGCGTAAAAAAATTAGAATTTAACAAACAAGAAGGGGTAAATAAGATTGTAGACTCTATCTTGCACAGCTTTAATAGCAAGAATAATAATAATAACGACTCAGGAGAATTGCTTAAAGAAATTGTTACAGGAAAATTAACAGAGGCTAAAATGAAATGTTTTTCAAATAAGATTCAAGAGTTACAACTGGCATTAAGCATAAGAGATAAATTTTTATCTCCAGATCAGGGAATGTGTAATCAAACTCAAGGAGGAGTAAACGAATATCAATTAACAGAAAAAGCTAAAAAAGAACATATACCTAATTCCTCTATGAGTTCCCCTAATATTGCAAGCATACATTCATTGAACAGTCAGAAAGCAGTTAGAATAGGTTCTTAGCATAAAGCACCAGCTCCTCTTTTGTTAAAGTGTAGGAGCTATCTTCCCAATGTTGTTTTAGCAATTCCAAGTTTCTACCTAAACTTTTTCCTGGCTGGTGACCTATACTTATTAAATCATCGCCAGATAAAGGAAATTTTGGAATATTGAATGTGTTAGCAAATGAAATGTATTCATCAACATTTTCTCCAGACTCAACACCACAAATTTTCACTAAATCACAATATAATTCTCTACCAAATAAAGATATGTATTTTTTTTGCTCTTTTTCTGAGAGTTCTGTTTTGATATCGTTGGATAGTAAAAATAGCAGCTTTTTCTTTTGCTTGTTCGAAAGACGTAAAAATTTGCTTACATATTCTCCAAGACTTAGCCTGTCATTTTTTTTAGTAGTCCTAAGGAGTAACGCTAATTTTACTAGTGCATCAGTGCCCAAAAGAAGTGGCGAAGACAGAATTTCGCATTTTACTTCTTTTGGGATAATCTTTTGCAAAACATCAGATTCTTGCATGCTCTTAAGTGTTGGAAAAGGATCATTGCACTCCAGCAATTTAAGTATTTCATCTCTTATTCTCTCTCCAGAGAGGTTTTGAATCATATGCGAATGCTTTTTGCATACGTTTAGTATTTCATCACTCAAATCTCCGACACATATTTTTGCATGAAAACGAAATGCTCTTAAAATACGTAGATAGTCTTCTTTAATTCTATCTTCAGCGTTGCCTATAAAGTTTAACCTTCGCGCTTTTAAGTCCTCTATACCACCAAAGTAGTCATATATATGGCCATGCTTGTCTGCATACAGAGCATTAAATGTAAAGTCGCGCCTTGAAGCATCCGCTTGCCAATTATTGGTAAATTCTACTTTTGCATGCCTACCATCACATTTCACATCATGCCTTAGTGTTGTGATCTCAAAAGATCTTTGATTTAGAACCGCAGTGATAGTTCCATGTTTTAAGCCAGTTGGAATAGTTTTTATATTACGGAGTTTTAGCGCTTTAATCGTTTGATTGGGAAGCAAATTAGTAGCTAAATCGATGTCGTGGACATCACGCTGCAAAATTGAGTCTCTCACACACCCGCCGACAAGCCTAGCCTCACCACCAAATTCCTCTATGGCATCAATAATTAAACTAGTCTCATGGTTAACTTGCATTTAGGTTAGTACGTACTGCAAGTTCATATTATATGAAATGCTTGCAAAAGCCCTATATAAAAATATACAGAGCTATTAAGATTTTACAAGTTGTGGTGCTCGTTGTTGATGAAATGGTTCTGCCATCGATTCCGTACCACATCTTAGTAAACTTGAAGGGTTTTGCTGCTCTATGCGCTGCTTTATATCACTAACGCACTGCCCTACAACATCACCAATTTTTCCATCAGCATTTTCTGCCAATAACTTATCAAATCCCTTTTCAACCTCTGCTCTCTCAGAGATATCCTTTGAAAGGTTACAATATTCTAAGATCTCGTCTAGCTGCAGTTTTTTTGCTAATAGGAAATCTTCTTGTTCTTGCTCTTGTTTAAGTTTGGTTTCCTCTTGCAGTTGTTTTGCTAAACTTTTATTTCTATCAAGCAATGGTTCGAAATGCAATCCGCCTTTGTTTATTATATGCACAATACTACTATCATCATAATCAACTTTATTGTATTCACCTGCACTTTTTGAACCTGAATTGTCTATTAATTCATGCAAAAACCGATCTTGTTGGGTGTCAATAGCATGCAATGGGTTACTCTCTATAACATGTAATTTTACACCATACTTTTCACAAAGTATTCTGCCTTCAACGTCAGGATCACCCCATCTATCGTTACGCATAATGTTTGCTGTATAATCATCCACAGTTTCACTACGGTGCTGGCCATTGTTATCATGACTATTGACAATTGCATTTGTAAACCACTTTGGTGGATCCTTTTGTGCAAATTCCCTACAATCATTTCTTAATTTTTCGACAGTAACTTGCTCTCCTTTCTGTTGTTCTAGACTTTGCCTGAACGAGTCAAAAAAACAGCTTCCATTACCAATTGCTTGTCCTACATAGAAATTGTCAGGGTAAGGGTTACTATTTAAAAGAGTTATTTCTTGCCCTGAGATCCTGGGCCTTTTTATTCCAACCTCAACATCATGAAAGTCACTTGGTAGTTTCCGTTTCTTAGCTGTAGTCATAGTTTTACCTTAATTTAAGCTATATATTACTATACCAACAAAATTGTCAATAAGCGACTAATTAAGTATAGCAGAAATTTTTAAATTATGCAATAGTTATAATTTTACATAGCAAATATGAGTTTTAACTGCGGTATAGTTGGGTTACCAAACATAGGAAAATCAACCTTATTTAATGCGCTTACAGAGTCAAGTGCAGCCGAAGCTGCAAATTATCCTTTTTGCACAATCGAGCCAAATATAGGCAAGATTTCGATAAAAGATCAACGTTTGAAACAAATCGCAGCAATTGCAGGCTCAGAGAAGATAATCTACAACCAATTAGAAGTTGTAGATATTGCAGGTCTGGTAAAGGGTGCGAGCAAAGGCGAAGGGCTTGGCAATAAATTTTTAAGCCATATCAGAGAAGTTGATGCCATCGTTCATCTGCTCAGGTGCTTTACGGATGACGATATCAGCCATATACACAGTAAAATAGATCCAATATCAGATGCTGAAGTGGTAGAAATGGAATTAATCCTAGCTGATATTGATAGCATAGAAAAAAGGCTTCCTCAATTGGAAAAGAAAGCAAAGCAAGGTGATAAAGAGCTAAAGAGACAACTTGAATTAATGCAAGAGGTATTAGCTACTTTAAAATTAGGTAAACCTGCAAGAAGTTTGGAGAATATCAATGAAGATGAGATGAAGTTGCTTCAATTGCTGACAACAAAGCCCGTTATGTACGTTTGCAATGTTGAAGATACAAATGTTATAACTGGCAATGAATTATCTAAAAAGGTAGAGAGGATGGCGGAGGAAAATAAAAGCAAATTTTATTGCATTTCAGCAAAACTCGAAGCAGATATTGCAAATCTTGATAGTGAAGAGGAAAAACAGAGTTTTTTATCAGAATTTGGCTTACAAGAATCAGGCCTTGATGGAGTAGCGCGTATTATGTATGAAGTGCTGAGTATGATAACTTTCTTTACTGTGGGCCCCAAAGAAGCACGGGCATGGCCAGTAAAAATAGGGTCAACAGCCGATAAAGCAGCAGGTGTAATCCACACTGATTTTGAGAAAGGCTTTATAAAAGCAGAGACAATAAGCTTTGCAGACTACATAAAGTATGGAAGTGAATCAGCTTGCAAAGACGCAGGAAAAATTCGCTTTGAAGGCAGAGATTATATCGTGCAAGATGGCGATATAATGCACTTTAGGTTTAATGTGTAGTTTATTATGCAGCCACTTATTTAAAGTTAAGTTTTCTGGATCCCAGTGTCTGGGCACTGGGATGACATCCTCCCTAGCGGAGATTGCTCTCAAATCACAATGTTCGTACAGTAAGCACTGACCACTTTGCTTCAATATTTGCGATGCCCCTGAACAGATACAAAAAATCTATTGTTTTTTTATAAATTAAATCCTAAGGCATTTTTTACTGTAGATTAATCATTTGATTATAGTATCATTTTAATTAAGCTTATGCTTGGGATATTTATGAAGAATATTTTATATTTTATATTATTAGCTGTCGTATTCGGATCACCCATCCTGTTTGCCGTAGAGCAGCTTGAAGAAAAGAAAATTGAATCAGTTCATAAAAACGAAAATGTAGGTGTAAGGAAGCAAGATAGCACAAATCAAAAAGATGAGTTAAAAAGCAACGTCGATGCTAAACAAACACAAGAGGCTGAGAGCAAAAGATTAGACGGCACTACCGATAAAGAGAAACTGCAACACAACGAGAACAAAGCTTTCGTGGTTGAAAAAACTATAAGTGAAGGTGAAAGGATTGATAAAGATTGGCCAAATGACCAGCTAGAAGGAAGCACAGACAAATCTGCTCAAAATTTACCAAATGTGGCCAATAAAGAAGTGAATAAAGATTTGAAACCAGAGCCTTTGCCTTTAAGTGCTGATTTAAATGAGAATACAGCTAACCCGCAAAAAAATCTACAAGCTGATCAGAAGATTGATATAAAAGATAATGAACTTTCAAAAAGTGATGCGAGTCAATTATTAGAGGGAAAAAAAGAAAAAGTAGAGAATCAGTCTGAAGAAAAAAAAGTGAAAGAAACAAACAGTAATTCCAAGGACCGCAATAGAGTAAAACCTATAACTAAAAAAGATGAAGAAGAGCAAAGTGAAAAGAAAAGTTTACAAAAATGGACAAAGCTAAACAGAGAACCAATAAAAGAATGGGGTCATAAAGACATACAAAGCAAGTCAATATATAAACGACAATATGATAGCCTTAATGAGCATCTTCCTACAACTGTGTTTATTGATGATTACAGTAAGCAATTTTTTTACTGCATTAAGAAGAACAACTTAACTTGCTTAAGAGGAGTAATAAGTAAGCTAGAAAAAATTGGATTAACAATTCAAGAGATACTAAGGTTTAGAAATAAATTGGGTGATACTCCTCTCATTTATTCAGTTAAACAAGGTGAGGTAGACATAGTGCGCTTTCTCTTATTACAAGGTGCTGATCTTAGAGTAGTTAACAATAATTTTCAATCCCCAATTGATATAGCAATCGAAAAAAAGCAGATCAATATAATAAATGCGATTGCCGAAATGATGCCACATCTTTTGGAGGATAGAAAAATAGACAATAAAGAAAGCTCAGCAATGTACGATTGGGCTGTGAAAACGAAAGAAATACAGTGCGATAAGCAAGATGATTAGATTTTTGATATTAATTTTAGTTGGTCATTTATGTTATGGAAACGAAACAAATGATGAAAAAAATCAGATTAGTGATTTTTTAAACGCTTTGCGTGATGCAAAATACGTATCTTACAGTAAAAAAGACTTTGCTGAATTTTTGGTGCAGTGCCACAAAGAGGGCGTGCCAGAAGATTTTAAGAAAGGTTTTGGTTCTAACTTAAATGGAGCTAATTTTAACCAACTGTACCTAAGTAAATCTGTTTTTGATGGAGTAAGTCTGATTGGTGCCGATTTTTCTAACACCGATTTATCCGATGTGTCTTTCATTGATGTTGATTTACGTGGTGCTAATTTTTCCAATGCTAATTTACATGGCATTAAAATAAAAGGTACAAATTTGAGTTTTACAAAATTTGTTTCTGCAAACTTAACAGATATCGTATTTGATCAGTCTAATGTTAGTTATGCTGATTTTATCAGTTCCGATCTCAAAAAAGTAAGTATGCACAACGTAATTGGTTTGCATACTAATTTCTCGAATGTGAAAATGAATTTCTCCAACTTATCAAACTCGAATGTTAGCCACGTAAATTTTAGTGATAGTGAAATAAACGATACTGTTATGCAGAAAAACAACCTTGATAATGCAAGTTTCTTTGGAGTGGATGCATATAAATTAAAGATACAATTTTCTTCATTAAAAAATGCTAACATATATGGTGCAGAGTTAAAAGAATCAGACTTTACAGGTAGCAATCTTTCCGATGCTTGCCTTAATTCTTCTATCATAATTAACAGTAACTTCGACGAAACTGATTTAAGCAACACACAAATTTCCTATGTGAATGACGATAATTCAAGTTTTGTTCAATCTATACTAAATGGTTCCAAGATAAAACATGCATATGTTTCTGAAGCAAATCTTCATGATGCTGATTTATCCAATATTGATTTTAGTTTTAGTGAACTGCATCAAGTTAATGTCTCTAATGCTGACATTCGTCACGGAAAGTTTCATAATACTAAAGTTGCAAATTCTAACATGAATGGCTCATTTTTTGACCATTCACTATTCACCTATGTGAAGATAGAAGATTCAGACCTTTCTACAACTTCAATGTATAAGATAAAAATCCAAGACTCTCAAGTTTATAACAGTACACTTTCTCGCCATAATATTGATTCCAGTGAAATAGAAAATTCAACATTCTTTAATTTATTAGCTGATAATTCGAGTTGGTCCAATTTAAAAGTAACTAATTCAAATTTTATTGAAAGCGATTTCAGATCTTCTTTGCTTCACGCTAATGCCTTTAGGAAAACTAGTTTTTTTCTTAGCAATTTGAGTAATTCAACAATTAGTGATATGTCTTTTCACTCTTCAAGCATATATAAAAGTTCAGTTGCTGATGTTCATTTAACAGATTGCAAGTTTGATAATTCGATTTTGATTGACAATCAAGGACAGAAAAAACTTGCAGGGTTAGAAAATGCTATAACTTCAATTGGAGATTTGCAAGAGAAAATATCACAGGGTGAAAAATTTAATGTAAATTATTCTTACTTTGAATTTAAGAATATGAATTTAGAAAATGCCGATTTTTCTAATTCAACATTGAGTAGAGCAAAGTTTGTAAACGTTAATTTGAATAAGGCAAATTTTGAAAAGACCGATTTGCGCTATACTGTCTTTGATAACTCTTCTCTCATTGGCACCAACTTATCAAATTCTAATTTAGAAGGTTCTAGCTTTTTAAACTCTGATCCAAAAAGCACCATGTTAAAAAATGCAAAGAAAAATGACCGTAAAAAGTGAGGGCGTATTATTGGTTCTATCCTCCCCTTCTGGAGCTGGAAAAACTACTATATCAGCAAAATTACTTGAGCAATCAACTAATTTAGTTAGGTCTGTTTCTATGACTACACGCAAGCCTCGCCCCGGCGAAAGAAATGGAAAAGACTATTTTTTCGTTACCGAAGAAAAATTTCACGAGTTATGCAAAGCTGGCCAAATGCTTGAATACGCCAAAGTTTTTGAGAATTTTTATGGTATACCAAGAAATTTTATAGAGCAAAACTTAAGCAATGGAATAAGTGTTTTACTCAGCATAGACTGGCAAGGAGCATTTCACTTATTCAAGCTCATGAGAAAAAAAGTTGTGAGTGTTTTTATACTTCCCCCTTCAATGGAAGAGCTTAGGTTGCGTTTGCAAAAGCGTAATAGTGATGATGCAAGCGAAATAGAGCGCAGATTAGCCGAAGCTCAAAAAGAGATAAGCAAACGTGATAAATATGATTATGTAATAATCAATGATGATATTGATAAAAGTGTAGAAGAGATAAGCTCCATACTAAATAAAGAAAGACTTAAAAAACTAAAAGAAAAACCAAGTCTGGAAGACTGATAAAAACATCAATTTGGATATTTGCAGCTATAGTTTCTTATCCTATTTTAGCCAATAGCACATTTCACAGTTTAGCTATATTTATTATTTTTTAAGATTAAATGGTTAAAATAGTAGCAACTGTTCAAGTGAGGATTTGACTATGATAACAGATTTTCTAATAGAAACTAGTTTTCTGCCTTTCCACCTATACATATACAACGTTTAGCTCAATTTAAAAGTCAAACTTCTTGGTTGTTAGTTTAGTGCTGACAACTTAAATAGCTTTTAATATTGAGGTTTTAGTATGGGTATAGATATAACTGCACTAACTACTAATGCAGATAAATTAGGTGAATGCATAGATAAAAATAAAAAGCAAGAGCAGGATAGAAAAGACGAACAATTATATGGCATTATAGAGAGAAAGGTAAAAAAAGAAGAACACAAGCGTGAAAAACCAAGAGGTCAAGATGGAACCCTCAAGAAGTGTAAAAGGTTATTTGAGGAAGGTGCTAGCTCTGAAGTACTAACTAAATTAGAAGAATCACTTAGAGAACAAGAAAAATATTATAAGTATTATGTCCAATGCTTTCTTCCGGTATTGAATAGAAAAATATCGAAAGAACTAGACCCTATAAAAAAAGAGGAAATAGGACAAGCAATTTCAGAAATTACTTATAATAGCAGATATTGTTTTACCCACAACCGTAGGGACAGCGAAACAGAGAGTGGCTACGGCAGTGATGTTGAAGATGATCATGAAGTAGAAATAAGCAACGAAATAACAAATAACAATGCTCTACTACTAAAAGCGATCAAAAATGGAAATAACAGGAAATTTAGAAAATATCTAAAAGATTGTACGGATATTAGCAGCATAAAAGATGAGAAAGGAAATAATATTTTACACCTTATCGTGTCATTGGAAAAGAAACAGAAATGCAAGTTTCTAGGTACCCTAATAAAAACGGTCACCAAGGAAGATCTAGCACAACTCATTAATAGTGAAAATCAGACCCCTTTTCAGGTAGCACTAATTAACAAGGTGACAAAAGAAAAACATGAGTCTAATACAATTCGAAGTAACGATAACACACTTAAGTTTCTTACAAAATTGTTAGAGCATGGGGCCAGCTCTGATAATTTAGGATTATCTACAAAAAAATTACAAGACTTAAAAGAAGAGCAAAAGACATACTATCGTAATTTCTTAGAAAAATTAGCAGAGCAAGGAAAGAACTCTAAATTAAAGCCAGAAATAAAAATCAATACAGAAGCAAAAATTAAAGAAATTATACCACGTACCATAAATACTCCAGATAGTAATGATAATTATCAATTACATTTAGCAATTAAAAATAATGATAAAGAACTTTTTAAAGAACTATTGCAAAAAGGGGCAGATATTAGCCTTAAAGACACAGATGATAATAATGCTTTACACTTGATTGTTAAACCTGAAACAAAACAAACACTTAAACTTCTCCATATATTGCTAGAAGCAAGCCAAAAAGAACAATTTATAAAAGCTGTAAATGATAAAAAAGAAGGGCAAACACCGCTCCACCAGGTACTCCAGTGCATACAAGAGAAGAGTGAGAACCGATCACTTAAGAAATTTGAGAAAACTAAGAGATATAAAACCCTAGAGCTATTACTACAAAATGGTGCAGATATTACTGTGCAAGATAAAGATGAAAAAAATGCTCTGCACTATATTGCTTCATTCAAAGGAGAACAAAAAGTTGCATGTTTGAAGTTGACTTTAGGTAAGGATGAATTTAGTAAGGCTATAAATGCTGTTAACGGGAAAGAGCAAACACCGCTCCATCAGGTACTCCAGCGCATACAAGAAAAGAGTAAAGAACCTTCATTGAAAAATAAAATAAAGAATGTAATAAAAAAAGAATTTAAGGATACTGGCAGGTATAAAACCTTAGAGTTATTTCTACAAAATGGTGCAGATATTACTGTGCAAGATAAAGATGGAAAAAATGCTCTGCACCACATTGCTTTACTAAAAGGAGAACAAAAAGTTACATGTTTAGAGTTGATTTTAAATTCGGTGGAAAAAGAGAAATTTAGTAAAGCTGCAAACGCCACTAACGAAAAAGAACGAACACCACTACAAGTAGCGTTAATTACTAAGACGACAAAAGATAAACATAATTTGGTCAATCCTAAGAGCCGTGATAACACGATCAAGTTCTGTGTAAAATTATTGCAAAATGGTGTTGATCCAAAGCAGTTAATACTACCCGAAAGATTATGGAGCAAAGAGTATTATAAAACTATAAAAGGAATAGAGAAATCAATGGGTAGAGCGCTTATTCCAGATGATATGAGAACTGAACTGAAGTGCAACTTTGGCAGGAAGTTAAAAGCACGCGATATTGTGAAGTACATCAATAATGTTGCTTGTAAAGCAGTGACAACGCTTGTATTTGCTGCTTTAGCCTGTGCAGCAATATTCAGTGCTTCTCAAGGAATTATTACAATTGCAACTGCCTCATCTATTATAGCAGTTATTGGAGTTTGTTATCTTATTTACTTGAATTTAGAAAATATTTATGAAGGATTTGGAAAAATTAAAGGAAAGTTTACTGAAGAAAAGCAACTTACACTTCAAGATAACGCACCAAAAAATGATACACAATGCAATAACTCTGTTAAAGATATAGAAAATAAGTCCAACGATTTAGAAGAGCAAGAGGTGCAAAAATCATCAAATCAATCAGAATGTGCAGAAAATCCAGCTACCAAAATGAGCGATATATCAATACTACGTCAATTCATAAATAAGCTTAGATGGGCTGACTAATAAACCCTCTTCTCTGGCGCTATGAAATCAATCTCACCGCTCAGAGTTTTTTCAGCCACTTTTTTATAATCAATTTTTACGTTAATTTGCCCTTTCTTTTCTTCAAGCCACGCTATAGTGTGCTTCATCCAGTTTTTGTCATCACGTTCAGGAAAGTCTTCACGAGCATGGGCACCTCTACTTTCCTTTCGATTGGCTGCGCATTCCATGGTAATAACCGCTTGTGGGATCATGTTAGCAAGCTCCAGTGCTTCAACTAAATCACTGTTCCACATCATACTGCGATCCTCAATTGCAATATCAGGCATCATTTTTGCTACCTTTTTTATAGCTTTTTTGCCTTCTTCTAAAACTTCAGCAACACGGAACACTGATGCGTACTTTTGCATAGTGTTCTGCATTTCGCTGCGTATTTTTGCTACTTTGAGCTTCCCGGAAGCAAATCGCATTTTATTGAATCTATCTACTATCCAGTCTGTGCAGTCTGAATGCAATTTTTTATGTGGTGTACCGGATTTTAGTTTCTCTTTTGCTCTGAGCGCTGCAGCTCTGCCAAAAACCACAAGATCAAGAAGCGAGTTAGAACCAAGTCGATTTGCACCGTGCACAGAGACACACGCAGCTTCTCCAATTGCAAATAGTCCATCTACCACTTCTTCCTTACCTTGCTTCAGCGTGATCACTTCTCCATAATAATTAGTTGGAATGCCACCCATGTTATAGTGAACAGTCGGAATGACCGGTATTGGATCTTTAGTGACATCAACTCCAGCAAAAGTTCTTGCGGTTTCGCTAATGCCCGGCAATCTGAGTTTTATTACTTCCGGATCAAGATGTGCTATAGTTAAATACATGTAATCTTTTTTCGGTCCAACTCCCCTTCCCTCTCTAATTTCAATTGTTATTGCGCGACTTACCACATCACGAGAAGCTAAATCTTTTGCTTTTGGTGCGTAACGTTCCATAAACTTTTCGCCCTGAGAATTAACGAGGTACCCCCCTTCACCACGGCATCCTTCTGTCATCAGGCACCCTGAGCCATATATTCCTGTTGGATGAAATTGTACAAATTCCATATCTTCAAGTGGTAATCCAGCCCTTACTACCATGCCATTACCATCACCTGTGCAGGTATGCGCACTTGTTGCAGAGAAATAAACACGTCCATATCCACCTGTTGCTAACACCACTCTATGCGCACGAAATCTATGTAATGTGCCGTCGCATAGCGACCAAGCAAGAACTCCGCAGCATGTTTCGCTATCCATAATTAAATCAATCACAAAGTATTCAACAAAAAATTCAGCGTTGAATTTAAGACACTGCTGATATAGAGTGTGAAGGATTGCGTGCCCAGTCTTATCTGCTGCCGCACAAGTGCGCTGCGCTGATTTTCCTTTACCAAAGTGAGTTGTCATTCCACCAAAGGAACGCTGGTATATTTTGCCATCTTCTGTACGAGAAAAAGGTACGCCAAAATTTTCAAGTTCAATAACAGCTTTAGCAGCGTTTTTACACATATATTCTATTGCATCTTGATCACCAAGCCAGTCTGAACCTTTTATTGTGTCATATGCATGCCAGCGCCAATCGTCTTCACCGATATTACCTAAAGCTGCACTAATTCCGCCTTGTGCTGCAACTGTATGACTTCGTGTAGGGAAAATTTTAGAAATGCAGGCAACTGAAAAATTAGTTGCAGCCATCCCAAGCGTTGCTCTGAGCCCTGCTCCACCTGCACCTACTACTACCACGTCATACTCATGTTCTATGATCTCATACGCTGACTTATCCATATTTACTTATTTTATCATTACAGGCTTATGATATCACAGAAGTAGAAAAAATCTATACAAGTTTTCTATAGCTATACCACCGCGAACCGTCATACCGCCACGAACCGTCATACCGCCGCGGTATCTCTTAACATAGATCCCTTACTTAACCGTCATACCTTAACATAGATCCCGCTAACAAGCAGCGGGATGACGGTTATCAGGCTAGCTGTCATCCCAGTTTGGAATCCAGGAAAAAGAATGGTGTCATCCCATTGCCCAGACACTGGGATCCAGGAAAGTTTGCTTGTAAACAAGCAAACTAGCATAGAAAGTGGTTACAACGTTTTCGATGAGATTATATGGAAAACTGGATTCCAGTGTCAAGCACTGGAATGACATCACAGGGGCACTGGAATGACACCCTACTTAACCGTCATACCGCGATTTATTCGCGGTATCTCAAAGCATAGATCCCGCTAACACGTAGCGGGATGACGATTGTCGTTTAGCTATAAACATTAAGAAATTTACCAAACAAAAAAAAGGCAAAAGAAGCCCCGTGGTTATTATCCGCTTTAAAATATTGGCGTTTTTTATGTTTTAAACGCTTGACAAGCGAAATTCAGCTGCTTTTAATTGCAACTAACCTACGCTGCAAATGTTTAAGAAATTTACTAAGCAGAAAAAAAGACAAAGAATCCCCGAGTTAGCTAGTCTTTTACTATCTCTGTCGAGTATTGGCATTTTTTGATGTCTTGTAACGCTTTATAAGCGCGTTCAGCTTATTTAGATAAAAATCTAGATGTAGATGAAGTTTTGTAAAGACATACAGTATCTATATACTGCAAAAAATTGAACATAAGACGCCGATACATTAAGTAATCCTTACCTTTTAATCTGCAGATTGGCGAAAGCAAATACAATAGCTTCACTGTCATGATAAAGGGGCTGGCAAAGCTTGTCAAGAAATTTTCTTATTTCATTTAAATTGCTTGTAACCTTCTTATACACTCATCTTTACCAAGAATCACCATGATATCAATGATTCCAGGTGCATCCATTACTCCAGTTATAGGGGCGCGTAATGAGTGGTATACATCGCTTATTTTCATATCGTGCAATTTTGCACATTCCTTGATCTGAGAAGATAAAAAACCCTTATTCCAATTTTCATCGCCGATCTTTGACAGAAATGACGCGAGTAACTTGATTATATCGAGGTTAGATTTGACAATTTGCTCAGCCTCTTCACTTAAATCAAGTGGCGGATCTTGAATATAAAACTTTGCTAAATCCAGCAGTTCGGTCAGGTAGTTTGCTCTTTTTTTTAGCTCTGTCAGTCCCTGCAGTAAATAGCCCTTTTTTTTGTCAGTTAGAGTATTTTCTCTAAGCATTAGAGTCAGAATATCTTCATTGCTCATATTACTAATATAGTGGTTATTCAAATGCTCCAGTTTTTTGAAATCGAGCCGTGCAGGTGAACGACCAATACTTTCTAAATTAAACCACTCTATTGCTTGCTCATCGCTAATAATCTCATCGTTGCCGTGACTCCAGCCAAGTCTCAGCAAGTAATTACGCATCGCTTTTGGCAATATTCCCATCTTTTCATAATCGCAAACGCTTGTGGCACCATGCCTTTTGGATAGCTTATTCCCATCTTCCCCATGGATAAGCGGCACATGTGCAAAGCGTGGAATGTCAAAATCAAGAGCCTGGTATATTAGCAGATGTTTAAAGGTATTAGTGAGATGGTCAGAGCCACGTATTATATCAGTTATTCCAGCATCATGATCGTCAACTACTACGGCAAAAATATATGTTGGAGTGTTGTCAGAGCGTAAGATCACTATATCATCAAGCTGGTTGCTATTTACTTTGATTTGGCCGTATATTTTATCATCAATAACGATCTCTTGCGAATCTGGCACTTTAAAGCGGACAACTGACCTCACACCCGATGTCATTCCAGCGCGTGACCACATATTTTCTTCTGGATCCCAGTGTCGGCTACTTGGATGACAAGAAGGAGGTTTTGTAGTACATTTATGCTTGTATATCTTGCCCTCTTCTCTTGCTTTTATTTTCTTTTCTGCAACTTCATCCTCAGGGCAATAACAGTGATACGCCCTACCCTTCTCAACTAAAAGGTTTGCTACTTCTTTATGCCGCTCTATTCTTTTTGACTGATATACTATTTCCCCATCATAGCTCACACCGAGCCATCTTAGCCCTTCTATAATTGCATCAATTGCTTCTTTCGTTGAACGTTTTCTGTCGGTGTCCTCAATTCTTAGCAAAAACCTGCCACCATGATGCTTTGCATAGAGCCAATTAAATAACGCAGTGCGGGCCCCACCAATGTGCAAAAACCCTGTTGGTGATGGAGCGAATCTCGTGACTATACCTGGCATATTTGTCCGTTACAGTAATATAAATGATGATAGCTAAAATTTATGTTTGTAACAATTTAGAATTTATTTATTCTGAGAGATAAAATTTTATTTATTTTTCATAAATTGTGTTGTATAATTTAGTATTGGTTGAATATAGCGAGGTGAGTTATGGATGGACTTGTAGATATAGCAAAATTGCTTTCAGATAATGAAGCTAATATCAATTGGCGTTACACCGGCCCTTTTGATAAAACAAAACAAAGAGTACAGGCAGATAATCTCCTGCATTTAGCTGCAAGAATACAAAACAAAGGTAAATTTGTAGACATTTGTAAGAAGAACATTGCTTCTGTAACTGCGCATAATGAATATGGAGATAATCCATTTCATGAAGCAGCAAGAAGTGGAATTTTGCTGCCTGCAGTACAAGAGATTGTGAATGACTTAGAGAAGGAAGCTAATAACAAAATTACGAAAGCAGAAGAAGCTGGAGATCGGAAAGAAGTAAGCAGATTGAAAGAGGAACTCAAATGTAATAAAAAATATATTAAAGATGCGCTCTGCAGTAAAGGCTATGCTTTTAATAAGAAGAGGGAAACTCCTCTTTATTACTTAAATGCTGCACAACAGAAAGAAATTAAGCAAATCGCAGGCATAAAAGACAGCTTTATATGTAACCAGAAGTTTCACCTGTGCTTATATATAATAGGAGCGATAGCATGTATCGCTGCTTTATGTTTGTCTTTATACTTTTTATTTTTAGTTTCTCAATCTTTTGCACTAAGCTCGATGGTTGCAATAGCTTCTGGCGGAGTCACATACCTGTCAGTTAAAGCATGTAGCGAGATACATGCCTTGCATAACGAAAGCACTTTAGTGGAAAATGCTAATGTACAACTTGCAGGAGAAAGTTTAGGTGTTTGATGAAGCTAGAAATTACTTGCAGGCAATGATATAGAAATTTACTTTCTTAACTTCAGAAAGTATACTCATACGATGACGGAAAAGAAGTACAGTAAGATTTTAATAGCAAACAGAGGAGAGATTGCCTGCAGGATTATCAGAACTGCTCGTAGGATGGGTATATCTTGTGTGTGCATATACTCGGATGCAGATGTAAATTCTGTGCATGTAAGACAAGCAGATGAGTCAAGATATATCGGCCCTTCGCCATCTTGCCTCAGTTATTTAAACATTGAAAAAATATGTGAAGTAGCAGTTGAAACAGGTGCTGAGGCAGTTCATCCTGGCTATGGTTTTTTAGCAGAAAATCCAGATTTTCCACGTGCTTTGCAAAAACACGATATAGACTTCATCGGCCCCAGTGCAGAAACAATAGAAGTTACAGCCAACAAAATAACAGCAAAAGAAGCGGCAAAAAAAGCTGGAGTGAATGTAGTGCCAGGATATATGGGTAAGATTAGCGACGCTGCCCACGCAGCTCAAGTTGCTGAAGAAATTGGCTTTCCGGTTATGCTTAAAGCTGCATCAGGCGGTGGTGGCAAAGGAATGCGAATTGTAAACTCCAAAAAAGGAATTGAACTAGCATTTACATCAGCCACAAATGAAGCAGAGAAAAGTTTTAAGGATGGCAGTATCTTTATAGAGAAATATATAGAGTTGCCAAGACATATTGAAATACAAATCATAGCAGATAAATATGGCAATATAGTTTGTCTTGGAGAAAGAGAATGCTCGATACAAAGGAATAATCAGAAAATAATAGAAGAAACGCCAAGTCCATTCATTAGTGAAGAAGTAAGACAAAAAATGTATGTTCAATGTGTTTCTCTGGCAAAGCAAGTTGGCTATTTTTCAGCAGGCACTGTTGAGTTTGTTGTAGATAAAGACCAAAACTTCTATTTTCTTGAGGTAAATACGAGATTGCAAGTTGAGCATCCAGTAACAGAATTTATAACTGGAATAGACATAGTAGAAGAAATGATTAGAACTTCCTGTGGAGAAAAATTAAGGTTCAGTCAGGATGATATTAAACTTACTGGTTCTGCAATAGAAAGTAGAATTTGCGCTGAAGACCCATCGAAGAAATTTTTCCCTTCCAGCGGAAGAATAAAATATTACGATAAACCGGGTGAAAATGATTATGTAAGAATAGATGATGGAGTTGCTGCAGGTTCAGAAATTAGCATGTTCTATGATTCGATGATTGCCAAAGTGATAACATATGGAAAAGATAGAGTAGAAGCGATCAGCAGAATGCAAAAAGCATTGTCTGAATGCTATATAGAAGGAGTAACAAATAATATAGAATTTCTAGAATCCATCTTCCATCACCCAAATTTTATCGCAGCAAAGCTCCATACGAGATTCATTCCAGATCATTACCCTAGTGGGTTTCACGGCGATTTTGTTACAGAGGAGTATATTAAAATATTTATTTTCACTGCGTTATATGTTCATTTGGAAAATGAAGAAAGGTACCATCATAAAGCAGTGAATGAAACATCTCAGGTGTCATTCCAGTGCGTGACACTGGAATCTAGTAAAAAAGAAGGGGCACCAGTATCAGCTACTCGGATGGCAGGTGACCGTGCAAGAGATTTATTCATAGTGAATATAAATGACAATGAGTACTCCGTAAATGCAAAATACCAAGATAATATATTAATAACGGTATATAATCACAATAAATACTCCGTTATAGGCAAGTGGAAATCAAGTTATAGATTGCTATATATCACAATTAATGACGATACCAATATAGCACTTAAAATAGAAAGACAAGGCAGCAAGTACTTCATAAGGCATGCAGGCATGAAAGCTGAGTGTTGTATATTTAAGCCTCATGTAGCTGAATTAAGTAGGTTAATGCTAAATAATGAAACAGAAGGGATTTCAGCAGATGCTGTAAAATCCCCAATATCTGGTTTATTAGTTAAATTGCACGTAAATGTAGGAGATCAGGTGGAAATAGGACAACCTTTATTTGTGGTGGAGGCAATGAAAATGGAAAATATCATATGTGCTGAAGCAGCAATGGTGATAAAAAATATTCCCGTTCAAGAAGGAAAAAATGTGCAGATTGGTGATGTAGTCTGCTTTCTTAAATAACATAAGAAGTACAAACTTGACCCAAACAAGATAAATGAAAACACTTGATGAGCTATGGCAATGGCTATTGGTATGTGCAATAATAGAGTAATTACACCTAAAATGATCTGAATGACGACGGAGAGCAGCATAATATATACCGGTTTTATGCTAGCATTTTTTACTGTGAGTATTACTACCAAAGTTAGTATTAGCAATGCCAGTGCTCGATGTATAAATTGCACTGTTGCTCTGTTCTCAAAGATATTTAACCATGTAGGCTGTAAGAAAAATAAATCTTCTGGAACGATTTGTCCGTCCATTAGTGGAAAGGTATTGTAAATTAGACCAGCATTTAATCCTGCAACAAATGCGCCGAAAATTATTTGTATCATGATCAGAACTAAAATAATTCCTACGTAGTACTTGGTGTTACAACTAATCTTAAGTTTAGTTTGCTTTGGCCTGATTTGGTAATCAAAAAATTGATATGAAAATAATGCAAAGATAATTAATGCTAATAATAAGTGAAGTGCGAGCCTATAGTGGCTAACATGAGGCTTGGCTACCAAGCCGCTTTTTACCATATACCAACCAGCAAAAGCTTGTAAAGCTCCAAATAATAATGCCACAAATAGCTTTATTACTACCTTTTTAGATATTTTTCTTCTTAATGTAAAATATATAAATGGCAGGACAAAAACTAAACCTGTTAGTCTTGCAACCAATCTGTGTACATATTCTATTAAGTATATAGCGCGAAACTCCTCCATACTAATACCATAGTTAAGTGCTTTATATTCAGGTGTAGCTTCGTATTTTAATTTTTCTTGTAGCCAGTCTTGTTCACTCAGTGGTGGTAATGTTCCAGTAATGGGTTTCCACTCCGTGATTGACAATCCTGCTTTTGAAAGTCTGGTAAATCCACCAATCCCTACCATGAGAATTGCCATGACCGAGCAGAGAAAAAGCCAAATAGCTACAGGTTTTGCTTCCATAAACCATGCTGAGTTTTGTTCCATCGCTCAGGGTAAAGAATAAATTCCCATAAGGCAAGAAAAGCTGCAACACTATGTAGCAGACTATAGACCGGAAAAAATATCGATACTATATAAAAATAAAAAGGCATCTTTTGCTGTTTGACAGCTATTACCAAAAGAATCAGGTTAGTAACGTATACCACTACAAAGTAGTACAAAAATAATTCATTTAAAACTTTAGTTAATATCAATGAAAGCAGTAAAAATGGAGTAGTAAAAAATATAAAAGCTGCAGAGCCAACAAAAAGATTCAATAGCAAAATTCCCTTAAATCCAGTGTGTTTATAAAGTGACTTTATATTTTTTAAATGAACAATATAAGTTTGCATATAGCCTTTGATCCAGCGCGCTCTTTGCTTAATCCAAGCAAATACAGCAATTGGTGACTCTTCCAATGTTTCTGAGTCAATCATCCTGGTTTTATATCCCATTTGCGCAAGTCTCAAACCAAGGTCAGCATCTTCGACTATAAGCATCCCAGAAAAACACTTCTTTTAGAATTTTTACTGAAAAATGATTACTGCTACCACCCAAAGGTATCGGCATGTTCATTTTTTGGAATCCAGGCAATAAGTATTGAAACCAGTTCATATACTCCAGAGAAAAGAATTTTGTGAGAAAATTATAATCACAATTGTAGTAATTTAATTTCGCCTGTACACAGGCAAGCTTATCGTCGTCCTTATTAAATTCAATCAGTGCTTTTTTTAACTGCAATGGGTCTGGTTTATCGTCCGCATCATATATTACTGCATACTTTCCTCTAGCAAAGCTCATAGCATAATTGCATGACTTGGCTTTTGTTCTAGGCAAAGAATGAGGCACTTTTATTACTTCAAAATACTGCGGTAAAGTGTACTTTTCTATAGCTGCTAGCGTTTCTTGGTCATCACTTTCTACCTGAAGCTTCACATCTAATTTTGATTTTGGATAATCCAAACTTTCAATGCTTTCAACCAATTGCTCTATCACTGCACTTTCTTTAAAAGCAGGCAATAAAATAGTATATATAGGAAAATCTTCTTCACTCAGCTTACTATAATCCACTTTTTGGTTGGAGGTTTCACATAAGTTAAAAATTGTAGCTATAAACTTGAATAAATAGCTAGAACATCCGATTATAAATATCAACATCAAAGCAAAATATGTATATTTCTCTGTTAGTGTTAAAATTGAAGTTACAATAAAGAAAGAAGCAAAAAATATTGAGCTTAGTTTAATGCTTTTGGCTGAAAAATTAGGATTCTTGTAATATAAGTAGTTGCTTGCAAATTCTGAAATACCAAAGTGCGAGTTAAGAAGATTTAAAATCTGTTCGCTATCCACTTTTATTAATACATAGTCAATACCGTAATGAGCTTCGACCCAACGGTTGATATCTCGGCTTGTGTCTTCAACCATAAAAAAAGTAGTATTATTTAATTTTTGCCAAGGAATTATATTAAATTTATAGTAAAAAAGTTTCTCTGGCTCTTTGCACAAACTAGAATCAAACTTAATTTTTTCTACATTATCAGCTTGAAGTATAGGCAATTGTTGCATTGAACCTAATGCAATTTTTTATTTAAGTCACGTGAAAATGAAGATATGACCTCGCTACTACGCTTATCATCTTTACGTTCATGCATTATTTTTTTTACAGCATCAGCAGCTATATTCGCTGTGTTAGCCTGTAAATCTCCAAGAGCTTTTTCAACTTGGTCAGTGACTTTCTTCAAGTTAGAATGGGCATTGTCATCTAATGTCTGATCTAGCTGCTGTCTATTGTGCTTAATGATACTATTAGCTTTATCAAGTGCTTCATTCATCATTTTATTAACTTCTGCATCTAATTCTTTGTATTTTTTAGAAGATTTTTTGTAATACTCCAACATATCTTTCCTGAATTTTTCAGTTTCTTCACTTGAAAATTTGCTTTTGTTACGCTTATTGTTAAGCGCATTTTTTATCACTTTCTTTAGCAATTTATACGAAAGGACAAAACTTACCAAGAAGGCAAGACCGATAATCAGTGATGTAGACATAAAAACCCCTAAAATTCTTTGGACACCAAGTCAGCAATAAATTCCTCTTCAATTTCAGAATTAGTCAATTTAGTATAATAAATTAAAGCAATACTAGTAGCCATTTGTTTTAACTGATCAGTATATTCAGATTTAAATTCTGCCACTTTTTTTTCAATAAGCTTGCTCTTTTTTTTATCTTCCTCTTCTAATATATTCTTAACATTAGCTCTCATTTCTTCTACCTGAGCAAGTGCATCATCTATGATTTTTTTTGCCTGTATTCTAGCTTGGGTTAAAGCTGCGTTATACTTGGTAATCTGATCTTCCGTAAGTCTTAAAAGATGAACAGAACTATTAAAAGAACCCAATACTTCTTTACTTCTAGTGCTTATTATTTCATCTAACTTTGGCAAAAATAAACAACTTACTACGAAAAAAAGTGAAGAGAAAAAAATTAAAAACCAAAAAACTTGAGAAAAGAAGGTTGAAACATCAAGCTGTGGCATCTGTTAAGCAGCAAATATTAATAACATTGCAAGTACAAACGCAAGCAATCCCATGATTTCAACCATGGCAGCACCAATATAAACATAACTTTTCATTTTACCTTCTGATTCAGGGTTTCTCGCAATCCCATTTAACATAGCAGAGAAGATATTAGCTATACCTAAACCAGCGCCGAGCATTCCAAACACAGCTAAACCAATTGCTATAAATTTTAAAGCTACTAAATCCATATATTACCTTTAATTATTTCTTTATAATATAATTGTAAAATATTCTACAAGGAAGTCAATTACTTTACTGCATCTGACAAATATACACATGTTAATATAGTAAATATATAAGCTTGTAAAATTGCAACAAATACTTCAAATCCTATCAATGCAATTATGAACAAAAACGGCGCAGGAGTGAAAAATATGTTCATATTTACAATAAACCCTGCTATCACTTTGATGATTGTATGACCAGCAATCATATTTGCTGCAAGCCTTATTGATAGGATAACCGGCCTTACTAAATAAGCAAACAACTTAATAATAATTATTATAGGTGCAAGCCACGAAGGAGTTCCTTTTGGTAGCAATATGCGTAAAAATTCTACTCCCCTTTCTTTAAATCCAACAATCGTTATATAAATAAAAACCACCATCGATAAAGCGAAGGTGACTATCACATGACTTGTGACCGTGAAACTATAAGGAAGAACACCAACTAAATTACACGATAAAATGAAAATAAACACTGTAAATATCAATGGAATGTGCTGCAAGCCTTTGCTTCCAGTGTTATTTTCTATTATTGAAATAACAAAATCATATACATACTCAACTGCAGCTTGCAAATATCCTGGTATTACTGCCCCCTTCTTTATTCCAAAAAGCAAAAAGAGTATCACCAATATCACCGAAATCATCGTGAAAAGAGATGAATTGGTAAAGCTTACGTCATACCCAAATAACCTAGGTAACTCTATTACCGTATATACTTTAAACTGTTCCAGCGGATTTAATGCCATTTTAATCTGAATTATAAACAGTAAATAAAGTATGAATTTTATAGGACAAAGTCAAGAATTAAGATAAAGCTCTGTATTATTATAACATTAACATATTAACAAAATATGTAATTAGAATGTTAATTACAGTCAGCTCTGTATTTTAAAATTTACTAATCTTGTTAAATTATTCAATATCTTGACTTAATATCTTATTTTGATTATAATTTAATTTTTAGTGAGGTATATAATGAACGAAATAGATTTTATTAACACTAATCATCCTTTAAATTTGGAGCAGGAATTTGGTAACGGATACATCGAATCAGTAGATTGTTTCCTTGACGAAGATACTCGCGATTATTACATAGGACTCAACAATGCAATAATACACTTTTTTTTTGATGGTAACATTGATGAGGATGCCTGGGATTATGAAAGTCTTAAATTCTTTCTGGAGATAGATTTAAAAGGTGATATAGAAAAAATTCTTTCTCTTCGCAAGAAGATATAAAGTTACAAAAGCTTCTACATCATAAACAATGATGTAGAAGTATTCCACTACAACAAGCTTTAAAAGCACTACATTTTATATTACAATAACTTTTTTGTTTCTTGTTAGATCGATGAAATTCACGTTATCTTGGTTACTGGAGTATTTAGAAACCAATGCTAGTTTAGAAGAAATTACCGATAAATTAACTCACATAGGGTTAGAAGTAGAAGATGTGATCGACAATACCAAATTAGCTGGTTTTATTGTTGCAGAAGTATTAGAGGTGATACAGCATCCAAATGCTGATAAATTAAAATTATGTAAAGTAGATGACGGAAGTAAAATTCTACAAATAGTTTGCGGAGCAAACAATGTTAGAGAAGGTATGAAAACTGTGCTTGCATCTCTTGGTAGCACATTGCCAGAAAGTGATTTCACAATCAAGCCTACAAAAATACGAGGAGTGCTAAGTGAAGGGATGCTCTGCTCTGCTTCTGAACTTGCGTTGGTTCAAGAGGAAAGTGAAGGAATAATCGAGCTTTCCGATGATTATAAAGTAGGGGATAAATTTTTCAATTGTGACCCTGTAATTGATATAAATGTTACTCCAAACCGTGGAGATTGCTTAGGCATTTATGGAATAGCTCGCGACCTTGCTGCAACTGGAATTGGAACATTAAAGACTTTAAGCATTCCACAACTTACCAGCTCCATAAATTCACCAATCGATGTTGAAGTTACTGACGGAGAAAGTTTTATTAGTGGAATATACATCGCCAATGTAAAAAATCAAGAAAGCCCAAAGTGGCTAAAAGATAAATTGGAATCGATAGGAATGCGCTCCATTTCTACAATAGTTGATATCACGAACTATATTATGATATCTTTCAGCCGCCCAATGCACGCGTATGATGCAAAAAAAATAGAAGGAGAGCTCACAGTACGCAAAGCAAACGACGGAGAAAAATTTGCTGGTTTAAACGGTAAAGAATACTTATTAAACAAAGACATGAGCGTTATTGCAGGTGATAAAAATATTCATGGAGTTGCTGGAATTATAGGTGGAAAGTGCAGTGGATGTACACTTGAAACTACTGATATCTTTTTAGAGTCTGCTTGGTTTGACCCTATATCTATCGCTAAATCTGCAAGGCAAATAAACATCTCCACAGACGCTAGTTACAGATTTGCACGTTCTGTTGATCCCGAATTTACTTTTGATGGACTCAACCTTGCAGCTAAAATGATTCTGGATTTATGTGGTGGAGAAGCCTCAAGCGTAGTGTCTGCTGGCAGCTTAGATAGGGCTGACACCAAGGTGAGCTTTGATTACCAAGATGTAAACAAGTTTGGAAGTGTATCTGTATTGCCTGATGAAGTGTTCGATATCTTGACGAAACTAGGGTTTAATATTGATAAAAAAACCGAAGGCAATTGGAATGTACAAGTACCAAGCTGGAGACCGGACGTGACAATACCGGTTGACCTAATTGAAGAAGTAACAAGGATATACGGCTATGACAAAATAAAAGAAGAACCACTACCAAATAATGTTGAAGAAGTAGATAGTACATACGACAATTTGCGTATTTTGATGACAAACAGAGGGTTTCATGAAGTGCTAACCTGGTCGTTTATGAGTGAATCAACAGCTGAAAAATTTGGTTACTCGAATAAGTTATTTATCATCGATAATCCGTTTAACAATAACTTTAATATAATGAGACCAAGTATTATGCCAAATTTATTGCAAGTTACTGCTGATAATATTGCCCATGGAATATCTGATCTTGCAATCTTCGAAATCGGGCCGATTTACGATGGTGAAGCTCAGTCTAAACATGTTTTAAGTGGAATAAGAACAGGAAATAATTTACCGCGAAACCATTATAATACTAATAGGAAAGTAGATGTTTTTGACGCAAAGGCTGATTGCATAGCAGCTTTGGAGTTTTTTAACGTCAATTGCGATAATTTAACGATAGAGAGAGCAGAAAAAGAACATTACCACCCAGGAAAGTCAGGCACTCTCTCTTTTAAGAATAAAGTAGCAGGTTATTTTGGAGAGTTGCATCCTAATATATTAGATCTTTTTGACATCAAGCAAAAAGTTGTAGGTTTTGAGGTGATATTAGAAAATATTGAAAATTTACCTGTAAGTAGAAAGAAATTTATCGATTATAAATACCAAAGTGTAAAACGTGATTTTGCATTTATTGTAAATAAGGATGTGAAAGTAGGTAACATAATCAATGTGGTAAAAAAAAGCTCAGAGCTCATCACAGAAGTTTTAGTATTTGACGTATACCATGGAAATAATATAGAATCGAATAAGATGTCTATAGCATTGTCAGTTACTTTCTGCTCTCCAACTCACACTTTAACTGAAAAAGAGATCCAAAAAGAATCAAGTGCTATAGTTAATTTAGTATGTGAAAATACCGGAGGAACTTTGAGAACTTATCGTTGAGTCACAATCATAGTTTCCTGCCGTTGCTGTGTCACACTTACTTCATCCAATTTATTTCCAATATTGAATTCAATATCCTTGAAAAATCTATCCCACATTCCATGCAAATGCTCTTCTATTTTAGGCCACACATCATTTTTAAATGTTACCCCATCATCAGAAAATAAATTACCTAAAAAGGCTCCAACACCTTCATAATTTAACTGAAAACATTGAAGAAATGTCTCTCCTTCTTTATAAGTATTATGTGCCACATTTAACGCTTTTCTCTCTGTAGTCTCTTTATAAGCATTTGATGCTCCAATCTTTATTGCACCAAACATAACTTTACTCCAGTTCTTAACTTTCTGTATACAACCTTCACTATTTCCTGGTATATTATTTATTATATCTTTTGTCAAATTATCTATCAAAGGAGACAATAAACCTTGATAAAAGTGCTTGATATTATTTTTTGTTTTTATCACAGGACTTTTTATGCATTTTTCTGCCAAATAGTATTCAAGTTCCGCTTCCTCTAACAACTTCTTAACTGCTTCTTCGTTAAAAGTTTCACGCTCGAACTCCTTCAGTAAATCATCCTCTATTATTGCAAACTTTATTTTTTCGCGAGATTCTAGTTCTTCTATATAATCATTTTTTGTTTCTTCATTTATCAACAATCCTTTTTCTTCTAATTCTAACTGTTTTAATGCTTTGAGAATTTCTTGGTTATTTTTCAAATGCTTCTCTATTAATTTTGTACTTGGATGCTGTTCTCCTTTCCTATTTCGCTCACCTTCTAAATATTTGTTTAAATCCTCATTTTCTTCTATTACTTTCCTTAACGATATAGGTTGCTCTAAGCATTCTGCAATTTCCGCTCGGTGCGCATTAATCCTCTGTACTAAATCCGGCTCCTTTTCCTCTAACAGCTTACATGAATCCTCTATACCCTTTGCTTGGCCTTTGAGTACATTTTGTATTTTGCATTTCGTTATTTCTAAATATATCTTTGCTACAAAAGCATTTACTTTATCTGAAGCTTCTTTTAAATTCTCACTCAAAGAACCTTTTATCTCCTTTTCTAAATCCCGAAACTGGTCTATTAAGCTGAGCATGCCTAATAGGCCTAACTCACCCTTGGCTTTTTTCATTACTGATTTTACTAGCCTTTGCTCAACTTCTTGATCATCATACTCGAACTTAAAAAGACCTTCTAACCTTCTTCTTAAAACATCACCTGCTAAATTATTCTTTTTTACATCTCCATATATTTCTTTCAATTTTTCATGTATCCTAATATATCTTTTTTGTCCTTCTTTTTTTAAAAGATTAATCTCTTCTTTAGCATTACCTAGAGCTGTCTCTGTTTCTCTACTATGTATATATTTATAAACATCAATAATTGTTCTCTTAGCTATCTTCCCTTCTTCTTTAAGCCGCTTCCATTCTGCTTTAAATATAGGAAGCTCACTATCATCTAAAACATCCGGTACTTTTGCTCCTGCTTTTTTCAGATCTCTTATTATCACTTCTTTCTCACCTGGTAATTCCTTACCTTGACTCTCTAATTCCTGTCTCACTAAAGAATTTTTTATCTCATCTTCCAGTGAAAAACCTTCTTTCCGTCTATCCAGCTGAAACCTAACTGCTTGTATAAAGGCAACTTGATAGGCGTTGTATATTAAGTGAGTTGTCAACTTAAAATCTATGCTACTTACCACTTTTAACCTGAATTCGTCCAACAATTCCTTCAATTTATCATATGTAATCTCTTTCTTTTCTAGCTTTATCAGTTCTTCCATAGTCTTCGCAAATTCTTGAATAGAAGTTGCAAGCACATTCTTGATCTCATTACGTAAAGGCTTAAGACCATTTTTTAAGTGGATATTAGCTGATAATTTCAGTATGGTATTATGTTCTGAATCACGTGCAACATTAAACCAACTACCATCTTTATCTTCGTATAAATCTCTAAGTAGTTGTTTAAATTGCGGTGGAAACTTAACTTCCATATTCCACTTAATGTCTGCTTCAATAGCCTCTATCTCATGAAAAGACACCTCAATATTTTGGTGTTCATTTTGACATAACCCATTACTTATTTTAATAGCAGCAATCAAAAAATGAGATAATTTTTTATTTAAAAGATAAAAAGTAGCCAAAGCGAGTGTTGCAGGAATAAGTAATGCTGCAAGCACAGCGATATTAACAAGAATCACTATTGCAGCAAGAACACCATATGCCAATCTTTTTGCTGTACTTTCACTTACTTCACTTTTTTTTGTTTTATTCTCCTCTGAACTGATTTGTGTCTTATCATTTGTTTTTAATTTATTATATACGGCTAATCCTAACGCAGTGAAAACTATATAAGGAAACATTAAAACTGATAGAGCTAAATTTAATACTTTCTTCTCCGGGCAAGCTCGATTTACCTCTTTAAATATTCTACTTGATATATTATACCAAGAAGTAAAAAAATCAGAGTTATAATCTTTATAATGAAATATACTGAGTGGAACGTTAAAATTAGCTAACGGCTCTTGTTCTTCCACAGCATCAAAAAATTCTTCTTCCTCTTCTGAAGTAGCAAGACCTAAATCATTCCCTTCTTCTACATTAGAAACAGCTTCCATAGCATCAAAAGACTCTTCCTCTTCCAAAGTAACATTGGAAATAGATTCTACTTTACCTAAATCATCACTATTGTTATTTAAGTCAACAACTTTCTTACAATCTACAACAGCATGCATACCATAACCTTACCTCAAGTAACCTAAGTATAGCATAAACAATGACAACTTTCAACTACTAATAATTTAACCTAATACCAACTATCAAATTTTGGTACTCCTTAAAATAAAAGTTAGTTCCAATTTCTGTATTAATGTCCAAAGATAAGGTAAGGGTCTGCTCTTTTATATATTCAATCCACGTATTTATTGCTTCCTTAATTTTCTCATCTTCTGTTTTGATTATTACTCTGATTCTATCGGACATATGAAAATCAGCTTGTTTCCTGGTTTCCTGAATGAGCCTCACGACATCTCTTGCAAGCCCTTCTAGAATTAATTCATCATTTAGTTCAGTATTTAGAATGACAATCCCTTTATTGTTATCAAATACAGAGGAATATTCACTGTTTGCTTTTAACAATAGTTCATATTCGCCTTTTTCTATAATATAGTTCTCTGATTCGTCTCCTAGAAATATCTGCTCATTCTCAACTTGCTTCCATTTTCCCTCCTTGACATATTGAACTAGCTTCTTGATTTTGTCTGGAATTCTTTTCCCAAGCAGTGGGAAATTTAGCTTTAACTCTAGTGATGCAATACCTTCAAGTCTGTTTACTAATTCCAAGCTTTTTACATTCACCTCATCTTTTATCATCTCCTGGTACTCATTTGAATCTGCAGCACACTGGATCCCAGTGTCAGCTACTTGGATAACAGGAGAGAACTCTGGGATGACAGAAAGCGGTTCACCTTCAAGAAAACTACAGGAAGACTGATGATAAATGATCATACTGCCAAGCGGCTGTCTGATACGTATATTAAAAGTGTTTCTGATCGAAAGTGCAGAGTTGCACACCTCTCTCACTAGATCCATCTTGGCAATGAGCTGACTATCAAACTTCTCTAATTGTGGAAAATTAGCCAAATGAACAGATGTTTCTTCATACTTAAGCCCTTGCCATATATTCTCTGTTATAAGTGGCAACAAAGGAGCTGCAGCTCTTAGTATGTAATAAAAAACCGTATATAGAACATTATAAGCATCAGTTTTATCCTGATCCAAATCACTTTTCCAAAAACGCTCGCGACTGCGACGAATATACCAGTTATTCAGCACTTCAAAAAAATCTATCAGAATTTTGCAAGCCTCTTGGGAGCTATAGCTGTTCATAGAAGCTTGGATACTTTCTACAGCTTCAAAACATTTGGAAATCATGTAGCGATCAATAGTACTTTGATAATCCTTACAAACTTCAGCTTTAATTCCATCTGCATTTGCATACATAGTAAAAAAGTGATAACTGTTCCAAATAGGTTTTATTACGTTTTTCAGAACATCTCGTATTGAGTTTCCTTCTTTATCGAGTAGCAAATTACCACCACAAATAATAGATCCAGAAAGCATAAGAAAACGCAGTGCATCAGAACCGTATCTATCAAAAACCTCCATTGGATCTGCATAGTTATTCAAACGTTTGGACAATTTTTGCCCTTTTACATCCAAAACAACACCGTGGCATATGCAGTTCTTAAATGGTTCCCTATTAAACAAAGCAGTGGACAATACAAAGAGCGTATAAAACCACCCCCTGGTTTGCGCTATGTATTCAGTGATAAAATCCGCAGATTCAAACCACTCCTTATTTTCAAACGGATAGTGGATTTGCGCAAATGGCATCGAGCCAGATTCAAACCAGCAGTCAAACACGTCAGGTACACGGCGCATAACTGATTTTCCTGTTGGATCATCAGGATTTAGTCTTGTTAAAGTATCGATAAATGGTCTGTGCAAGTCGTCTATTTTAACATTAAAATCTCTCTCCAGTTCTTCTATTGAACCATATACATCTACTCTTGGATATCTCGCATCATCTGATTTCCATACAGGGATTGGCGTACCCCAGAATCGATTGCGTGAAATTGACCAGTCGTGTGCCCCTTCAAGCCATTTTCCAAATTGACCATCTCTAATGTGGTTTGGTATCCAATTAACTCTCTTATTTAGCTCTACCATTCTGCTTTTGAATTTTGTAACAGCAACATACCAAGAAGGCATAGTTCGATAGATCAAAGGAGTGTCAGTTCTCCAGCAGTGTGGATAATTGTGAATATATTGCTCAGTCTTAAACCAACTTCCCTGCCCTTTCAATTTTTTTATTACTGTATCATTGGCATCAAAAACATGAACCCCTGCCAAATCTGAAACTTCAGCAGTAAATTTTCCACTGTTATCAATTGGACAAATAACTGGAATATCATGGCTTTGGCAAAGGTAAAAATCTTCCTCACCAAATCCAGGAGCAGTATGCACAACGCCAGTACCGTCTTCTTCCGTCACATAATCAGCAATAAAAACGCGAAATGCATTTTTTGTGTCTTTAAAATAGTCAAACAGTGGTTTGTAAGAAAGACCTGCAAGATCATTCGCTTTAAGTTTTATATTGCAGTTTTCATATGGAATATTGTTTTGTTCAGAGTGGCTGATAAATTTCTCTAAGTAGCTTTCAGCAAAAATGTATATTTCACCATTCATTGAACTTCCTTCACTACTCCCTGTCATCCCAGTGCCCAGACACTGGGATCCAGAAATAGATTCCAGCGTCACGCGCTGGAATGACATCAAAGGGTGGACTGACACTGCACAATACTTAATATCTTTTCCTATTGCTAAAGCCAAGTTGCTCGGCAACGTCCAAGGAGTTGTAGTCCAAGCAAGTAATTTACACTTTCGTTTAACACTTTTAAATTGCTGTGGGTTTTCTAAAAGCTCAAATGCAACAGTTACAGCTTTGCTAACTTTTTCTCTATACGCGTTATCAAGCCTTGTTTCGAAATTAGATAATGGAGTTTCGCATGCCCAGCTATATGGTACAACGCGCACTGATTCATACACCAGACCCTTATCATAAAGCTGCTTGAATGCCCACATGACCGACTCCATGAATGATTTATCCATAGTCTTATAGTCATTGTGAAAGTCTACCCACCTTGCTTGCCTATTTACATACTTCTCCCACTCTGATGAAAATTTCATCACAGAAGTACGGCAATGATCGTTAAATTTATCTATACCAAACTTCTCTATCTCAGTTCTACCAGATATTCCAAGTTCTTTTTCTGCACCCATCTCAGCCGGCAATCCATGGCAATCCCAGCCAAATCTACGTTCAACCCTTTTTTGAAGCATAGTTTGATATCTTGCAAATGCGTCTTTGATGAAACCAGTGAGTAAATGTCCATAATGCGGAAGTCCATTTGCAAACGGAGGCCCATCGTAAAAGACAAAACAATTATCCTTGGAACGTTCTTCAACTGACCGCTCAAAAACTTTGTTTTCCTGCCAAAATTTTATGATTTCCTTTTCTAACGATAAAAAATCAGGACTACTTACTGTATCAGGATAATGCTTTGACTTCATGTTCGCTATGTAAAACTAAAGAATATAGGGCTTTCTGAAAAATTACAAATTCAAAAATATTTCCGTAGCTCACACCCCAACAAACTATTCTGCCGAGCTTCCAATACCTTTTTTTAAGTTTTACTTGCAGTTTTTATTGTTTTACTTAACATTAACCCAAGCTTTAGGGGTATTTTATGGATCAGAAGACAGATAAGTTTCCACAATTTTTAAAAATGTTGTGCTTTGTTGAAATGTGGGAACGTTTCTCTTACTATGGAATGAGGGCACTTTTGGTCCTATTTTTGACTTCTCACTTAGGTTTCACTGATGAGAGGGCCTTTACTATTTACTCATTATTTGCTGCAACAGGTTATGCTATACCAATACTTGGAGGTTTTTTAGCTGATAAGTTGATGGGATTCCGCAACATGGTGTTGCTTGGAGGGATAGTGATGATAGCAGGTCATGCTTGCATGTCATTGGTTAAGTTTGAACCAGGTTTATTATATTTAGGTTTATCTCTAATAGCCATAGGTACTGGTATGTTTAAAGGGAACGTAACTAACTTACTTAGTTCATGCTATGGCAAAGACGATCCTGAACGTAGCAGAGGCTTTACTTTATTTTACGTAGGTGTGAATATTGGAGCAATATTGGCTTCTATTTCATGTGGTTATGTAGCCCACTTGTTTGGCTGGCACTACGGCTTTGGTTTAGCTGGTATTGGGATGTCTATAGGGCTAATCTTTTTTCTCAAATTTCAGAATCTTTTAGGAGATAGCGGCCTTTCTCCTTATCCAGAGCTTATGAATAAGCGCATATTAGGGATTAAAATTTTTGGTATAGTATTGATAGGAAGCTTTCTGTCATCATCAATAATTGCTAAAATGCTTATACATAGTGAATTTTTTACTAATATGCTCATATTTATTGGAATAACAGCTCTGGGCATATTTATTTATATAATATCTAAATTATCAGCAGAACAAAGACGAAAATTAGTGGCATTATCTATTCTTGTGGTATTTTTCTTGTGTTTTTTTGCTTTAGAAATGCAGCTTGGCTCTTTGGTTAACTTATTCACCGAAAGAAACGTTATTAACAATGTATTAGGTATAACAATCCCAGCTTCAGTTTCTCAAGCCATAAATCCTTTGTCAATTATAATATTTGGCTTTCTTTTTGGAACATACATGAAGTTTAAGCAAAAATATGCAACTTCCATGTTTACCCTTGGCCTTCTGACAATGGCTATGTGTTTTTTCACACTGTACATAGGATGTTTAAACTCTAACATTGAAGGTAAAGTAGAATACTTATATTTAATAATTGCTATCTCCTTTATGGGACTGGGAGAATTATGTATTGCTCCATTAGTCCAAGAACAAGCAACTACACTAGCCCCCAAAAACCTTAGAGGAGTAGTGATGGGTATAGTAATGCTGTCATTAGCGTTTTCTAACCTAGCCGGAGTTGCAATATCAAAATTTATGTCAGTTCCTTCAGTAAATGGTAAAATAAATTATTTAGAATCTTTAGAAATATATAAAGAGGGTTTTTTAAAGGTGGGAATATTTAATTTAATGCTCGTTATTGTATTTTTATTCTTCTTCAATTTTATACATAAAGTTGTTACTAACTCATCTTGTACAAAAAATTGATATAGGTAAGCTCAAATTTGTAGGTTTAAGGTACCCGTTCAGCAGAGGTAGCAATTAAACTTTGTAACTTTTGAAAAAGATTATGATTGCATTTTTTCAATACTCTTTGCTTAAGATTTATATTTAACGCTGCTTAAAATCAGTGAAATGCACACCCCAGCAAACTACTCTGCCGAGCTTCCAACACTTTCACATTTACTATTTTGTCCCTGTATTTATCTTCAGAATCATCAATGCACACTGATTGCATATATGGGCTTTTACCAATAATTTGGTTTTGGTGTTTACCTTTTTTATCGCTAAATAGAACAGGTATAGTTTTACCTACCATACTCTGGTTAAACTCAAGTTGTTGCTTACTAATTAATTTCTGTAAACGAAGAAGGCGCTCTGTTTTAACCTCTTCTGGTACTTGATCTTTTCTTTCCGCTCCCGTGTGCCTGGTCTTGGGCTGTATTTAAAACTATAAGCCTGAGCATATCTAACTTTTTCTACTAATTTCATAGTTTCTTCAAAATCTTTTTCGGTTTCTCCAGGAAAACCAACAATAAAATCAGAAGAAAATTCGATTTCAGGTTTCAATTTGCGAAATCTGTCTATTATTTCCAAATACTCCTCTGCAGTGTGTTTCCTGTTCATCGCGTGCAATATTTTATTCGAACCAGACTGCACAGGCAGGTGAACAAACGGCATGAGCTTTGGCTCTTCCGCATGTGCCAAGTAGAGAGATTCATGCATATCTCTTGGATGAGAAGTTGTATAACGAATCCTCTCTAGCTTTTCAATTTTAGCAATATGACTAATTAATTTTCCTAAATCCCACACTTCCCCTTCGCACTCCCCATGGTAAGCATTGACGTTCTGACCAAGCAAATTGATCTCATTTGCCCCATTTGCAACTAATTTCAATGCTTCACGAAATATTTCATTCACTGGCCGTGAATACTCAGCTCCACGAGTATAGGGCACTACACAAAACGTACAAAATTTATCACAACCCTCTTGTATGGCAAGAAACGCAGAAGACCCCTGGCTATTGCCATAGCATTCATCTGGCAATTTATCAAACTTTGCAACTTCAGGAAAATCAGTGTTTATTACATGACCTTTACTTCTGCTTGCTTTGACTATCAGCTCCGGTAAGGTAGCGATACTCTGCGGACCAACAACAATATCAACAAAAGGAGCCCTTCTGAACACTTCTTCTCCCTCTGCTTGCGCTACACACCCAGCCACCACTATAGTCATTTCTTTTCGTAACGAATGAATCTTCCCAAGCTCTGAGTAAAGTTTTTCTGCTGCCTTCTCTCTAATGTGACAAGTATTCAGTATCACTAAATCGGCTTTCCCTGCATCACTAACAACGTTGAACCCCAAAGGTTTAATTACATTTTCCATTAAAACGGAGTCATAAACGTTCATCTGACAGCCGTAAGTTTTAATATATAGGCCTTTCATATTTGGTATGTCTTTTTCAAAATTTCTTCACCCTACACGTAAATGTCTAACAGACCAGCGCGTGACGCTAGTGAACTTGCTAGCACAATAGATTTTGACAAAATTATACGAAAAACTGGATCCCAGTGTCAAGCACTGGGATGACAAGTTCTCGGCAACCCCTACGTAATACCATCACGGTATCTCTAGATCCCGCTAACAAGTAGCGGGATGACGGTTGTCAGGGTGTCATGAAAGTAGCTAACACTGGCTTCCATCCAAGAGGGCAGTGCCCTCTTCTTGTCATCCCAGTGCTTGACACTGGGATGGCTTTGTTGCATCGCTACTTATGAAAGGCTAACTATAGTTAGGATTATAAGCAACCTATTGAAAATCTTGTTTTTTTGCAATCAATCTGATCAAATTTAAGAATAGTAATTTATTATTTATATTAATAAATTTAATTCTATTGAAAATAGCTAAAGCATTGAAATTCTTGAATTTTAGCCGGATTAGTGAGTGGTAGTGAAATTTCTTTTACTCAAATTTAGGTATTCACTGACCGTTCTTGTTATAAATACCAGAATAATAAGCTACTGATATTCTCTACCTTTTTTATCTTTATCCATCATAGCTAGCGATGCAACAAAGCCCACTGGGATCCAGGAAAAAGAATGGTGTCATGCAAGTAGCTAACACTGGGATCCAGGAAAAAGAATGGTGTCATGCAAGTAGCTAACACTGGGATCCAGGAAAAAGAATGGTGTCATCCGAGTAGCTTGACACTGGCATCCAGGAGACTTAATTGCAAGTAATGCATTGAGTTTGGTGAGTATGGGTTTTGCGTTATAGAATGAAGCACTTTTGGTGAATTTGTAAAGAAAGCTGGATCCCAGTGTCAAGCACTGGGATGACAAGAAAGGGAGCACTGGAATTTTTATTTCAGTATTGTACATTAGCCATGCATCTGAACAGATACGAGCTTTCTGCTTTTTTTGGGTAAGGTCAGTCAAAAAGGTTTTACAACAACCATAATAACTATAACTATTATCAATACTGTAACTGCTTCATTTAAAACGCGAAAATAAATATGTGACTTCTTATTCGAACCCATTGCAAAATTTTTCCTATATTTTGCAAGTAGCATATGAATAATTAACATCAAAAGTATTGCAAATGCTTTTACATGAAACCATCCTTCACGATATGCTTCCCTAATAACCATTAGTGTAATTCCAAGACCAAGTGAGAAAAGCATTGCAGGGTTTATGATATATCTAAGTAGCCTCTTTTCCATTGTTTGAAGCAAGCTATCATTTTCCGATCCCGGTTTTACAGTTGCATGGTAGACATAAAGCCTGGGTAAATAAAGCATACCTGCCATCCACATGATAACAGAGATAACGTGAAAAGCCTCAAGCCAGTGGTAATAGTTCATTAGCAAAAATTTAAAATTCCTGGTATTGTGTTAGTTTAATGAAAAAGAAATCGATATGAAAGCAGAAAATTTCACTAAAGAACAGATAATTGGATTCTACAGGAAAATGCTACTCATACGCAGATTTGAGGAAAAAGCAGGACAATTATATGGGATGGGATTAATAGGCGGGTTCTGTCACCTATCAATAGGACAAGAAGCAGTTGCAGTTGGAACTCAAGCTGCATCAAAATTAGGTGACGCTTTTATCACAAGTTATAGAGACCATGGCTTAATGCTCGCATGTGATTCTGATCCAAATGTTGTAATGGCAGAGCTTACCGGCAAAGAAACAGGATGCTCAAAAGGTAAAGGTGGTTCGATGCACGTATTTGACGTTGAAAAAAAATTCTTCGGCGGGCATGGAATAGTGGGAGCACAAGTTCCAATTGGCACAGGAATAGCATTTGCTAATAAATATAAGAAAAAAGATAATGTGGTATTTACATATTTTGGCGACGGTGCTGCAAATCAAGGACAAGTATATGAATCGTTTAATATGGCATCTTTGTGGGAGTTGCCTGTGGTTTACATCATAGAAAATAATGAATACGCAATGGGAACCTCCGTGCAAAGGTCAACTTTAGTAACAGAGTTATATAAAAGAGGAGAAAGTTTTGGTATTCCTGGAAAACAAGTTGATGGAATGGATTTTTTCTCTGTTTATGAGGCTACAAGCGAAGCAGCGGAACACACACGCAGCGGAAAAGGGCCTATCCTGCTTGAAATGAAGACATATCGATATCGCGGTCACTCAATGTCAGATCCTGCTACTTATCGCTTAAAAGAAGAAGTTGAAGATATGAAGCAAAATCATGACCCTATAAGCACTTTAAAGAAATACATGACAGATAATAAAATGGCTTCAGAAGAAGAGTGCAAAGTAATTGATAAGGAAATACGTGATTTAGTAAAAAAGTCGGAAGATTTTGCCAAAAATAGTAAAGAACCAAGCGTTGATGAGCTGTATACTGATGTTTATAAATTTGTTAGCTAATTTTTTTATCCAGAACTGTACAAACATTGTATAGTAAACGATGTCATCCAAATAGCTCCTTCTCCCGTCATCCAAGTGCCCTCCTTTTTTTGTCATCCCAGTGCTCTGACTACTTGGATCCAGCTGAGTTGGTGAGTATAAAAGTATAGCTAACGCAAGCTCTACGTCATGCCGCCGCGAACCGTCATACCGCGATTCATTCGCGGTATCTCTAGATCCCGCTAACAAGCAGCGGTATGACGGTTGTCAGGCTAGCTGTCATCTCAGTAGTCTCCTTCTCCTGTCATCCGAGTAGCTGACACTGGTTCCTTTATGACGGCAGTAGCCCCTTCGGTGTCATTCCAGTGCTTGACACTGGAATGACACCAATAATTGACATTTCACTAGATATTCATTATAAATAATGGAATGCTACAAAGTATAAAAACCATATTAATAGAAGACGATAACGTTAGGCTGGATAGGTACATCAGAAGAATCTTTCCTGATCTAAAGCAATCTGTAATTGAAAAATCTTTAAGGAAAGGATTAATCAAAGTTGATGATTGCAAAGCAAAGTCCAGTGATAGAGTAAATTCTGGGCAAACTATAACGCTGAAGCACTTGAATTATATTGAAAACGCTAATTCTGATCGCAAATATAATGAAAAGTTAGTGAATCTACTAAGAGAGAACATATTATATGAAGACGAATATATACTAGCTATAAACAAACCCGCAGGGGTCATCGTTCAAGGTGGCGTAAAAGTAAAGATTAGCATGAGTGATTTGCTTGACCAAATAAGAGAGGGAGAAACATTTAAAATTGTCCATAGGCTAGATAGAGATACGAGTGGAGTGATAATATTCGCACGCAACGCTAATGTTGCCAGATACCTTATGGAAGAATTTAAAGGACGAAGAGTAAAAAAAACTTATTTAGCATTAACTTCTGGCATACCGAGCAAGGATAGTGGAACAATAGACTATCCATTGGTGAAAAAATATGTTTCAGGTCAAGAAAAAGTGGTCGTTGATGAAAATTCACCTCAGAATGCCACTACGCATTTTTCAATTATAGCAAAATCCAAACACAATGTTGCTTATTTAAAATTACAACCAATTACCGGCAGAACCCATCAGTTACGTGCACATTTAGCTCATATAAATTGCCCTATTCTTGGTGACGGTAAATATGGTGGTAAAAAAGCTTTTATTGATGGGATAGCAAATAAAATTCACCTTCATTCGCATTCTTTATCTTTAAAACTGCCAAACAATAAAGAAATCACTATCACCGCTCCTATCACTAAACACATCGAAAAATCCATTGAAGCGCTATTTTTCGACTGAAACGATTTCACCAATCAACTTTTCTGTCTTTGGCTTTAATTTGAAGCACAGATATTAGGCTAATTAATGCGCAGGCAGTAAGATAAATGCCTGCTGCAAGTTTTGTTTCGGTTTTTTCTATAAGCCACATGCATATGTATGGAGAAAGGCCACCAAAAATTCCTGCAGATATATTATTTGCTAAGCTTACGCCAGTGCATCTTACTTTTGTTGGAAACAGTTCACAAATAACAGAACCATATATTCCAAAAGATGCACCTACTGGTATAGTAATCAATAAGTAAGTTATTATTACGACATAGTGGTTAACGGAAGATAATAATGGTAATACACATGTACCAATCAGAGATAGCATAATCAGTACAGGAATCATTACGCGTTTTCTTCCAACTTTATCAGATAAAATTGCAAAAAGTACCGCAGATGCTGCAAATACAACCTGTATTACTATCCTCATTAAATCTTTAACACTAATAGATAAAATAACTAGCTCTTTTATTGATATATTATAAAACATTATTGCTGCGTAGACAATTGCATTCTGAGCAATTCCCAGATTGATTGAAATAATAAGCGGTCTTTTATAGTTTCTTACTAGTTCTAACAATGGTGAATGTGCTAAATTATTAGCGTACTTATTAGTTTTATATGCTAAGCTTTCTTTTAATATGTACCTAGTTAAAAAACCTATTGTCCCCAAAAAAAAGCAAAAATAAAAAAGCAACTTCCATCCCCATATTTCATAGTTCTCACCTGTAACTCTTTTGCAGATAAATATCATTGTTATGCATAAGAGCGTTCCAAGGGCTCCGCTAAAGGGCTTCATACTTCCTAAGAAACCTAGATTTTTTTTATCTTTTGAATGCTCTATCGTAAATGCTGTATTAATGCTTGTTTCACCTCCTGCAGTTATTCCTTGCACTATTCTACAAAACACAAGCAATACAGGTGAAAGCAACCCTATTTCTTTATACCCAGGTATAATTCCCATAATTGTGGATGATATTGAAATTAATATTACTGAAGTAAGTAAAGTCTTTCTTCTGCCATACTTATCTCCCATATAACCAAAAATTACTGCACCAATTGGTCTAAACGCAAAACCAATTGCAAAAACACCAAGGAATTTGAGTGTACTCAAATAATGATCTTCTGATGGGAAAAAAACGTTGATGATTGTATCTGTTAATACTCCAAAAAGAGTGAGTTCATACCACACAATCATGTTACAGATCATGCCCGATAGTATTGCTTTTTGGATATTA
The DNA here is from genome assembly GCF_964028475.1 of Wolbachia endosymbiont (group A) of Crataerina pallida. NCBI lineage: Bacteria > Pseudomonadati > Pseudomonadota > Alphaproteobacteria > Rickettsiales > Anaplasmataceae > Wolbachia > Wolbachia endosymbiont (group A) of Crataerina pallida. Next base: position 470,219 of record NZ_OZ034785.1, read on the forward strand.
TTCATGGTCTTTCAATTTAACATAACCTAATATATCATTAACCGGTGCTCCTTGCTATAAAATTTTTCATTCAATAACCTTCAAGGATAATTCACGTAAATGCTTATCCTCCACCTTGGAAGGAGCACCCATTAGAACATCTTCACCTTGCTGGTTCATAGGAAAACAGATTACTTCACGAATATTTGGCTCATCAGCAAGCAGCATAACTATTCTATCAACTCCTGGTGCTATTCCACCATGAGGAGGAACACCAAATCTGAATGCACGTACAAGTGCACCGAATCTTGTATCAACTTCTCCCCGGCTATAACCTGCAATGGCAAAAGCTTTATACATGATATCCAGTTTGTTATTACGAATCGCCCCACTTGACAGTTCTATTCCATTGCAAACAAGATCATATTGGTAAGCAAGGATATCCAGTGGATTTTTGTCCTCTAAATCTTTCAGACCACCGTGTGGCATGGAGAATGGGTTATGAAAGAAATCGATTTTTTTACTTTTATCGTCATATACAAAATATGGAAAATCAATGATCCAACAAAACTTGAAGATATTATCATCTATAAGACTGAGTTCTGACCCTAAAAGAGTGCGTACTTTTCCTGCAATGTTTGCCGCCTCATTCTCTTTGTCAGAAGCAAAAAATACACTATCTCCTGGCTCTATGTTTGTTGCTTCTCTTATGTGGTTTAGCCTATTTTCATCAAGAAATTTAGCAATTGGGCCTTTCGCAGTTCCATCTTTATCAAACGTTATATATCCGAGACCCTTAGCACCGAATTCTTTTTGCGCATGTTCTATCTTTTTATCAAAGAAGCTGCGTGGTTCCTCTGCTGTTTTAGGTGCAGGGATGGCTCTCACTACCATACCACGCTCAATATTGCTTTTGAAAATATTGAACCCTGAATCACGAAAAATTTCTGTAACATCGCTGATTAATAGTGGATTACGCAAATCTGGCTTGTCAGAACCATACTTAAGCATTGCCTCTTTGTATGTAATGCGTGGAAAATCTTTATCGACAGACTTGCGAGAAAATTTAGCAAACACTCTATATAAGGTAGACTCAATAATCTGAAAGATGTCTTCTTGAGTTACAAAAGACATTTCAAGATCTAGCTGATAAAACTCTCCCGGAGAACGGTCAGCCCTTGCGTCTTCATCACGAAAACACGGTGCAATTTGGAAATATTTATCAAACCCTGAAACCATGAGCAACTGTTTGAAAATCTGCGGAGCTTGTGGCAATGCATAGAACTTGCCAGGATTTAGCCTGCTTGGCACTAGGTAGTCGCGTGCTCCTTCAGGAGAGGAAGCAGTGAGTATTGGAGTTTGAATCTCTAAAAATCCTCGCTCTATCATGAGCTTGCGGAGCTCTGCAATAATTTGTGAGCGCAAAATAATATTGTTGCGGACTTTTTCACGTCTTAAGTCAAGAAATCGATATTTAAATCTCATGTTTTCTGGGTATTCTTGCTCGCCGGTAATGCTTGCCAATATACTTCTTTCTTCTTTTGCTATTTCTTCATCAAAGTGGAACTCAACTTCCGACTCAACGCGCAAATTGTTGACTATCACCTCGATTTCTCCGGTAGAAATAGAGCTGTTTACCGTATCTTCAGTTCTAGCTTCAACTATTCCTGTAACAGTAATTACACTCTCCAATTTTAAATTTGATATCTCATCAAAAAAGTCTTTGTCATTATTAAATACTAGCTGAGTGATTCCGTAGAAGTCTCTTAAATCAACAAAAATTAGGTTACCATGGTCGCGCTTACGATATAACCATCCAGAAAGGGTAACTTCCTTTTCTACGTCGTTCTTCCTCAGTTCATTGCACGTATGAGTTTTATAGCAGTTCATATTTGTTTTACTTCTAAATTCTTTAAGAAGTATAGAAATAAACCTTATTACATACAAGCCCGTTCGTCAGATATTTGCGCAATTTTCGAAATAGAGCAGTACTGCTTTTATATTGTCTTTACCCGCAAAAAAATTGCACAATTTCTATAATTATGGTATAATAGTAAGGGTATTTTTAATGAATTAGATACAGGAAATGCCACTTACACAGATCATATTATATAGCGTAACATTACTTGCTGTAGCTGCAGTATTTCTCTTTTTGAGAAAAATATACAAAAATCGCATTAGAAAAATCATATTTCCTAGAAAAGTTTTTAAAGAAGAGTGGGAAGAAGACAGAAAATTCAATGAATTATATCAAAAAAATAAGCAAAAAGAGTTGATGAAACAACAAGAAACGCTACGCGAGAAACAAAAAGATGTGCAAGTTTATAAAGAAGATCCAGAAATAGTTGACATAGCAAAACCGGTAGGTAAATGGACAAAGATGGTTATGATGGGTAATGGTTTAATGCAGCGTTTTGCACAATTGATACATAGAGAAGGCGGACAGAAAGGATTTTGGGAGCTGTTTGTAAAAGCTCAGGCTTCAACTCAAGGTAAACATAAGGGAAAGGGCAGATAATCCATGCTTGAATGTGAAAATTTATCCTGCACTCGTAATAATAAGGTACTATTTAAGAATCTCAGTTTTAAAGCTGAGCTAAAATCAAAGATTCTAATCACTGGTCCAAATGGTAGTGGTAAAACCAGCTTAATTAGAAGTTTATCTGGACTTTTACCGCCGGTATCAGGCAATATAAGGCACTGCGGAAAAGATATATATGATGATCCAAAATCCTATATATCTTCTATGGTCTATATAGGCCATAAGAATGCCTGTAAAGATAGCTTAACTGTTGCTCAAAACGTAGAATTCTGGGCAGGAATACGAAATACTAGAGAATTGATTGTGGCAGCTATTTGTTGCTTGCAGTTGCAACCTGTACTTAATATTAGATATGGCGAACTTTCTGCAGGCTGGAAAAGGAGAGTTGCGCTTGCTCGCCTCTTGATTTCTAATGCAAACGTTTGGCTGATAGATGAACCATTTTGTAATCTTGATAGTGCAACGTGTGAATTAGTGCTGAACCTAATCTCAATACGCTCTGAGCAAAATGGTATAGTAATTATTACAGGGCATAGCTCTACAGAGCAATTGTGTGATTTTACAACGATTGATATACGTAATTTCAATAGACTTCTTGTATAGTTTTTGGCAACAACCGCTAGAAATAAAAAACTTGCTTGACAAACTCCGCCAGCCCCCTTATCATAAACACTGAAGCTATTTATTTATCTTCTCTGTACAGATTAAATGACAAAAAAACTCACGTATCTGGTGTCTCGTGTTTAATTTTTTGCACTATGTGCACCTTATGTCTTTATCAAACTTCTACCTACATAAGCTGAAACGCGCTTATAAAGCGTTTAAAACATAAAAAAACGCCAACTTAAAAAATGGATAGTGAATAACTAGCTACCCTAGGGTTTCTTTTGCCTTTTTTTCTGTTTAGTAAATTTCTTAAACATTTATAGCTAAGGTTAGTTGCATTTAAAAGCAGCTGAGTCGCGGTTATTAAGCGTTTAGAATAAAAAAACGCCATACTTGAAAGTATAATGTAAGTAATTAGCCAACTACGGGGCTTCTTTTGCCTTTTTTTCTGTTTAGTAAATTTCTTAAATATTTATAGCTAAACGACAACCGTCATCCCGCTGCTTGTTAGCGGGATCTAGAGATACCGCGAATGAATCGCGGTATGACGGTTCGCGGTGGCATGACGATAAGCTCGTCATCCCGCTGCTTGTTAGCGGCTAAGGGATACCGCGAAGGGATACTGCGAATGAATCGCGGTATGACGGTTAATTATTCTGCGGCGGTATGACGTAGAGCTCGCGTTAGCTATACTTTTATACTCACCAACTCAGCTGGATCCAAGTAGTCAGCTACTTGGATGACAACCTGTTGAGGCTGCGCTTACACATTCCACTTTCTATGCTCACCAAACAAATTTGCTTACTCGCAGCAAAATTTTCTGGATCCAAGTAGTCAGCTACTCGGATGACATCTTTGTGTTTGAGGCAAAACCAGCTATAACATTTCTTCGCAAACAAATGTTCGTACAGTTGTGCGCGTGATGCTGGAATCTAGACAACAATTAGATCCTATTGTCAAGCAATAAGCTACATGTGCTATTTATTTAGTAGATTAAATATGAAGTTTAAAACTCTGCTATTGACTTCCTGTAGAACTAGTGAAAACCAAACTTGCTTAAAACCACTTAATTAGTTATAGTTATAAGTTTAGGTACAGTAAAATGACAGCTTTTGTCCCCTTGATTATTTTTTTAATCTTGTATCTTGGAAGTGGTGCTTATTTTTCTTTTATCGGAACTGATAATCCACTTCATCAGGTTTCACCAGTAATCTGCTTATTACCAGCACTATTTTTTGCTGTCTCACGTGGTACAAATAAAATTCAGCATAACATCGATACTGTTATCAAGGGCATGGGTGACAAAAACACCCTTACTATGTGTTTAATTTTTTTATTTTCTGGAGCATTTTCTGCGGTGACTCAATCAATCGGTAGCGCAGACACTGTTGCTAATTTAATTCTTAATTTCCTTCCAGCAAGATTACTGCTGCCTGGAGTATTTTTGGCTTCTGCTTTTATTTCAACTGCAATTGGCACATCTATGGGAGTTGTTGCGCTGATGGTACCTATAGCTGTTAATCTGGCAAAAAGTGGAGCTTTTGGTCTCGAAATAGGAACTGCAACTGTAGTAGGTGGTGCCGTGTTTGGCGATAACCTTTCGATGATATCTGATACCACCATTGCATCTGTTTCTTCACAGGAAGCTTCAGCAAAAGATAAACTTAAAATGAACTCTAAAGTTGCACTTATTGCCAGCATTATAACACTCATCTACCTAGCAGTTGCCTCAAATAGTACAAAAATTATTTCTATATCAAATTTAGATTATTATTCTATAATAAAAATTATTCCTTACATTTCTTTAATAATCATGGGGCTGCTTGAAGTCGCCACTTTAGTAACAATAACTATAAACATAATTATTGCTGGTGTGCTAGGAATAACTTTTTTTGACTATGCTATCATTCAATTTCCTCATGACGTGTATGACGGTTTCAAAAAAGTAAACGAAATAGTGATATTTGCTCTATTTATCGGTGGATTGAGCCATATAATGTACAAGCAAGGTCAAAAAGCGTTGCATAAACTCATCGATGAAAGCAATATCACAAAAACTAAAGCTGAATTTGTGATAGCAGGAATTGCGTCTATGTTTACTACCTTAGTTGCCAATAATACCATTGCTATTTTACTAAGTGGTGGCATTGCAAAAAGGCTTGCACAAAAACACAGTATTGCGCCACATCGCAGCGCATACTTATTAGATGTTTTTGCTTGTGCTACAAAAGGTATCTTACCTTATGGTTCCCAACTATTGCTAGCAGGTAGCATCGCCTCTGTATCACCTATTTCTTTATTAACACAGGTATATTATTGCTTTATTCTAGCGGCAGTTACAATAGGCGAAATAATCATCAACAGCAGAAAAGAGAAACATTGTGCGGCTGCAACTTAGAGTTTCTCTTTTTTTACCCATAAGGAACGGAATTACTTGACACCCTTCGCCAACCCCCTTATCATGAAACTGAAGCTATTTATTTATCTTCGCAATCTGTGCAGGTTAATGACAAAAAACTTAGGGTATTTGGCGTCTCATGTTTAATTTTTCGCACTACGTGCATCGCATGTCTTTAAAAATTTCTGGGTTTTTACCTATATAAGCCGAAACGCGCTTACAAAGCGTTTAAGACAGCAAAAAACGTCAAATTGACAAGGGAGAATTTGAATGCTAGCTACTACGGGGTTTCTTTGCCTTTTTTCCTGCTTAGTAAATTTCTTAAACACTTGCGGTGTAGGTTAGTTGTAAGTTAAAAGCAGCTAAATCGCTCTTAATCAAGCGTTTTAGAATAAAAAAAACGCCGATATTTTAGTACATAGTAAATAGCCAACCACCATGGGGCTTCTTTTGCCTTTTTTTTCATTTGGTAAATTTCTTAAACATTTATAGTTGCAATTTAAGAGCCCGTAAAGGGTGTCATTCCAGTGCCCCTGTGATGTATTCCAGTGCTTGACACTGGAATACAGTTTTCCATATAATCTCATCGAAAATGTTGTAACCACTTTCCATGCTAGTTTGCTTGTTCACAAGCAAACTTTTCTGGATCCCAGTGTCTGGGCACTGGGATGACAAGAGAAGGTACTAGCCTGACACCCTGACAACCGTCATCCCGCTGCTTGTTAGCGGGATCTATGCTAATGCCCTTTTATTCTTTCAATTATGTTATTTCCATTTAAATCTGTCTGTTCCGCAACTTCAGTGAATACAGTTGAATACTCCCTAAAACTGATCGTCATAACTTTACCCTACTTTGAATAATATTTTGATCATTACATATTGTAACAAAAAAAAATCAACTCATTTCTTCTAACGGCTCTATATTAAAGATAGAAAGTCCAGAAGCAATGACGTGTGCTAAGGCTTGGACAAGTTGCAGCGGTGAGATCTTTCTTATATTTTTAATTGTGTAATCTTCTGTGTTTGTAAATGTTTTTTCTATACCCCACTGCAGTAATAAGTACTTTACGTTCTGAATGATTTATGATGTAAATTATACGGTAGTTGCTAACCCTTATCCTATATTGCCCTCTAAAGCTATGACATAAAGGCTTTCCTAGATTAAAAGGATCAACTGTAAGGCGTTTCTTTATGGCCTCCTGAACCATTAATTTAATCTTTGCCGGAAGAGCTGGAATTTCTTTTTCAATAACATTTTTTAAGAATTTTATAGTGTAAGTTTTATTTCCAGATGTTTTCATCATCCTCTACTTCTTCTTCACCTTCAGAGAGGCGATCGTCAGCTATTTTGGATAGCTCTACATCTTCTTCGAACTCTTCTTCCACTAAATCTACTAAAACTTCAGGAATAGTTTTATTTTGAGTCTCTGCCATTTCTGTAAGATACTGAGCCAATTTACTGTCAAAACTTACATTAACATTGAGCTTTTTTTGACTGTGAGCCATATATTAACCAGAAAATACTACTATAAACTATAACATTTTTACTTAATTTTGTCAACTTCTCTATTCGTTGAAAAAACAATCTTGCATAAAAAAATCAACTCATCTCTTCCAAAGGCTCTATATTGAAGATAGAAAGTCCAGAAGCGATGACGTGTGCTAAGGCCTGCACGAGAAACATTCTTGCAGCGGTGAGGTTTAAGTTGTCTTCCAGTATGAAACGCATGTTTAAATCACTCTTGCCATACCCCCATAAAACGTGAAACGCTTCTGCAACTTCAAGTAAGTAGAAAGTAATTCTGTGTGGCTCACAAAGCCTTGCTGCAATTTCTACCACATCTGGCCACTTTGCTAAGGTTTTTATGAGGAAGAGCTCTCCACCTGTCCTTAAAAGTGAAGGATCTGCTGTTGGGAGCTCTTTTGGAGCATTACGCATTAACGAATGAGCACGAGCATGCGCATATTGCACGTAAAAAATAGGGTTGTCTTTTGACTGTTCTTTAACTTTAGCAAAATCAAAGTCCAAGACCATATCATTCTTGCGTGTTAGCATTATAAAACGAGTTATGTCCCTGCCAACTTCTTCCACTACATCTCTTGCTGTTAGGAAGTTTCCTGATCTTTTGGACATCTTAACAGGTTTGCCGTTCTCGAAAAAATTCACAATATTATGCAGTTTTACCTCTATTTTTGCTTGATCATCACTGAGCGCAGAGACGACTGCTTTGAGTCTTTTGACATAACCGCCGTGGTCACTACCAAGCTCTACGATCATATTGTTAAAACCACGCGATATCTTATCAAAATGGTAAGCGATATCCGAGGCAAAATAAGTCCAACTGCCGTCCTCTTTCTTCAATGCACGGTCAACGTCATCACCAAATTTTGTAGAGCGAAATAGCATCTCTTTTCTGGAAGTCCAATTTTCGCTTTCTTTGCCTTTTGGTTTCTCCAGGTACCCTTCATACACTAGACCCTTGTCAGACAATATCTTTATACTCTCTTCAATTTTGCCACTTTTTTGTAGCTCATACTCTGAAGTAAAAACATCATGATTTACTCCAAGTAAGTTCATGTCTTCCTTTATGATTTCTAAGATAGAACTTAAAGTATAGTCTCTAATCACTTGATTATCTTGCTTTTCTAGAAGCTCTGCGCCATATTTTTTGGCCAGCCCAGTCCCTATTGGTTTTAAATATTCACCTGGGTATAAACCTTTTTCGATGCTGATTTTTTCTCCCAGAGCTTCCTTATACCGCAAATATACTGACCGAATTAGCGTATCTATCTGCGCTCCAGCATCATTAATATAGTATTCCTTAGTAACTTTATAACCAACTTTTTTCAATAAATTTGCCAGAACGTCACCAAATACTGCCCCTCTTGCATGACCAATATGCAGTGGACCAGTTGGATTTGCAGATACAAATTCAACATTAATGGCCTGATTGTTCCCTATATCTAGGGTGCCAAACTCTGTTTTTAGCTCATTTATTTGTTTTAAAATTCCATGCCACACTTCTATTTTTAAGTGCATGTTGATGAAACCAGAGCCTGCTATTTCCACTTTTGCAACTTCATCAAAAAGTTCAAATTCTTTGGCTAAAACCTCTGCAATTTCAATGGGATTCTTCTTTTCATGCTTTGCAAGCACCATAGCAACATTTGTGTAAATGTCTCCATGGACTCTATTGCTTGGAGGCTCTATGATAAAGTTTGCTGCACTTGTGCTTATAACACCCCTTTGTTTCAACTCATTCAATTTACTAAAGATTAGAGAAGAAATCTGCTTAAAAATGTTCATTCACTATATTGCTATAAAATCTATAGCAGTATAGTGAATAAGTGGGACTAGTTGAAGGTTTATCTTAACTATTTTATCTTCCTGGATCAGAGTTTATATTAAGTCGTTGCCGTAACCATGGTAAGAGAAAGCCATACCTTCGCTGTAACCATCATTACCAGCATCAGGCTCTTCAACATCATCAGTTACTACCTGATCTTCAGTTGTGATTTTATCCTTGATCGTCTCGTCTACACCCTCATCACTATAAGAAAATTTGTTAGTATATGAATAGCGATTATTGATTTTATCACTATAGTTATGTTTTAACATAGAGACCTCCTATACAGTCAAAATTGGAATTACATTAAGATAGAACAAGCTATGAATATAACGTGAATGAAAGAAACTACAGATCACGAAATTTCCGGATAACTATGGAACCATTATAAAATAATAAAATTAAAAATTTAATAATTTTAATTATAAATCTAGCATATCAACTAACGGTATGATTTAAATTTTCTTTCAATTCCACTGTATCTTCGCCAGTTTTGCATACAGCCCGTCTTTACTCATTAGAAAGTCATGAGTTCCTACTTCTTCTACTTTTCCATGATTAATTACTATAATCTTGTCAGTCTTGAGTGCGGTTGATAGCCTGTGTGTAATTACGATTGTTGTTCTGTTTTGCATTAACTTGCTCAATGCTTTTTGCACGAGGTTCTCACTTTTGTAATCAAGGGCAGAGGTTGCTTCATCCAGTATTAAAACCTGAGGATTGTTGAGTATGGCCCTTGCTATTACAATACGTTGTTTTTGTCCTTCAGAAAGTTTTAATCCTCTTTTTCCTACAAATGTATCAAATTTATCAGGCAGCTTATCAATAAATTCCATCGCATAAGCGCTGATGGCTGCTTGCTTCACTTCCTCATATTCGGCACCTGGTTTGCCATATAGTATATTTTCCATTATTGAGCAAGAAAATATCATGTGATCTTGTGGCACTAAGCCAAACAACGATCTGAGGTCATTTAGCGCAATTGACTTAATATTGTGCCCATCGATAGTAATGCTGCCTCTGCTTGGATCATGAAAACGGAGCAGAAGCTTTAAAATGGTACTTTTACCACTGCCAGATGGTCCAACAATTGATACTGCCTGACCAGCCTCTATAGAAAACGATACATTGTTTAACGCTGGCTTATCAAGCTGAGATTCATAAAAAAATGTTACACCATTAAACGAAATTCCTTTTTTAACACTACAAATTTTTATAGGGTCATCGGCATCTACTATAGAACTTTTCATATTTTTAAATTCAAATAAACGCTCTACTATTCCAAGACCTCGTTGTAAATCACTGATATTATCGCTCAAATTATTTATAGCTCCTGTTGCGAGCACTGAATAAACCACAAATGAGGAGAGTTCTCCTATAGTTATATTATTGCTTAAGACTTCTTTAATACCAAAAAAGAGCAAAACAACTAGTGAACCTATCACACACGTGATAACTAGAGTTACTAAAATAGCACGCAAGAGTACTAATTTTACGTATGATTTTGATACTGAGTTTAAATGTTCCTTAAAACGGATTTTTTCATTTTCTTCGAGTACAAACGATTTGATAGTCACTATAGATCTAAAATTTTCCTCACTAAATGACGCAAGCTCACTTAATTTATCCTGGGCAAAGCGTGCATAGCTACGCACTTTTTTTCCAAGTGAAGTCATGATAATGAGTAGTATAGGTATTATTGCGGCTGCATACGCAGTTAGTTGTATATTTGTATATAATAACATAGCAACACTGCCAATCAGAATCACAAAATTTCGTAATATGGTTAGTAAGCTGCTGTTTATTATTGATTGCAGCACAGAGGTATCAGTAATTAACGCTGAGATAACATCTTGTACACCTGTGTTCTCAAAGAAACTTGGTTGCAAGTTAGTGATACTGCTATATAAGTCATATCTGATTCTTGCGATAACTTTCTCGCTGCCAATGCCAATGAAATATAACCGAGTAAATGCAGTGAGAGAAATGGCTAAAACTATAAGTATTGCAACTAATAGTTTGGTAGTAAAATCGTGCTCTGTGCCAGAATCAATTATATTGCTTAAGCCTCTGCCAAAGAGGAGGATCGTTAAGGCTGAAAATAAAACTGCAATAAAAGCTATGACAAAATAGGATAGATTAGGCTTTATATAGTAAAATAACTGCCTAATATTAGATCGCATCTTATTTTAAAGTTTCTAAAGTTAAGTATATAGATTTTAGTTTCAGGGGAAAGGGGAAAGGTGTAGTATGAAGCAATTTAGGTTCTGCAGCTGTTGTGATTTTAGTCCACCAAGAAAGGGTAGTAGCCCGCAGAAACGAAAAACTTGCTTGACAAACTCCGCCAGTCCTCTTATCATGGTATTGAAGGTATTCAGTTATCTTCATCTGTGCAGATTAAACAGCAAGAAAACAACGTAGTTGGCGTCTTATTTTTAATTTTTTGCACTATGTGCACCTTATGTCTTCACAACATTTCTAGGTTTTTACCTATATAAGCTGAAACGCGCTTATAAGTCGTTTAAGACAGTATAGTACGCCAATTTGCAGGATTAGAGAGTGACAACTAGCTAACACGGGGTTTCTTTTGCCTTTTTTTCTGCTTAGTAAATTTCTTAAACATTTAAACTAAGGTGAGTTGCATTTAAAAGCAGCTAAATTGCAGTGTTTAAGACTTAAAAAACGCCAATACTGAAAATAGACAATGACTAGGGCTTCTTTTGCCTTTTTTTTCGTTTGGTAAATTTCTTAAGTATTTATGGCTAAACGACAATCGTCATCCCGCTACGTGTTAGCGGGATCTATGTTAAGGTATGACGGTTCGTGGCGGCGTGACGATAAGCTCGTCATCCCGCTACGTGTTAGCGCCGCGGCGGTATAGCTATACTTAAAAATATGGTTGAACAGTTGTTAATAATAGTGTATAATTATTAATCTTTTCTCAGTATTTTTACTATGGCTCTTTCTAAATTTCTCGATCCAAAGTTAGATTTAACATTTAAGAAAATCTTTGGCACTGAAAAAAATAAGAATATTCTTATCCATTTTTTAAACGATATTTTAGGATGTACTGAAGTCAACACTATACAAGAAGTAGAATTCTTAAGCACCATTATGGACCCTGAAATTGCTTCTGATAAACAAAGCATTGTTGATGTTCTTTGCAGGGATTCTAGTGGGAACAGGTATATAATTGAGATGGTGCGACCTGAAAGTCTTCGGTCATATTGTTTAAAAGGAGAGGAATTCCTCCAGAAAGAAACTGAAAGGATTCTAAAACTTATTAAACCAGATGTTTTGCCATCTGAGTCTACGCATCAGTGCGAATCGGGCAACCGGTTGGTGCCAAGCGATGCGGACAATGAACCTCCTCTTGAAAAAGAAGATGCTCAATCGTGAGAGGAGCATAAACTACAAGCATCATGTGGTTGGAGAGCTAGGCTAGTGGTATGGTGAACGTAAGTGAAACTTCAAAGTATCGTAATTATGAAGGAGCTAAAGATGCTGATAAGCTCTAACCAAAAAGGTAATGTGGATAAGTTACATTTCTCATTTCTAGATGTACGCAAATAATAACTCCACCGGTATAGAGAAGTCACCTAACCCACTGTTGTATGACAGAAGGAACAGGGTAAGCCTGTATTTTCGCCTACATGGCAAGCAAACCGCAAGGAATGCTGATGGAAGTGCAGGTAAAGGAGAATGGAGAAAGCGAATGCCATTTTGTAACGAAATGGATAGAATTTGTAACATTAATTCGCGTGAAAACGAGCAGACTTCCGTTTGGTCCCTCGTGACAAGAAACTTTGTTAACCACTTAAGGTAGGAAAGCAGATGATTACAAGTAAACCTGTAAGTGCATCTACCGAAAGCTTTGAAGCATGGAAGCAGTTGCCATGGAAGAAATGCCAGAAAGTTATTGTGAGGCTACAAAGACGTATTGTTAAGGCTGTCCAAAAAGGAAGATGGGGTAAGGTAAAAGCTTTACAACATCTTCTCACACGCTCTTTTAGCGGAAAAGCTTTGGCTGTTAAGAGAGTAACTGAAAACCAAGGAAAAAACACAGCGGGTGTAGATCGTCAATTATGGTCAACTTGCAATGCTAAATTTCAAGGAATAAAGCAGTTAAAGCAAAGAGGATATAAACCTTCTCCGCTAAAACGGATTTATATCAGTAAATCTAATGGCAAAAGAAGACCTCTTGGAATACCATCGATAAAAGATAGAGCCATGCAAGCATTATATCTGTTTGCTCTGGAACCGATAGCTGAAACAATCAGTGATCGTCACTCCTATGGCTTTAGGCCTAAAAGATCCTGTGCAGATGCTACAGTAGCTTGTCATTTGTTACTGGCAAGTCGTAATCAACTACAATGGATACTTGAAGGTGATATCAAAGGATGCTTTGACAACATTAATCATGAATGGCTTATGAAGCATATTCCTATGGAGAAGAAAATTCTGCATAGTTGGTTAAAAGCTGGCTTCCTAGAATCGAAAACTCTGTATCCCACAACTGCAGGTACCCCGCAAGGTGGTATAATTTCTCCAATACTAGCCAATTTAGCCTTAAACGGACTTGAAAAGTTATTGGAAAGTCGATTTGGTAAACTCGGCAGTAGAAGAAGAAACAAAATCAGAAGTGGAGTGAACGTAATCAGATACGCAGACGACTTTATTATTTCAGGTTTCACACATGAAGTACTGGAAAATGAAGTTAAGCCTTTAGTATCATCTTTTCTTCATGAGCGAGGTTTAATTCTTTCAGAAGAGAAGACAAAGATTACATCTATCACAACAGGGTTTGACTTTCTTGGTTGTAATGTACGTAGATATAATAAGAAGTTAATTATTAAACCTTCGAAAGAAAGTATTAAAAGACTTCTTAATAAAGCACGTACATTGATAAAAGCAAATATAGCGAACACTCAGGCTATAGTAATTAAGTCACTCAACTCTCTACTGAGAGGATGGGGAAATTACTATCACCATGTGTGTGCTAAAAAAGCGTTTAGAAAGATCGACAATGAAATTTGGCATAGTTTATGGAAATGGGCAAAGAAAAGACATCCTCGTAAAGGATTACGTTGGATAAAGAATCGTTACTTCAAAGTAATGGGTCAACGCCAATGGGTCTTTGCTGCACCCATATGCAAGAACAAACCAAAAGAGATACGGTATTTAAGACTGCTTAAGCTGATTGATATACCTATCAGACGACATGTTAAAATCAGAGCGGATGCAAATCCCCTTGACTTAAAATGGAAAAAGTATTTTGATGAGAGAGTGAAACGAACAAGAATGTTAGCAAGCTCTTTCTCAAGAGAAGGTTCTCTACTGTTGGTGTCACCATTAAGAATGATGTTTCCTGAGGAATCATGAAGGACAAGCCGGTTCTAGAAAAGAAGAACTTAGATAAGGGGCTCAAGCGTAGTGTGGGGAAACCTGCATGCTGCGTTTCTAAGGGAGGGGGTAGTAGTAATACTGCTTCCTTACCTGACCAGCTCGCTCGTGATAAAGGCTTTGAAAAACGTGCTCAACTTTATGCTGCTAAGGCTTACTCAAGACAATTAGATAAATCTGGTAATTACATTGATCTTCAGAAAGTCTTTTTTATTGCTATTTCCAATTGTAACCTTCTGCCTGGAGAAGTTGACTATATTTCTACTCATAATATACGGGATATCAAAACCAATGGTCATTACTTAAAAGATCTACAATTTGTCTTTATTGAGTTGCCTAAGTTTTCAAAAAATAAGGTAGAGCAATTAGAGAATACTACAGAGAGATGGTGTTTCTTTTTTAAATACGCAGAAGAAACAACTGAAGAAGATCTAAAAAAGATAGCAGCAGAAGCTCCGATAATAAAGCTAGCATATGATGAATTAGACAGGTTTCGCTGGAATGAAAAGGATTTGATCGCATATGAAGAAAGAATATTGAGCGTGCAGAAAGAAAAAGCTATCCTTGCTCAAAAACTCGATGATGCTACTCACAAAGGTAGACAAGAAGGCATTCTCATTGGTGAAGAACGCGGCATCAAGATTGGTGAAGAGAAGGGTGAACAACAGGCTAAAATAGCTGTGGCCGAAAACTCACTCAAGGCCGGTGTTCCTATAGATGTTATAGCTCAAATTACCGGTCTCTCTCATTCTGAAATTTTACAACTCAGGGAAAAAACATAATTATTCACTTTAACATTTATAAAAACCTTTTCTAAGTTAGACATGTCCCCTAATTAAGAATCTAGTGAACTGTCTAAAACAGCTATGAAGATTGCACACAGAATTATATAAATTACTATCATAACATTACCCAAACTTCTATATCAAAGCTACGTACTGTAAGTTCAATATGGAAAACACATTAACCACTTAGCATTTAATGTCTACTTCATCCATTTTAGGATTAAGACTATCAAACTTGCTACTGGTTGTTTCCCTAATTATTTTGGCTACCCTCACTTTAAATTTTCCACTACTTGGCATATTATATCTCCATCTCTCATATTTTAATCTACCTACTGAGGTTATTCACAAGCTTAGTTACTCCTATATCAGAAAGACAAGTTGATACTTTTGAATGGCTGTGAACTGAAGCATTACTTAAATAACTTTGAGGCTCTAAACTCATTTGCTTTGCATCATCAACTTCTAATCTACCATCTCTGTTGTGTAATATCTGCTCTATTGATTGATTTAGCAGACCCTTATTAAATTGAGCTATAAACTGATCAAATTTCTTCGGACTTAATTTACCAGCTTCTCTACCAGGACATGCTTTCTCTACATACGATTTTAAAATCCCTGAAATTTCATTAAATTTACCACTCATGACTTTTCTAGTAATCTCTTTCTGCATTCCCATATAATCAATATTTAATCGATGCATTGATACACCACTTTTTAATCCAGCTTGCTCTACTACTTTCTCAAATCCATTTGTAATATTGAGTGTATATTCCTGTGCCTCTAGTGGAGATATAGACTGATCTACTGTAGAAATATACTTTTGACCTGTAACCCTTCTAATCAATAAGTCAAGTAACATTATCATACCATTTACATCTACTCTTGCATCTACTTGTGAGATTGGACTTGGAGTGCTCTCAGGTTTAGAACTTAACAATCCACTCACAGAGCTTCTTATCCAACCAAATAAATCATTTATCCATGAAGATGGTTTTGCGCCACTGCTTGTTGCTATTTCAGGTTGATTACTTGAATCTATAGCACGAGGTTTGCGTGATAAGTGATGAGAATTATGACCTCCATGGTGATGACGGCGTTTGCGTTGTACAGGTTTTTCTCTCTCTTTATTGAGCTCTTCCTCTAAATAATTTACAATATTATTATATCCTTTATCTCTAGCAATATCTAGCGGTGTTCTACCGTCAGCAGTTGAGGCATTAACATCAGCACCTCTCTCAACAAGATGCTCGACGATGTCTAATGAACCCAATGATACAGCCCAATGAAGAGGTGTCCAACCTTCATTATCTTTGACCTTAATATCAGCACTGTTATCTAAAAGAAGTTCAATTATATTAAAATTATTCTTTTGAATGGCCCAAAATAAAGGAGTCCAACCCTGCCTATCTTGAATATTAACATTAGCACCTCGTCTGATACTTTCTCTCACTTTTTCAAGATCTCCTTTTTCTGCAGCAATTAATAATTCTTTATCTAGATCTAACTGTTTTTGTTTCAAAACTTCTACTATATTTTCGTAACCCTTTTTAATAGCTAAGTCTAAAGGTGTTTGGCCATACATATCTGCAGCCTTGATATTAGCGCCTCTATCAAGAAGTAGTCTTACTACTTTTAACTTGCCTGCCTCAACAGCAAGATGCAAAGGTTTTTTATTATATGCATTTTGAGCCTCAATATCAGCACCTTTATCAAGAAGAAATTGAACCATATTTGAATTACCTTCTTGAGCCGCAAAGTGCAAGGGTGTTCCTTGATATGTGATCTCATTATTAAACTTGGCACCCTGAGCTATAAGGAACTTGACCGCATCCCATTTACTTCCCTGAGCGGCATAGATTATAGGTGTCCAACCATTATTACTATCTTGAGTATCTAAGCTAGCACCTCGACTTACAAAATCCTTAACTTCATTAAGACTACCATCCTGTACTGCAGTGAAAAATTGCTTATCTAGACTCAATTGTGTTTGTTGTAAGTATTCTGCAACATTATTATGTCCTTTATCTCTAGCAATATCTAGCGGTGTTTTGCCACTACTATCTTTAGTACCAATATTAGCCCCATTATTTATAAGATGCTGCAATATACCTAAATGACCATCCCAAGAAGCCAAGTGTAGTGGCGTCTCGCCATTTTCATCAGCCTCATTAATACTTGCTCCTTTCATGAGAAAAAGTTGTACAATCTCTTCATCATTGCTCTCAGCAGTAGTGTATGTAGGACCTCTACCATATACATCTTGAATATCCTTGTGATTATTCATAACAGCAAAGTGCATGGGAGTTCTGCCAAGTATATCTTTAGCATTCACATTAGCTTCCTTATCAACTAAAAACTCAGCAATACTTGAATGACCTTTCAATGCAGACCAGTGTAGTAGTGTGCAGCCATATTTATCAGTCGTATTAACACTCACATCTGTACTAACAAGAAACTCGACTGTGTCTAAGTTACCACTCCAAGTATAATAAAACCCGCCATGCGTTCTGTCGTCAATATCTTTAGCAATAAGATTATTAATTGTCTTTAGATCCTTTTCATTTTTTACAGTAAGTAATAATTCTCTATCTAAGTGTGCTTGCATAAAAACTTGCCTCATTCTATCAGAATTAGTATAACGTTCCTCATCTTCAGGAGTTCTACCACTGTTATCTTTAACATCAATATCAGCACCTTTACTTATAAGATACTTCACCATATCTAAATGATAAACAGAACGTGAAGCATAATATAGAGGGGTTTTACCATCCTTATCTTTAGCATTAATATCAACTCCTTCTTTTATAAGATACCCTGCTATATCTAAACGATTATTAATAGAAGCAAAATGTAACAGTGTCAAACCATCCTCACTTTGAATATCTAAACTAGCACCTTGATTTACAAGGTCTTGAACTTTACTAAGATCACCACTTTGTACTACAACCAATAGCTCCTTACATAATTCCAATTGTTTTTTACTTAAATATCCTATAACACTGATATAGTTCCTATTAATAGCAACGTCTAGTGGTGTTTTTCCATACTTATCCTTGATGTTTATATTTGCCTTTTTATCACGTACAAAATATTCTACTAAACCTAAGTAACCGTTCCAAGAGGCAAAATATAGAGGTGTTCTACCATTTTTATCAGCATCATTGATACTTGCCCCTTTTCTGAGAAGAACCTCTATTATATCTTTATTGTTTCTCTTTGCAGCACAATGTATAGGTTTCTCACCAAAAATGTTTTCAGCACTAATATTTGCACCTTTTTCTATCAAAAACCTTACAACCTCTAAATGACCTTTCAATGCAGCCCCATGCATAGGTGTCCAACCATCTTCATTAGAAGCATTGACATCAACACCTTTCTCAACAAGATACTGAGCTATAGTCAAATACCCTTTCAATCCAGCGTTATGAAAAGGGGTGTTACCATCTTTATCTTCAGCATTAATGCTAGCTCCTTGATTAATAAGATCTTTTACTTTACTCAGATCTCCTATTTTTGTAGCACTCAACAATTCTTTATCTAGTTCTGCTTTTCTTGAAGATCTTGTCGTATCTGAGTTGAGATCAGTATGTGAACTAGAGATATCCCTTCTTTTCACAGCATGCCCACAATCTTCAATATTCCATTTAAATTGATCACTCTTTGAATTCTTTGGAATCCAAGTAAATACTCTCCTCCTCTCGTCATCATAATTAAAATGATCAACAGCAGCATATAAATATTCGTTAAGTTCAACATTCATTATATAACATCTGCTACCAATAGGTTCTATCTTCCATGTATCTCGTCCAATTCTGCTCCACGGAATCCAAGTAAACACTTTCCTCCTCTCGTTATCATAATTAAAATGATCAACAGCACCGTATAAATATTCATTAAATTTAACATTCATTATAGAATAATCATCACCATCAAGTTCAATCTCCCATCTAAATTTATCATTCTTTTCATCTTTTGGAATCCAAGTAAATACTCTCCTCCTATCATTATCATAACTAAAATAATCATTAGCAGCATATAAATATTCATTTTGATAAATGTTTTTAATACATACTTTTGACGCAAATACTATATTCTTTACTGACTCTGGCAATCTGCTTTTTAGCTCCTCAAGATGAGATTTCTTTTCTTGATCAACATCAGGATAGTGTTCCATCTCCATTGCCTCTTTTATATAATAAGCTAACTTAAATACTGCACCATTATTTAAATCATTATTCCTTTGCATTGTATCAAACACAGCTATATAACCTGGAATAAGCTGAGCAATATAACCATGATTGCGTACAGAACTTAATATTTTTTTTGTATCTATCCTTCCATATACATCATTTATAACTGTTTTAATTATATCATCAAACAACTTTCCATCTGATTTATAAATTTCATTAGCAAGTCTATTAACCGAACCATAACGATCATGTAACATACCATCTTTTAGCTTCTCTTGTGCTACACTTTTTATTGAATGTCTTAACTTCTCTGCAAAAAACTCTGCCCATCTTTTTACGTTAGATGAAGTATCTGCTTGATTAATAATTTCCTTCTTTGCACTTTCAACTATCCCCATCATCTTATATGGGTCGTTACTTTTAGCTTCAATACTAGCATTCTTATCAAGAAAAAATTTGACCATATCTAGGTCACCACTACAAGCGGCTACATGCAGAGGTGTTCTACCATCATTACCTTTAGCCCCAATATCAGCACCTTTATCCACAAGAAACTTAGCTATATTCAAATTGCCTTGCTGAGCAGTCCAGTGCAGAGGGTTACAACCATAGATGTCTTTATCTTTAACACTAAAATGCTTCCTATCAAAAAGAATTTCTACTATGTCCAACCTACCTTTTTGGATAGCAATGTATAAAGGTGTTAAACGTTTACCTTCAATATCAATAGTTTCAATTTTTCTAGTTAAATCTTCAGCTTCACTGATATCACTTTGCACTATAGCATTAAATACCTGCTCTTTTAATAAAATTACTTTCTCCTTGTTAAAGTCCTCTATAATATCCTCTGAATTACAAACAGAGACTATGCACTTTGGATTAGAAACCATTGTATCATTAAAAGCGAACATCATTTCTCTTGCAGGTTGATAATTACTCCAATTCTCCACTTTTGCAATGGTGCTATTTCCATATGATAGCACTAAACTACCATCAGCAATCTCCATATCAAAACCCAATACAGACTTATCTCTAAAATCAACTAAACCAATGTCATTCTTGCTGATAGGTTGATTATGATAAATCTGTAACCCTTGTTCTTCTGGTTGATAATATCTGAAAGAGTTAGGGTTCATTTCTACATGCTCAAGCCTTAAGTTTGTACTATCAATCTTATAAAGCTCATTATTCATTCGTAATACAATTTGTTGATGTTCTGGGCTTTGAAAATAATCAACTAAACCAATGGATAAAGACCATTTAGTACCTTCACTACCAAGTACTGTAATATCTTTTATCTCTAAGCTATCCTCTGTAAGGTCAGAGATTGATTTGTTATAACATTCATTTATATAACTCCTTTCACCTTCTTCTATACCTATGCTATCAATATCTGCTACATTCAACTCAGCAAAATCAATAATATTATAAGGTATGCTTTGATAAGGTAACGCTTTGTTTTTTATTTTTATATTAAGCCTTATTGGCGACGATGAAATTTCGCTGTTTAATGTATCTGGTAGTTTAATGACATACCGATGGTGCATTTTCTCTCCTTCTACTGTAATGTCTTGATAGTAATTACATAGCACCATATAGTCATCATAACTATAGCTCCCTCTATTATTACGGTATTTCTGATAACTACTTGTAACGTCAGAATTATTATAGTTAAAATCAACAATGACTTGACCTGAGTACATGCCAGCAATTATCACTTTTCCATTAGGTACTCCCATATGATTTTTAATAACTTCTACTTGAGATACTGGTATGTCAAAATTATTGTTATTGACAATATCTTTTGCAATTTGGTAAGTATCAAGTAATTCTTGGTCTAGTATACTTGCTTGTATAAATGCTTTCAACTTTTTTGCACTATTGTGTATTACCTCTCTACTAATATCACTTCCTGAACTTTTCAGCTCTTGATATCTAATATCTTCTATTGTATCAGACAAAGACTTATCTTGTATTGCAACAGACTCTGTTATTCCATTGCTATTTACTTGAATTACTAGATTTTTAAAATCATTGATTTTAGTACTTGAAACAATACTTTGTGTATTATTAGCTAAAACATCTAAGCTATAGCCGACCTTTTCTATATCTTCACTTATTCCCCACTGTGTGATATTAGCAACTTGAACCTTTATTATGTCAATATTTCCTTTTATTTTTCCTGTACTGCCCAAATCACTTACTATCTTAGCATTATCACTATCTTCATTAACAACAAATATTGTTTGCTTTAATCCCCTGTTATGCACATTTTCTTTGTTAACTACTCTAACTTCATAATCTTTGTCTGTGCAGTTAAATGAATTCTGCCAGACTTCTGCATTTTTTACATTAATCAATCTTGTTTTACAGTGAGTAGTAATATTTTGCTTGCTGTCAGAATTAGACACATAGTTATATGTGTTAACCAATCTTATGTTATTACTATTACCATAACGTATAGTTCTACCATGCAAATTTGCAACGACATTATTAGCCTTAACATTCATTACTAGAGTATTTTCTTTTCCTGGTCCACCTTCAAGAGTACCAGACGTATAGTCATTAATAATAAAAATAGTTTCATTATTTTTTGAGCCAACATAACGTATATTACTACCCTCTGGAATATGCATTACTGCTGGATAATTTGCAGCTGCTGTTAACGTTCTTGGTCCTGAAATATATAATACTGATTCTCTAGGAAATGTTTGCTTTTTTGTATTACCAGGATCTTTCCTTTTTGGATTAGTAAAAATAAAAGGTTCGCCTGAGAGAGTAAAGCTCTCTTGACAATTTCTATAAATTTTGCCAATGTTACATGGAGCGAACGCATCGTCACCTGTGTGCTTTGTATTGATTGTTTTGCTGCATTGAGATTTTTGTATCGGATTTGTTAATGGTGCATCTACAATTCTTAAGCCAAGATTTTCATACTCGTATTTTGTTAGATGAGGGATATGTTTTGCATCCGTATTAACAACATAAACTTTCTTTTCTTCAATCTCTTGATAGCATTGAGGACTATTCTTTATACCACAGATAAACCTTTCCCAACCTTCACTCATAACCAAAGTATAAGGTGTCATAGTCAATATCTTAGAGATATCAATAGAAGACAAATTTCTCTTTACACTAGAGGCTATATTGATCTTGTCAAAAGAGATATCTTTATATTTTTTTTCTAAATCACATGTCCACTTCATCTGCGTCGCACACTCAGGACCATACGGTAATGGCATAATACATATAGCCTGTGCACCCATATTTTTAATCACCTCACTATATTTCTCTTCAATGGAGATTACGTATTGTACAACCGCATCTATGTCATAATTATCATTTAACAGTTTAATAGCTGCTTCTTTTACGTAAGTTAAATAACCTTTTATTCTAATTGTGTCTTCATATTCTTTTTCTACATCTCTTCCTGTAAAAAACTTGATTACCCCTGCAAAAAATACTTCCACTTGTTCACCACCAGGTAATAGAGGTACTTGCTCTGCTATTGCTTTAGTATATTCCATTCTTTCATGAACTTCTATGCCAATTGTTATCAATACATCAGCAACCATAGTAACTACTGCTGCCCTACCCAAAACTTTGCCTGCAGCAGATAATCCTCTTAAAATCTTAGTAGTTGTACTTACACTTTTCACTGTAAAGCTAACTCCTGCACTTACAGGCCTTATACTCATGCTTGCTAGCTTTACACCACTACTAGCTGTCCAATAATAATTTAATGGATGATGGTTGCCTTGAGCCATTTCCTTTATACTATACCCAAATTGATAAGCAATAGTTGCAAATGTAATACTTTGAACTACAGGATTACTGATAATCTTAACAAAAGTTTGACGTACAGGCTGTGGTATTTTACTAACCAATTTTCCTACTTTACTATTAGGAGAAATACTTACACTTGTCCTAACATCATCCATAGCATCAAGTATACCGTTGATACCAAATACCTGCTTTAAAGCATCATTATTATGCCGTTCAAGTGTTGCTGTATCACTTATACTATCAAGCAAGTCATATATAGCCATCATGGAAAAAAACTTTCCACCTTTTGCTCCTTTTATTTTCGCTGAATCAAATTTATCACGATCAAATGCAATTCCTTTTTCTTGAAGGCTGCTTTCTACATTACTAATATAATCTGCAAAAACTTTTTCACCAAGATCATCAAAATGATTTTTAAACGTATCAAAAGTATCTTCCCTAACACCTTTTGCTAGCAAGTTCTGTTTAATTTCCTCTACAATATTAGAGTAATCTTGATTAGTTTGAACATCACCTATATCTTCAATGTATTTTTTATTCTCTAACAACTGCTTATCATTTGATAGTTGATGTAATTTATCAAAGATTACTTCTTTTCCATCTTGAAATATACTATCTAGCTTTATTCTATAATCATCAATTTTTAAATAATATTCGCTACCTTGCTCTTTAATTTCTTCTATTATAGCATACTCTTTATCGCTGCTTACTTTTAACTTTATCTCAAGATTTTTCTCATCCAGTATATAATTTTCTATACTCTTAATATTTGCAGCATCATCTATCATTAATTCTTTATCATTACCACTATTGTCTTTGAATTTTACATTTACTTTACCACCATCAATCCTCACTTGAGGAGAATCTATTGTTATAATTTTTGTGTCATGAGCTTCAATACCAAATAACTCTTTAATAAGTCTTTCTTTTTCTTCGTTTGTAATCTTTTCTTCATCAAACGAATCTATGCAGGCCATACTTACACTTCTTTCTCTTCTTGGCTTTTTACTTGGTGGATACTCCGGCGATGAAGATTTTCTTTTAGAACACTGCCCTACAGTAGGTAACATATGAACTGAACT
This sequence comes from Wolbachia endosymbiont (group A) of Crataerina pallida, assembly GCF_964028475.1. NCBI lineage: Bacteria > Pseudomonadati > Pseudomonadota > Alphaproteobacteria > Rickettsiales > Anaplasmataceae > Wolbachia > Wolbachia endosymbiont (group A) of Crataerina pallida. The sequence goes on from NZ_OZ034785.1 coordinate 494,340, forward strand.
ATGAACTACTTCAACAGGAATAAATCCTTCCTTAGCTGTCCTACTTGTTAAAATAAGTTTATTCGGATTATTAGATCCTTTATCGAAAACAACACCGATAAACTTTACCTCATCACCATCTGTAAGTGTTTTATAGGTAACACCTTCTTTGTATTCTTCATTTATTTGATCATTTGCTTCTCTCAATAAAGCTTGAGCTCCTTTGCCCTGCCTTGATGTCTTAAGTTCCAACCCTATTGGTGTGTACTCCTCAGCATTTCCACCTTGAGCCACAAACTTAATACCATGAACTAGCATGTCAATACGTTCTCCTCTACCAGTTTGAAACTCAGTTAAAACTAATGCTCTAGTTTCTGGTGATTCCTGTAATTTTAAGTCACTATAATAACTAAACACTCCATTCAATATTCCCTGGAAATGAGCTTCCTTATTAACGAGACTCTTAAAAGGAAAGATTCCTTCTCCAATTTTTTCTAATAATCTACTATATCCTCTTATTGATAAGGATTGGATATCTAGTGCTTTATCGAATGTTTCTTTTAACTCATTAGGATAAGGAACTTCTTTGAAAGTGCCTTGAAATCTGTCAGCTCCGTTGTTGTACTCTTGTAAAGAATTGTATTTTTCAGCCCAAACAGTAAGATATCTTCTAAAATCTGACTTGTATCTAGTATCAAAATTAAGACTTAATTCGACTATTTCCCTATCTCCTATTTCTCTGTTTAATCTCTCAAGAGGGAGCACTTCATCCAGCCCGTTCAGAACATCCTTTCTGTTAGCTTCAACAATATTTATTACATAAACCAACTTCTTTGTATTTTCTGGAATGAGCACCATTGTCACAACTGCATGACTCGCATCAAGATTAGCTGACAATCTCTCCCTGGCTCTTTCAGCTGCTAAACGTCCAGACCCACGAAGATTAGGACGTACCTCGGTAGGTATATTGTCTCCATAGATAAAAATGTATTTTTTAAAACCAGTTTTTAAATCTTCAACTCTATTTAGCAATAGTGATTGCCCTAGTAAAAATCTACTAAAATAATGTTTATCTCCCTTCTCAGGTGTACCAGGAAACGTATGATAAATACGTTCTAGATTATCTTTCACCTGTCCCTTTAATTCTATTGTTCCAATCCTTTGCGTATCCCAGTCATCAGCAGATTTTAGCATACCTTGAAAAAGAGGGATTATTTCTTCTCCACGATTTGATACCTTAATATCAGAGAAAGGAGATGGATTATCAAGGTTGACACCAACACATAAAATGTCATCTGCAGTAGTTAGAACTCGCTGAACGTTTGGTTGGAAGCCTTGTGCATACTTTTCTGCTTGCTGCAAAGCCCTATCTGGAGTGGCATTAGGACCTGCCCCTGCTTTTAATTCAATAATAATGGGAATAGAGTTTAATGCACGATCAGGACCACGAGCTAACAAGATAATATCTGCATAACCCCTTCCTGCAAATTGCTCTGAGTAAACTCTAAGATTGTACCTATAGTGGAAATTCATGAAAACGCCTACCATAAACCCATGATGTGCTGCTTCACGCGCACTACTATCATAGATTAATGAGTTTTCATATTTAGAATGAACTTTACTAATCTCTCCAAGAACTCCCTCAAGAGATTCTTTAACTCCTATCTCTCTACTAGAACTTAGCCCAGCTATATCATCCTACGGATTACTCCATATTCCTTTTTCTATTTCATGAAATTCCTTGCTAGCAGGAGAATCAATTATCTCTTTAACTTCCATATTAACAAAAATACCATCCTTTCCTTTATAGATCTGTACTAATCTGGATTTTATTCTATCTTGAATTTCATTTTTAATATTTATGATCTCATTCTCAACGTTCCGATTTCTAATCCTACTCCTATCTATATTATTTCTTAATATGTTCTCCAACTCATTAACAGTAAACTGATGGCCACGCTTACCTTCTGAAATGGAAAATAAATCTATATTATTAATAGCGTCTTCAGCATTTCCAATTTGACCATTTTTAACAATAGCTACTTTTAAAGTTTTCGAAGTATCAAAATTAAAATAAATCTTTTTAATATTTAACTTTTCTGCAATCTTTGTATCCAGCAAAGTAGAAAAACTACCTAGGAAGAAGTGTGTAAAAAACCCTGCTTTTTCTACAGAGTGTAAATAAGATGGAATCTGATCCACAAATGACTGAAATCTCGCTTCAAAAGATTTAAAATCCTCATCTTGCCGGCTTATACCAACTTCTTTACCTGCTTCCTCTATCAATAACTGTATTAACTCAAAGTCTTGTGGCCTTACTTTACCCATGACTCTTTTTAAGCCTTTTGCAAGCTCTTTATCATTATCAACAATATTCCTTTCAAGACCAAAATTATAATGGTTTCGTTTACCTGGTGCACCAACATGAAATAATTGTATTTGAATATCCCCATTACCATATGGAGGAAGTTGCACTTCACCAGAAACACTAATTGTTGCACTAAGCATTCCACTCATTGCTCTTATTTCAGGTTCACCTCCCCAAATATTAAGTTTTCTCATGTTTTCTAAGTAATCTTTGAAACTTAGTCCACTTTCACCTTCAACAAAATTTCTAAACTCGCTTTCATGAGAACTTATATGATCAACTACTCGATTGCGAAACACATTTCTTACTAAGTTTGCAAATGTATCATCATAATTGGCAGTACTTAAATTCCTTACCAAATTCCTAATACGATCTAAATCTTGAATTACAGCTCCTTCATCTCCAAATAGTACTTCATACCTTTGTCGAAATAAAGCATCGTCGTTTCTGACGGGTATTAAGTAAGCCATAGTAACAGACCAAAACAAGCAACTACCGTCTCCTGGAACATCGATTCTCTTAATCCGACTTCCACTTTCGGAATCAACATCAGATCTCCGATAACGCTTAAGTTGAGAAAATTCTTTAGCTTGCTCTATATATTGTATTTGATCCGATAATTCGGTAATCTTTGAATTAACGCCTTCTTTTTTTAGATGATCTGTTGGATATTGTATCTTAAACATAAAACCCCCTTCATTATATTGTATTAAACCCACTATACCAAGCTTATTATATAACAATCAGAGATATCAACAATAAAAGCTATTTTTCCCTATATACCAACTTATATATATAATATTTGTATTATAATGCAACACCTTTCTGACAGAAGCTAAAGTAGTAACAAGAAACCACCATATGTTTTATAGAGTTGCCTCATAATACCTCATTAATTACCCAACTCTAATTGCTCACATGCTTTACTTAAATTAACCTCAGTTAAGCTAGTAAACTCTTCAGCTGTAGATTTTCCATATGCTAGAAACTTATTCAATAAATCAGTATCTCTTTTTTCCAACATAGATCGTATGTAGCCTGCTTGTTTGGACCCCATAAACTCTTTAATCTGATCAGAATTAGCTTTATTTAATACCGCCCATACTGGTTCCATACAACCTCTATTAATTAAAGGAACTAACAACCTCCCTTGAAATACTGAACTACTCTTCATCTCTTTATTTAATAATAAGGCACGATGGCTATCAAATCCCTCTTTCGTCCACATATACATAAAAAGCTTTACTCCTTCATCTATACAAGACTCCGAATAATTTCCCAATTCTTTCATATACTTCAACCAAATATAATAACAATTCTCCGAAACATCACTTGGTTTTAAATAGTCAAATAGTCTTTGAAATTGATCAAAGCGAAGTGCACCCTGTAGAGTATCTAAACTACCATAATAACCATTTTCAGCTAAGTCTCTTTTTAGAAGTTCTGGATATTTATCAGGACTTATTTGACTAAAACAAAACTCGAATATTTCAGGATAACTATTACAACGACTACCTGCTGAATATACTGCTGTCTTCATGAAAATCTCATCCTTTTTCTGTGCACCCATCTCACTTTCAGGTAATAACTTTATTTTATTCCAGAAAAATTCAACTGCCTGTACTTGTTTAAAATCTATAGCACATTTAAGTCCATATTCGTATAGATGACGACCATCTAAATTTAGCTTAGAGATATAACCACTAACAAAATGTGACCAAAACTGCGCTAAAAGACCCGACCCGCAACACCTAACTAAGTGCTCATACTCCAATAGACTACTCTTACCTTGAGCTGATAATTCCTCTTTTCTTTCCTCAAACAAAGCAATAATATCTTCTTCTAGACAGTACCGACAGGCAATGGCATACTTATCAAAGAGATTACCTGAATCTGGCGCAATTAACTTTTTGCCTACCACTTGCCTATCAAGCTTAACTCCGTGTAAATTGTCTACTTTTTTCCAACAATCCTCACTAGACAGCACTTGTGCAAGAAAATTACGTCCTTTCTTGCCGCTTCTTTGGTGCAGAAGCCAATTTGCATAGCACCAGCGCTCAATTTGAAAAAGCTTAGATGCTCTATAGGGATCATCCTCTTTAATAGACGAAAATAAAACTTTTGGAATATCTGAACGCAGCATGATCACTCCTCTATGAATGGAAAAACATGGAAACTGTTACACCTAACATACACTTGTAACTTGATACCATTTTGAGTAAGATATCCCGTTTCTAAGTTTTGTCAATCATCAACTTGAAAAATTTTTTTAGACTTGAATAACTCTCAACAAAAGCCTCTTAATATGAGAGATACATGACGTTTTGTTTATTTTAAATTCTGTTTTTATAAGTTTATCTTAATACTTATTGTTGAATGAATTAATATTAATTTAATATTATATATCGCTAATAAATTAAGTAATATAACCATTTCCAATGGTCAAAACCAAGCGCGGTGAGAACTATTTTTTTTGGGATGTGTTGGTCTACCATGTGATACATACGAACTTTTTAATATAGTGATTTCATTGTACGCTAAAACTAGCCATATTAGCCCATTTCATCCATATCTACATACGAACTGTTTTGCCTAAGCTTATGAAAATAATTTAAATCCTCTATTTTTATAACCTTATTTTTACGCGGCTTGTTCTCACAAATATACGACCTTTTTTGCAATCTTAGGAAGAGTCAATAATTCAATTCTTTATAACACTAGCTAGCATGGTATCTTCACTAAAATATTTTTTGAAAAAGTTAGTTGATTTATAAATAATTCTCTACTAATACTGGCATGTGTTTGTTTATTCTGCTGAAGTGGCTCCGCAGGTTACTGTATAAGCTTCAGCAGTTTCCGTACTCCTTTAAAGTATAATTCATCATGATCTTATAGTAGTGATATCAAGTATAGGTCTTAACCATGTTGATTTATAGTAAAATTAGCTCGAATTTGGAGTCATAAGCAACTTTTAACCTCTCTATATACTCCATTGTTACTCACCATAAAAACTTAACAAAAATATGAGTAGTAAAAAGATTGTGTTGAAATTAGCTTGACCAATATTATATATTGTACATAATATATTCTATATCTAGGCTAGGAGGTAGTATGGTTACAGAGTCAGTAAAATATGTTGTAGAATCTATCAGTGAACAAAAGCTAGGAGAGGAATTAAATACTGAGCCATGGCATTCAAAAATTGAGTGTAATAGCAATGAGGGACCAACGCCTGAAGATGACATAACAGATTTAGATGACTATAGTTTGTTTGTTCAAGGAATAAGTAATCGTTCGGAATGTTATGACCTTGATCAGAGACATGAAACTAGGGAGGCTGTTGACACATGTGTAAAACATACATTGTCGTATCAGAGTGAAACTGATGATAGTGATTTATATTGGAAAAATTACCCTATTAGTCCAAGCATACGCGTCAAGTTAAGAGATTGTGAGCAAATTTAGAGAGGTTAAAGTGGATACTCTAGCCCTTCTACGTTTGTCTTTTAATGAAAATCGCGACCAAGTTATAGTGAGTTTTTTAAGAAATGCTTTTAAACTATTAATTTTGGTTAATACTAAAAATAACTCTCTAACCCGCCTTTTTAGCTCAATAAATGCCTTTGTTAAGCTAAGTTCTGTATTCTTTTTCACTTCTGTGCAACCAACTATGCCGTGAAATATAAGAATTGCGCACAATTTAGCATATAGTTCACATAATACTCTGCATGGCTTTCCTTTTAGCTTATCAAGCCTGATATGGCTTTTATACAATTTAAATAATAACTCAATTTGCCACCTTACTCTGTAAATCGTTAATACTTGCTCAGCACTAATTTTATTTTCTGGAACATTAGTTATAAATATTGACCAGTTCAACAATTTTTGATTTCTTTTAGAGGATCTGCGATCTTGCTAATCTATTAGCTTTCCTTCTTCTGGCCATAGACTGTTCTTCAGTTAGTTTCTGACATATAATTCTTACTCTAATTTTTGCTTCTTTTCCTAACAATACCTCGTTTTCTAAAAATCTCTAAACATTCTAATAACTCCATTTTTTGATTTGTTTCTACATCATATATGTTGGTATCGACGACTTATGAAATAAGCTCCTATTTTATTGATTTGTTTAAAAGAACTTGGCACAAAATAACCGAGATCAGATATTAGCAAATCATTGCTTAATATATTACTTAAATGTTTCCTATATCCCTGGTCTGATCTTACCCCCTCCGTTAAATTAAGTTGGTCTATTATCTGATTCATGTAGTCGAAAACTAATTGTAACTTTATTCCAGACTTAGTATTGCTTTCATAGCCACTGTAGCTAGTACCATAACCTTTATACATCTCTTCCATACTGTTAGGTAGAGTAATATAGGTACTGTCCAATAATTTAACACTATTAAATTGCTGTAAGATTTTGCAATCAACTTGCAAGATATTTTTAAAGAGAATCACAGATTCATTATAATCCTTTTCATAAATTCCACTGCTTCTTCAGTAAATCTAAAATCCAAACCTTGTTTTGTTATATCTCTCGTTTAGTAATTGACACATTGTTTCTACGCTACAATTATCAACTCCTATATTACCCAAGACCATGGCTTTTACGAATGATGAACCTTTTAGCTTTCTCTTTCTTTTTATAAACCTTGTTGTAATTGAGATTTTCTCTGCTTTTTCATTAAAAAATTCTTTGAGCTTTTTTGATAAGCAAGTTATTTTATTCATTGGTTCTCTCACTAAAAGTATATCTGGGAGAACTTATACCTTATTATTCTATCTCTTTCATACCTTTATTTCCTTAACTTGACGCGTATGATTAGTCCAAGAGACTCTGCTTTAATTAAGTTAGATCTACTACTGACTGAAAGTGAGAGAAGTCTAATTGATGAATTTCGTAAAGAGTTAAAAGATGTAGTAACAAAAAATGATCAAGGTTATAGGGATAAGCATGAAAATTTTACAAACACTGCTTTAGAGCGTATAGAGTGCATAACAAATAAATATTTGCAAAAAGGGATAAGACTCAATTCAAAATATAACGATGATAAGTATACTATAACAAGTTTAATTTTTAAGGAAATAAGAAATATCCCTAATAGAATACGACAGCATAAGGGATTACCACCTTATGAGAGTTTATCAGACGATAGTGAGACTATAACAAGTTTAGTTTCTAAGGGAATAAGAGATATTCCTGCCTACGAGGGTGTATCAGATGACAAAAATATAGGTATTATACGCAATATCATGAGTAATTTACTATTAAAAGGTGGAAGAGTAAAATGCAGTTCCTTTTATGATGATAAGTTATTGTATGCAACTTATGGGTTCAGTTATGAGATTTTTGCAGAACGTGAAGAAATCGATAACAAGCTAAAAAGTGTAGCAGATGAAGGTATTATAAACAGTAGTGCCCAAGGCAAAGCTTTACACGTAGAAATGGATAATGGATATTTTTATGTAAAATATTCGCAAGATAGCACTGTTGAGGTTGCAAAAGTTATAAATAATCCAAAAGTGAAAGATTTAAGTTTTAGACATCATATATTTCATGTTGGAAAGAGTATAGTAAGAGTTGAAAATGTAGGAGGAAAAAGAAATTATACAGACGTTTTAGAAGGTGGCATTGAAATGTCTTTTACTACTGAAGTAGGAAAGATTAGTATTCATCTACGTTCTAGTGATAAAGACAACAATACAATTGAAGTAAAGATAAGTGACGATGATAAGAAGAAACTTGATCAATTAAAAGATAAGGAAGAAATAGGAGAAAATTGCTTACTTGGTGGATATTCAGTACATGATGCGATTAAACGAGGATATTTTGAAAAACATGAAACACTACGTCAATCTTCTGAAAAAATTACCTTATCTAATGAAAAGAAAAAAAATAGTTGGTGTGAGATAGTAACAAATTCAAAACAGACAACAAGCCGTACTGTAGGGTAAATGCTACACTGCTTGATTGTCTAAAGATCTTATATTACTCACCATAAAAACTTAACAAAAGCTTAACGACGTGAGTAGTAAAAAGATTATGGTCATTGACTTAATGTTACATATCGCACACAATATATTATGTATCTTAGCGTAAGGGATAAGTATGGGTGAGTCTACTGGGATGGTAAAATCTATCATCAATCTACTAAAACCAAAATCCAAACCAGAACTATATGATATTGAATATGAATCAATTATAGAACATCTATCATCTAAAGCACATTTATTAAATGAGCTGATGAATGATATGTGGTACTCAGGAGATTTACCATCAGTTAGAAATCATAATGAACCAGCATCTTTGATGGATAGCAAACTTGGATTAAGTGAACAGATTTGTGTTTGGTTTGCTCTAGATTATGATCTTACGCCAAGTCAAAAAAATTTAAACAAGAAGTTACTTAGTGCTCTAAAATGTTTAGCTTCTAACTGTGGTTCATTTGATAATACTGAACCTCTTGAAGAATTTTTATATGACAATAAAAACAATAAAGATTTAAAAATAATTCTTAACCTCAAAAGAGGAGAATCTCAATCAACAGTATTGCATGCGATTGCAGGAGCAAATATTGGTGGATTTCGTCGCACAGGAAATCAGGCTATAGATTTACTCTTAGGAGCAGGTGCAGATCCTAACATACAAGATAATAAAGGAAAAACACCACTATACCTTGCTGCTGCTAAAGGTCATTACGATAATACAAACTCTCTTCTCTTGAAAGGAGCTAACCCTAATATAACAAGTAGAAAGGGGAGAACTCCACAACAAATAGCAACTAATAAACTCTGCTATAATATAGAAGAATTATTTCTAACTGATAAACAGAAAAAGTTAAATGCAGAATTGTATGACTTACTTGTACTCGATTCAGACTGCACTAAAAATTTAAAGGAGTTTTTAAGTAAGCATAAAAGAGATTCAGACCTAAAAGTGGTGCTAAATATTCGGCAAGGAATGGGTGAATCAAAAGTATTTTCTTATGTTGATCGTTTTTCTTGGGACAATGAAGGTCTTATTCAAGAGTTAAGAAAGATATTTTTAGAAGCAGGAGCATTAGATTATGCTATGAATATTTATCGTCAGCAAAAGGAAGGACAGGCCAGTACATTACTCGTCAATTTAACTTCAAATCAGAAGGAAAAGTTAAATAAGTTTTCTGATAAGGTGTTTCAAGCTCAAAATATGGCTGAACTTGAAGAGATTGTAAACGATGCTATAAAGTCTGGTGTACGATTAAACTATTCTCTTTCACAAGATTTCTTTTCAGGTAATGAGTACACTTTTACCGATTATGTGATGAAAAAAATCAGTGAATTAGAAAAAAATCCTAAAGTTGCTAGTAATATAATATGTCAATTAGTATCAAAAGGGGCAGTGTTTGGTAATACAGTTGATGCTAACACGCTGACATCAGAATTTAAAGAGCATAAAACTAACCTAAAAAAAGCTTATAGAGATTATATTAGCAATTCTCATAAATTTATTGAAATCGCAAAAAGTGCAACCAATAGCGAGCTAAAAGATGCAAGAGTAGACAACTCCGTTTTTTACTTAGAATATTCTAAAGATAGTAAAATAGACATTATAAAGATAACAGATGGGGTAAGGGATTTAGGTCTAACCGATGGAGAGGTAAACTGTGGAAGAAATATAGTAAAGATCGGTAAAAGTGCAGTAGAAATTAAAACTGAAGATGGCATAAGGAATTATACAGATCTTACAGAAGGCAGCAGTATAGTATTAACTTTCTATACTAGTTTGGGAAATGTAGACGTTAGGCTGTATCCTGACATACAGAATAAAAGCAAAATTATAGTAGAAGTGAGTAATAGAGAAGAAATATTAGAAAAATTCAAAGATCGCGAAGAAGAGTTAGGCAATGATTGCGAGCTTGGTAACTACTGGGTCTACGATGCTATTAAACAGGGATATTTTGAAAGATCTGGTGGATTAATGCGTCCTGAAGTAATAAGCGAGTCTAACAACAAATGGGCAGAACGTGAAGAATTAAGAAGGGTTTCTAATTCGAGGGAAGAAATTGCTAGGTAGAAGGTATTAAATATTAACTAAGATAATTAGCAATCTAAGAAACGAATTATCTTAAGCTCTACACAAATCACTCGCTCTTTTTTACAATTAATTTGGTTTATAGAACTACTAGAGGTTGTCCACAAACCAAGGAATACGTAGTATATAAAGAAAGAATATTGAGGTAAGAGATGAGGAAAAAATATCCAACAGATTTAAGTAAAAGGGAATGGGCAAGAATAGAAAAACACTTCAGAGTATCGTACAAGAAAGGAGGAAGGCCACCAAAATACAGTAAGTGTGAGATAGTAAATGCAATTCTTTATATACTGCGCACAGGATGTCAATGGCGCTATTTACCACACGATTTTCCGCCGTGGAAGGCTGTGCATGAACAGTTTAGAAGGTGGAAAAAGCAGGGAATTTTTGAGAAAATGAACTATGATATCACTAAATATAGTAGGTCAAAAATGGGAAGCCGAGCGCATGCATAGTGGACAGTCAATCGGTAAAAACCACGGAAAAAGGGGGGTCAAAGGTTATGATGGTGCGAAAAAGGTAAAGGGGAGAAAAAGACATATAATCACAGATACTCAAGGATTTGTGCTTGGTTGCTATGTAGGAGCTGCAAGCGAAAATGACAGAGATGGGGTGAAGATGGCATTGGACAATATGAAGGAAAAATACAGCAATATTAAGAAAATGTGGGCTGATATGGGATACCAAGGAAAAGATTTAAAGGATTACGTAAAGAGAGAATATGGGATAGATATTGAAATTGTCAAAAGGCCTCCATGTAGGTTTTGGGTGCATAAAGATACACCACTAGAACTATTGCCACAACGGGATCCTGGATTTTCAGTACAGCCGAGAAGGTGGGTGGTAGAGAGGACTTTTGCTTGGATCAATAGAAATAGAAGGCTATCAAAGGAGTACGATTTACTTACAACATCTACTGAAAGTTTCATATATCTGGCTATGAGTAAAGTTATGTTAAGTAGGGAATATGCTTGATTTACTGGTTTGTGGACAACCTCTATAGTATTTTCTAAAATGAATGATAAATTTCCATTATGGTATTACCAACCAAAAGTTGTAAGTCTGTACATTTATACATTAGAGGTCTGAGGCGGCTTTTGATGGTATGCCAACAGTGTTCTATAGGATTCAAATCTGGTGAATATGTTGGAAGATACAGCACATGACAGCCAAAAGACTCTATTAATGATTTTGTTTTAGTGGTCTTATGAAATGTAGCATTATCCATAACTATGGTTGTGCCAAGTGGCAATTTAGGTAATAACATCTTCTCCAACCATATATTAAATACCTCTTTGTCACACCCACCTTTGAAAGTCATTGGTGCAATAAATCTCATTCCAATCCACCCGGCTACTATACTGATTCTCTCTCGCTGGAATATCTGCATAAATTTTCTTTCCTCTTGGAGCACGTCCATATTCTCGGTATAACTTATTATCAACTCCTGCTTCATCTATATATAAGATGCTGGAATGGTCTATTTTTGAGATTTTATCAATAAATTGCTGCCTATCTTCTTGATTGCGCTCTTGATATAGTGTGACTTTTTTTTAAAGTAATTTTTAGCTGTTTTAGTCTATACCAAATTGAATTTATTCCAAATCCAAGATTTTGTTTCATCTCTGCCAGAGTATGGTCTGGATTCTTTGTAACATATTCTTCGAGTATTTTTGGGTCTATTTTTCGAATAAAGCTACCTTTTTTAGATGGCTTTAGGCTTTCACCAGCAGCTTTCTTTTTTAACCAGCGGTACAGAGTTGCTATTCCTATCTCCATGAGTTCTGCTATCTCAACCTTTGTCTTCCCTTTTTCTATCATCAATACTGCCTTTTCCCTTAAATCCACACTATATGCCATTATAACTCAAATACTTTATTATACCTTTATCATTTACTTTGGGAAATACTATAGTAGTAATCAAAATAAGATTTTTTCTTATAGTCAAGTTATAGTAAAATGAAATGCGATAAAGTTGCATTATTCTTTCTACAGCTAAATTTTTGCCTTAGCGTATTTATTGATCATATTCTAGAAGAGTTAGCTACTAATTGCAATCAAGCAGGATATGAACATATATATGGACCGTTTATGATGGAACTTTACGAGAAACATAAATTATTTATGAATGTCAATAGTGGTGTTGAGAGAAAAGTGTACATTGACTGCAAAAATCCAAATTCTGTAAAAGTTGAGTGTAAAATCCCCAAAGCACCTGTAAAGCTTCTAGATTTTTCTGAGAAAAAAATATGTGATATATCATTTTCAATGGAATTTACACTTGAATCTCAGAATGGTAAAGAGGGTCTAATATATAGAGACGGTAAGTTATTACTTGATGTTCCTGAGGAGTTAAAAAACTACCAAGATGGCGATAAGAGTTTATTTGATATTATAAGAGAATATTTCGAAAAATTTTGCAAAATATTAGGATTTACGTTTGCAACAAAAATAGAGCACAACTTAGGAAATGAATTGAAAGTAGACAGTCATGGCTATCTGGAAAATGTGGAACCTCCTGTCCGGAGCAATAATCATGCTCATGGTTAAAAAAGTATGCTCTATAAGCTCAAATGAGAAGAAATTACCTAATTTAAAAGTTTTACTTGATGATTATGGATTTTCTCAACTGCGCAGGATTCAAAGAAGGCTGGATAATAGACCTACTCAAGTTTAGTATTCGGCTTTGTAGCATTATACAACGCAAAATCCATACACCACATCTACTGCCACTGCGAAATAAAACATAAAACGCAACACAGCTCACCAATAATAACGCACCAACAACACCAGCCGCAATTGGTTGATTTGATGATTTTTCGTATATAGGGATTTCCTTCACTATAAAAACATGGTTCTATTTCAGCAGAAAAGGGTTGTTATGTGAGTTTGACTCTTGCTCAATAGTTTGCTCTGGTTTCATATGTAAATTGAAAATCTTTACTATTTATATTAATATACTCATATAATTTAATGTCAGTTTTTGTCACACTGGTTTACATCAAGACTATTTTTAACCTCTTCAACATCTGCTGGTGCATTAGAAGTCCTTCATATTTTGCAATAGTGGTTTCCTTATAAATCCTTGAGTTTTTTTTGCAACAGCTTTTCCTATTATTTTCGATGTTTTCATCTCCTCTTGTTAAACAATGCAATCAAGACCATAAAATTTCTCCAATTGCTCACTCCACAGCATCGGTATTTCTCTCAAATCAACTAATTTCAAATCTCTTGGCTGTCTCCCATTTACTATATCTTCTTTAATCTTCGGAGCTAAATAATTTAACCTTAAAATTTGTTGTACCCTTCTTGTACCTATATTAATTTTAACGCTCAGTTCCTTCACACTTGCATATTTTCCTGCCTCCAGTTGACGTTTCCAGGAATGGGCTCTCACCACTGCTTTCAGTAGCGCATTATTTGTTTTACCTTCTGGCTCAATTACTGTGCATTTCTTTCCTTTCTTTTTTATTGGTATAAATTCCACCTTATCCTCTAAACTCACCTCTATTCCATCTTCTTTTATCATTACTCCTTTTATTAACTTTTTCACTACTTCTTTCTGCTTTCCAAAATTTAAATTTTCCCATTTTTCTTCGGTCTTTTCTCTCCAATTTTCATATATCTGCTCCGCTTTTCTCATCACTTCTTTTTCTACTTCTCCTGCTACTATTGTTCGATTTACTGATTCACAATTCTTTCCCCTTAAGTGGTTATTACATACGTAGTATCGATATCTCTTATTCTCTTTTTTTGCATATGTCAGTGTCATATTTACACCACAGCTCTTGCACTTAATTATTCCCTTTAGCAGAGCTTCTTCATATTTTGCTTTTCTATATGGCTGATTCTTTATCAATTCTTGTGCTTTTTGCCATTTTTCCTCTTTTATTATTGCTTCATGCTTTCCCTCATACTCTTTCTCATAATGTCTTATCTTTCCCATATATATTGGATTTGTTACTATCCTCCTTACCGTGGCCTTTTTAAAGATATCTGATTTCGTACGGTACCCTTGGCTATTTAACTCTCTTGCCAACTCTGCCATTGACTTCAGCTCTATATACCTCTCAAATATATGTTTTACCAACTTTGCTTCTTTCTCATTTATTATTAATTCTTTATCTTTTACATCATACCCAAGCGGCAAAGTTCCACCCATCCATAGTCCTTGTTCTTTTGATGTTGCTATTTTATTTTTTACTCTCTCTACTATCATTTCTCTTTCTAGTTGTGCTGCTCCTGATAACACTGTTTGCACGAACTTTCCCATTGGCGTATTATTGTCAAATATCTGCGTTACTGCTACAAAATTTACTCTATGTCTTCTAAAAAATGACGTTACTTCGATGCTGTCTTTTGTTTCCCTTGATAACCTGTCTAGCGTATATACTACTACACAATCTACTTCTCCTTTTTTTACATCTTCAAACAACTCCTTTATCGCTGGTCTTTCTAAGTTTTTCCCTGAATATCCTCCATCATCGTACCTTTTGGCCAATGCTACCCAGCCTTCTTTGCTCTTTATATACTTTTCACATGCTACTCGCTGCGCATCTAAACTATTAAACTTTTGCTCCAGACCGTCTTCATTTGACTTTCTCGTATATATTCCACATCTTATCCCTTTACACATTTTCCTTTCCCTTTTGATCACGCAAACCAAATAGGAGCGGCCCATTGTAACTCATTCCCATTATTTTTCCAGCTACTGCTGACAATGACGTGAAAAATTCTTCTCGGTAGATTAAACCCTTATCTGTTACCATTACTGTATGAGTCTCTTCCCCTCTCTCTAGTATTAATTCTGTCCCTTCTACTGGTAATTTGTCGCTACTTATTCTCTTTCCCCTTTCTAGCCGATCTGCCAGATACTCTAGTCTTTTTGTTCCCTTTCTTGACATTTCTCCATACGCTTTTTCCTGCATTCTATAAGCTAATCTCGGTATCAGATATTTCTTTGAGTATCTAGGCGCTTCTTCCCCAAATACCTTCTTCCATATTCTTCTCAACTCTACCAACGCTTTTTTCTCTAAATTCATTACCTTCTTTTCTATTTCTTTCTCCATGCTTTTAGCCTCTCATAGAAGATTTCCCACTTTGCTGTTCAAATAACTTTTCAATTCTGTCTGTTTCTTTCTTTAATACCTCGGTTATCTTTTTGCTATTTTTAGCATAATCCATCGCTATCATTCCAAATTTATCCGCTTGCTCTATTTCTCCTCCAGCTTTTACCAGCTCCTCCACTATTTCTTTTTCACCTACCATGCACGCAAGGTGTAGAGGTATGCATTTATTTCCATATTCCTCAGCATTTACGTCTGCTCCTGATTTTATCAATTCCCTCACGATTTCTAGACGTTTCTCCGTTACCGCTAGGTGCAGTGCTGTGTATCCTTTCACATCTGCTGCATTCACATTCACTCCTTTTTCAACTAATAACTTCACTGTTTTTACCTCTACTGCATAATGCAGAGCTGTTCTTCCATTCTCGTCTCTTGCATAAATATTTTTATATGAGTTCTCTAATAATTCTTTTGCTGACTTATTAAATTTGCCAAGCTTTAACATAATCCACCTCACCTTTTCTTTAAATTTAAATCCCTCTTTTAAGCATTCCTTTTCGCTACCTCATCTATCATTTCGTTCACTTGGTTCATTATCTTGCTTGCTAAATTTTGACATTCTTTCTTTATTAGCGATTTGTCTCTCTTCCTTATTTCTCCTATCTCTATTATTTTTAGCTCTGGTAAATAACTCCCATTCAACATGTCTGCTATTTCTCCCACTAGCCTCTCTATTCCATAGCATGTCAGTTCTCTACTTTTTGTTATTCCTCCTTGTTCTCTCAGAAATTTACTCGCCTTTTCACTCTCTTTGCTATCACATAGACGATACTTTTCACTTTCCCAGATATAGTACATTGGTGTTGCACCGTACTTATTCAGTTGATTAACTTCAGCTCCGGCCTTTACCAGCTCTTTTATTATTTCAACTCCTGCTCCTCCTATTTTGCACGCAGAGTGCAGTGGCGTACATCCAGTGACATATTGAGTGGCATTTACTTCTGCTCCTTCTCTTAGCAGCACTTTTACATTTTCTAAACTTTTTGCGAATACTGCACAGTGTAGTGGCGTATAACCATTTTTATCTCTTGCATTTACCTCTGCTCCTTTTTTTATTAATAATCTCACTGTTTTGTAATCAGAGATTTCTACTGCTTGGTGCAATATCGTCTCTCCTTCTTCATTTCTTTTATTAATGTTTTTAAACCCTTTACTTGATACTTCTTTAAAAAACTTACTAAAAGATTCTTTGCTAAACTTCATACTTACCTCACAAAATTAGCTTTTCTAGCGCCAGATAAATTTCTTATGTTTACCTGCTGCTATTCAAGTCATGTCCGTTTTAGCATAAGAAAGCAAGTCTTTTTCTTTTTATTTCATACACTTTTACCTGTTATTAATATAATATATGAGGATCTAAATATAAGTACTTAACTTATTATAGATATAACTTGACTACTTTTCCAACTTCTGTGCAAATGTCGATGTTCATGCCACTTCAGTACTCCCGGGTAAAATACTAAAATGTGCTTTTCTAATTCGTGTATTGAGTCTTTTTGCTCTGAATCCAAATCATTTTTATAGTAAACGTTGTGTTCTGCTAAAACATATTTTCTGACCTTCTGATCTGTATAATTTTCTACTTTATAGTTGTGAGTAACGCTAAATCTTTCTAAAATTGGCTTATGTTTTAAATTCCAATATTGCCCTGAAAGTTTATCGCTTCCCAATACAAATTTATTTCCTCTTTCTTCTACGCTACTTACTGGAAAGCACGTATTTATGTCTCCTAAATCCCAACTGTCTGATAATACTATCTGCGCTTTTGCAAATTTAATCGATGGTAATAAACTCTGTGGTAATGGATATAGTGCTTTTAAGTTGTACCACAAATGATCTCTTTCATAGATGCCTTTATAATCCCTTGTGTAAGGCTCGGTTTCTCCAAGGATTGCTACATCTAGGCGATATATATCATTGCTTAAAGCTCGTTCATAATGATCGCGTAGATAGTTTTCTATAATCCTAATAACTGGACCACTAGACCTGAAAAAATTTACTCTTCCAAATGATAACACTGGTCCATTTTTTTCTATTTTTACCCCTGAATAATCAGAAAGAAGATCTCCAAATAAACTCTCATCCAATATAAATCTCTGCACATTATAATAATCGTTAAAAATCCTCATCAATCTGGATCTTACAGGCAGTGATAGTTTTGCCAGCTCTACTACTGCATCTACGAAGAAGTCATTTGGTACCTCTTTTATCCCTACTTGCAACTCAAAAAAGTGTTTACCGGGTGGCTCTTCAATAATTGTAATATCTTCTATATTTGCCCATTTTAATGCTATTTTTAGTGATGCTGGAGTTCCTCTCAGTCTTTGAAATTTTACTCCTTCTACTACGGCTTTTCTTTTATCCTTTATCCAACGTAGTATTTCCCCCAATTCATATCCCTCAATCAACCACGGCAATGTTTCTTCTTTAAGATTAAACTTAAATCCTTTGATACAGCTTGGATCAACCTTATAATCTATTGCATCAACCAGTGCTTGCTCTTGCTTTGTTGCGTTTGGCGGTAATAAACTTTTCATTTGTCTTTTCTTTCAAGTTGCTTTAATTTCCTTTATTTAGGTAGCTTATGAGTAAGCAAGAGATCATTGCAGAACTGATCAAAAATAAAGATGTTCTTAATATCAAAAACACTTTCCTTAATATTTGACCATATTATCCATACTTTAAAAAACAAATTACAACTTCTGGAAGAAAATCAATACTTTCCTCTCCCTAACATTGGATCCAGTAAACCTTAAACCACTTATTGCACGCAATCCCCTCACTGGTACGATTCCACAAAACAAAAAAATACGTTTTAAATCCTATCTAACTTGACGTAGCCAAGCACTGCACACTCATTCCCCAGAACCACAACATCCTCTCTTGGCTCGATTAATTCTACGTTTTCTACACCCTCTACAAACAAATTTGCTATTATCCAAGATCTTGTAACATTCCATCCCAGCCTTCTATTTGCTTCAAACTTCTTAATGAACTGCTTCTTGATTTCCTCCTTCGATATTACAGGACTTATGCTCATTCTGCTGTGAATATCTATTTCCGTAATATTGCAACCAATTACTGTTACTGTATCTGTTAAAACCCTTATATCATCTCTATTAACTTGCTTTCTTACAATTTTAAGTAGCTCTTCTAACACTATGCCAGTTATGGATAATTCTGTTGATAAGATTGAAATTTGTACTTTCCCTGGTATAGGTGATTCTACTAGTGCATCTTTTACTCTACTATCTGCTGACAGTGCATGATATTTATAATATTCCTTACTTCCTCCTGTTGACCAACCTGCTATCTTTGCTTTAATTCTTTTTCTAAATCGTTCATCATCTTCTTCTTTTTGCCTCTCCACTCCATAAAACTCAGCTAAATTATCAAGATCTTCTCCTGTCGCAAATTTTAGTAAATTGCTCTTTACTGATTCATTTATTCTTTGTCTTAGTAACAATTCCCTCCATGCTGCTACTTCTAATACCTTTATCGCTGGGTCACTTTCTACTAACGCTGAAAAGGTTTCATCTCTACACACTAACTCCTCCTTCATTCTGGAAAAGATTTCCTCATAGCTTAGTTTTTCAATAATATTAGATGTCTGCATTTCTAAACAACTACTCCACTAATACCTATGAATTTGCCTTCTGAAAGATACATACCTTCAAGTACAAGAGTCATTTTTCCTTCTTTAGCTTCAGCAATCTTTACTTTTTCTAACTTAAATCTCTTCTCAAATTTCCCCAGTGCTTCTGCTGTTGCTGCATAGATTTCCAAAGTTAAATCTCTATTTATTGGCTTATCCACCAATTCAAATAATCTTGACCCATAATCTCTCCTCATTATTCTACTGTTTACTGGAGTGGTCAGTATATCAATTATCGATTGCTTTAAGTGCTCTATTCCTTCTAACGCTTTTCCTGTTTTAGCATCCATTCCTCTCATATATTTTTCATGGCTCTGACTTAATACTTGCATGTTTTTCACGTGCTATAGAAATAGCCTTTCTCAACTTCTTTTCAAGAATTTCTTTAGAAGGAAGCTGTGTTAAATACTGTGCAACATGAATATTAGAGCCTTCGAGTTCAAGATATTCTATATCCTCTTGATCCTTATCAGCACATAAAATAATCCCTAACGGTTTTTCTTCACCTGCTTTTCGTTCATTTTTATCTAACCAATTTAAATACCATTCCATCTGTCCTTTATAAGCTGGTTCAAAGCGACCTATTTTTAGTTCTATTGCTATAAGACGTTTTAATCCTCTGTGAAAAAATAGCAGGTCCAAATACCTGTCAGTTGTTTTAGTACTCATCCTTTTTTGACGTGTTACAAAACAAAAATCACTCCCAAACTCTTGTAAAAATTTTGTCAATTCATCCAAGATTGTATTTTCTAGATCAGTCTCACTATAACTTGATGGCAATTCCATGAAGCTAAGGAAGTATGGGTCATGAAAAATGAATTCTGTTGCTAACATATTTTCTTCACGTAAATTTTTTATACTCCTTCTTATAAACTCTTCAGGTTTTTTTGCTAGCGCTGTACGTTCATACAACATAGTATCGATTTTACTACGTAGTGCTCTAACACTCCACCTTTCAATACGACACATTTCTATATAATAATTACGCTTCAGCTCATCAGAAATTGCAATAATTTCTACAAAATGTGACCAACTCAATTGTTGTGACAGTGTCGCGACAATTTCTTGATCAGAAAAGAATTTAGAAAATTGCACCATACGAAATAATGACGCTCTATCAAAACCACGTCCATATTTAATCTGAAGTTCTTTTGCAAGTTGGGAGATGATTTGCTTCCCATAATCTGCACGTTTGTGCTTTAGAATATCTTGATCAATTCTGGAGCCAATTTCCCAGTTTAACAATACTAGAGTAGAATTGAATTGAACAGAAAGATGATTCTTTGCTCTATCTATTAAATTACTAATGTCTCCTAATAGGCTAGTAGTTATATCCATATTCATAACTTTACTTTTGGTAAGTATAGCAGATGGTTTATTTTTATCCTGAAAAAACATTACTACTACCACTTATTACTTTAGAACCACAAGATATTGAATCTCCAACTCTTCCTATACTATAGCCATTTGCAAACACTTTTTTTGATCCTTCAATTAATACTCTACCTTCTGTAAAATTATCTCCTTTTCGGCAAACTGGCTTACCATTTACAAAAACATTGTTACTGCCGCTAATGCAGAAATGTGGTATAGCTTCTCCACAGTAATCTCCTAACCTCACTATTCCTTTGTTCAATTTAAGTCGATCCTTTCTGCTTTCAGTTTTATTCCACTTCTTGTCATTTCTATTCTCGATTCCCCAGCTTTCAGTGTTATTTTGTCTACTACTTCAATCTCTAAATGATGTTTTTCCTTATCATATAACAATCTTGTTCCATCTTGAAACTTCACACTATTTATTTCTTTTTTATTCTCTGGTGCAGGGTATTTTTTCTGATATATTCCTCCTAATACCACTCCTAATGATAGTTCACCAAAAGGAGAAAATACCACAACTTGTTCATCGATACCTGGTGAAGACCAATTTCTATCTTTTCCTGCTTTACTTGTTATCCACGGTAAATAATCTGTTAAAAATTCGCCTATTTTCACTCTTACTTTTGCTTTTTCATAATCTATTTCTTTTACCAATCCAATACGGATAATATTCGCTAATTTTCTATTTAGCTCTGAAATCGCGAAACTATGGTCTAACATGCACTTCACCTATCTCAATAACATGTGGCATTATGCCAGTTGACCATACTGATTTACCTGCATGCACTTCATGAGTCCACTCCACTAACCACACTAAATATGCATCTAATTCGGGTCTAAATCCATCAGGCTCTGCAGAAAGAAATTCAGCCGGAGACACATTCTTTTCCCAGGTATTCTTGTTCACTACTCTCGCAACCTCAGCAGCTAATGTTCTAACAACTACCGAGGAATCCTCTACTGTTCCATCAACTACAATTCTCGCTTCAAATCTTGCTTTCAGGGCTAATTCCTCTGTTCCAGGATCTTTTCCCGATTCTAAACTCACAAGCTCTACAAATACCGCTGGCGCTAATAATTCTTTTCTTATTGCTGGATAAATTTCACATGTCTGTATAGACGGTATTTCTTCCTTCAGTGTGCTGCAAATTGCTTGATGTAAATCTTTCCAGAACTTTGTCATGCATATAATTTAACTCATGTAATGTATAAAATATTTTTCAAATACCTTTTCAACTTCATAATTAACAAGATTCCCTATTATCCTTGAAGCCTCTGGTTTCAGTGACAATTTAACTTCCTTTATTGGCAATGCTGCTCTTCCTTCACGTTTAAAAATACCGCTATTTCCTTTTGGCATAACTGCTGCAAATCCTCCTATAAACTCATGCTTTCCTACTTTCGATCCTCTTCTTGTTTTTTGTATTTTACCAATTGTTGATGCTCTAATGTCATAGAGATTTGCTCTAATCAACACGTCTAATCTGCTAGTTTTCGCCTTAAAAATTCTTAATCTCTTTCTTATCAAACTTAATTTTACCTTCTTTTCCTCACTGATTTCCTTAGCTGCTTGCGCTTTTAACCATAGTGCCGTTTTGTTTAACGCTTTTATAGCTGCCAGTTTTATTTTCTGCTCTTTTCTTTCAATATTGGAGATTATTTCATTAATATTGTTACTAATCAAACACTTTCTATTGCCTCAATTTTCCATATTTTACTTGAAGAATCTTTTAACGGTGGTTCAAAAATCTTGTAGAACCTTTTTTCAATCTTGATATAATCACCTATGCTAAAGGAAGTAACGTCCTGATCACGTATTTCTATAGAAGCAATTTGCTGAGTTAATTCTCCACCTGCACCTAAAGAGTACGTAGTCTCAGGACGTTTAATTAGCACTTTTATTTTACGAATGCCCTCCTTATTTTTATTACAATATATGGCTTCCACTCCTAGATGATCAAAACAATCTTCTAATAATCTTCCTATATTCATCAACTAGAACTAATTTTTACCAAAACGGCCGGACGATGGCACATTGGCAATGGATTCGACTGCGTATGCAAATCAGTTCCTCTATCAAACCTTCTTGGCTCTTGTTTTGCATAGAGTGGCTGTCCAAGAGTATTTACTGTCTCATTAAAATCTGCTGGTGCAAAATATGTTGTAAATGTGCTTGCTGTTCCTAGTGGAAAACAGTGTCCCGTATCTTTCTCAATAAATCTTCTTACGGTTCCTTCAGGATCTGTTGCTTGCCCTCTATATTCCTCAAATGTTATTCCGCAAAATGTAAATCCTGATCTCATGTCGTTCCTTAGTGCTGCACCTTCTTGCCATCTTTCATATGCTTCTTTTACTTTAACGTGAGAGGTTAGTGCATCAAAAAACTCAGGACTTACCAGCGCATGAATCCCAGTCATATATTCACCACTTAAGTTGTCCTCAACATGGCGCAATACTTCCAGACACTTACGCTTTACATCTGTTGTTGCTGTTCCCAGGGCAAAATTTACTACTTTTGGTGTAATTTCAAACTCGTTATACAGATTTAATAACTCTGACCCGTCAGCATCTAAAATTATTCCTTTGAGCGCTCCCATACGCAAATGCTCCAACGTTATTGCATGTTTGTTTCTCATTAGCTGCAAATGATCAGTTATTACATCTGCAAGCGCTTTAAGTTCACTCTCTGATCCAAATGCCCTTATTCCTTGTACTTCTTCTGGCAGCACTACATCATCATGCGGAATATGCGGAATCGTAAATGTTCTTACCTTTCTTTTGCCACGTTTTCCTACTGTTGCTGGTGCTCCGGGTAACTGCGTTGGTAATAAACTTAATACTCCGTTGTGTTCTTCTATGGTAATATGTCTAAATCTTACTGACCTACTTGGAAACAAATTTAGATTTTCAACTCGTCCATAATTTATCGGCAATATATTCATCGCATTTGTTAGTGCCGTCATGCTAAATGCTGTATTTGTAAATGGATTTTGCATTCTTTTTCTCCTTATTAATTTTAGTTAAACTCCCTTGCGG
Organism: Wolbachia endosymbiont (group A) of Crataerina pallida; assembly: GCF_964028475.1. Taxonomy (NCBI): domain Bacteria; kingdom Pseudomonadati; phylum Pseudomonadota; class Alphaproteobacteria; order Rickettsiales; family Anaplasmataceae; genus Wolbachia; species Wolbachia endosymbiont (group A) of Crataerina pallida. The sequence continues at coordinate 517,958 of NZ_OZ034785.1, forward strand.
ATAATGATCCCTCGTCCTTCAAGTTGCTTTATTGCTGCATTTTTCTGCTCTTCAGTGATATTTGCTGGCCACACAATTGCATGATCTGCTAGTATTGCACCACGAGTAATAATTACTGCTTTGGCATTTTCTGTCGCATTTACATCACTTACTATTGCACCTATTGCTGTTTGTGTGCCATCTGTTCCAACAGGATTAAGTACTCTAATAAAACCATCTTCCGTCTTTTTGGCGACTACTGCACCAAGCTTAAGATTTTGACCTTTAGCTACTGTTATTTGATCTCTTGAATATAGGTTGGACACTTCATATTTCAGAAGATCGCCTAAATTATTTCCTTCAGTTATACTTATCATGTCTTTTTCTCTCCTTTTTTTATTTTTTTACCGCCGCGTTTACAATTGCTATACACCGCGGTTATTACCTTATAATTAGCCATTATGGCGCATTTTGGACACTTATTTACCGCAGAGCACTATATACGGCGGTTATAAAAATACTTTAACTCCTACGACTTCTTGCTACCTGTGTCATCAAATCTTCCTGCGAATTCTGTGGTACTGCACTCAGTATCTCTGTCTTCTTCGTTCTTTCTGCAAGTAATTCCATCAAAACCTCCCTTGCTTGCTCAACACTTACGCTTTGCTCAATAAATTCTCCTATCTTTTCTGGCATCTTTGATACATTACATAATCTTATTATCTCTAAAACTTCTCTACGACAGTTCTCCTCAATAGTTGTCATACTAACACTCCTACTTTTATGATTGTTGATAAATTCAAAAAATGTTGTAACTCCATCTGCAAGACCTATTTCTACTGCTTTCTCGCCAAAATACAGCCCTGCTTCTGTTGATCGAATCTTTTCAATTGAAAGACCTCTGTTCCTTGCTATCAGCTGCACAAACATTTCATATAGTCGGTCTACTTCTTTTTGTAAGCTTCCCAGACTTTCAGACGTCATTGGCTCATGCGGGTTTAAATCATTCTTTCGACTACCAGCAAAGATTGTGGTGTACTTAATACCTTGCTTTTCATCAAACCTACTTTGATCTATATGACTTGCTATTACTCCTATACTCCCAACTCCTGAAGTGCGGGTGAGAAAAATCTTTTCAGCGCTAGAAGCTATAGCATATGCAGCAGAATATGCATCATCATTTGCTATTGCTATTATCCTCTTTTTTCCTCTTGCACTATAGATAAAATCAGCTAGGTCAAAGACACCGTTTACTTCCCCTCCTGGACTGTATATGTCAAGTAGAATCGTCTCTATGCTTTTATCTTCTAAAGCACTCTCTATCTCTTCATGAATATTTTCATACGAAGTCATGTCTAAAATATGATCAAAAGCTTCTGTTTTTTTAGTCAAAACTCCATAAATACGTATTATTGCTATTCCTTTTGGGTTTATATGAAAATGCTTTAAGTTCTTAAAGATAGGTTGTTTGCTGTTATATAATGATAGTAGTTCAAAGCTTCTTCTCTCTACCATTATTGGTTTATTTATCCACATCACCTTCCTTCCCTTTTATGATTAACATCAGAATCGAAACAAAGTCCAAAAGAATCAGCACGCTTTTGATCTTCTGCTATTTCTTGGTCAATTTCTTCTACATCGTAACCCATTTCTGAAACTACTTCTGAGCGACTCTTGAAGCCATTTCTTACCGCCATTTGCTGTGCTTGCTGATCTTTAAGAGGATCCACCCAATCAAATCCCTGTGGTATCCATTTTACTTCTTCTTTCGCTGCTTTTACTACTTTTTCATCTATACGAAGTTCTCCAGAAAGTACTGCTAATTCTAGCCATCTATTCCAAATAGGTCTACAAAACTGGAACACTATCACGTTATGCTGTAACATTGCACACCTTCTGCGAAACTCTATCAGCCCTGCTCGAATGGATGAATAATTAACACCTGTTAAATCTCCTGTTAGCTGCTCATATGTTATTCCTGTACCTATTGCTATTGCCCTCAGTTGCTGTCTCATGAATGCTTCATAACTTCCTCCAACATCTGATGGCTCTGAAAATTTTATATCTTCTCCTGGGTCTAAAAGCTGCATTGTTCCAGGTTCCAGGCCAGATAGTGCTACTCCTTGCTCACTTGCTTCACCTTCTCCCATGATATTTGCTTCTGGATCGAGTCTCGTAATAAATCCAGCAAACATTGCTGCAGTTCTCTTTCTCACCAGCTCTGCATCATCATATTGATCAAGCTCATAAAGCTTCAGCAGTATATTAGAAAGCCAAGGCTCCCCTCTGATTTGCCCAGGTCTTAATGGTCTATAAATATGTAAAACATCATTTGCTGGCACTCTCACTGATTCACCAAACGAGCCTTCACCAGGGTGTTCTTTAAATAGGTAATATGCTTCTCTTTGCCCAAGCTTGTTAAACTCAATCCCGTTTCTTATTACATTACCATTTCCTAAAGTTTGATTTGTTTTATTATCTAAATGTTCAGACTCAAGTACTTGCAGTTGTAATGGCACAGAAAATCTATCTTCCAGCTTTCTCGTTCTTAAACGTACAAAACATTCTCCCCCCTCTATCATACTTCTGCATACTAGAGCTTGTAATCCATAAAAATCACTTATTCCACAGCTATCTGCTTCATCTGTCCATTTTAGCCATAATTCTTGCACTTTCTTTCGAAATTCTCCATCTCTTGCTTTTGATTGTGGTTTTATTCCTGTTCCAATAGAGTTACTTACTATTGTATCAATGATATTTGCTGCATATGGATTTTTTCTTACCATATCCCGAGAGCGGCTACGTAAGTGCCCAAGGCTCTGAGAAAGTAAATTATTTATGCTTCCTGTTTCTCCTTGCCAATACATCACTCTTCTTCCTGAGCCTGACGCATCCCAAGCAGAACTTTTGATTTTTGGCTTACTAAATAGTTGTTTGAAATTTTTCAGCATCATACTAACCAAAATTCTCTTAATTCTTTCAAAGTTCCGTTAAATTTATTTCTGTCACATTTTCCGATTCCTTCTACTTCATGTGGCTCTGGATTTGTTTTACCGTCAGTATATTGCCATAAAATCCAATCATTCCAGCCTTTTGGTAATGTGAGCTCTTTTCTCCAGCTTGCTATCCATAATGGACATTTTGTCAAAGTTGGCGTGGCAAAATCCTTAAGAAAATAGCTACTGCCATAAATTAGGGGTAATCTTCCTGTTACTTCTTCAACTCTCTTTACAAATTCCTCAGCTTGCTTAACTGCAATATTTTTGCCACTTTTGTTTTCTTCAATATCCAGCGCAAGTATGGTATTTTTGCTTTCGCCTACCGTTTTTAGAAAATGATCAGCTTGATTCTTGCCGTTTCCTTCTGTGCCAAAATGATATGCTCCCCAGAGTAATCCTTCTTCTTCAGCTTTCTTTCTTCTCTTCGCATACTTTGAATCCACATATTTTAGCCCTTGTGTTGCCTTGTGAATTACTCCAACTATACCATTCTCTTTGTCTAGCTTAAAATTCACATTTTCTTGCCAATGTGACAAATCTATTATTCCATTTACTGGACTCTCTCTATTCTCCCATAGTTTTATAAAAGTTTTTAATTGCTCTAAAAATTCAGAATATTCCTCTTTTACAACTTTTCTCAGAAAATTTTCCCTCATATAACTCCTTTATTTGTTGCAAAAATAATCTTTCGTTTAGGCTTCATTCCAGCAATCTTTAGTTCACCTTTGATGCGTTGTCTGAGGCTGAGCAAATCATTTATCTGAACTTCAGCATATCTCACCACATGGTCACCATATGCAATTGATACCACTCTTTCGCCACTCTGAAGCTTCTTTATTGCTTGTTCAACTTGAATTAGATAATCTTCGTTATACATTTACTACTCGCTGATCCATTTGCTTTTCACTATTTTCTTTGATTTTTTACTTTCTGGTTTTTCACTTAAACTATTCCATTTACTCTCTGGCCATCTATCTATTCCCAGTGCTATCGATGCTGCTCTTGCATAAATCCTACAGTCTAATACTTCATTTCTTTCTCTTACCTTTTGCCACTCTTGTTTGGTATAACCTTTTACTACTTTGCTGACTAATTGCTCTGCCGTTAGCTGCTTAAAATATTCAGGTGCATACTCGGGAAAATGACAGTATCCTGCTGGAGCTTCTTCACCGTCCTTTAAAACATTAAGTAATTGAAAAAGTTCTGACTTTAAAATCGATACTCCCACTGGCCAGAGCTTTATTCCTCTTTTTAGCTTTTGACCACCAACTGTTATATCTACTCTACTTGGGCTGCTAAGTGGTACTAGAGCTTTATTTACACCTTTCACTGCCATTACTCTTCCAGAGCCTTGATGACCTCTTACCCAATTGTATACTTCTTGTGTCGCATACCCAGCATCAACCGCCATCATACTTATCATGTATTCAAGACCATTTTCACCGATAAAATGATGATTTAAGAGCTCAGAGAGTTTTCCCCATACTTCTCCTCTTCCAGTATCACCTTCAAATACTCGGTATTCTATTGACCAACTTTCGCGGCTTTTTCCCCATGCTACAACTTCTACTTCTAAACGATCTTTTTGGACATCTACTCCTGCAGTAAGCACCACTTCTCTCCTAGGTACTGTGCCTACGGGAAAAAATTCTCTCCTGTTAAATAATTGCTTCCAATCTGGTACTTCTCCTTTGTCTACCCAGGTTTCTCCAAGCGTAGTATTTATCCATACTTTTAGTAATTGTTCACTTTCTTTTGCATGAAGAAAATCTTCTACTGCTTGAGTCCAGCTATACCAGCCTACTGGACTATAAAGACTTGAAAGATGAAATCCTTTTTTCTCACCTTTTACTCCATTAGTAGGTCTCCATTCTCCACGCTCAAGCATCTCTGTCTTTTGATGATTTTCTATTTTGCCGCTACATTCAGTGCAGACATAATGTGCTGTTCTTGAGTCGTTGTTTTCCCATTTAATTTGTGACCATTTTAGAACTTGATAGTAATTACAATACGGACATGGTACAAAAAAGTACTGCTTATCTGTTGCTTCAAATTCTTTCTCAATTCTGCTTATTCCATGAATCGTTGGTGTTGATACTAAAAAAATCTTTCGCCGTGCAAATGTATTAGTTCGAGCAATACTGAGCAGCACTGGATCTCCTTCACCACCTGAATCTCCTGGATAGGCGTCTATTTCATCAAGAAAGAGATATTTTACTGGCATAGATCGGAGGCCTACACTGCTATTTGCTCCAGTTATTACTACTATTCCACCTGGAAACTCCTTACTTTGCACAGTATTGCCCGAATCTCTTGACCTTGGGTCTTTTACTTTACTTTTTAAACATGGCGTACTCTCTATTAACGGCGCAAATCTTCCTTTTGACCAGCGTTTTCCCATTTCAACTGTTGGCTGCACAACTAACATTGGCCCTGGTGTTTGATCTATGATATAGCCTATCCAATTATTTCCTGCTTCTGTTCCCCCAATCTGTACTCCTTTCATGAATACTATTTTCTCTGCTGGTGAAGATGGAGATAGTGAATCCATGATTTCTTTTAAATAAGGAGTTCTCTCTGTTCTCCATTTACCTGGCTCTGATGCTGCAGTTGGAGCTAAAACTCGATACTCATTTGCCCACTCTGATACTTTAAGCTCTGGATCTGGTCTTAAACCTTCAGAAAAAGCTCTAGCGTATATCATTGTCTGCATCTACTCATAATTGGTTCTATCTCAATATTGTTAACAGTAGAGTTTATTCCTCCACACTCCTCCAATTCCATAAACATCTTTTTCTGAAATTCGTTTTCTATATATCTTTTGCTCATCTCACTTATCATTATTGCTATAACAAGCGCAAATATCCCTGTTATTGTTGCAAAAATGATTGCACTGCTTATTGTTGCTGCTGTTAAACCTATATATGCTGCCATTGCTACTGCGCTAACTGTAATACAGATGCAGATAATATTATTATGTTTTTTCATCCTTTTATCTGCTATTTCTCTCTGTGCTATATATTTATTATGAAGGGTTGGAAAATTAACAACGGTATCTCTGCAGAGCAATGACCCATTTTTTTCAGTAAATAAAACTTTAAGTAACTCCAAATTATTTGATTTGATTGCTAAGTGCAAAACAGGTGTATAATTTGCTCCTTTTTTCAGCAATAACTTTACTACATGTAAATGCCCTTTTTCCGCAGCAAGGTAAACTGGTGATAGACCTTTATTATTTACAATATTAATATCGATTTCTTCTTTTAAAATTGCATCTACAATCTCAATTTCTCCTCTTTGTGCAGCTAAATGGAGTAGACTATTCTTTTCAGAACCGTATTTATTACTCATCAAAGCCTTCTTTATCTCAGGTTTAGCGTAATCAAATGGTGTTTTACCGCTATCGTCTTTTACCAGAGGGTCTATATCTTCTCGCGTTAGTAAAACTTCTATTGTTTTCAGTCTTTCAGCGTAATGTAGTGGTGTTTTATTTTCATAGTCTTGCAAATTGACTTGAGCATTAGGCTCCCTTATTAAGCATTTGAGGATATCCAAACACAAATCTCTTTCATCGTAATTAGTATTACTTACAGCTATATGAACAGGTGATAATTTCATCGAGTTTTGTCCTACACGTGCGCTATTTACATCTGCTCCTAGCTCCAGTAATAACTTTACTATCTCTAACTTTTTGTTATTAACTGCATAGTGCATTGGTGTCTGATTTCGTGCATCAAAAACCTCGATTTCAGCTTTTCCTTCTCTTATCAAAATCTTTACAACTTCTGCATGTCCTATGCCTGCTGCTAGATGTAATGGAGTATGGTGCAAAGCATTTCGTACATTAACGTCAATACCTTTTCCTATCAAATATCTAACTGCATTAACTTCACCTATCATTGCAGCTAAATGAAGTAAGCTATCTTGTTCTGACCCGTATTTGTTATTAATTAGCGCTTGTAATATCTCTGCTTTTTTCCCTTCTTTGGCGTAATCAAGAGATGTTTTACCATCATTATCTTCTACAAAAGGATTGATATTCTTTTTTGTGAGTAGCAGATCTACCATACTTAATTCATCAAACTCTATAGCGCAATGTAGTGGGGTTTTTCCGTTTAATCCTCTAACATTTACATCTAATCCAGGTTGATTAATGAGACACTTTATTAACTCCAAACTTAAGTTATCAGCCATTTTATATTCAAAATCTTTTTTATATTTGAAATTTAGTATTAGATAATTCTTGTAATGAGTTTGTAATCTCTTCAGTTAGCGCCATATGAATCTTTTCAGTGTCACTCAGTGATGCAAGTAGTGCTGAAACTCTATTTGGAATATTAAGCAAATTATTACGGACAACTCTTGCTACGTTAAATGCATCGCGCTTTACTTCCTCTACTGCTACAAGTTCACCAATCTCAGCCTTAGCTTTCGCCTCAAGAAGTTTACCTCGCTCCATTTCATTTTTTATTCGAGTTTTCAGCAACATCGTGGAAAGTTTTTCTCCGTTTTCTGAATAGTTTTTTCTTCTCAATGGTTGACTTGGATCTCTTATTGCTGCCACCGCTTCATTTGCCTGTTCTCTATTGATCAAACCATCCTCCAACTCAACTATTCCTTTTTTTACTAAATAACAGACATATTGCTTTGACACTCCTATCTCTCTTGCCCATTCCGTTTGCGTTATCTTTTCCACTTTTTTCTTACTGTTTTTCTTCTTGAATTTCTGAAAAAGTTTTGCCAGTACCAGAAAGAATTGCCTCCCTACCTGTGTATATTTGCCAACGTTTTATCGTTACATCTTGGAATATTAAGCAAATTATTACGGACAACTCTTGCTACGTTAAATGCATCGCGCTTTACTTCCTCTACTGCTACAAGTTCACCAATCTCAGCCTTAGCTTTCGCCTCAAGAAGTTTACCTCGCTCCATTTCATTTTTTATTCGAGTTTTCAGCAACATCGTGGAAAGTTTTTCTCCGTTTTCTGAATAGTTTTTTCTTCTCAATGGTTGACTTGGATCTCTTATTGCTGCCACCGCTTCATTTGCCTGTTCTCTATTGATCAAACCATCCTCCAACTCAACTATTCCTTTTTTTACTAAATAACAGACATATTGCTTTGACACTCCTATCTCTCTTGCCCATTCCGTTTGCGTTATCTTTTCCACTTTTTTCTTACTGTTTTTCTTCTTGAATTTCTGAAAAAGTTTTGCCAGTACCAGAAAGAATTGCCTCCCTACCTGTGTATATTTGCCAACGTTTTATCGTTACATCTACAAATTTTGAATCTAGTTCTATTGTCCTGCAGATTCTTCCTGTTCTCTCGCATGCAATTAGTGTGCTGCCAGAACCGCTAAATGGATCAAGTACTATGTCTCCTGATCTGCTGCTGTTTACTATTGCTCTCTCCATTAGCTCTACTGGCTTCATCGTTGGATGTAGTGTATTGTGCGTTGGCTTATCATAAAACCATAGATCACTTTGATTTCTTCCTCCATGCCACTCACGTTTATTACCGCTTTTCCATCCATAGAGCATTGCTTCGTATTGTCTTTGATAATCAGATCTTCCCAGTGTAAAGTGATTCTTCGCCCAAATGATAAATGTTGACCAACGACCACCTGCTTCTTCAAATACTTTTTGCAACGTTGAAAACTCTGATGATGATACGCAGATGTAAATTGCACCCTTTGTATATGCTAAAATATGGGAACAGATGTCATAGAGAAAAAGTTCGTACCTTTCACCTTGATTATCGTTTAATATCTTTTTATCTTCTCTCTCTTGACTGCTACCATAATCAACGTTATATGGAGGATCACACACAGTAATATCTGCCATTTTATCGTCTAATACTGCCTTAAATGACTCAACTACGCAGCTATCACCACAATAGATTCTATGATTTCCTAAAATCCAAAGATCACCTGGTTTTGTTACTTTTTTGTCATCACCAGCTAAATCAGAAAGATCTTCTTCTTCATTATCTAAATCATCAAGAAAGTTTTGAACTTTTTCCAATTCAAATCCAGTCATTTTAAGATCAAACTGTAAATCTTCTAGCTCTTGAATTTCCACTCTCAAAAGATCATCATTCCACTTTGCCCAATTAGCTGATTGATTTGCCAGTAATCGAAAAGCTTTGGTTTGTGGTTCATTTAAATTATCACTTAAGACCACTGGAATACTTTCCATACCAAGTTTTCTTGCTGCTTTAAGTCTTAAATGACCATCAACCACAGTGCCATCGCTTTTTGCAACTATTGGTATACGAAAGCCAAATTCCCTGATTGAAGCACACATTCTATTTACTACGTCATCATTTTTACGTGGATTACGCTCATATTCGACCAGATTTTGAGTAGGATAATAGTGGATTGCTAAATTCATATAATTTAAATCCTTAATAATTAAAAAGTTAATATTCAAAATATCTCTGACGCTAAAGAAGGCCTGGGGTTGAACCCACCAAACCCGCCATTATGGCCGAAAGGACCCACTTTTACGGTATTTTTAATGTGTTAAAATCTTTACTAAGATTCATAACGTAGAACATTAATGCCAAAGCATCTGCTTGATTATCATCTCTAGGTGAAAAACCTTTTTCACGTATCGCTTCAATAACTTCACTCTTACTTGCATTACCTTTGCCTGCTATAAAGCGTTTTATAGTTTTAACATTAACACCTTGGTAGGGAATATTGTTCTCTTCACACCAAGCAGATAGAACGGCAAGAAAACCACCGTAGCAATGCGCTGCATCAGTTCCTAGATGTCTTCTCACTTCTTCAAAATACACTGCAGTGAACTCATGTTTCAAAGAATTAAGCCAATTACGAAAATTCAAGAAGCACATGCCACCTCCGCTAAAACGACTACCATGAAAGCCTTTGCTTCCACTTTCAATTATTCCATCTGTTAGAATTGCCCAGCCCGTTTGCTTGCCAAGGTCCAGTGTTAGGATTGACATTTATATTCAGAATTTGTTTCGCTAGAGTGCTATATAATATATATTCAGGATTTGAAAAATTTTTGTCCAAAAAATCTTCTTCTTAAGCAAACTTTTTAGAAAAAACTTGGTTAAAAATCAGTAAACAGCCCTTGCATAATTATTGGTCAAGACTTTCAGATTTCTATCTTAACTATTTAAATAGTCTATTATGTTATCATGGTGTGGTTAGTTTCTTATGAACATTTATCCAAATCGTAAATTTTGGGAAGATGATTTAGAAGTCCCTGTTAACCATTTGCTTGACCGTTTTCACAATACAAAAATACGTCAGTCTTGGATAGATTCACTTTCTGGTAAGCAATTAAATATTATTTTTCAAAACTCCTTTAAAGATAAATTAAATGCTCAACTCTTTGATGATGAAAGTTACGATAATACATCTGTACAATACAAACGTAAAGTGATTGCTAATTATTCCGATTCTCTCGTTACTTACTACTTGATTACCTGTTTTGACCGTGCAAAACTAGAAGTTACTGTCAGTGAAATTGCAAGATCTGCATTAACTACAGAACTCATGAAATCCTACCTTGTAAAAAATAATAATAAATATGATAAGAAGTCTTTGCTGTTTCTGCTGTTTCATGCAGATTACAATCTTTTAAAGTCTGTCTATCACTTTGAAAAAATACAAAGAAAGAGTTTCATGTCTTTTGCCTTACAAAAAATACCAAGACGACCAAGTACTCCATTTAAGGACTTTATCTCAGAGGAAATCATACAACAAATACTGAAAGAAGATAACATTAAGAGAAATGACAGTTTCGAGAATCAACTACAAGGTTTCTTCTATCATCAGAATCGTTTATATGTGTTAATACGAAAAGCTAGCGATATAGATTTGTTGTTAAATTCAAACAAAGTTATTCATGGCCATAAGGCAGAGTGGATGATTTTGGATTTTCTACTAAATGGCACTCAGGTAGATCTTGGTGCTAGAAATATCGATCAAGCTATAGAAATAGCAAATAGCATTGCAAGTTGTTACTTTGGCTGCGAATGTATTTTTGTAGATGTGCAGGATAAAAACTTCGCGGAACAGGTGCATAAATTTATAGAAACTTGTATTAATGAATCTGATTCAAATATTCGTGTTTTTGAGTTAAAGTTTCAGTCAAATCGTTTCAATTACAGCTATACTAATATCACTTTGACTGTTGCTCCATATGATCCTATTGCACCGGAATTACATGTTTTAAAGCCATTTGTAGGAGACATAGTGCCATTTATAGAGTCGATTAAAGTAATATTTCAAGGCAAAAAGATAGGCTTATTTTTTAAGCGAAGTGATGAGTACATAGCAATTTACTACTCTGAACATCCTCTGAATAAAAGGGAAAGAGAGGATTTTAAAGCATACATAAAACAATTTTATGGTCTTACAATCTTGCCAAGAGCAAATCTCTGATCTTTTTAATTCTGGCAGCTCTTGGGTTAATCCAAATCAAAATTACATCGAAGCAGCAAGGTATTTGTCAGATCTTGAATTAATTAAGATGCAAGAGAGGTCTTACATTATCTGCTCTCGTAGACAAGATAAATTAGATTGGCCAAATATAGTTGATCCATACTGTAACAATGAGATTTTCATTGATGAGGACTTTAACGAAGCATGCGATAATATAATTTGTGAAAATTGCAACCGTGATATTTTACCTAATACCTACAAGAAGCAAAGATTTCACCGCTTATCTGCATATTTAAACCCAGAGAAATTTATGAATTGGTTTGAAGGTCAGCTAAGTGATACAAATTTTATGTGGCAAAAAGTGGAAAGCGGAGTTTATCATGTTGGTGGACAAGGTAAGATTGTAAGTTTAATCATACTTGATTTTTGCACCAATCCAACATTCTTAACGATAGATAAGCTTAAAGCTAATCCAACTGTATTAATAATACTGAGAAAAAATCCATCAAACATACCTCTTGATTTGCCCACAGTAAAAATGGTTGACCTTTTCTTTCAGCATAAGACTTTAATTGAAGTATTCCAAGAAGCAGTACAAAGAGGAGTACCAGAGTTAATACCAAATACTTCAATGCAAATCTTACATACTGCACTTAATCTAATTGAACCTCCTAAAGAGAAGGAATTATTAAAGTTGCAATTGATAGAGGGCTCACTTTACGTAAACAATATAGAGATTCTAAATAAGAAAGCTGTAGCATGTATGAAGGTTTTTCGCATATTATTTGAACAATTTTTGCATGATTGTAAAAAAGAATTACCTCCTGAAAAACACATGTTGCTTAGCATAACTGAAATAGAAAAACGCCTAAATCTTGATCCAGAAGCAGACCCAGAACATCACATCAGAAAACCACTAAACACAATCCAAAGAACAATAAAAACCACCTTAGCTAAAAAGTTAGGATTAAACATCGAACGTAATGATGTGATTCAAACAGTTGGTTGGCCTGGATCATCGCGTAAAGATTATGGCTACCGTATTAACCCTTTCACTGTGCTGATAAAAGTAGTTCGTTAACTGTGTTGAAGAGAAGTAAAAGATGTTACAATGGAAAAAGTAAAATTTGTGACAAGGCTTGTGATCAAGTTTTAAAGAAGCGTTCTTTGGTTGGTATTTTACCCTAAAGTCACATCTAGCTTTAAAATACAGTTTTTGCCTTATCTAAAAAAAATACAAATTCTCAATTACGTAAAAGCCTAAATTTCTTTTGCTTTCTTCAATCTTTTCTACTCTGTTCGTTTGCCGACTTTTGTGTTTGAAGCACATCTACATTCAATGCCCCTATACTAATATATACCGACCACTTTTTCCGGGAGTTTCTGAAAAAAAGTTAAAATAATTTTAAGACAGCTAAGAAATTAAAAAGAGCATTATGTCTTTTACAACAGAAATCTTCGCTATTTGAGTCCTTTCCATTTTGGAAACAACTTTTTACTTGAGCTGAAAAGAGATTACATGAGTTTTTGGTAAAAACATACAAAACCTATCTAAATCATCAATAACGCTATAATAGCCCTCTAAAGACGTTTTAAAGAATGGTATTGTAGTAGAGAGATTATTTTGGCTCCATTCCCTTCTTGTAAAGCTAAAGATACTAATGTTAGCAAACTCTATAAACTTAAGAATAACTGTAGAAACTATTATTTTTTAAAGTCAGAAAAAACATCACTTACAATTCAACAATTCTCCAAAATCAATTATGTTTGAAAAGTAATCACTATCTATAACATCATCACTTACATCATTGACGTGGATAAGGACTGGACGACATGAAAAGCCTTTTGGACGATTTAGTGCATCTATTTTCTTTTGTACCTCTTGTATTATTGAATGACCAATTTTATCTTTTGAAAATTTGATTTCGCAAATGTAGAGAGTGTTAAACTTCGTTTGAATCATATAATCAATTTGACAGCCTGCACTATTACGCGTTCTTTTCTGAAAAAATGGATTTTCGCTTATTATTCCATCAATTCCTAAGATATTATGTATACTCTTTCTATTGTTCAGCACCAAATTTTCAAATTGAAGCCCAATAATTGTATACCACTCTGGTAAGAACCCTATAGAGTAGGTGTCACGATTAATTTTCCCTAGATCTTTTTCGATATATTTTAGATAAAACCTTAAATAATTATCTTGAAGTCTGTACCTCCTGAGTCGTGAATCAGTACCCGTTTTTATACTCCAAGTATGATCCTTTGCAATAAAACCAGCAAGCTCAAGCTCATGTAGATACTCAGAAATGCGTCCATGTCTTACGATATTTAAAGTAGCACAAATTTCTTCTTGTTCTTTAGCTCCAGTAGAAAGAGCTCTGACTATTTGCTTATAAAAAGCCGTTTTTCGCATGAATAAATCTGAGAATATTTGATTAAATTCTTCAACTAAAAACCCACCTTTTGTAAAACAAAGCCTTTTAATATTTTCTTCAGCGCTATGTTTAAAATTTACCTCCTCTAAATACTTTGGAATTCCGCCAGTTACTGCAAGCACCTTAAATTTTTCATATGCTGAAATATTTTTCGGCCAAAATTCATTGCAATCAGAAAGTGATAATTCTCCGAGTGTTAAAGTTAACGATATTCTCCCTACGAAACCAGTGCTGCTAAGTATATTTTTCTCGATCCAGGATGAAGCTGATCCACAAACAACGAAAATTAACTTGTTATTATTTTTTAGCTGCGTATCCCAAAAATTTTTTATTTTGCCTAAAAAGGTTGGATCTTTTGAGCCCATCCAAGAAATTTCATCAAACAGCAATAATGTTTTTCCTGATAGTAGACGTTCACCAACTGCCCATAGTAAATCGCTCCAGTCATCATACCTAGCAAAAGATGTATTAAATTGTCTAGCAACTTGTCTAGAAAATTCATTAAGTTGGTAGGACGTTGTAGTATGCCTTTCTGGTGGCAAACCTATAAAGGAGTAATATTGTTCAAAATACTTACCAAACTCTTGAATTAAACGACTTTTTCCTATACGACGCCTTCCTTTGACTACTACAAAAGATGCAGTATTTTTGTCTGTAAGCTCCAGTAGTTGTTTTAACTCAGTTTGCCTACCAATAAATGATGGAGACATAAAACACAAAATATAAATCTTTGTCTCCATTATACTAGATAAAATTAGAGACGTAAATAAATAAATTTAGATCTTTGTCTCCATCTTGAACTATTGAGAGGGTTTTGTAGCTTCTGTTTCTTCTTCTATGGCAGTAGCTAGAGACTTTTTTCCTTGAGCTACCTCTACAATTTGCTGATTTCATCACTGAGAGTTTTGCAATTAATTGCTCAGAGGTTTGCGATAAAAGTTGTTGTATTCCCATAATAGTCTCCATAACCCCTTATACTCACCATAAGTTGTTCAATCTTTTTTGAAAAATTTTCTTTGCAAAGTGTAAAAAATGTGTTAAACTTACTAGTAAGTTTACTAAAGATGCCTTTTATTTGCGTTTTAGAGGGCATTATAAGCGTTCTTTAGTGTGGCTAGTAAGTGTTTACACCCTAAAGTTACAGATAGCTTTAAAATGCAGCTTTTGCCTCATCTAAAAAAATTAAGAATATAAAGCTGTTTATTTTGCTTTCTTCAATCTTTTCTACCTCAAGTCTTCATCGCGCTTGCATAAAAGCCTTATTAAAGCAACTAGACCCAGCTCACTTGAAAGTTATTGAGTATTCCGGAAAATCCGGAGATCTGAATTCTTAGTTCAGCTATTAAACTCAGTAGACCAGCGTTATGCGTTTGTTAAAAAAAAGATGAGGGTTAGAGCCTCTGTTAAACTTATGGTAGAAGTAAAGCTATTGCAAAAATAATGTTTCAAAAAGTCTACTAACCATTTGTTCTTTAGGTTCAAAAAATTTTCTTTGCAATCAACAAAAAGCATGATAGACTAGTTGTAGGGTTTTTTCTAATAAATAAAAGTTTGGGGTATTAAGATGCCTCGTAATCGAGTTTTAAGCTACCCTACATGAGTAACTTAGGTCTTGGTGGTATAACTGTACCCTGAAGTCATAGAATCTTTTTAAAACGCTATTATGGATCATTTGTTTTTCACTGCCTTTACTTTATATTTTTATTATAGGTTGCAACTCCATAGAAAAAGCAAAATTATGAAAGGACATCAAAAAACGTTAAGTTCTTCTCTTAACTGATATATACTATGTACTATAGCATAGTATATATTTATATATATAGATTTTTGCCATCTTGCCAACTTCCCTAAACCCGCTATAGAAGAGGACTTTACCCATGCTATCTAGTTGGCAACTTTTTGCCATCTTGCCATCTTACTATTTCTTTAAACTATTGATTTTCTTATATTTTTATCAATTTTAAGTTGGTAGAATGGCAGATTCTTCAGTTTGCCAACTTGCCATCTTGCCAACTTACTATACTATTTTGCCATCTTGTTTTGTAGAATTATGTATCACCCAAACGTCTGGATTTTCAACTGGTAAGGTTACTCCGTTATTTGGTGAAAGATAATAATCTGGCTTTACCAGCACATGTTGATTTTCAGAAATTTTTAACTCCATGTCTTTAACACATAAATAGCCGTACTTTGATTTAGTGCTTGATACTTTATATCCAAGAGCTTCCTTAAAGAACTTTATGTGGCCAAGAGCTGCAAGATGGCTAATCCTTTCACGGATGCTACGTTCACTTCCAAGGCCTAGCTTTCCCTCAAAATACCTAGCAAAGTGTGCCGCGGTGTAAGTTTCGCCTTTATATGCTTCATTAGCAATTAACTCTAAAATTATATCACATCTTCTTAGACGTTCTAAATCCAATTTAGTATTATAGCTAGACCTTACTATTCTTTCTGAATTTAATGTATCATCAGATTGTACAAACGCACCGTTATGCCAATAAAATGAAATCTTTTCTTCGTTAGATGCAGAATAATTTGACTTCTTACGGCAAAGTACTCGTTCATTACCAGAAGCATCAGCTTTATCTGGCTTTGACAAGTACCAACGAGATCTTACTGTATTATTCCACGCAGTTGAACCACCTGTACCTGTTTTACGTATTATTCCTGAATCAGAAGGATGAGCACATAATAATACAGCTCCTTTTATTACTTTCACTATTTTTCCACAACAACTTTGAATAAATTGTCTCACATGAGAGCGATTGTTTTCATTGCCACCAAATAAGTCTGCTGCTGTATCTAAAACTACTAGCTTTGGTTGAAATAATTTAATATCTTCAAGTAATTCTTCAAAGCAATGAGTTAATTTACCTATATCTTTGTTATCAAATACCATGAGTAGATTATCTTTCCACACTCTCGATAAAAAGCCAATATTATCATGAAAGTCACAGGATTCCATATCTAACTGATATAATCTATTTATAGCACACTGTCTTCGCCATAGCTCTTCTGTATCATCTTCACAAAATACACCATATGTCTTCATCTGCTCAATTTCCATTCCCAACCAAGATTTACCTGTGCTCGCTGCTGTCATTAGTTGTTGAGCAAGTAGAGACTTTCCCATACCACCATCACCGTAGAGAGCCGTAACACTTCCAATAGGAAGCCAATCTTTAACAATCCATTCTCTTTCTGGAGCAATATTAGCCCAAGCTCTGGTATCTATTCTCAACGATTTTTTTGAAGGAGCCTTTTTTGTACTAAGGATGAACTCTTCAACATTTACACCTTCTTTCACGCAATCAGCAGCGTCCCAACCCTTTGGTTTATCTTTAGGTATTTCCAAAATGCAAAGTTCTTCAACTCCAAGACAAGTAAGTTTCATAGCAGATTTTTCAGCGTATTTCTTACCTGGTTCATCATTATCTGGCCAAATAATAACATGTTTACCTTTGAGTGGTGTCCAATCTGTCTTCTCAATAGGTGCATTTGCTCCTGACATTGCTGTTGTTGCAGTTATTCCTTTCTCTATCAGCGCTTCTGCACATTTTTCTCCTTCAACAAGAATAACTTTATCGGACTTCAAAATACCTGGAATATTATAGAGTGGCCTTATCTTCGGTGCACCAAAGTCGGACTTTTTTATATCAAAAGGAAGATATCGCTTTCCATTATTATCATCATAACGATAGACTCTAACAATAGCTTGGCCGTTTTCATCGTAATAATCCCAATATGCAGTTGGATTACTTGAAGTTTTGAAATGACCAAGCCACTCAGCTATAGAAGCCATTACTTCAGGAAACTCTATTCTTGTACTTTTTCTATTTACTCCCGCCCAAAGGTCGATAATGTCACCACTGCCATTAAGTTAAAGAAAAAGTGATGGACTGTATTATAAAATCAAGTAAGATCCATAAGTTAAAAGAAGCAATAATATGAGTAAAAAAAAGAGTAATTACATTTATAAAAAATAAATTGATGAGTTTGAACTTTATAAACGCTCACAAAGTATCCTCAAAAGATTTTTCAAGAAAAAGAAAGCTGCCTTTCATTGATGTGTTTATTCTAATTTTCAGAAAGAGTGTAAAATCATTGCAAGTAATGCTTAATGAGTTTGTTCTGCATACAAGAAAGGATCACACAATCACGGCAAGTGCATTTACTCAAGCAAGGAAAAAGCTAAAGCATACTGCGTTTTCAGAGCTAAACGATGATATAGTTTCTCTATACTATCAAGATAAGGAATTTAAAACCTATCATGGTTTCAGAATGCTTGCCTTTGATGCTTCTATACTTATCCTGCCAAAAAGTAGTGAGGTAATAAATGAATTTGGCTCAAGACCAATAAGAAATTGGACTAAAAAAGAGTTTGGAGATTACACAAGTACAACTTTTGAAGTATGTTACGATGTATTAAATAATGTCTCTATAAAATCAGTACTTGGCAGAAGTGACAGTTATGAAGTTGCCTTAGCTATTGATATGCTTGGCAGCGTGAAATCTAACGATTTGCTGATCTGTGATAGGGGATATGTTTCTTATCGGTTTTTTGCTGAGCTTGCACAAAGAGGTATTAATTACATAATTCGCTGTCCATATTCGTCATTTAATGAAATTAATGCTATGTTTAAGCCAGAAAGTCCATCTGATGCGATAGTCGTGTCAACCGCACCTGTCAAGGTAGCAAGACAGCTAAGGAAGCTAGGATTACCTGATAAAATAAAGTTTAGATTGGTCAAGATAGTTCTTTCTTCTGGCGAGATTGAAGTGTTGGCTACATCGTTGTTAGAAGAACAGCAGTTTAAAGTTGAAGAATTTGGAGAGTTATATTATTTACGTTGGGGAGTAGAAACATTTTTTTCCAAACTCAAAGGAAGGTTAGGTTTAGAAAATTTTACAGGTAAAAGTGTTGAAACCATAAAGCAGGATTTTTGGTCAACCATCTTTATTAGCAACTTAGAAAGTATTATGACAGAGGATATAGAAGAGACATTGAACGCGGGTCTAGCCAATTGCAAGTACGAGAAAAGCATCAATAAATCTGTCTCATTTAATGCAATAAAAAATTTAGCTTTCGATGTTTTTTCTACAGAGTCAGACATAGACTGCATTATGGATCGATTATCACAGTTATTTTTGATGAATACTTTAGTAGTGAGAAAAGGAAGGAAGGTCGAGCGTAATAAAGTAACTGATACTCGTTCACTGAACTACCAAAAAAGAACTAGAAAACATGTGTTTTGAACCTAAGATACCTTTTTGTTAGAGGTTACATCTTTCACTCAATAACCTACAGTTGTTATTTTTTCAGTACCTTGAATTTTACTTCCCTCAAGGTTCACCATAATATTTGTCATCATTACAAAATTACTTATATTTTTGGTCGAATTTTAACTCCTGTTTCCTTAACTTAATGGCAGTGATAATGTCACCACCTTCTCCTGTTGCAAAATCATGCCATAGGCCAGCTTCACTACCACTTAATTCTACTACTAGACTCTTGCCTTTATCACCTTGTACATTGCCTACATAAAACTTATCACCACGAAAAGTTCCTCTTGGTAATAGATATGAAAGGCATGATCTGATATTTAACAAAAGCTGAGCTTTTAGCTGTTCTTTTTCTAATAACGGTTTGTAATGTCCATTTCTTTGTGGTGCTGCTGTATTAAAATCATAATAGATATCCATAAAATTCCCCAATATATTAAAATTTAACTTATGAAATTCAACTAAGCTGTTTTCCAGTGTCCGTTAACTTCACTGATGAATTTTGTTGGTATGGGTCTTCCATTTTTGAGTTCATACATTACTTGCAGAACATTTCTATGCTGACTAGGTTTAAATATTACTACTCCAGATGTATATAAACTTCTTAAAACATTAGCACCACTCAATGCTTGAAATGGATTCTTTTTTAACGTAGTTGTGGATACTTTTTTGGTATAATGTGTAAAGATTACTCCGGCCATAGGATTAGTTATAGAACGTAGTTTATCAACATCATTTTTCAGAAAAGAGACCATACTCCTATAATCAAAAAGAGAATCTATCACTATAACGTCAACTGTTTTTACATCGAGATTTTCGTACATAATTTCTTTTATTTCTTCCACATTCAAGGTTAGTTTTATTTTTTGAGTGATGACTAAGTTTTCTGTCCCTGCATCAAGGGTTTTCTTGCTGATTCTTAGCTTCTGTAAGCGCTCTCTTATGTAATCATATTCCATTTCATTCTGTAGATAGAATATCTTAAGTGGCTTTGCAGGCTTCATACCAAGAAATGATACTCCAGCAGCTAAATGTACTAACATGGAAAGAAGAAAATTACTTTTTCCGATTTTGGGAGTTCCACCTATGACCAAAAGACCGCCTGGAGTTAATATTCTTGGCCCTATTATATCTTTTGGCATTGGTGATTTATCATTTAAGTAGTGTCTTACAGAAAATGCTTTTTCTCCATTGTTTTGTAACGTGGAATTTTTTTTAGCGTTCAACCACTTTTTGGCAGAATCTATGTTACCTTCAACTAAAGTCCAAAGACTGAGTATGTCTCCCTTCTTTTCTTTATAAATGTCATTCCAATTTCCTGCTTTCTCTCCTTTTATTTCAACTATTATCTTATCTTTACCTAAATTTGCCAGATAGAACCTATCTTGATAAAATTCTCCACCCGGAAGTAAGTAAGATACACATTCTTTTATGTTATCAATTAACAATGATTTAATCTCTTTTTGAGATGAAAAACCCATAAAATTTCCCTCCTTTTTAATCAACATATTCTTTAAACGTTTAGAGTCCAGATTGGCGAGTTCACAAACAGTTTCAAAGGATCGTGATCGAATCCATTTACAAGCCTCTTTTTTAAGTTTTAGGTTCCTTCCTGCTGCATCCTGAAGAGCTCTAATAATAACAGCAGCCCATAACTTTCCTTCGTCGTACTTCAAAATGGTAACCAGTCAGATTCAATACCATTGTTTTGTTCTGGAGTAACAACTGTAGCAATTCTGTTTCTATCTCCGTATCTACTGTCGGCTTCAATACCAACTTTTGCAGTAAACTCTAACCCGTTAAAATCAGCTATAGAGTTGATTTTTCTAGCAATAGCTGCTTTTTCTGAAGTGTCATGTGCATGAATGTTCCGTGCTGACTCCAAAATACTTCTAAGCATAGAACGACCAGATTCTCCCCAAGTATCTTCTCCTTCAACTCTTGCTTTGCCACTTTTAATACCAATTACTTGAAAAATCTTGCGTTTTGCATATGGACCTTCAGTGACAGTAAATTCAACGTTTAAATAGATGCTGCCGGTAGCATAGCTTTTAGTGAACCAATTTTCATAACCTCCAGGCTTTATTGCCATTTTTACCTTGACTATTGTACCTTTCGGTATTAAACTGCTTTGCAGTTTTGCGTTATTAAAATCAGTTAAAAAATCTGATAACATATTGTCTCCCATAAATTAAGTGAAAAAAATCAACTCCATTGGTCTACAAGTTTCCAACGACCATTTATCTTATCGACAAGCTTGCTTGCCACACGTTCACCATTTCGCAGTTCAAATACTATCTGACGTACAGTACTTTCTTCATCATGAGCAAACATCACCATGCCAGTGCTATAAAATCCACGTAAAGATCCAGCACCGCTTAAACCTTGAAATGGATCCTCTTCTAGCATCTTTTTGGATAGTTTTTTTGTATGGTGAGTGAGTATTATGCCCGAATCTGGATTGATAACATTTCTCAGTCTTTCAAGTGTTTTTTGCAAGAAGAATAACATAGCGCTATTGTCGTTTTCATTGCCATATTCACTTGAGTTAAAAATGTTACGAAGAGGATCGACGGCAATAATATCAGGTTTGAAACGCTCTTTGATAACATTTTTAATTTCATCTATTTCTTCACTGCTGAAAGATAATTGTACTCTTGGTGTAATGATTAAGTTATTGGCAGCTATATTCAAAAGTTCGTTATCCAGTTGAAGTTGTTGCAAACGTTCTTTCATATATTCAATTTCAGTTTGCAGATAGAAAATTTTCATAGGTTTGCTTGGAGTCATACCCAAAAATGAAACTCCAGCAGCCATGTGGACAAGCCATGAAATTAGAAAATCGCTTTTGCCAATTTTAGGTGGGCCACCTAGTACCAATAGACCTCTTTTTGTTAAAATCCTTGGTGAGATTATATCTTCTGGTATCGGTGCTTTGTCGTTTAAATACTCTTTTACGCTGAAAAAGGGAATTTTTTGACCGATATTGAAAAAGCTTTGTTCCATAATAATTATTCTCCAATTTTTAATTAAGCAATAGGAGCCAAAGTTTTGGCTTTAATTTTCGCAAGCAATTTACCAAGATGCGGTTCTTCAACCATATTCAGGCAGCCACTGCGATCTTTAGCTGGATATCCCCAAGAGTTAATAGTTTGACAGACAAATAAACGTTTCTCTGTTCCATCATCTTTCTTGATTCCAACCATGCTGATTACCTCATCAACTATCCCTGGAATCTCACTAGCAGTTTTAGCCCCTTCACATTGAGGTAGCCATGTTGAACGATTACAGTCATCAAGATATTGACCTAGTGTGCCAACTATGATGATGTCTTTATCTCTGATGTGTTGAAACTGATTGAGCCATGCCATCATCTCTTGAGCAAGTAACCCATAAGCAGCTCTTTTATCTTCTTTTCCCGATCTATCAGAAAAACACTCAGGTTGCATCCTTGCCCATAAAAGACATAAACGTGAAGCAACGGTTATACTATCCACAAAGATGCATCGGTATTTAGAAACTTCAGAAAGAAGATCTTTGTGCTTGCTACAGACATGCTCATAGTGTTTTTGACTATACGCCTGATCAGATTTTAGTGCAGGGTTCGGACCACCAATTAGGCAGGCAATATCCCGAGCTTGATTCCAAGTACGAACACTAATTGAATCTCCCTGCCAATCTTGAACAGCAAGCAGACCTGCTTCAAAGTCAAGACAAAGTGTTGGTTCACTTATAGTCTTTAAGAGGCTGGTTTTACCAATACCGTAAGGACCAAAAATTACTACTTTTATGCCTGTAGTTGTTTTCAATCTTTCATTATTGTTTAAAATTTTAAAAGTCATTTATTCACCTCAATGGTATATGTTATATATTCAGGAAAGGTAGAATTTATGTTCAATTTTTCTTTTTGCCCTTGTAGTAGATGGAAGAGAGTTTTATACGTATTTTTCTTACCATAGTATTTAAAGTAGTTCTTGATATGTTGTTCATCTTAGCAACTTCATATAAGTTAAAGTACTTGAGTTGTTCGCATATCCTCTGCATCTTTCTTGGTAGCGTTGAAATCATGTAATCTACATCAGTACGTTTTGCTACTTCATCTTCAAAAGCTTCTGTTTTCTCAATATTGATGTAGTTATTAATATTGCGTTTTATACATAGTTGTTTCTCTAATAAGTTGTTGGCACGACGTTCAGTTAATCTTGCTACAAAAGTGTTAAAGCTACCTTTACTTTCATCATATCTATCAAGATAAGTCCAAATTTCACAGAAAAGTTCTTGCTCAAGATCTTCATGAGTTTCATGAGCAAAGCATTCAAAAAGTTTTAATCTCTTAGCTTGATACCGTATATTTTGAACAACTATGGCAGTTTTTAGTTTCATAACTTTTCCCTAAAACAATTAATGCTTTAAGGATGAGAACTTATAGGTGCACTTTGTAGGACAGGAGCAAAAATAAATAATACAGATGCAATTTTTAACCTATTAATATTCTATTGTTTTTTTTCGAGAATAATACAGTTCGATTTTTAAATAATACTGCAACAAAAAATTAGGCAAAAATTCATTTTTTTTGGACAAAAATTTTTCAAATCCTGAATATATATTATATAAGCCTTTCAAACTCATCACAGGTGTCAATTCTTACACAATCAGGAAGAGCAGCAATAGCAGCAAGTATAAAAGAGCAGCCGATACATCTTGCCTGGGGAACAGGTGATGCAGGTTGGGAAAGCAATCATAAAGTAGAAAAAACTTTTGCAGCTGATAGCGAAATCAAGCTTGATCACCATCCCATTAAAGACGTAAAAATTTTTATCAGACAAACAACTTATCAGCCAAGTATTGATTATACAGTTGATAGTAGTACTGGTGTTATTCAGTGCACAGAAAACAGCTCTATTGTAGAGAGTAGTACAGTTAGAGGTTGTCCGGAAACTAGTAAATTCAAGCATATTCCCTCTTTAACATAACCCTACTCATAGCTAGGTATATGAAATTCTCAGTGGATGTTGTGAGTAAATCATACTCCTTCGATAGCCTTCTATTCCTATTAACCCAAGCAAAAGTCCTTTCTACAACCCATCTTCTTGGCTGTACTTTAAACCCTTGTTCTCTTGTTGGTAGTAGCTCAGGTGGCGTATCTTTGTGCACCCAAAATCTACATGGAGGCCTTTTAACAATTTCAATATCTATGTCATATTCTTCCTTTATGTGATTCTTTAAATTTCTTCCTTGGTATCCCATGTCAGCCCACATTTTTTTAACTTTAGTATATTTTGTTCTCATATTGTTTAATGCTATTTTAATACCATCTCTATCATTTTCGTTAGCAGCGCCTACGTAACAACCTAGTATAAAACCCTGAGTGTCTGTAATTATATGCCTTTTTCTACCCTTTACTTTTTTACTTCCATCATAGCCTTTGATCCCCCCTTTTCTGTAGTCTTTACAGATTGACTATCTACTATACAGGCACTCGGCTGCTCATTCCTTCCTATTTTTCTTCTACTATATTTTGTAATTTCATAATTCATTTTCTCAAAAATTCCCTGCTTCTTCCATTGCCTGAACTGCTCATACACAGTCTTCCATAGCGGAAAATCATTTGGTAAATACCGCCATTGACACCCTGTACGCAATACATAGAAAATTGCTTCTAATATTTCTCTTTTGCTATACTTTGGCGGCCTTCCTCCTTTCTTGTATGATACTCTGAAGTGTTTTTCTATTCTTGCCCATTCCCTTTCGCTTAGATCTGTTGGATACTTTTTTCTCATCTTTACCCCGTACTAAAATTTCAGATATTATAGCCTTTTACTAGTTTCCGGACAACCTCTTATAGCTCTTTCCACAGAAGTCCGGATATGATAAGATTAAGGATAGATGGCGATAAGGAGGTTGGATGCCGGCAGCATATAGTTATGATTTAAGAAAAAAAGCAATGGAAGCACTAGACGAAGGGGAAAGCAGAGAAGCAGTGGCAGCAAGATTTAAAATTGGACGAACTACTTTGTGGGAGTGGCAGCAAAGAAAAAAAGAAACAGGCGACTTTCAGTCAAAAAAACTCGGTAATGGAGGTTACAATCAGAAAATTATCGACTGGAATAAGTTTATCGAATTTGCTAAAAAACACGGTAGAAAAACTCTGTCGGAAATGGCTAAACTTTGGGGCAACGTTAGTATCCAAACGATCCACCGAGCTCTCAGAAAAATTGGATTTACGCGCAAAAAAAGACATATGGATACAAGGAAAGGAACGAAGAAAAACGTGCTGAATTCTTAAAAATTATAGCAACAAAAGAACCAGAAAACTTAGTGTATATAGATGAGTCTGGGATTGATAACACGGAGGACTATCCATATGGGTATTGCCAGAAAGGACAGCGATTTTATGCCCTAAAATCTGGAAAAAAAACTCAACGAATCAGCATGGTTGCAGCCTTAAGTAGAAGAAAGATAGTTGCTCCATTAACATTTGAAGGCCACTGTAATATGGATATTTTTAATGGATGGTTTGAGCAATTTTTGGCACCGATCTTAGAACCTGGACAAACTGTCATTCTTGATAATGCTACTTTTCATAAGTCTGATAAGCTTATCAAGCTCGCTAAAGAGTCGGTGCAGAAATTTTGTATCTGCCGCCTTATTCTCCAGATTTTAACAAAATTGAGCATCATTGGTTTGCTATAAAAAACAGAGCCAGGAAAAACATTCCTCTATTCGAATCCTTTCGTCGTGCTGTTGATTCTGCCTTCCTATGACCTATTCGGACTATTATGAGAAATGCTATACTATAGAGTACGTTCAAAGCACACCACCGGAGCCCATTACTTCTCAAAAACTACTCAATGAACTTGGCAGGCGTACTGCAGACGAAGTTCTCTTCTGCACAGGTGATGAGAATGGAGAACTTGTAACTCCTTCTGGAAGGTTTAGGTCCTCAAATGTACCAACCAATAATTTGTACCTTAAATTTACTTTCGATTTCACGGACGCAGCAAATCAAGTGATAAGGGAATTAGGGGTTATGGTTGGTACTAAAATAAAAGAAGGATTACCTGAAGGACAGAGATATTTTGAACCAAAAGACGTGGAAAATCCTGGAATTTTGTTAGTTTTAGAACACTCCGTACCACTTATCAGAACATCTGCAACTCGGGAAACTTTTTCATTTGTTGTAACTTTTTGAAACAAAATGACTTTAAATAGTTATTATAACCGCTTTAATCCTGACAAAGAGTACGAAAAAAGTTTGTTTCTAGCAGGAAGAGGTCTACAGTCAGCAGAATTAAACGAGACGCAAGAATATGCTCTCTCTAAGCTTAAAGGCATAGGAGATGCAATATTTCGTGATGGCGATGTTATAACAGGAAGCAATTGTATTATAGATAGAGAAACTGGTAAAGTTACGCTTGAATCAGGAAAAATCTATCTTCGTGGAGCAGTGAGAAAAGTCGAAAAAGAAGAATTTATTATTCCACTGAGTACCACAGTTCGTATAGGTGTTTATTATCTAGAATCTACTATTACAGAGCTTGAGGATGAAAATCTTCGTGATCCTGCTATTGGTACAAGAAACTATCAGGAAGTAGGAGCTGCAAGGCTTAAAGTTTCCACCATTTGGGGATACCAAGTAGAAAGTGTTACTGTTAACTCTACAAATGGCGAATTTTACCCAATTTACAATATTGAAAATGGAGTATTGATAGAACATTCACCGCCACCACAAGCAAATATAGTAACTACTGCTCTTGCTCGTTATGATAAAGAAGCAAATGGTTCCTACGTCGTAAATGGCCTTGAAGTAATGTTCCTGCAAAAGGAAGAGGGAGAAGGAGGAAAAAAAATATTTGTGATTAATGAGGGCAAAGCTCATGTTGATGGCTATGAGATTGAACTTCCTCACAGTATTCGTGTTTCTTTTGATGAAGATCCGGATATAAAATCAGTTGAATCAGAGCCACATACTTTTCAGCCAAATAGCCAAAGAGTAATGGAACTTAAAGTTAATGATTTTCCAATAAGTGAAATTAAAAAAGTAGATATAACTGTTCAGAAAACCATTACCATTACTCACGGTTCATATTCAGGAGCCATTGATCCGATACCTGACTCTGCAGTACTTGAAATTATTCAAATTAAACAAGGCAATGTTATTTATGAAAATAGTATAGATTACAAATTAAACGCAGGAAACGTCGATTGGTCATTACCTGGTAAAGAGCCAGCTCCTGGAAGTAGTTATCAAATAACTTACCGCTGTCGTACTCATGTAAGCCCTGAAGATATAAGTGAAGAGGGATGTAAAGTAAGAGGTGCCGTTGATAACAGCTTGGTTCTGGTTGATTACACCTGGAAAATGCCCCGCTATGATTTAATTACTATCGATAGCAAAGGAGTAGTAAGGAGAATAAAAGGTATAGCTCACCCTTGGCGGCCATCAATGCCTAAAGCACCTAGCGGACAACTTTTGCTCTGCTACATTCATCAGACATGGAAAGAAGGCGAAAAAGTAAAAGTAGTGAACAATGCTATTCATGCTGTACCTATGAATGAGCTTGAAGCAATGAAAAGGGGAATAAATGATCTTTATGCGCTGGTTGCAGAGGAACGTTTACGCAATGATGCAAATTCAAGAGAACCTACAACGAAAAAAGGAGTATTTGTTGATTCGTTCTTCGATGATGATATGCGTGATCAAGGAATTTCGCAGTCTGCAGCGATAGTAAACAAGGAATTAATTTTACCAATAGATGTAACGATTGCTGATATTGATGGGGGAGAAAAAACTTATTTATTGCCATATAAACTTGAGCCTGTACTGGAGCAGCTTTTACAGACCAAAGGAGAAAAGATCAATCCATACCAAGCTTTTGATCCAGTACCAGCACAAATTACTTTAAATAAAAATATTGATCACTGGACGGAGGTTACCACGAATTGGAAAAGCCCAGTAACAAGAGTATTTAACGTTAAAGAAACGACAGAGCTATTGTCAAGTACTTCATACGAAACTGAATTTATGAGAGAAGCAGTACAGAATTTTGAAATTGAAGGTTTTTCCCCAAACGAAAAGCTCAAAGAAGTGAAGTTTGATGGTATCGTCATTCAGCCTATGGCATAAGAGGTGAAAAATATGATAACAGCTAACAACCAGGGAAAATTAAAAGGAAGATTTACCGTTCCTGCTAATATTCCAGCAGGTACTAAATTAGTACAATTTTATGGGGATAAAGGAAGCTATGGAGAGACAACTTATACTGGTAAAAAAACTATTACCATAGAAGAGAGAAGAAGAGTTATCGCAGCAAGAAGAATTGACCCTTTAGCCCAAACATTTACTTTAAATGAGAGCAGACACATAGGAGGCCTAAACTTATGGTTCACAAATAGCGGCAAAAAACGTGTTGTTGTGCAGATTAGAGAAACAGCAGTGGGAATGCCATCGCAGACTGTTATTGCTGAAAGCTATATCGAGCCGAAAGATATAAAAGTAGATGGCACAGCAACACGTATAGAATGGTCACCAGTGTTTTGCCATGCAGGAGAGGAGTATGCGATAGTACTGCTTACTGATGATCCTGGTACTGCAGTAAAGATAGCAGAACTTGGCAAATATGATGCAGTAAATAGCCGTTGGGTAACAAGTCAACCATATCAAGTAGGAGTATTACTTTCATCAAGCAATGCAAGTACCTGGACTCCACATCAAAATTTAGATTTAACGTTTCGATTACTAGCTGCAAAATTTAGTGAAAATTCTTACGTTATTGATCTGGGCAAAGTTACTGCAAACAATACTTCAGATTTAATTGTTTTGACGAACGTCGAAAAAGTAGCATTTGATACCAATGTAGAGTTTATCTTAACAGATGAAGAGGGAAAAGAGAACTTTTTGTCTGATAATTTGCCACTTGCACTGCGTGAAAGACTATCTGGAGAGCTAACAGTAAAGGCAAGCCTAAAAGGAGGGCGAGAAAAAAGTCCAGTGCTATATCCTGGGTTACAGCTAGTTCTAGGTAATCTTTCAGAGTCTGGAGATTATGTAACAAGAAGCATTACAGCAGGAGCTAACACTAAGATTACCATAACATATGATGCGCTAATACCTGGCACTGCAGACGTAAAAGCATATGTGCAGAAAAGCGTCAAAGAATGGCAGCTAGTAAATTTAACCTCGGGAAAACCAATAGGGGAAAATTGGGTAGAGAGAACTCATGTGCTAACAAACTTTAATGGTAATGAGACAAGGGTAAAATTGGTTTTAAGTGGAACGGTTGTCTATCGTCCTAAAGTAAAAAATCTCAGAATAATAGTAACATAATGAATGTTGACCAAACCAAACGAGGATATCCTTTGCCACATCCAGAAAATATTGCAGTGGAAGATGTAGTACGTATTCGAAGAGCTATAGAAAAAATAGATGAAGATATTACCGAAAGAGAAGATGAGCATAATCAACTTAAGAGTAATTTTGAGCGGTTTAATTTTGAGACTTTTTTAAATTTTTGGAAATGAAAGAAGCAATATACCAAAGGATAAAGGATTTAGCAGCAAACAGCACACCTGATCAACTGGCATATCTTGCAAAATCGCTGGAATTGATAGCAGATAAAAAAGCTATTGCTGACATTGTGCAGATGACTGAGGTAAAAGAGATAATTGATGCACTACAAAAGAGGCTTAAGGATTTAGCAGCAAACAGTACACCAGATCAATTAGCATATCTTGCTAAAGCATTGGAATCAATAGTCGACAAAAGTGCAGTTTCTGAAATTGTGCAAATGACTGATGGTAAGCTAAAAGAACTTCTTGATAGTGCAAAAAAACACCTAAATGATATAAACAGCAATAAAACAAACTCAATATCAGCAATAACTGCAGTAAAAACAGATTCTGTTAATGAAATCAACAAGCTTAGGGATAATTCCTTAAATACTTTAAAAGCATCATCAGATTCACATATATCGCTACTTGATACGAGAAAGAATGCCAATATTGCAGCAATAAATAGCATTAGTAACAGTCATAAAGATGGTCTTAAAGGTTTAGTAGAAGATTTTCGTGCTGTTAATAATGTACCACCTGGCTCATCAATTATAGGAGAAATAGAAACTCGAATTGAAAACATCCTTAATGAGATAAAAACTAGAGATGATGAGCTGAAAGTGTCGCTTACACAAGAAATAAGAAAGCGCAACATGGTTGAACCTGGAGCATTACCTTTCTTATTTGGTGTACTTGGCAGAAAAAATAATTATTTTGGCCACGGAACTTTTACGACAGAGCTTGGAAAGTGGAGTAGTGATATAACAAAAACTGACTATATGTTACAACTACTAGCAGGTAGCCATACGTACAATACAGATTACGTTAGTTTTTATCGGCCAAGACAACTAAGTTTTATAGAGGGAAGCAAGGGAACATTTATTTACGGAGAGTTATGCACAAAAAGCTTTTCGGGTAGTTATGATGAGATATACTATTACCCATATGCTGCACTTGGAGTAGTATTTATAAAAAATACAACCAATGTGAACATAAGTAAAACAATAGAATTTGTTGGATCATCGTACTCTAGTACGGAGTACGGGGGTGCAGGACTATTTGTGGGAACACCAGATAATACCAATTCTAATAAATCAAGAATTTCAAGAATAATATGGAAAAATGTTTACCAATACACGAGTTCTGATAGCAAATTAGCTGGATCTGGTAATGTGGAGATTCCAGCAGGAAAAACAGTTGCAATATTACTTTACACATCATCTTATCTGTATTCCAGAACACAAGTTAGTCAAGGTATGCTTGCATCAAATTATGTACACAACTATGGTCAATTTATTCAGTGGGGGATTTATAACATACGTAGCAATGTTCTAACTACAGGACTTGAAGTAGATGTGGAGAGAACGCTAAAAGCTTGGCAATGTCCAGGATTATCTAACACGTATGAGATTTGGAGGTAACAAACAATGTCTATCTACATTAGATTTGAAAATGATAAACAAGTAGAAACAACAACACTTGAAAGCAAGCCAACTGGAAATGATTGGTATGAAGCACCAGAAGATTTTGATTGGCAAAAAAGTTATTGTTTAACAGAGGGAGGAAAAATTGCTCAGCGTACTAAAGAAGATATACAAAAGGAGTTACTGGATAATGCGAAGCTTTGTGCATTTGATAGTATGCGTTTCTATTATGATAATCATACTCACCAATATGCAGGTCATTCTCACCAAAAAGCTAAATCTTATGAGATTCAAGCGGAAGCCGCAAAAAGCATTCTAGCAGACCAGGATGAAAAGGATAAAGCAATTATAGAACCTTTAGCAAAAGTCCGTGGTATTACGGTTATTGAAATGGCAAGAATAATTGAGGAAAAAGTGAAAAAAGCAGTAAAAGCAATAATTAAATGTGAAGAGCTTGAAGATTTAGCCAAAAGAAAGATTGAAGAAGCCAAAAGTGAAAATGAGCTACAGACTTTGCTAGATGATTTCAGGAAAAAAATACAAAGAAATGGCTGAAGAATTTTTACATGGCGTAAATGTTATTGAGGTAACCTCAGGAGCAAAGACAGTACGTACAGCTAAATCATCAGTGATAGGTGTAATTGGTACTGCACCTGAAGCAGATGAACAAAAATTTCCGCTAAATAAACCAGTGTTAGTTGCAGGAAGCTTAAAGGAAGCAGCAAAGCTCGGAAAGAGTGGCAGTTTACCTTCTGCAATAAATGGAATATTTTCCCAGATTGGTGCAACAGTAGTAGTTATTCGAGTTGAAGAAAGTGATCCAAAATTAAAAGAAGAAGAGACGCTGAAAAATATAATTGGCGGTGTTGATAAAGAGACTGGAGAGTATCAAGGGATAGAGGCATTCCTCAGTAGTGAAAGTATAGTTCATGTTGCTCCAAGAATATTAATTGCACCTCAGTTTACTCATCAATTGCCTGAATCTGAAAATCCTAAAAACCCAGTAGTAGCAGCTTTGATAGGAGTAGCAGAAAAGCTGAGAAGCATAATAGTAGCAGATGGTCCAAATACCAATGATGAAGAAGCAACAAAGTGGAGAAAAAGTGTAGGCAGTAGCAGAGTTTACGTAGTTGATCCGTGGGTAAAGGTATTTACTGAAGGGAAAGAAGAAACTTTGCCGTCTAGCCCATTTGTAGCCGGTTTAATAGCAAAAGTAGATAGTGAACAAGGCTTTTGGCATTCACCTTCAAATAAAGAGATAAATGGTATTGTTGGGACAAGTAGGGCTATTGATTTTACGCTCGGTAATACAAATTGCAGAGCAAACCATTTAAATGAAAATGAAGTAACAACGATAATTCATCAAAATGGCTATAGGCTTTGGGGAAATAGAACATGTTCAAATGACTCAAAATGGGCTTTTCTGTCAGTAAGAAGAACTGCAGATTTAATCAACGATAGTCTACTTCGAGCTCATTTATGGGCAGTTGATCGAAATATTACCAAAACTTATATAGATGATGTGATTGAGGGGGTAAATTCCTATCTGGCAAGTTTAAAAGCACAAGGGGCGATTATTAGCGGAAAATGTTATGCAACACCAGAACTCAATACACCAACAAACATTGCAAGTGGAAAAGTATACTTTGACTTTGAGTTTACACCACCATATCCGGCAGAACAAATAATATTCAGATCTCATCTCGTAAATATAAGTTAGGAGAAAGCAAAGTGTTACCGAAAATACTGAGAAATTTTAACGTATTTGTTGATGGTAGAGGCTATGCAGGAAAAATAGATGAAATAACTTTGCCGAAGCTTACCATAAAAACAGAGGAGTACCGTGCTGGTGGTATGGATATTCCAATAAATATTGATATGGGCATGGAGAAGCTTGAAGCAGATTTCACTTTTTCTGAATACGATACAGAACTCTTTCGGCTATTTGGGTTGATAAATGGAAATTCAGTATCTTTGACGCTCCGTGGAGGAATGCAAGGAAGTGGTAGCAATGATATTGAAGGAGTAATAATCAATTTAAGGGGCATATTCAAAGAATTTGATTTTGGTAACTGGAAACCTGCTGAAAAAGCAACGCTGAAGTGTACTGTAGCTGCTCATTACTATAAACTTACTATAGGTGGTAATGAATTAATAGAAATCGATGCTGAAAATATGATTAGAAAGATAAATGGTGTTGATCAAATGGCCTTGCTGCAAACGGTTTTAGGAATATGAAAACTTATTTGAAATTTTATTTTTAAGGAGGAAGTAATGCACACTATACCACTTAATAATCCAATTACAGTTGATGGAATTTCTGTCTCAGAATTATCGATGCGTGAACCTAAAGTAAGAGATTTACTTGCTATAGAACGCATAGAAGGCGAAGCTTTGAAAGAAGTAGCTTTAATTGCTAATCTAGCGTCTGTGCCAAAAGAAGTAGTTGAAGATTTATGTATTAAAGATTATGTAGAAATACAGAAGGTGCTAAAAGATTTTTTGTCGCCGCTGGAACAGAGAACTTAAAGTATAATGTATTACTACTCAGTTCTATTTCAGGAAGTGGAATTGAGCAGATTACTAATATGGATGTAAATGAATTTTTATCCTGGATAGAAATAAGTAAAGGAGTAGCAAAAAAATGTCAATGCTTTCAATAAAGATCGGTGCAACATTAGATGGCAGTTTTAATAGTGCAATGAAAGGTAGTGCAGCAAAGCTTTCTAAGTTGGGTGATAGTATAAAGCAGCTTGATTCGTCAATGAAATCAGTCTCCAAATTTAAGCAATTAAATCATGATGCTCTTGAAGCCATGAAGAATTGGAAGGAAGCGGAGAAGAAAGCGAAAGAATCAGCTACAGCAATTGCTAAAGAGAAGAAGGAAAAAAAAGAACCAAGCAAAGCACTGAGAAATGAATTCGAAAAATTGAAAGCATCGGCATCAAAGGCAAAAGAGGCTTATATTAAAAAGAGAGATGCACTTCACACATTAAATGAAGAAATAAGGAAAAGTGGAAAGGATGTTAAATCTTTAGTGAGAGATCAAACTAAACTTGGTTCATCTATTGAAGCACTAAAAGGAAAATACAGTAAATTAGGATCTGTGATACAAAAACAGCAAAATGCTTTAGCAAGAAAAGCACATTATAAATCACAAGTAATGGAGACTATAGGACTAGGTCTTTCGCTTGCAGCGCCAATTAAAGTTGCGATTGACTTTGAAAGTGCCATGGCTGACGTTAGGAAAGTAGTAGAATTTAATGGTGATAATGAAGCTAATATATTTACTCGAAAATTGAAGAAATTATCCCGTGAAATACCATTATCGGCTGCAGAGTTAGCAAAAATAGCTGCAAGTGGTGGTCAGCTTGGTATCGACAAAGATAAGCTACTTGAATTTACCACAACAGTAGCTAAAATGGCCACAGCATTTGACATGTCTGCCGAACAAGCTGGTGATTCCATAGCTAAATTAGCTAACATTTATGGAATTGCAGTAGAGAAGATGGAAGGAGTTGGTGATGTTATAAATTACCTATCAGATAACACTGCTGCCAAAGCAAAAGATATGGTTGAAGCTCTAGCAATAGTTGGTGGTACTGCAAAACAGTTTGGTCTTGATATTAAGGAAACAAGTAATTTAGTAAATGCCTTCATTAGTTTAGGTAAACAACCAGCAAAAGCAGCAACTGCAATAAACGCTCTACTTAGTAAACTTCAGACTGCTGAAGGACAGGGAAAAGAGTTCAGAGCAGCATTGGAATCCATAGGAATAACTGCAGAAGAGATGTCACAAAAAGTTGCTCAAAACGGTCAAGAAGCATTACTCTACTTTTTTAAAACTTTAGAGAAAATAGATAAACAGGAACGTTCTCAAATTCTTCTCAACCTCTTCGGTCAAGAATATCAAGATGATATTGCATTGATAGTTGGGAGTTTGGAAGAATATAAAAAAGCAATAGGTTTTGTGACTGATAAAGAAAAGTATAATAAATCTATGCAAAAGGAATTTAATAACCGTGCAAGTACTACAGCAAATAATTTGCAGCTACTCAAAAATACAATAGCAGAGCTAGGAATGAACTTAGGGTCAGTTGTGCTACCTCCTTTAAATTGGATAAGTAAGATTTTGAGGTCTATATCTATAGGTATAGCTTGGTTCGCAGAGAAGTGTCCAATTTTAACTACAGGAATTATGAGTATAATTTCAGCTCTTATTATTGGCAAGATTGCAGTAGTAGGTTTTGGTTATGCATTTGCATTGGCTGGAGGTGGAATATTAACTTTTAAGGCTATTTTGCACGGAACACTTTTGCCAGTATTAACTTCGTTATCAGCTCGAGTAATTCCAGCAGTGATCATGGGACTGAAAGCTTTAACGCTAACCAATCCTATAGGAGCTGCTATTGCTGGACTATCAGTTGGTGCAGCGCTTGTAATTGCTAATTGGCAAAAGGTAAAGGACTTTTTTTCAAGTCTCTGGAAATCAATTACAAAACCTATAGAAAATTGGACTGGTATAGGAAAATTTTTTAATGATAATCCAATAAAAGCATTAGAGAACCCAGTAGAAGCAAAAATAGGCAGCACAACTAGTGAAAACAATGTTTTTAGTAAAGAAAATCCTTTATTAAATAATAATGCTTTTAGTAGAATTTCGAATAGTAGAACGAATATTGAAAGTGTGATTACAGAAAAAAGTTCTGTAGCAGATAATTCAGAGAAAGTTTTAAAAGACTGTGAAAAGTGTGAACAAAAAATTTTCAATCAAACTTTTACATTTAATATAAGTATAAAAGCAGAACCTAACCAAGATGTACGTAGTCTTGCTGATGCAGTAATAAAAAGAATAAGAGAAAAATCGCGAGACGTTCTATTTGATTCAATAGAACCAATTTACTAATGCTATCACTTGGTCAACATAAGCTTTCTCCAACAAGTGTAAGGTATAGTAAAGAAAATCGTTGGAGTACAATTGAGTGTATTGGGAAAATACCTTCATTACAAAATATTGGC
This sequence comes from Wolbachia endosymbiont (group A) of Crataerina pallida, assembly GCF_964028475.1. Lineage (NCBI taxonomy): Bacteria > Pseudomonadati > Pseudomonadota > Alphaproteobacteria > Rickettsiales > Anaplasmataceae > Wolbachia > Wolbachia endosymbiont (group A) of Crataerina pallida. Next base: position 554,072 of record NZ_OZ034785.1, read on the forward strand.
CAAGGTACAGAAAATATAGACTTAGAAGGAATAATTTATTTCCATAATCTCAATGATTTAAATCAATTAAAAAGTATGAAAGAAGCTGAGAAAAATCAGGAACCAAGTATCTTAGTAGATAGTTTAGGAAATGTTTTGGGAAGATTTGTTATTGTGCGGTTAGAAGAAAAGCAAATGTTGTATTTTCCCTGTGGATTACCAAAAAAGGTTGAATTTAGCTTAAGTTTAAGGAGTTATGTATGACAATACACTATATAGCACGAGAAAATGAAATGTTGGATTACATATGCTTTAAACACTATGGACATAGCTCTGGAGCAGTAGAAATAGTATTGAAGGAAAATCCTGGACTTGCGGAGTATGGAAGTTTTTTGCCTGCAGGATTAAAAATTAAGTTACCTATAATACAAGAGCAATTAAAAAAATCGAAGTTAAAAGTGTGGTAGTAAATGAAACCTGAATTTAGCATTGAAGGAATAAAAGATCCTGTAATATCGGTGCATCTTACTGATGAATCTGGTACTATAGATGATGTCGCAGAGGTATGCGTTAATTATGGCAGTCAAAATGTAGAAGTTCCAAATGAATTGAACATAGCACTAGGTTATAAAGAAACTGGAATCTTTCCAATGGGTATATATACAGTCAACGAAGTTACGATACAAGGCCCACCTAAGACTCTACTAATCAAAGCTCATGCAACAAATTTAAGAATATCTTTGAAGGCAAAAGTATCAAAAGAATGGCATCAAATTACCATAGAAAACTTAGTAAAAGAAATAGCTCAAAAACATGGATATGGACATAAAGTTGCTGAGGAATTTAAGGATATATTGATACCCCACATTAACCAAATAGATGAAAGTGATATCAGTTTGTTAACTAAAATAGCAGTAGAACGCGAAGCAATGGCAAAATTAGCTGGTGGGTACATATTATTTATTTCAAAAAATATGGCAAAATCAGCCACAGGAAAAGCTTTAGGAACAACGACTATTATACCTCAAGACACAATTAATTGGAAAGTGCATTTTACCGTACGCGATAAATACAATTCAGTAGTAGCAAAATGGTATAGCTATGAAAAGGGCGAAACTATTAAAGAAACAGTTGGTAGTAGCGAGCCAAGTTATATTATGCTGGAACTTTACTCTAATGCAGAGTCAGCGCTGAGTGCAGCAAATGCCAAATTGAAACAATTGAAGCGTAATAATGAAACTTTAGATATAACTATGCCTGGTAATCCAGAGTTATTCGCAGAAGCTAAACTTAATCTTATAGGTTTTAATCAAGCGGTAGATGGTGAATGGATAGTTAATAGAGCAGAGCATAATTTAAATAGCTCAGGCTACCTGACTATGTTATCAGCATCTTTGAGTAAGTAACGTTAAGGAAAAATAAGTATATAGTCTATTCAATGTAAAGAAACTACTGAATATGAGTCAACTGAAATGTAATGAAAAGGAAAAAATACATTTTGTATGGTTTATAATATTAATGGTATGTGTTGTTATTACTTATTGCTACCAAAGATCTAAAGCTGCAGATAATTATAACAAAACATTACAAGTGGCTACTAATAATTGCAACTTAGAAATAGTAAAACTTTTAGTAAAAGACATGGCTCCAAACTTGAGTGGAACAACGTTACATTTTGCAGCAAGAAAAGGATGTTTAGACATTATCAGATTTTTAATAGAAGAGGAAAAAGTAAATATAAACGCACTTGATAGAAATGCATTTAAAAGAATAGCTTTACATCACGCTGCAGGTGAAGGACACCTAGAAGTTATTAAGTTTTTATTAGACAAAGGTGCAGACCCTACCATTAGAGACACAGATGGGAAAAACCCAAGAGATGTAGCTGTACTAAGATCAAGGCACAATAAAGATAAACCTTACAGAGAAATAATAAAGCTACTTGCAGAAGCAGAGGATCGATACGAATCAACAGAAAGTAATCACTAAAGCTGTAAGTTTTTTGATCTCCATATAAACTTCCAAAACTATCCATAACAGATTAATACTTTCACATGAAAAAGCAAAAAGTTCCAATTACAGTAATTATCACGTTATTAATCCAAACCGTAGCAATCATATGGTGGTTATCCAAGTTAGACTCAAGGGTACAATTTCACGATAAACTTATTGAATATGGTTTAATGGAAAAAGTGTTAGTATAGCTCTTTCCACAGAAGTCCGGATATGATAAGATTAAGGATAGATGGCGATAAGGAGGTTGGATGCTGGCAGCATATAGTTATGATTTAAGAAAAAAAGCAATGGAAGCACTAGACGAAGGGGAAAGCAGAGAAGCAGTGGCAGCAAGATTTAAAATTGGACGAACTACTTTGTGGGAGTGGCAGCAAAGAAAAAAAGAAACAGGCGACTTTCAGTCAAAAAAACTCGGTAATGGAGGTTACAATCAGAAAATTATCGACTGGAATAAGTTTATCGAATTTGCTAAAAAACACGGTAGAAAAACTCTGTCGGAAATGGCTAAACTTTGGGGCAACGTTAGTATCCAAACGATCCACCGAGCTCTCAGAAAAATTGGATTTACGCGCAAAAAAAGACATATGGATACAAGGAAAGGAACGAAGAAAAACGTGCTGAATTCTTAAAAATTATAGCAACAAAAGAACCAGAAAACTTAGTGTATATAGATGAGTCTGGGATTGATAACACGGAGGACTATCCATATGGGTATTGCCAGAAAGGACAGCGATTTTATGCCCTAAAATCTGGAAAAAAAACTCAACGAATCAGCATGGTTGCAGCCTTAAGTAGAAGAAAGATAGTTGCTCCATTAACATTTGAAGGCCACTGTAATATGGATATTTTTAATGGATGGTTTGAGCAATTTTTGGCACCGATCTTAGAACCTGGACAAACTGTCATTCTTGATAATGCTACTTTTCATAAGTCTGATAAGCTTATCAAGCTCGCTAAAGGAGTCGGTGCAGAAATTTTGTATCTGCCGCCTTATTCTCCAGATTTTAACAAAATTGAGCATCATTGGTTTGCTATAAAAAACAGAGCCAGGAAAAACATTCCTCTATTCGAATCCTTTCGTCGTGCTGTTGATTCTGCCTTCCTATGACCTATTCGGACTATTATGAGAAATGCTATACTTGAGGAAAGGGTAAAAAATCTTTCTGAAGAATTAGATGAGTTTAAATTGCAGGTTTTAAGCGGAAAAATTAAATCTTAATATCCTTACCTAAATTCATAATGATTAAATATATTTTATCCGTTGACGGAGGAGGCATAAGGGGCATAATACCAGCCATTATTCTAGCAGAAATAGAAAAGAGAGCAAGAAAACCGATAGCTGAAATCTTTGATCTTATGGCAGGGACCTCAACCGGTGGAATTGTTGTAGCTGGATTATGTAAAAAAGATAAACCTCAATATTCAGCCAATGATTTAGTTGAGTTTTACCAAGAATACGGGTCATATATTTTTAAATCTTCATTTTTGAGAAGATCAATATTTTCTTGGTTTAATTGTGCACAATATTCACATAAAAATATTGAATTTGTACTGGATAAATATTTTGGTGATGATACTCTACAAAACACTTTAAGTAATGTACTGCTTACCAGTTACGACATTCAGAATAATTGCCCATTTTTCTTCAAAAGCTGGAAAGAAGGTAATATTAAGCTGAAAGATGCACTCAGAGCTGCAACGGCTGCACCTACTTACTTTGCACCTAAATATCTTAAAATCAACCAAAAGGAAATGGTATTAGTGGATGGCGGGGTATTTGCAAATAATCCAGCGGCTTGTGCATATGCAAGTGGTAAGAGGTTATTTCCAAATGATGATATTCTACTGTTATCGATAGGTACTGGCAGAACAGATAGAAGCATAGAGTATGCCAATTCAAAGAGGTTTGGAAAAATAGGCTGGATAAAACCTTTGTTAAATGTGATGTTTGCCTCTGGACTGGACTGCGTAAATTATCAGATGAATCAAGTAATAGGCAATAGATACGTAAGAATACAATCGCAATTGAAGCTAGCGTCGGCTGACATGGATAACATTACATCAAAAAATATCAAATCTCTTCAGCAAGAAGCAAAGGCAATGATAGAGGAAAATCAAAAAGTAGTCGATAAATTCTGTGATGTTTTATCTTGATACGTAGAAATGCCAAAAAAATTCTGCAGAGCTAAATAAGGGTTTAGAATAGATAATATATTAACTACTTTTACTTATATCTTAAACACAATTCAATTTTCACACTCACCTAACTCATCAACAGTTAGGCCACTTGCTCGCAAAATAACATCAGTAGAAACACCCGCCTTCACTAGATTTTTTGCAACCCTGATTTTCTCTGCTTTTTTAACTTTTTCCTTGCCACTTTTCATATCTTCAGATAAAGATCTGGCTACCGTATCCAGTAATTCTTGATCCTCAATTTTTTCGCATTTACCTACAAACCGCAAAACTGGCTCATTTTCATATTCTGTTAGTCCAAGAGCTTTAATGTTAACTGATAATGTCTTTGCTATCTTATATAATATTTCAATTGGAATGTCTGTATATCCTCGTTCATAGTCATGTATTTCTTTAGGTGTTGAACCGATTTTATTTGCCAAGTCCTCCTGAGTGTATTCCCGTATTAATCTCTCCTCTTTTATCCTTTTCCCCACTTTGTAGAGTATAGAATCAGTACAAATTTCTTTCTCTATATCATCATACTCATAAGTAGATAAGCGAGTCACTTGGGAAATAATATCAACTGAAACTCCTTCTTTCACTAGATTCTTTGCTACTTCTATTTTCGCTTCTTCTTGGCTAATTTTCTCGCTAATATATACAAACCTTACTAATGGATACAGCTTCTTGCGTAATTCCTGATCCTTAATTTCTCTATGTATTTTTGTTAGATAGACTATTTCTTTATCCTCATCTTCATACCAACCGTTTTCTCTTAGTACTGTTGGTCCTGGAAGTAGATCTACAGCATTAACTGACAATGCTCCTGCTATTATATACGATTCTTTGATTGTAATAGCCTTGCACCCTAGTTCAAAGTTATGTATTTCCTTATGTGTTAAACCAATTTTGCTTGCTAATTTTGCCTGAGTATACCCTTGTACTACCCTACAGCCTTCTATTTTTTTCCCTAGCTCGTAGCTCAACATGCTCTGAATTATCATAGATAAATCCTCTAAAAGCTGTTTTTCCTACAGAAGCAAACATATATTCTATCACAAAAAAATCCACTATTGGCTAAGTTTCTATGAAATCACAAAAATTTCTCAATCATATAATTTGATAAGCCTGTCGTTTGCAAGATAATATCAACAGAAATTCCTTCTTTCACTAAATTCCTTGCAACTTCAATCTTCTTTTCCTCTCTGACCTTTTCTCTACAAACATGTATACCTTCAAATAAAGACTTGATTAGCATATCGCGTAATTCCCGACTCTCAATCTTTTTGTATTCTTCTATCAAGTTTGATAGCTTTTCTTCCGCTTCACTATCCTCATCTGATTCGGGAAGTAGATCTATGATACTGATTGATAATACCTTTGCTATTTCATCTAACATTTCAAGTGAGACAGCAGCTCTCCCTTGTTCATACTCGTATATTCCTTGATTTGTTATGCCAACTTTATCCGCTAAATCTTTTTGTGTATATCCTCGTATCAATCTCCACTCTTTTATCCTTTGCCCTACTTTGTATGGAATAGAAATTTTTTTCTCATCATTATCATATTCATCAATAGATAAACTGGTCGTTCGAGAGATAACATGAGCAGAAACTCCTACTTTCATCAAACCCCTTGCTACTTCTATTTTTACCGCTTTTCTGCTTTTTTCCTCACTCAAACGAATAAATTTGGTTAATAAATAAAATACCTCGCTTAATTCTTTATCTTTATAACCCTTTACTAAATTTAATATTTCTTCATCTTCAAAATATCTTTTTTCATCTGGTAGTGTTTCTCTACAAACTAGACCTTTAACATTTACTGATAATGCTTCTGCTATAGCATATAACTTCTTAATTGGAATTTTACGGTTCCCTTTCTCATATTGCAGTATTACCCAGTACTTTACACCAATTTTCTCAGCTAAACCCTTCTGAGTATAACCTCGCTCTAACCTCCAATTTTTTACTTTTTGCCCTACCTCACAGTCTAGACTTTTTTCCACGCAAAAAACCATATATATAATATTTTCTACTATAGCTCAAAGGCTCCAGTAAACTCTGGAACCTTAAAATAAATGAATTAAAGTTCCCTAAAGGTTTCTTTACTACCTCCACATACCCTATCTACCCATGAAGACAATACTTCATCATTGCCAATCTCTTTTATAGCATACTTTTCACTCCATATGCCACATCTAGTGAAATTACCTTTCTCTACTGCTTCTTGAAGTTTCACTCCCCCAAAAAGGCAGTTTTTTCCTATTTCTTCGCCTCTTTTTTGTAACTCAGCCCACATTTCCTTGTTTTCTACTCTGACTTGTACTTGATCATATTTTTTTACATCGTGGTACAATATAATATTTAGCTTACCAATGCTTGTAGGAAATTCTAATATAATAGAGCTTTCATCTGACATATCGATATAGTTTCTTATACCTCCCTTCTCACTTTTAACCTCAACTGCATCATTGCCAATTTTTAAAATATTACTTCCTAACTCTCTCAGTATTTTGGCTACCTCTACCTTGCTATCCCCAGAAAATTCTATATACGATGTTGTATTATCTATCTCAACATCTATTAATTCTCCTTCTTGCACAGCACTTTCGCCAGCTTTCTCTAGTTCTTCTAGTCTCTCATCTATCTGTGGCTGAACTTCTGGTTGTAGCTCATTATAGATTTCACCTATCAATTTATTCTCCAATAAAGTATCATGAAACTCTGCACCGTTTAGCATTAATTTACGTATTAGCTTTTTACGATCAGCCTTATCAAATTTATGAAAATGTGTACCCAATATCACATATTCCGCGAAGCTCCACTCTCCATCATTACATGCATTTAGCCTTCCTCCAGCAGCTAGTACTTTGTCTATAACTTTGTGCAATTCATTTACATTCTTTGCCTCTACCACTTCACTTTTAAACCAGCTCAAAGTTTCTGCACTCGGCTTTATTTTTTTCAAAGCTGAAGCAAATGGATTTTTATCTTCTTGATCACTTACAGGTTTTGTGCCATAAACATAGTCAAATCCTTTCCCATAGTTGATTTTGTTTTCGCGAACTTCTCTACCAGGGAAAGGTGCTATTTCTTCAGGCTTTTTAGCCTTATTAATTTTGCTTACAAAGGTGGATTGCTCCTTAGTACGACCAATTCCTACAATAGCATTTAACACCTCACCTTTTGATAATCTATCAAGATCAATGTTTAACTCGTAAGTACCTCCTTCTTGATCATCAAAAGGTACAATTATTTTATTAACCATATTAGCCTCCGCTATTAAATATACTTTACTAAGTCTATAACCGACTTTATTACTTTATTATTAATTCAATGTATACTTTCTCATTAATTATAAACAAGGATTAATGCATTTGCAAATACTTTCTTCATTCAAGTAGTTAAACAACTCATGAAAATCTTCAAACATCTGCTTTATAACAGTCCTTGCTCTTTAAAGCTAAAATACCCAACACTTGTGATGATAATGTGATCCAGTAACCTAATCCCTATAGTCTGACAAGCTTTAGCCAAGTCTTTAGTTACAGCTTCATCCTCATCAGATGGCTTTAACCTTCCTTCTGGGTGGTTATGCGATATTATTATTGACGTCGCTTTTCTTATTAATGCCTTTCTTGTTACTTCTCTTATGTAAAAAGGTACCTTATCCACTGTACCAGTGAACACTTCTTCCCCCTTTAAACGGCACTTTTGATCAAAATATATTATTTTCATCTTTTCCTCCTCTGAATAACCAATACTCACCCTTAAATATTTTACGATGGTTTCCAAGTTATCCATTACAGGTCCTTTCTTTAACTCTTCTCTTGGTACTCTCTTTGCAGCTTCCTTTAGGCATAAAATTACTGCTACTGTAGAGTCGGTTATCCCTTCTATAGTTTTCAAGTCATCTATTTCCTGGCCTAAAACTCCTCCTATTCCAAAATTATCTATTAGCTTTCTAGCAATAATTCGAGCTTCTTCCCTGTCATGCACTGCACTTAGAAACGTTTCTATTACTTCACGATCAAGTAGTGCTTTACCGTTGCTTTCTAATGCTCTGAATTCTATTTCTTCTCTACGATCCTTACTACTTTTCTTATTATTCATAAAAATTACCCTTCACTAATAACAAAATGTTTTTATATATTTACTGCTGTTTTTTGTCAGCATTGGCATAAAGCCATAGCTTTTGAGTGAAGTCAAATCAATTTTTAAATCTTTTTTACTTATTTTTTCATTAAAAAGTAAAGACATTAATAGATACTGATTTTTTATTTTAAATTTGTTGAATTTCGTTCAAAGAGATGCCTACCGCTTGCAAAATAATATCAACAGAAATTCCTTCTTTTACTAAATCTTTTGCAATTTTGATTCTTTCTTCTTCTCTAATTTTCTCCTCACAAATTTGTATGCTTTCAAACAGAGATTTTATTAGCGCATAGCGTAATTCTTGACTCCCAATTTTTTTGTATTCTTTTATTAAATCAGGTAGCTCATCTTCTACTATCTCATCTTCCTCTATGAGCAGATCTGTAATGCTAATTGATAATGTTTCTGCTATTGCATATAATTTTTCCAGTGGAATAGCTACACGCCCTTGCTCATAGTTGCTTATTTCATCACGTGTTGTAGTCATTTTCTCTGCTAAATCCTTTTGAGTATACTCTCTCACTAGCCTCCATTCTTTTATCTTTTTTCCTATTTTGTAGTATATAGAACCAACTTTTCCTTCAATACATTCATCAGCAGAGAGACCAACTGTTTGTGAAACAATATCAATAGAAATTCCTTCTTTAACCAAATCCTTTGCAATTTTTACTTTCTCTGCTTTCCTACTACTTCTTTCACTGACTTGGACAAATTTGGTTAGCAAACAAAACATCTTACGTAACTCCTGATCATTAATCTTTTTATATTTTCTTACTAGATTTAATATTTCTTCTCCCTCATCTTCAAGGCAGATTTTTTCATTTGATACAGGAATAAGATCTGCAATATTAATTGATAATGCCTTTGCTATAGCGCACAACTTTTCAATCGAAATTTTTCGTGTTCCTTTTTCATATTGTAGTACATATTTGATATGTTACACCGATTTTTCCCGCTAAATCTTTTTGAGTATATCCTCGCTTTAACCTCCAGCTCCTTACTTTTTGTGCTATTTGGTACCTTATTGAGATATTTGCCATAAATATTATACAGGTTAATACTACCAAATAAAGATATACAAAAGGGATGCTTCTTTCTATGTTTGAATTTTAGTTGAATATTTCTTCACAATTGTGTATAATTATCAATGCTTTTTAGGTTAATTCGTCATGGCTTTTTCTAAATTTCTTGATGCACGCAATGATTATGCCTTTAAAAGAATATTTGGCACCGAGAAGAATAAAGATATTCTCATTCATTTCTTGAACGATATTTTAGGCTTTACTGGCTTAGCTGCTATTCACGATGTTGAATTCTTAGCTACCATTTTGGATCCTGAGATTGCCGCTAAAAAGCAAAGTATTGTCGATGTTCTTTGTAAAGACTCTCAAGGTTCAAGATACATCATAGAAATGGTGCGACCTGAAAGTCTTCGGTCATATTGTTTAAAAGGAGAGGAATTCCTCCAGAAAGAAACTGAAAGGATTCTAAAACTTATTAAACCAGATGTTTTGCCATCTGAGTCTATGCATCAGTGCGAATCGGGCAACCGGTTGGTGCCAAGCGATGCGGACAATGAACCTCCTCTTGAAAAAGAAGATGCTCAATCGTGAGAGGAGCATAAACTACAAGCATCATGTGGTTGGAGAGCTAGGCTAGTGGTATGGTGAACGTAAGTGAAACTTCAAAGTATCGTAATTATGAAGGAGCTAAAGATGCTGATAAGCTCTAACCAAAAAGGTAATGTGGATAAGTTACATTTCTCATTTCTAGATGTACGCAAATAATAACTCCACCGGTATAGAGAAGTCACCTAACCCACTGTTGTATGACAGAAGGAACAGGGTAAGCCTGTATTTTCGCCTACATGGCAAGCAAACCGCAAGGAATGCTGATGGAAGTGCAGGTAAAGGAGAATGGAGAAAGCGAATGCCATTTTGTAACGAAATGGATAGAATTTGTAACATTAATTCGCGTGAAAACGAGCAGACTTCCGTTTGGTCCCTCGTGACAAGAAACTTTGTTAACCACTTAAGGTAGGAAAGCAGATGATTACAAGTAAACCTGTAAGTGCATCTACCGAAAGCTTTGAAGCATGGAAGCAGTTGCCATGGAAGAAATGCCAGAAAGTTATTGTGAGGCTACAAAGACGTATTGTTAAGGCTGTCCAAAAAGGAAGATGGGGTAAGGTAAAAGCTTTACAACATCTTCTCACACGCTCTTTTAGCGGAAAAGCTTTGGCTGTTAAGAGAGTAACTGAAAACCAAGGAAAAAACACAGCGGGTGTAGATCGTCAATTATGGTCAACTTGCAATGCTAAATTTCAAGGAATAAAGCAGTTAAAGCAAAGAGGATATAAACCTTCTCCGCTAAAACGGATTTATATCAGTAAATCTAATGGCAAAAGAAGACCTCTTGGAATACCATCGATAAAAGATAGAGCCATGCAAGCATTATATCTGTTTGCTCTGGAACCGATAGCTGAAACAATCAGTGATCGTCACTCCTATGGCTTTAGGCCTAAAAGATCCTGTGCAGATGCTACAGTAGCTTGTCATTTGTTACTGGCAAGTCGTAATCAACTACAATGGATACTTGAAGGTGATATCAAAGGATGCTTTGACAACATTAATCATGAATGGCTTATGAAGCATATTCCTATGGAGAAGAAAATTCTGCATAGTTGGTTAAAAGCTGGCTTCCTAGAATCGAAAACTCTGTATCCCACAACTGCAGGTACCCCGCAAGGTGGTATAATTTCTCCAATACTAGCCAATTTAGCCTTAAACGGACTTGAAAAGTTATTGGAAAGTCGATTTGGTAAACTCGGCAGTAGAAGAAGAAACAAAATCAGAAGTGGAGTGAACGTAATCAGATACGCAGACGACTTTATTATTTCAGGTTTCACACATGAAGTACTGGAAAATGAAGTTAAGCCTTTAGTATCATCTTTTCTTCATGAGCGAGGTTTAATTCTTTCAGAAGAGAAGACAAAGATTACATCTATCACAACAGGGTTTGACTTTCTTGGTTGTAATGTACGTAGATATAATAAGAAGTTAATTATTAAACCTTCGAAAGAAAGTATTAAAAGACTTCTTAATAAAGCACGTACATTGATAAAAGCAAATATAGCGAACACTCAGGCTATAGTAATTAAGTCACTCAACTCTCTACTGAGAGGATGGGGAAATTACTATCACCATGTGTGTGCTAAAAAAGCGTTTAGAAAGATCGACAATGAAATTTGGCATAGTTTATGGAAATGGGCAAAGAAAAGACATCCTCGTAAAGGATTACGTTGGATAAAGAATCGTTACTTCAAAGTAATGGGTCAACGCCAATGGGTCTTTGCTGCACCCATATGCAAGAACAAACCAAAAGAGATACGGTATTTAAGACTGCTTAAGCTGATTGATATACCTATCAGACGACATGTTAAAATCAGAGCGGATGCAAATCCCCTTGACTTAAAATGGAAAAAGTATTTTGATGAGAGAGTGAAACGAACAAGAATGTTAGCAAGCTCTTTCTCAAGAGAAGGTTCTCTACTGTTGGTGTCACCATTAAGAATGATGTTTCCTGAGGAATCATGAAGGACAAGCCGGTTCTAGAAAAGAAGAACTTAGATAAGGGGCTCAAGCGTAGTGTGGGGAAACCTGCATGCTGCGTTTCTAAGGGAGGGGGTAGTAGTAATACTGCTTCCTTACCTGACCAAGTCGCTAAAACTACTGGCTTTGAAAAACGTGCCCAATACTATGCCGCTAAGGCCTATTCAAGTCAAGCTGATGTAGGTGATCAGTATCATGATCTTAAAGGCGTTATCTTTATTGCCATTGCCGATTTTATCTTATTTCCTAATAAGCTAGCTTATAAGTCTGATCATGTTACTTTTGATAAGATAACTTTTGAACATGATCTCAAAGACTTTAGTTTTACTTTTATAGAGTTACCTAAATTTAAAAAAAGAGAAGATCAATTAGAAAATGTAGTAGAGAAATGGTGTTATTTTTTTAAACACGCCGGTGAAACAAGTGAAGATGATCTAAAAAAAATAATAGGAAGTGATTTAATTATTGGCAGGGCTTATGATGAGCTGAACCAATATAATTGGAGTAAAGAAGAACGTCTTGCTTATGACCAAGCTAAGAAACGTACCGATGATTATTTATCTAGTCTTGAAGAAAAACTTCATGAAGGCATCCTCATCGGACATCAAAAAGGTAAAATTGAAGGTAAAATTGAAGTTGCAAAAAACTCACTCAAGGCCGGTGTATCTATTGATGTTATCGCTGAAATAACCGGCCTTTCTTTAGATGAGATTAAGAAATTAATTTAACCTTATTCCTAGTCAAATGGCCTTGAATAGAAGTATTATTTAAATAACTCCTAGGTCCTTGCTGTTCTTCTATATTATTAACCTCTAATGTATCACCTCCATTGTGTAATATCTGCTCTATTGATTGATTTAATGTTACATCTAATCCTTTATTAAATTTAGCCATAAACTCATTAAACCTTTTCTCGCTTAATTTACCAGGGCATCCTGCTTCTCTACCAGGGCACGCTTTCTCTACATATGAGCTTAAAATCCCTGAAACCTCATCAAATTTACCACTCATGACTTTTCTAGTAATCTCTTTCTGCATTCCCATATAATCAATATTTAACCGGTGCATTGATACACCACTTTTTAATCCAGCTTGCTCTACTACTTTCTCAAATTCCTCTATAATATTTAATGCATAGCCCTGTGCTTCTAATGGTGATATAGACTGAACTACTGTGGAAATATACTTCTGACCTGTAACCCTTCTAATCAATAAGTCAAATAACATTATTGAACCATTTACATCCATTTTTGCATCTACTTGTGATATTGGACTTGAAGTGCTTGATGTTTCCTCAGGTAATGTAGGTTTAGAATTTAATAATCCACCTACAGAGCTTTTTACCCAACTAAACAAATTATTTATCCATGAAGATGGTCTTGCTCCACTACTTGTTGCTATCTCAGGTCGATCACCTAAATCTATAGCAAGAGGTTTACGCGATAAGTGATTATGATGACGACTATGATCTCCATGGTGATGAAGGCGTTTGCGTTGTGCAGGTCTATCTTTTTCTTCATTATCTTTAGTATTAGCTACTTGACTTACAAACTTCCCAACTCTAGTTCGATTAGAGCCATCTAGTAAGTGATTATCTAACCTTCCTGGTAACGCTAAGAGCTGAGAATCACTTGACTTGTTTCTAGCCCTTACCCTTATAGCTTCTAGGGAATCAGAACCTGCTTTACCATCTAATTCTTGTATATCACGTTTCTTGTGAATAGACCCACAATTTTCAATCTTCCAAGTACCTTGTCTAATATACTCTCCTGGAATCCAAGTAAATACTCTTCGCCTATTATCATCATATTTAGCATAATCAGCAGCATACAAATACTCTTTAGATTTCACATTCATTATATAAATATCATCACCATAAGGTTCAACTCTCCACAGACTTTGTTCATCTTTTCCTCCTGGAACCCAAGTAAATACCCTTCGCCTATCTTTATCATAATTTAAATCATCAAGAACAGCATATAAATATTCATTACATCCAACATTCATTATAGAGTAACTATCACCATAAGGCTCTATCTTCCATTTTAATTCGCCATCCTTTTTATCCCTTGGAATCCAAGTAAACACTCTTCTTCTCTTGTCATCATAATTAAAATCACTACTAGCAGCATATAAATACTCATTTTGATAAAGATTTTTAATACATACTTTTGATGAAAACACTGCATTTTTTATTGATTCCGGTAATTTGCTTTTTAATTCTTCAAAGTGAGATATTTGTTCTTTATTATTTATCTTCTCCATAACTCCCTTTATACAATAGGCTAACTTCAGTATTGGACCATCATTAAAGTCACTTGCTTCAATAGTAGCACCTCTATTTAGTAGAAAGTCAATTATATCCGACTTATTATATTGAGCAGCTACGCACAGAGGTACTTGACCATTTTTGTCTTTCGCTTTAGTATCAGCTCCTTTCTCAATGAGAAACTCAGTAGCTCCTAAACATCCTCTCCGTGCAGCATAGTGTAGTGATGTCCAACCATCTTTATCAGCATTATCAACGCTTACTCCTTTGCTTAGGAAAAGCTCTATAATATTTTTATTATTGTTCTCACTAGCAACATGAATAGGTTTTTTACCAGAGTTGTCTGCAGTATTAATATTGGCTCCTTTCTCAATGAGAAATCTAGCACTATCTAATTCACTAAACTCAGCAGCATAGTGTAAAGGGGTCGAACCATTTTTATCAGTTTCATCAACGCTTACTCCCTGTTTCAGAAGAAAATCTGTGATATTCATGTGATTATTCATAACAGCAAAGTGAATAGGAGTCCTGCCAAGTATATCCTTAGCATTCACATTAGCTTCCTTATCAACTAAAAACTTAGCAATATCTAAATGACCTTTCAATGCAGCCCAGTGTAGTAATGTGCAGCCATATTTATCAGTCGCATTAACACTCACATCTTTACTAACAAGAAACTCTACTGTACCTAAATTACCACTCCAAGTATAATAAAACCCGCCATGCGTTCTGTCGTCAATATCTTTCGCAATAAGATCACTAATTGTCTTTAGATCTTTTTCATTTTTTACAGTAAGTAACAATTCTTTATCTAAGTGTGCTTGCATAAAAACTTGCCTCATTGTATCAGAATTAGTATAATGTTCCTCATCTTCAGGAGTTCTACCACTGTTATCTTTAACATCAATATCAGCACCTTTACTTATAAGATACTTCACCATATCTAAATGATGAACAGAACGTGAAGCATAATGTAGAGGGGTTTTACCATCTTTATCTTTAGCATTAACGTTAGCACCTCGATTTACAAGGCCTTGAACTTCATTAAAATCACTATCTTTTACTGCAGCCAGTAATTGCTCATTTAATTGAGCTTGTTTTAAGTATTTTAAGATGCTATCATGCTTTCGGTCGATGGCGATATCTAGCGGTGTCTTACCATCCTTATCTTTAGCATTGATATTGGCTCCTTGATCAAGAAGAAGTTTTACTATTTTCAATCTGCCTGCTTTAATAGCAAGATGCAAAGGTTTTTCATCATATGCATTTTGAGACTCAATATCAGCGCCTCTATCAAAAAGAAATTTAACTATATCTAAATTACCTTCTTGCACAGCACAATGTAAAGGCGTTTCCTGATATGTTGTTTCATTATTGATGTTAGCACCATTATCAAGAAGAAATTCTACTATACTCCATTTACCTGCTTCCACAGCACAAAGTATTGGTGTTTTACCAAACTCATCTTGAGCTTCAATGTTAGCACCATTATCAAAAAGAAGTTTGACTTGATCTAAATCGCCATTTTGAGCAGCAAGGTGTAAAGAAGTTATAAGGCTTTTTTGCAAATTAGTAATAGAACTAACATAATTTAATTTATCTATACTATCTGCGTTGTATATTTTATCTATTTCATCACTCAATAGTATTTCTTTATCAGTGAATCTTATAGACAACGTTTTCATTTTAGGTTCTTTATAAAAATCCTTAAAATATATAATACATAACTCCATATTGGCATTAAAAGCGTTGGTAACTATCAAGTCATATCTAGAATAAAGAAAAGCATATTGTCCTGCCTTTTTAGATATAACCAGCTTGTTCTTTTCTTCTACGTCTTGAGGAGTTACCACAACGATTTCTTTATCAGAGATTAAAAGTGAAGGCTTTAAATCTAGACTATCATCTATTTCCATCGGTGTATTATTAAAAATAATTTGTAATTTCTTATACCACTTATTTATAAGTGCATCTTTTAACCTAATTGTCATTACATCTTGCTGCAAATCAGTGGCTGATATAGACACCTTAATTAATAAATCACTTGCATCTTTAATAACCATTGATATTGGTTTAATACCCAAATCCTTATTTATTTGTTGTACCAACTTACGCAAATCTAACGTATTCCTTAAACTCCTTTTTCTGTTGATATTGTCATTCATTACTACTTCTCGAATAGGTAAGTCTTCTATATCGAGTGTTTCATGGTCTGAAGTAATTACACGTATACTGCTTTCTTCTACAACAATATTTCTCCTTTCACTTTCTTCTCTATTAAGTTCATTGTGTATATTTTCCAGAAACGCTGGACAAAAATCAAAGCTTCTTTTCTTCCTTTCACTTAAACATCCACCTAAATCTAACTTATTTTCTGATTGGCCAAGGAAAGTAGATTCTTCAACATCTTTGACCATAGAAGATATTTTACTTTGCTGATTGCCTGCCTCAGTCATCATTAATTTAGAGCACTGGTTTATTACATCCTGACCATAACCACTTAATAAGAGATTGTTTTGTAAAGTCCTTGACAATGCTGAGATTTGAGTACCATTTAACTTATTTCCAAACTCAGATAACTGTTCTAAGCTGCAGGAATCCTCTGTAAAGCCAATTTGATCTTGGAGTGACGAAAAGCCTAAACATTGATACGTTGGATTTCTATTTTCACTTTTAAAACCATCAATTGATATTAAACATTTAAAGTCAGTTTCTACTTTAGGAGTATATTTATCCTTATTCTGATAATTTTCTGAAGCTTTACCAATTAAATCTTGTATTTTTCCCACCTCAGATAAGCTAAACCTATCTAACCTACGGATTGTTATTGGTTCTAAGCCTAGATCAAACTCCAATGTAGAAATCCTATAAGACTTACTGTGATTCCAACCTTTTATGTTGACCGTACGATTGGACTTCTTATCGTGAAATATCAGATCCGCACCACTACTAGAAATCTTAATCCTATCTGGAGCAATATTTTTTAATATCACTACTCCTATACGTTCTTCATCGTTCCCTAGAGAAGTTAAAGTATCGTCTTGATTATGTGTAATACTGATAGACTGAGTAAAATCTACATTATATTCTTTTATGATCTTTCTATAATCACCCTTAAGTTTGTCTTGATAGTCTATTATTCCATTGACTTCTTGCTGTAAACCTAAATATTGGGAAAAATTACCATTGTTCCACAGAAGAAAATTAATATCTCTCCATTTACTTTGATCATTATAAAAATCTTCTATTCTAATAATCAAAGGAGCTTCTCCTTCTCTTATTAATAAGAGATCATCTTTATCTTTATATTTCTCAATATCTTTAAGATGGGAATCTATAACTACATGATCATCTTCAAAATCTTTAGACAATAAAAACATATTCTGAGTTTGTGTAGCTTGTAAAAAAGGAACTAATTTCCCTTTTTCTGAAGAAGAACATGACATTGACTCTATAATAGGGATAAATGCTTCTCCCTTTTTATTCATAATTATAAGATGCCTATAATTACGATCTTGAAAGTAGTTTTTTACTCGAATGTTACTATTATTATATTTTAAATACAGATCACATTGCTGGATTGAAAAATCTTTTTCAACCTCTGGCATAAATAGCGTATCTATTTTTTCATCATCTGAACTATTATCAATCTTAACTTCTTTATTATTTATATCATCAGTAATAACATATACGTCCCTTCCTTTTCCTCCTCTTGCAAACATGGTACCTTGGTCGAAGTTGATTACATCATCTCCTGAAGAACCGAAAACCATATGTGGAACTACACTATTATCTTGACTTTGTGTTTTTCCTCTAATAACACTCAAAACTTTATAACCCTTATTATTCTTTAGAATCTTTTTATAATGAGTTTCAACATCGTCAAATTTATTTAGAGAATATTCTGAATGTAATTCAAATGAATTAATCTTTATATTTGCTGAGTCTGATCTCTCAATCTTAGGAACAATATTACTACCATTTTTATCTATCAGTACAAAGTGAGGTTTATTACTGCTCTGCTCGACATAATTTTTTACATCAAGAGTAAATTGATTATTTTGACCAAAATTTAT
This sequence comes from Wolbachia endosymbiont (group A) of Crataerina pallida, assembly GCF_964028475.1. Classification (NCBI taxonomy): domain Bacteria; kingdom Pseudomonadati; phylum Pseudomonadota; class Alphaproteobacteria; order Rickettsiales; family Anaplasmataceae; genus Wolbachia; species Wolbachia endosymbiont (group A) of Crataerina pallida. Next base: position 572,358 of record NZ_OZ034785.1, read on the forward strand.
TTTCAAAGATAAAGTATTACTCTCTTTAGAGTAGGTTATCTGATCACAATCACTTAATAAATCAATCTCTGGAAAAACTACAGTTCCTGTTCCATCTACATTAATTTCTGAATATAAACCCCTACCTTTATAGTCTGCAGTTTTTACGTAAAAAGTATAATTGCTTTTTCCACCTTCGACTGTAGTATACGGCGAAATGATAACTTTTCTGCAATTTTTGACTACATCTTTCTTATTTCTACTAACACCGCCACCACTATCTATTATAACATCACGGTTATCACTTCCTGTAAAATGCTCAGAATAACCCATACACAAGACCTCATCTACCTTGTTCTGTCTTCCAATATAATGGTAATTAAAGAGGTTGTTACTAACATAATCATCAATTAACAAACGATTATTTATTCTTACCTTTAATCTCCCATAGGCATTAGGCTTAAAACGATAGTCAATCACACCTGTAACTTTATTTTCTGCTAATTGACTTAGATCAAGTATATTAATAGAGTTACTTCCACCAATCATTTTGCCTGAAAAGCTAGGGTTATTTACAATAACAAATCTGTTTGCTACATTATTGCCACCAGTTATTTTTGTTGTACCTGGATAAATTAGAAAATTATTGTTCCATTTATTGCTTCCAACAATTTCGCCTTTATCTATATTTTGTAAATCATAAACAATTGTTTTGCCATTTCTACCATCGTGACTAATAACCATTGCATTCTCACAGTAGTATAAAGGCGGTTGAACTGAACTTGTAATACCTTTTTCATAATCCTGCCCAGTAACCTTTGGCAAACAAATCCTGCTAGCACCTGGTATACTATCAGGTATAACACGTGAAAGATCTTTGGTATTAGTATCTTCTTTATCCATCAAAATCTTTGCATAATCAGGCCGAAGAGTATTATCACTTACTTTTCCAAGACCAACACCATAAGCAACAACACTATTAGGAGCATTATTTAAAGCCTTCCATACTTCTTTAGCTAGACTATCAACTGTGTTTTTTCTATCTGCAAGGTGTTGCACATCAGATGCCATATCTTGAAATAGAATCGTTCTCCAAAATATGCTCCAGTTTTCTCCATGGGTTGTATCATACTTTTTCTCGTACTCTACTATATTGCTGATACCACTATAAACTCCATAACCTACCATGAGCCCAAATCCAACTGCAATACCAACCACCGGCATACCAGCTGCTGTAAGAGCAACACCAGAAATAAATGACACTCCAGAAAAGGATATAGATGCTATATTATCCCTTATTTCTTTCTCTCCACATGGATTATCACTACTTTCTCTATTTTTACAGTCTACAAGATTATTTGCTGATATGCCTATATCAATAATATCAAAGACACCACCTACAGCCCCTGCCACACCTTTTGCTATTGTACTTCCAAATTTTACTCCCGCCAATTTAACAGCAAATTTTGTCTGCCTACCTAAAGTACCAGGTACAATTCTTGCTACAACCTTTTCAGATGACGTTACAACTTTTGGAGCAATTTTAACCATTACATTCTCAATTGGTTGAGATGCAAAAGACCATCCTATTCCACCTAGATTTAATCCACAATCCGTTGCTGTTCCATCCTTGCAAGATACAATAGCACCATGGATTCCTCTGATCAATTGTATTCCACCTGCAGCATTCATTAACCTGCCCTTTAGCTTTGGATTTTTTGTTAAACTACTATCTTGATGTATAATATCATCGTGCAAATCCTTGATACGTTCGTTCTGAACATAGCGTTCATACCCTTGATCTCCAACAACCTTGTCAAGTAAGTACTTACGATCACCTTCAATGCTTTTACCTCCAACAAACTCTACTAGTTGAGCATTTTTCGCTTCATCTTGACTACTTTTAACATAAGTTAGGAACTGTTCACTATCAATTATAATTTTGTCTACATTATTTTCATCTACCTTTCCTTTACTAAACTTTTCCACATCACTCTTTGAAAATAAACAAGGATTAACACTTCTTTTGCTTCTACCACCAGGCCTTACACAACTGTTTAGGTTGAATTTCTTCTTAGGTGGTTGCTGACCAATTTGCATAATAGAACTGTGAACCACATTAACAGGTGTGAATTCTTTTTCATTACTTAGTTGAATAAGAGAATTTGCATTGCCTGCTTTTTTGTCAAAAACCACACCTACACAAGCCACTTTATCACCATCTGTAAGTGTTTTATAAGTGACACCTTCCTTATATTCATCGGTTATTTGTTTATTTGCCTCTTTCTTCAATGCATCAGTTTCTTTTCCCTCCCTTGGTCCCTTAAGCTCTAATCCTATTGGTATATATTCTTTAGCATTACTACCTCGATCTGCAAACTTAACACCATGAACCAGCATATCAACACGTTTTCCTTTACCAGTTTGAAATTCCGTTAATATTAGTGCTCTACTCTCTGGTGATTCTCCTAGCTTTATGTCGCTATAGTGACTAAACAACCCATGTAATACTGCCTGAAAATGTGCTTCTTTTTCAATTAAAGACTTAAAAGGAGATACTCCCTCTCCAACTTTTCCCAATAATTCTTTATATTTATCTAGTGCCTTATTGAGTGTTTCTTTTAATTTCTCAGGGTCAGATACTTCTGATGCAGATTGATCGATATGTTGAGACTTCAATACTTCATCGAAAGCCTCCTTTAATTCGTTAGGATAAGGTACATTTTCAAAACTACCCTCAAATTTATCAGTTTTTTTGCTATTATACTGTGCTAAAGAAATAGGCTCACTAACCTCCATACTAAAATATTTTTCAAAATTTGATTTTTCATTAATATTAAAATTGAGGTCTAGTTCGACTATTTTTCTATCTCCTACTTTTTGCTTGAGTTGATCAAGAGGAATGCCTTTTTTTAATACTTCAGTTCTTCCATCTGTCTCAACAATATTCATCACATAAACTGATTTTTTATCATTTTCTGGAATAAAGACCATTGTCGTAACTCCATGGCTTTGGTCTAACTTAGATGGCTGTCCAGCACCTTGTCCTTTACTTTTCTGATCTTTAAGACGTTGAGATTTAGGTTCAGGTTGAGCTTCTGTGGGTATATTTTCTCCATAAATAAAAACGTACTTTTTAAAACTGCTTTCTAAAGCTTGAACTTCATTTAATAACAGGGACTGCCCTAACAAAAACCTACTAAAATAATGATTATCTCCCTTCTCTCCTGTACCAGGAAATGTGTGATAGATACGTTCTATATTATTCTGAACTTTCTCTTTCAGCCCCTCTTCATTAACTCTACAATTATTTCGTCCATCAATAGATATCAATATTTCATTAAAAAGAGGAGTGATTTCTTGATCACGTGATTTAGCAACGATATTCGAAACAGGAGATGGATGATCAAGGTTTACACCAACGCATAGCATGTCATTTGCAGTAGTTAAAACTCTCATTACATTCGGTTGAAAACCTTTTGTATAATCCTCAGCTTGTTTTAAAGCAGCAGCTGGTGTAGTTCCACTCTTTTCTCCTATTTTGCCTTCTTTTAACTCTGCTTTAGTAGCAGCCTTCATCTCTATAATAACGGGAATAGCATTTAATGCTCTATCCTTACCACGAGGCACTAGAACTATATCAGCGTAACCTCTTCCTGCAAATTGCTCTAAGTAAACCCTAAGATTATGTCTATAGCGGAAATTTACTAAAGCTCCTGCTACAAACCCATGATGCGCTGCTTCTCGTGTTCCTTGAGCATAGGTAAGTGAATTCTTATATTCAGAGTGGATTCCACTAACTTTTTTAAGAATTTTTTCGGTAAACTCTTTTACTATTTTCACGTCAGAATTAGTCAACTCTGCTATATCACTTTCTGGATTCTGCCATAATCCGCGTTTTATTTCCTTAAACTCATGTGTTGGAGAAGCATCATTGTCCAATTTATTACTTTCTACATTAACAGATATTCCTGCCATTTTCCCTTTGGCATCTTTTTCTTTAGTAATTTCTACCAATCTCACACCTAGCTTACCTTGATCTCTAGCTAGCCTCACAACTTCATTCCTGACGACTTTAGTATTGCCTAATATCTTATCTAACTCACCATAGCTAAACTTTTTCTTTGTGCTACCAGATTCTGCAATAACAAAAAGCCTTACTTTATCAGCAGCATCTTCTGGGCTTTTGATTTCCCCCTTTTTAATAACAGCTACTTTTAGAGTCTTTGCACTATCAAAACTAAAATACACTTTCTCAATATCCAGCTTTGTTGCAATTTCTGTGTCTACCAAAGTAGAAAAGCTTCCTAAAAAGAAATGAGGAAAAAATCCTTCTTTGCCTACTGAATGTAAATATGATGGAATTTGGTCTATATATGATTGAAACCTTGCTTTGAAAGATTCAAAATCACTTTTTTGTTGGGTTGAAGTACTTGGGCCAGGTTGACTAACTCCCGCTTTCTCTCGAATTAACAGCTCCATTAACTCAAAATCTTGTGGTTTTTCTTGACCTAACATATAACCCCCCAAATAATATATAATACTTTTTAATGATCACCTAACCCCACATAAGATTGTTTACTTAACTTAACTTCAACCAAGTTAGCACTTACACTATCCTGATCAAGATTTTTCTCTATGGACTTACCATAAGCTAAAAATCTATTTAATAAATCATGATCTCCTTGTTCTAATATAGAACGTATATAATTTGCTTTTTCAGAAGACATAAACTCCTTGATTTGCCTAGAATTAGCCTTATCTAGCATTCCCCATACTGGCGCCATATAACCTTTTTCAACCAAAGGCACCAAAAATCTCCCTTGAAAAACAGAGTTATTCATCATTTCTTCGTTCAATGTTGAAGTACGATGATTATCAAATCCTTCTTTTGTCCACATATACATAAAAACCTCCACACCCGCACCTAGATAGTGCTCTGGACATTCCTTTGTCATGCACTTTAACCAAACATAGTAATTAATTTCCCGAATATCACCTGGTTTTAAATAATCAAATAACTCCTGAAATTTACAAAAGTTATACATGTCTATCATTATATTCAAAGAACCATAATGACCATTTTTCTCCAAATCTCTTTTCAAAAGCTCTGGATATCTATTAGGACTTACCTGACTCAGGAAAAACTCAAATATATCAGGATAAATGCGAAAACTAGGTCCTGCCGTATAAGCTGCATTTTTCATCAAGATCCTATCTTTCTTTTTTGCACTCATTTCATTTTCAGGTAAGGATTTTATTTTATTCCAAAAGAACTCCACTGCTTCTACTTGTTGCCAATCTACTGCACAGTCAAGCCCATACTCATATGGATGACGGCCTCTTAAATCCAATTTATCAAGATACCCACTAATGAAATGTGACCAAAACTGTGCTAAAGGACCTTCTCCACAGCACTTAACTAAGTGGTTATACTCTAGTAAGCTACTTCTACCTTGAGCTGATAATTCCTCTTTTCTTTCCTCAAATATAGCTCTTATTTCATCCTCCAAACAACACTCACATGCAATTTTATATCTACTTGCTCTGCCAAAAGCATTATCTGAATCTGGTAGTGTAGTAAGCCTTTTACCTACCTCGCGTCTATTAAGCTTGACTCCATGTAATCCTCCTACTTCCTCCCAAGACTCCTCATCAGATAACACTTGTGCAATAAGATTGTGTCCTTTTTGACCACTTCTTTCAATTATCTTCGAATGTGTATAGCACCAGCGTTCAATTTGGAGGAGCTTAGATGCCCTATAAGGATCATCCTCTTTAACAGATGAAAACAAAACTTCCGGAATATCTCCACGATCCATAATTACCTCCCTTACAATGAATGAAAAAATGCTTTGACCCTTAACTCTCTCGAGTACCATAATGAATTAGCCCTTAAGGACATTTTAAGCATACTACTCCACTTTTAAAACTTGTCAATCACTATTTTAGGAAATTTTTCAGCTTGGAGTAGTTTTGGGAAAAAGGCTCAATATACGACATTTTATTACTTTTAAATTCTGTTTTATCATAAGCTTGTCTTAATTATTCTTCTGCAAGCAAATCAATATTAATTTAGCAAAATATATTATTAAGATCTCAAGCAAAATAACTATTTCTAGCACTCAAAATCAAGAGAAGTAAGAGGTGTTTTTCTTGGAATGGCATGGTCTGCTGCAAAAACTTAAGACCTAGAGTAGTTGACTTTAGAAAAATCCCATTTTGTTTTCGCAGCAGTTCTTCCCACTTTAATTGAAAGCCCTGTTCAACTCTTGGGGTTGTTCAGTACTTGGACACTCGAGATTACTATTTATGACTTTGTTTTTAATCTCTTCTACCAATGCCCTTACTTTAAGCTTAGGAACATTTCTTGTTGCGATATCTTCTAAGTCTACAAAGTTAATTAGACTGATGCTTCTGTCTTTTACTCTATAGTCATTTCTATGCACATCAAAAAAGTTTCTTATACCAACAAATGACATTTTTTGAAAATCTTTTTCGTAATTTTTTGATAAAACATCAATTAGTGGTTTATGATTATGCAGAAAAATTTCTTTTTTTACTTCATTGGCTTTACTAATAAGAATATAAGCATACTCTGAATATTGCTTTCTCAAACCTTTTTGGTCATCTAATATACTACGTACACCTTCATTTTTCTCAAAAATACTAACCAATTTTGCTATATCACTTTCTTTCAGAAAGTCATACAACGGCTTATTTTCTTTTTCCATCTTTTTAACTTCTCTTCTACTGTTTTCAAGGTATTGTAAATAATCATTGTGTAGATTGCGTGAATCGCTTATAAGTTCTTGCTTTTTGTTTAAGTTTGATGAACTAACATATAAACCAGCAATTTCTAGTCTTGCTATGTGATTTAGTATAATATCACAAATATTTGTATGATTCATTCTATCAGCCCAGTGAAAAAGAGTTCCACTCATACTTACTTTATTAACATCAGCACCTGCCTCTATTAGAAGTTTTACTATATCTGTAATGTTTCCATAACAATACAGAATAGGCATATACAAAGGAGTGAATTCATCTTTGTCTACTGCATTCACATCAGCTCCAGCTTCTATTAGAACTTTTACTCCCTTTGTAGAGGGATTTTCACTAGCCTCATGCAAAGGAGTTCTTCCTTTTTGATCTTTTGCTTCAATATTTGCTCCTAAGTCTATTAGAACTTTTATTGCCTTAATTCTACCTTTAAATGCAGCAAAGTGCAAAGGAGTCTTTCCGCTGTTCTCTACTTTATTAACATCAGCACCTGCTTCTATTAGAACTTTTATTGTCTCTGCATTATCCTTTACAGCAGCTATATGCAAAGGAGTTCGCTCATTCTTATCTATTACTACATTAACATCAGCACCATTTTTTATTAGAACTTCTACTATCTTTGTACATCCACATTCAGCAGCCATATGCAAAGTAGCGGCTCCGTTTTTGTCTACTGCATTCACATCAGCTTCAGCATTTATCAATCTTACAGCTTCCTCTATATCTCTCTTTTCAATAGCAGCAAAAAGTTCTATTGATTTCGTTTCTTCTGTTTTATACATAAATTACTCCAAAAATATTAATATTTAGTATAAGTATATTCATAATAAATATCAATTCTTTTGCTAATTAATCGCTCTTGTTATAAGTTTACTTGATTTTTCTTTACTATTCCTAAATAAATTATTATCAATTTAATATATCTTTTTGTTAAGAATTTAAACTATATATCTACTTTCAGCAATCAAAACCAAGGGCGGTGAGAAGAGTTTGTTTTGGGATGTGTTGGTCTACCATGTGATACATACGAACTTTTTAATATAGTGATTTCATTGTACGCTAAAACTAGCCATATTAGCCCATTTCATCCATATCTACATACGAACTGTTTTGCCTAAGCTTATGAAAATAATTTAAATCCTCTATTTTTATAACCTTATTTTTACGCGGCTTGTTCTCACAAATATACGACCTTTTTTGCAATCTTAGGAAGAGTCAATAATTCAATTCTTTATAACACTAGCTAGCATGGTATCTTCACTAAAATATTTTTTGAAAAAGTTAGTTGATTTATAAATAATTCTCTACTAATACTGGCATGTGTTTGTTTATTCTGCTGAAGTGGCTCCGCAGGTTACTGTATAAGCTTCAGCAGTTTCCGTACTCCTTTAAAGTATAATTCATCATGATCTTATAGTAGTGATATCAAGTATAGGTCTTAACCATGTTGATTTATAGTAAAATTAGCTCGAATTTGGAGTCATAAGCAACTTTTAACCTCTCTATATACTCCATTGTTACTCACCATAAAAACTTAACAAAAATATGAGTAGTAAAAAGATTGTGTTGAAATTAGCTTGACCAATATTATATATTGTACATAATATATTCTATATCTAGGCTAGGAGGTAGTATGGTTACAGAGTCAGTAAAATATGTTGTAGAATCTATCAGTGAACAAAAGCTAGGAGAGGAATTAAATACTGAGCCATGGCATTCAAAAATTGAGTGTAATAGCAATGAGGGACCAACGCCTGAAGATGACATAACAGATTTAGATGACTATAGTTTGTTTGTTCAAGGAATAAGTAATCGTTCGGAATGTTATGACCTTGATCAGAGACATGAAACTAGGGAGGCTGTTGACACATGTGTAAAACATACATTGTCGTATCAGAGTGAAACTGATGATAGTGATTTATATTGGAAAAATTACCCTATTAGTCCAAGCATACGCGTCAAGTTAAGAGATTGTGAGCAAATTTAGAGAGGTTAAAGTGGATACTCTAGCCCTTCTACGTTTGTCTTTTAATGAAAATCGCGACCAAGTTATAGTGAGTTTTTTAAGAAATGCTTTTAAACTATTAATTTTGGTTAATACTAAAAATAACTCTCTAACCCGCCTTTTTAGCTCAATAAATGCCTTTGTTAAGCTAAGTTCTGTATTCTTTTTCACTTCTGTGCAACCAACTATGCCGTGAAATATAAGAATTGCGCACAATTTAGCATATAGTTCACATAATACTCTGCATGGCTTTCCTTTTAGCTTATCAAGCCTGATATGGCTTTTATACAATTTAAATAATAACTCAATTTGCCACCTTACTCTGTAAATCGTTAATACTTGCTCAGCACTAATTTTATTTTCTGGAACATTAGTTATAAATATTGACCAGTTCAACAATTTTTGATTTCTTTTAGAGGATCTGCGATCTTGCTAATCTATTAGCTTTCCTTCTTCTGGCCATAGACTGTTCTTCAGTTAGTTTCTGACATATAATTCTTACTCTAATTTTTGCTTCTTTTCCTAACAATACCTCGTTTTCTAAAAATCTCTAAACATTCTAATAACTCCATTTTTTGATTTGTTTCTACATCATATATGTTGGTATCGACGACTTATGAAATAAGCTCCTATTTTATTGATTTGTTTAAAAGAACTTGGCACAAAATAACCGAGATCAGATATTAGCAAATCATTGCTTAATATATTACTTAAATGTTTCCTATATCCCTGGTCTGATCTCACTGCCATTAAGTTAAGGAAAGAATGGTTAAAAACTGAACTAAAAAGTCAGAAATAATTAAGGATTTATGACAAATACTGAAACAGAATAGAGTAAACTTTAAAGCAGATAAACTCTGAAGTGTAAATTACTTAAGAAATAGTTTGTTTAGAAGTCATTTTACAGGAGCTATGGCAATAAGCTACCCAGTTATTATCAGAAGATATGAATACTACCTCTAGTCAAAATATGTGTTTTCTAACCCTTTTTTGGTAATTGAACGAACGAAGATAAGGTACCTTATGACGATCAACTTTCCTTCCCTTTCTTACCGCCAAAGTGTTCATCAAAAATAGCTTTGATAATTGATCCATAATGCAGTCAGTATCTGATTCCGTAGCAAAAATGTCGAAAGCCAAGTTTTTGATCGCGTTAAATGAGACAGATTTGTTAATGCTCCTCTTAAGCTTATCATCGGTTAAGTCCATATTCAACGCTTCTTCTACATCTTCTGTCATAACACTTTCTAGGTTGCTAATAAAGATAGCTGACCAAAAATCCTGTTTAACAGACTCAACACTTTTTCCTGTAAAATTTTCTAGACTTAGTCTTCCTTTGAGTTTTGCAAAAAATGTCTCAACTCCCCAGCGTAAAAAATATAACTCCTTAAATCCTCCAGTTTGAAACTTTTGTTCATCCATTAATGATGTAGCTAACACTTCAATTTCACCAGATGGCAGTACCACTTTGAAGCGTTATTCCACTATTTTCTTGTTTTATCTTACGCTGAGCACATATGGTAACCTCAACACTAGATGGGCTTTTTTCTTCAAACATAGCATTCACTTCATTAAAAGATGATCTGGGACATCGAATGACATAAGCAATTTTTCTTTTTGTAAGGCTAGAAAGAAATTTATAAGATAAATATACAAATCAGTAAGTCATTAGTATTTACAACTTTAAGCATTTCATCTGCTAAGTTAATTTCATGAGTGTTACCTCTATCTAACACTGACCTTATGGCAACATTATTTAGCACATCTTAACAAACCGCAAAGGTTGCACTTGCATAATCACCTAAATCTTTTGGTTTTTGGTTACGTATTTTTCTTGAGCCAAATTCATTTTTTATTTCAACGCTTGTTGGTAAAATGATTTTGGAGGCATCAAGAGCTAACACTCTAAAGCCAAAACAAGTTTTAAATTTTTGGTCTTGGTAGTACAAGGAAACCACACCTTCGTTAATTTCTGAAAATGCACTGTGTTTCATTTTTTTTCTTGCTTGACTAAAAGCACTAGCAGTAACGGTATAGTCTTTTTTCCTATATAAAATAAATTCGTTTAGTATTACTTGCAGCGACTTTACACTTTTTCTTAAAATTAAGATAAATATGTCAATAAAAGATAACTTCCTCTTTCTCATAAAATCTTTTGAAGATGATTTATGGGATTCTATAAATTCTAGACTTGCCAATTCATTTTGAATAAATTTTATTACTGCCTTTTTTACTCATACTACCTTTAAACTTATTGGTATACATCATTATCCCATAAAATCTATCTTTTTTCCTTAACTTAATGGCAGTGGAGACGTCTCCACTGCCATTAAGTTAAGGAAACAGGAGTTAAAATTCGACCAAAAATATAAGTAATTTTGTAATGATGACAAATATTATGGTGAACCTTGAGGGAAGTAAAATTCAAGGTACTGAAAAAATAACAACTGTAGGTTATTGAGTGAAAGATGTAACCTCTAACAAAAAGGTATCTTAGGTTCAAAACACATGTTTTCTAGTTCTTTTTTGGTAGTTCAGTGAACGAGTATCAGTTACTTTATTACGCTCGACCTTCCTTCCTTTTCTCACTACTAAAGTATTCATCAAAAATAACTGTGATAATCGATCCATAATGCAGTCTATGTCTGACTCTGTAGAAAAAACATCGAAAGCTAAATTTTTTATTGCATTAAATGAGACAGATTTATTGATGCTTTTCTCGTACTTGCAATTGGCTAGACCCGCGTTCAATGTCTCTTCTATATCCTCTGTCATAATACTTTCTAAGTTGCTAATAAAGATGGTTGACCAAAAATCCTGCTTTATGGTTTCAACACTTTTACCTGTAAAATTTTCTAAACCTAACCTTCCTTTGAGTTTGGAAAAAAATGTTTCTACTCCCCAACGTAAATAATATAACTCTCCAAATTCTTCAACTTTAAACTGCTGTTCTTCTAACAACGATGTAGCCAACACTTCAATCTCGCCAGAAGAAAGAACTATCTTGACCAATCTAAACTTTATTTTATCAGGTAATCCTAGCTTCCTTAGCTGTCTTGCTACCTTGACAGGTGCGGTTGACACGACTATCGCATCAGATGGACTTTCTGGCTTAAACATAGCATTAATTTCATTAAATGACGAATATGGACAGCGAATTATGTAATTAATACCTCTTTGTGCAAGCTCAGCAAAAAACCGATAAGAAACATATCCCCTATCACAGATCAGCAAATCGTTAGATTTCACGCTGCCAAGCATATCAATAGCTAAGGCAACTTCATAACTGTCACTTCTGCCAAGTACTGATTTTATAGAGACATTATTTAATACATCGTAACATACTTCAAAAGTTGTACTTGTGTAATCTCCAAACTCTTTTTTAGTCCAATTTCTTATTGGTCTTGAGCCAAATTCATTTATTACCTCACTACTTTTTGGCAGGATAAGTATAGAAGCATCAAAGGCAAGCATTCTGAAACCATGATAGGTTTTAAATTCCTTATCTTGATAGTATAGAGAAACTATATCATCGTTTAGCTCTGAAAACGCAGTATGCTTTAGCTTTTTCCTTGCTTGAGTAAATGCACTTGCCGTGATTGTGTGATCCTTTCTTGTATGCAGAACAAACTCATTAAGCATTACTTGCAATGATTTTACACTCTTTCTGAAAATTAGAATAAACACATCAATGAAAGGCAGCTTTCTTTTTCTTGAAAAATCTTTTGAGGATACTTTGTGAGCGTTTATAAAGTTCAAACTCATCAATTTATTTTTTATAAATGTAATTACTCTTTTTTTTACTCATATTATTGCTTCTTTTAACTTATGGATCTTACTTGATTTTATAATACAGTCCATCACTTTTTCTTTAACTTAATGGCAGTGGGTCTGATCTCACTGCCATTAAGTTAAGGAAACAGGAGTTAAAATTCGACCAAAAATATAAGTAATTTTGTAATGATGACAAATATTATGGTGAACCTTGAGGGAAGTAAAATTCAAGGTACTGAAAAAATAACAACTGTAGGTTATTGAGTGAAAGATGTAACCTCTAACAAAAAGGTATCTTAGGTTCAAAACACATGTTTTCTAGTTCTTTTTTGGTAGTTCAGTGAACGAGTATCAGTTACTTTATTACGCTCGACCTTCCTTCCTTTTCTCACTACTAAAGTATTCATCAAAAATAACTGTGATAATCGATCCATAATGCAGTCTATGTCTGACTCTGTAGAAAAAACATCGAAAGCTAAATTTTTTATTGCATTAAATGAGACAGATTTATTGATGCTTTTCTCGTACTTGCAATTGGCTAGACCCGCGTTCAATGTCTCTTCTATATCCTCTGTCATAATACTTTCTAAGTTGCTAATAAAGATGGTTGACCAAAAATCCTGCTTTATGGTTTCAACACTTTTACCTGTAAAATTTTCTAAACCTAACCTTCCTTTGAGTTTGGAAAAAAATGTTTCTACTCCCCAACGTAAATAATATAACTCTCCAAATTCTTCAACTTTAAACTGCTGTTCTTCTAACAACGATGTAGCCAACACTTCAATCTCGCCAGAAGAAAGAACTATCTTGACCAATCTAAACTTTATTTTATCAGGTAATCCTAGCTTCCTTAGCTGTCTTGCTACCTTGACAGGTGCGGTTGACACGACTATCGCATCAGATGGACTTTCTGGCTTAAACATAGCATTAATTTCATTAAATGACGAATATGGACAGCGAATTATGTAATTAATACCTCTTTGTGCAAGCTCAGCAAAAAACCGATAAGAAACATATCCCCTATCACAGATCAGCAAATCGTTAGATTTCACGCTGCCAAGCATATCAATAGCTAAGGCAACTTCATAACTGTCACTTCTGCCAAGTACTGATTTTATAGAGACATTATTTAATACATCGTAACATACTTCAAAAGTTGTACTTGTGTAATCTCCAAACTCTTTTTTAGTCCAATTTCTTATTGGTCTTGAGCCAAATTCATTTATTACCTCACTACTTTTTGGCAGGATAAGTATAGAAGCATCAAAGGCAAGCATTCTGAAACCATGATAGGTTTTAAATTCCTTATCTTGATAGTATAGAGAAACTATATCATCGTTTAGCTCTGAAAACGCAGTATGCTTTAGCTTTTTCCTTGCTTGAGTAAATGCACTTGCCGTGATTGTGTGATCCTTTCTTGTATGCAGAACAAACTCATTAAGCATTACTTGCAATGATTTTACACTCTTTCTGAAAATTAGAATAAACACATCAATGAAAGGCAGCTTTCTTTTTCTTGAAAAATCTTTTGAGGATACTTTGTGAGCGTTTATAAAGTTCAAACTCATCAATTTATTTTTTATAAATGTAATTACTCTTTTTTTTACTCATATTATTGCTTCTTTTAACTTATGGATCTTACTTGATTTTATAATACAGTCCATCACTTTTTCTTTAACTTAATGGCAGTGGGTCTGATCTTACCCCCTCCGTTAAATTAAGTTGGTCTATTATCTGATTCATGTAGTCGAAAACTAATTGTAACTTTATTCCAGACTTAGTATTGCTTTCATAGCCACTGTAGCTAGTACCATAACCTTTATACATCTCTTCCATACTGTTAGGTAGAGTAATATAGGTACTGTCCAATAATTTAACACTATTAAATTGCTGTAAGATTTTGCAATCAACTTGCAAGATATTTTTAAAGAGAATCACAGATTCATTATAATCCTTTTCATAAATTCCACTGCTTCTTCAGTAAATCTAAAATCCAAACCTTGTTTTGTTATATCTCTCGTTTAGTAATTGACACATTGTTTCTACGCTACAATTATCAACTCCTATATTACCCAAGACCATGGCTTTTACGAATGATGAACCTTTTAGCTTTCTCTTTCTTTTTATAAACCTTGTTGTAATTGAGATTTTCTCTGCTTTTTCATTAAAAAATTCTTTGAGCTTTTTTGATAAGCAAGTTATTTTATTCATTGGTTCTCTCACTAAAAGTATATCTGGGAGAACTTATACCTTATTATTCTATCTCTTTCATACCTTTATTTCCTTAACTTGACGCGTATGATTAGTCCAAGAGACTCTGCTTTAATTAAGTTAGATCTACTACTGACTGAAAGTGAGAGAAGTCTAATTGATGAATTTCGTAAAGAGTTAAAAGATGTAGTAACAAAAAATGATCAAGGTTATAGGGATAAGCATGAAAATTTTACAAACACTGCTTTAGAGCGTATAGAGTGCATAACAAATAAATATTTGCAAAAAGGGATAAGACTCAATTCAAAATATAACGATGATAAGTATACTATAACAAGTTTAATTTTTAAGGAAATAAGAAATATCCCTAATAGAATACGACAGCATAAGGGATTACCACCTTATGAGAGTTTATCAGACGATAGTGAGACTATAACAAGTTTAGTTTCTAAGGGAATAAGAGATATTCCTGCCTACGAGGGTGTATCAGATGACAAAAATATAGGTATTATACGCAATATCATGAGTAATTTACTATTAAAAGGTGGAAGAGTAAAATGCAGTTCCTTTTATGATGATAAGTTATTGTATGCAACTTATGGGTTCAGTTATGAGATTTTTGCAGAACGTGAAGAAATCGATAACAAGCTAAAAAGTGTAGCAGATGAAGGTATTATAAACAGTAGTGCCCAAGGCAAAGCTTTACACGTAGAAATGGATAATGGATATTTTTATGTAAAATATTCGCAAGATAGCACTGTTGAGGTTGCAAAAGTTATAAATAATCCAAAAGTGAAAGATTTAAGTTTTAGACATCATATATTTCATGTTGGAAAGAGTATAGTAAGAGTTGAAAATGTAGGAGGAAAAAGAAATTATACAGACGTTTTAGAAGGTGGCATTGAAATGTCTTTTACTACTGAAGTAGGAAAGATTAGTATTCATCTACGTTCTAGTGATAAAGACAACAATACAATTGAAGTAAAGATAAGTGACGATGATAAGAAGAAACTTGATCAATTAAAAGATAAGGAAGAAATAGGAGAAAATTGCTTACTTGGTGGATATTCAGTACATGATGCGATTAAACGAGGATATTTTGAAAAACATGAAACACTACGTCAATCTTCTGAAAAAATTACCTTATCTAATGAAAAGAAAAAAAATAGTTGGTGTGAGATAGTAACAAATTCAAAACAGACAACAAGCCGTACTGTAGGGTAAATGCTACACTGCTTGATTGTCTAAAGATCTTATATTACTCACCATAAAAACTTAACAAAAGCTTAACGACGTGAGTAGTAAAAAGATTATGGTCATTGACTTAATGTTACATATCGCACACAATATATTATGTATCTTAGCGTAAGGGATAAGTATGGGTGAGTCTACTGGGATGGTAAAATCTATCATCAATCTACTAAAACCAAAATCCAAACCAGAACTATATGATATTGAATATGAATCAATTATAGAACATCTATCATCTAAAGCACATTTATTAAATGAGCTGATGAATGATATGTGGTACTCAGGAGATTTACCATCAGTTAGAAATCATAATGAACCAGCATCTTTGATGGATAGCAAACTTGGATTAAGTGAACAGATTTGTGTTTGGTTTGCTCTAGATTATGATCTTACGCCAAGTCAAAAAAATTTAAACAAGAAGTTACTTAGTGCTCTAAAATGTTTAGCTTCTAACTGTGGTTCATTTGATAATACTGAACCTCTTGAAGAATTTTTATATGACAATAAAAACAATAAAGATTTAAAAATAATTCTTAACCTCAAAAGAGGAGAATCTCAATCAACAGTATTGCATGCGATTGCAGGAGCAAATATTGGTGGATTTCGTCGCACAGGAAATCAGGCTATAGATTTACTCTTAGGAGCAGGTGCAGATCCTAACATACAAGATAATAAAGGAAAAACACCACTATACCTTGCTGCTGCTAAAGGTCATTACGATAATACAAACTCTCTTCTCTTGAAAGGAGCTAACCCTAATATAACAAGTAGAAAGGGGAGAACTCCACAACAAATAGCAACTAATAAACTCTGCTATAATATAGAAGAATTATTTCTAACTGATAAACAGAAAAAGTTAAATGCAGAATTGTATGACTTACTTGTACTCGATTCAGACTGCACTAAAAATTTAAAGGAGTTTTTAAGTAAGCATAAAAGAGATTCAGACCTAAAAGTGGTGCTAAATATTCGGCAAGGAATGGGTGAATCAAAAGTATTTTCTTATGTTGATCGTTTTTCTTGGGACAATGAAGGTCTTATTCAAGAGTTAAGAAAGATATTTTTAGAAGCAGGAGCATTAGATTATGCTATGAATATTTATCGTCAGCAAAAGGAAGGACAGGCCAGTACATTACTCGTCAATTTAACTTCAAATCAGAAGGAAAAGTTAAATAAGTTTTCTGATAAGGTGTTTCAAGCTCAAAATATGGCTGAACTTGAAGAGATTGTAAACGATGCTATAAAGTCTGGTGTACGATTAAACTATTCTCTTTCACAAGATTTCTTTTCAGGTAATGAGTACACTTTTACCGATTATGTGATGAAAAAAATCAGTGAATTAGAAAAAAATCCTAAAGTTGCTAGTAATATAATATGTCAATTAGTATCAAAAGGGGCAGTGTTTGGTAATACAGTTGATGCTAACACGCTGACATCAGAATTTAAAGAGCATAAAACTAACCTAAAAAAAGCTTATAGAGATTATATTAGCAATTCTCATAAATTTATTGAAATCGCAAAAAGTGCAACCAATAGCGAGCTAAAAGATGCAAGAGTAGACAACTCCGTTTTTTACTTAGAATATTCTAAAGATAGTAAAATAGACATTATAAAGATAACAGATGGGGTAAGGGATTTAGGTCTAACCGATGGAGAGGTAAACTGTGGAAGAAATATAGTAAAGATCGGTAAAAGTGCAGTAGAAATTAAAACTGAAGATGGCATAAGGAATTATACAGATCTTACAGAAGGCAGCAGTATAGTATTAACTTTCTATACTAGTTTGGGAAATGTAGACGTTAGGCTGTATCCTGACATACAGAATAAAAGCAAAATTATAGTAGAAGTGAGTAATAGAGAAGAAATATTAGAAAAATTCAAAGATCGCGAAGAAGAGTTAGGCAATGATTGCGAGCTTGGTAACTACTGGGTCTACGATGCTATTAAACAGGGATATTTTGAAAGATCTGGTGGATTAATGCGTCCTGAAGTAATAAGCGAGTCTAACAACAAATGGGCAGAACGTGAAGAATTAAGAAGGGTTTCTAATTCGAGGGAAGAAATTGCTAGGTAGAAGGTATTAAATATTAACTAAGATAATTAGCAATCTAAGAAACGAATTATCTTAAGCTCTACACAAATCACTCGCTCTTTTTTACAATTAATTTGGTTTATAGAACTACTAGAGGTTGTCCACAAACCAAGGAATACGTAGTATATAAAGAAAGAATATTGAGGTAAGAGATGAGGAAAAAATATCCAACAGATTTAAGTAAAAGGGAATGGGCAAGAATAGAAAAACACTTCAGAGTATCGTACAAGAAAGGAGGAAGGCCACCAAAATACAGTAAGTGTGAGATAGTAAATGCAATTCTTTATATACTGCGCACAGGATGTCAATGGCGCTATTTACCACACGATTTTCCGCCGTGGAAGGCTGTGCATGAACAGTTTAGAAGGTGGAAAAAGCAGGGAATTTTTGAGAAAATGAACTATGATATCACTAAATATAGTAGGTCAAAAATGGGAAGCCGAGCGCATGCATAGTGGACAGTCAATCGGTAAAAACCACGGAAAAAGGGGGGTCAAAGGTTATGATGGTGCGAAAAAGGTAAAGGGGAGAAAAAGACATATAATCACAGATACTCAAGGATTTGTGCTTGGTTGCTATGTAGGAGCTGCAAGCGAAAATGACAGAGATGGGGTGAAGATGGCATTGGACAATATGAAGGAAAAATACAGCAATATTAAGAAAATGTGGGCTGATATGGGATACCAAGGAAAAGATTTAAAGGATTACGTAAAGAGAGAATATGGGATAGATATTGAAATTGTCAAAAGGCCTCCATGTAGGTTTTGGGTGCATAAAGATACACCACTAGAACTATTGCCACAACGGGATCCTGGATTTTCAGTACAGCCGAGAAGGTGGGTGGTAGAGAGGACTTTTGCTTGGATCAATAGAAATAGAAGGCTATCAAAGGAGTACGATTTACTTACAACATCTACTGAAAGTTTCATATATCTGGCTATGAGTAAAGTTATGTTAAGTAGGGAATATGCTTGATTTACTGGTTTGTGGACAACCTCTATAGTATTTTCTAAAATGAATGATAAATTTCCATTATGGTATTACCAACCAAAAGTTGTAAGTCTGTACATTTATACATTAGAGGTCTGAGGCGGCTTTTGATGGTATGCCAACAGTGTTCTATAGGATTCAAATCTGGTGAATATGTTGGAAGATACAGCACATGACAGCCAAAAGACTCTATTAATGATTTTGTTTTAGTGGTCTTATGAAATGTAGCATTATCCATAACTATGGTTGTGCCAAGTGGCAATTTAGGTAATAACATCTTCTCCAACCATATATTAAATACCTCTTTGTCACACCCACCTTTGAAAGTCATTGGTGCAATAAATCTCATTCCAATCCACCCGGCTACTATACTGATTCTCTCTCGCTGGAATATCTGCATAAATTTTCTTTCCTCTTGGAGCACGTCCATATTCTCGGTATAACTTATTATCAACTCCTGCTTCATCTATATATAAGATGCTGGAATGGTCTATTTTTGAGATTTTATCAATAAATTGCTGCCTATCTTCTTGATTGCGCTCTTGATATAGTGTGACTTTTTTTTAAAGTAATTTTTAGCTGTTTTAGTCTATACCAAATTGAATTTATTCCAAATCCAAGATTTTGTTTCATCTCTGCCAGAGTATGGTCTGGATTCTTTGTAACATATTCTTCGAGTATTTTTGGGTCTATTTTTCGAATAAAGCTACCTTTTTTAGATGGCTTTAGGCTTTCACCAGCAGCTTTCTTTTTTAACCAGCGGTACAGAGTTGCTATTCCTATCTCCATGAGTTCTGCTATCTCAACCTTTGTCTTCCCTTTTTCTATCATCAATACTGCCTTTTCCCTTAAATCCACACTATATGCCATTATAACTCAAATACTTTATTATACCTTTATCATTTACTTTGGGAAATACTATAGTAGTAATCAAAATAAGATTTTTTCTTATAGTCAAGTTATAGTAAAATGAAATGCGATAAAGTTGCATTATTCTTTCTACAGCTAAATTTTTGCCTTAGCGTATTTATTGATCATATTCTAGAAGAGTTAGCTACTAATTGCAATCAAGCAGGATATGAACATATATATGGACCGTTTATGATGGAACTTTACGAGAAACATAAATTATTTATGAATGTCAATAGTGGTGTTGAGAGAAAAGTGTACATTGACTGCAAAAATCCAAATTCTGTAAAAGTTGAGTGTAAAATCCCCAAAGCACCTGTAAAGCTTCTAGATTTTTCTGAGAAAAAAATATGTGATATATCATTTTCAATGGAATTTACACTTGAATCTCAGAATGGTAAAGAGGGTCTAATATATAGAGACGGTAAGTTATTACTTGATGTTCCTGAGGAGTTAAAAAACTACCAAGATGGCGATAAGAGTTTATTTGATATTATAAGAGAATATTTCGAAAAATTTTGCAAAATATTAGGATTTACGTTTGCAACAAAAATAGAGCACAACTTAGGAAATGAATTGAAAGTAGACAGTCATGGCTATCTGGAAAATGTGGAACCTCCTGTCCGGAGCAATAATCATGCTCATGGTTAAAAAAGTATGCTCTATAAGCTCAAATGAGAAGAAATTACCTAATTTAAAAGTTTTACTTGATGATTATGGATTTTCTCAACTGCGCAGGATTCAAAGAAGGCTGGATAATAGACCTACTCAAGTTTAGTATTCGGCTTTGTAGCATTATACAACGCAAAATCCATACACCACATCTACTGCCACTGCGAAATAAAACATAAAACGCAACACAGCTCACCAATAATAACGCACCAACAACACCAGCCGCAATTGGTTGATTTGATGATTTTTCGTATATAGGGATTTCCTTCACTATAAAAACATGGTTCTATTTCAGCAGAAAAGGGTTGTTATGTGAGTTTGACTCTTGCTCAATAGTTTGCTCTGGTTTCATATGTAAATTGAAAATCTTTACTATTTATATTAATATACTCATATAATTTAATGTCAGTTTTTGTCACACTGGTTTACATCAAGACTATTTTTAACCTCTTCAACATCTGCTGGTGCATTAGAAGTCCTTCATATTTTGCAATAGTGGTTTCCTTATAAATCCTTGAGTTTTTTTTGCAACAGCTTTTCCTATTATTTTCGATGTTTTCATCTCCTCTTGTTAAACAATGCAATCAAGACCATAAAATTTCTCCAATTGCTCACTCCACAGCATCGGTATTTCTCTCAAATCAACTAATTTCAAATCTCTTGGCTGTCTCCCATTTACTATATCTTCTTTAATCTTCGGAGCTAAATAATTTAACCTTAAAATTTGTTGTACCCTTCTTGTACCTATATTAATTTTAACGCTCAGTTCCTTCACACTTGCATATTTTCCTGCCTCCAGTTGACGTTTCCAGGAATGGGCTCTCACCACTGCTTTCAGTAGCGCATTATTTGTTTTACCTTCTGGCTCAATTACTGTGCATTTCTTTCCTTTCTTTTTTATTGGTATAAATTCCACCTTATCCTCTAAACTCACCTCTATTCCATCTTCTTTTATCATTACTCCTTTTATTAACTTTTTCACTACTTCTTTCTGCTTTCCAAAATTTAAATTTTCCCATTTTTCTTCGGTCTTTTCTCTCCAATTTTCATATATCTGCTCCGCTTTTCTCATCACTTCTTTTTCTACTTCTCCTGCTACTATTGTTCGATTTACTGATTCACAATTCTTTCCCCTTAAGTGGTTATTACATACGTAGTATCGATATCTCTTATTCTCTTTTTTTGCATATGTCAGTGTCATATTTACACCACAGCTCTTGCACTTAATTATTCCCTTTAGCAGAGCTTCTTCATATTTTGCTTTTCTATATGGCTGATTCTTTATCAATTCTTGTGCTTTTTGCCATTTTTCCTCTTTTATTATTGCTTCATGCTTTCCCTCATACTCTTTCTCATAATGTCTTATCTTTCCCATATATATTGGATTTGTTACTATCCTCCTTACCGTGGCCTTTTTAAAGATATCTGATTTCGTACGGTACCCTTGGCTATTTAACTCTCTTGCCAACTCTGCCATTGACTTCAGCTCTATATACCTCTCAAATATATGTTTTACCAACTTTGCTTCTTTCTCATTTATTATTAATTCTTTATCTTTTACATCATACCCAAGCGGCAAAGTTCCACCCATCCATAGTCCTTGTTCTTTTGATGTTGCTATTTTATTTTTTACTCTCTCTACTATCATTTCTCTTTCTAGTTGTGCTGCTCCTGATAACACTGTTTGCACGAACTTTCCCATTGGCGTATTATTGTCAAATATCTGCGTTACTGCTACAAAATTTACTCTATGTCTTCTAAAAAATGACGTTACTTCGATGCTGTCTTTTGTTTCCCTTGATAACCTGTCTAGCGTATATACTACTACACAATCTACTTCTCCTTTTTTTACATCTTCAAACAACTCCTTTATCGCTGGTCTTTCTAAGTTTTTCCCTGAATATCCTCCATCATCGTACCTTTTGGCCAATGCTACCCAGCCTTCTTTGCTCTTTATATACTTTTCACATGCTACTCGCTGCGCATCTAAACTATTAAACTTTTGCTCCAGACCGTCTTCATTTGACTTTCTCGTATATATTCCACATCTTATCCCTTTACACATTTTCCTTTCCCTTTTGATCACGCAAACCAAATAGGAGCGGCCCATTGTAACTCATTCCCATTATTTTTCCAGCTACTGCTGACAATGACGTGAAAAATTCTTCTCGGTAGATTAAACCCTTATCTGTTACCATTATAGCTCTTTCCACAGAAGTCCGGATATGATAAGATTAAGGATAGATGGCGATAAGGAGGTTGGATGCCGGCAGCATATAGTTATGATTTAAGAAAAAAAGCAATGGAAGCACTAGACGAAGGGGAAAGCAGAGAAGCAGTGGCAGCAAGATTTAAAATTGGACGAACTACTTTGTGGGAGTGGCAGCAAAGAAAAAAAGAAACAGGCGACTTTCAGTCAAAAAAACTCGGTAATGGAGGTTACAATCAGAAAATTATCGACTGGAATAAGTTTATCGAATTTGCTAAAAAACACGGTAGAAAAACTCTGTCGGAAATGGCTAAACTTTGGGGCAACGTTAGTATCCAAACGATCCACCGAGCTCTCAGAAAAATTGGATTTACGCGCAAAAAAAGACATATGGATACAAGGAAAGGAACGAAGAAAAACGTGCTGAATTCTTAAAAATTATAGCAACAAAAGAACCAGAAAACTTAGTGTATATAGATGAGTCTGGGATTGATAACACGGAGGACTATCCATATGGGTATTGCCAGAAAGGACAGCGATTTTATGCCCTAAAATCTGGAAAAAAAACTCAACGAATCAGCATGGTTGCAGCCTTAAGTAGAAGAAAGATAGTTGCTCCATTAACATTTGAAGGCCACTGTAATATGGATATTTTTAATGGATGGTTTGAGCAATTTTTGGCACCGATCTTAGAACCTGGACAAACTGTCATTCTTGATAATGCTACTTTTCATAAGTCTGATAAGCTTATCAAGCTCGCTAAAGGAGTCGGTGCAGAAATTTTGTATCTGCCGCCTTATTCTCCAGATTTTAACAAAATTGAGCATCATTGGTTTGCTATAAAAAACAGAGCCAGGAAAAACATTCCTCTATTCGAATCCTTTCGTCGTGCTGTTGATTCTGCCTTCCTATGACCTATTCGGACTATTATGAGAAATGCTATACTGTATGAGTCTCTTCCCCTCTCTCTAGTATTAATTCTGTCCCTTCTACTGGTAATTTGTCGCTACTTATTCTCTTTCCCCTTTCTAGCCGATCTGCCAGATACTCTAGTCTTTTTGTTCCCTTTCTTGACATTTCTCCATACGCTTTTTCCTGCATTCTATAAGCTAATCTCGGTATCAGATATTTCTTTGAGTATCTAGGCGCTTCTTCCCCAAATACCTTCTTCCATATTCTTCTCAACTCTACCAACGCTTTTTTCTCTAAATTCATTACCTTCTTTTCTATTTCTTTCTCCATGCTTTTAGCCTCTCATAGAAGATTTCCCACTTTGCTGTTCAAATAACTTTTCAATTCTGTCTGTTTCTTTCTTTAATACCTCGGTTATCTTTTTGCTATTTTTAGCATAATCCATCGCTATCATTCCAAATTTATCCGCTTGCTCTATTTCTCCTCCAGCTTTTACCAGCTCCTCCACTATTTCTTTTTCACCTACCATGCACGCAAGGTGTAGAGGTATGCATTTATTTCCATATTCCTCAGCATTTACGTCTGCTCCTGATTTTATCAATTCCCTCACGATTTCTAGACGTTTCTCCGTTACCGCTAGGTGCAGTGCTGTGTATCCTTTCACATCTGCTGCATTCACATTCACTCCTTTTTCAACTAATAACTTCACTGTTTTTACCTCTACTGCATAATGCAGAGCTGTTCTTCCATTCTCGTCTCTTGCATAAATATTTTTATATGAGTTCTCTAATAATTCTTTTGCTGACTTATTAAATTTGCCAAGCTTTAACATAATCCACCTCACCTTTTCTTTAAATTTAAATCCCTCTTTTAAGCATTCCTTTTCGCTACCTCATCTATCATTTCGTTCACTTGGTTCATTATCTTGCTTGCTAAATTTTGACATTCTTTCTTTATTAGCGATTTGTCTCTCTTCCTTATTTCTCCTATCTCTATTATTTTTAGCTCTGGTAAATAACTCCCATTCAACATGTCTGCTATTTCTCCCACTAGCCTCTCTATTCCATAGCATGTCAGTTCTCTACTTTTTGTTATTCCTCCTTGTTCTCTCAGAAATTTACTCGCCTTTTCACTCTCTTTGCTATCACATAGACGATACTTTTCACTTTCCCAGATATAGTACATTGGTGTTGCACCGTACTTATTCAGTTGATTAACTTCAGCTTCGGCCTTTACCAGCTCTTTTATTATTTCAACTCCTGCTCCTCCTATTTTGCACGCAGAGTGCAGTGGCGTACATCCAGTGACATATTGAGTGGCATTTACTTCTGCTCCTTCTCTTAGCAGCACTTTTACATTTTCTAAACTTTTTGCGAATACTGCACAGTGTAGTGGCGTATAACCATTTTTATCTCTTGCATTTACCTCTGCTCCTTTTTTTATTAATAATCTCACTGTTTTGTAATCAGAGATTTCTACTGCTTGGTGCAATATCGTCTCTCCTTCTTCATTTCTTTTATTAATGTTTTTAAACCCTTTACTTGATACTTCTTTAAAAAACTTACTAAAAGATTCTTTGCTAAACTTCATACTTACCTCACAAAATTAGCTTTTCTAGCGCCAGATAAATTTCTTATGTTTACCTGCTGCTATTCAAGTCATGTCCGTTTTAGCATAAGAAAGCAAGTCTTTTTCTTTTTATTTCATACACTTTTACCTGTTATTAATATAATATATGAGGATCTAAATATAAGTACTTAACTTATTATAGATATAACTTGACTACTTTTCCAACTTCTGTGCAAATGTCGATGTTCATGCCACTTCAGTACTCCCGGGTAAAATACTAAAATGTGCTTTTCTAATTCGTGTATTGAGTCTTTTTGCTCTGAATCCAAATCATTTTTATAGTAAACGTTGTGTTCTGCTAAAACATATTTTCTGACCTTCTGATCTGTATAATTTTCTACTTTATAGTTGTGAGTAACGCTAAATCTTTCTAAAATTGGCTTATGTTTTAAATTCCAATATTGCCCTGAAAGTTTATCGCTTCCCAATACAAATTTATTTCCTCTTTCTTCTACGCTACTTACTGGAAAGCACGTATTTATGTCTCCTAAATCCCAACTGTCTGATAATACTATCTGCGCTTTTGCAAATTTAATCGATGGTAATAAACTCTGTGGTAATGGATATAGTGCTTTTAAGTTGTACCACAAATGATCTCTTTCATAGATGCCTTTATAATCCCTTGTGTAAGGCTCGGTTTCTCCAAGGATTGCTACATCTAGGCGATATATATCATTGCTTAAAGCTCGTTCATAATGATCGCGTAGATAGTTTTCTATAATCCTAATAACTGGACCACTAGACCTGAAAAAATTTACTCTTCCAAATGATAACACTGGTCCATTTTTTTCTATTTTTACCCCTGAATAATCAGAAAGAAGATCTCCAAATAAACTCTCATCCAATATAAATCTCTGCACATTATAATAATCGTTAAAAATCCTCATCAATCTGGATCTTACAGGCAGTGATAGTTTTGCCAGCTCTACTACTGCATCTACGAAGAAGTCATTTGGTACCTCTTTTATCCCTACTTGCAACTCAAAAAAGTGTTTACCGGGTGGCTCTTCAATAATTGTAATATCTTCTATATTTGCCCATTTTAATGCTATTTTTAGTGATGCTGGAGTTCCTCTCAGTCTTTGAAATTTTACTCCTTCTACTACGGCTTTTCTTTTATCCTTTATCCAACGTAGTATTTCCCCCAATTCATATCCCTCAATCAACCACGGCAATGTTTCTTCTTTAAGATTAAACTTAAATCCTTTGATACAGCTTGGATCAACCTTATAATCTATTGCATCAACCAGTGCTTGCTCTTGCTTTGTTGCGTTTGGCGGTAATAAACTTTTCATTTGTCTTTTCTTTCAAGTTGCTTTAATTTCCTTTATTTAGGTAGCTTATGAGTAAGCAAGAGATCATTGCAGAACTGATCAAAAATAAAGATGTTCTTAATATCGAAAACACTTTCCATAATATTTAACCATATTATCCATACTTTAAAAAACAAGTTACAACTTCTGGAAGAAAATCAATACTTTCGTCTCCCTAACATTGGATCCAGTAAACCTTAAACCACTTATTGCACGCAATCCCCTCACTGGTGAAACTTTTTCGATTCCACAAAACAAAAAAATACGTTTTAAATCCTATCTAACTTGACGTAGCCAAGCACTGCACACTCATTACCCAGCACCACAACATCCTCTTTTGGCTCGATTAATTCTACGTTTTCTACACCCTCTATAAATAGGTTTGCTATTATCCAAGATCTTGTAACATTCCATCCCAGCCTTCTACTTGCTTCAAACTTCTTAATGAACTGCTTCTTGATTTCCTCCTTCGATATTACAGGACTTATGCTCATTCTGCTGTGAATATCTATTTCCATAATATTGCAACCAATCACTGTTACTGCATCTGTTAAAACCCTTATATCATCCCTGGTGACTTGCTTTCCTACAATATCCAGTAGTTCTTCAGACGCTATGCCAGTTGTGGATAATTCTGTTGATAAAATTGAGATCTCCACACTTCCTGGCACTTTTGATTCAACCAGCGCATCCTTTACTCTTCTATCTGCTGACAGTGCATGATACCTATAATACTCCCTGCTGCCACACGTGCTTGGGCCTATTATCTTTGCTTTAATTCTTTTTCTAAATCGTTCGTCATCTTCTTCTTTCTGCCTCTCTACTCCATAAAACTCAGCCAAATTATCAAGATCTTCTCCTGTCGCAAATTTAAGTAAATTACTCTTTACTGCTTCATTTATTCTTTCTCTAAGCAAAAGTTCTTGCCATGCTGCTACCTCCAGAATCTTTATCGCTGGATCACTTTCAACTAATGCTGTAAAACTTGCGTCACGCTTCACCAACTCTTCCCTCATCCGAGACAGAATTTCTTCGAAGTTCAGTGGCTCAATAATGTTAGTCTGCTGCATCTTTATATTACCACCCCATCAAAGCGAATGTTTTTCCCACTTGGTACGTATAATCCTTCTAGGTCAAGCGTTACTTTTCCTTCTTTCACCTCTGTCATTTTTACTTTTTCTAATTTAAATCTTTTTTCCCATTTTTCCAAAGCTTCTGCAGTTGCTGCGTAAATTTCCAAAGTTAAATCTCTATTTATTGGCTTATCTACTAATTCAAATAGCCTAGACCCGTAATCTCTCCTCATTATTCTACTGTTAATAGGAGTGGTTAATATATCAATTATCGATTGTTTCAGATGTTCTATTCCCTCTAATTTTTTCCCTGAGTGAAATATGGAAAATTGAGGCAATGTTTTAGCATCCATTCCTCTCATATATTTTTCATGGATTTGACTTAATACTTGCATGTTTTTCACGTGCTATAGAAATAGCCTTTCTCAACTTCTTTTCAAGAATTTCTTTAGAAGGAAGCTGTGTTAAATACTGTGCAACATGAATATTAGAGCCTTCGAGTTCAAGATATTCTATATCCTCTTGATCCTTATCAGCACATAAAATAATCCCTAACGGTTTTTCTTCACCTGCTTTTCGTTCATTTTTATCTAACCAATTTAAATACCATTCCATCTGTCCTTTATAAGCTGGTTCAAAGCGACCTATTTTTAGTTCTATTGCTATAAGGCGTTTTAATCCTCTGTGAAAAAATAGTAGGTCCAAATACCTGTCAGTTGTTTTAGTACTCATCCTTTTTTGACGTGTTACAAAACAAAAATCATTTCCAAACTCTTGTAAAAATTTTATCAATTCATCCAAGATTGTATTTTCTAGATCAGTCTCGCTATAACTTGATGGCAATTCCATGAAGCTAAGGAAGTATGGGTCATGAAAAATGAATTCTGGTGCTAACATATTTTCTTCACGTAAATTTTTTATACTCCTTCTTATGAAATCTTCAGGTTTTTTTGCTAGTGCTGTACGTTCATACAACATAGTATCGATTTTACTACGTAGTGCCCTAACACTCCACCTTTCAATACGACACATTTCTATATAATAATTACGCTTCAGCTCATCAGAAATTGCAATAATTTCTACAAAATGTGACCAACTCAATTGTTGTGACAGTGTCGCGACAATCTCTTGATCAGGAAAGAATTTAGAAAATTGTACCATACGAAATAATGACGCTCTATCAAATCCACGTCCATATTTAATCTGAAGTTCTTTTGCAAGTTGAGAGATGATTTGCTTCCCATAATCTGCACGTTTGTGCTTTAGGATATCTTGATCAATTCTGGAGCCAATTTCCCAGTTTAACAATACTAGAGTAGAGTTGAATTGAACAGAAAGATGATTCTTTGCTCTATCTATTAAATCACTAATGTCTCCTAATAGGCTAGTAGTTATATCCATGTTCATAACCTTACTTTTGGTAAGTATAACAGATGGTTTATTTTTATCCTGAAAAAACATTATTACTTCCACTTATTACCTTGAAACCACAAGATACTGAATCCCCAACTCTTCCTACACTAAGACCATTTGCAAACACTGTTTTTGATCCTTCAGTTAATACTCTTCCTTCTGTAAAATTATCTCCTTTACGGCAAACTGGCTTACCATTTACAAAAACATTGTTACTCCCACTAACGCAAAAATGTGGTGTTGCTTCTGCACAATGATCTCCTACTCGCATAACCGATTTATTCATCAATTAAGGTTTATTTTATCTGCCTTCAATTTTATTCCACTTTTTGTCATTTCTATACTTGATTCCCCAGCTTTCAGTGTTATTTTATCTACTACTTCAATCTCTAAATGATGTTTTTCCTTATCATATAACAATCTTGTTCCATCTTGAAACTTCACACTATTTATTTCTTTTTTATTCTCTGGTGCGTGGTATTTTTCCTGATATATTCCTGCTAACACCACTCCTAATGATAGTTCACCAAGAGGAGAAAATACCATAACCTGTCCATCAATATCTGGCGGAGACCAATCTCTATCTTTTCCTGCTTTACTTGTTATCCATGGCAGATAATCTGTTACAATATCTCCTATTTTAACTCTTACTTTTGCTTTTTCATAATCTATTTCTTTTACAACTCCTATACGAATGATATTCGCTAATTTTCTACTTAGCTCTGAAATTGCAAAATTATGATCCAACATTTATATTTCCTACGTTTATGGTATGTGGCTTAATCTTATTTTCTGTCCATATCGATTTACCTAAATGAAGCTGATGACTCCAATCAACCATCCACACCAAATACGCATCTAACTCTGGCCTAAATCCGTCAATTTCCGCAGATATAAATTCTCCTGGTGAAACATTTTTCACATTCCAAGTATTTTTATTTACTACTCTCGCAACCTCAGCAGCTAATGTTCTAACAACTACCGAGGAATCCTCTACTGTTCCATCAACTACAATTCTCGCTTCAAATCTTGCTTTCAGGGCTAATTCCTCTGTTCCAGGATCTTTTCCCGATTCTAAACTCACAAGCTCTACAAATACCGCTGGCGCTAATAATTCTTTTCTTATTGCTGGATAAATTTCACATGTCTGTATAGACGGTATTTCTTCCTTCAGTGTGCTGCAAATTGCTTGATGTAAATCTTTCCAGAACTTTGTCATGCATATAATTTAACTCATGTAATGTATA
Source organism: Wolbachia endosymbiont (group A) of Crataerina pallida (assembly GCF_964028475.1). Classification (NCBI taxonomy): domain Bacteria; kingdom Pseudomonadati; phylum Pseudomonadota; class Alphaproteobacteria; order Rickettsiales; family Anaplasmataceae; genus Wolbachia; species Wolbachia endosymbiont (group A) of Crataerina pallida. The sequence goes on from NZ_OZ034785.1 coordinate 602,820, forward strand.
AAATATTTTTCAAATACCTTTTCAACTTCATAATTAACAAGATTCCCTATTATCCTTGAAGCCTCTGGTTTCAGTGACAATTTAACTTCCTTTATTGGCAATGCTGCTCTTCCTTCACGTTTAAAAATACCGCTATTTCCTTTTGGCATAACTGCTGCAAATCCTCCTATAAACTCATGCTTTCCTACTTTCGATCCTCTTCTTGTTTTTTGTATTTTACCAATTGTTGATGCTCTAATGTCATAGAGATTTGCTCTAATCAACACGTCTAATCTGCTAGTTTTCGCCTTAAAAATTCTTAATCTCTTTCTTATCAAACTTAATTTTACCTTCTTTTCCTCACTGATTTCCTTAGCTGCTTGCGCTTTTAACCATAGTGCCGTTTTGTTTAACGCTTTTATAGCTGCCAGTTTTATTTTCTGCTCTTTTCTTTCAATATTGGAGATTATTTCATTAATATTGTTACTAATCAAACACTTTCTATTGCCTCAATTTTCCATATTTTACTTGAAGAATCTTTTAACGGTGGTTCAAAAATCTTGTAGAACCTTTTTTCAATCTTGATATAATCACCTATGCTAAAGGAAGTAACGTCCTGATCACGTATTTCTATAGAAGCAATTTGCTGAGTTAATTCTCCACCTGCACCTAAAGAGTACGTAGTCTCAGGACGTTTAATTAGCACTTTTATTTTACGAATGCCCTCCTTATTTTTATTACAATATATGGCTTCCACTCCTAGATGATCAAAACAATCTTCTAATAATCTTCCTATATTCATCAACTAGAACTAATTTTTACCAAAACGGCCGGACGATGGCACATTGGCAATGGATTCGACTGCGTATGCAAATCAGTTCCTCTATCAAACCTTCTTGGCTCTTGTTTTGCATAGAGTGGCTGTCCAAGAGTATTTACTGTCTCATTAAAATCTGCTGGTGCAAAATATGTTGTAAATGTGCTTGCTGTTCCTAGTGGAAAACAGTGTCCCGTATCTTTCTCAATAAATCTTCTTACGGTTCCTTCAGGATCTGTTGCTTGCCCTCTATATTCCTCAAATGTTATTCCGCAAAATGTAAATCCTGATCTCATGTCGTTCCTTAGTGCTGCACCTTCTTGCCATCTTTCATATGCTTCTTTTACTTTAACGTGAGAGGTTAGTGCATCAAAAAACTCAGGACTTACCAGCGCATGAATCCCAGTCATATATTCACCACTTAAGTTGTCCTCAACATGGCGCAATACTTCCAGACACTTACGCTTTACATCTGTTGTTGCTGTTCCCAGGGCAAAATTTACTACTTTTGGTGTAATTTCAAACTCGTTATACAGATTTAATAACTCTGACCCGTCAGCATCTAAAATTATTCCTTTGAGCGCTCCCATACGCAAATGCTCCAACGTTATTGCATGTTTGTTTCTCATTAGCTGCAAATGATCAGTTATTACATCTGCAAGCGCTTTAAGTTCACTCTCTGATCCAAATGCCCTTATTCCTTGTACTTCTTCTGGCAGCACTACATCATCATGAGGAATATGTGGAATCGTAAATGTCCTTATTTTCCTCTTTTCACGTTTTCCCACTGTTGCTGGTGCTCCTGGAATTTGCGTTGGCAATAGACTTAAAACTCCATTATGTTCTTCTATTGTAATATGTCTAAATCTTACTGATCTACTTGGAAACAAATTTAAATTTTCAACACGTCCATAATTTATCGGCAATATATTCATCGCATTTGTTAGTGCCGTCATGCTAAATGCTGTATTTGTAAATGGATTTTGCATTTTTTCTCTCCTTATTAATTTTAGTTAAATTCCCTTGCGGACAATGATCCCTCGTGCTTCAAGTTGCTTTATTGCTGCAGCTTTCTGCTCTTCAGTGATATTTGCTGGCCACACAACCGCATGATCTGCTAGTATTGCACAACGAGTAATAATTACTGCTTTAGCATTTTCTGTCGCATTTACATCACTTACTACTGCACCTATCGCTGTTTGTGTACCATCTGTGGCAGTTGGATTTATTATCTTAACCATGCTATCTTTATCGAGAGCCACTACTGTACCAAGCTTTAGGTTCTGCCCTTTTGCTACTGTTATCTGATCTCTTGAATATAGACTTGATGACTCATACTTTAATAAGTCACCCAGATTATTTTGTTCGCTTATACAACTCATAAATTTCTCTCCTTAACTGCTTACCGCCGCTTTTATCAATGCTATATACGGCGGTTATAAAAATACTTTAACTCCTACGACTTTTCGCTACCTGCATCATCAATTCTTCTCCTGAATTCTGTGGTATTGCACTCAGTATCTCTGTCTTCTTTGTTCTCTCTGCAAGTAATTCCATTAAAACTTCCCTAGCTTGCTCAACACTTACACTTTGCTCAATAAATTCTCCTATCTTTTCTGGCATCTTCGATAAATTACATAAACGTATTAATTCAAGAACTTCAGTACGATACTTGGTTAAATTATCAGTTTCTAGGTCATTTGTAGTTTGTTCATTCATAGTAATACTCCTGTTTTTATTAATAGATGAAAGAATTGTCATTCCGTCTGCAAGGCCTATTTCTACTGCTTTCTCCCCAAAATATAGCCCTGCCTCTGTTGATCGAATCTTTTCAATTGAAAGACCTCTGTTCCTTGCTATTAGCTGCAAAAACATTTCATATAGTCGGTCTACTTCTTTTTGTAAGCTTCCCAGACTTTCAGACGTCATTGGCTCATGCGGGTTTAAATCATTCTTTCGACTACCAGCAAAGATTGTGGTGTACTTAATACCTTGCTTTTCATCAAACCTACTTTGATCTATATGACTTGCTATTACTCCAATACTGCCCACACCAGAAGTTCTGCTCACCAATACCTTCTCAGCGCTAGAAGCTATAGCATATGCAGCAGAATATGCATCATCATTTGCTATTGCTACGATCTTTTTCAATTTTCTTGCTCCGTAAATAAAGTCGGAAAGATCAAATATACCGTTTACTTCCCCTCCTGGGCTGTCTATTTCCAGTATAATTGTCTCTATACTACTATCTTCTAGTGCTTGCTTTATTTGTGCTTCTATTTGCTCATATGATGTCATTCCGAGCATTTTATCAAACGCACCTGGTTTTTTCGTCAAGATTCCATGAATTGGTATAATTGCAGTTCTTTCTTCGTTGCTTTTGATGGAGTGCTTGAGATTTTTGAAAATTGGCTGTTTTTCTTTGTATAGCGATAGTAGCTCAAAACTCCTTGGTTCAAGCATTAATGGTTTTCCTAAGAGCATCATAACCCTTTACAATCAGAGTCAAACATTAAGTTGAAACTATTTGCACGCTTTTGATCTTCCGCTATTTCTTGGTCAATTTCTTCTACATCGTAACCCATTTCTGATACTACTTCTGCTCGACTTTTGAAGCCATTCCTTACTGCCATTTGCTGTGCTTGCTGATCTTTCAGTGGATCCACCCAATAAAATCCCTGTGGTATCCATTTTACTTCTTCTTTCGCTGCTTTTACTACTTTTTCATCTATACTCAGTTCTCCACAAAGCACTGCTAATTCTAGCCATCTATTCCAAATAGGTCTACAAAACTGGAACACTATCACGTTATGCTGTAACATTGCGCACCTTCTGCGAAACTCTATCAACCCTGCCCGAATGGATGAATAATTAACACCGGTTAAATCTCCTGTTAGTTGTTCGTATGTTATCCCTGTGCCTATTGCTATTGCCCTCAGTTGCTGTCTCATGAATGCTTCATAACTTCCTCCAACATCTGATGGCTCTGAAAATTTTATGTCCTCTCCTGGGTCTAAAAGCTGCATTGTTCCTGGCTCTAAACCTGATAGTGCCACTCCTTGCTCATTACTTTCACCTTCTCCCATGATATTTGCTTCTGGATCGAGTCTTGTAATAAATCCAGCAAACATTGCTGCAGTTTTCTTTCTCACCAGCTCTGCATCATCATATTGATCAAGCTCATAAAGCTTCAGCAGTATATTAGAAAGCCAAGGCTCCCCTCTGATTTGCCCAGGTCTTAATGGTCTATAAATATGTAAAACATCATTTGCTAGCACTCTCACTGATTCACCAAACGAGCCTTCACCAGGGTGTTCTTTAAATAGGTAATATGCTTCTCTTTGCCCAAGCTTGTTAAACTCAATCCCGTTTCTTATTACATTACCATTTCCTAAAGTTTGATTTGTTTTATTATCTAAATGTTCAGACTCAAGCACTTGCAGTTGTAATGGTACAGAAAACCTATCTTCCAGCTTTCTCGTTCTTAAACGTACAAAACATTCTCCTCCCTCTATCATACTTCTGCATACTAGAGCTTGTAATCCATAAAAATCACTTACTCCACTACTGTCTGCTTCATCTGTCCATCTTAGCCATAATTCTTGCACCTTCTTTCGAAATTCTCCATCTCTTGCTTTTGATTGTGGTTTTATTCCTGTTCCAATAGAGTTACTTACTATCGTATCAATTATATTTGCAGCGTAAGGATTTTTTCTCACCATATCACGTGATCTACTACGTAAAGTTTCAAGGCTTTGAGACAGCAAATTGTTTATACTTCCTAACTCTGGTTGAAAGTGAAAAAATCTTCTTCCTGAGCCTGCTGCATCCCAGGCTGAACTTTTGATTTTTGGCTTGTTGAATAATTGTTTGAAGGTTTTTAGTAGCATTTATAAAATTCCTTTACTCGTTGAAAAAATAATTTTCCTCTTTGGCTCCACTCCAGCAATCTTTAGCTCAGCTTTAATTCGTTGTCTTAAGTTTAGTAAATCATTTATATCTACTTCTGCATATCTTACCACATGATCACCATATGCAATTGATACTACTCGCTCTCCGTTTTGCAGCTTCTTTATCGCTTCTTCGACTTGAATTAAATAATCTTCGTTATACATTTATTACTTGCTGATCCATTTGCTTTTGACTATTTTCTTTGATTTTTTACTTTCCGGTTTTTCACTTAAACTATTCCATTTACTCTCTGGCCATCTGTCTACTCCCAGTGCTATTGATGCTGCTCTTGCGTAAATTCGGCAATCTAATACTTCATTTCTTTCTCTTACTTTTTGCCACTCTTGTTTGGTGTATCCTTTTACTACCTTGCTGACTAATTGCTCTGCCGTTAGCTGCTTAAAATACTCAGGTACATACTCGGGAAAATGACAATACCCTGCTGGCACTTTCTCTTCTTCTTTTAAAACATTAAGTAATTGAAAAAGTTCTGACTTTAATATCGATACTCCTACTGGCCATAGCTTTATTCCTCTTTTCAGTTTTTGCCCACCAACTGTTATATCTACTCTGCTTGGACTGCTAAGTGGTACTAGAGCTTTATTTACACCTTTGACTGCCATTACTCTTCCACAGCCTTGATGACCTCTTACCCAATTGTATACTTCTTGTGTCGCATACCCAGCATCAACCGCCATCATACTTATCATGTATTCAAGACCATTTTCACCGATAAAATGATGATTTAACAGCTCTGAAAGCTTTTTCCATACTTCTCCACTTCCTGTATCTCCTTCAAATACTCGGTAGTCTATTGACCAACTTTCACGGCTTTTTCCCCATGCTACAATTTCTACTTCTAACCGATCTTTTTGAACATCAACACCTGCAGTAAGTACCACTTCTCTCTTAGGTACTGTGCCTACGGGAAAAAATTCTCTCCTGTTAAATAATTGCTTCCAGTCTGGTACTTCTCCTTTATCTACCCAGGTTTCTCCTAAAGTGGTATTTATCCAAACCTTCAGTAATTGTTCACTTTCCTTTGCATGGAGAAAATCCTCTACTGCTTGTTGCCAACTATACCACCCAACTGGACTATAAAGACTTGAAAGATGAAATCCTTTTTTCTCACCTTTTACTCTATTAGTAGGCCTCCATTCTCCACGCTCAAGCATCTCTGTTTTTTGATGATTTTCTATTTTGCCGCTACATTCAGTGCAGACATAATGTGCTGTTCTTGAGTCATTATCTTCCCATTTAATTTGTGACCATTTCAGAACTTGATAGTAATTACAATATGGACATGGTACAAAAAAATATCTCTTATCTGTTGCTTCAAATTCTTTCTCAATTCTGCTTATTCCATGAATCGTTGGTGTTGATACTAAAAAAATCTTTCGCCGTGCAAATGTATTAGTTCGTGCAATACTGAGCAGTACTGGATCTCCTTCACCTCCTGAATCTCCTGGATATGCATCTATTTCATCAAGAAAGAGATACTTTACTGGCATAGAGCGAAGTCCCACACTGCTGTTTGCTCCGGTTATTACTACAATTCCACCTGGAAACTCCTTACTTTGTACAGTATTGCCTGAATCTCTTGATCTTGGGTCTTTTACTTTACTTTTTAAACATGGTGTACTTTCAATCAGTGGCGCAAATCTTCCTTTTGACCAACGCTTTCCCATTTCAACTGTTGGCTGTACTACTAGCATTGGTCCTGGTGTTTGATCGATGATATAGCCAATCCAATTGTTACCAGCTTCTGTTCCCCCAATCTGCGCTCCTTTCATGAATACTACTTTTTCTGCTGGTGAGGACGGAGAAAGTGAATCCATGATTTCTTTTAAATAAGGAGTTCTTTCCGTTCTCCATTTCCCTGGCTCTGATGCTGCAGTTGCTGCTAAAACTCGATACTCATTTGCCCACTCTGACACTTTAAGCTGCGGATCTGGTCTTAAACCTTCAGAAAAAGATGTGGCGTATATCATACCTCTAGCTCTTCACCATCATTAGATGATACTTCAACATCACTTAAAATAGGACTTACGCTCTCACTTGTTTTCTCACTTTCGAGTTCAGTAAACATTTTCTTTTCAAGCGCTTCTTCTACGTATTTCTGAGTTAAATTACTCATCATTATTGCAGCTATGAGTGCAACTATTCCCACCATTACCGCAGCTATAATGTTAGGGTAAATTCCTACTATCGCTATTGCGCATATTGTTATAGTGACACAGATGATATTGGTATATTTCTTTATTTTTTTGTCTGCTATTTTCCTTTCTTCAAAATATTTATTGCTCAATAAATGAAACGTTGGAAAGTTGTCATTTTTTCCAAATAAAACTATATCTTTTTCTTTGCTTAGTAACTTTATCAGTTTTACATTATTTGTTGTTATTGCGTACTCAAAAACATCTGTAGCATCTGCTCTTTTCTTTAGCAGTAATTTTACTATATTAAAATGCCTATTTATTGCTGCAAGATATACTGCTGATTCTCCTTGATCGTTTAAAACATCTACTTCAACTCCTTCTTTTAAAATCGCCCCCAGAATCTCCTCATATCCTTTTTTTGCTGCTAAGTGAAGTAAATTGTTCTTCTCTACTCCATACCTATTACTTATTAAAGCTTTTACTATTTCAGATTTGTTCTCTTCTTTCGCATAACAAAACGGTGTCTTGCCATTATCATCTTTAATCAAAGGATCTATATCTTCTCGCGTTAGTAAAACTTCTATTGTTTTAAGTCTTTCAGCATAATGTAGTGGCGTTTTATTTTCATAATCTTGTAAGTTGACCCCAGCATTAGGAACATTTATTAAGCATCTTACAATATCTAAACATAAGTCTCTTTCGTCGTAATTACTGCTACTTATAGCTACGTGCAAAGAAGATAATTTCATTGCATTTCTGCCGCTACCAGCTATATTGACATTCGCACCAAGATTTGAAAGTAATTTTACTACTTCTAGCTTCTTGTTGTTTACTGCATAATGCATTGCTGCATGATTTCTCACGTCAAGAACATCTTTATCCGCATTTCCTTCTCTAATTAAAATTTCTACTATCCCTTCATGCCCAGCTCCTGCCGCTAAATGTAACGGTGTATGTAGTAAAGCATTCTGCTCATTAACATTAACTCCTTTGTTGAGTAAAAACCTTACAGCATTTGCTTCATTCAACATCGCAGCTAAGTGAAGCAAACTATCTTCCTCTGATCCGTATTTGTGATTGATTAGTGCTTGTAATATTTCTTCTCTTGCACAAGAGAGCGCACTTTTACCATCATCATCAGTGATCAGTGGATTAATATTTTTCCTATTTAGTAAGAGAGCAACCATACTAAGCTCGTTAATTTCTACTGCATAATGTAGTGGGGTTTTCCCATTTAATCCTCTAACATTTACATCCACTCCTGGTTGATTAATAAGACACTTTATTAATTCTAAACTTAAGTTAGCAGACATTATTTAAAACTTAATATTAGATAATTCTTGTAATGAGTTTGTAATCTCTTCGGTTAGCGCCATATGAATCTTTTCAGTGTCACTCAGTGATGCAAGTAGTGCTGAAACTCTATTTGGAATATTAAGCAAATTATTACGTACAACTCTTGCTACATTAAATGCATCGCGCTTTACTTCCTCTACTGCTACAAGTTCACCAATCTCAGCCTTAGCTTTCGCCTCAAGAAGTTTACCTCGTTCCATTTCATTTTTTATTCGAGTTTTTAGCAACATCGTGGAAAGGTTACTTGTATTTTCGTTTTCTGGATTTTTCCTCCTAAGTGGCTGACTTGGATCTCTTATTGCCGCTACTGCTTCATTTGCTTGTTCTCTATTGATCAAACCATCCTCCAACTCAACTATCCCTTTCTTTACTAAATAACAGACATATTGCTTTGATACTCCTATCTCTCTTGCCCATTCTGTTTGTGTTATTTTTTTCACTTTTTTTTGCCTATTTTTTACGAATTTTCTTCTTGAGTCTCTGAAAAGGTTTTACCAGTACCGGCTAAAATGGCATCTCTTCCCGTGTATACTTGCCAACGTTTTATCGTTACATCTACAAACTTTGAATCTAGCTCTATTGTTCTGCAAATTCTTCCTGTTCTCTCACATGCAATCAATGTGCTACCAGAACCACTAAATGGATCAAGTACTATATCTCCTGGTCTACTGCTATTAACTATTGCTCTTTCCATTAATTCTACTGGCTTCATCGTTGGATGTAGTGTATTGTGCGTTGGCTTATCATAAAACCACAGATCACTTTGATTTCTTCCTCCATGCCACTCACGTTTATTGCCGCTTTTCCATCCATAGAGCATTGCTTCGTATTGTCTTTGATAATCTGATCTGCCTAGCGTAAAGTGATTCTTTGCCCAAATGATAAATGTTGACCATTTTCCTCCTGCCTCCTCAAATGCTTTTTGCAACGTTGAAAACTCTGATGATGATATGCAGATGTAAATTGCTCCTTTCGTATATGCTAAAATATGGGAACAGATGTCATAGAGAAAAAGTTCGTACTTTTCACCTTGATTATCATTTAATATCTTTTTGTCTTGGCTATTACCATAATCAACGTTATATGGAGGATCACAAACAGTAATGTCTGCCATTTTATCATCTAACAGCGCTTTATATGATTCAACTACAGAGCTATCACCACAATAGATTCGATGATCACCTAAAATCCAAAGATCACCTGGCTTTGTTATTTCTACCTTTTTGTCATCAACAACTAAGTCAGAAAGATCTTCTTTTTCACCATCTAAATCATCAAGAAAGTTTTGAACTTTTTCCAATTCAAATCCAGTCATTTTAAGATCAAACTGCAAATCTTCTAACTCTTGAATTTCCATTCTCAAAAGATCATCGTCCCACTTTGCCCAATTAGCTGATTGATTTGCCAGTAATCGAAAAGCTTTGGTTTGTGGTTCATTTAGATTATCACTTAAGACCACTGGAATACTCTCCATACCAAGTTTTCTTGCTGCTTTAAGTCTTAAATGACCATCAACCACAGTTCCATCGCTTTTTGCAACTATTGGAATACGAAAGCCAAATTCCCGAATAGAAGCACACATTCTGTTGACTACATCGTCATTTTTACGTGGATTACGATCATATTCAACTAGGTTTCGAGTAGGATAATAGTGGATTGCTAAATTCATATAATTGCTATACTAATTAAAAAGTTAATAATTAAAATATCTCTGACGCTAGAGAAGGCCTGGGGTCTGACCCACCAAACCCGCCATTATGGCCGAAAGGACCCACTTTTTATGGATTTTTCATCTTATTAATATCTTTACTGAAATCCATAACATAGAACATTAATGCTAAAGCATCAGATTCATTATCATCTTTAGGCAAAACCCCTTTTTCCTTTACAGCTTCAATAACTTCACTCTTACTTGCATTGCCTTTGCCTGCTATAAAGCGTTTTATAGTTTTAACATTAACACCTTGGTAGGGAATATTGTTCTCTTCACACCAAGCAGACAGCACTGCAAGAAACCCACCGTAGCAATGGGCTGCATCAGTTCCTAAATGTCTTCTCACCTCCTCAAAGTACACTGCAGAAATGTCTTTCAAAGAATTGAGCCAATTGCAAAAGTTTAAGAAACACATTCCACCTCCGCTGAAACGACTACCATGAAAGCTTTTGCTCCCACTTTCAATTATTCCATCTGTTAGAATTGCCCAGCCTGTTTGCTTGCCGAGATCTAGCGTTAAGATTGACGTACAAAAACTCCTTTGTGTAATTAAAGTTCAATGCCCTGTATAATATATATGTACGATGACTCGCAAATTCGTCCGCAATTTTGAAAAAAAATTAAAAAAAATTTCATATCCTGCCATTTGAGTTTTTACTTATCTTAATAACTATTTTACATAACTTATATTACGCCAATATTTATATTATTATATTATCATATATTATATTTTACCTGTATTTAAATATATATATAATATATATAAGACTTCAGTAATCCGCAAACCCTCTTTACTGGCCGATTTTAGCCACTTAACTTTAGAAACGGCTTTTAGGAATAGAACATAAAAAAGACAATATTATCAATAACTTAACGATTACTGCTTTCTGAAATACTAATTAGTAATTCAGAAATTAGGTACGAAATTGGTAGTTTTTTACCTATGAAAAAGTAGCTTCAGTAGTGTATCAAAACGTTTAAATCTTATTTTAATTTTTAAAGATTTTATTCTTTTAGATAAAAAAATTATTACTACTTTTTTATAATAAATTAGTCATACAAAGTCTTGGTAAAAATCTCTATTCATGAAACTTTTGGAGTTTTTATGAAGAATTCTTATCAAGGAATCGATTCTACAATTGTTAAACATGTGAGATTTCAAGCTTCGCGCCTTAAATCCAAAAGCTGTTTTATTAACGAAAGTCTCGAAGATATAGAACAAGAGCTTTTTTGTCAGGTTTGGCAATATCTTAACCAGCACGATGAGAAAAGAAGTAGTTTTAGTACTTTCGTTGCTAGATTAGCTAATTATTGTGCTCGCAATATGTTACGCAATCAGTTATGTCTAAAACGTAATATAACTTTTGATGATATAAACGACGATATTCCAGATCATAGGAACTCGGAAATCGAAGCGATAATTCGCACTGATATAAATAATATAATTTCAACTTTGTCTGAAAAAGATAGTAATTTATGTCAATTACTTAAGGTATTTACTATTACTGAAGTTTCTGTAATAACCAAAATACCAAAGACAACTATCTATCGCACACTAGAACGAATACGCGATAAATTCTCAGTTTTAGAGAAGTTATAAGCTCTCGATTATATTTGCTCAAAATTTTTTTTTTGCAAATTGCGGACGAATTGCCTAGGTCATCGTACATATATATTTAGGTACTGGGAGAAAAATGAAAATAATGAACAGCAATGAACGGCTAAAAGTTCAAACAGGTATAAAAATGGTCATCTTTGGTCCTTATGGTATAGGTAAAACTAGTCTCTTAAAGACCATAAATGAACCAACACTTTGTCTTGATTTTGAGGCAGGTTTACTTGCTGTTCAAGATTGGCAAGGGGATTCTGTAAGTATTCGTACTTGGAATGAGGCAAGAGATATTGCATGTCTCATAGGTGGTCCTAATCCTGCGTTAAAATCTGACTCAGCATATAGCCAAAGACACTATGAGCATGTATCCAGTAAATACAAAGAGCTTGCTTCGGAGTTTCTCAAGTATCGATGTGTTTTTATCGATAGTATTACAGTAGCCTCGCGTTTATGTCTTTTATGGACAAAAATGCAACCTGAAGCTTTTTCTGAAAGATCAGGAAAACAAGATATGAGAGCTGCTTACGGGTTACTTGCTCAAGAAATGATGGCTTGGCTCAATCAGTTTCAACATATTCCAAATAAAGACATCATTATAGTTGGAACTCTTGGGCAATACCTTGATGATTTCAATCGCTCGACTTGGCTACCTCAATGTGAAGGTGCTAAAACCGCAAGTGAAATTCCTGGCATTGTTGATGAAGTAATTAGCATGGTTGGAATCAAGAAAGATGATGGTACAGAAATTCGTTCATTTGTCTGTCAGACGATTAATTCTTGGGGATATCCTGCTAAAGATCGAAGTGGTTGCCTTAATATGGTTGAAGAACCGCATCTAGGAAAACTTCTTACAAAAATTAAAACTAAAGCTTTTGCAATTCAACCTGTCACGCCCAACATATAGGAGGTTATTATATGCTACAAAACTTTTTAACTATTGGTCAAAAAATTCCTTTTTTCAGTGTGAAAGAATACTTGGACGATCGATCGCCAATACCAGAGGATATAATCTCACCAAGAATTCTAACTAAAAGAGGTTTGTTAGTATTTGGTGGCCCTCCTAAGATTGGCAAAAGCGACTTTTTGATCTCTTGGCTTGTTTACATGGCTGCTGGTAGATCATTTCTCGGTATGACACCAAATAGACCTTTGAAAATCTTCTACATGCAAACTGAAATTGAATATGAATATATGAAAGAACGTTTGCAACAACTTGATAATGAACTTTTGAATGTAGCTGCTAACAACTTAATCATTACGCCAAAAGTGCACTTATCATTTAATCATGATGAAATAAGTGAAATTAAGGAGATTGTAAATGAACGCTTTAAACCTGATGTTTTGGCCATAGATCCATTACGTAACATCTTTAGCAGTGAATATGGAAATGAAAATGACAATAGTGCTATGCTGTTTTTTCTGCAAAAGACTCTTGAAAAGCTACGCAGTGCTGTCAATCCAGATGCTTGTATTGTACTTAGAGGTTGTCCGGAAACTAGTAAAAGGCTATAATATCTGAAATTTTAGTACGGGGTAAAGATGAGAAAAAAGTATCCAACAGATCTAAGCGAAAGGGAATGGGCAAGAATAGAAAAACACTTCAGAGTATCATACAAGAAAGGAGGAAGGCCGCCAAAGTATAGCAAAAGAGAAATATTAGAAGCAATTTTCTATGTATTGCGTACAGGGTGTCAATGGCGGTATTTACCAAATGATTTTCCGCTATGGAAGACTGTGTATGAGCAGTTCAGGCAATGGAAGAAGCAGGGAATTTTTGAGAAAATGAATTATGAAATTACAAAATATAGTAGAAGAAAAATAGGAAGGAATGAGCAGCCGAGTGCCTGTATAGTAGATAGTCAATCTGTAAAGACTACAGAAAAGGGGGGATCAAAGGCTATGATGGAAGTAAAAAAGTAAAGGGTAGAAAAAGGCATATAATTACAGACACTCAGGGTTTTATACTAGGTTGTTACGTAGGCGCTGCTAACGAAAATGATAGAGATGGTATTAAAATAGCATTAAACAATATGAGAACAAAATATACTAAAGTTAAAAAAATGTGGGCTGACATGGGATACCAAGGAAGAAATTTAAAGAATCACATAAAGGAAGAATATGACATAGATATTGAAATTGTTAAAAGGCCTCCATGTAGATTTTGGGTGCACAAAGATACGCCACCTGAGCTACTACCAACAAGAGAACAAGGGTTTAAAGTACAGCCAAGAAGATGGGTTGTAGAAAGGACTTTTGCTTGGGTTAATAGGAATAGAAGGCTATCGAAGGAGTATGATTTACTCACAACATCCACTGAGAATTTCATATACCTAGCTATGAGTAGGGTTATGTTAAAGAGGGAATATGCTTGAATTTACTAGTTTCCGGACAACCTCTTACTCATCATACAAAAAAATTATCAAAAAAGATGCTCGAAGAAGATCCATTCCAAGGTCTAAGTGGTGCTGGATCTTTACGTGGATTTTACAGTACTGGTATGGTGATGTTTGCTCATGATGAAGAAAGTAGTGTACGCCAGATAGTATTTGAGCTTCGTAATGGTGAACGCGTGCAAAATAAACTTGTCGATAAGATAAATGGTCATTGGCAGCTAATGGAATAGCTAATTTTCACTTTAAAGTCAACTTATAGGAGAGCGTATGCTACAAGATTTTTTAACTGATTTTAATAACGCAAAACTGCGAAGCAGTTTAATACCGAAAGGTACAATAGTCAAGGTAAAAATGGCAATAAAGCCTGGAGGTTATGAAAATTGGTTCACTAAAAACTACACTACTAGCAGTATCTATTTAAATGTAGAATTTACCGTCACTGAAGGCCCATATGCAAAACGCAAGATTTTTCAGATTATAGGTATCAAAAATGGCAAAGCAGAAGGTGAAGAAGACATCTGGGGAGAATCTGGACGTTCTATGCTGCGTAGTATTTTGGAATCATCCAGAAATATTCATGCAAATGACACTTCAGAGAAAGCAGTTACTGCTAGAAGAATCAACTCTATAGCTGATTTTAACGATTTAGAGTTTACAGCAAAAGTAGGCGTTGAAACTAATAATACGTACGGAGATAGGAATAGGATTACTACAGTTATTACTCCAGAATTACAAAAAAGTTTTCAAGATGATTGGTTACCATTTTGAAGTATGACGAAGGAAAGTTGTGGGCTGCTGTTATTACTAGAGCTATTCAGGATGCAGCAGGAAAAAACCCTAAACTTAAAAAAGAGGCTTGTCAATGGATTCGCTCACGATCTTTTGAAACTGTTTGTGAGCTGGCTAATCTTGACTTTAAACGTCTAAAAAATATGTTGAACAAATTTGGAATAAACAAGGAGAATTTTATGGATTTTTCATCTAAAAATGTTTTAAAAATAAAATCATTATTAATTAATAACATCAAAGATTGTTTATCTTATTTGTTACCTGAAGGCAAATCTTACCAAGATAAATTCTATATTGGCAGTAGAAATGGAAATAAGATAATAGTTGAAATGGAAGGAGAAAATGCAGGAAATTGGTACAACCTGATCGAAGAAAAGAAAGGAAATATAATAGACCTTTGGACTTTAGTTAAAGGTAATATAGATTCTGCTGAAACATGGTTGAACGGTAAAGATGAAAGAAGTTCCATATTACAAGAAAAACAAAACGAAGAAAAAGCATTTTCTGTAAACCATTACTTAAACGATAAATCACCAATGCCAAAAGATATAATAGGCCCAAGAATTTTGACACCAGGTGGTCTTTTGGTCATAGGTGGTACTCCAAAGATTGGCAAAAGTCATTTTCTTCTTTCTCTATTAGTACATCTGGCAGCAGGAAGATCATTTCTTGGCATGAAGCCTACAAGACCGCTAAAAATATTCTATCTACAAAACGAAATGGAATATGACTATATTAGAGAACGTATACAACAACTCAATAAACTTCCTCATTTAGCAACAGAAAATTTAGTTGTGACGAACAAGATGAATTTAACCTTAAATGAAGAAGGTATAGAGAAAATAAAAGATATGATAGCTGAAAAGTTTGATTTAGTTGTGATTGATTCTCCTTATAATTCCGTTAACTATGGTCTGCAGCATGCAATAGAAAAACTACGTTCCAAGATTAATCCTATGGCTGGAATAATCATCACAAATCACACCAAAAAAGTACCTACCTCTATATTGGAAAAGAATCCATTTCAAGCTCTCGTTGGTGCTAACGCTTTAAGAAGTTTTTATACATCTGGAATAGTAATATTTCAACCCAATAAACGTACAAATATCTTGCAAGTAGTATATGAACTTAGAAACGGTAGATCTATACCAACAAAATTCATCAACAAGATTAATGGATGTTGGAAATCTGCTAACGTTATAGCTAGAACATAAAAATTCTTCAGGTAGGTATGGATATTTATTGTTCACAAAGAAATGGACATTATAAATTATTAGGGAAGAAAGAACAGTTAAGAACTCAACTCCTATCAAATATAAGGTCATGTCTTTCTTATTTACTGCCAAGAGGAACTTTTCGTGGTGATAAGTTCTATGTAGGTGATCTAAAAGGCAATCAAGGAAAAAGTATGATAGTGGAGTTAACTGGCAGTAAAGCCGGATTATGGCATGATTTTTCTACCGGAGAAGGAGGAGATATTTTTGATCTTTGGGCTGCTGTTACTGGAAAAAATCAATTTACTGATACGATAGAAGATATTGCTAAGTGGATTGGTTATTCGGAAAAAAATAACACTCTGGGGCAACCAACGGCATCATGGAACTATTACGATGAAAGTGATCAAGTGATTGCTACAGTTTATCGTTATAACACTGATTCAGGAAAAAGATATCTTCCTTTTGATGTAAAAAGGTCTAGTTTTACTCTACCAGAGACCAGGCCTTTATATAATATTCCAGGTATCATGAAATCTGATAAGGTGATTTTAGTTGAAGGTGAAAAGTGTGCAGATGCTCTGATAGAGCAAGGTATAACTGCCACAACTGCAATGCTAGGAGCAAATGCACAAATAGAAAAAACAGACTGGTCACCACTTAAGGGTAAGCATGTTATTATTTGGCCAGACAATGATGAACCAGGTAAACAATATGCTGAGAAAGTTGTGAAAAAGCTTACTTTTCTTGGTGTTTTATCACTTACTCTTCTTGAAATACCGGACAATAAACCAAAAGGATGGGATTCAGCTGATGGTATAGAAGAAAAGATGAATATTCCTGAATTCATTGAAAATAACTCGAAAAAAATCATCGTTAAGCAATTTCTTAATATTCAAGAATGGAGTGTGGAACGTTTTATAGGTCCAGTACCAGAGCAAAAGTTTCTTGTTGAAGGGTTATTTCCTTTAGGAGTGACATCTATTCTAGCTGCAATGGGAGATACTGGCAAAGGTATGCTTCTGCTTGATTTAGCACTGAAAGTTGCGAGTAGAAAAGATCAGCCATGTGGTTTTGGTCCTTTAGTTACTGAACATGGATCTGTGGTAATTTTCTCAGCAGAAGATGATATGAGTGAAATACATCGTCGTTTAGAGCGTCTTGATTCGCAATGCGAAAGATTAAAATATAAAGATAGGCTCTTTATTGTACCATTACCAAATGTTAGTGGATCACTTACAATCATAAAGAGTGTTTCAGGTAAAGTTATAGAGACTTCTCCTGAATTTGAATCTATAACAAAACAACTTAATAAAATAAAAGACTTAAAATTAATCGTATTTGATCCACTTGCATCATTTGTGCATGCTGATTTAAATACTGACCCAGCCGTAGGCGATTATTTGATGTCTTTATTATCTGATTTAGCAGGTAGCACTGGAGCATCAATAATTACTGCCCATCATATGAGAAAGCCAAAAAGTGAAAAACCTATATCGACTGTTGAGCAAGCACGTGATGCCATTAGAGGTACATCTGCTCTTGTTAATGGTGTTAGGTGTTCATACGCTTTTTGGTCTGTAGAAGATGCAGCTAAACCGACAATTTTTAAATCAATAGGAGAATCTGTAAGACAGAACGCATTATTTTATGGAGCAATTGTTAAAGCAAACGGTTTGGCTGATCGCACTTTACGCACTTATTTAAGAAATGAAGAAACAGGATTGTTAGAGGACATAACTGAAAGATTAAGAATAAAAAATATGAACGAAAAAGATTCAAAGCAGCATCTTATAACTGCAATTACACGAGCAGCAATTTCTGGACATCCATTTACCCATACAGGAAGTACAGGAGTGTATAAACAGCGGCATAGACTACCTGAGGAGTTTCACAGTATAGGAAGAGATAGAATGGAGCGTATAGTTCAAGAGCTGTTACAAACACGGAAGCTGGTTAAGGGAATGGCTACTGGTTCAAAAGAAGATAAATGGCTTGACATTCCTAGCGGACCATTTGCTCGCGGCGTTGGAAAGTTTAGCTGTGGAGCTGAGCTATTCTCCTAAAAAATTTTTCTGATATAAAAAAATATTTTGATTTTTGCGGACGAATTTTGAACTCACCGTACATATATAATATAGGGGGCTTAATTAAAAATGTCAATTCTCACACAGTCAGGAAGAGCAGCAATAGCAGCAAGTATAAAAGAGCAGTCTCTACATCTTGCCTGGGGCAGTGGTGACTCAAATTGGGAAAGTAGCCATCAGGTCGAAAAAGTTTTTGTTGAGGGTGAAATAGCTCTAGATCACCACACTATTAAAGATGTAAGGGTTTTTACAGGACAAACAACTTATCAGCCAAGTATAGACTATACAGTTGATAGCAGTACTGGTGTAATAAAACTTACGGAAAATAGCTCTATCAGGGCAAATAGTGCAGTTACTGTAGAATATACTCAAAGCACACCACCTGAACCTATAAATTCTATAAAGCTCTTGAATGAACTTGGCAGACGTACTGCAGATGAGGTTCTCTTTTGCACAGGTGATGAGAATGGAGAGCTTTTGACTCCAACAGGGAGGTTTAGGTCCTCAAATGTACCAACCAATAATTTGTACCTTAAATTTACTTTCGATTTCACGGATGCAGCAAATCAAGTGATAAGGGAACTAGGAGTTATGGTTGGTACAAGGGTAAAAGAAAAATTGCCTCCTGGACAAAGGTATTTTGAACCACAAGATATAGAAGACCCAGGGATCTTATTAGTTTTAGAACATACAGTACCGCTCATTAGGACTTCAGCAACCAGGGAAACTTTTTCGTTTGTAGTGACATTTTAGAAAAAGAGAAAAAAGATGACCTTAAATAGCTATTATAACCGCTTTAATCCTGACAAAGAATACGAAAAAAGCTTGTTTCTAGCAGGAAGAGGTCTACAGTCAGCAGAATTAAACGAGACGCAAGAATATGCTCTCTCTAAGCTTAAAGGCATAGGCGATGCGATATTTCGTGATGGCGATGTTATAACAGGAAGCAATTGTATTATAGATAGAGAAACTGGTAAAGTTACACTTGAGTCAGGAAAAATCTATCTTCGTGGAGCGGTGAGAAAAGTAGAGGCAAAAGAGTTTGTTATTCCACTGAGTACCACAGTGCGTATAGGTGTTTATTACGTAGAATCTACCATTACAGAACTTGAGGACGAAAATCTTCGTGATCCTGCTATTGGTACAAGAAACTATCAGGAAGTAGGAGCTGCAAGGCTTAAAGTTTCCACCATTTGGGGTTATCAAGCAGAAGGTCTTTCTCCACGTTTTTCTGAAGGAGAGTTTTATCCAATCTATAACATTGAAAATGGAGTATTAATAGAACATTCACCACCTCCACAAGCAAACATAGTAACTACTGCTCTTGCTCGTTATGACAAAGAAGCAAATGGTTCCTACGTCGTAAATGGTCTTGAAGTAACGTTCCTGCAAAAGGAAGAGGGAGAAGGAGGAAAAAAAATATTTGTGATTAATGAGGGCAAAGCTCATGTTGATGGCTATGAGATTGAACTTCCTCACAGTATTCGTGTTTCTTTTGATGAAGATCCGGATATAAAATCAGTTGAATCAGAACCACATACTTTTCAGCCAAATAGCCAAAGAGTAATGGAACTGAAGGTTAATGATTTTCCAATAAGTGAAATTAAAAAAGTAGATATAACTGTTCAGAAAACCATTACTGTTACTCATGGTTCATACTCTGGAGCTATTGATCCGATACCTGACTCTGCAGTACTTGAGATTATTCAAGTTAAACAAGGCAATGTTATTTATGAAAATAGTATAGATTACAAATTAAACGCAGGAAACGTTGATTGGTCATTACCAGGTAAAGAACCAGCTCCTGGAAGTAGTTATCAAATAACTTACCGCTGTCGTACTCATGTAAGCCCTGAAGATATAAGTGAACAGGGATGCAAAGTAAAAGGAGCAGTTGATAACAGCTTGGTTCTGATTGATTACACCTGGAAAATGCCCCGCTATGATTTAATTACTATCGATAGCAAAGGAGTGGTAAGAAGAATAAAAGGAATTTCTCACCCTTGGCGACCATCAATGCCTAGAGCGCCTAGTGGACAACTTTTGCTCTGCTACATTCATCAGACGTGGAAAAAAGGCGAAGGGGTAAAAATAGTGAATAATGCTATTCATGCTGTACCGATGAATGAGCTTGAAGCAATGAAAAAAGGAATAAATGATCTTTATGCACTTGTTGCACAGGAGCGTTTACGCAATGATGCAAATTCAAGAGAACCTACCACCAAAAAAGGAGTATTTGTCGATCCCTTCTTTGATGATGATATGCGTGATCAGGGAATAGGACAATCTGCAGCAATAGTAAATAAGGAACTAATTTTACCAATAGACGTGGAAATTATTGATGTTGAAAGAGGCAAAGAACCGTATCTTTTGCCGTATGAACTTGAGCCGGTACTTGAACAGCTTTTACAGACTAAAAGTGAAAGGATTAATCCTTATCAAGCTTTCGATCCAGTACCGGCAAAAGTTACCATGAACAAAAACATCGATCACTGGACAGAGGTAAAAACAAATTGGTCAAGTCCAGTGACAAGAGAATTTAATACTAGAGAAACAACAGAGCTATTGTCAAGTAATTCATATGAAGCTGAATTTATGAGAGAAGCAGTACAAGATTTTGAGATCGAAGGTTTTTCGGTTGGTGAGAAACTTAAAGAAATAAAATTCGATGGCATCGTCATTCAACCCGTGGCATAGAGGGAAAAAAAAGTGGAAAAAAGAGCTAACAATCAAGGACAAATAAGTGGAAAAATAAAAATCCCAGCAAATATTCCAGCGGGTACTAAATTAGTACAGTTTTATGGGGATAAAGGAAGCTATGGAGAGACAACTTATACTGGTAAAAAAACTATTACCATAGAAGAAAGAAGAAGAGTGATCGCAGCAAGACGAGTTGATCCATTAGCGCAAACATTTACGCTAAATGAAAGTAGGCACATAGGAGGCGTGGAGCTATGGTTTGTAAATAAAGGCAAAAAACGTGTTGTTGTTCAGATTAGAGAAACAGCAGTGGGAATGCCCTCGCAGACTGTCATTGCTGAAAGTTATATTGAGCCGAAAGATATAAAAGTAGATGGCACAGCAACACGTATAGAATGGCCACCAGTGTTTTGCCATGCAGGACAAGAGTATGCAATAGTGCTACTCACTGATGATGCAGATACTGCAGTAAAAATAGCAGAACTTGGCAAATATGATGCAGTAAATAGCCGTTGGGTAACAAGTCAGCCATATCAAGTAGGAGTATTACTTTCATCTAGCAATGCAAGCATCTGGACTCCACATCAAAATTTAGATTTAACGTTTCGACTACTAGCTGCAAAATTTAGCGAAAATTCTCATGTTATTGATCTTGGCAAAGTTACAGCAACCAATACTTCAGATTTAATTGTTTTGACAAACGTCGAAAAAGTAGCATTTGATACCAATGTAGAATTTATCTTAACAGATGAAGAGGGAAGAGAAAACTTTTTGTCTGATAATTTGCCGCTCGCACTGCGTGAAAGATTGTCTGGAGAGCTAACGGTAAAAGCAAGCCTCAAAGGAGGGCGAGAAAAAAGTCCTGTTCTCTATCCTGGGTTACAGCTAGTTCTGGGTAATCTTTCAGAGTTCGGAGATTATGTTACAAGAAGCATTACAGCAGGAGCTAACACTAAGATTACCATAACATATGATGCGCTGATACCTGGCACTGCAGATGTTAAAGCATATGTACAAAAAAACGTGGATTGGCAATTAGTAAATTTAACATCAGGAAAACCAATTGGAGAAAATTTGGTAGAGAGAACTCATGTGCTATCAAATTTTAATGGTAATGATACAAGGATAAAATTGGTTTTAAGTGGAACGGTTGTCTATCGTCCAAAAGTCAAAAATCTACGAATCATTATCACTTAGCAGAATGTCAGATGATAAAACAAGTAGAGGATACTCTTTGCCTCATCCAGAAAACATTGCTGTGCAAGATGTTGTTCGTATCCGTACCACAATTAAGAAAATAGATGAAGATATTACCGAAAGAGAAGATGAGCATAATCAACTTAAGAGTAATTTTGAGCGGTTTAATTTTGAGACTTTTTTAAATTTTTGGAAATGAAAGAAGCAATATACCAAAGGATAAAGGATTTAGCAGCAAACAGCACACCTGATCAACTGGCATATCTTGCAAAATCGCTGGAATTGATAGCAGATAAAAAAGCTATTGCTGACATTGTGCAGATGACTGAGGTAAAAGAGATAATTGATGCACTACAAAAGAGGCTTAAGGATTTAGCAGAAAACAGTACACCAGATCAATTAGCATATCTTGCTAAAGCATTGGAATCAATAGTCGACAAAAGTGCAGTTTCTGAAATTGTACAGATGACTGATGGTAAGCTAAAAGAACTTCTTGATAGTGCAAAAAAACACTTAACTGATCTGGATAATAAAAAAGCTAGTTCTTTAGCAGTGATCTCTGAATCAGAGAAGCAGTTATTAAAGAGAATTGATGAAAAAGGAACAACAAATTTATCGCTACTTGATACGAGAAAGAATGCCAATATTGCAGCAATAAATAGCATTAGTAATAGTCATAAAGATGGTCTTAAAGGTTTAGTAGAAGATTTTCGTGCTGTTACCACTGGCTCATCAATTATTGGGGAAATAGAAACTCGAATTAAAAACATCCCTGATAAATGAGGTAAAAACTCGGGATGAACAGTTAAAAGTGTCTCTTATAAATGAAATAAGAAAGCGCAACATGGTTGAACCAGGGTCATTACCTTTCTTATTTGGTGTACTTGGCAGAAAAAATAATTATTTTGGCCACGGAACTTTTACAACAGAGCTTGGAAAGTGGAGTAGTGATATAACAAAAACCGACTATATGTTACAACTACTAGCAGGTAGCCATACGTACAATACAGATTACGTTAGTTTTTATCGGCCAAGACAACTAAGTTTTATAGAGGGAAGTAAAGGAACATTTATTTACGGAGAGTCATGCACAAAAAGTTTTTCGGGTAGTTATGATGAGATATACTATTACCCGTATGCTGCACTTGGAGTAGTATTTGTAAAAAATACAACCAATGTGAACATAAATAAGACAATGGAATTTGTTGGATCATCGTATTCGAGTACGGAGTATGGGGGAGCAGGATTATTTGTGGGAACTCCTGATAATACTAATTCTAATAAATCAAGTATTTCAAAAATAGTATGGAAAAATGTTTACCAATACACGAGTTCTGATAGCAAGTTAGCCGGATCTGGTAATGTGGAGATTCCAGCAGGAAAAACAGTTGCAATATTACTTTACACATCATCTTATCTGTATTCCAGAACACAAGTTAGTCAAGGTATGCTTGCATCAAATTATGTACACAACTATGGTCAATTTATTCAGTGGGGGATTTATAACATACGTAGCAATTTTCTCACCACAGGGCTTGAGGTAGATGTGGAAAGGACGCTCAGGGGTTGGCAATGTCCAGGGTTAGAACGAACTGATCAAATATGGCAATGAGGAGGAATTTGCGACTATTTATATACGTTTTGAAAACCACAAGCAGATTGAAACAACAACACTTGAAAACAAGCCAACTGGAAATGATTGGTATGAAGCACCAAAGAATTTTGACTGGCAAAAAAGTTATTGTTTAACAGAAGGAGAGAAAATTGTTGAAAGGAATAAGGAAGATATTGAGCTGGAATTATTGGAAAATGCGAAACTTTCTGCACTTGATAGTGTGCGTTTTTATTTTAATAACTATACTAACGAATACGCTGGAAATTCTCACCAAAAAGCTAAATCGTATCAAATACAAGAAAAAGCCGCAAAAAGCATTCTAGCAGCACCAGAGTCTATAAGTAAAAAGGATACAGAAATTATAGAACCATTAGCAAAAGTCCGTGGTATTACAGTTATTGAAATGGCAAGAATAATTGAAGAAAAAGCAAAAAAAGCAGTAAAAGAAATAATTAAATGTGAAGAGTTGGAAGACATTACCAAGAAGAAAATTGCAGAAGCTAAAAGTGAAGTAGAGCTACAGACTTTGCTCGATGATTTCAGGAAAAAAATACAAAGAAATGGCTGAAGAATTTTTACATGGCGTAAATGTTATTGAGGTAACCTCAGGAGCAAAGACAGTACGTACAGCTAAATCATCAGTGATAGGTGTAATTGGTACTGCACCTGAAGCAGAAGTGGAAAGATTTCCACTGAATAAACCAATGTTAATTGCAGGAAGCTTAAAGGAAGCAGCAAAGCTTGGAAAGAGTGGCAATTTACCTTCTGCAGTAAATGGAATATTTTCCCAAATTGGTGCAACAGTAGTAGTTATTCGAGTTGAAGAAAGTGAGAACAGCGATCCAAAATTAAAAAAAGAAGAAACGCTGAGAAATGTAATTGGAGGAGTTGATAAAGAAACCGGAGAATATCAGGGAATTGAGGCATTCTTAAGCAGTGAAAGCATAGTTCATGTTGCCCCAAGAATATTAATTGCACCTCAGTTTACTCACCAATTACCAGAAGATGGCAAAAATCCAGTAGTTGCAGCATTAATTCCTATAGCAGAAAAGCTGAGAAGCATAATAGTAGCAGATGGACCAAATACTAATGATGAAGAATCAATAAAATGGAGAAAAAGTGTAGGCAGCTCAAGAGTTTACGTAGTTGATCCATGGGTTAAGGTACTTATTGAAGGAAAAGAAGAAATCTTGCCAGCAAGCCCATTTGTAGCTGGTTTAATAGCAAAAGTAGATAGCGAACAAGGATTTTGGCATTCACCTTCAAATAAAAAGATAAACGGTATTGTTGGAACAAGCAGGCCTATTGATTTTACGCTCGGTAATACAAATTGTAGAGCAAACCACTTGAATGAAAATGAAGTAACAACGATAATTCATCAAAATGGCTACAGGCTTTGGGGAAATAGAACATGTTCAAATGACTCAAAATGGGCTTTTTTGTCAGTGAGAAGGACTGCAGATTTAATCAATGATAGTTTACTTAGAGCTCACCTCTGGGCAGTTGATCGCAATATTACCAAAACTTATATAGATGATGTGATTGAGGGGGTGAATTCATACCTATCAAGTTTAAAAGCACAAGGAGCGATTATTAGCGGAAAATGTTATGCAACTCCAGAACTCAATACGCCTGCGAATATTGCAAGCGGGAAAGTGTATTTTGACTTTGAGTTTACACCACCATATCCAGCAGAACAGATTACTTTCAGGTCACATCTTGTGAGTGGTACAATATTATAAAAATGGGAGAAAGAGATGTTACCGAAGATTTTAAAGAATTTTAATGTATTCGTAGATGGTCGTGGTTATGCAGGAAAAATAGATGAGATAACCTTACCGAAGCTTACCATAAAAACAGAAGAGTACAGAGCTGGTGGTATGGATATTCCAATAAATATTGATATGGGCATGGAGAAGCTTGAAGCAGATTTCACTTTTTCTGAATACGATACAGAGCTGTTTAGGCTATTTGGTCTAATAAATGGGAATTCAGTTTCTTTGACGCTCCGTGGTGGAATGCAAGGTAGTGGTAGCAATGATATTGAAGGAGTAATAATCAATTTAAGAGGCATTTTTAAAGAGTTTGACTTTGGTAGCTGGAAACCTGCTGAAAAAGCAACGCTCAAATGCACTGTAGCTGTCCATTACTATAAACTTACTATAGGTGGTAATGAATTAATAGAAATCGATGCTGAAAATATGATTAGAAAGATAAATGGTGTTGATCAAATGGCACTACTTCAGATGGTTTTAGGCATATAAAAAACATATTTGAAATTTTATTTTTAAGGAGGCGATAATGCACACTATAACACTTAATAACCCAATAACAATTGACGGGATTTCTGTCTCAGAATTATCGATGCGTGAACCTAAAGTAAGAGATTTACTTGCTATAGAACGCATAGAAGGCGAAGCTTTAAAAGAAGTAGCTTTAATTGCTAATCTAGCATCCGTACCAAAAGAAGTAGTTGAAGATTTATGTATTAAAGATTATGTAGAAATACAGAAGGTGCTAAAAGATTTTTTGTCGCCGCTGGAACAGAGGAGTTAAGATTCAATATTTTAAAACTTAGCTCAACAACAGGAAGTGGAATTGAGCAAATTATTAATATGAGTATAAAAGAGTTTCTAAAGTGGTTAGAAGTAAGTGAAGGAGTAACAAAAAAATGTCAATGCTTTCAATAAAAATAGGTGCGACGTTAGATGGTAGTTTTAACAATGCAATGACAGGTAGTGCAGCAAAGCTTTCTAAGTTGGGCGATAGTATAAAGCAGCTTGATTCGTCAATGAAATCTGTTTCCAAATTTAAGCAACTAAATCATGATGCCCTTGAAGCTATGAAGAATTGGAAGGAAGCGGAGAAGAAAGCAAAAGAATCAGCCGCAGCAATTGCTAAAGAGAAGAAGGAAAAAAAAGAGCCAAGCAAAGCACTGAGAAATGAATTCGAAAAATTGAAAGTATCGGCATCAAAGGCAAAAGAGGCTTATATTAAAAAGAGAGATGCACTTCACACATTAAATGAAGAAATCAGGAAAAGTGGAAAGGATATTAAATCTTTAGTGAGGGATCAAACTAAACTTGGTTCATCTATTGAAGTACTTAAAGGAAAATACAGTAAATTAGGATCTGTAATACAAAAACAGCAAAATGCTTTGGCAAAAAAAGCGCATTATAGATCACAAGTAATGGAGACTATAGGACTAGGTCTTTCACTTGCAGCACCAATTAAAGTTGCGATTGACTTTGAATCTGCCATGGCTGATGTTAAGAAAGTTGTAAAGTTTCAGTATGATGAAGAAATGAACGAATTCAGTGAGAATATAAAAAAATTATCCCGTGAAATACCGCTATCAGCTGCAGAGTTAGCACAAATAGCTGCAAGTGGTGGACAACTTGGTATTGACAAAAATAAGCTACTTGGATTTACCACAACAGTAGCTAAAATGGCCACAGCATTTGACATGTCTGCCGAACAAGCTGGTGATTCCATAGCTAAACTTTCTAACGTTTATGGAATTGATGTTAGTGAAATGGAACATGTTGGTAATGTGATCAACCACTTGTCAGATAACAGTGCTGCAAAAGCAAAAGATATGGTTGAAGCTCTAGCAATAGTTGGTGGTACTGCAAAACAATTTGGTCTTGATATCAAGGAAACAAGTAGTTTAGTAAATGCCTTCGTTAGTTTAGGTAAACAACCAGCAAAAGCTGCAACTGCTATAAATGCTCTACTTAGCAAACTTCAAACTGCTGAAGGACAAGGCAAAGAATTTAAAGCAGCATTGGAATCCATAGGCATAACTGCAGAAGAGATGTCACAAAAAATCGCTCAAAATGGTCAAGAAGCATTACTCTACTTTTTTAAAACTTTAGAGAAAGTAGATAAACAAGAACGTTCACAAATCCTTCTCAATCTCTTTGGTCAAGAATATCAAGATGATATTGCATTGATAGTTGGAAGCCTAAAAAAATATGAAGATGCCATAGCTTTTGTAGCTGACAAAGAAAAGTATAAACATTCCATGCAAGAAGAATTTGACAATCGCGCAAGGACTACAGCAAATAATTTGCAGCTACTCAAAAATACAATAGCAGAACTAGGAATGAACTTAGGGTCAGTTATGCTACCTCCTTTAAATTGGATAAGTAAGATTTTGAGGTCTATATCTACAGGTATAGCTTGGTTCGCAGAGAAGTGTCCAATTTTAACTACAGGAGTTATGAGCATAATTTCAGCTCTTATTATTGGTAAGATTGCAGTGGTAGGTTTTGGTTATGCATTTGCATTGGCTGGAGGTGGAATATTAACTTTTAAGGCTATTTTGCAGGGAACACTTTTGCCAGTAT
This sequence comes from Wolbachia endosymbiont (group A) of Crataerina pallida, assembly GCF_964028475.1. Taxonomy (NCBI): domain Bacteria; kingdom Pseudomonadati; phylum Pseudomonadota; class Alphaproteobacteria; order Rickettsiales; family Anaplasmataceae; genus Wolbachia; species Wolbachia endosymbiont (group A) of Crataerina pallida. The sequence continues at coordinate 630,755 of NZ_OZ034785.1, forward strand.
TAACTTCATTATCAGCTCGAGTAATTCCAGCAGTAATCATGGGACTGAAAACTTTAACGCTAGCTGTGGCTACCAATCCTATAGGAGCTGCTGTTGCTGGACTATCAGCTGGTGCAGCGCTTGTAATCGCTAATTGGCAAAAGGTAAAGGACTTTTTCTCAAGTATCTGGAAATCAATTGCAAAACCTATAGAAAATTGGATTGGTTTGGGAAAATTGTTTAATGATAGTCCAATAAAAGCATTAGAGAAACCAGTAAAAGCAAAAATAGGCGGTACAACTAAGATAATCAGTAAAAATAATGTTTTTAGTAAAGAAAATCCTTTACTGCACAATAATGCTTTTAGTGGAATTTCGAATAGTAGAACGAATATGATTGAAAGTGCTAGTGTAATTACAGAAAAAAGTTCAGTAGCAGATAATTCAGAGAAAGTTTTAAAAGACTGTGAAAAGTGTGAACAAAAAATTTTCAATCAAACTTTTACATTTAATATAAGTATAAAAGCAGAACCTAACCAAGATGTACGTAGTCTTGCCGATGCAGTGATAAAAAGAATAAGAGAAAAATCTCGTGACGTTCTGTTTGATTCAATAGAGCCGATTTACTAATGCTATCACTTGGTCAACATAAGCTTTCTCCAACAAGTGTAAGGTATAGTAAAGAAAATCGTTGGAGTACTATTGAGTGTATTGGTAAAACACCTTCATTACAAAATATTGGCCAAGGTACAGAAAATATAGACTTAGAAGGAGTAATTTATTTCCATAATCTTAATGATTTAAATCGATTAAAAAGTATGAAAGAAGCTGAGAAAAATCAGGAACCAAGTATCTTAGTAGACAGTTTAGGAAATGTTTTGGGAAGATTTGTTATTGTGCGGTTAGAAGAAAAGCAAACGTCGTATTTTCCCTGTGGATTACCAAAAAAGGTTGAATTTAGCTTAAGTTTAAGGAGTTATGTATGACAGTACATTATATAACCCGAGAAAAAGAAATGTTAGATTACATATGTTTTAAACACTATGGACATAGCTCTGGAACAGTAGAGGAACTATTGCTTGAAAATCCAGGCCTTGCAGAATATGGAAGTTTTTTGCCTGCAGGATTAAAGATCAGGTTACCTATAATACAAAAGCAATTAAAAAAATCGAAGTTAAAAGTATGGGAGTAAATGAAACCTGAATTCAGCATTGAAGGAATAAAAGATCATGTAATATCGGTACATCTTACTGATGAATCTGGTACCATAGACGATGTTGCAGAGATATGTGTTAACTATGACAATGAAAATGTAGAAGTTCCAAATGAATTGAACATATCATTAGGTTATAAGGAAACGGGAATCTTTCCAATGGGTATATATACAGTCAACGAAGTGACTATACAGGGTCCACCTAAAACTCTACTAATAAAAGCTCATGCAACAAATTTAAGAATATCTTTAAAAGCAAAGGTATCAAAAGAATGGCATCAAATTACCATAGAAAACTTAGTGAAAGAAATAGCTCAAAAACATGGATATGGATATAAAGTTGCTGAAGAATTTAAGGATATATTGATACCCCACATTAACCAAATAGATGAAAGTGATATCAGTTTGTTAACTAAAATAGCAGTAGAACGCGAAGCAATGGCAAAATTAGCTGGTGGGTACATATTATTTATTTCAAAAAATATGGCAAAATCAGCCACAGGAAAAGCTTTAGGAACAACTACTATTAGACCTCAAGACACAATTAATTGGAGAGTGCATTTTACCGTACGTGATAAATACAATTCAGTAGTAGCAAAATGGCATAGCTATGAAAAGGGCGAAACTATTAAAGAAACAGTTGGTAGCAGTGAGCCAAGTTATATTATGCTGGAACTTTACTCAAATGCAGAGTCAGCACTAAGTGCAGCAAATGCCAAATTAAAACAATTGAAGCGTAACAATGAAACTTTAGATATAACTATGCCTGGTAATCCGGAGTTATTTGCAGAAGCTAAACTTAGTCTTATAGGTTTTAATCAAGCGGTAGATGGTGAATGGATAATTAATAGAGCGGAGCATACTTTAAATAGCTCAGGTTATCTTACTATATTATCAGCATCTTTAAGTAAATGAAAACGATGTTAAGGAAAAATAAGTATATAGTCTGTTCAATGTAAAGAAACTACTGAATATGAGTCAACTAAAATATAATGAAAAGGAAAAAATACATTTTGTATGGTTTATAATATTAATGGTATGTGTTGTTATTACATATTGCTATCAAAAATCCAAAGCTACAGATAATTATAACAAAACATTACGAGCGGCTACTAGTAATTGTAACTTAGAAATAGTAAAACTTTTAGTAAAGGATATGGCGCAAAACTTGAGTGAAACAGCGTTACATTATGCGGCAAGAAAAGGATGTTTAGATATTATCAAATTTCTAATATTAGAAGAGAAAGTAAATATAAATGTAATCGACAGAAATGCCTTTAAAAGGACAGCTTTACATCATGCTGCAGGTGAAGGGCATTTAGGGATTGTAAGATTCTTATTAGAAAAAGGTGCGAATCCTAACATAAAAGATAACGACGGAAAAGGAGCTAGAAAAATGGCTGTAATGGCATCGCAACACGATAAAAATAAACCTTACAGAGAAATTATTAAGCTACTTGCAAATGCAGAGGAACAGCATAAATCAAAATAGTAGTTACCAAATTAGCTATCCATAATAAATTCACATTTTAAATCATTATGCAAAATCAAAAAATCCCAATTACGGTAATTATCACCATATTAATCCAAACCGTAGCATTGATATGGTGGTTATCCAAGTTAGACTCAAGAGTGCAACTTCACGATAAGCTCATGGAATATGGTTTAATGGAAAAAGTGTTAGTACTTGAGGAAAGGGTAAAAAATCTTTCTGAAGAATTAGATGAGTTTAAATTGCAGGTTTTAAACGGAAAAATTAAATCTTAATATCTTTACCTAAATTTACAATTGATTAAATATATTTTATCCGTTGATGGAGGTGGAATTAGAGGCATCATACCAGCCATTATTCTCGCAGAAATAGAAAAAAGAACAAGAAAGAGGGTAGCTGAAATCTTTGATCTTATGGCAGGTACTTCAACCGGTGGAATTGTTGTAGTTGGATTATGTAAAAAAGATAAACAAGGAAGCCCTCAATATTCAGCCAATGATTTGGTTGAGTTCTATCGGGAATATGGACCATATATTTTCAAGTCTTCGTTTTTTAGACAATCAATACTATCTTGGTTTAACTGTGCACAATATCCACACAAAAACATCGAATCGATATTAGAAAAATATTTTGGTGATGATACTCTACAAAACACTTTAAATAATGTACTGCTTACCAGTTACGATATTCAGAATAACTGCCCATTTTTCTTTAAAAGCTGGAAAGAGGATAGAAATTTTATTAAATTAAGGGATGTGTTAAGAGCTGCAACGGCTGCACCTACTTATTTTATACCAAAACATCTAAAAATTGACCAGATAAACAGAGTATTAGTGGATGGCGGGGTGTTTGCCAATAATCCAGCGGCTTGTGCATATGCAAGTGGTAAGAGGTTATTTCCAAATGATGATATTCTACTGTTATCGATAGGTACTGGCAGAACAGATAGAAGCATAGCCAATTCAAAGAGATTCGGAAAAATAGGATGGATAAAACCCTTGTTAAATGTGATGTTTGCCTCTGGACTGGACTGCGTAAATTATCAGATGAATCAAGTAATAGGCAATAGATACGTAAGAATACAATCGCAATTGAAGCTAGCGTCGGCTGACATGGATAACATTACATCAAAAAATATCAAATCTCTTCAGCAAGAGGCAAAGGCAATGATAGAGGACAATCAGGAACTGATAGAGAAATTCTGTATAGAAATATTAAATATATAACTATTTTTACTTATATCTTAATATATTATTTAACACAATTCAATTTTCACACTCATCAGCAGTTAGGCCACTTGCTCGCAAAATAACATCAGTAGAAACACCCGCCCTAACTAGATTTTTTGCAACCTTGATTTTCTCTGTTTTTTTAACTTTTTCTTTGCTACTTTTCATACCTTCAGTTAGAGATTTGACTAGTGATTCTTGATTTTCATCTTCTCTGATTAAACTCAGTAGCTTATTTTCTTCTTTATTATCCTCATTTGTTTTAGGCAGCAGAACTTTAATATTCACTGATAATCCTCCTGCTATTTCATATAATTTGTCAAATGATATGGCGGTGTATCCTATTTCATACTCGTGTATTTCCTTGAGTGTTACACCAACTTTATCTGCCAAATCTTTTTGAGTATATCTTCTTATTAGCCTCCACTCTCTTATTCTTTGCCCTATTCTGTAGTATATAGAATCAGTGCAGATTTCTCTCTCTTTATTATCATACTCGTAAATAGATAAGCTGGTTGCTTGGGAAACTATGTCAACTGAAACTCCTTCTTTTACTAGATTTTTTGCTACCTCTAATCTTGCCTCTTCTTGATTAATTTTTTCGCTAATATGAACAAACCTGACTAATGAAGGTACTATTTTGCCTAACTTTTGATTCTCGTATATTTTTGTTAGATAGAGTATTTCCTCATCTTCATCTTTATATTCTCTTACTACTACTGATTCAGGTAGTAGATCTGTAACACTAGCTGATAATGCTTTTGCTATTATATATAATACTTCAATTGGAATAGAAATATACCCATTTTCATAGCTGTTTACTTCTTTGTATGTTAAACCTATTTGGCTTGCTAATCCTGTTTGAGTATGCCCTCGCATTAACCTACAATTTTCTATTTTTCGCCCCATTCCATAACTAACATTGCTTGCAGAAACAAACACATATACCTCCATTTAAGAAAAAACTTTATTGCTATAATTTTTTTACGAGCTATCCATCTAAAACTACATCAACAGGTAAACCTACCGCTTGCAAAATAATATCAATAGAAATTCCCCCTTTTACTAAATCCCTTCCAACTTTAATCCTTTCTACCTCTCTCACTTTCTCATCACAAATTTGTATGCTTTCAAACAGAGATTTTATTAATGCATTACGTAATTCTTGGCTCTCAATTTCTTTGTATTCTTTAATCAAATCAGGTAGCTCATTTTCTACTTTACTACCTTCATCTATTAGTAGATCCGTAATATTAATCGATAATTTTTCTGTCATTTCATATAATTTATCAAGTGGAACAGAAGTCCTTCCTTGCTCATAGTTGCTTATTTCGTGACGGGTTGTATTCATTTTCTCTGCTAAATCTTTTTGAGTATACTCTCTCACTAGCCTCCATTCTTTTATCTTCTTTCCTATTTGGTAGTAGATAGAACCAACCTTTTCTTCAATACATTCATCAGCAGAGAGACCAATTGTTTTCGCAACAATATCAACAGAAACCCCTGCTTTAATCAAGCCCTTTGCAATTTTTACTTTCTCTGCTTTCCTACTACTTTTTTCACTAACTTGGACAAATTTGGTGAATAAACAAAACATTTTACGTAGCTCTTTATCGTTAATCTTTTTATATTTTCTTACCAGATTGAGTATCTCTTCTTCTTCATTTTCAAGGCAAATTTTCTCACTTGATACAGGAATTAGATCCACAATACTTACTGACAATGCTTCCGCTATAGCGTACAACCTTTCAATTGAAATTCTACGATTCCCTTTTTCATATTGTAGTATCACCCAGTACTTTACACCAATTTTCCTCGCTAAATCCTTCTGAGTATGACCTCTCTCTAACCTCCAATTTTTCACTTTTTCCCCTACTTCACAATCTAGACTTTTTTCCACGAAAACAACCATGCGTATAATATTTTCTACTATAGCTCAATTTTGTTAAGGCTCCAGATATAATGGTAAGAAAAAACCTCTGGAACCTTAAAGTTGACTGTAGACACATTAAAGTTTTCTAAAAGTTTCTTTACTACCTTCACGTATCCTATTTACCCACGGAGACAATACTTCATCATTACTAATCTCTTTTATAGCATACTTTTCACTCCATATGCCACATCTAGTGAAACTACCTCTCTCTATTGCTTCTTTAAGTTTTACTCCCCCGAAAAGGCAATTTTTTCCAATTTCTTCTCCTCTTTCTTGTAATTTAGACCATATTTCCTTATTTTCTACTCTTACTTGTACTTGATCATATTTTTTTACATCGTGGTACAATATAATATTTAGCTTACCAATGCTTGTAGGAAATTCTAACATGACAGAGCTGCCATCTGAAATATCGGTATAGTTTCTTATACCTCCCTTCTCACTTTTAACCTCAACTGCATCATTGCCAATTTTTAAAATATTACTTCCTAACTCTCTCAGTATTTTGGCAACCTCTACTTTACTGTCCTCAGAAAATTCTATATATAATGTTGCATTGTCTATCTCGATATCTATTAATTCTCCTTCTTGCACAGCACTTTCGCCAGCCTTCTCTAGTTCTTCTAGTCTCTTATCTATCTGTAGCTGAACTTCTGGTTGTAACTCATTATAGATTTCACCTATCAGTTTATTCTGCAATAAAGTATTATGAAACTCTGCACCACTTAGCATTAGCTTCCGCATTATCTTTTTTCGATCACTTTTTTCTAACTTATGAAAATGTGTACCCAATACTACATACTCTGCAATGCTCCATTCCCCATCGTTATATGCATTTATTCTTGCTCCAGAGGCTAGTACTTGGTCTATAGTTTTGTGCAATTCATTTACGTTTTTTGCCTCTACCACTTCACTTTTAAACCAGCTCAACTTTTCGCTTTCGCTTATACTTGGCTTTATTTTTTGCAAAGCTGAAGCAAATGGATTTTTATCTTCTTGATCATTTAAAGGTTTTGTACCATATATGTAGTCGAGCCCTTTTCCGTAGTTGATTTGAACGTCTCTATCAGGGGAGGGCACTTCTCCAAGCTTTTTAGCCTTATTAATTTTGCTCACAAAGGTAGGCTGCTGGCTAGTACGACCAATACCTCTAATAGAATTTGATATTTCACCCTTCGATAATCTATCAAGATCAATGTTTAACTCGTAAGTACCTCCTTCTTGATCATCAAAAGGTACAATTATTTTATTACCCATATTATCCTCACTATTAAAAATACTTTTTAAGCGTACAATAAACTTTATTATTATACATTTTATTACTCATTATAAATTATAGTGAGTAGATTTGCAAATACTTTCTGCTATAACAATCCGTTTTCTCGAAAGCTGAAATAGCCTCCACTTGTGATGATAATATGGTCAAACAATTTTACGCTTACAGTACTACATGCTGCTGCTAAGCTCTTCGTTACTTCTTGATCTTCTTCTGAAGGCTCTAAACTTCCCCCAGGGTGGTTGTGTGACATTATTATTAATGTTGCATTTTTTATTAATGCTTTTCTTATAATCTCCTTTATATATACTGGTGCTTTTTCCATTTCACCAATATAGGATTCTTCTCCAATTAATTGGCGTCTTTTATTCAAGTACAGTATTTTTACACATTCCCTTTCTGAGTGGCCTATACTTACGTTTAAGTACTCTACTAGCCCTTGTAAGTCCATTATTGGCTCACTCTTGAGCTTTTCTCTCAGTACCCTTTCTAGTGTTTCCTTAACGCACATAATCATTGCTACTGCAGAGTCAGTTACTCCTTCTATAACTTTCAGGTCATCCATTTCTCTACCTAAAATCCTTCCTACTCCCGTATAGGTATTCACCAGATTTTTAGCAATTTCTTGAGCTTGTGGCCTTTCATGTACTGCACTTAGAAACGTTTCCATTATTTCACGATCAAGTAGTGCTTTACCTTTGCTTTCTAATATTCTGAATTCTATTTCTTCTTTACTTTTATTCATATAATTTACCTTTCACTAACAACAAATTGTTTTTAATTATTTACTGCTGTTTTTTTATCAGCATTGGCATGAAGCCATAGCTTCCGAGTGAAGTCAAATCAATTTCTCAATCTTTTTTATTTATTTTTTTATGAATAAATTAATATATTAATAGATACTGATTTCCTTAAGCGATGTCGTTGTAGATTCGTGTTTTTATACACCAATTTGATGTCTCCCACAGCTTTAAATTCATGATATCCATTTGCTGGTCTTTTAAGGCACTTTACAGAAGGGTGATAAAAAGATATAGAAAGGGACCGTCTAAGATGCGTAGTAGCATTCTAGGGTCATCTATGAAGGTAGTTTTTTGCCAACTCTTGAAATTTAGCTAAATTTACCACTTTAATAGACTTCAGCATAAAAACGTTGAACATTTCTTCACAATTGTGTATAATCATTAATACTTTTTAACTTACTTTCTCATGGCTCTTTCGAAGTTTCTTGATGCTCGCAATGATATAGCTTTTCGCCGTATCTTTGGTACCGAAAAAAATAAAGATATTCTTATTCACTTTCTTAATGATATACTAGGTCTTACCGATGACAATAAGATTAAAGATGTCTCCTTTCTCAGTCCCATTCAAGACCCTGTCATTGCTTCTCAAAAGCAAAGCATTGTTGATGTTCTCTGTGTTGATTCTACAGGCATAAAAACAATAATTGAGATGCAAGTCGCTAAAACTACTGGCTTTGAAAAACGTGCCCAATACTATGCCGCTAAGGCCTATTCAAGTCAAGCTGATGTAGGTGATCAGTATCATGATCTTAAAGGCGTTATCTTTATTGCCATTGCCGATTTTATCTTATTTCCTAATAAGCTAGCTTATAAGTCTGATCATGTTACTTTTGATAAGATAACTTTTGAACATGATCTCAAAGACTTTAGTTTTACTTTTATAGAGTTACCTAAATTTAAAAAAAGAGAAGATCAATTAGAAAATGTAGTAGAGAAATGGTGTTATTTTTTTAAACACGCCGGTGAAACAAGTGAAGATGATCTAAAAAAAATAATAGGAAGTGATTTAATTATTGGCAGGGCTTATGATGAGCTGAACCAATATAATTGGAGTAAAGAAGAACGTCTTGCTTATGACCAAGCTAAGAAACGTACCGATGATTATTTATCTAGTCTTGAAGAAAAACTTCATGAAGGCATCCTCATCGGACATCAAAAAGGTAAAATTGAAGGTAAAATTGAAGTTGCAAAAAACTCACTCAAGGCCGGTGTATCTATTGATGTTATCGCTGAAATAACCGGCCTTTCTTTAGATGAGATTAAGAAATTAATTTAACCTTATTCCTAGTCAAATGGCCTTGAATAGAAGTATTATTTAAATAACTCCTAGGTCCTTGCTGTTCTTCTATATTATTAACCTCTAATGTATCACCTCCATTGTGTAATATCTGCTCTATTGATTGATTTAATGTTACATCTAATCCTTTATTAAATTTAGCCATAAACTCATTAAACCTTTTCTCGCTTAATTTACCAGGGCATCCTGCTTCTCTACCAGGGCACGCTTTCTCTACATATGAGCTTAAAATCCCTGAAACCTCATCAAATTTACCACTCATGACTTTTCTAGTAATCTCTTTCTGCATTCCCATATAATCAATATTTAACCGGTGCATTGATACACCACTTTTTAATCCAGCTTGCTCTACTACTTTCTCAAATTCCTCTATAATATTTAATGCATAGCCCTGTGCTTCTAATGGTGATATAGACTGAACTACTGTGGAAATATACTTCTGACCTGTAACCCTTCTAATCAATAAGTCAAATAACATTATTGAACCATTTACATCCATTTTTGCATCTACTTGTGATATTGGACTTGAAGTGCTTGATGTTTCCTCAGGTAATGTAGGTTTAGAATTTAATAATCCACCTACAGAGCTTTTTACCCAACTAAACAAATTATTTATCCATGAAGATGGTCTTGCTCCACTACTTGTTGCTATCTCAGGTCGATCACCTAAATCTATAGCAAGAGGTTTACGCGATAAGTGATTATGATGACGACTATGATCTCCATGGTGATGACGGCGTTTGCGTTGTGCAGGTCTATCTTTTTCTTCTTTGATTTCCTCTAAATATTTTACAACATCATTATGTTTTTGCCAAGAGGCAAGATCCAACGGTGTTTTATCATCTTTATCTTTAACATCAAAGTTAGCACCTTCTTCTATAAAGTATTTTACTACATCTAAATGACCATTTCTAGCAGCATAGTGTAGAGGAGCCCTACTAGTGTTATCCTTAGCATTAATGTCAGCAACTTCCTTTATAAGATACTCTACTCCTGGTAAGCAACCTTCAAATGCAGCCCAGTGTAGAGAAGTCCTTCCATTACTACTCTTAGTATTAATATAAGCACCCCGTTTTATACATTCTTTAACTTTATCAAGGTCTCCGCTTTTTGCAGCATTCAATAATTCTTTATCTAGATCTAATTGTGCTTGCCTTAAAACTTCCTCTATATCTTTGTAACCACTTTGAATAGCCAATTCTAAAGGTATATCACCATCCATGTCTTTAGCCTCAATGTTAGCGTGCTTATCAAGAAGAAATTTTACTATATCCAATCTGTTCACCCTAACAGCAAGATGTAAAGGTTTGTTATTATAGTCGTCTTGAGACTCAATATTAGCACCTTTATCAATAAGAAATTTAACCGTATCCAAATTACCCTCTCGAACAGCAAAATGTAAAGGTGTTCCCTGATACGTTATTTCATTATTAAATTTAGCACCCTTACTAACGAGAAGTTCTACTGCATTCCATTTACTTTCTCGAGCAGCAAAAAGTATAGGTGTCCAACCATTCCTATCTAGAAGCTCAATCCTAGCACATCTACTAAGAAGAAGCTGAATCATACCTAAGTTACCTTCTTGAGCAGCATAGTGTAAAGGCGTAGAACCATACATATCTTGAGCATTAATATTAGCACCATAATAAAGAACAAGACTCACTACATTCAATTTTCCTGATCGAATAGCGAAAAAAATTGGTGTACAACCAAAATTGTCTTGAGCTTCAATATTAACACCATAATCACAAAGAAGGTTTATTTTGCTCAGATCACCTGCTTTGACAGCAAGATGTAAGGGGGTTCTACCAAGTTTGTCTTGAACCTCAATGTTATTACTATTTGGGATTTCTAAAGACGCAGAATTTTCTTGTAAGTTACTTATCAAATCTAAATTATGTATTTTATCAAGGTAGTTTACTACATTAGAATAACCACTACAAGAAGCATAATATAGAGGCGCCCAGCCACCATGATCTTTAATATTAACATCAATTTTTTCTTCGTCTATAAAATATTTTACTATATCTAGTTTACCATTGTAAGCAGCATAGTGAAGGGGAATTCTACCACTATTATCTTTAATTTTTAAACTACTCTTTTCACCTACCACAAGATATTTTACTACATTTAGCTCGCCCCCATAAGCAGCACAATGCATAAGAGTTCGGCCATCGCTATACTTAGCACTTAAGCTAGCCCCTTGACTTACAAGATCTTCAACTTTGCTAAGATTTCCATATTGTGCTGCAATCAATAATTCTTTATCTAATTGCACTTGTTTTAAATACTCTACAATATTATTGTGTTTTTGATCAGTAGCAATATCCAGCAATGTTTTACCACCTTTGTCTTGAGTATAAACGTCAGCTCCCCTATCTACAAGGTACTTTACTATACCCAAGTGACCATTCCAAGAAGCACAGTATAGTGGTGTTCGACCATATCTATCAAAATCATCGATGCTCATTCCCTTGCTGAGAAAAAAATCTATAATGTCTTTGTTATTGTTTTCAGCGGCAATGTGTATAGGTTTTCTGCCAAAAATGTTCTCAGCGTTAATATCAGCACCCTTTTCTATTAAAAAGTTAGCAACTTCTAAGTAGCCTCTCCATGCAGCAAAATGTAGCGGTGTCCAACCATTTTTATCAGTATCATTAATATCAACACATTTGCTAATAAGGTACTTTAGTATATCCAAATTACCACTATAAGAAGCATCACATATAGAGGGACCACAACGATGATCTTTACCCTCTAAACTAACACCATTTTCAACAAGGTATTTAAATATACCAAAGTGACCTTTTAATACAGCATTGCGTGCAGGGGTATTACCATCTCTGTCTTCAGTATTAACATTAGCTCCTTGATTAACAAGGCCTGTTACTTCACTAATATTGCCAACTTTTGTTACATTCAACAATGCATGATCTAATTGTGCTTGCCTTGAAACCTTTACTATATCTAAACTAGAACCAGCATCTGCATTTCTCACTTTTCTTACATTAGACCCACAATCTTCAATCACCCACATCCCTTGCGGAACCTGACCTCCTGGAATCCAAGTAAATACTCTACGCCTATCATTGTCATATTTAGCATAATTAGCAGCATATAAATATTCATTAAGCTTAACATTCATTATAGAACAGTTATCACCATCAGGTCCAAGCTTCCACACATCTCGTGCAACTCTTCCTCCTGAAATACAAGTAAATACCATTCGTCTATCATTATCATAATTAAAATAGTTACTAGCAGCATACAAGGTTTCATTAAATGCAACATTCACTATATAAAAATTGTCACCATCAAGTTTAATCTTCCACCTAAACTTATCATTTTTTTCATTCTTTGGAGTCCAAGTAAATGCCATTCGTCTGTCATTATCATAATTGAAACATTTGTTAGCAGCATATAAATATTCACCCTGATAAACATTCTTAATACATACTTTTGAAGCAAATATTGCATTCCTTACTGATTTTGGTAATCTATTTTCTAGCTTTTCAAGGCTAGATCTTTTTTCTAAAGGAACATTAGGATAATCCTTCATCTCCATTGCTTCTTTAATGTAAGAAGCTAACTTAAATATTGCATTATCATTTAGATCACCACTCTTTTGCATTGCATCAAATACAGCTATGTAACCTGAAATCAACTGACCAATATCACCATGATTATGTACACAGCTTAATATTTTTTTCGTATCTACTCTTCCATATGCATCATCTACAACTTCTTTAATTATATCATCAAACAGCTTTCCATCTGATTTATAAATTTCATTAGCAAGTTCATTAACTGAACTATACCTATTATGCAACATGCCATCCTTTAGCTTCTCTTTTGCTACACTTTTTATTGAATATCTTAACTTCTCTACAAAAAACTCTGCCCATCTTTTTACATTAGGTGCAGTATCTGCTTGGTTAATAATTTCGTTCTTTACGCCCTCAACTACTCCCATCACCTTATATGGATCATTATTTTTAACCTCAATATTCATGTTCCTATCAAAAAAAAATTTGACCATATCTAGGTCACCACTATAAGCGGCTACACGCAGAGGAGTTCTACCATTATTATCTTTAGCTCCAATATCAGCACCTTGATCCACAAGAAACTTAGCTATATTCAAATTGCCTTGCTGAGCGGCCCAGTGCAGGGGATGGATGTCTTTATCTTTAACACTAAAATGCTTCCTATCAAAAAGAATTTCTACTATGTCCAGCCTACCTGCTTGAATAGCAACGTACAAAGGTGTTAATTCATGCCTACTTTCAATATTAATACTTTCAATTTTTCTAATTAAATCTTTAGCTTCATTAATATTATCTCGCACTATAGCATCAAACATTTGCTCCTTTAATAAAGTCACTTTCTCCTTATTAAAGTCCTCTATAATATCTTCTGAATTACAAGCAGAGAATATGCATTCCGCATTAGAAACCATTGTATCATTAAAAGCGAACATCATTTCTCTTGCAGGCTGATAATTACTCCAATTCTCCACTTTTGCAATGGTACTATTTCCATATGATAGCACTAAACTATCATCAACAATCTCCATATCAAAACCCAATATAGACTTATCTCTAAAATCAACCAACCCAACATCATTCTTGTCAATAGGTTGATTATGATAAATCTGTAATCCTTGTTCATCTGGCTGATAGTATCTGAAAGAGTTAGGATCCATCTCTACATGCTCAAGCTTTAAATTTGTACTGTCAATTTTATAAAGCTTATTGTTCATTTGTAATACAATTTGCTGATGCTCTGGACTTTTAAAGTAATCAACTAAACCAATAGACAAAGACCACTTAGTACCTTTGCTATCAAGTACTGTAATATCTTTTATCTCTAAACTGTCCTCTGTAAGGTCAGAGATTGATTTGTTATAACATTCATTTATATAACTCCTTTCACCTTCTTCTATACCTATACTATCAATATCTGTTACATTCAACCCAGCAAAATCAATAATATTGTAAGGTACGTTCTGATAAGGCACTGCTTTGCTTTTTATTTTTAAATTAAGTCTTATGGGGAATAACGAGATTTCGTGATTTAATGTATCTGGTAGTCTGATAACATACTGATGTTGCCCTTTTTCTCCTTCTACCGTCACATCTTGATAGTGATTACATGCTACCATATAGCGATCATAATTAAGGCTTCCTCCATTATTATGATATTTCTGATAACTACTTGTAACATCAGAATTATTATAGCTAAAATCAACAACTACCTGACCTGAGTACATATCAGCAATTATCACTTTTTCACTAGGTATTCCCATGTGATTTTTGATGACTTCTATTTGAGATATTGGTATGTCCAAATTACTCTTACTAGCAATATCTTTTGCAATTTGGTAAGTGCTAGGCAATTCTTGACCTAGAATACTTGCTTGTATAAATGCTTTTAACTTCTTTTCACTATCCTGTATAACTTCTCCACTAATATCATTGCCTGAATTTTTCAACTTTTGATACCTAATATCCTCCGCCGTATCAAACAAAGACTTGTCTTGTATTGCAACAGATTCTGTTACTCCACTACAGTTTACTTGAATTATTAGATTTTTAAAATCATCGATTTTAGTACTTGAAACAATACTTTGTGTATCATTAGCTAAAAGATCTAAGCTATAGCCGACCTTTTCTATATCTTCACTTATTCCCCACTGTGTGATATTAGCAACTTGAACACTTATTACGTCAATATTCCCCTTTATTTTTCCTGTACTGCCTAAATCACTTACTATCCTAGCACTATCACTGTTTTCATTAATAATAAACACTGTTTGCTTCAATCCTCTGTGATGTACATTTTCTTTGTTGACCACTCTAACTTCATAATCTTTATCTGTGCAGTTAGATGAATTTTGCCAAACTTCCGCGTTTTTTACATTAATTAATCTCGTTTCACAGTGAGTAGTAATATTTTGCTTGTTGTCAGAGTTAGATACATAGTTATATGTGTTAACCAATCTTATGTTATTACTATTACCATAACGTATAGTTCCACTATGCAAATTTGCAGCGATATTATTAGCTTTAACATTCATTACTAGAGTATTTTCTTTTCCTGCTCCACCTTTGAGGGTACCAGACATAGAATTATTAATAATAAAAATAGTTTCATTGTTTTTAGAGCCAATATAACGTATATTACTACCCTCTGGAATATGCATTACTGCTGGATAATTTGCAGCTGCTGTCAATGTTTTCGGTCCTGAAATGTATAATACTGATCCTTTAGGAAAGGTTTGCTTTTTTGTATTACTAGGATCTTTTATTGTTGGACTAGTAAAAATAAAAGGTTCACCTGAGAGAGTAAAGCTCTCTTGACAGTTTCTATAGGTTTTGCCAGTATTGCAAGGCATATATACCTTATCCAAAGCGTAGGGCCGGAATATACGTTGTTCATTAATTATGCCACTACATTGATGTTGTGGTATTAAATGTCCTGATGGGGCCATTACGACTCTCAGCCCGCTATTGTACTCGTCTTGAGTTATATGGGGAAGGTACTTTGCCTCTTTACTAATCAAATAAACTTTTTTCTTTTCTTGTTTTGCAAGAAACTCTTCATATTTTTTAGTACTCTTAAATCTTGTAGCGCCTATGTCATCCAGCTGATAAAATTCTAAGTAGAGAGGTCTAGATATATTTAATGAAGATAAATCAGTTTTTATATTAGAAGTTACATCAAAGGAGATGCCATCATATTTTTTTTCTAATTCACACTCCCACACAGTATTGCAACCAATCCCGCTACCCATACAAATGGTCCTTTCTTTAATGGTAGTAATTACCTCATGGTACTTTTCCTGAATGGAAGAAACATATTGTACAACTGCAGCTATATTAGGGTCAGAATTAAGGTAATTTATGGCATTGCTTTTCACAGTATTTAAATAACCCTTTATCCTTATATAGTCTTCGTATATTGCTTTTTCGGAATTTGAAAAAAATATTTTAGTACGATCGATATTAGATATAGGAATTTGTGCTGCTATTGCTTGCGCTTCCATTGTTCTACTGTATAAGGACTGATGCAATGAAAACACAATATCAGGAACCATAGTAAATACTGACATCCTACCTAAAACTTTGCCTGCAGCAGATAACCCTCTTAAAATCTTAGTAGTAGCACTTACACTTTTTATTGTAAAACTAACTCCTGCACTTATAGGCCTTATACTCATGCTTGCTAGTTTTATACCACTACTAGCTGTCCAATAATAATTTAGTGGATGATGATTACCTTGAGCTATTTCGTTTATACTATATCCAAATTGATAAGCAATAGTTGCAAATGTAATACTTTGAACTATAGGATTACTGATAATCTTAACAAACGTTTGACGTACAGGCTGTGGTACCTTACTAATCAATTTTCCCACTTTACTATTAGGAGAAATACTTACGCTTGTCCTAACATCATCCATAGCATCTAGTATACCATTGATACCAAATACTTGCTTTAAAGCATTATTATCATGTCGTCCAAGTGTTGCTGTATCACTTATACTATCAAGCAAGTCATATATAGCCATCATGGAAAAAAACTTTCCACCTTTTGCTCCTTTTATTTTCGCTGAATCAAATTTATCACGATCAAATGCAATTCCTTTTTCTTGAAGGCTGCTTTCTACATTACTAATATAATCTGCAAAAACTTTTTCACCAAGATCATCAAAATGATTTTTAAACGTATCAAAAGTATCTTCCCTAACACCTTTTGCTAGCAAGTTCTGTTTAATTTCCTCTACAATATTAGAGTAATCTTGATTAGTTTGAACATCACCTATATCTTCAATGTATTTTTTATTCTCTAACAACTGCTTATCATTTGATAGTTGATGTAATTTATTATGAATTTTCTCTCTTTCTGCATCTGTAGTAAAATTTTTAATTATATCATCGAATTTTACTTCATAGCCATCGATGCTTAAATAATACTCAATATTTTGTCCTTTTATTTTTTCTTTTATAACGCGATCCTTATCTCTGCCTACTTTTACTAAGATCTCAATACCATCACTATAATCATCTACAAAATATCTTTCTGCATTCTTCATTTCTATAATATCACCTATTATCAATTTTTTATCATTACCATTGTTATCTTTTACTTTTACATATACATCAGTCCTATCAGCATTGCCTATCATATCAAACACTTGCTCACGACCTATATCTACAATTTCATTAGTTAAATCCTTAGCATTATCAATATCAAATAGCTCTTTAACACGTTGCTTTTTTTCTTCCTTTGTAATCTTTTCTTCATCAAACGAATCTATGCAGGCCATACTTACACTTCTTTCTCTTCTTGGCTTTTTACTTGGTGGATACTCCGGCGATGAAGATTTTCTTTTAGAACACTGCCCTACAGTAGGCAACATATGATGTGAACTATGAACTACTCCAACAGGAATAAATCCTTCCTCGGTTGTCCTACTTGTTAAAATAAGTTTATTCGGATTATTAGATCCTTTATCGAAAACAACACCGATAAATTTTACCTCATCACCATCTGTAAGTGTTTTATAGGTAACACCTTCTTTGTACTCTTCATTTATTTGATCATTTGCTTCCCTCAATAAAGCTTGAGCCCCTTTACCCTGCCTTGATGCCTTAAGTTCTAACCCTATTGGAGTGTACTCCTCAGCATTTCCACCTTGAGCCACAAACTTAATACCATGAACTAGCATGTCAATACGTTCCCCTCTACCAGTTTGAAACTCAGTTAAAACTAATGCTCTAGTTTCTGGTGATTCCTGTAATTTTAAGTCACTATAATAACTAAACACTCCATTCAATATTCCCTGGAAATGAGCTTCTTTATTAACGAGACTCTTAAAAGGAAAGATTCCTTCTCCAATTTTTTCTAATAATCTACTATATCCTCTTATTGATAAGGATTGGATATCTAGTGCTTTATCAAATGTTTCTTTTAACTCATTAGGATAAGTAACTTTTTTGAAAGTACCTTGAAATCTCTCAGCTCCATTGTTGTATTCTTGTAAAGAATTATATTTTTCAGTCCAAACAGTAAGATATCTTTTAAAATCTGACTTGTATCTAGTATCAAAATTAAGATTTAATTCGACTATTTCTCTATTTCCTATTTCTCTGTTTAACCTCTCAAGAGGGAGCACTTCATTTAGCATGTTCAGAACATCTTTTCTATTAGCTTCAATAATATTTATCACATAAACCAACTTCTCTATATTTTCTGGAATGAGCACCATCGTTACAACTGCATGGCTTGCATCAAGATTAGCTGACAATCTTTCTCTGGCTCTTTCAGCTGCTGGACGTCTAAGCCTACGAAGATTAGGATGCACTTCAGTAGGTATATTGTCTCCATAGATAAAAATGTATTTTTTAAAACCAGTTTTTAAATCTTCAACTCTATTTAACAATAGTGATTGCCCTAGTAAAAACCTACTAAAATAATGATTATCTCCCTTCTCAGGTGTACCAGGAAACGTATGATAAATACGTTCTAGATTATCTTTCACCTGTCCCTTTAATTCTATTGTTCCAATCCTTTGCGTATCCCAGTCATCAGCAGATTTTAGCATATCTTGAAAAAGAGGAATTATTTCTTCTCCACGATTTGATACTTTAATATCAGAGATAGGAGATGGATTATCAAGATTGACACCAACACATAAAATGTCATCTGCAGTGGTTAGAACTCGCTGAACATTTGGTTGAAAGCCTTGTGCATACTTTTCTGCTTGCTGCAAAGCCTTATCTGGAGTAGCATTAGAACCTGCTCCCGCTTTTAATTCAATAATAATGGGAATAGAATCCAATGCACGATCAGGACCACGAGCCAGCAAGATAATATCTGCATAACCCCTTCCTGCAAATTGCTCTGGGTAAACTCTAAGATTATACCTATAGTGGAAATTCATGAAAACGCCTACCATAAATCCATGATGTGCTGCTTCACGTGCTCTGCTAGCATAGATTAGTGAGTCTGCATATTCGGAGTGAATTGTGTAAATCTTATCAAGAATTCTCCTTAAAGATGCTTTAACTGTTCGCTGATTGGAAATAGCTAGCTTCGCTATATCGACTTCGGGATCCCTCCATAACCCTTTTCTCACTTTTTTAAATTGAACTTCAGAATTATGTTCTATGTCTACTCCTTTATCTTTCACATCAACAACTATTTCTCCCTGATGACCGGCATCTTTAATGATTTTTATTGATTTAACTTTAATTTTATCTAGGTTATTTTCAATAAGAGAGTAAAGCTTGCCTAATACCTCCTTCAATTCACCTTGATCAAACTCTTGAGTGTAAGAATGAGAACCACTTTCTGATATAACAAATAATTTTACTTTATCGATCACATCTTTTTGACTCTTCATTTCACCATTTTTTATAATAGCTACCTTCAAAGTCTTTGCACCGTCAAAGCTAAAATAAATCTCCTTGATGTCTAGCTTTTTTGCCATCTCTGTATCCAACAAAGTAGAAAAACTACCTAGGAAGAAGTGTGTAAAAAACCCTGCTTTTTCTACAGAGTGTAAATAAGATGGAATCTGATCCACAAATGACTGAAATCTCGGTTCAAAAGATTTAAAATCCTCATCTTGCCGGCTTATACCAACTTCTTTATCTGCTTCCTCTATCAATAACTGTATTAACTCAAAGTCTTGTGGTCTTACTTTACCCATGACTCTTTTTAAGCCTTTTGCAAGCTCTTTATCATTATCAATAATATTCCTTTCAAGACCAAAATTATAATGGTTTCGTTTACCTGGTGCACCAACATGAAATAATTGTATTTGAATATCCCCATTACCATATTGAGTCTCAACTTCACCAGAAACACTAATCGTTGCGCTAAGCATTCCACTCATTGCTCTTATTTCAGGTTCACCTCCCCAAGTATCAGGGTTCCTCATGTTTTCCAAGTAACGCTCAAAATCACCTTCAACAAAATCTCTGAACTCATTTCTATAAGAACTTATGTGATCAACTACTCGATTACGAAATAAGTTTCTTACTAAATTTGCAAATGTATCATCATAATTCGCAGCACCTAAATTCCGAACCAAACCTCTAATATGATCTAAATTTTGGGTTACAGTTCCATCATTTCCAAATAGTACTTCATACCTTTGTCGAAATAAAGCATCGTCGTTTCTGACGGGTATTAAGTAAGCCATAGTAACAGACCAAAACAAGCAACTACCGTCTCCTGGAACATCGATTCTCTTAATCTGACTTCCACTTTCGGAATCAACATCAGATCTCCGATAACGCTTAAGTTGAGAAAATTCTCTAGCTTGCTCTATATATTGCACTTCATCCGATAATTCAGTAATCTTTGAATTAACATCTTCTTTTTTTAGATGATCTGTTGGATATTGTATCTTGAACATAAACCCCCTTCATTATATTATACTAAACCCACTATACCAAGCTTATTGTATAACCATCAGAGATATCAATAATAAAAGCTATTTTTGCCTACATGCTGACTTGTGTATATAACATTTGTATTACAATGCAACATCTTTTTGACAGAAGCTAAAGTAGTAACAAGAAACCACCACCTACTTTATAGAATTGCCTTATAATACCTTAATTGCTTAACCCTAATTGCTCACATGCTTTGCTTAATTCAACTTCAGTTAAGCTAGTGAACTCTTCATCTGTAGACTTTCTATATGCTAGAAACTTATTCAATGAATCAGCATCTCTTTTTTCCAATATAGATCGTATGTAGCCTGCCTGTTTAGAACACATAAACTCTTTAACCTGATCAGAATTAGCTTTATTTAATAACGCCCATACTGGTTCCATACAGCCCTTTTCTACTAAAGGTGTTAATAAAACTGTACAGAAAAGAGGTGATTTATCCTCTAGTTCCTCTCTTATCACTAAAGCACGATGGCTATCAAATCCTTCCTTCATCCACATATGCATAAAAAGCTTTACACTTTCACTTACATAAGGCTCTGAATGTTTTTTGATTTCCATGTCTAACCAGATATTATAATCATCTTCTGGAACATCATTTGGCTTTAAACAATCAAATAATTCCTGAAATTGATCAAAGCGAAGTGCACCCTGTAGCGTGTTTAGACTACCATAATAACCATTTTCAGCTAAGTCTCTTTTTAGAAGTTCTGGATATTTATCAGGACTTATTTGACTAAAACAAAACTCGAATATTTCAGGATAACTATTACAACGGTTCCCTGCTACATATACTGCTGTCTTCATCAAGATTTCATCCTTTTTCTGTTCGCTCATCTCACTTTCAGGTAATGATTTTATTTTATTCCAGAAGAATTCCACTGCCTGCTCTTGCTTAAGACTCACAGCACATTTAAGCCCGTACTCATATGGATGACAGCCATCTAAATTTAGTTTAGAGATGTAACCACTAACAAAATGTGACCAAAACTGCGCTAAAAGACCAGATCCGCAACACCTAACTAAGTGCTCATACTCCAATAGACTACTCTTACCTTGAGCTGATAATTCCTCTTTTCTTTCCTCAAACAAAGCAATAATATCTTCTTCTAGACAGCAACGACAGGCAATGGCATACTTATCAAAGAGATTACCTGAATCTGGCGCAATTAACTTTTTGCCTACGACTTGCCTATCAAGCTTAACTCCATGTAAATTGTCTACTTTTTTCCAACAATCCTCACTAGACAATACCTGTGCAAGAAAATTACGTCCTTTTTTGCCACTTTTTTGGTGCAGATGCCAATTTGCATAGCACCAGCGTTCAATTTGAAAAAGCTTAGATGCTCTATAAGGATCATCCTCTTTAATAGACGAAAATAAAACTTTTGGAATATCTGAACGTAGCATGATCACCTCTTTATGAATGGAAAAAAATGGAAACTGTTACGTCTAACATACACTATAGTAACTTGATGCCATTTCAAGCAAGATATCACGTTTTTAGGTTTTATCAATCCTCAATTTGAAAATTTTTTTTAGACTTGAATAACTCTCAACAAAAGCCTCTTAATATGAGAGATACATGACGTTTTGTTTATTTTAAATTCTGTTTTTTATAAGTTTATCTTAATACTTATTGTCAAATGAATTACTATTAATTTAATATTATATATTGCTAATGAATTAAATAATATAACCATTTCTACCACTCAAAACCAAGGGCGGTGAGAAGTGTTTTTCTTGGGATGGCATGGTCTACCACTAGATCCGTGCGAACTTTTCTTTATAGTAACTTTACTATACCCTAAAATTAGCCGTATTAGCCTACTTTTACTAAATTTGTGTACGAACTAATTTGTCTAACTTTATTGCAACAATTTTGCATTTTTATTTACACAACCCTATTTTTTGCAATTTGTTCTCACAAACATAGGTACTTTTTTCGCGCTTTTGGAAAAAGTAAACAAATGAATTCATTGTAACACTAAATATATGTATTTCTTAAAAATTACAATTAAGGATAAAGTAGCCAAGTTTCTTGATCAGGTAAAAGAATGTCTTAATAATTGCTAAGTTACTAAAGAGGAGAAAATAACCAAATGGAAGTACTATGTTGCTCTTTATCTTTGCATAAGCAAAATGTATATAGAAAAATTCCTTATGATTGTAGATCTTTTATAAATTCCTTAAAGTCTTCAATCTATGATAAGATGTTAACAAAAAATTTACTGTTGTGAAATGCTAAATTTGAAAAAAATAATTGTTGACAATAATAATTTAGCATACTAAAAGCTATATGAGAATATAAATGGGGGTAGTGAGTATGGAATCTAGCTTAGATCACAATTACAATAAAATACTTGATATATTAAAATGTGCTATTAAAGACGATGATAATCAAGTTAAAGCGAGAAAACACCTTAGAGTAGAAAGATGGCTAAGGGTTTATATTCAATTAATTGAAGATTTTGATGAGGGAAAACTAAAATTTTTCTCTGATATATTTTCTGATAATTCTTGTTGGGATGGAATAAAATTAAAAAATAAAGCTGTTGGTGAAAGGCTAACTGAAGAAAAAAATAAAAATGGAAAAGAAAATCCGCTTGATCTTGCAGATAGATATTACTTGGCATGTAAATATTGTCTAGAAGATAAGATTCCTGGATTGTTTGAACAAGTATTTATGAGATTTAAGAGAAGTGCCTTTGAAGAGGATGGATCTGATGATGATCTAAGAAGAGAATTATTGGAAAATATTGAAGAAACTAGCCCTATAGAAGCTTTTTGGTCTTTTCTTATTGATAAGGAAACTGGAAAACTAAACGAATATAAATCAGTTGAAGGTTTAAGAGAAGCTATAAAGGTAAACTCACGTAAAAATTGGGCAGAAGGTATAGAGTTCTTCTACAATAAGTTGGAAAATGATCCAAGTACTTGTGGTCAAGATAATCTGTTAATTGAAGCAGCTTTATCTGCAGTAAAAGGTTACAAAGAAGTAGACACTGTAGAGTTTTGCCTATCCAAAATGAATGATAAACAAAAGAAAGAATTACTAGAAAGAGATCATAAGGAAAATACTTATTATGCAGTATTGAATGTGCTAATGGATCAGTATTACTTTGATTCTTTTATGGAATTAAGCCAGTTGTGTAGTCAGCTTGAATGTGAACGTTACGCAATTTTAGCTTCATTGTCAGATCAAGTACTGAAGAATCCAGATTTGTCTAAAGAAACAAAAAAATGTATGATGAATGTTTGGAAGCATATAGTAGGATCTCATCAATGCCATGGAGACAAGTCTATTTTCCCCGTTTTTGAAGATTATTCGGTTGCATATACAATAGCAAATTTAATTGTCGATCCAAGTAGAAAGGAAGGAAATGAAGAAAGACTATTAGAGGAGATATTAAGGCACATAAACAACAAGGGAATGAGTAATGAAGAGATAGAAAAGGTTAAAAGTTCTGTATTAAGAAAAATTAGTTTATTTCATGGAGATAAAAAATTGCAGTTAGGAGAACAAGTATTTTCTAAATTAGCTGAAGAAGCTTCTAAAGAGCAATCTTGTGGGGGTAGTGATACTTTGCCACAATCAAGTTTTAGTCTGACAGATGCCCCATATAATGTAAAATCTTTAGGTCATAGCAAATAGGAGAGTATATGCCAAGTAATGTCAAGCCGCTTGAGTTGGTGCAGCTTCTGTTAGTGGAAAATACATCAAAAAGTGAGTTCTTAGATTTTCAAAAGAGGTTCCAATCGTTTATCAATCAGTCTCATTCTTTTTTGCATTCGGTTGGAAAGCCAGGCTTTTTCCCTAGTTTCTTTTTTGGTATGTTTGCTACTGTATTAGACACAGAACTTGCTACTAAAATTGGTATCAAAAAACTTTATTTTCGTTTTGATGATGATAGGACTTTAAAAATAGCTGTATTAACTAATGAGGGATTGAAGTGTATAACGGTGTCTGATCAAGTTGATGATAACAGGCATCTAAGGTTCTCTCAAGGAGAGTTAGAAAAAATAAGACGGCAACTGGGAATGGCAGCAGAGTTTGATAAACTAAAAAAAGAAGAGCATGAAATAATAATTACAGGAAAAAAAGAAGTGAAGTATGAAAAGGTTAATTCAGCTTTTAGTAAAAATACTGACTATTCAGAAAAAGAATTTACACAAATAGAAAAGACTCAAGACCAACGGGACCTAGAGAGCTTAATTTCAGAATTAAGTAATCAAGTTTCTCGGAAAGTGGTAGTGGGCGCTAGAAAGGTTTTTGATTATATTACAGATGTTTATAAGAAATATGAAAAAGGAATCCCATTCCGTGGTAAAGAATCAGGTCATCATGGTTTTTTAGCTGGGTTTTTGATAAATTTTAAGTATCGTTTTCACCTAAAACTTTATCTCGAAATTTTTGCCGGAAAAGGTTACGCAGACATTATTTTACTTGTGCGCGGTTCTGATAAGTCGATAAGCTCTATTCCCATTATTATTGAGCTTAAAGCAGGTACTGATCAGGCAGTAGAAGTAAGAAAAGCATTGGAGCAAGCACGAGGTTATGTTAAGGGCTATTTTTCTAACTCTATAAGAATGATTACTATAGCTAATGAGGCTATTTGTGTAGGGTTAAATTTTGACATGGTTAATCACGAAAATGTTAAAATTGATGTAGAAAATTTTCTTAGTCGAGAAGGTAATTCTGTAATAGAAAAGTTGCTTTATACTCAAGCGGTAGATGCTAAAGTAATAAGAGAACAGCTAGAGTATCTTTACTATGGAATTGTTTGGAGCAATGGTGGAAGTGATAATATTAATTATGTCAGCAGAATGATCTTGGGTCAGCTAATACTTATTTCTAATATTATTAAGCGTGAAAAGTTAGGTAAACATATTTTTATTTGTGATCAAAATGATAAAATGGTTACTGGGTCACAGAAACGCCCAGAAGCAGCAAAAGAAAGTATTGCGGATTGTGTTACAACTATAGTGCTAACTTTAGGTAAGAAGGTGCTTATACTCAACATAAATGAAAAAAATGAATTTGCATTGAGAATGCCAGATGGTAAAAGGATTCCTATTGAAAATATTCTGCGAATTCAAAACGTTAATGACATACAGATACAAGAAATAACCTGTGACTTGTGCAGTACACCAAGTAATAGGAATCCATTTAATAAATACTGTAAGGATATCACAGTAAAGACGTACAACTCATTGGACGAATACAAAAGAGGTAAAGAAATTTTACAAGGTAACTTTACTCAGATTATCGGAGGTAAAGATTTTAAAGCAGCTTTTAGCAGAGCTATAAAATCTGGTGAATATGCTGATTACAAAAAACTATTTGAAGAAATTTCTCGTATATTATATCCTTTTAAATCATTAATAAAAAATGAGGCTACATTTCAAGCTGTGTTACATGGTTTATTTAGTAGTTGCAGCAATGATAATATAAAGGTTATTACTGAATTTCAAATAGGTGGTGGAGGCAAGTTGGATGTTATGTTGGTTATAAATGCTACTGATGAAAAAGGAGAATGCCCTCCAGTTGGAATAGAGCTAAAATTTGCTAAGGTGGGAGAATTAGACAAAAAAGAGGCTAAGGATCAGTTGACAAGATATGAAGAAGGTGAAGCGTATAAGGTAATTACTGATGCTAACAAAGCGGAATTGATGTATGCTGTTTTTGATGAAGGCGCAGCAGATAAAGATTCTCTTATAAAAATTGGCGGTGAGCTTGTAGATGTAGAGGTAAAACATAGTTCCGATATGATGCTTCCTAGTCAGCAACTAGCTAGTAATGTTCAGCAGCCAATTGCTCAGCAGGCAGGTCCATCTGAACGAGCAGTTAATCAGTGATCTAGTCTTAAGAAATAGTCGTCTTACTTCTTTTTATATCGCATCTTTGATTTAAGTTTGCCCTGTGCGTAAATTTGATCATTACCTATTTCATCGCCTATTTCATCCATATCTACATACGAACTGTTTTGCCTAAGCTTATTGAAATAATTTAAACCTTCTATTTTTATAACCTTATTTTTACGCGGCTTGTTCTTACAAATGTATGACCTTTTTTGAAGAAGTAAATAATTGAATTCTTTATAACACTAACTAGCATGTACTTTTACTAAAGTATTTTTTGAAAAAGTTAGTTGACTTATAAATAATTCTCTACTAATACTGGCATGTGTTTGTTTATTCTGCTGAACACGTAGGTTTACTGTAAAAACTTCAGCAGTTTTGGCACTTCTTTAAAGCGTAAAAAATCGTATCCCTGCGATAATGGTATTAAATATAGTTAGCAGTTCTCAATTTTGTTAATCTGGCAATTACAAAAACTATCTAAAACTTTCATTAATAAACAATTTTTAACCTACTAGTAGTACTCACCATAAAAACTTAATAAGATCTTCACGACATGAAAAGATTATAGTTATTGACTTAATATTATATATTGCATATAATATACTGTATGTATTAGCTTAGAGGAGTAAATATGGGTGATTATACTGGGATGATAAAATCTATCGTCAATCGACTAAAGCCAAAATCTAAACCAGAACTATATGATTTTGAGTATGAATCCATTATAGAACATCTATCATCTAAGGACGCTTTAGGCAATCAACTGATAAGGGAAATGTTGTATTTAGGGGATTTGCCATCAATTAGAAACTATAATGAACTGCCATCTTTGATGGATAACAAATTTGTACTAAGAGAACAGGTTTGTGTTTGGTTTGCACTTGAGCATGATCTTACTCTAAGTCAAAAAAAATTAAATAAAGAGTTACTCAATGCTCTGGGATGTTTAACCTCTTACCATAGCTTATCTGATAATACCGAACCTCTTGAAAAATTTTTACATGATAATAAAAATAATAAAGATTTAAAAGTAATTCTTAACCTCAAAAGAGGAGCATATGAGTCGACGGTACTACATGCGGTTGCAAGAGCAAATATTGATGAATACCGCCACCCAGGAAATCGGGCTATAGATTTACTTTTAGATGCGGGTGCAGATCCTAACACACAGGATAATAGAGGAAAAACGCCATTATACCTTGCTGCTGCCATAGGTAACTATGATAATGCAGACTCTCTCCTATCGAAAGGAGCTAACCCTAGCATACCAAATAAGAAGGGAAGAGCTCCACAACGAGTAGCAATGGATAAACTTCATTATAACATGTCAGAATTATTCTTAACTGATAAACAGAAAGAGTTGAATAAGGAATTGTATAACTTACTTGTACTCAATCCAGGCTGCACTAAAAATTTAAAGGACTTTTTAAATAAGCATAAAGGAGATTCAGACCTAGAAGTGGTGCTAAATATTCGGCAAGGAAAAGGTAAATCAAAATTGCTTTCACATATTGAAGATCTTACTTGGGAAGATGAAGATCTTGTTCAACAGTTAAGAAAGATGGTTCTAGAAGCAGGGGCATTAGATTATAGTATGGATATCGATCGTCCTAAACAAAGCAAAGTACAGGCCAGTAAATTACTCGCTAATTTAACATTGAATCAAAAGGAGAAGTTAAATAAGTTTTCTGACAAGGTATTTCAAGCTCAAAACATGGTTGAACTTGAAGAAGTTGTGAATGATGCTATAAAGTCTGGCGTACGATTAAACTATTCTTCTTCACAAGATTTCTTTTCAGTTAGTGAGTATACCTTTACCGATTATGTGATAAAAAAATCAGTGAGTTAGAAAAAAATCCTAAAGTTGCTAGTAGTATAATATGTCAATTAGTATCAAAGGGAGCGGTGTTTGGTAATACAGTTGATGCTAACACACTGACATCAGAATTTAAAGAGCATAAAACTAACATGAAAGAAGCTTATAGAGATTATATTAACAATGTTAATAAATTTATTGAAATCGTAAAAAGTGCAACCAATAGCAAGCTAAAAGACGCAAGAGTAGATAACTCCGTTTTTTACTTAGAATATTCTAAAGATAGTAAAATAGACATTATAAAGATAACAGATGGGGCAAGGGATTTAGGTCTAACCGATGGAGATGTAAAGTGTGGAAGAAATATAGTAAAGATCGGTAAAAGTGAAGTAGAAATTAAAACTGAAGATGGCAAAAGGAATTACATAGACCTTACAGAAGGCAGCGGTATAGTATTAACTTTTTATACTAGTTTAGGAGAATTAGAAGTTAGATTATATCCTGATGAGAACAATAAAAAATTGATAAGAGTAGAAGTGAGCGATGAAGATCTATTTGAAGAAATAGCAAGTCATGAAGAAATAGGGCAAAACTGCTTATTGGGAGGTTTATCGGTTATTGAAGCTATAGATCAAGGTGTTTTTGCTAGATCTGGTGGATTAATGCGTCCTGAAGTAATAAGCGAGTCTAACAACAAATGGACAGAACGTGAAGAATTAAGAAGGACTTCTGATCCTAGGAGAGAAGTTTCTAGGTAGATTAATTTGTCATAAAGGTTAAAGATTATTATTTAAATATAAACTACTATAATTTATAGATTTTGGATCATTTTCTACCATTGTTGCATCCAGTATGCTAAAATCTTCATTATTTATATTGATATTTTCACATAATTGATTCTGTAACATTGACTTACTTTTCTATATCAATTTCAGCATCTTTTTGTGTGGCCCTTTGTAGTAGCTCCTTTTGTAATAACCTTTTTTAATTTTCTGGCACATACTTTTTTCGACGTTTTTTCATATTGTTACTTTTATAAACGTTAATCCATAAAATTTTTCTATTTGCTCACTCCATAACATCGGTATTTCTTTTAAATCCACTAACCTCAAACTCCTTGGCTGCCTCCCATTTACTATATCTTCTTTAATTTTTGGTGCTAAATAATTTAATCTTAAAATTTGTTGTATTCGTCTTGTACCTATATTAATTTTAATGCTCAGCTCCTTCACACTCCCATATTTTCCTTCCTCTAGTTGACGTTTCCAGGAATGTGCTCTCACCACTGCTTTCAGTAGCGCATTATTTGTTTTTCCTTCTGGCTCTACTACTGTACATTTATTTCCTTTCTTTTTTATTGGTATAAATTTTTCCTCTGATTCAGAATGCACCTCTATTCCATCCTCTCTCACCATCACTCCCTTTATTAAATTTTTCACTATTTCTTTCTGCTTTCCAAAACTTAAATTTTTCCATTCTTCTGCTTTTTCTCCCCATTTTTCATATAGCTGTTCAGCTTTCTTCATCACTTCTTTTTCCACTTCTCCAGCAACTATTGTTCGATTTACTGATTCACAATTCTTTCCCCTTAAATGATTGTTGCACACATAATATCGATACCTTTTATTCTCTTTTTTTGAGTATGTCAGAGTCATGTTTACATCACAGCCCTTGCACTTAATTATTCCCTTTAGCAACGCTTCCTCGTATTTCGCCTTTCTATATGGTTGATTCTTTATCAATTCCTGCGCTTTTTGCCATTTTTCCTCTTTTATTATTGCTTCATGCTTTCCCTCATACTCTTTCTCATAATGCCGTATTTTTCCCATATATATTGGATTTGTTATTATTCTTCTCACCGTGGCCTTTTTAAAGATATCTGATTTTGTTCTGTAACCTTCTCTATTTAGCTCCCTTGCCAGTTCTGCCATTGACTTCAGCTCCAAATATCTTTCAAATATATGCTTTACTGTTTTTGCTTCTTTCTCATTTATTATTAATTCTTTATCTTTTACATCATACCCTAGCGGTAAAGTTCCACCCATCCATAATCCTTGTTCTTTTGATGTTGCTATTTTATTTTTTACTCTCTCTACTATCATTTCTCTTTCTAGTTGTGCTGCTCCTGACAATACCGTTTGCACAAACTTTCCCATTGGCGTATTATTGTCAAATATCTGTGTTACTGCTACAAAATTTACTCGGTGCCTTCTAAAAAATGATGTTACTTCTATGCTGTCTTTTGTTTCCCTTGATAACCTGTCCAGTGTATATACTACTACACAATCTACTTCTCCTACTTTTACATCTTCAAATAATTCCTTTATTGCTGGTCTTTCTAAATTTTTTCCTGAAAAGCCACCATCATCGTACTTTTTTGCCAATGCTACCCAACCTTCTCTGCTTTTTATATATTTTTCACATGCTACTCGTTGTGCATCTAAACTGTTAAACTTCTGCTCTAACCCGTCTTCATTTGATTTTCTTGTATATATCGCACATCTTACTTCTTTTAGCATCTTCTTCCTTTTTAATTTTCTCTCTTTTCTCTCATACCGAACAAAAATGGTCCATTATAACTCATTCCCATTATTTTCCCTGCTACTGCCGACAATGACGTATAAAACTCTTCTCTGTAGATTAAACCCTTATCTGTTACCATCACTGCATGCGTCTCTTCACCTCTCTCTAATATTAGCTCTGTCCCTTCTACTGGTAATTTATCGCTACTTATTCTTTTTCCCTTCTCTAGCCGATCTGCTAGATACTCCAGTCTTTTTGCTCCTTTTCTTGACATCTCTCCATATTCTTCCTCCTGCATTCTATAAGCTAATCTTGGTATCAGATATTTCCTCGAATGTTGTGGTGCTTCTTCCCCATATACCTTCTTCCATATTTTTCTCAGCTCATCCAAAGGTTTTCTCTCTAAATTCATTACTTTCTTTTCTGTTTCTTCCTCCATATTTTTAGCCTTTCATAAATAACTTTTCAATTCTGTCTGTTTCTTTCTTCAATATTTCAGTGATCTCTTTGCTGTTTTTCGCATAATCCATCGCTGTCATCCCAAATTTATCTGCTTGTTCTATTTCAGCCCCTGCTTTTACTAGCTCCTCCACTATTTCCACTTTCCCCACCATACATGCAAGGTGCAATGGAGTGCATTTATTTCTATATTCTTCCGCATTTACATTCCCTCCTGATTTTATCAATTCTCTAACGGTTTCTAGACGTTTCTCCGTTATCGCTAGGTGCAGTGCTGTGTATCCTTCTACATCTGCTGCATTCACATTCGCTCCTTTTTCGACTAATAACCTCACTGTTTTTGCGTCTATTGCATAATGCAGAGCTGTTCTTCCTTTTTCGTCTCTTTCATAAATATTTTTATATGAGTTCTCTAATAATTCTTTTGCTGACTTCTCTTTCTTATCAAGCTTTACCATAATCTACCTCACCTTTTCTTTAAATTTAAACCCCTCTTTTAAGCCTTACTTCTCACCACCTCATCTATCATTTCGTTCACTTGGCTCATTATTTTGCTTGCTAAATTTTTACATTCTTCCTTTATTAGTGACTTATCTTTCTTCCTTATTTCTCCTATCTCTATTATTTTTAACTCCGGTAAATAACTCCTATTCAACATGTCTGCTATTTCTCCCACTAGCCTCTCTATTCCATAGCATGTCAGTTCTCTACTTTTTGTTATTCCTCCTTGTTCTCTCAGAAATTTACTCGCCTTTTCACTCTCTTTGCTATCACATAGACGATACTTTTCACTTTCCCATATGTAGTACATTGGTGTTGCACCGTACTTATT
The DNA here is from genome assembly GCF_964028475.1 of Wolbachia endosymbiont (group A) of Crataerina pallida. Classification (NCBI taxonomy): domain Bacteria; kingdom Pseudomonadati; phylum Pseudomonadota; class Alphaproteobacteria; order Rickettsiales; family Anaplasmataceae; genus Wolbachia; species Wolbachia endosymbiont (group A) of Crataerina pallida. The sequence goes on from NZ_OZ034785.1 coordinate 662,942, forward strand.
CAGTTGATTAACTTCAGCTCCTGCCTTTACTAGCTCTTTTATTATTTCAACTCCTGCTCCTCCTATTTTGCATGCAGAGTGCAATGGCGTACATCCACTGACATATTGAGTAGCATTTACTTCTGCTCCTTCCCTTAGCAGTACTTTTACATTTTCTAAACTTCTCGCAAATACTGCGCAGTGCAGTGGTGTATAACCCTTTTTATCTCTTGCATTTACCTCTGCTCCTTTTTTTATTAATAACCTTACTGTTTTGTAATCAGAGATTTCCACTGCTTGGTGTAATATCGTCTCTCCTTCTTCATTTCTTTTATTAATATTTTTAAATCCGTTACTTGATACTTCTTTAAAAAACTTACTAAAAGATTCTCTCTTTTCTTCGTTGAACCCCATTGCATACCTCACAAAATTAGCTTTTCTAGCGCCAGACAAATTTCTTATATTTACCTGCCGCTATTCAAGTCATGTCCGTTTTAGCATAAGAAAGCAAGTCTTTTTCTTTTTATTTCATATACTTTAACCTGTTATTAATATAATATATGAGGATATAAATATAAGTACTTAACTTATTATAGATATTACTTGGCTATTTTTCCAACTTCTGTTCAAATGTCGATGTTCGTGCCATGTTAGTACACCTGGGTAAAACACTAAAATGTAATTTTCTAACTCCTGTATTGCATCCTTTTGCTTTGAATCCAATTCGTTTTCAAAATGAATGTAGTGTTCTGCTACGCTAAATCTTATCATTTTAGGGGTAGAGAAATTCTTTACTTGATAGTGGTGAACGGCAAAAAATCTTTCTAAAATTGGCTTGTATTTTAAATTCCACAGTTCTTCAGATAGTTTGCTACTTCCCAATACAAATTTATTTCCTCTTTCTTCTACGCTACTAACTGGAAAGCACGCATTTATGTCTCCTAAATCCCAACTATCCGATAATATAACTTGCGCTTTCGCAAACTTAATTGCCGGTAATAAGCTCTGTGGTAGCGGATATAACGTTTTTAAATTATTCCACTGATGACTTCTTTCATAAAGACCGTTATAATTCTTTGTGTGAGGTTCGGTTTCTCCAAGTATTGCTACATCTAATCGATATATGTCATTACTAAATGCTTGCTCATAATGATCGCGTAGATAGTTTTCTATTATCCTAATAACTGGACCACTAGACCTGAAAAAATTTACTCTTCCAAATGATAACACTGGTCCATCTTTTTCTATTTTTAACCCTGAATAATCCGATAACAAACTGCCAAAAAAGCTTTCATCTAAAATGAACCTGCTAATATTGTAGTGATCGTTAAAAATCCTCATTAGTCTCGATCTTGCAGGTAATGATAGCTTTGCTAGTTCTACTACTGCATCAACAAAGAAATCATTTGGTACCTCTTTTATCCCTACTTGCAACTCAAAAAAGTGTTTACCGGGTGGCTCTTCAATAATTGTAATATCTTCTATATTTGCCCATTTTAATGCTATTTTCAGTGACGCTGATGTTCCTCTTAAACGCTGAAATTTTATTCCTTCCTCTACGGCTTTTCTTTTGTCTTTTGCCCAATGCAGTATCTCTCCTAACCCATATTCTTCTATTATCCACGATAGTATTTCATCTTTAGGATTAAGCTTAAATCCTCTTATCCTGCTTGGATCAACTTTATAATCGATTGCTTCTACTAGCCCTTTTTCCTGTTTTGTTGCATTTGGTGGCAGTAACATTTTAAATTTCTCAAATTTGCACATTCATTCCCCAGTACCACAACATCCTCTTTTGGTTCTATTAATTCTACGTTTTCTACACCATCTACAAATAAATTTGCTATTATCCATGATCTTGTAACACTCCATCCCAGTCTTTTGCTTGCTTCAAACTTTTCGATAAATTTCTTCTTCACTGTTTCAATAATATCTGGTCTTTTAATGCTAATTTTACTGTGGATATCTATTTCAATAATATTGCAACTTACCACTTCTATTGTATCTGTTAAAATCCTCACATCCTCCCTGTTTAGCTGATTTCTGACAATTTCTAGTAATTCTTCTTCGGGTATGCCAGTTGTGGATAATTGTGTTGATAAGATTGAAACTTGTACTTTTCCTGGTACAGGTGATTCTACTAATGCATCTTTTACTCTTGTATCTGCTGATAATGCATAATACCGATAATTTCCTCCTGTTGACCAGCCAACTATCTTTGCTTTAATCCTTTTCCTAAAATTTTCATCTTTTTCTTCTTTTTCTCTTTCAACTCCGTAAAATTCAGCTAAATTATCAAGATCTTCTCCCATTGCAAACTTCACTAAATTACTTTTTACTGCTTCATTTATTCTTTCTCTCAGCAAAAGTTCTCGCCATGCTGCTACCTCCAGAATCTTCATCGCTGGGTCACTTTCTACTAATGCTGTAAAACCTGCGTCTCGACTCACTAGCTCTTCTTTCATTCGTGAAAAGATTTCTTCGAAGTTCAGTGGTTCGATAATATTTGGCTGCTCCACCTTTATACCACAACCACGTCAAAGCGAATCTTTTCCCCCATTGGTAAGTACAATCCTTCTAGGTCAAGCGTTACTTTTCCTTCTTTCACTTCTGTTATTTTTACTTTTTCTAACTTAAATCTCTTTTCCCATTTTTCCAAAGCTTCTGCTGTTGCTGCGTAAATTTCTAGCGTAAAATCGCGATTGATTGGCTTGTCAACTAATTCGAACAACCTCGACCCATAATTTCTCCGCATTATTCTGCTATTAATAGGAGTAGTTAATATATCAATAATTGATTGCTTTAAGTGCTCTAAGCCTTCTAATTCCTTTCCTGTTTTAGCATCCATTCCTCTCATTTTTCGACTACTTTAATTTTTTTATTTTGAAAACACACTTTGATTTTTACTTACTATTTGAAAACTACAGGATGCCACATCACCTGTTCTCGCTACACCAATACCATTTACAAATACGTTGTTTGATCCTTGCGTTAGTGTTTCCCCAATACTCAAGATATCACCCTTACGACAAGCAGGTCTACCATTAACAAATACATCTTCACTCCCGCTCACACAGACATGAATCGGCATACCTGTACAATGATCTCCTATGCAAACAACTGCTTTACTCATATATATCAATTTAAATCTACTCTTCTTGCTTTTAATTTAATACTATCTTTTGTCATTTCTATACTCGATTCCCCAGCCTTCAGTGTTATTTTGTCCACTACTTCAATCTCTAAATGATGCTTCCCTTTATCATATGTAAACTTTGTCCCATCCTGAAATTTTACACTATTTATTTCCTTTTTATTCTCTGATGCAGCATACTTCTGTTGATATATTCCAGCTAGTACTACTCCTAATGATAACTCTCCCAATGGTGACAATATTACTACCTGTTCATTTATGCTTGGTGGTAGCCAGCTTCTTTCCTCTCCTGCTCTAGAAGTTATCCATGGAAGAAAATCTGTTAAAAGTTCACCTATTTTTACTCTTACTTTTGCTTTTTCATAATCTACTTCTTTTACAACTCCTATACGAATGATATTCGCTACTTTTCTATTTAGCTCTGAAATCGCAAAACTATGATCCAACATTTATATTTCCTACGTTTATTGTATGTGGTTTAATTTTCCCCTCTTCCCATACTGATTTACCTAAATGAAGCTGATGACTCCAATCAACCATCCACACCAAATATGCATCTAATTCGGGTCTAAATCCATCAGGCTCTGCAGAGAGAAATTCAGCAGAAGAAATATTTTTTACGTTCCAAGTATTTTTATTTACTACTCTTGCTACTTCTGCTGCTAATGACCTTACAACTAACGAGGAATCCTCGACTGTTCCATCAACTACAATTCTCGCTTCAAATCTTCCTCTTAGCGCTAATTCCTCAGTACCCGGATCTTTTCCTGGCTCTAAACTCACAAGCTCTACAAACACCGCTGGCGCTACTATTTCCCTTCTTATCGTTGGATAAACCTCACAAGTTTGAATTGCTGATATTTCTTCCTTTAATGTAGTACAAATTGCGTTATGTAAATCCTTCCAATTCATACTCTGTAGCTCAATTCACGTTCAAAGAACTTTTTAAACACTTCCTCAACCTCATAATTGACAAGATCTCTTATTACTTTTGATGCTTCTGGTTCCAATGGTAGTTTTACTTCCTTTATTGGCAATGCTGCTCTTCCTTCACGTTTAAAAGCTCCTTTATAACCTCTTGGCATCGTTGCCATAAATGCTCCTATAAACTCATTTTTTCCTATTTTTGTACCTCTTTTTGTTTGTCTCATTTTACCCATTGATGAAGCTTTGATGTCATACAAGTTTGCTCTTATTAAAACCTCCAATCTACTTGTTCTTGCCTTAAAGATTCGCAACCTTTTTCTCATTACCGTTAATTTTATCTTCTTTTCCTCACTAATTTCCTTAGCTGCTTTTGCTTTTAACCATAGTGCTGTTTTGTTCAGCGCTTTTATAGCTGCCAGTTTTACTTTCTGCTCTTTTCCGTCAATATTGGAGATTATTTCATTAATATTGTTACCAGTTTTAATATTAAACACTTTCTATTGCCTCAATTTTCCATATTTTACCTGAAGAATCTTTCAATGGTGGTTCAAAAATCTTGTAGAACCTTTTTTCAATCTTGATATAATCACCTATGCTAAAGGAAGTAACGTCCTCACTGCGTATCTCTATTGAGGCAATTTGCTGAGTTAATGCTCCATCTGCACCTAAAGAGTACGTAGTGTCAGGACGTTTAATTAGCGCTTTTATTTTTCGAATAGCCTCCTTATTTTTATTACAATATGTGGCTTCCACTCCTAAATGCTCAAAACAATCTTCCAATAGTCGCTTAATATTCTCTTGCATTCTTTCATAAGTATGCTAATAAGGTATATACTAGTAGAGTCCTCTTGTATCTCACCAACTTGTGGTTACTCTACCAGTATGTTATGCTATAGCGACTTTTACTAATATTCCTGGACGATGGCACATTGGCAGAGGATTTGACTGAGTATGTAAATCAGTCCCTCTATCAAATCTTCTTGGCTCTTGTTTTGCATATAGTGGCTGTCCAAGAGTATTTACTGTTTCATTAAAGTCTGCTGGTGCAAAGTATGTCGTAAATGTGCTTGCTGTTCCTACTGGAAAACAGTGCCCTGTATCTTTCTCAATAAATCTTCTTACGGTTCCTTCAGGATCAGTTGCTTGCCCTCTATATTCCTCAAATGTGATTCCGCAGAACGTAAATCCTGACCTCATATCATTCCGAAGCGCTGCTCCTTCTTGCCATCTTTCATATGCTTCTTTCACTTTACTATGCGAAGTTAATGCATCAAAAAACTCAGGGCTTACCAAGGCATGAATTCCGGTCATATATTCACCACTTAAGTTGTCTTCAATATGCCGCAATACTTCCAGACACTTACGCTTTACATCTGTTGTTGCTGTTCCCAGTGCAAAATTTATTACTTTTGGTGTTATTTCAAATTCGTTGTACAGATTTAATAATTCTGACCCATCAGCATCTAAAATTATTCCTTTGAGCGCTCCCATTCGCAAATGCTCCAACGTTATTGCATGTTTGTTTCTCATTAGCTGCAAATGATCAGTTATTACATCTGCCAGCGCTTTAAGTTCACTCTCTGATCCAAATGCCCTTATTCCTTGTACTTCCTCTGGTAACACTACATCATCATGAGGAATATGCGGAATCGTAAATGTTCTTACCTTTCTTTTTCCTCTTTTTCCTACTGTTGCTGGTGCTCCGGGTAACTGCGTTGGTAGTAAACTTAATACTCCGTTTTGCTCTTCTATGGTAATATGTCTAAATCTTACTGACCTACTTGGAAACAAATTTAGATTTTCAACACGTCCATAATTTATCGGCAATATATTCATCGCATTTGTTAGTGCCGTCATGCTAAATGCTGTATTTGTAAATGGATTTTGCATTTTTTCTTTTCCCCCTTTATGTTTTTTATTATTTACTAGACCCCTTTGCGGATGATAATCCCTCGTCCTTCAAGTTGCTTTATTGCTGCAGCTTTCTGTTCTTCAGTGATATTTGCTGGCCACACAACTGCATGATCTGCTAGCATCGCTATACGTGTAATGATTACTGCTTTAGTGGTTTCCGTTGCGTTTACATCACTTGTTATCACTCCTATAGCTGTCTGCGTACCATCCGTGGCTGCTAAGTTTATAATTTTAATTAGATCATCTTTATCACGACCAACAACCGTTCCTAGCTTCAGATTTTGCCCCTTTGCTACGGTTATTTGGTCTCTTGAATATAGATTAGACGCTTCATATTTTAGAAGATCGCCTAAATTATTTCCTTCACTTATGCTTGTCATATTTCTCCCCCTTTTTTCCTTTGTTTATTCCGCTGTGTTTAAAGTCGCTATTCGCCGCGGTAAAAGATATGTTGCTCTATAATTCGCTATTCTGGCGCATTTTGAACACTTATTTACCGCGGCGTATGTTAGAACGCGCATCAAATACACCGACTTTTCGCTACCTGCATCATCAAGTCTTCCGGTGTACTTTGCGGTATTGTACTCAAAATCTCTGTCTTCTTCGTTCTCTCTGCAAGTAATTCCATTAAAACCTCCCTTGCTTGCTCAATACTTACGCCCTGCTCAATAAATTCTTTTACCTTTTCTGGCATCTTTGATATATTACATAATCGTATTAATTCAAGAACTTCAGTACGATACTTAGTTAAATTATCAGTTTCTAGGTCAGTTGTAGTCTGTTCATTCATAGTAATACTCCTGTTTTTATTAATAGATGAAAGAATTGTAATTCCATCTGCAAGTCCTATCTCTATTGCTTTCTCACCAAAATATAGCCCTGCTTCCGTTGATTTGATTTTTTCCGTTGAAAGATTTCTGTTTCTTGCTATAAGCTGCAAAAACATTTCATATAGGCGGTCTACTTCTCCTTGCAAGCTTTCCAAACTTTCTGATGTTATTGGCTCATGCGGGTTTAAATCGTTTTTTCTCTTTCCTGCAAATACTGCGGTATATTTTATCCCCTGTTTTTCATCAAATCCACTTTGATCTATATGACTTGCTATTACTCCTATGCTTCCAACTCCTGATGTTCTGCTTACAAATACTTTTTCAGCACTTGACGCTATCGCATATGCTGCAGAATACGCATCATCATTTGCTATTGCTATGATCTTTTTTAATGCCCTTGCTTCGTAAATAAAGTCAGAAAGGTCGAATAAACCGTTTACTTCCCCTCCGGGGCTGTCTATGTCCAAAATTATTGTTTCTACTTCTTCATCTATTAAAGCTTCTTCTATCTCTTCACGTATCTTCTCATATGATGTCATTCCTAAAATATCGTCAAAAGCTTCTGAATTCTTTGTTAAGATTCCATGTATTGGTATGACTGCTATTCCCCTTTTATTATTTCTTACTGCATGTTTTATGTTTTTAAAAATTGGCTGCTTCCCTGCATGTAATGACAGTAATTCAAAACTTCTTGGCTCTACCATCATCGGCTTACTCAGCCATATCGCTTGGTTTTTCATATTATCTCTTGATTGGTAGTAACGTCAGAATCAAAACTTAATCCCAAGGAACTAGCACGTCTTTGATCTTCTGCAATTTCTTGGTCGATTTCTTCTATATCGTAACCCAGCTCTGAAACCACCTCTGACCTGCTTTTAAACCCATTTCTTACTGCCATTTGTTGTGCTTGCTGGTCTTTTAGCGGATCTACCCAATCAAATCCTTGGGGTATCCATTTTACCTCTTTTTTCGTCCATTCTTCTCCTATATCGAGTTCTCCTGAGAGTAAGGCTAATTCTAACCACCTATCCCATACTGGACGGCAAAACTGAAATACCATTATGTTATGCTGTAACATTCCGCACCTCCGGCGAAACTCTATTAACCCTGCTCTTATCGATGAATAATTGACGCCTGTTAAATCTCCTGTTAGCTGCTCATACGTTATTCCCATTCCTATTGCTATCGCTCTGAGCTGCTGCCTCATAAATGCTTCATAACTTCCTCCAACATCTGATGGTTCGGAGAACTTAATATCCTCACCAGGGTCAAGCAGTTGCATAGTCCCTGGCTCTAAACCTGATAGTGCTACTCCATGCTCATTACTCTCACCTTCACCCATAATATTTGCCTCTGGATCAAGCCTTGTGATAAACCCAGCAAACATCGCTGCTGTCTTCTTTCTCACTAATTCCGCATCGTCATATTGATCAAGTTCGTAGAGTTTGAGTAGTACTGTAGAAAGCCATGGTACTCCTCGAATCTGCCCAGGTCTAAGTGGTTTATAAATATGTAAAACATCGTTTGCTGGCACTCTCACTGATTCGCCAAACGAGCCTTCACCAGGGTGCTCTCGAAAAAGGTAATACGCTTCTCGTTGTCCAAGTCTATTGAACTCAATCCCGTTTCTTATTACATTACCATTTGCTAAAGTTTGATTGCTCTTATTGTCTAAATGCTCTGATTCAAGTACTTGTAATTGCAAAGGAACGGAGAAACCATCTCCAGGTTTTCGAGTGCGCAGACGAACGAAACATTCCCCTCCTTCTATCATACTTCTGCATACTAGAGCTTGTAACCCATAAAAATCACTTGCTCCGCTACTGTCTGCTTCATCTGTCCATCTTAGCCATAGTTCTTGCACCTTCTTTCGAAATTCTCCATCTCTTGCTTTTGATTGTGGTTTTATTCCTGTTCCAATAGAATTACTTACTATTGTATCAATTATATTTGCTGCGTATGGATTTTTTCTCACCATATCACGAGAGCGGCTACGTAAGTGCTCAAGGCTTTGAGACAGCAAATTATTTATACTTCCTGATTCTCCCTGCCAATACATCACTCTTCTTCCTGATCCTGCAGCGTCCCAGGCTGAGCTTTTTGGTTTTGGTGATTTGTGGAATAATTGTTTGAACGATTTTAATAGCATTTTTGAATTGTTAATTATGCAGCAGTTTATTACACAAATCTGACATTAAAAAATTACAGCAAGCTGCTGGATAGCCTGGTTGTTAACACTTTATAAATTATGCATGAGGCTTGTGCACAATCTTATTCTGGGCTGCGTTCATAAATGTCCTTTCGATGTCCCATTGCAGTAATAGTTACTGTGTGTTTTGAGTAGTTTATCCTATAAATTACACGATAGTCACTTACTCGTATCCTAAAATACCCTTTAAATTCATGTGACAATGCTTTACCTATTGCTCTAGGGTTGGTTGCAAGACGACTATCTACAGCTCTTCTCACTCTAGATCTTATCGTCGGTGGTAATGCAAGAAAGTCCTCTTCAAGAACTCTTTTTGAATAGATAATATCGTATCCCAGCTTGTATCTCCACTTTTAGACTGTTTTTGCAGATAATATTCTATTCCAGTCTACATCCTCACTTCTAATTTCTTCATCACCTCTAGCATCACGCTCAAGAGAAAGCTTAGCTAACTCTATATCTACTTCATCTATTTCATCATCTTCTTCAGATAATTTACTTGCTTCAATTTCTTTTTCCACTAGGTCCTTTACAACTTCTTCTATAGTTCTATTTTGAACTTTCGCCATTTCTGTAAGGTACTGAGCAAATTCCCCCTCAAAATTTACATTAACATTAAGCCTTCCTTGACTTTGATCCATATTATTCACTGTAAGATATCAACCGTAAACTATAACATTTTTACATAATTTTGTCAATCCCCTTACTCGTTGAAAAAACAATCTTTCTCTTTTGCTTTATACCTGCAATTTTCAATTCAGCCTTAATACGTTGCCGTAGATTCAGCAAGTCATTTATCTGAACTTCAGCATATCTCACCACATGGTCACCATATGCAATTGATACTACTCTTTCGCCACTCTGAAGCTTCTTTATTGCTTGTTCAACTTGAGACAAATACTCTTCGTTATACATTTTTCAACCACTTACTCTGTCTCACTTCTTTAGGTTTTTTACTTTCTATTTTTACATTTAAACTATTCCATTTACTCTCTGGCCATCTGTCTACTCCCAGTGCTATCGATGCTGCTCTTGCGTAAATTCGGCAATCTAGTACTTCATTTCTTTCTCTTACCTTTTGCCACTCCTGTTTGGTGTATCCTTTTACTACTTTGGTAATTAGTTGCTCTGCGGTTAGCTGCTTAAAATATTCAGGTGGATACTCTGGAAAATGACAATACCCAGGCGCCCCTTCTGTTAAAACATTAAGTAATTGGAAAAGCTCTGACTTTAATATCGATACTCCTACTGGCCACAGCTTCATTCCTCTCTTTAACTTTTGTCCACTAACTGTTACATCAACTCTACTTGGGCTGCTCAGTGGCACTAGCGCTTTGTTTGCTCCTTTTACTGCCATTACTCTTCCTTGACCTTGGTGACTTCTTACCCAATTGTATACTTCTTGTGTTGCATACCCAGCATCTACCGCCATCATACTTATCATATACTCTAGATCATCACTTCCGATAAAATGATGATTTAATAATTCCGAAAGTTTTCCCCATACTTCTTCCCCTCCCGGATCTCCTTCAAATACCTGGTAGTCTATTGACCAACTTTCTCGGTTTTTTCCCCATGCTACTACTTCTACTTCCAACCGATCTTTTTGTACATCAACCCCTGCCGTCAATACTATTTTTCCACTTTTTGGCACCATGCCTATCGGAAAATTTTCTCGACGCTCAAATAGTTGCTTCCAGTCTGGTACTTCTCCTTTATCTACCCAGGTTTCTCCGAGTGTTGTATTTATCCAGACTTTCAGTAATTGTTCATTTTCCTTTGCATGCAGATAATCTTCTACTGCTTGTTTCCAGCTATACCAACCAACTGGGCTATACAAGCTTGAAAGGTGGAATCCTATTTTTGCCCCTTCTTTCGCCTCTTTTTTTCCTTCTTTCCCTGTAGCTCTCCATTCCCCACGGGCTAGCATCTCTGTTTTCTGATGGTTTTCTATTTTGCCGCTACATTCTATACACACGTAGTGCGCTGTTGCTGGGTTTTTATCTTGCCATTTTATTTGTGGCCATTTCAGCACCTGATAGTAATTACAATGTGGACAAGGAACAAAAAAGTAACGTTTGTCTGAGCTCTCAAATTCCCTCTCTATTCTGCTTATTCCATGCACCGTTGGCGTTGACACCAAGAATATTTTTCTCCGCGTAAATGTATTAGTTCGAGCTATGCTGAGCAAAACTGGATCTCCTTCTCCTCCTGAATCTCCTGGATACGCATCTACTTCATCTAAAAATAGATTCTTTACTGGCATTGAACGCAAACCCACTGGACTATTGGCACCTGTTACTACTACCGTTCCTCCTGGAAACTCTTTGCTCTGCACAGTGTTGCCTGAATCTCTCGACCTTGGGTCTTTTATTTTACTCCTTAAACATGGTGTATCTTCAATCAGTGGTGCAAATCTTCCCTTCGACCAACGCTTGCCCATTTCTACTGTTGGTTGTACTACCAGCATTGGCCCTGGTGTCTGATCAATAACGTACCCTATCCAGTTGTTTCCAGCTTCTGTTCCGCCAATCTGTGCTCCTTTCATGAACACCACTTCTTCAGCCGGTGAAGATGAGGATAAAGAGTCCATTATTTCTTTAAGGTACGGCGTCCTCTTTGTTCTCCATTTCCCTGGCTCTGATGATGCTATTGTTGAAAGCTGACGGTTCTTATCTGCCCACTCTGATACTTTTAGCGGTGGATCTGGCCTTAATCCTGCATAAAAATTACTGCTATATATCATAATGCTATTTGCTGCAATTGTTGCACTTCTATGCCACTCAAAGTAAAAGGCACTTTTTGCCTGCAATAAGTATCTGCTGATGCTTTACTTAAAATCATTATTGCAACTAATATGTGAATTAGGCTCACTAAGGCGATAAAACGATTCCTTAATAATTTTAAATTGTATGTCATTATTGAAATACTAACTCCTCCAACGCAGTTCTGATTTCCTCAGTCAGTGTTTCATGGATCTTATCTGTGTCATTTATTGATGCTAGTAACGCTGAAACCCTATCTGGAATGTTAAGCAAATTATTACGGACAACTCTTGCCACGTTAAATGCTTCTGTCTTTACTTCTTCTACTGAGATAAGTTCACCAATTTCGGCTTTTGCCTTTGCCTCCAACAATTTTCCCCGCTCCATTTCATTTTTTATCCGGGTTTTAAGCAGCATGGTAGAGAGCTCACTGGTGTTTCCCCTTTTTTCCTCAATTTCTCCACCTTTTCTCCTCAGTGGCTGGCTTGGATCTCTTATTGCTGCTACCGCTTCATTCGCTTGTTCTCTGTCAATCAAACCATCCTCCAACTCAACTACTCCTTTTTTTACTAAATAACAGACATATTGCTTTGACACTCCTATCTCTCTTGCCCATTCCGTTTGCGTGATTTTCCCTTCTTCCAACTTTCTTTCCCCTCTTTTTTTCCTTATTTCGCCCCTTACTGTCTTGATTCTTGAATTTGTGCAAAAGTCTTTCCAGTATCAGCAAGAATAGCTTCTCTGCCTGTGTATACCTGCCAACGCTTTATCGTTACATCTACAAACCTGGGATCTAGCTCTATTGTCCTGCAGATTCTCCCTGTTCTTTCACATGCAATCAGTGTGCTGCCAGACCCGCTAAATGGATCAAGAACTATGTCTCCTGGTCTACTGCTGTTTACTATTGCTCTCTCCATTAGCTCCACTGGCTTCATTGTTGGGTGCAGTGAGTTATGTATTGGCTTATCATAAAACCAGAGATCACTCTGATTGCGTCCTCCATGCCACTCACGTTTATTGCCGCTTTTCCATCCATAGAGCATTGCTTCGTATTGTCTTTGATAATCTGATCTGCCTAGCGTAAAATGATTCTTTGCCCAAACGATAAATGTTGACCAACGACCACCTGCTTCTTCAAATACTTTTTGCAAGGTTGAAAGCTCAGATGATGATGCACAAATGTAAATTGCTCCTTTCGTATATGCTAAAATATTGGAACAGATGTCGTAGAGAAAAAGTTCGTACTTTTCACCTTGATTATCGTTTAGTATTTTTTTATCTTCTCTTTCTTGACTAGCGCCATAATCAACGTTATATGGAGGATCACAAACCGTAATATCTGCCATTTTATCGTCCAGTACCGCTTTAAACGATTCAACTTCGCAGCTATCACCACAGTAGATTCGATGACCACCTAAAATCCATAGATCCCCTGGTTTTGTTATTTCCACTTTTTTGTCATCACCAGCTAAGTCAGAAAAATCTTCTTCTTCACTATCTAAATCATCAAGAAAGTTTTGAACTTTTTCTAGCTCAAATCCTGTCATTTTTAGGTCAAACTGCAGATCTTCTAGCTCTTGAATTTCTACTTTTAAAAGCTCATCGTCCCACTTTGCCCAATTAGCTGATTGATTCGCTAGTAATCGAAAAGCTTTGGTTTGTGGTTCATTTAAATTATCACTTAAGACTACGGGAATACTCTCCATACCAAGTTTTCTTGCTGCTTTAAGTCTTAAATGACCATCAACCACAGTGCCATCGCTTTTTGCAACTATTGGAATACGAAAGCCAAATTCTCGAATAGAAGCACACATTCTGTTTACTACGTCATCATTTTTACGTGGATTACGCTCATATTCGACTAGGTTTCGAGTAGGATAATAGTGGATTGCTAAATTCATATAATTGCTATACTAATTAAAAAGTTAATGTTTAAAATATCTCTGACGCTAAAGAAGGCCTGAGGTCAGCACCACCAAACCCGCCATTATGGCTGAAAGGACCCACTTTTACGGTATTTTTAATGTGTTAAAATCTTTACCAAGATTCATAGCGTAAAACATTAATGCTAAAGCATCCGCTTCATTATCATCTCGAGGTGAAAAACCTTTTTCACGTATCGCTTCAATAACTTCACTTTTGCTGGCATTACCTTTGCCTGCTATGAAACGTTTTATCGTCTTCACCGGCACACCTTTGTAAGGAATTTTTCCCCCTTCACACCAAGCAGCTAAAATGGCAAGAAAACCACCATAACAATGCGCTGCATCAGTTCCAAGATGTCTTCTTACTTCTTCAAAATAAACCGCAGTGAACTTATGCTCCAAGGAATTAAGCCAATTGCGAAAACTCAAAAAATGCATGCCCCCTCCACTGAAACGGCTACCATGAAAACTTTTACTCCCGCTTTGAATTACTCCATCTGTCAGAATTGCCCAGCCCGTTTGTTTGCCGAGGTCAAGTGTTAGAATTGACATTTATATTCAGATTTGTTTCACTAGAGTACGTGAACCCTATATAATATATATTCAGGATTTGAAAAATTTTTGTCCAAAAAATCTTCTTCTTAAGCAAACTTTTTAGAAAAAACTTGATTAAAAATCAGTAAATAACCATTGCATAATTATTGGTCAAGACTTTCAGATTTCTATCTTAACAATGTAATTAATCTATATCTATTATGCTAACGTAGCTTAGCTAATTTCTTATGAACGTTTACCCAAACCGTAAATTCTGGGAAGATGATTTAGAAGTACCAGTTAACTACTTACTTGAGCGTTTTCACAATACAGAAGTCCGTCATTCCTGGATGAATTCACTTTCTGGTAGGCAGTTAAGTGTTATCTTTCAACACTGCTTTAAAGACAAGCTAAATGGTCAACTCTTTGATGATCAAGACTACGATAACACATCCATACAATATAAACGTAAAGTGATTGCTAAACATTTAGACTCTCTAGTTATTTATTATCTGATTAGCTGTTTTGAACGTGCAAAGCTAGAAGCTACTGTCAGTGAAATTGCAAAATCTGCATTGACTGAGGAACTCATGAAATCCTACCTTCTAAAAGGTAACAATAAATACGACAAAAAGTCTTTGTTATTTCTATTGTTTCATGCAGATTACAATCTTTTAAAGTCTGTCTATCACTTTGAAAAAATACAAAGAAAAGGTTCTGTATCATTTGCTCTTCAAAAGACACCACGACAGCCAAATGTTCCATTTAAAGACTTCATCTCTCAGGAACCCATAGTGCAGATACTGAAAGAAGACGACATTAAACGCAATGACGGTTTTAAAAATCAATTACAAGGTTTCTTCTACCATCAAAATCGTTTATATGTATTAGTTCGTAGAGCTAGTGGTATAGATTTACTACTAAACTCAAATAAGGTTATTCATGGTCATAAGCCAGAGTGGATGATTTTGGATTTTCTAGTTAATGGTACTCAAGTAGATCTTACTGCCAAAAATATTGATCAAGCTACAGAGATAGCAAATAGCATTGCGAGTCGTTATTTTAGCTCTGAATGTGTTTTTGTAAACGCGCAGGATAAAAACTTTGCAGAGCAAGTATATAAATTCATTAAAGTTTGTGTTGATGGCTCTGATTCAAATATATTCACTTTTGAGTTAAAATTTCAGTCAAATCGTTTTAAATATAGCAACACTTGCATTACTTTAACCGTTATACCACATGATCCTATTGCATCTGAGCTTTATATTTTACACCCTTCTACTGGCGATATACTAAAATCTATTGAATTGATGAAGATAATATTTCAAGGCAAAAAGATAGGCTTATTTTTTAAGCGAAGTGATGAGTACATAGCAATTCACTACTCTGAACATCCCTTGAATAAAAAGGAAAGAGAGGATTTTAAAGCATACATGAAACAATTTTATGGTCTTACAATCTTGCCAAGAGCAAATCTCTGACCTTTTTAATTCTGGTAGCTCTTGGGTTAATCCAAATCAAAACTACATTAAAGCAGCAAAGTATTTGTCAGATCTTGAATTAATTAAGATGCAAGAGAGGGCCTATATTATCTGCTCTCATAGACAAGATAAATTAGATTGGCCAAATATAGTTGATCCATACTGTAACAATGAGATTTTCATTGATGAGGATTTTGATGAAGTATGCGATAATATAATTTGTGAAAATTGCAACCGTGATATTTTGCCTAACACCTACAAGAAGCAAAGATTTCATCGCTTATCTGTATATTTAAACCCAGAGAAAATCATGCATTGGTTTGAAGGTCAGCTAAGTAATACGCATTTCATGTGGCAAAAGGTGGAAAGAGGAGTTTATCATGTTGGTGGCCAAGGTGAATTTGTAAATCTCATTGTTCTTGATTTTTGCACCAATCCAACATTCTTAACCATAGATAGGCTAAGAGTCAATCCAACCGTATTAGTAATACTGAGAAAAAACATACCAGACATACCTCTTGATTTGCCTATAGTAGAAATGGTTGACCTTTTCTGTCAGCGTAGGACTTTAATTGAAATATTTCAAGAAGCAGTACAAAGAGGAGTACCAGAGTTAATACCAAATACTTCAATGCAAATTTTACATACTTCACTTGAGCAAATTGAACCTGCTAGAGAGAAAGAATTACTAGAGTTACAATTGGTAGAAGGCTCACTTTACGTAAACAATATAGAGATTCTGAATAAGAAAGCTGTAGCATGTATGAAAGTTTTTCGCATATTATTTGAACAATTTTTGAATGATTGTAAAAAAGAATTACCTCCTGAAAAACACACATTGCTTAGCATAACTCAAATAGAAAAACATCTAAATCTTGATCAAGAAGCAGATCCAGAACATCACATCAGAAAACCATTAAACACAATTCAAAGGACAATAAAAACCACCTTAGCTAAAAAGTTAGGACTAAACATCGAACGTAATGATGTGATTCAAACAGTTGGTTGGCCTGGATCATCGCGTAAAGATTATGGTTACCGTATTAACCCTTTTACTTTGGTTATAAAAGCAACTCGTTAAGTTTTAGAGATACTAAATAACCAATTAAGCGCCATAAGTTACGTAAAATATCGACTATACAAATCCGTCATACATTAAAAAAAATTTCTTTACAACTAAAGTAAAACGTGATAGAGTCAACATGAGGTCTTTTTTATAAGTTAAAACATGGTGTTGATCGGCTTTTAAGGGCTGTTATAAGCGTTCTTTAGGTCAAGGTGGTATAATTGTACCCTCGGGTCATAGAGTCTTTTTAAAATGTTATTATAAATTGTTTTGTCTTTTGTAAGCATTTGTCTTTCACTTTTAGGTCCTTCATCTTTTTTTTCCAAGTTGTTCAAAATGCAATAGTAGGTTTTTCATATTTTCGTCTCTGTGTTGTATTTTTATTAGTGACTACTTTTCCAAACTTCTTTCTTTTTGCTCAAAAGTTACTATGAACCATTACTATAGTTATTGTATTTTATATTAGTTTATTATTATATCATTTATTATTATTTATATATATATAATATATAAGATTCTCGGAAAGTGGAAATCAGCCACTGTAGCGGGTTTGAGTATTACCAAATTAGCTAAATTTTTTGGAAATGGAAACGTAATATTTCTTATATTAGATGGCTAAAAATCAACGAATTTCAATAGTTTAAGTGTGAATATACTCTAATTTCCAAATCTTGATAAATTTTCCGGAAATCATGGAAATTTGGTCATGTGGAATTCATTTTTTGTTCTTAAAACCTTACTTTCAGAGAGACAAAATGAACCCACAAAACTTTTATAAGTGAGCTTTAAGTATTTTTTAGAAGTTACCTATTTCAAACCTTCCTGCACCTAGCTTAAACTTACCTTCTCCTTTGGCAAAAGAACCAGTTTTAATATCAAGCCATTTATCCTCTTTTGAGTTTGTAGCCATACCTTTTACTATTTTTCTTTCGTTTAATAGTTCCTGTGCTAAACGTTCAAGTCTATGCCTACTAACACCATGAAATGCAGCTGGTAATCTATGCCGTTGTTGAAACACTCCTGGTCCACCTGTATGAGTAAACGAATGACCTTCTTCTGCTGACACTGCAATAGCTTGCATCAGTATCTTTTTTAAGTATTCATCAGATAATTTTCCAAGCTTAAATTCCTCAGATATATCCTCAAGCAAGCCAGTTGAGGAGCGTAAGTAAGTTCTTATATTCCTATCTGTTGCTCCATTAGACTTAACTATAGCTCCTTGGTATACTGCATTATTAACTTTACTAACCTTTAATGTATTAAACACAGTATTCTGATGCTCTTTTGAAGCAGGCCATAATGCAAAAGAACACCTCACACCATCAACAAGTGCAGTTGTACCTCTTATCGCATCTCTTGCCTGTTCCACAGTCGTAATCGGTTCACTGCACTTGGGTTTTCTCATATGATGTGCTACAATTACAGCTGCTCCTGTTTCATTTGCTAAGTTTGCAAGTAACCCCATTGCGTAATATCCCATTTCTGGATCTGAGTTTATATTAGCATGTACAAATGATACTAGTGGATCAAATACTATTAGTTTTAGATCTTTTACTTTATCTAATTGTCTACAGATGTCTTCAAATTTATCTGAAGTTTCAGGACATTTACCACGCATGTTGCTTTTCACTATAGAAAAGGGCTCTCCCGTATTTGGAATAGGTATAATAAATAATCGATTTTGATATTCTGCTCTCTTGCTACTAGGATCAAGACGATCAAGACGACGGTGTATCTCACCTGCATCATCTTCTGCTGAAAAAATCACTACTGATCCATGCTCTGTAACAAGGGAACCAAAACCACATATCTGATCTGCATCACTTGCAACCTTAAGTGCCAAGTCAAGGAGTAGCATACCTTTACCTGTATCTCCCATAGCAGCTACTATTGAGGTAACACCTAAAGGAAATAAACCTTCAACAAGAAACCTTTGTATTGGTACTGAACCTAAATAACGACTCACACTCCAGTCTAAAATGTTAAGCGGCTGTTTTGTAGATCTTTCTAAACTTTTCATATTTGAAGTATTTGGAATGTCAGTAGATGGGGTATCAATAGTAAGTAAAGGAGTTGAAGCTAAAAATTCTTCAATGCTTATACCCTCCTTTACACAATCAGCGGCATCCCATTTCTCAGGCTTATCTTGAGGAATTTCAAGCACAGCAAGTGATGCAATTCCAATTTCTAAAAGCTTATTTCCAACATTTTTAGCATATTTTGCACCTGCTTCATCATTATCAGGCCAAATAATAATATGTTTGCCTTTAAGTTGTGACCAATCAGTTTTTTTAACATCTGCGTTTGCTCCAGACATTATTGTTGTTGCTGTTATTCCTTTTTCTATTAGAACTTCAGCACATTTTTCTCCTTCCACTAAAACAACTTTATCAGATTTAAGAATACCTGGAATATTATAGAGAGGTCTTATCTTTGGTGCTCTATAACTCAATGCTTTAATATCAAAAGGGCGATATTCTTTCCCTTCAGGAGTGTCATAACGGTAGACTGTTATAATAACTTGATTGTTTTCATCGTAGTAATTCCAACTGCATGTTAAAAATTGTTCTAGATTTTTGTATTCTATAGTATGTTTTTTTCCAAGCCATTCACCTATAGAAGCCATTACTTCAGGAAACTCTGTTCTAGTGCTTTTTCTATGTACTTCTGCCCAAAGGTCAATAATATCACCACCTTCTTTTGTTGCAAAATCGTGCCATAGGCCAGCTTCACTGCCACTTAATTCTACTACTAGACTCTTTCCCTTATCACCTCGTACATTGCCTACATAAAACTTATCGCAACGAAAAGTTCCCCTTGGTAATAGGTATGAAAGACAAGACCTGATATTTAGTAGAAGTTGATCTTTTAACTGTTCTTTCTCCTCTAATGGCTTATAATGTCCATTCTTTAGTGGAGTTGCAGTACTAAAATCACAATAGATATCCATAAAATCTTCTAAATATATTTTAAATTTAATTAATTGAAACTAAGCAGTAGCTATAGTCTTCCAACATCCGTTAACCCTGCTAATGAATTTTGCTGGTATAGGTTTTCCGTTTCCAAGTTCATACGCTACCTGCAGGATATTTTTACGTCTGTCAGGTTGAAACATTACTATACCAGATGTATAGAGGCTTCTTAATGCATTAGTTCCAACCAAAGCTTGAAATGGATTTTTTTCCAGTGTAGCTGTAGATACTTTTTTAGTGTGATGGGTCATGATTATTCCAATGCCGATAGAGCGTAATTTTTCAATCCCACTCCGTAAAAGAGAAAGTGGCATCAGATGCGTTGTCAGAGAGTCTATTGCAATAAGATCGATCATCTTTGTACCAAAATTTTTCACGATGATATCTTTGATTCTCTCTACTCCTTCGTCATTCAACGTTATTTTTATTTCTGAAGTAATAACCAGGTTTTCTTTTGCCAAACTCGTAAGCTCTTTGAGTTCCTGCACGCGCCTTCTCATGTTGTCATATCCCATTTCGTCCTGTAGATAGAGTATCCTAAGCGGTCTTGTAGGTGTCATCTTAAAAAATGGTACTCCTGCTGCCATATGTACTAATAGAGAAAGTAAAAAGCTACTTTTGCCAACTTTTGGAGTACCACCGATAACTAAAAGACCGCCTGGAGTTAAGATTTTTGGACCTATGACATCTTTCGGCATTGGAGATTGATCACTTAAATACTGTCCTACAGAAAACGCCTTTTCCCCTTTTTTTATTGTCCCCTTTGCTTCTTTATTTTGTAATTTCTCAGTATTTTTAGTATTTAACCACTCCTTGGCAGAATCTATATTACCTTTAATTAAAGTCCAAAGATCAATAATGTCACCACTAGTCCCTGTGGTAAAATTACGCCAATTACCAGCTTTTTTACCTACTATTTTGACCATAATGGTATCTCCATTTAAGCTGCCAACATAAGTCTTCTCTTGGTAAAACTTACCATCTGGAATTAGATGAGATACACATCCCTTAATATTATCAATTAATAACGCTCTTATTTCCTTTTTAGACATAAAACCCCCATACATGTTTTTCATACGTTTAGAGCTGAGATTAGCTAGCTCACAAACAGTTTCAAAAGACTCCGAATCAAACCATTCAATTGCTTCTTTCTTTAGCTCTGCATTTTTTCCTGCTGCATCTTTGATAGCTCTCTCAATTACAGCAATCCAGAGTTTCTCTTCGTCGTACTTCAAAATGGCAACCAATCAACTTCAGATTGTTCTGGAGTAATAACAGTAGCAATCTTGTTCTTTTCTCCATACCGATCAGCTTCAATACCAACTTTTGCAGTAAACTCTAACCCGTTAAAATCAGCTATAGAATTGATTTTTCTAGCAATAACTGCTTTTTCTGAAGTGTCATGTGCATGAATATTTCGTGCTGACTCTAAAATACTTCTAAGCATAGAACGACCAGATTCTCCCCAAGTATCTTCTCTTTCAACGCTTGCTTTGCCACTTTTAATACCAATTACTTGAAAAATCTTGCGTTTTGCGTATGGACCTTCAGTGACGGTAAATTCAGCGTTTAAATAGATGCTGCCAGTAGAAAGACTCCTAGTGAACCAACTTTCATATCCTCCCGGCTTTATTGCCATTTTTACCTTGACTATTGTACCTTTCGGTATTAAACTGCTTTGCAGTTTCACGTTATTAAAATCAGTTAAAAAATCTGTTAGCATATTGTTCCCTATAAATTAAGTAAAAAAAAGAATCAACTCCATTGGTCTACAAGCTGCCAATGACCATTTATCTTATCAACAAGCTTGCTTGCTACACGTTCACCATTGCGCAGTTCAAATACTATTTGACGTACAGTACTTTCTTCATCATGAGCAAACATTACCATGCCAGTACTATAAAATCCCCTCAAAGAACCAGCTCCGCTCAAACCCTGAAATGGATCTTCTTCCAGCATCTTTTTCGATAATTTTTTTGTATGATGAGTAAGTACAATGCAAGCATCTGGATTGACAGCACTGCGTAGCTTTTCAAGAGTCTTTTGCAGAAAGAATAACATAGCACTATTATCATTTTCATTTCCATACTCGCTGCTAAAGATGTTACGCAATGGATCTATGGCCAAAACATCAGGTTTAAAGCGTTCATTCACGATTTCCTTGATTTCACTTATTTCATCATGATTAAATGATAAGTGCACCTTTGGCGTAATGATTAAGTTATTGGCAGCTATGTTCAAAAGTTCGTTATCCAGTTGAAGTTGTTGCAAACGTTCTTTCATATATTCATATTCAATTTCAGTTTGCATGTAGAAAATTTTTAAAGGTCTATTTGGTGCCATACCAAGAAATGATCTACCAGCAGCCATGTAAACAAGCCAAGAGATCAAAAAGTCGCTTTTGCCAATTTTAGGTGGGCCACCCAGTACCAATAGACCTCTTTTCGTTAAAATTCTTGGTGAGATTATATCTTCTGGTATTGGCGTTTGATCATTCAAGTATTCTTTCACACTGAAAAAGGGAATTTTTTGACCGATGTTGAAAAAGCTTTGTTCCATATTACTCCTTTTAAAATTAAATTTAGGCAACAGAAGCCAAGGTTTTGGCTTTAATTTTCGCAAGTAATTTACCTAAATGCGGTTCTTCAACCATATCAAGGCAGCCACTTCGATCTTTAGCAGGGTATCCCCAAGTATTAATAGTCTGACAGACAAATGAACGTTTCTCTGTACCATCATCTTTCTTGATTCCAACCATGCTGATTACCTCATCAACTATCCCTGGAATCTCACTAGCAGTTTTAGCTCCTTCACATTGAGGTAGCCAAGTTGGACGATTGCAGTCATCGAGATATTGACCTAATGTGCCAACTATTATGATGTCTTTATCTCTGATATGTTGAAACTGATTGAGCCAAGCCATCATCTCTTGCGCAAGTATTCCGTAAGCAGCTCTCATGTCTTGCTTTCCACTTCTCTCAGAAAAAGCTTCAGGTTGCATTTTTGCCCATAAGAGACAAAGACGTGATGCTACGGTAATGCTATCAATGAAAATACATCGATATTTAGAAAACTCTTCATTGTATTTACTTGATACGTGCTCATAGTGTCTTTGGCTATACGCTTGATCAGATTTTAGTGCAGGGTTTGGACCACCAATTAGGCAAGCAATATCACGAGCTTGATTCCAAGTACGAACACTAATAGAATCTCCCTGCCAATCTTGAACAGCAAGCAGACCTGCTTCAAAGTCAAGACAAAGTGTTGGTTCACTTATAGTCTTTAAGAGGCTGGTTTTACCAATACCGTAAGGACCAAAAATTACTACTTTTATGCCTGTGGTTGTTTTCAGTCTTTCATTATTGTTTAAAATTTTAAAAGTCATTTATTCACCTCAATGTTATATGTTATATATTCAGGAAAGGTAGAATTTATGTTCAATTTTTCTTTTTGCCCTTGTAGTAGATGGAAGAGAGTTTTGTACGTATTTTTCTTATCATAGTATTTAAAGTAGTTCTTGATATGTTGTTCATCTTAGCAACTTCATATAAGTTAAAGTACTTGAGTTGCTCGCATATCTTTTGCATCTTTCTTGGTAGTGTTGAAATCATGTAATCTACATCAGTACGTTTCGCTACTTCATTTTCAAAAGCTTCTGTTTTCTCAATATTGATGTAGTTATTAATATTGCGTTTTATACATAGTTGTTTCTCTAATAAGTTGTTGGCACGACGTTCAGTTAATCTTGCTACAAAAGTGTTAAAGCTACCTTTACTTTCATCATATCTATCAAGATAAGTCCAAATTTCACAGAAAAGTTCTTGCTCAAGATCTTCATGAGTTTCATGAGCAAAGCATTCAAAAAGTTTTAATCTCTTAGCTTGATACCGTATATTTTGAACAACTATGGCAGTTTTTAGTTTCATAACTTTTCCCTAAAACAATTAATGCTTTAAGGATGAGAACTTATAGGTGCACTTTGTAGGACAGGAGCAAAAATAAATAATACAGATGCAATTTTAACCTATTGATATTCTATTGTTTTTTTTCGAGAATAATACAGTTCGATTTTCAAATAATACTGCAATAAAAAATTAGGCAAAAATTCATTTTTTTTGGACAAAAATTTTCCAAATCCTGAATATATATTATATAAGCCTTTCAAACTCATCACAGGTGTCAATTCTTACACAATCAGGAAGAGCAGCAATAGCAGCAAGTATAAAAGAGCAGTCTCTACATCTTGCCTGGGGCAGTGGTGATGCCAATTGGGAAAGTAGTCATCAAGTCGAAAAAGTTTTTGTTGAGGATAAAATAGCCCTAGATCACCATCCCATTAAAGACGTAAAAGTTTTTATCGGACAAACAACTTATCAGCCAAATACAGTTGATAGTAGTACTGGTGTAATAAAACGTACGGAAAATAGCTCTATCACGGCAAATAGTGCAGTTACTGTAGAATATACTCAAAGCACACCACCTGAACCTATAAATTCTATAAAGCTCTTGAATGAACTTGGCAGACGTACTGCAGATGAGGTTCTCTTTTGCACAGGTGATGAGAATGGAGAGCTTTTGACTCCTTCTGGAAGGTTTAGGCCTTCTGATGTACCAACCAATAATCTTTTTCTCAAATTCACTTTCGATTTCACGGATGCAGCAAATCGAGTAATCAGAGAGCTAGGGGTTATGGTTGGTACTAAAGTAAAAAAAGAATTACCTGAAGGACAGAGATATTTTGAACCTCAAGATATAGAAGACCATGGAATTTTATTGATTTTGGAACATACAGTACCACTTATCAGAACATCTGCAACTCGGGAAACTTTTTCATTTGTTGTAACTTTTTGAATTTTTCTAGCATAAAATGACTTTAAACGCCTATTATAACCGCTTTAATCCTGACAAAGGATACGAAAAAAGCTTGTTTCTAGCAGGAAGAGGTCTACAGTCTGCAGAACTAAACGAGACTCAGGAGTATGCTCTCTCTAAGCTTAAAGGCATAGGTGATGCAATATTTCGTGATGGCGATGTTATAACAGGA
Source organism: Wolbachia endosymbiont (group A) of Crataerina pallida (assembly GCF_964028475.1). Classification (NCBI taxonomy): domain Bacteria; kingdom Pseudomonadati; phylum Pseudomonadota; class Alphaproteobacteria; order Rickettsiales; family Anaplasmataceae; genus Wolbachia; species Wolbachia endosymbiont (group A) of Crataerina pallida. The sequence goes on from NZ_OZ034785.1 coordinate 687,742, forward strand.
AGCAATTGTATTATAGATAGAGAAACTGGCAAAGTTACACTTGAAGGAGGAAAAATCTATCTGCGTGGAGCGGTGAGAAAGGTAAGGGAAGAAAAATTTGTTATTCCTCTTAATACTATAGCTCGCATAGGTATTTATTATCTAGAATCTACCATTACAGAACTTGAGGACGAAAATCTTCGTGATCCTGCAGTTGGTACAAGAAACTATCAGGAAGTAGGAGCTGCAAGGCTTAAAGTTTCTACCATTTGGGGTTATCAAGCTGAAGGTGTTTCTTCCCCTTTTTCTGTAAATGGAGAATTTTATCCAATTTATAACATTGAAAATGGAGTATTGATAGAACATTCACCGCCACCACAAGCAAATATAGTAACTACTGCTCTTGCTCGTTATGACAAAGAAGCAAATGGATCTTACGTAGTAAACGGTTTAGAAGTAATGTGTTTGCAGAGAGAAGAAGGGGACGAAAAGGGGAAAAAAATATTTGTGATTAATGAGGGCAAGGCTCATGTTGATGGTTATGAAATTGAGTTACCTCATAGTATTCGTGTTTCTTTTGATGAAGATCCAGATATAAAATCAGTTGAATCAGAACCACATACTTTTCAGCCAAATAGCCAAAGAGTAATGGAACTGAAGGTTAATGATTTTCCAATAAGTGAAATTAAAAAAGTAGATATAACTGTTCAAAAAACTATTACCATTACTCACGGTTCATATTCAGGAGCCATTGATCCGATACCTGACTCTGCAGTACTTGAAATTATTCAAATTAAACAAGGCAATGTTATTTATGAAAACAGCATAGATTATAAACTAAACGCAGGAAACGTTGATTGGTCATTACCAGGCAAAGAACCAGCTCCTGGAAGTAGTTATCAAATAACTTACCGCTGTCGCACTCATGTAAGTCCTGAAGATATAAGTGAGCAGGGGTGTAAAGTAAAAGGAGCAGTTGATAACAGCTTGGTTCTAATTGATTACACCTGGAAAATGCCCCGCTTTGATTTAATTACTATCGATAGCAAAGGAGTGGTAAGAAGAATAAAAGGAATTTCCCACTCTTGGAGACCATCAATGCCAAAAGCACCTAACGGACAACTTTTGCTTTGCTATATTCATCAGACATGGAAAGAAGGCGAAAAAGTAAAAGTAGTGAACAATGCTATTCATGCTGTACCTATGAATGAGCTTGAAGCAATGAAAAAAGGAATAAATGATCTTTATGCGCTGGTTGCAGAGGAGCGTTTACGCAGTGATGCAAATTCAAGAGAACCTACAACGAAAAAAGGAGTATTTGTTGATTCGTTCTTCGATGATGATATGCGTGATCAAGGAATTGTGCAGACTGCAGCGATAGTAAATAGAGAGCTAGTTCTGCCAATAGATGTAGAAGTTGCAGATATTGAAAAAGGTGGGGAAAGATATCTTTTGCCATATGAACTTGAGCCGGTATTGGAACAGCTTTTACAGACTAAAAGTGAAAAAATTAATCCATATCAAGCTTTTGATAAAGTAACCGCAAAAATTACCATAAATAAAAACATTGATCACTGGACAGAGGTTACCACGAATTGGAAAAGTCCAGTAACCAGAGTATTTAATACTAGAGAAACAACAGAGCTGATGTCAAGTAATTCATATGAAGCTGAATTTATGAGAGAAGCAGTACAGAATTTTGAAATTGAAGGTTTTGAGCCAAATGAAAAGCTCAAGGAGGTGAAGTTCGATGGTATCTTCATTCAGCCTACTGCGTAAGAGGTAAAAAATATGCTCACAGCTAACAACAATGGAAAATTAAAGGGAAAGGTGAAAGTACCAGCAAATATTCCAGCAGGTACTAAATTAGTACAGTTTTATGGGGATAAGGGAAGTTATGGAGAAGCAACGTATACTGGTAAAAAAACTATTACCATAGAAGAGCGAAGAAGAGTTTTTGCCAGCAAACGTGTTGATCCTTTAGCACAAACATTTACCTTGGATGAGAGTAGGCATATAGGAGGTGTAGAGCTATGGTTTACAAATAAAGGCAAAAAACGTGTTGTTGTGCAGATTAGGGAAACAACAGTTGGAGTGCCCTCGCAAACAGTCATTGCTGAAAATTCCATCGAGCCAACCAAGATCAATACTGATGGCACAGCAACACGTACAACTTGGTCACCAGTGTTTTGTCATGCAGAGCAGGAATATGCAATAGTTTTACTTACTGATGACGGGGAAAATGCGGTCAAAGTAGCAGAACTTGGCAAATATGATGCAGTAAATAGCCGTTGGGTAACAAGTCAGCCATATCAAGTAGGAGTATTACTCTCATCGAGCAATGCAAGTACGTGGACAGCGCATCAGAATTTTGACCTTACTTTTCGACTACTAGCTGCAAAATTCACCGAATTTTTTCACCTTTTTGATCTTGGGAAAGTTACTGCAAATAATACATCAGACTTAATAGCTTTGACAAATGTTGAAAAAGTGGGTTTTGATACGAATGTAGAGTTTATTTTAGTAGATGAAAAAGGGGGAGAGAGTTTTCTGTCTGATAATTTGCCGCTTGCACTGCGTGAAAGACTATCTGGAGAACTAACAGTAAAAGCAAACCTAAAAGGTGGGAAAAAAAGAAGTCCAGTACTTTATCCAGGTTTGCAGTTAGTTCTAGGAAATATTTCAGAGTCCGGAGATTATGTCACGAGGAGCATTACCGCCGGCTCTAACACTAAGATTACCATTACCTATGATGCGCTAATACCTGGTACTGCAGATGTTAAAGCATATGTGCAGAAGGGGGTGGAAAAATGGCAGTTAGTTGATTTAACAGCGGGAAAACCAATCGGAGAAAATTGGGTAGAAAGAACTCACGTGCTATCAAATTTTAATGGTAATGAGACAAGGATAAAATTGGTTTTAAGTGGAACGGTTGTCTATCGTCCAAAAGTCAAAAATCTACGAATCATTGTCACATAGCAGAATGTCAGATGATAAAACAAGCAGAGGATATCCTTTGCCGCATCCAGAAAATATTGCTGTTCAAGATGTGGTCCGTATCCGCACAGCCATAGAAAAGATAGATGAAGATATGAGTGAAAGAGATAACAATCTTAAAAAAGCATTTGAACGACTGAATTTTGAAACTTTCTTGAATTTTTGGGAATGAAAGAAGCAATATACCAAAGGATAAAGGATTTAGCAGTAAATAGCACACCTGATCAACTGGCATATCTTGCAAAATCGCTAGAACTGATAGCAGATAAAAAAGTTATTTCCAACGTTGTGCAAATGACTAAAGTAAAAGAAATAATTGATGCACTACAAAAAAGACTTAAGGATTTAGCAGCAAATAGTACACCAGATCAACTAGCATATCTTGCTAAAGCATTGGAATCAATAGTCGACAAAAGTGCGGTTTCTGAAATTGTACAGATGACAGATGGTAAGCTAAAAGAACTTCTTGATAGTGCAAAAAAACACTTAACTGATCTGGATAATAAAAAAGCTAGTTCTTTAGCAGTGATCTCTGAATCAGAGAAGCAGTTATTAAAGAGAATTGATGAAAAAGGGACAACAAATTTATCGCTACTTGATACGAGAAAGAATGCCAATATTGCAGCAATAAATAGTGTTGGCAATGATCATAAAGATGGTCTTAAAGGTTTAGTGAATAACTTCCGTACTGTTAATGATGTACCAAGTGGCTCATCAATCATGAAAGAAGTAAGAAATCGTCATATGATTGAACCTGGAGCATTACCTTTTTTATTTGGTGTACTAAGTAGAAAAAATAATTACTTTGGTCACGGAACTTTTACAACTGAGCTTGGTCAGTGGAGTAGTGATGTAACAAAAACAGACTATATGCTGCAACTACTAGCAGGTACTCACACATATGATACAAGCTATGTTAGTTTTTATCGGCCAAGACAACTCAGTTTTTTAGAAGGAAGTAAAGGTACATTTATCTATGGAGAATCATACCCAAGATTCATGTATGATGGATTTTCGGAGCAATTCAATATGTTGAAATACCCTTATGCTGCATTGGGAGTAATATTCGTAAAAAACACAAGCAATGTAGATATAAGTAAAACTCTAAACTTTGTTGGATCTGCAATGTGGTATAAAGATGAAGTTAATTATGGAGGAGCAGGATTATTTATAGGTACACCTGATAAAACTAATACAAGGAAGTCAGAGATTTCGAGAATTACTTGGACACGTATTTACCAGCATGAAATTAGCGGTCCTGAATTTATTGCATCAGGTAACATAATCATTCCAGCAGGAAAAACTGTTACAGTGTTACTTTATACGTCATCCAATCTTCACTCAGGAAATGAAAGAGTTGGTGAGACACCTGAGTTCTTTGCAAGTGAGCACATGTATAGCACAATCTATGGTCAATTTATTCAGTGGGGAATATATAACTTTCGCAGCAATTTTCTGACTACAGGACTTGAAATAGATGTAGAGAGAACACTAAGAGCGTGGCAATGTCCAGGATTAGATGCAACATATAAACTTTGGCATTAAAAAAACATATAAGTTGAAAACAAAATACTTTAAAACAAGCCAGAGAGAATTTTTATTGTTAATTGTTTAACAGGTGGGAAAAATTGTTCAACGCAGTAAAAAGAATATTTAAGAAGAGCTATTGCAAAATGCGAAATTTTCTATACTTTCTAGTTTCTGTCTTTATTTTAATAAATATACTAAATCTTAAAAAGTAGTAATCAGAAGAAGAAAATTAAAAGAGTTTTCTTGACAATTTTAAAGAGCAAGTTTTAGCAGATAACTATATGACAGAGGAATTTTTACACGGAGTAAATGTTATTGAGGTAACCTCAGGGTCAAGAACAGTACGCACAGCTAAATCATCAGTGATAGGTGTAATTGGTACTGCTCCTGAAGCGAACGTGCCACTGAATAAACCAGTACTGATAGCAGGAAGCTTAAAAGAAGCAGCAAGACTTGGAAAGAGTGGAAGTTTACCTTCTGCAGTAAATGGAATATTTTCCCAAATTGGTGCAACAGTAGTGGTTATTCGAGTTAAAGAGAGTGATAACAGTGATCCAAAGCTCAAAGAAAGTGAAACTATTCAAAATATAATTGGTGGAGTTGATAAAGAAACCGGAGAATATCAGGGAATTGAGGCATTTCTCAGCAGTGAAAGCATAGTTCATGTTGCGCCAAGAATATTAATTGCACCTCAGTTTACTCATCAGTTACCTGAAATAGATGGAGTAAATTCAGTAGTGAGTGCTTTAATTTCCATAGCAGAAAAATTAAGAGCAATTATTGTTGCAGATGGACCAAATACTAATGATGAAGAAGCAATAAAATGGAGAAAAAGTGTAGGCAGCTCAAGAGTTTACGTTGTTGATCCATGGGTTAAGGTATTTGAAGGGGAAGAAAAACCGGCAAGCCCATTTGTAGCAGGTTTAATAGCTAAAATAGACAGCGAACAAGGCTTATGGCATTCACCTTCAAACAAAGAGATAAATGGTATTGTTGGAACAAGCAGGCCTATTGATTTTACGCTCGGTAATACAAATTGTAGAGCAAACCATTTAAATGAAAATGAAGTAACAACGATAATTCATCAAAATGGCTACAGGCTTTGGGGCAATAGAACATGTTCAAATGATTCGAAATGGGCTTTTCTGTCAGTGAGAAGAACTGCAGATTTAATCAATGATAGTCTACTTCGAGCTCATCTATGGGCAGTTGATCGCAATATTACCAAAACTTATATAGATGATGTGATTGAGGGGGTGAATTCTTACCTTGCAAGTTTAAAAGCACAAGGGGCGATTATTAGCGGAAAATGTTATGCAACACCAGAACTCAATACACCGGCAAATATTGCAAGCGGGAAAGTGTCTTTTGATTTTGAGTTCATGCCACCATATCCAGCAGAACAGATTACTTTCAGGTCACATCTTGTGAGTGGTGCAATATTGTAAAAAGGAGAAAGAGAAATGCTACCAAAGATTTTAAAGAATTTTAACATATTTGTTGATGGTCGTGGTTATGCAGGAAAAATAGATGAAATAACTCTGCCAAAGCTTACCATAAAAACTGAAGAATATAGAGCTGGTGGTATGGATATTCCAATAAATATTGATATGGGCATGGAAAAGCTAGAAGCAGATTTTACTTTTTCTGAATACGATACAGAGCTCTTTCGGCTATTTGGGTTGATAAATGGAAATTCAGTAGCTTTGACGCTCCGTGGTGGAATGCAAGGTAGTGGAAGTAATGATATTGAAGCAGTAATAATCAATTTAAGAGGCATTTTTAAAGAATTTGATTTTGGTAACTGGAAACCTGCTGAAAAAGCAACGCTCAAATGCACTGTAGCTGCCCATTACTACAAACTTACGATAAATGGCAATGAGCTGATAGAAATCGATGCTGAAAATATGATTAGAAAGATAAATGGTGTTGATCAGATGGCCTTGCTGCAAACGGTTTTAGGCATCTGATATAGTTGACAAAATTACATAAAAATGTTAAAATATAAGAAGTTGTAGGTATATAGTTAATATGGATTCTAAAGCTCATACAAATTCCATAGAGCAGCTAACTGGTTTACTTGTTAGTGTAGCACAATCTCAAGACAAGTCCGTTTTAAAGTTATTAACTGAATTAATGGAAGAAGAAATTGAAGATATGGAATTATCTAAGATTGCTGACGAACGCTATAAAGAAAAGAGGGTTAAACATCAAGATGCCTTCTGGGATTAAGCCCTTACAATATAGACTATTCAGAATCTGTCATAAAGAAAGACATTCCGGCTCTTCCAGCAAAAGTAAAGTTAATGATTAAGAAGGCAATAATGGAGCGTCTAACAGTTGATCCAATTGGACTTGGAAAGCCATTAAAGCATAACTTAAGTGGACAACGTAGTCTACGGGTGAGTACCTATCGTATACTTTATTATATAGATGTACCAGAACATACAGTAGTTATTACTTCAATTGAACACAGAAAAGATTCTTATCAAAGCTAATCCTATTTATAGCACCATACAAAGAAATTAGTTATGTAAAACCGATATAGACTTTTATTTAATTAACTTTTTAAGGAGGAACATGCAAGCTATAACACTTAATAACCCAATAACAGTTGATGGTATTTCTGTCTCAGAACTTACTGTTAGACGTCCAAAAGTTAGAGACTATTTGGCAATAGAACGCCTTAATGGTAGTGATCTGAGTAAGGAAGTAACTTTGACTGCCAATTTGACATCAGTTGCAAAAGAAGCGATTGAAGAGTTAGATATTGCTGATTATGTGAAAGTTCAAGAGGTATTAAAGGATTTTTTTTCACCGATTATCCAAAAAACTTGAGATTAGAAATACTAGTGCTTGGCTCTATCATAGGTGGTGGAGTTGAGCACATTCTTGATATGGAGATTAGTGAGTTTATTTCATGGAGCAAATTAGCTAGGGAGTTCAAATGTCAGTATTATCAATAAAAATAGGTGCGGTACTTGATGACAGTTTTAATACTGTAATAAAGGGAAGCAGTAGTCAACTTACCCGTCTTGGTGAGAATATAAGAAAGCTTGACTCATCTTTAAAATCAGTATCAAAGTTTAAGCAGTTGGGTAGTGATGTTTTGACTAGCAGGAGGTCTTGGAAGTGCTTTGAAGATCAGGTAAAATCTTTAGCTAAACAAATGAAAACAATAGAGAAACCAAGCAAAACTTTAAAAGCTGAGTTTGATAAAGCTAAGTTTTCTGCAACAAAAGCAAAAGAAGCATATTTGAAAAAGAGAGATGCTTTGCATTCATTAAATGAAGAAGTAAGGAAAAGTGGAAAGGATATTAAATCCTTAGTAAGAGATCAATATAAACTTGGTTCTTCTATTGAAGTGCTAAAAGGTAAGTATGGTAAGCTTGGGTCTGCAATACGTAGTCACCAAAGTTTTTTAGCAAGTAAAGCACATTTTAAGTCACAAATTGTAGAGACTATTGGGCTAGGGCTAACGCTTGCAGCTCCAGTTAAAGTTGCGATTGACTTTGAAAGTGCTATGGCTGATGTTACAAAAGTGGTAGATTTTAAAAAAGGAACGGATGAAGCAACTAAATTTGCAAAGAAGTTAAAAGAGATGTCACGTACTATACCATTATCAGCCGCAGAACTGGCACAAATAGCTGCAAGCGGCGGTCAACTTGGTATCAAGAAAGAAGACCTTTTTAAGTTTACAGAAGTAGTAGCAAAAATGTCAACAGCATTTGATATGTCTGCAGAGCAAGCGGGTGATTCCATAGCTAAACTTTCAAATGTTTATGGAATTGATGTTAGTGGGATGGAACACGTTGGTAATGTAATCAATCACTTATCAGATAACACTGCTGCTAAAGTAAAGGATATGGTACAAGCGCTTGCTATAGTTGGTGGTACTGCAAAACAGTTTGGATTAAAGTTTGAACAAACCAGCAGCTTAGTAAATGCTTTCATTAGCTTAGGCAAACAACCAGCGAAAGCTGCAACTGCTATAAATGCTTTACTTTCTAAGCTTCAAACTGCTGAAGGTCAAGGAAAAGAGTTTAAGGCAGCACTAGAAGAAATGGGCATAGCCGCAGAAGAAATGGTACAAAGGATAAGTGAAAATGGGGAAGAAGCACTACTTTACTTTTTTCAAACTCTAAAGAAAATGGATAACCAGGAGCGTTCTACAATCCTTATGAAACTTTTCGGTCAGGAATATCAAGATGATATTGCATTATTAGCTGGAAGTTTTAACAAATACGAAGATGCAATAAAGTTATTGGCTAATACAGAAAAGTACAAGAGCTCTCTACAAGAAGAATTCAAAAATCGTGCAGACACTACAGCTAATAAATTACGACTTCTTCGAAATGCAATAGCTGAAGTTGGTATGAACCTGGGCTCAGTGATGCTGCCTACTTTAAAATCTATAGCTGAATTTTTACAAGAAAAAACTAGATATATAGCAGAGTTTGCAGAAAAATATCCAACTTTAACCACGGCGATCATGGGTACTGTAGCAGCCTTGATAAGTTTAAAAATTGTAGCAGTAGGACTAGGATACGGATTTACATTGCTAGGAAGTACGATTTTTAGTCTGAAAGCAAACCTACTTGGAGTATTTTCATTTTTATCAGCTACAGTTTTTCCTGCAGTAATAATAGGACTAAGAGCAATAACACTTGCTGTAATGAGTAATCCTATAGGACTTTTAATTACTGGACTTATCACAGGTGCAGCACTTGTGATAACTAACTGGCAAAAAGTGAAGGAATTCTTTGCTAGTTTTTGGAAATCAATCATAAAACCGATAGGAGAGGCTTTTTCATGGGTGGGAGATACAGTTAGTAGCGTATTTGGGAAAGTGTCAGAAAATAGTCCAATAAAAGAATTTGAGAAGAGAAAAACTGTTATTTCGTTAGTTGATGGAGAAGCTAGCAATTTACTTTCTAAAAATAGTGTTTTTAATAATGGGAATCCTTTATCAAATAATAGTGTGATGAAAGGAATTTCTAAAAATAGCTGGAATAATGTTAAAATTAAACATGCTATTGCAGAAAAGAAATCTATAGTAGATGAGAAAGATCTCAATCTGAAAGAGTACGTAAAAAGCAAATATGAAAATAAAACTTTTAACCAAACTCAACATAATTATTTCAACATAAGTGTACAAGCAGCACCAAATCAAGATGTTCGTAACCTTGCTGATGAAGTAATAAAAAGGATAAGAGAAAAATCACGTGATGTTCTGTTTGATACCATAGACCCTGTTTATTAAAATGTTGTCTCTTGGTCCGTATAAGTTTGCTCCAACAAGTTTAAAGTATAATAGAGAAAATCGTTGGAGCACAATTGAGTGTATTGAAAATATGCCACTATTACAAAATATCGGTCAAGGTATAGAAGATATAGATTTAGAAGGAACGATTTATCTACATAATCTCAATGGGCTCAATCAATTAAAGAATATGAAAGAAGCTGAAAAACCACATGTTTTAGTAGATAGTTTAGGTAATATTTTAGGACAGTTCGTAATTACCAGGTTAGAAGAAAAGCAGATGTATTTTTTACCTAATGGACTACCAAGAAAAGTTGAATTTAGTTTGAGTTTGAAGAGCTATAGATGACTATATATTACTTAACCAAAGAAGGAGAAATGCTAGACCTGATTTGCTGGAAGCATTATGGGTATAGTAGTGGAGCAGTGGAGGAAGTATTGCTTGAAAATCCAGGCCTTGCAGAATACGGAAGCTTTTTGCCTGCAAGATTAAAGATAAAGCTTCCTACTATTCAGAAAATAATACAAAAGTCAAAATTAAAGGTCTGGGAATAAATGCAGCCAGATTTTATAATAGATAAATGTGAATCAATGAAAGATAGAGTCATATCATTGCGCCTTACAGATGAATCAGGAACAATAGACGATGTAGTTGAAGTGTGTGTTGATTACAGAGATGAAAACTTAAATATTCCGAATGAATTGAATATTTCTTTAGGGTACAGGGAAATCGGAGTGATGCCCATGGGTGTATATACAATTAATGAAATTACGGTGCAGAGTCCGCCTAAAACCTTGCTAATAAAGGGTCATGGAACAAATTTAAGACTATCATTAAAAGAGAAAGTATCTAAAGAATGGCATCAAATTACTCTAGGTAACTTGGTTAAGGAAATAGCAGAAAAGCACGGATATGGATGCAGAGTTGCAGAAGAATTTGAAAATGTGTTGATACCACATATTAACCAAATAGATGAAAGTGATATAAGTCTGTTAACAAAGATCGCAACAGAGCGTGAAGGAATGGCAAAGCTAGCTGGCGGATATATACTTTTTATTCCAAAAGGCAAAGCAAAATCGGCAACTGGAAAAGCTTTAGGAACAACAGCTATTAGACCTCAAGACACGATAAATTGGAAAGTGCATTTTACCGTACGTGATAAGTATAATTCAGTAGTAGCAAAATGGCACAGCTATGAAAAGGGCGAAACTATTAAAGAAACAGTTGGTAGTAGCGAGCCAAGTTATATTATGCTGGAACTTTACTCTAATGCAGAGTCAGCGTTGAGTGCAGCAAATGCTAAGTTAAAACAACTAAAGCGAAATAATGCAGTATTGGATATCACTATACCTGGTAATCCAGAGTTATTTGCAGAAGCTAAACTTAATCTTATAGCTTTTAATCAAGCGGTAGATGGTGAATGGATAGTTAACAGAGCGGAGCATACTTTAAATAGCTCAGGTTACCTTACTATGTTGTCAGCATCTTTGAGTAAGTAATGTTAATAAAAAATGAGTAAATGATCTATTTAATATTAAAAAGATGTTGAATATGGATAAATTGGGTCAAGATACAAAAAACAAGCTGCATTTTTGGTGGCTTATAGCAGTAATAGTATGTATTATTGCTACCTATTCCTACATGAAGGCAAAAGCTGCAGATAATTATAAAACGATATTACGCATTGCTTCTCAAAATTGTAACTTAGAGACTGTAAAATTCTTAGTAGAAAATCTATTAGATATTAATGTGCAGATCCCTAAATTAACAGCACTACATTATGCTGCAGAAGAGGGATGTGCAGAGGTTGTAAAATTCCTAGTAGAAAAAGGAGTTGATATAAATGCTACGAAATATGAAAGATGGACACCTTTACATGCAGCTACATATGAAGGCAAATTGGAGATAATTAGATTTTTATTAGACAAAGGTTCAGACCCTACCATTAGAGATACAGATGGAAAAACACCAAGGAAAATTGCTGTATTAAGATCACGGCATAATAAGGACAAACCTTATGATGAAATCATTAAGCTACTTGCAGAAGCAGAGGACCGATACGAATCAACAAAAAGTAATCACTAAAGCTGTAAGTTTTCTATAATCTGTATATAAACTTCTAAAACTATCCATAACAAGTTAATATTTTCACATGAAAAAGCAAAAAATCCCAATTACGGTAATTATTACCATATTAATCCAAACCGTAGCATTGATATGGTGGTTATCCAAATTAGACTCAAGGGTACAATTTCACGATAAACTTATTGAATATGGTTTAATGGAAAAAGTGTTAGTGCTTGAGGAAAGGGTAAAAAATCTTTCTGAGGAATTGGATGAGTTTAAATTACACGTTCTAGGCGGAAAAATTAAATCTTAATACCTTTACCTAAACTCACAATGATTAAATACATTTTATCCGTTGATGGAGGTGGCATTAGAGGCGTCATACCAGCCATTGTACTAGCAGAAATAGAAAAGAGGGCAAAGAAACCGATAGCTGAAATCTTTGATTTAATGGCAGGAACCTCAACTGGTGGAATTGTTGTAGCAGGGTTATGTAAAAAAGATGAACGGGGAAATCCCCAATATTCAGCAAATGATTTAGTTGAGCTTTACCAAAAGTACGGAGCATATATTTTCAAGTCATCATTCTTGAGGCGATCAATACTATCTTGGTTTAACTGTGCACAATACCCACATAAAAATATTGAATCTGTACTGGATAAATATTTTGGTGATGATACCCTACAAAACACTTTAAGTAATGTAATGATTACAAGTTATGATATTCACAATAATTGTCCATTTTTCTTCAAAAGTTGGAAAGAGGATAGGAATTTCATTAAGTTAAAAGACGCACTCAGAGCCACAACAGCAGCACCAACATACTTTGCACCTAAGTATTTAGAAGTTAAGCAAGAGAAAAGAGTGCTAGTGGATGGAGGAGTGTTTGCCAATAACCCAGCGGCTTGTGCTTATGCAAATAGTAAAAAACTTTTCCCTAATGAAGAAATAGTGCTGGTGTCAATTGGCACAGGTAGGCTATCTAATCGAATAAAGTACAGAAAATTAGGAAAGATAGCCTGGATAAAGCCTCTGTTAAATGTGATGTTTGCTTCGAGTCTTGATGTAGTGAATTACCAGCTAAGTAATGTAATGGACGACAGATACATCAGGATACAATCACAACTGACAATAGCGTCGGCTGAGATGGATAATGTAACACCTAAAAATATTAAATGTCTGCAGCAGGAGGCAAATGCAATGATAGAAGGTAATCAAAAAGTAATCGATAAATTTTGCGATATCGTATCTTAATTTACATAAAAATGCCAAGTAAACTAAAGAAATTATACCACAAAGCAAAGAAAGGTTTAAAAAACATAGTTTCGCCCAAAAAGCATACTAAGGGTCAAGAAGCTAAAACTTCAAACGATAAGCCAAAACCGCTCTCTGAAATTGTGGTGAAACCTAGCCTATGCTTGAAAGTAACCTCTAAAGCAAAAAAAGATAAAAAAGGAATAAAAGAAAAAATACAAAGCTTAAAAACAAAACCCGTAGAAAAAGAGCTGAAAAGAGGCAAAGTGTTCAAAAAAGGCTTCAAAAAGCTAAAAGGGAAAATAAAAAGCCTAAACCCCATAAAGTCCAAGAAAAACAAGATAATCGGGAGCAAAAGACTAGCATTTTTACTAACATCTGCTACAATCGTGGCAATTTTACCAACATTCAGTCTAACTCCTCTGCCAGCACTAGCAATAACTTCTGCATGTGTTTTCAGTATTAATTTTATTGCAGTCAAGACATTAAAGAAGTTTATTAAACAACGCAAATTAGCAGTAAGATCCGAAGCTGAGCCAGAAAAGCTAGAAGAGGTATCTGTTGAACAACCGAAATCTAAGCAAATTTTCAGAGATGGTAAATAGATTTATTAAGTAAATAACTACGTTTACTTATATCTTAATACATTATTTCTGAGTACCTCTGTTTTTAATCCAGAATTCAATTCATTTTGGACACTCACTAACAGTTAGTCCAGATGCTCGCAAGATAATATCAACAGCAATACCTGCCTTAACTAGATCCTTTGCAACCCTGATTTTCTCCGCTTTTTTAACCTTTTCTTTGCCAGTCTGCATTCCTTCAGATAGAGATTTGACTAACGCATCCAATACATCCCTTGATCCTTGGTCCTCAATTTCTTTGTATCCACCTATGAACCTCAATAGCTCAATTTCATATTCTGTTGGTTCAAGAAATAGAGCTTTAATGTTAACTGATAATGCCTTTGCTATCTTATCTAATATTTCAATTGGAATGTCTGTGTATCCTTGTTTATAGTCGTGTATTTCTTTAGATGTTGACCCGACTTTATTTGCTAACTCCTCTTGAGTGTATCTCCGTATTAATCTCTGCTCTTTTATCCTTTTTCCCACTTTGTAGAGTACAGAATCAGTACAAATTTCTTTCTCTGTATCATCATATTCGTAATTAGATAAGCGAGTCGCTTGAGAAATAATATCAACTGAAACTCCTTCTTTAACTAGATTTTTTGCTACTTCTATTCTCGCTTCCTCTTGACTAATTTTTTCGCTAACATATACAAATCTTACTAATGGATAAAGCTTCTTGCGTAATTCCCGGTCCTTAATTTCTATATGTATTTTCGTTAGATAGACTATTTCTTCATCCTCATCTTCATACCAACTGTCTTCTTTTAGTTCTGTTGGTCCTGGAAGTAGATCTATAATACTAACTGATAGTGCCCCTGCTATTCTATATAATTCTTCAATTGGAATATGGCTATACCCCAGCTCATAGTTGTTTATTTCTTGGTACGTTGACCCAATCTTACTTGCTAACTCTCTCTGATTGTACCCTTGTATTAACCTGCAACTTTCTACTTTTTGTCCTATCTCGTAGTTTATAGAACCAACCGGATTAAAATCGCTTTTTCTTACAGAAGTAAACATATATCCTCATCTACAGAAACAAACCTATATATACAACACGCTAGACTATTTTACTATAAAAATTTTAACAGATAAACCAGCCGTTTGCGAGATCAGAAACCCCTTCTTTAACTAGACTCTTTGCAATTTTTTGCTTCTCTAACCTTTTCTTCGCAAACCCGTATGCCTTCAAATAAAGATTCTATTAGTATGCGGCGTAATTCTTGACTCTCAATCTTTTTGTATTCTTCTATTAAATTTGATAGCTCTACCTCATCTTCTGTCGATTCGGGAAGTAAATCTACGATACTAATTGATAATACCTTTGCTATTTCATCTAATGTTTCAAGTGAAACAGCAGCTCGTCCTTGTTCATATTCGTATATTCCTTGATTTGTTATCACCCCGATTTTATTCGCTAAATCTTCTTGGGTGTGTCCTCGTCTTAACCTCCACTCTTTTATCTTTTGCCCTACTTTGTATGGAATAGGAATTTTTTTCTCCTCATATTCACCAATAGATAAGCGCGAAACAGAAACTCCTTCTTTAACTAAACCCTTTGCCACTTTCACTGCTTTTCCACTACTTTCTTCACTAACCCGGATGAATTTTGTTAATAAGTAAAATATTTTGCGTAATTCTTGACTCTTAATCTCTTTATATCTTCTTGCTATCTCTTCTCCTTCAAGATAACTTTTTGATACTGCTTGTCCGGAAACTAGATCTTTAACACTAACTGATAATGCTTCTGCTATGGCATATAATTTTTTAATTGGAATTCTACGTCCACCTTTTTCGTATTGCAATATTAGCCAGTACTTTACACCGATTTTATTCGCTAGATCCTTCTGAGTATATCCTCGCTTTAACCTACAATTTCTTACTTCTTGCCTTACTCTGTAGTTTATAGAATCAGGAGCCACTCTTTTTCACACGAACTTTAAAACAAATATATATCCTGTTCTAAAATTTTATTAAAGTTCTTCCTTAATTTTTAACTGCAAAAACTTAAGACATCCAAATCGTCCAAAATAAGGTAAAGCAGGGAGGCCGGCCTTACCTTCAGGAACTAAAGCTTATCTTAGAGCTTTTTTTATACTCTTTTATCCATTTACCTAATCCACTAGCCTAGCTCTCTTGCTGTTCTCGCTCATGACCCTTTAGCTAATTCCACAGCTTTAACTTTAAATTCTATTGTAAATTTTTTTCTACGTATACCCCCTAATTAAAAACCTCCTTCTCCACTATTTTTAAGTAACCGTTGTAAGTGGAGAAGGAATTCGGTTGTTTAACGTTCCACAGAGGTTGCTTTACTACCCCCATGTACTCTATCCACCCACGACAATGTTTCATTCTTGCCAACTGCCTTTATTTCTTCTGTGGCCCTCTTTTCACTCCATATGCCACACCGTGTGAAACCTCCTTCTCTTATTGCCTTTTCGATCGTCTTTCCTCCTAACAGACAATTTTCCATTATTTCTCCTCCTTCTTCTTGTAATTTCTCCCACGTTTCTTTGTCTTCTACTATTACTTGTACTTGACCGTAATTTTCTGCATCGTGGCACAATCTAATTTTTAGCTCACCAAGGCTTGAATGAAGCGTCATTTGAAAATCGCTGTTATCTGATAGATCAACATAATTTCTTGTACCTCCTTTTTCGCTTCTTACTTCAATTTCACCATTGTCTATTTTTATTATGTAACTTCCTGATTCTATCCATCCTTTGTTTAGACCCAAATTGCTTGTACCTTCTATTACTTTCGCAGGCTCTACTCTACCACCAGAAAATTTCATATAAAATGTATCGTTGTCTATTTCTACCTCTTCTACGCTTCCTCCTTGAACAGCATTTTCACCAGCTTCTTTCAGCTTTTGAAGTCGCTCATTTATCTGCGGTTGAATATTTGGTTGCAGTTTGCTGTAAATTTCGCTTGCAAGTTTATCATTTAACAGATCGTAACCAAATGTTGCGCCTCTCAGTCTGGTAGAGACTCATGACCTTGAAACCAGCGATTTGGTCTCATAACCATAGTCTCCCCAAAAGAACCGTGCTTGCGGATTTTCCGCACACGGCTCCACAATACAGCGTTCACACTAGTGCTCCTGTGTATAAAGAAACATATACCTTTGGTTTTGGTAATGGATTTACTTTTAAATAGTGTATAAATTGTTCCCAATCCATACTTTTCTTTTGACTACGTCGGTTTATCCACTTAAATGCTAACTTTGTTACCGGTCGATAGAATTGAATCAAACACCGATAATTTCCGCTAACTCCGAAGTAGCTATAGTGTCCTGTTAGTTTGGCTTTAAGTTTCTGCCACCAATCTTTGAGACAGATACGACTTCGTACCATCTTCAACCATTCTTTGATTTCTTTAATCTTTCTGGCTAGGCTTATTTTTGAAGTTTTCTGCTTCATCATAAGTTTACCATTACGACTTTTTCCACAATAATGTGTAAATCCTAGAAAGTTGAAGCTAGCCGTCCTACGTTTCTCTCTTTCTGCTTGATACCATTCTTTCTTACCAAACTTTACTATTTTTGTTTTATTTTCAGCTATTTCCAACCCAAATTTACTTAGTCTTTGTTTCAGTAATTCTAGAAATTCTTTTGCGTCTTCTTCCCTCTCGCAGCCAACTACAAAATCGTCGCAAAACCTTATTAGCTGTAAATATCCTCTGGCTTTTGGCTTAAATTTCTTTTCAAACCATAAGTCCAGCACATAGTGTAAGTATATATTAGCTAATACAGGGCTTACTATACCACCTTGTGGTGTGCCTTGATCGGTTGCTTTATAACATCCAACTTCGACTATTCCTGCCTTTAGAAATCGTTTTATTAACCACAATAAATTTGGGTCAGCTATTCGTTCCCTTAGACAATTCATTAGCCATTTATGTTGAACATTATCAAAGAACTTCTTGATATCCACTTCTACAATATAGTTAATTGGTTTGTGCATAACTGCTTTATCTAGAGCGTTTATCGCCTGATG
This sequence comes from Wolbachia endosymbiont (group A) of Crataerina pallida, assembly GCF_964028475.1. Taxonomy (NCBI): domain Bacteria; kingdom Pseudomonadati; phylum Pseudomonadota; class Alphaproteobacteria; order Rickettsiales; family Anaplasmataceae; genus Wolbachia; species Wolbachia endosymbiont (group A) of Crataerina pallida. The sequence goes on from NZ_OZ034785.1 coordinate 705,463, forward strand.
ACAATTTCTTCCTGGTCGAAATCCATACGAGCTGTCCATAAAGTTTGCTTCATAAATATTTTCTAATATCTTCTTTAGCATTACCTGTACCAACTTATCTTCCGTTGATGGTATTCCGAGACCGCGCTTCTCTTTGCTCCCGGCTTTGGGTATGTATACCCTTTTCACTGGTAGCGGTTGATATTGTTTTCTCTTCATACTATCCACTAGTGTTTTAAGTTTCTCTTCTAGATTTTCTCCATAAGCTTCCACTGTCACACGATCTATACCACAAGCCTTGTTGCGTTTTAGTTCCTTATAACACTCTGCAAGATTCTCTTCATTAATCAAATGAACTAATGATGTAAATTTTACTCGCTTATCTTGCTTAGCCCTTACTGCTATCTGGTTTAGTTTTCCTTGCATACTCCTCCAATCTCTGTTGTATTGGTATAGCAATCCCTATACCAGTCACTATATTGCTAACCGCTTCCCCTTGTATGTGGCTTTCCCACACTCCGAGTACTATCAGTTAGTCCGACTTCCTTTGCATCTTCCTCCAGTCCTCGCCTTTATTGACTTGTTCCAGAGTACCCTTACAGGAATACAAAGGATCTCCCAAGTTCACGTAAGGTCCATCTCAACACATGACGCGGCCTTCGATCCCGATGAGGTGAGTAATATCTTGCCTTAGCGTTATTACCCATGTTGCCTTCCACCAAATGTAAAGTGTCAGCCCCCATGACGCGTGAATTACGGGACTCAATACCTTCACTTTCGTTGCACCCTATGTTGTCCATTCCATTAGCTTTACTACGCTCGTTACCTTACGCAGCATAATGGTTTGTTCCAGGTTGCCGGCTAAGCTTTACCCGTGTTGGATTTTCGCCAACTGTTCCTTACGCACTTCTTGGCGCACACATTAATGCACCCACAATCTTTTTCTGCTCATCTTTTGTGAATTGGTTCGAAAGTATTTTACACATCACGATATCAGCAAAACTACGCTGTCCATCATAATATGCATTCATCCTTACTCCTTTACCTATTGCTTGTTTTGCTGACTCTATATGCTTAGCATATATTCCAAGTGCATCCCTACAAAAAAGTGTTAAAGGTTGTTCCCTTGATAACACATGCTCAGCAACACTTTCTTCTGTTATATCTTCTAACTTCCAACCTAAAAACTCCTTTAAATCACAAAATACTGCTCCGAAGTAGTAATTTTCGTATATTTCTATTATTGTACTCACTGCTTTATATACGTCATTTTCTTTTTCGAAAATCTCCCTACTTTTTTCATGGCTACTTTTGTCTGTATGGCTCTTTAGGAAAAACTTTTTTATTGCCTTAGACAAATCCTCTATGTCATCTGTGCAATGCAAAAGGCACGTCTTTCTTAAACCTTCTTCCAAAGTATCACTGCCCTTTAGGTCTTTTAGTCTACTATGAATAATATCTATCATCTCCTCTTTGTTTCCTTCCCCAGGCACAACTTTCCACAATAGGCTTTTTGTAAAAGCAAACAGATTCCTATACTCTTCCTTCTTTCTCTCATATGGCTTTATTTCATAGGAGTAACGTAATTCTGCAATATCATCTTTGAAATTTTCATTACTTCCATTTCTCACAGATTCCACATATCTTAAAAACTCTTCAGCTATTTTTCTCTCGAAAAAGGCGTTCTTGTACTCTTTTTCCACACCTTTTTTATACTTTTCAAACTCACCTTCCTTCATACTCACCAAGTGCTCAACGTGATATTCAAATTCAGCACAATCTACTATTCCTGCAATTGATTGTATGTATCCATTTTTATAATTACTTGCTGATGTTTGTGAAAGCATAACTTTAACCTCATGATAAATTTCAGTATAATAATTAATACGTTTTGCAAAGTGCAAAAACGAGTGCAAAACATACCCTGAAAGAAAGGATAAGCTAAGCAACCCTAACATTCTATATCTCTCATACAAAGAACAAGCAACTGCTCCTGTTAAAAGCAGCACTACAATCACTTGCCCTTGAGAGAACTTTCTGCCTTTCGCACTTTCAGCCACCGATGGCATCCACCACACTATCTTTAGCTTGCCAAACTCATCAAATAACTGATTTACTTCTTCATGGCTTTTTGGCTCTTGCCACTTTAACCTCTCATACAGAGCATCTTTTAACCTTTCACGCTCCAAAAACTTTATAAACTCCTTTGTTCTCATATCTGCCAAGAAGGTCCTGCAACTGGTTCGAGGCTTACGTTGTCAAATGAAGAACTTACTGAATTTGACATTTGCAGTTGTTTTACTATCTCTTCTACCTCAGTTTTTTCTTTTTCTGACACTGTTCTCTCTTGTTCCGCAACTACCCTTGCCAGTTTTATTTCCTCAATTACATGGGATCTTAATTCATTAATAGCCTCGTCATCAAATTTTAAGTTATCTTTTGCAGATTCATTTTCCTTATCCTTACGCTGAATAAAGTTTTTGTTTGCTCTATTAAATTCATCAGCTAATTCTGACAATTTATCAAATTCTTCCTTACCAATAGATTGTTTACTCTTTAACTCTTCTTTGAGGCTTCTGTATTCACTGCAAATACCCTTAAGTTTTTCTTTATAGTCTGTATTTAGCACCAGGAAAGTATATTGTTGTTCTAAGAATTCTTCTATAGCCTGATTATGTCTGATCCTCTTTCCAGGTATATTAAATAAATCTTCTGCTTCACCATACATTAAACGAACAGCTTTTACTCTTGCCTGTACTTCCTCTATTTCTTGCCCGTCTTTTTCTTTGTCCTGTTTTGCTTTTCGTGCTATTGTGTTTAATAAACTTGCTTGTTTACTACACTCAGTTGAAAGTATCTTGATTGTTTCACGCTCTTTATCCTTTATATCCTGCTCTTTTAAGCTTTGTATGTAATCTCTTCTATTTTCTATAATTTCTTTTGCAAACTTTTCAAATGTTATTCCTTCTATCTTATTTATTGCATCAAGCTCAAATTCAAAATCTGCGATTAATAACGCAATAAGCTTTGCATCATCCTTCCATTTTTTTTCTTTAAATATTACGTCCTTCTGTCCTTTTACTTTAATTTCTGAAATAAGCTTTTTAAGCTTTGAAATGTTTACCCACTTCTCCTTGCCCTTATTTATTTCTTCTTTTTCCTGCCTTATTTCTTTTAAGATGGTATTATTGGTCCCTAACAAGATATTTTCTTGTAACAACTCTTCAAGTAAGTTAATTGCTTGATTTAAATCCTTAATATCGTCCCTACTGATTACAAGATCACTTTTCTCTTTCAAAAGCTTATAATATCCTTGGGAACCAGCTAAGCTAAGCACCAAAATACCAGCAAAAACACCAATAGCTATTGGGCCACTAAAGAGGGCAAAAGAATAACCAATAGCTGCTGCCCCACCACCAACACCTACACCACCTATGGAGCAATTACGTATTAATTTCTTATGCTCTTTTGCTTCTAAATGTTGTGTTACTTGTTCCATCCCTGTTTGTTTTGCATCTTTGACTCTTTCTAATTTACCTTCAGATATTTTTTTCCTGTAATCAATAGCAATATCACTTGATTTTTTTGGAAAGGAATCTTCAGGAAATAGTTCACTTAATTCCTCTAAACTAACAACCTTACAGAATTCTATAATTTTTTCATCTTCACTCAGTTTACGTGTATGAGGTTGCGTTACGGTGAATCCGGTTATTTCCCAATCTCCATCTTTTGTTTTCCTATATTTTGTTCCAATTACTGGCATTTCTCTGTATAAACGTGCAATTTCTTCCACCGCTACTGTTTCCAATAACTCACCACCTAGTCCTGTAGTAACACCAGACTTATTAATGTTAGCTCCATTACATATCAAGAGTAATGCCATATCTTTTTTGTCTTTTTCTATAGTTTTAAGCAATATAGTATCTAAAATGTCTTGTTCTGCCTCTATTACATTGTGTGGTTCTATTAATTGAATGGTTAGTGTTAATGCTAACCTGTGATACTCTCTTTTCTTCAATACTTCAACAAGGATTTTTTCTATAAATCTATCCTCATTTTCTACCCACTTAGATAGTGTATGTTTCACAGATTCTAGATGATTGCTCTGTAAATCTAATAAATGATCTCCTGTGTTAGAGAGTTTTAAGATACTTTTACTTAATTCTTGTGATAGTATTGTTAAAAAATTTCTAACCTTTAATTCGTTACTTTCATCTTTTTTCCAATCTTCAGTTGCTTTTAATGATAATTCCTCTAAAGTTTCTTTTGCTTCGTTAACAAGAGTCTCTATAGCCTTAATCTCATCAATTACAACTTTGCTTACCCTTTCTTTATTACTCCTTAACTCACTTGGCGCACTTTGCATTGCACTAACAAATTTTTTAGGATCCAATATAACAGGCTGTGACACCTTTCTAACTTCTTGCTTTAAAGAATTCTTACCCTCGGGATACTCAATGTCAGCCTTCTCAACTTGATATGTTTTCCTCAGTTCCTCTAACTTGTTATCCAGTACCTTATCAAAAATTTGATCAATCAACCAGTTATTTACATTCGTATCTAACTCAGACTTATTATAATTATGCAATACATGTGCTGCATTTTTGTCTGAATCTTCCTTCACTTGCTTTAGCAGTTCATTGTACCAATCTAATAAAATAGTACGATTTTTTACCCCTTTTATGAAATTAGAATACTCATTGATCTCACCTTCATACAATTTATGCTCTTTTGTTACAGATTTTAACTGCCCATTTATTCTATTTACTTTTCCTTTCAAATTTTTAACTACTGCATCTGCCTTCACTAACCCTTTTTCTTGCTCTGGACTTTCGATGACCGTACTTATGATTTCATTGTCTATCTCTTCTATTGTTTTTCTAGCAATATTATCATAGATATCTAAAACTTGCTTATAACCCATGGTACATAGCCCTGTTATATCCGTATTACGCACATACTCAATAATCTGTCTATCACTACCACAATGTCTGTAGTCTGAAATAGAAGCTGATTCTTTGATTCTGTTATTCCTATCCTGAACAGATTCCAATACCACTTCCTTTAAATCTTCCCTAATACTATCTTTAACTAGCTTAGCTTTATCATTTAATAATTTCCTTAATCCTACACTATCGGGTATTATTTTATCAAAATCTCTATCTTTAAAACTTTTATCTTTGCTGACTAATTCACCCATTATATCTTCATCCATCTCTCGAAATTTTGCATCTAAGACTTTTTTATACTCCTCAAGGCAAAACTCTTTCAGCTTAGAGGTTGTCCGGAAACTAGTAAATTCAAGCATATTCCCTCTTTAACATAACCCTACTCATAGCTAGGTATATGAAATTCTCAGTGGATGTTGTGAGTAAATCATACTCCTTCGATAGCCTTCTATTCCTATTAACCCAAGCAAAAGTCCTTTCTACAACCCATCTTCTTGGCTGTACTTTAAACCCTTGTTCTCTTGTTGGTAGTAGCTCAGGTGGCGTATCTTTGTGCACCCAAAATCTACATGGAGGCCTTTTAACAATTTCAATATCTATGTCATATTCTTCCTTTATGTGATTCTTTAAATTTCTTCCTTGGTATCCCATGTCAGCCCACATTTTTTTAACTTTAGTATATTTTGTTCTCATATTGTTTAATGCTATTTTAATACCATCTCTATCATTTTCGTTAGCAGCGCCTACGTAACAACCTAGTATAAAACCCTGAGTGTCTGTAATTAGAGGTTGTCCGGAAACAAGTAAAAGGCTATAATATCTGAAATTTTAGTACGGGGTAAAGATGAGAAAAAAGTATCCAACAGATCTAAGCGAAAGGGAATGGGCAAGAATAGAAAAACACTTCAGAGTATCATACAAGAAAGGAGGAAGGCCGCCAAAGTATAGCAAAAGAGAAATATTAGAAGCAATTTTCTATGTATTGCGTGCAGGTGTCAATGGCGGTATTTACCAAATGATTTTCCGCTATGGAAGACTGTGTATGAGCAGTTCAGGCAATGGAAGAAGCAGGGAATTTTTGAGAAAATGAATTATGAAATTACAAAATATAGTAGAAGAAAAATAGGAAGGAATGAGCAGCCGAGTGCCTGTATAGTAGATAGTCAATCTGTAAAGACTACAGAAAAGGGGGGATCAAAGGCTATGATGGAAGTAAAAAAGTAAAGGGTAGAAAAAGGCATATAATTACAGACACTCAGGGTTTTATACTAGGTTGTTACGTAGGCGCTGCTAACGAAAATGATAGAGATGGTATTAAAATAGCATTAAACAATATGAGAACAAAATATACTAAAGTTAAAAAAATGTGGGCTGACATGGGATACCAAGGAAGAAATTTAAAGAATCACATAAAGGAAGAATATGACATAGATATTGAAATTGTTAAAAGGCCTCCATGTAGATTTTGGGTGCACAAAGATACGCCACCTGAGCTACTACCAACAAGAGAACAAGGGTTTAAAGTACAGCCAAGAAGATGGGTTGTAGAAAGGACTTTTGCTTGGGTTAATAGGAATAGAAGGCTATCGAAGGAGTATGATTTACTCACAACATCCACTGAGAATTTCATATACCTAGCTATGAGTAGGGTTATGTTAAAGAGGGAATATGCTTGAATTTACTAGTTTCCGGACAACCTCTAATAGTGACGTTGTTTGTTATAAAAAATTTCTATATATTCAAATATAGCAGTTTTGATATGCTGTTTGGAGTGCCGAGAGGTGTCCATTGGTAACTCCCTTTTTAGAGAACTGAAGAAGCTTTCCACAACAGAATTGTCGTAACAACAACCTTTATAACTCATCTATGTTTTTTATGGATAAGAGATATTGATAACCTTGCGAAGTATATTGTGAACCTTGATCACTATGTAATAGTAGATTTTTGGCAGGTTTACGCTTGTTAACGGCCATTAATAAAGAGTCCATAACCAATTGTTTATTTATTGAACTGCTCATTAACTACCATGCGTGAATATAGATCGATTATTGTTGCCAAATATAGCCATCCTTCTTTGGTTTTTATATAAGTAATCCCATACTTTATTTGGTTGATCGACAATAAAGTTTTGGTCTAATATATTGGGAGCTACTGTCCGTTTGTTGTTTCTTAATTTTAAATTTTCTTCTCAATATAGCCTGAATACCATTTTTCTGCATAATACTTTGCACTGTTTTTAAGTTGCAACTTTTACCCAAAGCCTTTAATTCAGCATGAATTTTAGGAGCTCCATATCTACATTTAGAAGCTTGATATATTTTTTGAATATCTGCTAATAACTCTTTATTTGCTGATTCTCTACTGCTTATTTTCCTTGTAGTCCACTTATAGTAGCCACTAGCAGAAAACCCTACATAATTCCTGCACTTTATAGTGTTTACTATGCTCTTTTATGAAAAAATATTTTACTCTTTTTGACTGGCCAGGGCTTTTTTTAAAATGTCTCTTTCTCTTGTTACTTTTGCTAACTCTTTCTGTAAATCAAATCTCTCTTTGTCATAAGGTGCTACATCTGGAAATGCATTTGCCGCTGACTTTTTTTCGTTATATTTCTTCATCCATTTTCCTAATACACTATCCCTTATTCCTAGATCTCTTGCTACTTTTGCAACTGGTTGACCTACCTTTCTTTGTTCATTTGCCAGCTTAACAGCTTCCAATTTGAATTCTGCCGTATATTCTCTTGCCATTTCTAATCCTCCAAAATTTTATTTTACCCGAAAAAACTCCTTTCTTTCTCTCCACTTTTTCTGGGTAAGGTCAAGAAGCCTATTGTCTAATTATGTACCTAAATTTTATTACGGCACTTTCACTACTACTTTAACGAGTGAGCTACCTTTCTATAAAAGACCTATCGACTGTTGCAATTATAGGCGTAAACAAGAATGATAAAAGAGTACGAGATTGAGTAACTATGTACACTTCTGCTGGCATACCAGGGTATAGGTATACGTTTTTAAACTGAGCAAGCTCTGGTTTTGGTATCACTACACGTACTGAATAATAACGCCCTAGCCTTGGATCATCAAGGGCATCGGGAGAAATATTGCTTACTATACCATTAATTAAACTTAAACGACGTGCACTGTAAGCACTTAAACGAACTTTAACCTTTAGCCCTTCTAGCCCATCAATAGAGACTATGTTGCTATCTTTCTTTTGTGCTGACAGTATCTCTTCTATGTTTCTGGTCTGAATTTTAGCATCTATTATTAGGTCATCATCCGATGGCACTACGCTCATGATCGGAACTCCAGATTGTATAACACCACCTTCAGTATGGTATCTTATATCTGTGACTATCCCATCTTGAGGCGATTTAATTATTGTACGTGCTAATGAATCTTCAGCAACCATCAGTCTCTCTTTCAAGTCTGCAATAGACGTACTAACTTCCTTAAGTTCAGCGTTTGCTCTTTCTTGAGAATCATTTCTCACGTTTATAATTTCTAATTCGTTCTCTCCAATTTTTTGCTGCACTTGAGATATTGCAGAACGGTAATGTCCAACTCTGCCTTCAATTTCAGCAAACTGCTTTTCTAAAGCTAAAATGTGTGGTTTGCTTATATGGCCACTATCAAGTAATTGTCTTTTTGTTTCCAACTCCTCAGTTATCAAGTCATATTGCTTATGAGCTGCATTTAGTTGAAAGTTTAGCCCCGCTAATTCATCATTTAACTGCTTTATACGTTGTTGCAGTATGTCTGTTTTTCCCAATATGCTCTTTCTCTGAGAGTTGAACAACTTTACTTGATTCTTTATCGCTTTATTTACAAGTTCATCGTGAGATAATTTTTTAACCTCATCAGGAAACTCGAGCGTGTCCAAATCTACTCTGATTGCAAGAAGCCTTGCTTCTGTTGCTAAAAATGATAAGAGCTTCTCTTTGATGATACTTAAATTCGCCTTCTCGTTAACATCACTCAACAAAACTAGAGGCTCATCTTTTTTAACTGCTTGACCCTCTTTTACTAAAATTTTGCTTATTATTCCTCCGCCCAAGTGTTGAACTATTTTTCTATTTGAAGATACAATAACTTCTCCACTTGCATGCACCGCACCGTCAATTGGAGCTATAGCCGACCAAATACCACCTATCCCAAAAAAGATGAGTATTACTACCAGACCAAAAAATAGTGGTCCCCATGTTACTTTCAGGACTTCATTTACGTTATTACTTTCGCGTTTTAAAATAAAATTTATCACTGCATCAATCAATGCAAACGTCTTATCCAAAAATTTTGGGTACTTCTTCTTTTTATTTTTTGCTCCTTGCATATTTATATTATCACCATGGCCAATCAAGCCTGTCAAAGAAAATCCAGCGCTAAGCTTTTTTAACTTACTTATCATAATACTACTGTGAATTTGTGTTAACTCAAGATAACACACAAAAACAAAGAATCTATAATTTAAGCATTCCATTTAGACTGTAGAGCACCAGAATAAACTATTTAGTAACAATTCCTGCATCAACTATGTTTTTAAAATTTTTTGACGTTTAACTTTATTATAACTTTTTCTTTATTTTGTGAATATCTGAGTTACTTATATTATGTAAGAAATCTATTGCCAACTAGTCAATATTCTGTTAGGAATTAAGATAATATAAAGTTATTATGCTTAAATTGGAAAGCAGAAAGTTCCTGATTACTGGCGCATCAGGCGGAATAGGGCAAGCAATTGTAAAAATTATGCACAAAGCCGGAGCAACTTTATGTATTTCTGGCACAAAAAAAGAAGTGCTCGAAGAAGTTGCTAAACAATATGAAAAAAACATGCATGTACTCCCTTGTGATTTATCAAATGCTGAGGAAGTAAATCAACTAATAAATAGAGCAAGTGAGCTGATGGAAGGCTTTGACGGGCTCGTATGCAATGCGGGTATTACGCGAGACAGTTTATTATTGAGAATGACAGATGAAGCATGGCAAAAAGTAATTGATATTAACTTGAGCTCTACATTTAAGCTGAGTAGAGAAGCATGCAGAAAACTAATTAAGAATAATTGGGGAAGAATTATAAATATTTCCTCAATAATAGGGCTGACAGGAAACGCCGGGCAAGCAAATTATGCGGCGTCTAAAGCTGGAATAATAGCTATGAGCAAATCCATAGCAAAAGAAGTTGCAAGTCGTAATATAACAGTAAATTGTATTGCTCCTGGGTTTATAGATACTAAAATGACTGAAGTTTTAAATGAAGGACAAAAGGGAAAAATATTAGATAATATTCCAATGAAAAGAATGGGAACAGGGGAAGAAATAGCAGCAGGGGTCTTGTTTTTAGCAAGTGATGAAGCAAAATATATAACAGGGCATGTGCTCAATATTAATGGTGGGTTATTTATGTAGCAACACTTATGTATGGACAAATTATAATTTTTACTTTAAAATAAAAAATGTGTAGGTTTAGGTTTAGGTTAATTTATTACTTAGAGGCAAAAAAATGAGCTCTATAATGGAATTTTTTAGTGTTTTTTGCGTAGTATTGCTTTTCTCTTTCTCAGGTTATGCAGCTGACCCTGATATGGATGACACAACTAAAGTAATATGCAATATTATTGGTTATGTTTGGGGGATAGGCGGTCCACTTATGACGGTAGTAATAATTGGTGCAGCTTTGCTTGCAATATTTGGCAGGATGCCGTGGCCAGCCCTCTTTGCTCTTGGCATGTTCTGTGGTGTATTTTTTGGCGCTAAAACTATCATAACGAAAATTATGCCCAACGTAAGCGATGAAGCAAAAACTATGTTGGAAAAGTGTGGACAAAAATAATCCAAAAAGTGCAGAAATGCTTTTTTGTTATCCATTAAACCGCTTCATATCTTCAACTTGCAACAAATAAGGGCTATCTTTTGGTAAAGTTTTAACAGCTAGCTCAGCATATTTTGTAAATTGCTTTAAATCACCTTCAATACAAGCCTTTTTTGTCAAGGCAAAATAATGCATTGCCGTATCAGCTTCACATTTATATGCAATGCTTAAATACTTCCAGACAAAAGCGTTATCTGGTTCTACATTCAAAATCTGCTCCAGGTAAAAAATCGCCTTTTTTGCATCACCGTGTAATAATAAAGTATGAGATAATGCAAGTTTCACTAAATAACTGTTTTTCTCAGATAAATACCTAAGCGATTCCTCATACATTTTTATTGCTTCACTTAAATTTCCGGCCTTGTATAGCATTTCTGCTTTTAATTCATATAGGTATGGGTCATTGCGTGACTCTTGAATCAATGAATTAACTTTAGCAATAGCCTCTTCTATCTTTCCTTGCCTATAGCAAACTATAGCATTTACATACTCAGAATTATTTTCATATTTATTAGATAACACATGAATAGGAGCAAAGAAAGAGTCTAGCTTGGCAACCACACGCTCAAACTTTAGTAACTTATCCGCAAAAATTGGTTTTACGTTGTTTTTAACCTTATAATTTTGTACAGCAAATATACGTTTCTCACTAAGTGGGTGAGTGCGGAAATATTCCTCGGTGTTCTCATGCTCAATACTTTTAAAATAATCAAAAATCTCTTTCATACCTGAATTATCATAGCCAGATTCATCAAGATACCTTAAAGCATAGCTATCTGCTACACTTTCTTGCTCTTGAGAATAGTTAAAAAATAGCCTTGAACTAAACGCTACACCACTAAGCAAAATTGCACCAGCAACCTGAGGGTTAATGATAATACTAGAAACTAATCCTACCATATAACTAATCATTGCTATCGATTGAAAATAACCCATAGCACTACTCATTTGCAATATATGACCAGCAGATATGTGAGCAATCTCATGTGCTAATATACCAAGCAGGACATAAGGTTTAGCCGAATATTGTAAAAGTCCTAAATGAATGAAAATACTATTATTGTTAATTACAAAAGCATTAATCGAATTGTCATTAATTATAAAAACTTTTATTTGCTCATGATCAATATCCGCAGCAGAAAATAAAGGTTGCGCTAGCTCTTTCACTATTGCTTCCACTTCACTATCTCTAATAATGTTAATAGAGTAAGCATTATTACAATATGCAAAAAAGAACAATAAGGTCAAAAACTTAGCAACTCTAAACATGAAAATTCTGTGCTTGTATAATTTATAGAAATTCTATATTTTAACACTTAAATTATACAAATTTATAAACGCTAGTTTAAATTTTTAACGTAACTGATAAGTTTGTCGATGGTAGTTAACTTAATTTTATGTTGTTCAGCAAATTTAAGTAACTGAGGTAAGCGCATCATAGAGCCATCATCATTCACTAATTCACAAATAACTGCTGAATGATCAAACCCTACTAACTTCGCCATTTCAACACTCGCTTCAGTATGACCAGCACGTTGTGCCACCCCACCTTTATGTGCAATTACAGGAAAAACATGACCTGGAGTTATGATGTCATCCTGAGTACCATCCTTGTTGATAGCAGCATGTATAGTTTTCGTTCTATCCTCTGCTGAAACACCGGTTGTAATGCCATAACGTGCATCAATTGATGTAGTAAATGCGGTATGATTTTCACCAATATTTTTCTTTTCCATGAAATTAAGGCCCAACCTTTTCATGTGAAATTTAGTCATTGCTAAGCAAACAACCCCTGTACCGTACCTAACCATAAAAGCCATATGTTCCGGCTTTATTTTCTCAGCTAAGACAATCAAATCGCCTTCATTTTCTCTATTTTCATCATCAACTAAAATGAATAATTTACCGGAACGAGCATCCTCTAATACATCTTCCACAGAAGAAATACCTGGTAGACTCATTGAAGCATAAGTGGCCTGTACCATAATAATTTACTTAAATTCAATCTTAACTATTTTATACAATTTCTCTCCATTTGGCACTGTCACTTCCACATATTCACCGACTTTTTTGCCGATTAAGGCACTCCCAAGTGGTGAACTAGTAGATATTAACTGCTTTGAAACATCAGCTTCATATTCGCCTACAACCTTATAAACATATTCCACTTCACCGTTATTATCACTTAACATGCTTAATGTCACAGTTGCACCAAACATTACTGAATCACCAGACAAATTTTTTACTTCTATTACTTCCGCATGTGAGAGCTTACTTTCTATCTCCATTATACGGCCTTCAATAAAACCTAACCTTTCCCGTGCTGCATGATACTCTGCGTTTTCAGACAAATCACCTTGATCACGAGCATCAGAAATAGCCTGTATCACAGAAGGTTTTTCTTCCTTTAATTTTTCAAGTTCGGCTTGCATATTCTCAAAACCTTCCCTCGTCATAGGAAATTTATTAATAATGGATGAAGCCATAATCACCACCTAAACGCAATTAAATTGAGTAACGAAATTACTCACAATGTTAAAAATATCACCTTTTATATCATCACTCATGTCATTTGACAACTTTTTTAAAACCCCAGGGTGTACAGTATGAAAATAATTAATAAGATCATGTTCAAATTTATTAATGTAACTTATTTGTATTTTACTTAACTGATTATATAGGTTAGAAAAAATATACATCAGCACTACTTGCTCTTCTATTGACATAGGTAAATGTTGTTTTTGCTTTAATAACTCGACAAGATATTTACCCTTATTCAAGGATAATTGAACACTAGCATCAAGATCAGAACCAAATTTTGCGAAATCTTCTAATTCTCTATACTGAGCTAAGCTTAGCTTTATAGAACCAGCAACTTTCTTCACAGACTTTAGTTGTGCAGCAGAACCAACCCGTGAAACTGACAAACCTATATTTACTGCAGGTCGAAATCCTTTATAAAATAATTCAGACTCAAGAAAGATCTGCCCATCGGTAATTGAAATAACATTTGTTGGCACATATGCAGATACATCACCAGCTTGAGTTTCGACAATTGGCAAAGCAGTTAAAGAACCCTGCCCTTTTTTATCAGACATTTTAGCAGCTCTTTCAAGCAAGCGAGAATGTACATAGAATATATCTCCAGGGTAAGCTTCACGACCAGGAGGACGTCTGAGCAATAAAGACATCTGCCTATATGCCACAGCATGCTTAGATAAATCATCATATATAATCAAACAATGCATTCCATTGTCACGGAAAAATTCCCCAATAGTGCAACCAGCATAAGGTGCTAAAAATTGCATAGGCGCGCAGTCAGATGCACTAGCCACAACTACAGTTGTATACTCTAATGCTCCGCTTTCTTTCAGCTTATTTACCACTTTTGCTACTGTTGAAATTTTTTGCCCAATAGCAACATAAACACAGTAAACTTTTTGATTTTCGTTTACCTCATCGTTAATCTTCTTCTGATTGATAATAGTATCAAGCGCAATAGTAGTTTTACCAATTTGTCTATCACCAATAATTAATTCACGCTGCCCTCTACCTATTGGAATTAGCAAATCTATAATTTTAATTCCTGTTTGCAGTGGCTCATGCACAGACTTACGATCAATAATGCCTGGCGCTTTAGATTCTATATCCATTCTGTTTTTGGCTCTAATTTCCCCACCGTCGTCCATAGGATGGCCCAACGCATTTACAACTCTCCCTAACAATTCATGCCCTACAGGCACCTGCACAACATCACCACTACATTTTACAACGTCCCCTTCTTTCACATCACGGTCATTACCAAGCACAACTATTCCAGCCGTATTATGATCTAAATCGAGAACTATTCCTTCTACACCACTTGCAAAAAATACCTTTTCACCGAATTTTGCTTTTTCCAGCCCATAAACCAATGCGATACCATCTGTTACTGAAATTACTTCACCTATATTTTCCCGCTTTATAGGATTATCAAACGTCTCAACCTTTTCTCTTATTATACTTGCTATCTCAGAAACATTCATACTGTTCTTCATACAAAATTCCTTACTTTTAATATTTCCATTTTACTTAAGTCAACTAACCTATCCAAGTAACTTTTTAGCGAAGCATCGATCAAATTAAAACCATACCTAACTACGAAGCCACCTAGTATAGAAGGGTCAACCACATTGCTTACTTTTATTATTTTACCAAGAAAGCTCAAAGATTCAGTAATTATTTTTATATCAGATTCCTTTAAAGTTTCTGCTGACTTTATAGTAATTTCGAATTCATTTTCATTTTCTCTTGCAAGACTTAAGAATTTTTCTAATATAAGGATCAATAAACTAGAGCGTTTATTTGCAAATATAACCATAATAAATTTTACTAAATTCTCACTCAAGTGCTCATTTATAGAAAGCATCACTTCTTTTTTGTGTGCAAAAGAAATCATAGGATGAGATAGGTACACAAAAACATCACGTTGATCCTTAAAAAAAGCCAACAAAAATTCTACTTCTTTCCTTATAATACCTAACCTGCTTCCTGAGACATGAAATAGCACTCTAGCGTAAGATGAAACTAAATTATTGTATTGGGTCTTTTTCATATTAAATCCAGTAAATCTAAATTAATTCAGCTACAAATCTTTCATTCTTCAATCCAAGCATTTTTTATATAAACAGGTCTTCTCTTTAAGGAAAGAAAATATAAATCATATCTGACTGAATAATCTAAAAAACTAAGGTTTTTACTTAAGAAATACTTAGAAGAATTTATAATAGACTGACATTGAAGATGAGATATCGGTATTTCTTTTCCAAGTAAACTTGTTTTAACTTCTATAAAAATCAGCTCCTTTTTTTTAGATACAATTAAGTCAATTTCACCGAACTTACAACGGTAACGGCGTTTTATAACATTATACCATTTCAGTTTTAAATATACTAAAACTAATAACTCGCCAAAGTAACCTACAAAGTAGCGTAACCTACTTACCACAAGAAGAACAATTATGATAACAATTAACTTTGTGTAACTACTTTGCCTCCTTCTTTATTTTTACTATAAACCTTACCTCTTGCTGCAATATCCCTATCAACCAGTTCTATCACTGCCATTGAAGCGCAATCACCCTTTCGAGTGCTAAATTTTATTATTCTAGAATACCCACCTTTACGATCTTGATAACGGCTGGCTAAGACGTTTAATAACTTATCAACTGCTAACTTACTATTATGAAGGCGTGAAAGCAAAAGTCTTCTACCATGTAAAGTATTCTTATTCTTAGCAATTGTAATAAACTTTTCGACATATGGACGAAGTTCCTTAGCTTTTGGTAAAGTAGTTACAATCTGCTCATGGTTAATTAATGAGATAGATAGATTCTTTAACGTCGATAATCTATGTTCAGTACAACGAGATAGTTTACGTTTTTTTATTCCATGTTTCATATATCACCTAATCTTCATCAGTATGTTGTTTAGCCAACTCATCTATATCCTTAGGTGGCCAGTTTAGCACATTCATACCCAAAGACAAGCCAAAATTAGTCAAAACTGCCTTAATCTCATTCAAAGACTTTCTGCCAAAATTAGCAGTTCTTAACATTTCACCTTCTGTCTTTTGTACAAGATCACCTATATAAGTGATGTTTTCGTTTTTCAGACAGTTATGAGACCTGACAGATAATTCCATTTCATCTACCTTACGCAATAAGACAGGGTCATAACCCAAATCTTTAGCACCACTAGACGAAGAAACCTGCGATTTTTTATAACTTACATCAGAACTAATAAAGGGCTGAAGTTGCTCCTGTAATATTCTTGCAGCAGAGTCAACAGCTTGACTCGGAGAAATTGTACCATCAGTTTCAATTGACAATATCAGCTTATCCTTATCAGTCACTTGGCCAACACGACTGTTCTCTACCCTGTACGAAACCCTGTTGACAGGGCTATACAAAGCATTAACTGGAATAAAACCAATTAAATCCTGTTCACTCATAAGCTTCAAAAGTTCATTTTCTTTATATTTAGTTACAGGAAGATAACCTTTTCCGCTAGCCACATATATGGTCATGTTAAGCTCCACATTTTGCCCCAGCGTACATATTAACAAATCTTTATTAACAATAGAGCATTGATCATCAGTTTCTATCATCCCAGCTAATACCTGGCAAGGCCCTTTAGCGTTTAAATTTAAGCATTTATTAGAAGCACCATTTAATTTACACCTCAACATACCCATATTTAATACTATATCAGTTACGTCTTCTCTCACCCCTTGAATTGAAGTGAACTCATGAGTTACACCTTCAATTTTTATTCCATAAACAGCACTACCTTTAAGAGAAGATAACATTACACGTCTTAATGCATTGCCTAATGTTAAAGCAAAACCACTTTCCAACGGTTCTAGCACTATATCACTTTTTTCACTTGAATCATCTGATATTACCTTAACTGAACTAGGTTTAATCAATTTATCTAAATTGCTACAGAGAGAAACATCATTATTATAATACATAAAACAACCTTTTCAAATATCCTATACTCTTCTTTTTTTTCTTAACCTGCACCCATTATGAGGAATTGCGGTTTTATCTGCAATTGAAGTCACAGTCAACCCACAGCTCTGAAGTGCTTTAACCGCAGCTTCGGTACCAAAGCCAGGGCCGCGAATTATTACAGAGACAACCTTCATACCAAATCTCTCCATTGCGTTCTTCGCAGCAGACTCCGCAGCCTTACCTGCAGCATAAGGTGTGGATTTTCTCGAACCTGAAAAACCACATGCACCCACAGAAGTTTGACATAGCGTATTACCATGAACATCAGTTACATTTACAAAAGTATTATTAAAAGTTGCACGAATATGGACAACACCAGTAATAAACTCCTTCTTACTCTTACTAACCGTTTTGACTTTTTTCATTAAAACTCACAATAATAATAAATTTTATTTTTTCCCAGCAATAGGCAACCGAGATCTACCTTTACGAGTCTTAGCATTAGTATGAGTCCTTTGCCCTCTCACAGGTAAACCTTTTCTATGTCTCACCCCTCTATAGCATCCCATTTCCACTAAAGATTTTATGTTCATAGCCACTTCTTTTCTGAGCTCACCTTCTATAACATAATTTTGTCTAATGAAACCGCTGATCTTTTCTATATCTTCATCTCGTAATTCTGAAACACGTTTGCGCTTATCAACTTCGCAAGCGTGACAAATTACATTCGCAGTAGCAATACCTATACCATATATATAAGTTAATGCAAAAGGAACACATTTCCTCACTGGAATATTTATGCCTGCAATACGTGCCACTGGTACCTCGATACTTTATTAATAACAACTCTTAATTTATACCATAAAACAACTCAGAGTCAAACCAAATTACAAGAAATTTTACTTTCAATCTCTTGCGTTACCTCATCAACACTCAAATTAGCGTCAATTGTTAATAATTTGCCTTTATAATACTCGCGTAAACCTTTCATTTGAAGGTGATATTCACTTATTCTCTTATTAATTGCAGACATATCAGCATCATCAATTCTTTTCTCTAACCTCGTACTTTTACATTTAGCACAAGTAGTACTCTTAAAAGAAGATACACTATATATGCTTTTACAGTCCAAACACGCGAGACGATTTTTTAACCTATCGATTGCAATATTATCGTCAAGCTGCAGCTCAACTACAATGTCAACATCCCTATTATATTTTTCTTGCAAAACTTGAGTCAAAAAATGAGCCTGGTTTAAATTTCTCGGAAAACCATCTAATAAGCAATTATCATCCACTAATGCAAGCTGGTCACGTAATAATCCACATATAATTTCATCTTGAATTAAATTACCAGATTCCACGGTACCCTTTATTTTTTTACCTAACTCACTACTGCTAGATATAATATTCCTTAATAAATCCCCTACTGAAATTAATTTTAAATTATATTTTGCTATTAACAAGCTTGACTGAGTACCTTTACCAGAACCTGGAGGACCAAAAATCGTAATGATCATCTTACTTTCCTCGTTTTAGACTCATATTTCTTTATCCAGTTGTCGTACCTATTTGAAAAAATATAAGATTGTATTTGCATAATAGTATCAGTAATAACGTTCACTATAATCAGTAAGCTCGTCCCACCAAAAATAAATGGTATATCATAATAATATCTCATAACTTCAGGTACAGTACATATGACTACCAAATACGCAGAGCCAATGAATGTCAACTTAAAAACTATATCTTGAAGGTAATCAGAAGTATGTTTCCCAGGCCTTCTACCAGGTATAAAACCACCATTTTTTTTAAGAAAATCTGCGTTTTCCTCTGGATTAAATATAAAATTGGTATAGAAAAAATTAAAAAATACTATCAGCACCAAATAGGCTACAATATATACTACTTTATTTGCCATAAAGTAATTCAAAATAAAATCAGAAAAAGCGTGCCCCTTATAGAAATTTGCAATTGAAATAGGTGTCAATAAAATTGCATTAGCAAAAATGGTTGGTACTACACCAGATAAATTAATCTTCAATGGAATATAAGTAAAATCGTCATTATGTAATCTTTTAAATTGCTTTTTAGGATGTTGAACAATAACCTTTCTATAAGAAGACTCTACAAAAATGACTAAGAGTAGCAGCAAAAAAAACAATACCAAAACAAAAAGGATAATAAATAACGATACGCTACCGTTTTTATTTAACGTTAACAAAGATGACAAAGCGCTGTGTAACTCTGATATTATACCCGTGAAAATGATTAATGAGATACCATTGCCTATACCGCTAGCGCTGATTCGTTCACCAAGCCATATTAAAAGCATAGTTCCACCTAAAAGGCTGAAAACACCTATTGTACGAAACATAACACCAGGTTCGATTACAACCAATACCCCTTCCCTATTCATCCCTTCCAATCCAACCAAAATTGGAATTGATTGAAATACACAAATTACTATGGTCAGATAGCGTATATAAGAATTCATCTTTCTACGGCCTGACTCTCCATCATTCTTAACTTCCTTCATTCCTTTAATCGCAGAAGAAAGTAACTGAATAATGATAGAAGCCATTATATATGGCATAACGTTCAATGCTAGAATTGTCATTCTAGCCAATGCACCACCAGAAAATAAATTAAATACTCCAAAAACGCCTGAGCCATCTTTGGGAAATATATCATTAATTACATCAAGATTAATTCCAGGAATAGGCACATAAGTACCCAAGCGATAGCAAATTAAAGCTATTAGCGTAAAAAATATACGCTTTAATAAATCGCCTTTATATAACAACGTAGGATCCAAGCTATTAAATGCTGATTTATTGCCCATGACTTACGATAGTATTTCCACACTACCACCAACTGAAGCTACAGATTTTTTTGCAGCTTCTGACGCAAAATCAACATGAAACACAAATTTTTCGCTCAACTTACCTTTATTAAGAAGTTTAATTTTATCCTTAATAGACTTTATAAAACCTAATTTATACAGCCTCTCCTTATCTATAACAGAGTCTTTCACTATTTTTTTAGCTTCCATTAAGCGCTGTATATCGCCAACATTAATTATAGAGTATATGCTCCTACGTATAGGCTTAAAACCTCTTTTAGGCAAACGAGTATATATAGACTGTTGTCCACCCTCAAAACCATTTATAGAAACTCCACTTCTAGCCTTCTGCCCTTTATGCCCTCTACCGGATGTTTTACCTTTACCACAACCGATACCTCTACCCAGCAACTTAGGCTTCTTTTTCTTAGATAATTTAGTAAATATAGAGTTTAATTTTACAGCATTATTCATACTTTACCTGTTTCCAACTATCTCGCTAATCTTTTTGCCTCTTTTGCTTGCTACCTGACGAGGAGATAACATACTATCAAAAGCCTTAAACACCGCACATATAACGTTATGAGGATTATTTGATCTAGTGGATTTAGCTACCACATCCTTTATACCTAACACCTCAAAAACTGATCTAATCGCTCCACCAGCAATAATACCTGTTCCGGCTCTTGCGGTTCTTAAAACTATCTCACCAGAACAAAATTTAGCTTTAATATCATGATGCAAAGTTCTACCTTCACGCAAGTACACTCTAATCATTGATTTCTTTGCAGCATTTACAGCTTTGACTCTTGCTTCAGCAACTTCTGCGTGCTTACCTATTCCACACCCTACCCTACCCTTCTCATCGCCAACAACAACCAAAATTGAAAATGAAAATCTTCTACCACCTTTGGTAACCGTTGTCACTCTTCGTACCGAAACTAAAAGCTCTGATAAATCATTATTATTTTGTAAATTCTTTATAGCCATATTCAAAACCTTCTAAAATTCAAATCCAGAACTTCTTAAAGCCTCAGCAAATTGAGAAACTAATCCTGTGTATTTATACGCTCCACGATCAAACGTAAGCTGCTGCTCTAATTTCATGCCAGACAGACGCTCAACCATTAAAGAAGAAACCTGTTTTATAGTTTCAGCGTTGACTTTCCCTTTACATACATCCTTAATTTTAGCATCCAAAGTAGAAGCTGAAGTGAGAGTTATTCCTTTTACATCATTAATTAACTGGACATAAAAATGCCTATTAGATTTAAATATGGATATACGTAAACGTTCAGCGCTCTTGTCAAGCTTCGCTCTATTACGTAACTTCCTTTTTTCAGAATTACTTAAAAAATTATACGATCTTTTCATTTTTATTACTTCTTTTTACTTACAACCTTACGCAGCATAAATTTGCCTTTTATTACAACACCCTTACCTTTATAAGGATCATATTTTCTAATTTTGCATATATCAGACGCCACCATATAGACCTTCTGCTTATCCATACCACTAACTACTAAGTGAGTTGGCTTTATGCACTTAATCTCAACATCTTTAGGCACTTTATATTTAACATTATGGCTATAACCAAGATATAAAGTCAAATACTTACCATCACACTCTGCCTTATATCCCACACCGTTAATCTCAAGATTAACAGAAAAACCATCAACCATGCCGTTAATGATATTATTAATATTACTCCTATAAGTGCCCCACATAGGCTTTATTTTATCATAATTATCTTTATCTTGATCAACAGAAAGCAATAGCTGATTATCAATAATCTGACACACAACATCCCTGATCAAGCTAACTTCCTTTTCAGCCTTAGCACTCTTTATTAACATACTACCATTATTATATTCAACTGAAACACCAGCAGGAATATTGATAGGAGCAGCACCTATACGAGACATGAATTTCTCCTATTATTTAAAACACACGACACAAAACTTCTCCACCAACCTTTAATTTATGTGCATTATAATCAGTCATCACTCCTTTGGGTGTCGATATAATAAAAATACCAAGACCATTATATGCTTTAGAAATGTCCTTATACTTAGAATAACGACGACAACCAGGCTTTGACACCCTAACTATGTCACTAATTACAGGTGACTTCTCATAATACTTCAATTTTACAATGAAAGAAGGTAAATTATCTACAACTTGCTTTTCATAATCAAGGATATACCCTTCCTCTTTTAAAATCTCCAATATAGAAGAATTCATCTTAGAAAATAGTACCCTTGTTGCCCTATGCATTGCCAATTGAGCATTACGTATCCTTGTTAAAAAATCACCAATACTATCAGATAACGCCACAATATACTCCTTATATTATATTTACCAACTAGACTTTGTAACTCCTGGAATTTGCCCAAAAGAACATAAATCACGCAAAACAATTCTACATAAACCAAATTTTCTATATACTCCTCTTGGTCTCCCAGTTAAAGCACACCTATTTCTAATTTTGGTTTTAGAAGAATTTCTAGGCAATTTTTTAATTAATTTATTTTGAGCTGTAAACCTTTCTACAATAGACAAATTCTTATTATTTATTATAGATTTCAATTTTTCTCTTTTTTCTTTATATTGATCGCACAACTTTATTCTGCGAAGATTTCTTTCTATCATAGATTTTTTTGCCATATATTTCTCCTCTCAATTAATCAAAAAAAGGAAATTTAAGAGCCAGTAATAATTCCTTTGCTTCCTTATCACTAACTGCACTTGTTATAATATTAATATCCATACCTCTAATTTTACTTATTTTATCATAGTCTATTTCTAAAAACGAGATATGTTCCTTTATACCAAAGGAAAAATTACCATTACCGTCAAATTGCTTCACACTAAATCCTCTAAAATCTTTTTCCCTTGGCAAAGCAATATATATCAATCTTTCTAAAAACTCATACATTTTATCTCTACGCAAAGTTACTTTGCAACCTACTGTAGCACCTTTTCTGATCTTGAAGCCAGAAATAGATTTTTTTGCAAAAGTTGATAAAGGCTTCTGCCCAGCAATCAAATATAGGCTATCAAGTGGTTCATTTATTGCTTTACTATCTGTAGCAGCATCTCCAACGCCCATATTGATACACACCTTGACAAGTTTAGGCACTTGCATTATATTGCCGTAATTAAACTTATCCTTCAAGGACTTTACTATGCTATCTTTATACAATTCTTTAAACATATCAACCTAATCTATCACTTCTCCAGAAACTTTTGCAAAACGCACTTTTCTACCGTCTATAACCTTAAACCCCACTCTAGTTGGAGTTTTATATTTAGGGTCCAATGTTGCAACGTTGGATATATCAATAGCTAACTCTTTATTTAATATACCACCACTACTACCAGCTTTTGGTTTAGTATGTCTCTTATGCACATTCACTCCAGAAACAATTACTTTCTTTTTAGCATCACGTGCTATAACTTTGATTACCTTACCAATTTTTCCCTTATCTTTACCAGTTAAAACTATAACGTCGTCACCACTTTTTATTTTAGCACTCATTATAAAACCTCAACAGCTAATGACATTATCTTCATAAAAGAACCAGATGATAACTTTTTTACCGGACCAAACACCCGAGTGCCAAGTGGTTCACCTTGATCGTTAATCAAAACTACAGCATTGCTAGAAAAACGAATTACAGAACCATCAGATTTCCTAACAGGGCTTTTCACCCTCACCACAACTGCTCTATATACTTTTCCCTTCTCAACTTTCCCTCTTGGAGTAATAGATTTAGTAGATACAATAACTGTGTCACCTATAGATGCAGACTTTCTACCACCCAATAAACCAATACAAAGCACTGCACGCGCGCCAGAATTATCAGCTACTTCCAACAATGTATTTTTTTGAATCATATAAATATCCTATTCAATGTGAGCTATTAACAATAACCCATTTTTTAGTAGTAGAAATAGGCTTGTGTTCTTGTATTAAAACCTTGTCCCCTTCTTTACAACTATTATTCTCATCATGTGCTGTATACTTCTTGTATTTTTTTATAACCTTTTTATACAGCTCATCCTTATACACTTGTAATACCGAAACCTTTACAGTCTTATCACACTTAGCCTTAGTTACAGTACCACAAAAAACCTTTTTAGGCATTCTTTTCCTCTCTTCTTCTTTTATTTAATGTAGTTAAAATACGAGCTATGCTCTTTCTTATTAAGCTAAAACGCGAAATATTGTTGCACTGGCCCAGCTTCTTTTGAAAAACCAAATTAACAAACTCTTTTCTCAAATTCACAAGAATTTCATGCAATTCTTGCGAGGACCTCGATTCAATGTCAGCTATATCCATTGCAACTCCATTTAATTATGATTAGATACAAATTTACACTTCATAGGAAGCTTAGCAGTTGCCTTTTCAAGCGCCAATCTTGCTAAATGCATGGGAACATCACTGCTAATTTCAAACAACATTCTACCGGGCTTAGCTTTAAATACCCAAAACTCAACACTACCTTTCCCTTTACCCATACGCACATCCGCCGGCTTTTTACTAACAGGGGTATCAGGAAAAATTCTTATCCACACTTTACCAGAGCGTTTTAATGTTCTAGATATTACACGCCTTGCAGTTTCAATATGCTTAGATTGAATCCTACCTGCTTCCATAGCCTTTAGACCATAATCTCCAAAAGATAATGTGCTACCACCTTTCGTGTTACCCTTAATTCGTCCTTTAAATACTTTTTTATATTTACTTTTTTTAGGAATAAACATTTCAATATACCTAATTAGTTACCAATATAAACCCAGACCTTAACTCCTATGATGCCATATATAGTTTTTGCTTCAGCAAAAGCATAATCTATATTAGCACGTAAAGTATGCAAAGGCAAACGGCCTTCTTTATACCACTCAGTACGAGCTATCTCAGCTCCGCCAAGGCGCCCAGAACAACTTACTTTAATACCTCTAGCACCCATCCTCAAACAACTTTGAATAGCTTTTTTCATCGCTCTTCTAAATGAAACCCTTTTTTCTAACTGCTGTGCAATGCTGTTTGATATTAAAACTGCATCTATTTCAGACCTTTTAACCCCTACTACATTCACTTCCACATTATTTTTTACTTTTTCAGCTATCTTTTGCTTTATCTTCTCAATATCCGAGCCTTTCTTACCTATTATCACTCCAGGTCTAGAAGAATGTATTATTACAGATACCAAATCGATCGTACGCTCTATAATTACTTTAGAAACACCAGCATGCTTAAAAGATTCATTTATATAACTGCGAATAGATAAATCTTGATGCAACCCTTGTTTATAACCCTTCTCAGCATACCAAATAGATGACCAAGTATTAATTATTTTTAACCTAAATCCTTTAGGATTAACGTTTCCCATATTTTTGCACTTTCCTTATTAATTTTCTATTTTTATGAATCATATAATTTCCCCCAATTTTACAGTTATATTACTATAACGTTTACTAACTCTATTAGCTCTACCCATAGCTTTTGGACATACCCTACGCAAAGTAAGAGACTTACCTATTAAAATTTCTTTTATATATAAATTATCGATATCCAATCCATAATTTTGAGCATTAGCAATCGCAGAATTTAATACCTTCCTTATAAGACCTGCAGCTTTCTTTTCACAAAATCTTAATTGCACAGTGGCAAAAGAAACTTTTTTATTACGTACTAAACCAGCAACCAAATTCAATTTACGAGGAGTTGATTTTAAAACCCTAGAACCAGCTTTAACTATTACATCTCTGTTTTTCATATCAATTACCTTCTTGTCGCCTTTTTATCACCACTATGCCCAGTAAATTTACGAGTGGGTGAAAACTCACCAAACTTATGACCTATCATATTCTGATCATTAACATTCACAGGAATGTAATCCTTACCATTATAAACAGCAAACTTTAAACCTAAACAATTAGGAAGAATTACAGAAGCCCTGGAATGAACTTTTATAGCCATGTTAACAAACCCCTTGTTTAAAGCATTATTCACCGACTTTAATATAGAAGGATGACAAAAAGGAGGCTTCCATGCAGATCTACTCATAAACTAACCTTTCAATTGTTTTATATACTTATCACTAGATTTATTTCTCCTTCGAGTTTTCTTTCCTTTTGTTGCAACACCCCAAGGAGTAACAGGATGACGACCACCAGAGGTTTTTCCTTCCCCGCCTCCATGAGGATGGTCAACTGGATTCATTGCAACTCCACGTACAGTAGGTCTAATCCCAAGCCACCTACTTCTCCCAGCTTTACCCAACTTTCTATTCTTATGGTCAGGGTTAGATACTACACCAATAGTAGCCTTGCAAGAAGATAAAATCAACCTAATTTGACCAGACCTGAGTCGTAATAAAACATATTGGCCATCACGACCAACGATTTGTGCATAACAACCAGCAGCTCTAGCAATCGCAGCACCATTACCTGGCTTCAGCTCAACATTATGAACGAAAGAACCAACAGGTATATGCTTGAGTAGTAAACAATTCCCTGGCAAAATATCAGCATCATTCCCAGCTGTAACAACATCACCTGGCTTCATACCTTGAGGAGCTAATATATAAGACTTAATATCATCTTCCTTATATGATATTAACGCCAAAAACCCACTTCTATTTGGGTCATACTCTATTTTTTCAACTATACCTTGACCACTTCTATTACGCTTAAAATCTATCACTCTATACTTCTTTTTGTGACCACCACCCCTATGACGAGTTGTAATTCTACCATGATTATTTCTTCCACCACTGGACTTTTTACCGGATGTAAGAGACTTTTCTGGCTCATCTTTTGATAAACCAACTTTACTTACTAACACAGTCCCACGAGAAGACGGAGTAACAGGATTAAAAAATTTCATACCCATACTAAACGCTCATTATATCTAATTTTTGACCATCCATCAAAGAAAAATAAACTTTCTTTTTCTGTTTTTCACAACCAACCACACCCCTAAAACGCCTATATTTAGGCTTAATTCTAACAACATTTATAGAAGAAATTTTAACATCAAATAGAGACTCTATTGCCAACTTTATTTGACGCTTATTTACATTTACAAAAACATACAAAGAATATTTATTAAACTTCTCCCTCAAAAAAGAGGCCTTTTCTGTAATTATAGGAGATTTTATTATATTATTATATTTGATCATAACAATCTACCTTCAAGATGCTTTAAAGTATCCTTTGTCAACATCACGCATTCGTGATTCAATATATCAAA
The DNA here is from genome assembly GCF_964028475.1 of Wolbachia endosymbiont (group A) of Crataerina pallida. Lineage (NCBI taxonomy): Bacteria > Pseudomonadati > Pseudomonadota > Alphaproteobacteria > Rickettsiales > Anaplasmataceae > Wolbachia > Wolbachia endosymbiont (group A) of Crataerina pallida. The sequence goes on from NZ_OZ034785.1 coordinate 732,873, forward strand.
AACATTTAACCCAATAGGTTTGATTAAGTCTACATAGTGCAAGTTTTTAGCCGCACGCAACAAATCATCTCCATAATCACCAACTATCAAAAAGGAAGAAAATTTAAAATTTTTAATACATTTACACATTTCAGACGTTTTCTTCACATCAATATTTAAATTATCCAGAATAATTACTTGATTATTTAAATACTTTAGAGATAAAGCAATTTTTAAACCAAATTTGCGTACCTTCTTATTAAGAGAATAAGTATGACTCCTCACAACAGGGCCGAAAATAATCCCACCACCTCTAAATTGAGGAGATCGCAAGCTCCCTTGTCTTGCCCTACCGGTACGTTTTTGACCATAAGGTTTAGCTGTTGTACCAGAGACATCACTAATACCTTTTGTTTTATGAGTACCAGCTCTTCTCTTCGCTAATTGCCATCTCACTATATCATGCAAAATACTCAATTTTTGCTTAGCAGAAAATATCAAAGGATTGAGCTGAGCAGTACCTACATTATCATTAGATAGATTAACTAAATTACATTCCATAACTAACTTACCAAATTACTAGCATCATCATTTACATCTAACAGTAAACCTACCGGAAAAGGAACATCTTTATGTAAAGATTTTTTAACTGCATCTCTTACAAAAACATAGGAATTTTTAAACCCAGGAACATTATTACCCTTCACAGCAATTATACTATTTTCATGATCAATGGATAATATCTTCATATTTTGTGCAGTTATCCTGCTGTTACCTAAATGACCAGCCATTTTCTTTCCTTTGAATACTCTACCAGGATCCTGACATTGGCCAGTGGAACCTTGTGATCTGTGAGCAATAGAAACACCATGAGATGCCCTAAGCCCACTGAAATTATGCCGCTTCATCACACCAGCAAATCCTTTACCTATAGAATAACCCGTAATATCAAGATATTGACCAACCACAAAATGATTGATTCCCACTTTTTTACCACATTCTATTCCCGACAGGTCATTTAATCTACTTTCGTATAACTTACATTTATTATTTATACCCTTTTTCTTTAAATATTCCAACTGAGGTTTTGCTATATTTTTAAAATCTCCTGTGCCTAAAATGACTGAATTATAGCCACATTTATCTTGTCCTTTTATATCAATAATATGAGTTTCGCTGAGATGCAATAAAGTTACAGCCATGCGACTATTGTCAGAATACATAGCAGTATGACCAATATTCATCATTAGTAAACCAATTCTCCTCAGCGAATTTATTCTCTTCATTTCCTTCTCCTAAACCTTAACTTCCTTGACTTTTAAATCCACTTCTACGCCAGCAGAAAAAGATAAACCTGTAAGCATCTGCATCATAGTAGGAGTAAGATCATGTAAAACAATCAAACGCCTAGAAGTTCTCATTTCAAACTGTTCACGAGATTTTTTATCAACGTGAGGAGATCTATTAACAATAAATTTAGAATCTTTCCTTGGCAACGCAATCGGACCAGATAATTTTGCACTGGACCGCTTTAATTCATCAACAAATTTTCGAACACACTCCTCCAATAAAGAACAATCGAAAGCCTTAATGTTAATATATATATCTTGCTTCATCTTAGTTACTACACTCACTCCAAAATTTCAGAAACAACACCAGAACCAACAGTTCTACCGCCTTCTCTTATCGCAAAACGCAATCCCTTATCCATTGCTATCGGTACTTGCAATTCTACTTCTACACTCACATTATCTCCTGGCATTACCATCTCCTTCCCATCTAGCAATTTTATGCTCCCAGTTACATCCGTTGTCCTTAAATAAAACTGTGGCTGGTAATTCGCAAAAAATGGTGTATGCCTTCCTCCTTCCTCTTTCTTTAATATATAAACCTCCGCCTTAAACTTTCTATGCGGTGTTATCGTCCCCGGTTTCGCTAATACTTGCCCTCTCTCCACTTCTTCTCTTTTTGTTCCTCTTAACAATATTCCTACATTGAGTCCTGCACTTCCCTTATCCAGCAACTTCTTAAACATCTCAACACCTGTGCATATCGTCTTTTGCGTCGCTTTCAGACCTATTATCTCTATCTCTTCTCCCGTCTTTATCTCTCCCTTCTCTATTCTTCCTGTTACCACTGTTCCTCGCCCCGATATCGAAAATACATCTTCGATTGGCAATAAAAATGGTAAATCCACAGGCCTTGGTGGAACCGCTACATATTCATCTAACTTTTCCATCAATTTATCTATTGATTTCTTTCCATATTCGCTGCTGTCATCCTCCAGCGCCTTGAGCGCTGAACCAACCACCACAGGCACTTCATCCCCTGGAAATCCGTATTTACTCAGTAATTCCCTCACTTCCATTTCTACTAAATCTATCATATCAGCATCAGCAACATCAGCTTTATTTATATACACCACGATATATCCAACACCTACCTGCTTCGCCAGCAATATATGCTCTCTCGTTTGTGGCATTGGCCCATCAACCCCCGACACTACCAATATCGCCGCATCCATCTGTGCTGCACCTACTATCATGTTCTTTACATAGTCAGCGTGTCCAGGACAATCAACGTGTGCATAATGCCTTTTTTCCGTCTGATACTCAACATGCGCTGTTGCTATCGTTATCCCCCTCTTCCTTTCTTCTGGCGCTTTATCTATCTGATCGTACGCTACAAAATTTCCATAATGCTTCGTTATCGCCGCTGTTAACGTCGTCTTCCCATGATCCACATGTCCTATTGTTCCCACATTTACATGCGGCTTTCCAAATGCTTCCACTATTGCTGTCATAATTTAAACTTTTCTACCTAAAATACAAATACATCAATAAATAATATGTTGATTTTATAAAAATACAACAAAAAAAAGAGCGGATAGTGGGAATCGAACCCACGTCACTAGCTTGGAAGGCTAGAGCTCTACCATTGAGCTATACCCGCACAATGGAGGAGGTAGGATTCGAACCTACGTACGCTCACGCGGACAGATTTACAGTCTGTTACCTTTAACCACTCGGTCACTCCTCCGCAAAAATTTGTTAAGAGAATACTATTTTAGCATCTTAACTTAAGCTCTTATTGTATTTAATACTAAACGCCTAAAATTAAAAAATCAAGCAATAAAACCTACCCTGATTAAAATCATGCAGATTTCATTTTATATAACACAATATTGCCAATAAAACGCCTAAACAAATAATGCGAATCATGCGTACCTGGCGCTTCTTCTGGATGATATTGCACAGAAAAGACTAGGTAATCCTTCATCATTATTCCCTCTACACTATTATCAAATAGAGAAATGTGAGTAATTTCAACATTACTTGGAAGAGAAGCTGAATCAACAACAAAACCATGATTTTGGCTAGTGATCTCAACTTTTCCACTAATTACATTATAAACTGGATGGTTACTCCCTCGGTGACCTATATCCATCTTGATGGTCTTTGCCCCCAAAGTAATCGCAAGTAATTGATGGCCCATGCATATGCCAAAAATTGGTATTTTAGATTTTATAATAATGTCTATTTCTGAAACTACACTTTCTCCTATTTCTTGCGGATCACCAGGACCATTTGAAAGCACTATACCATCTGGATTCATACTCAACACTTTTTGAGCAAAACCTGTGCTTGGTCTGATTAATTCAACTGTACAACCAAGTTCTATTAAGCGTGAAACTATACTGATTTTTACGCCAAAATCAACGATTACAATCCTATATTTTGCATTAAGGTCAATAGCTCTATCTGATGTCATTCCAGTGCGTGACACTGGAATCCATATATTTTTTGCTGGATCCGAGTAGTCAGCTACTTGGATGACAAAGTGCTCCGCTAGTCTATTATTTTCAAAACTGTTATTTAAACTAACCTTATTAGTTATTTCTATCCCATTTACAGGTTTGTATTCCTTCAATTTGTCTAATGCATGCGCCTTACTCGATGAGCATATCATTCCATTTTGAGATCCATGTTCTCTCAAATGTCTTGTTAAAGCTCTAGTATCAACTCCTGATATCCCAATCACGTTATTTTTCTCTAACCAATCATTTAAACTGATATATGAAGAAGGGTGGGACGTAGAAGAAAGTTCACGCATAACCACACCACTTGCAAAAATTTTCTTTCCTTCATTATCCTTATGGTTTATTCCAACGTTACCAATATGAGGAAAAGTGAACGTTATAATTTGATCGGCAAAAGAAGGATCAGTTATAGTATGCTGATAACCGGTCATACCAGTGGTAAAACAGACCTCACCTATGCATTTGCCTTTTTTACCTACTGATTTTCCCCAAAAGCACTTGCCATCTTGTAAAATTAAAACTGCGTCCTGCACTTCATTATCTATTTAACTGATTCAAAACAGTATACAAGAATTTCAAATAATACGTAACTCTTTCTAAAATTCCAAATTTAACCACGAAGCAGCAAAAAATAACATGAAAAACTTTTAATACAATCTTTCATATAAAATATATAGTTGACTACCTTCATATTTCGTATTAGATATAGGTAAATCATAAGTAAAGTGGAGGGTAATAATGAACACTGGTACAAATCAATCAAAAAAAATAAATGAGAAGTGGTTAGCTGGAGGAATTGGCGCGCTATTATTTGTAATGATGCTACCGTCGATTCTTCTTTTAGCAAAAATAGCTATAGGGCTAATTATGGTTTCAGTTGCAGCAATAGCGATAAAAGTTGCCTTAAAAACAATATCGAATGCTTTAGAGGATAAACAGGCAGATCAAAGCCAAGCGACGCAACAAACAACACAAAGTAAAATTATAAACCTGGCTATTGGATTAACATCTATATTCGTAGGAGGATTATCACTATTCATTATAGCACAAACTGGCTTAATTGCAGCATGTGCAGCTATAACTGCTTTAGCTCTACACGAATATGTTAAAAATCAAGAAATAGGAAAAGAGATAAATGATAAATTCGATAAGGTAGCTGACGATACAATCAATTTTATTGTTAGCAGTGTTGAAAAACTTATTCCAACAAAGCCGCCAGGCATAACAGCCTAAACTGTCTCCGTTCAGGGCATAAGTGTTACAAGTAGCATTATATAAAGCGATTAATGGCATCCTCCTGATAATAGAATAATTGTATCTGTTCAGGGGCATCGCAAATATTGAAGCAAAAGTGGTCAGTGCTTACTATACGAATATTGTGATTTGAATCCACTAGGGAGGATGTCATCCCAGTGCCCAGACACTGGGATCCAGGAATTTTGATTAGAGATTAAATTGGTGAGTATAAAAGTAGCTAATCCTACGTTAAAATACAACGTTTTTAATGGGACTGCGTAAAAGGGCCGGATTCCAGTGTCAAGCACTGGAATGACACCTTTGTGTTTGAGGCAAAACCTGCTATAACATTTCTTCGCAAACAAACGTTCGTACAGTTATGTATCAGCTACTTTCATGGCACCATTTGTTGTAAACTCACATTTCTCTATGATTATCTTTATTTGCCGCTTTCCCGAACGGATGCTCTACAGTTATTTCCTCATTAATAGAGCGAGGTGCACCGGAACCAGGTACAACGATATTCTCGTGCGATTGCATATCCTTCTTTTCCTCACATGGTGTTTGCTTAATGAAATGTGCTGCTAAAACTTCATGTAAAGCTTTACCTTTTATAAGCACAGCCTCGTTTTGCTTAGCTAACTCTAAAATTTTCTTTGGTTCAACATCTTTACCGTCAATAGTTGATTTTTTAATACTAACTTGACCTAAATTTATATTTAGAACAACAGTACAGTTAAGGTCTTTTCCAGATTCATCTTTTGCACCCCAACTAATTTCGATGTCACATATTGCAAATTTTGTAAAGGAGTAGTTCCTCTGTTGTTTCTCATTCTTCTCAATTGTTACTATTCTTTCACCATTGCTGTATATTTTTGCTCTTTTTACCTCGCTTTTCTCTTCTTCCATTCTTTTAGTTTTTTCAGTGAAAAGACGACTGGTTTCTAAACTTTGTTCAGGTTTAGTAATGTTGATATTAAGATGGTCATAATGATTAAGAAGACGGTTTGCATATGGACATGGCACATAACACCCATCAAAGAAAGCAATTGCACTACCAGTTTTTAGAAATTCTTGTCCATCGCTCATTCCTTCACCAATTCGAATAAGATATCTACCCAACCTCTTTTTAAAATTTTCTTTTAACTCCTCCTGATCTTTAGAAGTAAGCTTCTTATCCAATATACCATTATTTCTTTTCGCTTACTCAATACCACATAATTGAAAAGGAAAATATCATCCTCTCGATAATAATTTGCTATCTTGTCAAATGGATCTGCCGGCCAACCGTTATTATAATTTACGAAATCAGAAGAATCTTCACACTTATTATCCTTAAAATCAAAATTCAATCTTTCAAAATCTGATAATACTTTTTCTGCCCTATCTTCAAAAGACCGAAGTCCATCTTGAAGTTCTTTTCCATAACTCATTCCTTTGTCAATTTGAAGAACATATTGACCATATTTCTTTCTAAACTCCTCCTGTTCTTCGAGGAGAGGAAGATTCCTATCTAATATATCGATTATTTCTTTCCGCTTATTCAATATTACATAGTTAAAAAGGGCACTCTCCCCCTTCTTTTCATAATCGTCTGCTATTTTGTCAAAACACTTATTATCCTTAAACTCCAATTCCTCAAAATCTGAGAGCACACTTTGTACCTGAGTCTCATCGAATTGAAGATTTGCTTGAGGAGATAGAAGAGTCAACTTTTCTTCACTTTCCTTGGTACTCGAATTTTTGTACAAACCATTAAATAGATTTATAATACTAGAAAACATTTCACACCTCTATTGTTATAAGTAAACTTGATTATATCTTAATGCTAAATGTTGTAAAGCTAAAATTAGAAACTAAAAAAGCTAACATAAGTTCTGCATTGTTTGCAGCTTTATCAGCCTATTAGGCAGAATTATTAAAGAATTAGTTGAATAGGTATTATGATTCAATTTAACTCCATCCACAAGTTCTCCGCTTGTTACTCCAGTTGCAATGAACACTGATTCACCTCTTGCCATATCTTTTACGGCGTAGACTTTTTCTGGGTCATCAATATTTAAATTTTTTGCTCTTTCTTTTAACTGATCTGTGTCAAATATCAATCTTCCTTCCATCTGCCCACCGATTGAACTCAGCGCTGCAGCCGCAAGCACCCCTTCTGGTGCCCCTCCTATTCCGATATACATATCATGATTGCCATTTACTAGTGAAACTACGGCCGCAACATCACCATCATCTATTAGTTTAATTTTTGCTCCTAATTTCCTGATTTTCTCTATTAATTCACTATGCCTTTCACGTTTAAGTACAGTTACCACGAGATCATTCACTTTGCACTTTTTTGCCTTGGCTAAATTGTCTAGATTCTTTTCAATGCTATTTTTTAGTGAGACTACACCCTCTGGAAGATTTTTTCCTACCGCTATTTTTTCCATATAAACATCAGGTGCATGTAAAAAATTACCTTTTTTCGTTGCAGCAAGAACAGACATTGCCCCTGGTTTGTAATGAGCACAAATCGTAGTGCCCTCAAGTGGGTCAACGGCAATGTCGATTTCAGGACCATTTCCAGTGCCAACCTTCTCGCCAATATATAGCATCGGCGCTTCATCTCTCTCACCTTCACCAATTACGATAGTACCATTTATTTCCATTGAATTTAATACTGTACGCATTGCATCAACTGCAACCTGATCAGCCTTTTTTTCATCGCCGAAGCCTGCTAGTTTATATGCAGCAAGCGCCGCAGCTTCGGTCACTTTAACTAATTTATAGGCTAAATCTTCCATCATTTGCTTTAAGAACTATATTCAATATATATCATGCTGCTTGAAACTGCAATATGTCTTGACTGGTTGTGGGAAAGTTGCTGTAATAAACTAACATATAGTAGTAGGTTTAGTTATGGTATATAGTAATGATGATATTAGAGAGTTGTATCGAAAGATAGCTACAATTGTAAAATATGATGATAAGGGAATTGCTAGTCTTAAAGATTTGCAAAAGGAACCAAAGTGGAAAGAAGTTAATTTCCAAGATAAATGTGAAGGAGACAATTCATTAGAAGACTTACTTCTAAAACATGCAACCTAAAATAACAACACACGCGTTAAGGATTTTCTCCTCCAAAATGGGTGTAAACCCCTTCAACAAGAGCAAATAACCGCAGCGATAAACAAGGAAGAAGAGGCACCTAATGTGGAAGAGAATAGAGCAGACAGTAATGAAGTAGATTCTAGTAACTCCATAAACCCTGGTATGACTGCTGAAGTACTTTACGGGCAACTAATACAAGGAAAAAAAACAAATTCGGCAATTTTTGACTCGTTTGCAAATGCTGTAAGAGAGTCCAATATTACCGGCGATCGTAGCGTATTTCTAGATGTTGTAAAATTGTTTACAGATTTAGATGCTGTAATCCATCTTACAGATACTGCTTCCAGGACTATATTGGATATAGCTGCAATAACAAAACAAGCTGACGTTGTTAAGGTACTTTTGGATAGTGGCAAATTTAATGAAGAAGAAAAATTGCATGCCTTGAATTCTGCTATTGTTCAAGGTAATGTCCAAGAAGTTGAGCTAATTTTAGGTTACGTGAGTCCTGCAAACAGGAAAGAGGCTTTAGAAGTGGCCATACAGGTAGGTAAAACTGAAATTGTTAATGCGTTCTTGAATAGTGGTAAGCTTAATGAAGAAAACAGAGCAAAACCTTGCAGCAGTAATGGGAACATTGGTAGTAGACCTATAGCAACAGTTCCTCTAACCAGTACCAATGGTGATAATCATAATAACAAAAACAAAACGCCTGTAATACCAGAGGAAACAAATACTAAGCAAACTGCCACACCAAATAATGATAATAAAGCTAACGGCTTCGTAGATGCTCAATTTTCTATGCCAAATGAACAAGAAACTAAATATAAAGAGAGCAAAAAGGATTTTTACACCTCATTGACAAAAGATGTTGTTGGAGTTGTTATTACAGGATTATTCATTACTGCTGCTGTAATGGTTCCATTTGTAGCTGGTGCAGTAGTTTGCAGTGTCATAGCTGCTTTGGTTGCAATATACACCGGGTTGCATGTAAAAAATTCTACATTACCAAGTTATAGGGAGATGAGAGAGAATGAAGTTGAACGTGTAACAGGATGTCATCCCAGTGCCCAGACACTGGGATCCAGAAGGCCATAATAAAAACTAGATTCCAGCGTCACGCGCTGGAATGACACCCTCTGGTGGGCTCAAACCATATGAGTAGCCAACACTGCCACTATACTTACCTAGCAAATTTAGATCTAACACTAAACTGTGCTGCCACTAACTTTGCAATCGGTACTCTATAGGGTGAGCATGAAACATAATCCACCCCTGATTCGATGAGAAACTCTATAGATTTTGGATCTGCTCCATGCTCTCCACATATACCCAGTTTTATTTCTTTTCGGGTTTTTTTGCCTCTTTCAATGGCCATCTTGATTAACTCCCCTACCCCTTCGATGTCCAGCACTTCAAATGGGTCGTTTTCGAATATGTTGCTTTCCTTATAAGAATCGAGGAAATTAACTGAATCATCTCTTGAAAGTCCCATGGTTGTTTGCGTTAAATCATTAGTGCCAAAACTAAAGAACTCTGCATGTTTTGCTAACTTATCAGCAATCAGTGCTGCTCTTGGTAGTTCTATCATCGTTCCAATTGAATAAGCCTTGTCTGATGTCATTCCAGCGCGTGACGCTGGAATCTGCGTCTGGATCCCAGCTGAGATAACAGAGGATTCTTTCTTTGCTAGCTCGCATATCAGAATAAATTCTTTCTCGCTCATGATAAAAGGAATCATGATTTCAGGCTCCACTTCTATCTTCTTTTCTTTCTTTAATTCACTTGCAGCACTAAGTATTGCCCTAATCTGCATGCTATATATTTCAGGATGAGAAATAGCAAGTCTACAACCTCGATGGCCAAGCATTGGGTTCTTTTCTGATAACTGTGCTATTTTATTTTTTACTGACTCAACTGACTTACTAAGTGATTTGGCAATTTTTTCTATAGTAGACTGATCATTGGGTAAAAATTCATGCAAAGGTGGATCAAGCAACCGTATAGTGACTTCCCTGCCCTCCATAATAGAAAATATTTCTTTGAAATCAGACTTTTGCATTTCTTCTAGTTTAATGAGCGCATTTGCCCTTTCATTTTCATCGTCAGCTATTATCAATTTTTGAATGAATTCGATTCTATCACTAGCGAAAAACATATGTTCTGTGCGACATAAGCCTATACCTTCTGCACCGAATTCTTTTGCAATTTTTGCATCTTTTGGAGTATCAGCGTTCGCTCTCACTTTGATCGTTTTGATTTCATCTATCCAGTTGATTATCGTTTTGAATTCTTGCGATAATTCAGGTGAAATTGTAGGAAGAATGCCAAGCATAACCTCCCCTGTTCCTCCGTTGATGGTAATTGGTTCACCTTTATTTACTTTTGTATCCCCTACAGAAAAGAAAGTTCCATCTTTATCGATATAAAGTCCACTCACACTGCAAATGCATGGCTTACCCATTCCACGGGTTACAACAGCAGCATGCGAGGTCATCCCTCCCCGTGCTGTTACTATGCCACTTGCAGCATTCATTCCATTAATATCTTCAGGACTCGTTTCTGACCTTACTAAAATCACTTTTTTACCCTGCTCTGCAGCTTTTTCAGCATCACTTGCACTAAACACTACATATCCAGAAGCAACCCCTGGAGAAGCCGGCAGTCCCTTCCCTATTACTTTCTGGTCACCCTTAACGTCAAGAACTGGATGCAATAAATTGTCAAAAGTTTTTGGATCAATTCTCAATATTCCTTCTTCTTTTGTAATCGTTCCTTCGTTTACCATATCAACTATTATGCGAATAGCAGCTTCAGCCGTGCGCTTGCCAGACCTAGTCTGCAAAATCCATAACTTACCGTCCTGCACAGTAAATTCGATATCCTGCATGTCTTTATAATGCCTTTCAAGTTTTTCACATACCACGCATAATTCTCGGTAGACACTTGGCAGCAACTTCTCCATGGTGTTTTTTTGCTCTCCGTCAATTGGCATAGGAGTATAAACACCAGAAACCACATCCTCACCCTGAGCATTAATCAGAAATTCACCAAAGTATTTTTTTTCTCCAGTTGAAGGATTTCGTGTAAATATCACACCAGTTGCAGAATTATCATTTAAATTACCAAAAACCATTGCTTGCACGTTGACCGCTGTTCCAAGGTTTTCAGGAATATTATGTATTCTTCTATAGGAAACAGCCCTATCATTTTTCCAAGAGGCAAATACTGCATTAACTGAGTTTAACAATTGCTCTTCAACGTTCTGCGGGAAATGTTTCTCAGTTTTTTCATATACTATCTTTTTAAAATCGTTAACAATTCTCTTTAAAACATCAACATCAAGATCAGCTAAGCTTTTTGCTCCACTCTTTTGCTGCTCATTATCAACAACATCTTGAAATAGGTGATGATCAAGCTGTAGTACAACATTGGAGTACATCATGATGAAACGGCAGTAGCTATCGTAAGCAAAACGTTCGCCACTTTTTTTTGCAAGCCCAACAACGGTTTCATCATTTAGACCAACATTTAAAATAGTATCAAGCATGCCCGGCATTGAACTAACACTACCAGAGCGTATTGAAACTAATAAAGGATTATTTAAATCCCCAAATTTACAACCGATGTCATTTTCGAGCATCGCCATGTAGTTTTTGATTCCACTACATATGTCATTCCAGTGCGTGACCACATTTTTTTCTGGATCCGAGTAGTCAGCTACTTGGATAACAGAAGATCTATTGTCTTGATAATAGACTTTGCAAGCAGAGGTGGAAATTGTGAAACCAGGTGGAACAGGAATGCCAACATTGCACATTTCTGCTAAATTTGCCCCCTTTCCTCCCAGCAGATTTTTCATTTCTGCATTGCCTTCGCATTTACCCTGGCTAAAGTAATGTATTAACTTTTCCCCCATCATTTTCTCCGGATTTTCACTGATAAACACATTGTACATATAGTTCCAATAAACCTGTGAGAACTTGAAACCTTAGGATAATAAATTTTACAAAATTTTGCAACAACGTTCCTTCTGGCAACATCAGTAAAGTTAACAAAAAAGATGACAAATTATTGAATTATTATCAATAAGAATATATAATATAAAGATACATTTAAAAATTTTTTTATGGCTCTTTCTAAATTTCTCGACCCCAAGAATGATGTTGCGTTCCGGCGTATTTTTGGTACTGAAAAAAATAAAGACATCCTCATTCACTTTCTCAATGATATTTTGGGGTTCACTGGCAAAGATGAAATAAAAGAAATAGAATTCCTCAGCACTATTCAAGATGCTGAAATTGCCTCTAAAAAACAAAGTATCGTTGATGTTCTTTGCAGGGATGAAAATGGGGTGCAAGTAATAGTCGAAATGCAAGTTGCCAAAACTAAAGGCTTTGAAAAACGCGCTCAATATTACGCTGCTAAAGCTTATTCAAGGCAAGCTGATAAAGGTGATCAATATCAGGGTCTTAAAGAAATCATTTTTATAGCTATTGCTGATTGTATTCTCTTTCCTAATAAATCTGAGTATAAGTCAGATCATGTAATGTTAGACAAAGATAGCTATGAACATGATTTAAAAGATTTTTATTTTACATTTATTGAGTTACCAAAATTTCCTAAAACTAAAGAAGACCAATTGGAGAGTATAGTTGAAAAATGGATCTATTATTTTAAATATGCAGATGAAACTAGCGAAGAAGAATTGGAAAAGATAATAGGTAGTGATGTAATAATTAAAAAGGCATATGAAGAACTAAATAGATTCAACTGGTCAGAGAAAGAATTTATTGCCTACGAACAGGAAATAAAACGTATTCGTGATGAACGGGCTGTTCTTGAACAAAAACTTGATGATGCTAAAAAGGAAGGAAAAATTGAAGTTGCAAAAACAATGCTGGCTAATAATGTTGATGTCACCACTATTGTTAAGTTTACTGGCCTCTCCATGAGTGAGATCAAAGAATTGCAGAATTAAGTGGACCCGCAAACGGTTACACGAAATAATGCTGCAGCCTGACCAGGTGATAAGTACATTTAGCCTATTTATCTTTATACTTTCATGTCAATTTTATAAATCAAATTTATTTCTGTGAGTAGCTACAATTTAAAGACCTTGCTTCATCAATGTAATGGAACAAAACCTTTTTAGTAAGTTCAAAACCCTCTAAAGTCTCTCCTTCGCATCTTGCTGTAATGCAGTTTTGCGTATTTGATACCCTAAGAAGCCACCAACCTTTATTATCGGTTACCTTAACACCATCAAGATCTGAAAATACAATATTTTGCTTCTCCAGTGTTTTCTTTATTGATTCAATTATTTGAAATTTTTTCTCATCTTTCACTACAATCTTTACTTCATGAGTGATATATAACTTCGGTAAATCCTCAATTACCTGAGATAGGCTTTGGTTTTTCTTAAGCAAAATGTCAACTGCTTTAACAGCAGAATATAGCCCATCATCAAAACTTAGCTCAGAAAAGAAGAAGTGCCCGCTTAATTCACCAGCAAACTTTGCCTCTTCCTCTACCATCTTCTTCTTAACTAGTGAATGTCCAGTAGCGCAGGTAATAACTTGCCCTCCTAACTTGCTAACAAAATCATGCACTTTCATACTCATTTTTACGTTAGCAATAACTTTGCTTTCTGGATATTCCTCCAACACTTCACGTGCAAAAATTATAAATAAATGGTCATTGGAAACAACGTTGCCTTTATTATCAATTAAGCGCACCCTATCGCTATCGCCATCTAGCGCAATGCCAAGATCACATCCATATTCCTTCACAATGTCAATTAATTGAGCAAGATTTTTTTCCTCTATGGGATCTGGATCATGCAGTGGAAATGCCCCATCTATAGAGTTATTGGTTACGATGTGCGTATGACCAGGCAAGATCTTTTCAATATACCTTATAATTCCACTTGCTGGACTATTTCCACAATCCCAGGCTATTTTTAATTTCTGTGTAGTATTATTCTTCACTGCACTTTTCAATATGCTAATGTACTCACTATATATATTTATGTTAATTAAGCTTCCAATTCTTGTGCTGTTTTTAATTGGACTGCTTATAATTTCCTTCATTTCTTGATCTGAGAAGACTTTTTTATTACTAAAAAATTTAAAGCCATTATATTCGCTGGGGTTATGAGAGGCAGTTATTATGATACCAAGATCCGCCTGTGTGATTTGTGTTGCAGCGTAAAGCATAGGTGAAGAGCATAGTCCAACGCGTATAACATTTGCACCGGATAAAGTTAAGCCCCTAATTAATTCTCTTTCTATACCTGGTGAATCTATTCTGCTGTCGTAGCCGACACAAACACTAGCTACGGTTTGGCCAAACTTTCTACCTATCTCGTACCCATCATTAATCTGCAAATCTTTGCCTACTATACCTCTAATATCGTATTTTCTTATAATGGTATTGTCCATACTGTACTTCTTGAAGTGACTACTATATAACATTTTGGCCAAATGCTCAAGTTTATTTATCCAACAATTAGTTGATTTTTTAAAGAAATCTGTTAATATTATAGTATATTTTTTAAAATGTAAAATTATGCCACAGGAAAACGAAAATGTATTTATAGCTGAAAGTCAAAGTTTAGATGTAGATGAACAAAAGAAAAATGATACTTTAAATGTCATTGAATCTTGCAACGATCTTCAGGATTTTATCAAAAGACTGGAGGAAGAAAATTTAATCTGGTACTTTATTGGTCCTTTACGCAAAGATGAGGACATTACAGGACAGATAAATTTAAAGTGGGAAAAGGAGTTCCAAAAATTTGAGCAATCAATAGACGCAATGCATAAAGAACTTAAGTCGTCTCTGCCTGGTCAAAATTTCTTAGTGTATCCAACAAAGGATAATGACTTCAAAATTAGATTTGAAAATGAAGAAAAACCAATAGAAATTAGCAATATTTTAAGGACCAGCAGTGAAGGTAAGGTTTATAACATATCTTTAGGGAAAGATAGTCAAATAACTGCAACCAAAAAAGGCAGCGAAAGGCACTATGATTTTACTGGTTCAAGCTCATGTGAAATGACCATTAATTGGCAGGCTAAGGATTCTGAAGGTAACAGCATAGACTGTAGCATGACCGTAAAATTGGATTCTGGTGGTATACAGAGTGTTATTGGTGAGCCAAAATTTGGAGGAATAACGAGTTCAGAAGAAGTATTAAAGTTAGTTGGACAAAATAAAGAAGTTTTTATCAACAGAAAAACTCTGTATCAAGCTTTTACTGGCATATCCAAGAGTGTAGACGATCAGCAAGTACCAGCAGAGGAAATATTTACAAAAGATCTACATATATCACCACAGTCACCTACACCAAGCAGCAGTGGGTATTCCTCTCCTAGCACACCTTCTTCACGTAGAAGTTCTATATCCACCAGCAGTGAATTTAGTGATGAAGATGAAATATTTGAGGATGATATGTCTGGTGATGAAGAAGAGTATGAGCAAGAAGGATTAAAAGATGAAGTTGAGGAATTAGAGGAAGAAAAAGAAACATTTGCTAAATATTTTGCAGTGCAGGCAAAGCAGCTTGAGGATCTAAGATTAGAACGTGACTCCTTGAGAGATAAAGTCAATGAACAACAGCGAGCGATATTTGAAAGAGGTCAAAGAATAAAGGAACAAGAGGAAGAACTACAGGATAAAAATGATGTAATAAAGAACTTAAATGATCAGTTGAAAGATAAGGAAGGTGAAACAAATGAGGCAAATAAAGAATTACAGAGAAAATTGAAGCAAAGTGAAGCTAATTTAACTGTACTAAAGGAAAAGAATGCAAATTTGGAGAATGACCTGAAGAAAATAGTGGAAGGTTTAAAGGATGATCATAAAAAGCAGTTGGCAGAACAGTTAATGGAAACAAAAAAGGAAAACAATACATTGGCTGAAACGGCGAGCCAATTGTCTAAAGAATTAAATGAATTACAGAGAGAAAAGGAAGATTTAGAGAGGGAAATTCGACAACTTGAACCTGGAAGATCACTTGCAGATGAGCTAAGCGAAGAAAATACGAAGAGGGAAATAGAAAAACTTCAATATCAACTTAAGGAAAAGGAAGGGATGTTAACGTGTACACAGGAAGAGCTGGCATCTGTCAAAGAGAGTCTAGAGCAACTGCAGAACATATTACAGCAGGAAAAAGGTCAGGCAACTCAAACTGAAGTTGAATATGAAAGTAGAGGAACAAGCATGCAGCAGCAAGACCAAGGTATACAAGCTGTAAACAACAACTCAAGCAGAACAGCTAGTGGGTTAAGACAAGAAAACAAAAAATTGACTAGAGACAAACTAACTATATCTGAACAATTAAAACAAAAAATAAGAGAGATTGACGAGTTAAAGAAAAATTTAAAGCAACTGCAAGAAGAAAATAAACAACTAAAACAAGAAGTTACCAAAAATGCAGGAGTTGATGCATCATCTTCAACAGGTCAAAAAGAAGCTAAAGAAGCAGAAGTTATACCGCAAAACATTATGGATTGGCCTGTTCCAATTCCAGATGATAAACCGGAAGAGCAGAAAACTCCATTAGAGCCAATCAAGGTAAATACAGAATTATCAGATCCAAAATCAATCTCCGCTGAGGGTCCGGAAAAATCTCCTCCTCTTTCAAAATGATGAGTTTTGCTTCTATAGCTGACCCAAGCAACACGTCATCCCGCGATTTATTCGCGTTATCTCAGCCGCTAACACGTAGCGGGATACTTAACCGTCATACCGTGATTTATTCACAGTATCTCTTAGCCACTAACAAGCAGCGGGATGACAGCAATCCTACGTCATGCCGCCGCGGTACCTCTAGATCCCGCTAACTAGTAGCAGAATGACGAATTTTTGTTTTTCAAATTATAGCTAAACATACTGTAATTGCTATTGAATGATGGAGAGACATACTCCATTATTTTAGCACGAAGTAACAAATTCAATGAATTGGTTCTTCAAAAATAATTTAAACTTTTACAGTAGGTCATGAAATATTATAGCGATCTCATTAAAAGAAACTTTTATAAGTATCGTTGATGAGAAAGGAAAAGTTGTTAAGGAAGAAGTTGTTGCAAGCGAAAGTAAGGCAATAGCAGATTAGCCAAGGCAAAAAATACGAACCCATAGGAATAGAAAGTGGATAGTTGTCAATATCAATGTGCAAAGAGTTAAGGAGTTTTGGATTACCAGTAATTTGTGTAGATGCAAGGCATATGGCAGCAGCGTTGTCTGCAAGAATCAATAAGAATGATAAAAACGATGCGAGGGGTATAGCGCAGATGATGAGAAGTGTTAGTAAAATCAGTTGTCAAATTAAAATAGCGCTTGGAAGCAGAAGACAGCTAATGTGTAGCAAACAGCAGGTTATTGGAACAATAAGAGGGTTGTTGAAGATACATGGTCGGTAAAGGATCAAAATTTGAAACTTTCGCTTTAAGAATACAAGAGGCAATAAATAATTTGGATGAAATCAGTAGGAGTTCAATTGAAGCGTTAGTTTGTAGTTTGGAAGCAATAGAAAAGTCATTAAGAAAGCTTGACAAAATGCTTTCAGAACAAGGTGAAAAAGACGATGATTGTAAATTGTTAACTACTGTTCCAGGAGTGGGGATTATAGTAGCAATGACGTATAAAGCTGCAATTGATAACCCACATAGGTTTGAGAAATCTGATACAGTTGGAGCATATATAGGGTTGACACCAAGGCAATATTCTTCTGGAGAAGTTGATCGGCATGGCAGCATATCAAAGATGGGACCAGCGGAATGTAGAAGTATGTTATATGAAGCTGCACAAACAATGCTTACAGTTACCAAGAGGACATTTAAATTAAAAAACTGTGGTTGCGAAGAAAAAAGGAATGAAAAAAGCAATTGTAGCAGTAGCAAGAAAATTAGCTGTAATTATGCATAGGATGTTGGTTGATAAAACAGAATTTTATTATCAATAAACATCAAAAGAGCATAGGACAATAATTTTATTGAAAATAAAGATAGCAATGCCGATGGAAGGGACAAGCAAGAACTTAGTTAGACTTCGTGGTAAATATGTTGCCGTCCACTTCCGCCTAACAAGTATAATGCGGCTTGACAAATTTATTGTCATCTCAGACCGCGGAGAGAACCATATGCTACTTTTAACTTATGTAAAATTACCAAGGATTATGGAGAAGATATGCTGTTTTGATTTGTGTGAAAATTATTGTTGACTTATGTGCAATTAGAGAACCTAAGTCACTTTAGCTATAATTCAGAATTGAGAGCTTTTAATAACTCTCTAACTCCCACTTAGGTCTTGGTGCAAAATTGAGAGAATCTATATAGCTTTTCTGTAACATTTCAATTCCTGCCCATCCAACCATTATTGCATTATCTGTACATAGGTTGTTGGGAGGAAAAAATATGTTTAAGTTTATGTGTTGCTTTAATTTTTCTCTCAAGAAATTATTTGCTGCAACTCCGCCGGTAATCACAAAGTCATTGATTTTGATATTTAAAGATTCGGCTATAATAATCGCATTACTAACCCTGTCCAGCAGTATGTCACTAATACACTCTTGAAACGAAGCACATACATCACACACATCTTGCTCGCTCATTTTCAGTTCTTGCACTAAGTTTTTTACTGCTGTTTTAATTCCAGAAAACGAAAAGTTACATCCAGAACGTTTTATCATTGCCCTTGGCAGTTTGAATCTTGTGCCATTGCCTTTTTTAGCCAACTTTTCAATTAATGGGCCTCCTGGGTAGCTTAAACCCAGCATCTTAGCAACTTTATCGAACGCTTCACCCAGCGAGTCATCAAGCGTTTCTCCAAGTTTAACGTATTTGCCTACATCCTGTGCAATTAAAAATTGACAGTGACCACCTGATATTAATAGGACTAAAAATGGAAATTTTACCTCATGCAGTAACCTAATAACCAATGCATGCGCTTCTAAGTGATTCACTGCAATGAACGGTTTTTGTGCTACATGCGCAATTGCTTTAGCCATCATTGTACCAACTATTAATCCACCTATGAGTCCTGGTCCTGATGTTGCTGCAATTGCATTGAGGTCACAAAAGTTAAGGTTAGATTTTTTTACAGCGCTTTTTATCAGGCCACTTAAATGTTCCATATGAGCACGTGAAGCTATCTCAGGAATCACCCCACCGCGTTTTTTGTGTTCTACTTGAGAAAGAATCTTGTGAGCAAGGACTTGCTTGTCACTATTTACAATCGCTACTGCAGTTTCGTCGCAGCTTGTTTCAACAGCTAAAATGGTTTTCATGTATATTTAGTTACTGTATTACCAAAACTATACTTTGAAACGCTGTAGAAGTTAACTGCAAAGTTAACTTCTATAGCTAAAAGATTTACCGACAACCGTCATTCCGCTACGTGTTAGCTGATGAGATACCGCGCACAACTGTACGAACATTCATTCTTAAAGGTAAACTGCACAGCAAATGGTGTCATTCCAGTGCTTGACACTGGAATCCAGCCTTGCCGTAATCTCATCAAGAACGTTGTGTTTTAACATAAGATCAGCCACTTTTATGCTCACCAACTTAGTGCCCAATCCAAATTCCTGGATTCCAGTGTCAAGCACTGGAATGACACCATCTACTACTCAAATTACCTGCAAATTGCAATGTTCGTACACCAAAAGAATGAATCGCGGTATGACGGTTCGCGGCGGCATGACGTAGGAAAACCTGCACTATAAGCTAATCATCATCTCCAAATATAGAGCTAATTTTTTTGCCCCCAGGAGAAAATTTATTAGTCCAACTGCTTTGCACTTTGGTTACGTCTTTAGTGGCAGTTTTATTGCTGTATTCCTTGATTTCCTTATCTATTCTCTCCATCATTTGTGAATCAAGGTAGCTCTTTTTCCATTGGCCAGTAGCAAGGAACACTTTGTTTAAGTCTTGAGTGCGGATTAAGTATTCTTTATCTTTAGGGTAAACCTCCTGCGCCCAAGCAAATAGCTCAAAATAGCGTGCAAATAATTCAGATGCACGTGATTTTGCAGTTTGATAAGCCTGTATCTCCTTAAATATAACTTGGCCGATAATTTTCTGCACAAGAATATTTGCTTGCTTTAGGTTCTGCTCAATATCCTGGTAAACTTTATGGAGGAATTCCTGCTCCAAATTTAAGTTCAGTTCATTTTCAACCATGTGTGAAAGTTCATGCACTATAATGTATGGGTTTGACTTCCTCAGTACAATAACATATCTATTTACACTGGAAGACCTGATTGTCTTACACACTCCCTCTTCCATATCCACTAATCCCTCTTGGTATATTTCAAATGAGAGCCTGTTTTGCTTTATTAGTGATAAAGTGAGGTTTAATGTGTTTCTAAACTTCTCAAATTGATAGAGATATTCGACATACCGTATTGCATTTTCACTGCTTCCTACTTGAGTTGCTTGTTTTATTAAATTCCTGATTAGCATACCTTATTATTAAAGGAATTCTTTTTATACTCAAGAATTGATTGGCTACAAAGTGTTTTTAGGAAGCCTGATTGCATAGCTAAAGTAATTCATGTTTACTGATAACCGTCATACCGCTGCTTGTCAGCGGGATCTATGGTGAGATACCGCGAATGAATCCATAGCTGTACGAACATTCATTTTTGAAGGTAAATTGCACAGCAAATGGTGTCATTCCAGTGCTCTTTTTTTGTCATCCCAGTCTGGGATCTATTTTGCATGTAACTCCAATTGTGTTTTGGCATAAAACGCGACACGTATTAGACTTATTTGCAAGCAAAGCTTGCTAGATCCAAGTAGTCAGGACACTGGAATGACACCATAGGGGCACTGCCGTCATAAAGGAACCAGTGTCAGCTACTTGGATGACAGCTAGCCTAACAACCGTCATCCCGCTGCTTGTTAGCGGGATCTAGAGATACCGCGGGGTTGTAAAGTAATTTTTTACATCTAATGCTCGGCCAGTGCCTGCATGATACCACGTATTATCTATACCAAGGTGTTCTGCTTGTAGATATTATACCAACAATCCACTATTTTTTTTATGTCTTGTGGTTTAGTTTCTGGACCTATACTGATTCTAATTGAACACTCTGCTTGCTCTTTTGTTGCCCCCATTGCAAGCAAAACATGGGAAGGCTCAACTTTTCCAGAAGAACATGCGGAGCCATTACTAACTGCAATATGATTCAAGTCAAAATGCATAAGCTGCACATCACTCTTTACTCCTGGCATATAAATAAAACTTGTGTTTGGCAGCCTCTTAGAGTTTTTACCGAAGATTCTTATGTCACTGGCAAGATTTAATAATTCACACTCTAATTGATCACGTAGCTCCTTTACTTCATCCATTTTTGATAGAAGGTCTGGAATATTTTGCAGTGCAGCAGAAAGGCCTGCAATCGCAACAATATTTTCCGTACCACCACGAAATCCCTTCTCTTGTCCACCACCTATTATAATAGGTTCTATCGCAAGTTCTTTATTGAATATTAAAACTCCACTGCCTGCTACACCGCCAAATTTATGGGCGGATAAAGTGAGTAAATCCACTCCTAAATCTTCCATATTAACTTTAATTTTCCCAACACTTTGAGCAGTGTCAGTGTGGCAAATTGCTCCAAACTTGTGTACTATTTTAGCCATTTCCTCAATAGGTTGAATAACTCCGGTTTCGTTATTTGCCATCATAACTGAAACTATTGCTTTGTTTCCTTTAAGTTCGCTTAGAATTTTTTCTAGCTCTAAAAAGTCAACAATGCCCTCCTGATTAACAGGTATTATATATGGATTACATGCAGAATTAAGAATTGAAGGATGCTCTATAGCTGAAATTATATGCAGGTAGCCTGCTATTCCTCTCATAACAAGGTTATTCGCTTCAGTTGCACCAGACGTAAAAACTATTTCTTTATCACTTGAGACGCCAATAGCACCACGTACGTTATCTCTTGCATCCTGAAGAATCTTCCTCGCTTCTTGTCCTCTTTTATGTAGTGATGATGGATTGAGCGTTTGTTTTAACAAGACCTCAAATATACTTTTTTTTACATTTTCACTAATTGGAGCAGTTGCATTGTAATCAGCATATACGCAACCACTATTTTCTAAAGAGAATGGACTCATCTGTCACTTAAATAAGTTTACCATCAACTATAGCCATAACTATGTACGTTAGCTTTAACACGATAAAAAATTTATTGCAAAAACAGCGAAATTAATACATAATTAATAACTCACGTCATCAATACCTGTCAAGCGGGTTCTTATTAGGAGTTACCATGGTTGAAGTTTTTTTAAATAATGCAACAAGAAAGATAGAAGGTGAATACCACCAAAGCAAAGATGCCAACGCGCCGGTTGTGCTGGTTTTACATCATCATCCTCAATATGGTGGTAATATGGATAGTAAAATTGTACATAGTACATATACGTCTTTTATCGATAACAATTTTTCTGCATTGAAAATTAACTTTCGTGGTGTGGGAAAATCTACCGGAACTTTTGATAAGGGTATAGGAGAATTAACTGACGCTGCGGTAGCCATTGATTGGCTTCAGGAACATAATCCTAGCAATGTTCCAATTTGGATCGCTGGTTTTTCTTTTGGAGCATGGGTGGCTATGCAGCTAACAATGCGCCGCCCTGAGATAGTGGGTTTTATTGCTCTTTCTCTTCCGGTAACTAAGTACGATTTTTCTTTTCTTTCTCCCTGTCCAGTTTCTGGGCTTATAATACAAAGCAGTAATGATACAATCTCAGAAGAAAGCGATGTAACAGAATTAGCAAAAAGGTTGATAAATTCAGTAAGAAGTGATCACATGAAATACTATATAATAGATGATACTAATCACTTTCTAAAGGATAAAGAAGAGGAAGTGACTCAAATCGTGGACAATTATATAAAACTGCGCTTGAATAGTGCAACTATTTCTTCTCAAAAGGTCAAAAAAGAGGTAAGGGTAAAAGAATATGCCTAATCTTTACAAACAAGAGAAATGAGTGTAGTAATATAAATGAAAAGGTTTTGTTATGTTTAAAAAGCTATTATTTCTTGTTTTAGCTGTGTTTATGTTATCGGGGTGTTCCCTAAGTAAACAGCGTAAGTTAAAAAGTCCGTGTATAAAAAGCAATGAAAGCATTTCATGCGAGTTGTACTCTGTTAATGATCATTGGTTAGATAAGTATAGGGCATAGAAATTGTGCTATTTTTCCTATTCACAACTTCACTAATGATCGATCTCTCAATTGGAAAATGCAGTCTGCCTTTTCTGCAAGGAGATGATTGTGTGTTACTATAAGCATAGAGCTGTTATTTTCCTTTACGTATGAATGTAGCAGTAAAAACACCTTAAAAGAATTTGTTGGATCTAAATTTCCTGTTGGCTCATCTGCAAGTAAAAGCTTTGGAGAATTTACAATGCTTCTTGCAATTGCAACTCTCTGCCTTTCCCCACCCGAAACTTCAGATACCATGCTACTTGCTTTGTTTTCCAGACCAAATTTTTCCAACATTGCTTGCGAATTTTTTTTTGCTTCAGCTTTGCTTTTTCCTGCAATGAGTTGAGGAAGCATAATATTTTCCAACACCGATAACTCTTGTAACAAATAGTGAAATTGATAAACAAAACTAAGAAAATTTCTTCTTACATGAGTTTTATGCTTATTACTGGCTTGTGTGCAATTTATTCCATCTATCGTAACTATACCTGAAGTTGGCTTGTCCAACAAGCCTGCGATTTGCAATATAGTTGTTTTCCCTGCACCTGAATCGCCAATCAGCGCTACTACTTGCCCTCTTGTGACACTTAAGTTGATATCCTTTACAACAGCAGAATTGTTCTTGAAGCTTTTATCTACGGAAGTTAGTTCTAGTGCTACATTACCACCCATGTTTAAAAGATCCAGAAGGCATCTAAGTTTTAGTAATAATTAAACCGAAAAACTGTTACCACAACCACATTGAGACTTAGCAAAGGCATTCTTTATTTGAAAACCAGAACCACTGAGATCCTCAGTATAATCTATAACTGAGTTATTTAAAAATTTTGCTGAACAATTATCAACCATTAATACAGGGTTTCCATTTTCATCATTAATTACTATATCTTTACCTTTTTCGCTAAAACTGGAGTGGCTTCTATAGTCCTCACTTTCTTCATAGTCATCATCTTCGTCTTCGTCATCAAACTCATCATCGTAATCATCGTCTTCATCATCCAAAGATAGATTTTTATTCATTTGATCCATAAGAAAATTGTATTTGAAGCCAGAACATCCACCACCTGAAACTGCAACCCGTAAAATGGAACTCTTATCCCCTTCCTGCTCTGCAAGAGAGTGGATTTTTTTTAGTGCATTATCAGTTAAGTTGATGTTGTAATTTGTTGACATAGTAACCACCGTTTATTATTGATAACTTATTATAGTAGAAATTTTACATGTCAAACAATAATTTTCTATTAAATTATGCATGTTTTCCAAGCAAAACAAAAGGGAGATACTTCAAAGAGCCAGAAGATGAGAATCGCAGCTGCTTTCAGCGTGATAGGGACCGTATCATTCACTCTAATGCGTTTAGAAAATTGGAGTACAAAACACAAGTTTTTATCAATTATGAGCACGACTACTATCGCACTCGGCTTACTCATAGCCTTGAAGTTGCACAAATTGCAAGGTCCATTGCGCGTAGACTTGGCTTAAATGAGGATATCACTGAATGCATAGCGCTCGCACATGATCTTGGTCATCCTCCATTTGGTCATGCAGGTGAAGATGCTCTAAAGAAATCAGTTCAAGATTTGAATCTTGATAACGAGAAGTATGAGTTTGATCATAATGTTCAAGCTATAAGGATTTTAACTTACCTCGAACAAAAACATGCTGATTTTGATGGTATGAATCTAAGTTGGGAGGTGATTGAAGGAGTTGCAAAACATAACGGTCCCTTGCTTGGTCAAAACGCGGAGTCTTCTACAAATAATCAGCTGTTATTAGAATACAACAAAAAATATGATCTAAAACTTGAAGAATTTTCAAGCATTGAAGCGCAAGTTGCTTCAATTGCCGATGATATTGCTTACAGTGTTCACGATCTTGATGATGCACTCAGGGCGAATTTAGTAACCATCGAAGATTTGCTGAATGTTCCTTTAATTGAAAAAATGTTTAAAGACATAAGGAGCAGATATTCAGAATTGCCTCAGAGCAAACTCATACATGAATCACTGAGTGGAACTATAGGAACTATGATAAGTGATGTTGTTTCTCAGACTGAAAGAAATATTGAAGATCACAAAATAAAAAGCGTAGAAGACGTAAGAAGTCTAAATAAAATGCTAGTCACATTTTCACCAGAAGTTGCGAATGCTACAAAAGAAATGAAAAGATTCAACATGGAGAAAATATACAGAAGCTATAAACTGAGTAGAACGATGAACAAAGCAAAACGCATAATACAGGAACTCTTTCAATGTTTTTATGAAAACCCAGGATTACTTCCCACAGAGTGGAGCAAACTCGCTTGTGAATCTCAGCGTTCAGTAATAATATGTGACTATATCTCAGGTATGACAGATAGATTTGCTATACACGAGCACAGAAGAATTTTTGATACCTCATACGAAATGACTTCTTTCTAATGACTGATGATCATTTCATGTCAATTGCATTAAGGCTTGCAGAAAAAAATCTTGGAAATGTTGCACCAAATCCTGCTGTCGGGTGTGTTATTGTAAAAGATGGTACAATTGTTAGTGAGGGATATACAGGGATTGGTGGGCGTCCGCATGCGGAGGTAGTCGCTTTGCAAAACGCTAAAGATTCAACTCATGGCGCAACTATATATATCACTCTTGAGCCATGTTGTCATCACGGAGTCACGGGGCCTTGCACTGCAAAAATCATAAAAGCTGGCATAAAAAGAGTAGTAATTGCAACTATTGACCCAGATAGTAGAGTTTCAGGCAGAGGCATGAAAGCTCTGAAAGAAGCAGGAATTGAAGTTGAGCAAGGTATTATGCAAAAAGAGGCAAAAGAACTGAATGTCGGTTTTTTCACCACTAAAGAATTACATAGACCATTTATA
This sequence comes from Wolbachia endosymbiont (group A) of Crataerina pallida, assembly GCF_964028475.1. Taxonomy (NCBI): domain Bacteria; kingdom Pseudomonadati; phylum Pseudomonadota; class Alphaproteobacteria; order Rickettsiales; family Anaplasmataceae; genus Wolbachia; species Wolbachia endosymbiont (group A) of Crataerina pallida. Next base: position 759,103 of record NZ_OZ034785.1, read on the forward strand.
GCTTGCAAAGTCGCAACAACTCTTGACGGAAAAATCGCAACATTTACAGGCGATAGCAAATGGATAACAAGTGAAAATACGAGAAACTGGGTGCATGAGCTCAGAACGAAATATGATGTAATTATGATCGGCAGCAATACTCTTATTAATGATGATCCACTCTTAACTTGCAGATTACCAGGACTCGGAAGTAGATCGCCAATAAGGCTAATTATAGATAGTCAAGGGAGATTAAAGGAAGAGCATAACATTGCAAAGACTGCAGACAAAGTAATAACTTGGGTCATCACAAATAAAGAAGTAGAGAAAAAAATAAAAAACATTAACTACTTGAAAGTCAATTCAAACGATGCAGGCAAAGCCTGCCTAAAGGACATGGCATTAAAACTTGTTTCAGAAATCGGTATAACAAGGTTATTAGTTGAAGGTGGAGGAGTGTTAATCACAGAACTATTAAAGTGTAATTTAATCGACAGGTTGATAATATGCCGCAGTGGTAAAATTTTAGGCAATGATGCCACTCCTTTTGTAGGAGATTTAGGGATTCAATTCATTAACAACTGTTATCAGTTTAAAAAAACAAAGATAATAGAGTTTAGTGAGGATATAGTTGAGGTTTGGGATAGGTCGTCATAATCCTTACATACTCAAACAGTAAAAAAAAGGTATCCGTTCAGCCAATGGCGTCAACTTAAGGAAAAATATCAGCGATAGTGTATAAAATTTCTCTCTAAAACTTTTACCATTAAATTATCCAGAAGCCGCAGGAAACAGCACTTTTGTTTCTATTTTATTTCAACAAAGAAGTTTAAAATGTGTCCTTTTTAGGTGAAACATGCAAAAAGGAAAAAATTTTATTCTACAAATTAAAAATATAATATACTCGAAAGCTTTTCAGAGAATCCATTGTGTTGGAAAAAACAGTTTTACACGAACAAGAAAACTTCCTTTTTCGACAGTATTTTCTATGATTTTAAAGTTAGTTAAAAAAAAGTTTGGGAATAGAATGTGAACTTATGGAGCCATTGACATGTACCCTCAAAGCAAGCTTTTTCTAAAGCAAGATATAAGATTTGCCATACAGGCTTTCAAGAATTTAAGCATCCAAACAGCCTATCAGGATGAACCTGAGTTGGAGAGGCTATAGACTTATTGCAGCAGATGGTTCTGGTATGAGATTACCCAGCTCTGAGGAAATTGCATCCGAGTTTGGCCGCTTTAAACCAAATGGAACAACAGGCACAATGCCACCATTGGCAAGAGTTTCTTTGTTTGTTGATTTGTGTACTTCGCTGATTTGTAGTGCTCGTCTTGCGGCTTGGAATATAGGTGAACAAACGTTGGCGGAAGAGCAATTACCCGAAGTTATCACTCAAATGCGTTCATTAAATCAAATTATTTATCTATGATCGTGGTTATCCTTCAGTAAAATTCATTCAGCAGCATTATGATTTGGAAGTAGATTTTATTTTTCGCTTGCAAAAAAGAAATTATAGCAAGCTATGGGAACGCTGGCGAATTAGATTTCGATTTTATATTAGAAAATGAAAAGCTAAAAAATAAAATGAAAGGACAGAAAGTAAGAGTTATAGTGCTGACATTAGCCAACGGAGAAACAGAGGTATTGATTACTTCACTTTTTGACCGAGTAAAATTTACTTTGGAAGATATCAGCAAAGCTTATGTGTTAAGGTGGCATATAGAGGAGTGCTATAAACGACTCAAAATAGGTGCAGAATTAGAGAATTTTTCTGGCGTAAATTTAGAGGCTGTATTACAAGAATTTTGGGCAAACTTAGTCATGTGTAATATATTGTCGCTTCATATGTGTGATGCACAAGGGCCTTGGAATCCAGATCAAATTGCTGAGTATCGTTTAAATTTTTCAGTTTTATTTGGTGTAATGAGGCAGAAACTCTATCAGGTACTTATTGCGCCAAAAAACTTTCAAGCCCTTTTTAAGTATACGCGCTAAAGTTAAAATCCGACCAGGACGATTGTATAGCCGCGATAAGGTAGATAAGCCCAAACGCCATCATGTCTTTAGGAGAGTTTGCTAATGGAGGCTCTTAAGTTGACGCCATTGCCTGAACGGATACAACCCAAGAAAGGTTTTTCTACGTCATACCGCCGCGGTATCTCAGCATAGATTCCGCTAACGAGTAGCGGAATGACGAATTTGTTGTTTTTCAAATTGTAGGTAAACCTAAGCCACTTTAGCTATATAGGATTACTACGATGGATTTTTAAGATAGTTTATGGCCTTCTTAATATCTTCAGCCTTGAATATCGCCGATCCCGCAACTAAAATATCTGCACCTGCTTTTATTATATCAGCTGCGTTAAAAAAGTTAATTCCACCATCTACTGAAATTTGTGTTTTAAGGTTACGCTCTTGTATCATTTTTTTTATAGTAGATATCTTGTTCAACTGTGAATGAATGAATTCCTGCCCTCCAAAGCCAGGGTTGACTGTCATAATCAGCACAATATCTAGCTCATGTATTATATATTCAAGCACACTTGGAGAAGTTGAAGGAACAATTGAAACTCCAACTTGAATCGGTTTTTTTTCGTCGTTTACATTTTTGTATGACTTTATCTTTCTTATCAACCTCTCAAGGTGTGTCTCTGCTTCTGCATGTACAGTGATAATATCAGCACCAGCATTTATAAAGCTTTCAATGTGGTTACCAGGAGATTTGACCATTAAATGCACATCAAAAGGAAGATTGCTATATTTACGTATTGCAGAAACAACGCTAGGACCAATTGTAATATTTGGAACGAAATTCCCATCCATAACGTCTATGTGTATGTAATCCACACCTAAATCGCTAATTTTTCTTACTTCTTCCCCTAATTTTGCAAAATCTGCTGAAAGTATAGAAGGTGCAATTTTAATACTCATGAGCTGCCTTTTTTGCTAAAAAATAACTTATTTTTAAAACTCTGTCACCCTAATACTATGCGCACCATCTGAGTAGCTATAGAAACTGGATACTGATATCGGTATGCCTATTTAACTAGATCTTAAATTAGATAAAAAAAGGTAGTCTTGATAAAACTTATTTACAGCAAGTTTTTTTACATTTGGACTTTCTGTTTGTTCTTTTTTGTACCCTAATTTATAGCTTATTGAATCCTTGTATAAACTGATCGTTTTGTATGCTTTGTTCATCTCTCTAGGAAAGATGCCGTTAGCAATTACGACGCATAACCCTGTAGCTGTTGCAAAAGCTAGAGTGGTAAATGCTAGATTTTGTAAAAAATTCCTTCCACTAACTTTTTTTTCCTGTATATTAGCAGAGTGCTGTTTGTTTGACACTTCTTCTAGATATTCATACCATATGTGATTGCAGTTCGTACATTTTACCTTTCTTCCAGATGCACCTATTTGCTCGTGAGATACTAAATAAGTCTTAGTACAATTATAACATTGTATTTTCATAGTACTTACGTATAAAGTAGTAACAAGCTTAAATGATACAGAGCTACAAATTTAATATCAATATATATATAACAAATGGAAGGTTTGCAACTAAAAAAAGCACAGAGTGAGATAGAAGATATTTGGAAAAATAGAGAAAAATTTAATGACTGTAATCTAAAGAAAACAGCAAGAATAGCAATTAAAGAGGTAATTGAGCTCCTTGATAGTGGCAAAATTAGAGTAGCAGAAAAGCTATCAAGTGGAGAATGGGTAGTACATAAGTGGATAAAGCAGGCAATATTATTACATTTTCTCACTGAAGAAAGCAAAATAATAGACAATACCAATTGCTGGTTTGATAAGATCGGTAACAAGTTTAGTGAATGGAATGAGGAGAAATTTCGCCAGTTAAAAATTAGAGCAGTTCCTGGGTGTTTTGTCCGCCGATCTGCTTATATAGGTACAAATGTTGTTCTAATGCCAAGTTTTATCAACGTTGGTGCATATGTTGATTCAGGAACAATGATAGATACCTGGTCAACGATTGGTAGCTGTGCGCAAATAGGAAAAAACTGCCATATTTCCGGTGGAGTGGGAATAGGTGGAGTCCTTGAGCCTATTCAAGCTTCACCTGTCATTATAGAAGATAATTGCTTTATTGGAGCACGTAGCGAAGTGGCCGAGGGTGTGGTAGTGAGAGAAGGATCAGTCCTTGGCATAGGCGTGTTTATTGGGGCATCAACAAAGATTATTGATAGAGAAACTAGCAAGGTATTTTACGGCGAAGTGCCACCTTATTCTGTAGTGGTACCAGGGTCTATTCCATCTAAAAATAATATTTCAACCTATTGTGCAGTCATAGTAAAAAAAGTGGATGAAAAGACGAGATCGAAAATCTCTATAAATGAAATATTGAGGGATTAAACTATCTTACTCCTTGTCGTCACTTTTTTTATCATTATTACTAACCACAGTAATGGCATACGCGCATAACTCTGAGAAAGAGACTCCATTTTCTTGAGATAGTTTATATAATTTTTGTAGACTTTCTTTTACTTTATTAGGAATATTCCCTCCACGTTCTTTTACAAGCCAGGAATCTTGATGATGAATTGGATGAGCATCACTTTTTGGATTTCCTATGTATATTGCAAAAGGTGAACTTTGTCCTTTGAAGTCACATTGTACAGTAAATTTTTTTATAGATTCAGCCATCTAAAGACCTCTACTTTTCTTTTTGGTCGATTTTATAGCAGGTGGAAGAGGTGGTTTCTTTATAAAATCTTGTCTATTGACAACACTTTCTCTACCTTCCAAAGCTCGGCGAACATCAGCTCTGCTTAATTGCGACTCTTTTGCTACCTTCATTCCATGCTTTGCCATAATATTAGCACATGCTAGTACTTTTTTTACCAATTCTAGATCACCATTTAGCATTTGAACTAGCACTTGAAACACTTCCGCTAAAGTTAGCCCATCAGCATTTATAACCTTGTTTTCTATAAAATTGACAGCTTCTTCAAATTTGTATTCAATACTATCATCTTGAGGTATAAGGGCAACATAATCGGTGTTTTTGTCGTCCATAACTGAAGCACTATTACTCACAAACTTAAGTTTATACTATATATATAAATACTCTACTATTTTATATTATGGCACGCTATAGTTAAACATTTATTAATAACATGCTCACTTATATACACGAATTAATTGACAAAAGTCAAGGATCAATATCCATCAGTGATTTCATGAATGCCGTTTTGTACCATGAAAAATACGGCTATTATACAAGTAAATTACCGCTTGGTAAGGATGGTGATTTTACTACCGCACCTGAGATCAGCCAATTATTTGGTGAAGTAATTGCAGTTTGGATAATGCATACATGGGAAAAATTAGGAAAGCCATCAAAATTTTCTCTAGTTGAACTTGGGCCAGGCAAAGGAACACTCATTCACGATATAATAAGAGTCACTAAAAAATACAGCAGCTTTTTTAATTCAATGTTGATCCACTTAGTTGAAATAAGCCCTACTTTACAGAAGATACAAAAGGAAAAATTAAAGGGTTTAGGTATTAATTGGCACAAAAATATTGACAACCTACCAGAACAACCAACCATTTTTTTAGCAAATGAGTTCTTTGACGCTCTTCCGATAGATCAGTTTGTATATCATGATGAGGGGTGGTATGAAAATATGGTGACAAAACAAGATGATGGCAGTCTCTTGGTGTCATGCCAGTGCGTGACACTGGAATCCAGAAAAAAAGAATCATGGATTCCAGTGTCAGCTACTCAGATGACAAATGGAAAATTTTTTAATGGTGCAGTGGTGGAAATATGTTCAGTTGGGGTTGAAATATTAAAAAAACTTGAGAAGAAGATATATAATAATAAAGGAGCTGCTTTGATTGTAGATTACGGTTATGTATACCCCGCATATAAGAGCACTTTGCAATCGATAAAACAACATAAGTATGCTAATTTTCTTGAGAATGTTGGTAATAGTGATATTACCGCACTTGTGAACTTTCAAGCGTTAAGAGATCCATTAAAGCATGTAGATTGTGAGATTTTAACTCAAAGGGAATTTTTATATCTTTTTGGCATAAAAGAAAGAACCCAGGCTTTAATGAAAAGCGCAAGTGATGAACAAAAGAATAGGATCTTTAGTGAATTCTTAAGGTTGACTGAAAATATGGGCACTCTTTTTAAAGCAATGCTATTGATATAGCTAACCCAAGAAAGGTTTCCCTACATCATACCGCCGCGATATCTCAGCATAGATTCCGCTAACGAGTAGCGGAATGACGAGCTTATTGTCATGCTGCCGCGAACCGTCATACCGCCGCGGTATCTCAGCCGCTAACAAGTAGCGGAATGACAACAATCCTACGTCATACCGCCGCGGCGCTAACAAGAGATCCCGCTAACAAGCAGCGGGATGACGGTTGTCTCCTAGCTGTCATCCCAGTACTGGTAGACTCAAATCACAATGCTCGTATAGCTGCAACCCTGGAGGTACTGTTTCTCACCCACTGCAAATATTGCACGGTACTGTCCACTTGGTCGTCGTGGCGCGTTTCAGGAAACATTAAAATCTCATACTCAAAATCGTTCAGCCATACTGCTTGATGTGGCAGAAAAACCTTGCCAGACTCTATAATCGGAACAATTTGATGAAATCGAGTGAGCTTGTCATCATGTGGCACTATTTCAATAATCGGTAAATCACTGTTTGTCTTTAGCTCTTGCACCAATTGCTGACCACTCGTTTTTGCTTCAATCAAAATTGCGTGTGGTGACCATCTTGCAGCTAGTGACAAAACCTGTTCTTTAAGCTTTGGATACTCAAGCTTTGCGCGATATACGTCGAGTAAATAGAATTTATTATCTATTTTTGCCCAGGTGGTGCAGACACTAAAGTTGCTCATGTTACTTGTTGAAACCGCAGTATCCCAACTTTGTGTTATATGCGAGAGATTATCAGGAAATTTTTTATAGCGTTTCAACCACTCTGGTTTAATTATACCACTTGAAAGCGGCAGAGGGTTTTGTTGATATTGAGCAGCAAAAGCGTAACTCCCAAGTTCAGCTTTTATTATCTCAACTTCTTCTTTTCCTCCATCGAGGGGATATAGCAACTGACCTTCTTCTCTTGAATATAATATCCTTACAGGTGACGCTGGTTTATTATATAATCGCCTGGTCGCACAGTGCTGAGCTACTCGGATGACAGGAACGGGAGGCATTGGCTTTTTGATTGAATAAATAACCTGCTTATTTTCAGAAATCATTGGCAAACAAATATGATGCCATATGTTTTTTGGCTTGGAGAGAAGGTGTCCAGTTAAGTCCTCCTGGTGTAGCCTGTGCATTACAAGAACGATGACTCCTTTTTTTCTATCGTTCAGCCTGGTTACTAAAGTCTGATCAAACCAGTTTGTGGCACGCTTTCTAAGCGTTTCACTCAAAGCTTGAGCAGAACTGAGCGGATCGTCCACAATGATAAAATCACCACCTTCACCAGTTAGTGTTCCACCAACTGATGTTGCGATTCTGTATCCTCTCTGCACTGTTTGAAATTTATATTTTGTATTCTGGTCTTTGGATAGTTCTATCTCTGGAAATAGCGCTCTATACCAACTAGACTGCATCACGCACCTGGTGTCGAGCGAGTGCTTTTCGCTGAGCCGCTGAGAATAACTTGCAACTATTATTCTCGCAGTTGGTTGGTTTCCCAGTATCCATGCGGGCCACGCAACGCTTATGCACATGGACTTCATCGAGCGCGGAGGCATATTGAATATTATTCGTTTCACTTCACCAGCGCTCGCTGCTTCCAGCCTATCTGCTATGACTTTTATATACTGATAATCGTTATACTCACACCCCGGCACTACCGTTTGAAAGCACAGTTCAATGAATTTTAGAAAGTTCATGATATAATGTTGAAACCAACGCGTGACGCTGGGATGACAAAAAAAGGAGCACTGGAATGACACCTTACTTAACCGTCATACCGCGATTCATTCGCGGTATCTCTTAACATAGATCCCGCTAACACGTAGCGGGATGACGAATTACTTAACCATCATCTACACCGTCATACCGCGATTCATTCGCGGTATCTCAAAGCATAGATCCCGCTAACACGTAGCGGGATGACGAATTACTTAACCATCATCTACACCGTCATACCGCGATTCATTCGCGGTATCTCTTAACATAGATCCCCCTACTATACCTTAACATAGATCCCGCTAACAAGCAGCGGGATGACGAATTACTTAACCATCATTACACCGTCATACCGCGATTCATTCGCGGTATCTCTTAACATAGATCCCCTACTATACCTTAACATAGATCCCGCTAACAAGCAGCGGGATGACGAATTACTTAACCATCATCTACACCGTCATACCGCGATTCATTCGCGGTATCTCTTAACATAGATCCCGCTAACACGTAGCGGGATGACGAATTACTTAACCATCATTACACCGTCATACCGCGATTCATTCGCGGTATCTCTTAACATAGATCCCCCTACTATACCTTAACATAGATCCCGCTAACAAGCAGCGGGATGACGAATTACTTAACCATCATCTACACCGTCATACCGCGATTCATTCGCGGTATCTCTTAACATAGATCCCCTACTATACCTTAACATAGATCCCGCTAACAAGCAGCGGGATGACGAATTACTTAACCATCATCTACACCGTCATACCGCGATTCATTCGCGGTATCTCAAAGCATAGATCCCGCTAACACGTAGCGGGATGACGGTTGTTGTTTAGCTATAAATATTAAGAAATTTACCAAATGAAAAAAAAGGCAAAAGAATCCCCGTGGTTATTATCCGCTTTAAAATATTGGCGTTTTTTATGTTTTAAACGCTTGACAAGCGAGATTCAGCCGCTTTTAATTGCAACTAACCTACGCTGCAAATGTTTAAGAAATTTACTAAGCAGAAAAAAAGACAAAGAATCCCCGAGTTAGCTAGTCTTTTACTATCTCTGTCGAGTATTGGCATTTTTTGATGTCTTGTAACGCTTTATAAGCGCGTTCAGCTTATTTAGATAAAAATCTAGATGTAGATGAAGTTTTGTAAAGACATACAGTATCTATATACTGCAAAAAATTGAACATAAGACGCCGATACATTAAGTAATCCTTACCTTTTAATCTGCAGATTGGCGAAAGCAAATACAATAGCTTCACTATCATGATAAGGGCGCTGGCGAAGGGTGTCAAGTAAGTTTTTTCGTTTCTATTCCCAATAAAAGTTTGTTATATGGTTATGCAAGAAGTTTAATACTCATAGTTTCAAGCATATACTGAAATATTTCATTAGCAATTGCAACATCTTGGCGTGGGGCTTTGCCGTGTTCTATAAACACAGAGATTGCATAGCGCGGGTTATGGTAAGGGCCATAAGCGATAAATAACTTATGACTTTCACCCTTAGAGTTTATCTCTGGTGTACCGGTTTTACCGGCAATTTGTATACCGCTTAGCCCTTTCTTATAGGTTCCAGTTTTAGAATTCACCACATCAAACATAGCTTTTCGAACTATGCTAAGATGCTCACAATCCACATCAATATCGGGAAAATCTTGTATCGTTTCATTCATCTTAATGCGGGGAATTACCTCTTTTCCTGTTGCAATCCTCGCTGCAAGAACTGCAAGCTGTAGTGGTGTTGTAAGCATATACCCTTGTCCTATAACTAAGTTGATAGTGTCACCTAAATACCACTGCGAATATAGCTTTCGTGTACGCCAATCTCTATCTGGCAACAACCCTGGAGCTTCTTCTTTAAACGTTCCAATCAGTGGCCCACTTCCAATACCAAATTTTCTGGCCATTTCTACTAGAGAGTCTACACTTATTTTTTTCCCTATATTATAAAAGTAAGTGTTGCATGATAATGCCATTGCCTCATTTAAAGATACATACCCATGGACTTTGCTTTTCAGACAACGAAATTTCCGCTCACCTATTTTCATATAGCCCTTGCACGAGAATTTCTCTTCTGGTGTTATTATCCCGTCTTTTAAACCCGCAAGCGCAACTATTACTTTAAATATTGAACCAGGTGGAATTTGATATGATAACGCACGATTCACGAGCGGCAATGAAGGAGCATTCAAGCTCTCCCAAGTCTCATTTGATAGCCTGCTAGCAAAAAGATTATTATCGTAAGAAGGTGAATTATATAATGCTAAAATTTCTCCATTATTTACATCAATTACCACTGCGGAGCCTTGGTGATCTTTAAATACCTCTGCGGTTTTCTCTTGCAGATTAATATCAATTGTCAGTTGTACATCTTGTCCGTCTTGTTGTGGTATGCTTGATAATTCTTTTATGACGCGTTTTTTAGAATTTATTTCCTGCTCAGATTTTCCTGACTTGCCTTTCAATATATGATCATATGTATATTCAATACCGCTGATTCCTACTTCGCTTATGCCTTGCTGTCTTTTTGTATATCCGATTACATGAGAACACATTGAACCAAACGGGTAATAACGTTTATAAAGAGCAGTTATTTTTTCTGACGATTTTGCTATTTTAGACTCGACTTCTGATAATGTCTGCAAATCAACTTCCTTACCAGAACCATCAAACAAAACAACATACGAAATTTTGTTTACCGCAAGTTCAATGCTATTCCTATCTAAAATTTTGCCCCGCTTAGGCATAATAGTAGCAACTCTTATTCTATTACTATTAGATAGTGCTTCGTACTTTTGTCTGTTTCGTATTTGTAAATTATATAACCTGCAACTAAAAACCGCAGAAATGGTAAGCTGAATACCACCTAATATGAATGCTCTGCGGTTAAAGACTTTGTTTTTTGTCCACATAACATTCCTTCAAAACACACTTTTTTCCCCTCTTTTATTGTTACACTTCTGGCTTTTACCGTATTACAAACCCTTTTTTCCCACTCACTTAAGGTCACAAACTTATAACCTGATTTTTTTAGTATTTTAATAATATGAGGTAAAGCTTCAATTGTGTTTGACCTGTTATTGTGATCATGAAACAGTATAACTGCTCCATTATGTACATTACTTAAAACTCTTTCAACTAAAGTTTCTGGCTTATCACCTTGCCAATCTAGCGAATCAACTGTCCATAATATTGAATACATATTTAATTGATCAGTATTTTCAATCAGATTATCGTCATAACATCCATATGGCGGACGAAACCATTTTACATCTTGTTTTATTGCATTTTTAATTGCTGTATTTGTCTTTTCCAATTCTTGCAATTGTTCCTCACTTGAAAGTGATGTCAACTTCCTATGCGACCAAGAGTGATTGCCTAACTCATGACCTGATTCATGAATTTTCTTTACTATTTCAGACGTTTTTTCATTTATACGTTCACCAAGCACAAAAAATGTTGCTTTTGCTTCATAGCTTTCCAGAACATTAATAATATCGTTTATTCTATTGTTGGAAGGTCCATCATCAAACGTAAGCGCAACAAACTTATCGTCGTTATTCAATAATTTTTTTATATTACTTAAATTTCTATATGATAGATCTAGATTACAACTGAGCCCACAGTATGGTAAATTAAAATTACAATCACTACAAAAAGCCGTACTTGAATATAGTAAGAAAAAAGTGATTATCCTTATAAACATTTGTAATCAGCAAAGTGATAGAATACTACACTTTTTTGCTAAGTTAAGCCATCTTTAATTGCTGTAGCCTTTACTTCATCGCTTCTTTAATATATTGTATTAACAATTTTATATAATATATTATGATTGCAAATATAAATACCGTTGCGCTTCAGGGAATTAGCACAGTAAATGTCAATGCACAAATTCATATGGCAAATGGTATTCCAGCTTTTAATATTGTTGGATTGCCAGATAAAACTGTTGCGGAATCCAAAGAACGCATCAGAGCAGCGTTAAATTCAATCAATCTACTACTACCTCCAAAAAGAATTACAGTTAATCTCTCCCCTGCGGATTTACTGAAAGAAGGTAGTCATTATGACTTGGCTATTGCTATTGGACTACTTGTTGTAATGAATGTGATACCAGTTGAAAAAGTTCAGTCTTATATCATTATGGGTGAGCTTGCCCTTGATGGCAGAGTTATTCCAGTTTCAGGAGTGCTGCCAACAGCGATCAATGCAAAACAGGCAAATAAAGGAGTAATTTGCCCAAGGGGAAATGGAGTAGAGGCTTCATGGGTAAAGAATGTTTCAATTCTAGCTATAGAGAAATTAACTGATATTATCAGACACTTTAAGGGTGAGCAATTAATTCAGCCAGTAATTTTTAAATATAGTGATGCACCCAAAGAAAAAAGATTGGTTCCCGATATGAAGGATATTAAAGGCCAAGTTGTTGCAAAAAGAGCAGCTGAAATTGCAGCAGCAGGTGGGCATAATATGCTTCTTGTTGGCCCTCCTGGTACTGGAAAATCAATGCTTGCTAAGCGCTTTATAGGATTGCTGCCTGATTTAACCGAACAGGAGATGATTGATGTTAATATTATTTCCAGCATAACAAAAACTGGTAATGAAATATTCAAAGTAACTCGCCCCTTTCGTGAACCTCATCACTCATGTTCCATGCCAGCAATGATAGGAGGAGGAAAGAATGCAAAACCCGGAGAAATTACCATGGCTCACAATGGCGTGTTATTTCTTGATGAGCTACCTGAATTTCCAAGACTCGTGCTTGATTCTCTGCGCCAACCACTTGAAGATAGAAAAGTTACCGTTGCAAGGGCAAATGCTCACATAACCTACCCTGCCAATTTTCAACTGATAGCTGCAATGAACCCTTGCAGGTGCGGTTATTTAGGTGATGCAAGCAGATCGTGCAACAAAGCTCCAAAGTGTGGCACAGATTACAAAAACAAAATATCAGGCCCATTGCTTGATAGAATAGACATATGCATTGAAATGCCAAACGTTAGCATACTCTCTCCTGAAATCTCTGTGGAGGGAGAAAGTACTAAAATTATAAGAGAAAGAGTGATAGCAGCAAGAAAAGTTCAAACTGAGCGCTATAGTGAATTAAATATTCGTTGCAATTCAGAAGTAAGCGGTGAAGCATTTAATAAATTTACTGAACCAGATCAGGCAGGGTTAGAATTGCTAAAATACGTACTGAAAGAAAATTACATTTCCAATCGAGGCTACACACGCGTATTAAAAGTTGCAAGAACTATTGCAGATCTTGCAAAAAGTGAAGAAGTAAAAAGAGCACACATTGCTGAAGCGCTCAATTACAGAATAAAGGTATATTAAAAAATTAGTTTACTTGACAGGCAATTTTTTTTACTATATGCTTCCTTAATGAAATTTTAACATTCTATTTAAGGAGTAGAGTTATGGCATTAACAAATTATGAGTATAGAAAAGAGGATGGCATTTTTCATGCTATTTCAGAAGGATATATACAAGCTGAAAAATACTGGGGAATTCCTGGTGCTGCTGGTGGAGCTGGTCAGTACGCTATGCATAATAAAGGGAGAACAGCATTATTTCCGCTTGCAGTTGCAAGTGTTGTCTTTACAGCAATGCATATGAAAGCAGGCTTTGTTAGTGCAGCAGAAGCTTCTGGGTTTCTTGCTAAGACTGCCAGTTACTTTGTTGGAACAAATCAAGCAATAGCTGCTTCATTACCTGGATTTATCGGAACAGGTGTTGCTGGTCAGATAGTTGCGGGTGCCATAATGGCAATTGCTGCAGTTGCTGCTGTTTATGGAACATATCAAGTTGCCTCAAAATTAAAAGATGTTGCAGTTGAAGCATTGAAAGGGAAAGATCAGACAATATAATAATCTTCAACAAAATAAAAAGGGATAGGTTTCTGTCCCTTTTTATAAACGTTTTCTATTTTTTGCATCGGTTAAGTGATGTCATCTAAGAATCTAGTTATTATAATTAACGGCACTTATTAGTATAAATGTTAAGAATAAGTAAATCCCGTTTACTATTTACGCCTATAGAAGTGAAAAGTATTTGCATATTATTAAAAAAGCGGTAACTTATTATCAAGTGAATTCGCTAAATTTGAGTAATTTAAATGTCTATTGATCTTAGTCTGCCGGAGTTGCCTATATTACACCCAAGGATTACCGTTGTGGGAGTGGGTGGTGCTGGTGGAAATGCTGTGAATAACATGATCCAATCTAATTTGCAAGGAGTGAATTTTGTTGTCGCAAATACCGATGCTCAAGCACTAGAAAAGTCGTTATGTGATAAAAAAATTCAGCTTGGCATTAATTTAACTAAGGGGCTTGGTGCTGGTGCTTTGCCTGATGTTGGCAAAGGTGCAGCAGAAGAGTCAATTGATGAGATTATGGAGCATATAAAAGATAGTCATATGCTTTTCATCACAGCAGGAATGGGCGGTGGTACTGGAACCGGTGCAGCACCGGTAATTGCAAAAGCAGCCAGAGAAGCAAGAGCCGCAGTTAAGGATAGAGCGCCAAAAGAAAAAAAGATATTGACTGTTGGAGTTGTAACTAAACCGTTCGGTTTTGAAGGTGTGCGCCGTATGCGCATTGCAGAGCTTGGACTTGAAGAACTGCAAAAATACGTGGATACACTTATTGTCATTCCAAATCAGAATTTATTTAGAATTGCAAATGAAAAAACTACATTTTCTGATGCATTTAAACTTGCTGATAATGTTCTGCACATTGGCATCAGAGGAGTAACTGACTTGATGGTCATGCCAGGGCTTATCAATCTTGACTTCGCTGATATAGAAACAGTAATGAGCGAGATGGGCAAAGCGATGATCGGCACCGGAGAGGCAGAAGGAGAAGATAGAGCAATTAGTGCTGCAGAGGCTGCAATATCTAATCCATTGCTTGATAATGTATCAATGAAAGGTGCGCAAGGAATATTAATTAACATTACTGGTGGCGGAGATATGACTCTGTTTGAAGTTGATGCTGCAGCCAATAGAGTGCGTGAAGAAGTAGATGAAAATGCAAATATAATATTTGGTGCTACTTTTGATCAAGCGATGGAGGGAAGAGTTAGAGTTTCTGTTCTTGCAACTGGCATTGATGGTCGCAATAATAAATCAGAAACTTCACCTATAAGTCAGAGCGAAGACTCAGAGAAAGAGAAATTTAAGTGGCCATATAGTCAAAGTGAAAGTACACAAGACAAAACACTGGAAACAAAACCAGCTGAACAGGTAAGCGAAGGAGCTAAGTGGGGCAGCAATATCTATGATATACCAGCTTACTTAAGAAGAAAAAAATAATGCAATTTTGGCTACTTAAGTCAGAGCCAAGTGAATACTCATGGCAAAAAATGGAAAAGGAGCAGGTAGTTGAGTGGGATGGTGTGCGCAATTATCAAGCTCAAAATTACATGAAAATTATGAAAGCAAGCGATCTTGCGTTTTTTTATCATACAGGTAAAGAGAAAGCAATACTTGGAATCGTTGAAGTATTTAAAGAGTATTATCATGTTAATGATCCCAAGTTCGGATTAGTGAATGTAAAGTTTTTGAAACCTTTAAATAACCAAGTAACGTTAAATAATATAAAACAAAACCCACTTTTGAAAAATATGACTATATTAAAACAACCACGTTTATCAATTGCCCCAGTTTCGGAAATTGAATGGAATGAAATAATAAGGATGAGTGATGTGTAATACTTGTCATTTCAGTTCCTAAATGATGTCATCTCAGCACACAACGCACAGCTGTATGAATATTTGTCTCGAAGGCAGTGCATTAAACGTTATAGCCGATTTTGCATCAAACACAAAGGTGTCATTCCAGTGCTTGACACTGGAATCCAGCGTTAATGCAACCACATTAAAGCCGTTGTGTTTTAATATAAGATTAGCTACTTTTATATTCACTAACTTGATGTCTAATCAAAATTCCTGGATCCCAGTGCCTAGACACTGGGATGACATCCTTCTAGTGTACAATATTCGTACAGTTGTGTACATGACACAAGGGTCTATAACTCTTCTTTTTTGGATTCCAGTGTCAGCTATTTGCATGACACCCTTACTGATGTGTCACTCATGTTAGAAGTAAATATTCTTGACAAGAAATGGTGCAGCATTATAGAAAATCCTAAAAATTTTGTATTAGGTGTCATCAATGCTTCTCTAAAAGAATTAAAAATAGACCACTATAAACCAAATATATCAATAGCTCTGGCTGATGATGACTTGCTACATCAACTTAATTTAAAATTTAGAGAAATGGATAAGCCAACTAACGTACTATCATTTCCGTATGAACAATTGTCTAATGAGTGCGATTTAGGAGACATAGCAATTTCAATAGACACAATAAAAAGAGAATCGCATGAGTATTATATACCCATTCTTGCTCACATTGCACACATGTTAGTGCATGGATTACTGCATTTACTTGGTTATGATCACCAAAAAAAAGATGAAGAAATTATAATGAAAAATCTAGAAAGAGAGATTTTAGCTTCGCTTGGCTACAATATGTGCACGATTTAAAAGGAATTTAATAAAAATATAGTAGATGATAATAAAATATGTTATCTACAAAGGGTTTTAGCTATAAACAATAAAAGGTAAGTGATATGGTTCAGTTTTCTTTGCCAAAGAATTCTAAAATTAATCAAAAGGGCAAAATTTATCCTATTCCTGCTAGAGCAAAAAACATCAGAAGATTTCAAATTTACCGTTGGTCTGCTGATGACGAGAAAAACCCTAGAATAGACACATTTTTTATTGATATGGATAATTGTGGCCCTATGGTACTTGATGCATTAATAAAAATAAAGGATGAAATAGATTCGACTTTAACTTTCAGACGTTCTTGTAGAGAAGGCATATGTGGATCTTGTGCCATGAATATTGACGGAACCAATACTCTTGCATGTACTAGATCTATACATGATATAAAAGGTGACGTAAAAATATATCCATTACCTCACATGTATGTAATAAAGGACCTAGTCTCGGATTTGAGCCAATTTTATGAGCAATACAAATCAATTAAACCTTGGTTACAAGCAGATAAGCCTGCCCTACCAAATAAAGAATACTCTCAATCTTCTGAAGATAGAAAAAAATTAGATGGCTTGTCCGACTGTATATTATGTGCTTGCTGTTCGACTGGTTGCCCAAGCTACTGGTGGAATAGTGATAAATTTTTAGGACCAGCAATACTATTACAAGCTTACAGATGGATTGCTGACAGCCGTGATAATAAGACAGGTGAAAGACTTGATGTTTTAAACGACCCATTCAAGTTGTATCGTTGTCATACAATAATGAATTGCACAAAAACTTGTCCTAAAGGACTTAATCCAGCAAGAGCAATAGCGAAAGTAAAACAGCTCATGGTAGAGAGAGAAGGAGTTTAAGTATTATCTTTTGCATTCTTCGTAAGAGAACAGCAAACCTTCCGAAGCGTAGGGTATTGTTAATACCCTGAACGCTTTTCCGTTTGTGAAGTGCATCGTATCATCGTACGATTCAAATAATTTTTTGAACAACTCATGTCTTTGGTTACTAATAGTTTGAAAATCCTCTTTTTCTAAAAGCTTTTTAGATTCGAAGAGGTAAAGCATAACTTCGTGATAAGTTGGGTAAGATGCCAAAAATTTTGGGTCAAATTGAAAGGTTTTTATAAAAGCATTATTATAACATTTTAGCTTTTGATTCTTACTATATATTACTATAGCAACCGGTAACCTCTCAAGCAAATTTTTCTGTGTAGCTAAATAACTGTTTAATTCAGTATATAATTTCTCTGCATCACTAACATCTTTCCCATACATTACTATGCTACCAGAACCTTGTATTGGAATTTTAACAAAATCGAAAACCTTAGGTTCGTTCTTATAAGTTATGACATGTCTTCCTGGTTTTGTGCTATGAGCGCTACCGGTAATAGCAAATTTCTTAGAACCATCTACATATTTATCATAAAACAAGTTATAAAATTCCACCTTTCTACTCTTGTTATATCTTAGTATTGGAAATGGTAAAGAGTTGAAAACGTTTTTATAGCTCTCCACTTCCTGTGTAAGCTTACTATTTTCTAACTCAAGTCCGTTAGCCTTTATCTTACAGTCTGAGACATTCCTTATCCATAACAGTACACCTATCACATTGTTAGAATCATCTATTATGCTTCTACCGTAACATATGCAATAAACCTCACTGTCTTTTGACTTTAAATCTAGAGTAAAAGATTTATTTATTTCCTTTGCTTCAACAAAATTTTTGATTAAGCTTTCTGATTGCTCAAAAAAATTCACAAACTCATTAAATGAGTAAAAAACAGTATTAAGCAAAATTAGTAAATTGGGAGAGAACTTTTCTATACGTTTTTTTGCATCCCAAATATAAAACCCATCATTCACAGTATCAATTAAATTATTTATGATAACATTTTGATGCTGTAAGTTCTTAATCTTATTACTAATTTTTAATTTAGAATAAGAGAGAAAGAATAATATTAGAATCAATATTAAAACCACTTCATACAAAAAAAACATAGCACTTTTAAAACAAATGTAAAAATTTGTAACCGCTCAGAATTATGCTGAAGAGGTATATAAGTAAAGATTGCCTAACATTTGAAAGCCCAATCTCTTATAAAGGTTCACAGAAGATTTCATACAATGTGCTACTATATATTTGCATTCAAGCTGTTTAGCTATCTTTATTCTTTCTAAAACCATTTGGGTACCTATTCCACGATTCCTGTAAATTGGTAAAACTCCATCACTATAAAAACCAGCTACGCTGTCTTGAACATAAAGACCGCATGTCCCAATAATTTCATTATTTAGTGTTACAAGAAAAAATCTTAATCTTGAGTTCTTATCATCATAATTTGATAATCCGCGAAAAAATGTGCTGACAATTCCAACGCCATGATAAAAAATTTTAGAAGTGTGTAGATCTAACTGTTCTAAGAGGTTGCTACCATTCACAGCATTTAACCTCAAGTTTGGAATAACATCAGCAGGTAAAAAGTAATTTTTCATATTAAGTAAAGCTTTTTTTGGTGTGCTAACGTGTTTTATTTCACACTTTTCTAAAATATCTCTTATTTTCATATGTGAATTTATTACCCATGTTGCTTCTATATCTCTTGTTCTGAGATAATCTAGAGTTTTTTGTATAGAAAGCTCGGTACATTGATCTCCACAGAACACAAAATTAAATAATGACTCCCTGGTACCATTTATTGTAAATATGATGTTATCAAATTCATCGTGTACTTCCCACTCAGATAAATTCGCTGTGTACAGTATATAATCCTTTAGATTTTGAACAATTAAGCTTGAATAATAAATTTTTTTATCCTGCATACACCAACAATAAACAATAAAAGGCTCCTATAAGAACACAGGCTAAAATTGCAGCTATAACGTCATCTAGCATAATACCTAAAGGACCTTTGGTATTTTTATCGATTAAATTTATAGGCCACGTTTTTATTATATCAAAAAACCTAAAAGAAAAAAAGCACAACAACAATGAAGAACAATTCATCTCTTGGCTTAACAATATCGAAACTAAAAGTATCGTCAGCAATTGACCAACCACTTCGTCAATTACTACCTCTTTTGGATCACATGAAGTCTTGTAATGTTTTATATAATTACCTGTAGACCATAATCCAATTAAGAATAAAAAAGAAATAATTGCTGCACCTAAAATTTTGTTGCTCAGGATTACAGGAACAAGCGGAAAAGAAGCCAAACTACCCACAGTACCTGGCATTTTTTTTACTGTTCCAGACAGCCACCACGTTGATATTAATTTATATAAAAATTTCACAATATATCCAAATACAAAATTAACTTACAAGAACAGAAATAGTATCCTCTATAGAGGCGCTTTCATACAATAATCTATAGACCGCTTCACATATAGGCATTTTTATCTTTAGCTTTCCTGCTAAATTAAATATGGACTCAGCAGTGCTAAAACCTTCAATCACTGACTTGCCTTCTGACAAAATCTGCTGAACATTAAAGCCATTGTCACTATTACCTATTTTAAACCCAAAAGATAAGTTTCTTGAATTCAAGGATGTGCATGTCATAATTAGGTCACCCAGACATGCTGGCCCAAGTAGTGTATTTATATCCACACTACCGTCACCAATTTTTGCTGAGTATAAAGCCTTAATTTCGCTCATACTTTTCGTAATCAATGCTGCATGAGCATTAAACCCAAGTTTACTACCTAGAACAATCCCACACGCTATAGCAAAAACGTTCTTTAACGCTGCACAAATCTGTACTCCTATAATGTCGTTACTAAACTCCAATTTAACATTTTCTTGTTGCAGCTCTGATACTAGCTTTGAACCTAATGTGTTATTTTGGCATGCAAGAACCATTGAATAGGGTAATTTTCTTGCAACTTCTACAGCAAAGCTAGGACCTGAAAAAATAGCAATAGGATTGTTAGGTAAAATTTCATTTACTATTTCACTAGGTAATTTTAATGTAGACTTTTCTATTCCCTTACAAGCTAAAATTATTGCTACATCTTTTTTCAGATTACAATTATGCAATTGCTGACATACCTTCCTCAGAGACTGAGTGGGAACAGCGAGGATTGTTACTGAAGCATTAATTATGTCTTCAATAGCCAATTTTACTGACACATTATCAGAAATTCGACAACCGGGTAGCTTGTCACTTTCTCTTTTCCCGTTGATTGATTCAAATGTAGTTTCATTGTGAGTCCACAAAATCACATCTTTCTTACTACCTAATGAAATTGCGATTGCTGTACCCCATGCACCAGCACCTAAAATTGATATTGCCACACAATATTCCTGAAAATATTACTTATACTTTAAAATAGTAGGATAAGTAAATTAAAAATATAACACAGACATATAGAATAGTTAAATATTTATTAACCGAAGTATTCTTTTAATAATAGTAACTTTAATTCAATATTTACTAAAAATATTATTACTATCATGGTATGTCTATTATATTTTAGATCTATTTATATAACTTTGGAACAATATATTTACTATTAATTAATAAGTGTAATTTTGATCATTTGTTAATAAAAATTTGATTTATTACTTTCCTTAGTTATATATATTACTAAAATTATAAATTATTTATGGGGTGTAAAATATGCGTATATTATTAATTGAAGATGATCAAGTAAGTGCAAAGACTGTAGTTAACGCCTTAACTTCTGATGGACACTTCTGTGACGTTGTTACTTCTGCACAAGATTATAACAATAATATGGTTTCCTCAAACGGAGATTACTATGACCTAGTTATTTTAGATATACACTTACCTGGTGATATTGACGGATATGATATATTGTTAAGACTAAGAAGTGCAAAAATCAAAGTTCCTGTCTTAATACTTTCATGCATATCCGCTGTCAATCACAAAGCTAAAGGACTCGGGTATGGTGCCGATGATTACTTAACCAAGCCATTTCATAAAAGCGAGTTATTAGCTCGAATTAAGGCCATAGTGCGTCGTACTAAAGGCCATCCTGAATCGGTGATAAAGATTGGTAATATAAATATCAATTTTGATCACAGGGTTGTTGAGGTGAAAGGTAAAACGGTTCACCTTACTAATAAAGAGTATTCTATGATAGAATTGCTAGCACTGCGTAAAGGAACAGTACTAACAAAAGAAATGTTCTTAAATCATCTTTACAATGGCTTGGATGAACCTTCAGATAACAAGATAGTTGATGTTTTTATGTGCAAATTACGTAAGAAACTTGAAAGTGCAAATGATGGAAAAAGCCACATAGAAACCGTTTGGGGCAGAGGGTATGTTCTGAAAGAGTATATTGATGATGATGAATATTCTAATGTTAATGTAGGCGAAAGTAGTGATGGCTATCAAGCAGAACAAGTGAAGGACAACGCATGAAATGCCTACACATTTAAATATAGCATGGCTTATATCGCACGTATCATGTGAACGCCTAGGTGAAATATAAGCCGAGTTCTGTTTATGTAGCTATTTATCTGGAGTAAATGTTACCATTTACCGCATGCGATTTACCCGAGTAGATATGAGGAAAACATAAAATCTACTTCTATTTAATCTTGCTCCTAGTGTTGGTTACTCGACTACCAATGTTGCCATTGCCATGGTGTGCTCTTACCACACCTTTTCACCCTTACCTAAAAATATTTTAGGCGGTAATTTTCTGTAGCCCTATAACTGGAGTTACCTCCGGCGGGCATTACCCGTCACTATTTTTCCTTGGAGCCCGGACTTTCCTCTGCTATGTTTATCACACAACAGCAGCTACTTATTTCACCTAGGAATTATACTTTAACATGAAAATCACAAAAGCAAAAGACAATTTCCTAACAGTCTACATATTAAAAACATTTAGACAAATAGCTAAAGGTGATATTCCGGCACATCATCACTATCCCAAGATAAGCTTTTTTCACTTTTAGACTCCGCTTCAGTTAGTCAAGAGCCTGGTCCACCGCTTGAAGACGATGAGCTACTTCTTGATCGACTACTACTTTCTACTGATATACTATTTAGCACTGTTTCAGATTGATATATAGTTCGCATTCTGTTACCAGTGGTAAAAATTTCTTCATCGCTACTTGAAGATGATCGCCTTCTATAACCCAAATCAGTTAGTTCTAATACAGGAGCAGCATTACGACCCTTAACATATCTATATGCTATGAATCCTATAATTCCAACAATACCTATTGCTCCAACCAAAGATCCCCCTATCATTCCTGCCTTATTAGACCCTATAGCAAGTTGAGTAGGTTGTGGTGAAGAAGTAGACTGAGGAAGTAAAGTCGTGGTGAATATAGGAGTTGTTGACTCTTTTGTTCTAGTACTTGGTATACTAAATACTGTTTGTGTAGTTTTCTCTGAGCTTGTTGTTGGCGCAGTTGGTTCCACTGTTACTGTGCTTGTTTGAGTCGTTGACTCTGTTGAAGGTTTATTCGTTGTAGAAGTAGGTGCAACGGCTTCTGTTGTTGGCTTCACTGTTACTGTACTTGTTTGAGTCGTTGACTCTGTTGAAGGTTTACTCATCGTAGAAGTCGACGCACCAGTCGCTGCTGTAGGTTTTACAGTACTTGTCTCAGTCCCTGAAGTTACTATCGGCACACTAGTTGACGTTGTAGCAACCGTGGTCGCTTGTGAAGTAGTAGTTGTTTTTGCTACTGTCGTTGACTCCGTTGAAGGTTTACTTATTGTAGAAGTAGGTGCAACGGCTTCCGTTGTCAATTTATAGCTCTTTCCACAGAAGTCCGGATATGATAAGATAAGGATAGATGGCGATAAGGAGGTTGGATGCCGGCAGCATATAGTTATGATTTAAGAAAAAAAGCAATGGAAGCACTAGACGAAGGGGAAAGCAGAGAAGCAGTGGCAGCAAGATTTAAAATTGGACGAACTACTTTGTGGGAGTGGCAGCAAAGAAAAAAAGAAACAGGCGACTTTCAGTCAAAAAAACTCGGTAATGGAGGTTACAATCAGAAAATTATCGACTGGAATAAGTTTATCGAATTTGCTAAAAAACACGGTAGAAAAACTCTGTCGGAAATGGCTAAACTTTGGGGCAACGTTAGTATCCAAACGATCCACCGAGCTCTCAGAAAAATTGGATTTACGCGCAAAAAAAGACATATGGATACAAGGAAAGGAACGAAGAAAAACGTGCTGAATTCTTAAAAATTATAGCAACAAAAGAACCAGAAAACTTAGTGTATATAGATGAGTCTGGGATTGATAACACGGAGGACTATCCATATGGGTATTGCCAGAAAGGACAGCGATTTTATGCCCTAAAATCTGGAAAAAAAACTCAACGAATCAGCATGGTTGCAGCCTTAAGTAGAAGAAAGATAGTTGCTCCATTAACATTTGAAGGCCACTGTAATATGGATATTTTTAATGGATGGTTTGAGCAATTTTTGGCACCGATCTTAGAACCTGGACAAACTGTCATTCTTGATAATGCTACTTTTCATAAGTCTGATAAGCTTATCAAGCTCGCTAAAGGAGTCGGTGCAGAAATTTTGTATCTGCCGCCTTATTCTCCAGATTTTAACAAAATTGAGCATCATTGGTTTGCTATAAAAAACAGAGCCAGGAAAAACATTCCTCTATTCGAATCCTTTCGTCGTGCTGTTGATTCTGCCTTCCTATGACCTATTCGGACTATTATGAGAAATGCTATAGTAGTCTTCACAGCGTCGGTTTCTGCTGTGCTAGTAATTGCAGCAGTCGGCGTCTTCTTAGAAGTCACAACCGTTTCTGCAACAGTTATAGGAGCCACGGTACTACTAGAAATAATATCTGGCGTTAATCGACCGTTAATGATATTAACAAAATCACTGAGAGTTTTGATGCTATTTGCCGGTATTATTGTTGCTTCAGAAGATTTTCCAGAGCCGTTTTGATTAAAAGTTACAATATTTTCTCCACTTACCGCAGTTACGATAAAACCACCCTGACCGTTGCCTTTAATATATAATTGCTCTATAGGATCTGTAAATTGATAGATAGGAAAATCTGACACTGATCCATTTTTAAGTAGAGTTGCTATATGTAACCTCTGCTCATTAGCTGATTGGTCATTTTCAAGAAAAGCAACTAGATCATTTCCTTCCGTTTGTTCAACATACTGCAAAAAGCTTATTTCATGTTCTCTAGAAAGAGATAGTGCTTTATTATCTATTTGACCTTTTCGATTACCAAGTAAAAAGCCATTAACTCCATCCTTCAGACCCTGAATCACTTTAGCCATATCAAATTTAAAAATACGTGTTTTTCTCACCTCTTGATTTTCCTTAGTAATCCTTTTGCTCACTTGCGAATAAAGCATCGTGTTTCCATTTAATGCCAATTGCCCCTGATTATCAAAATTGAACAATTTTCTTTCTGTAACACCTTTTTCTCCAGTCAATACCTTAAATTTTCCGCTCTCGCTTGACTTTAAGACCAAGAAACTAAAGTTTGATCCTTTAAGTTATGGGCGATTACAATTACGTCACCATTACCAACTTTCACTGCTCTTGGTTGAAAGTAACTATTGCCCACATTTGCAAGACTATTATTATCAATATTCTTTTGTAATTTTCTTTTATCTAAATGTTCAACTGAAGGAGTATTAACTGATTGTTTAATTCCGTAAGTGTTAAAAGATAAGCCTTTAACGCATTTTTCTCCTTCTTCGCTAATTCCTTCTTCAGGAAAGATAACTCCAACTTTATCTATTTCAGCTGAATCTTCTATTAATGTGAGAGATAATTGATCTTTGAATTCATTTGCTACGCTGATATTTGTACCACATTCGTATGTTTTTGATTGATATAATGGACTAATAAGTAATTTTACTTTACTGCTCCCATTACCATTATCTTGATAGCTGAGTCCGTAAGCAACTCCATTCCCCTCAATTAATTCTACGTTTGTTGGATTAAAACCTATCGCTTCTTTAATTTCCGGTGTATTTGAGTTGATCCCGAGCAATCTTCTTAATATAGACATAATTTTATTTAAAATATTAATAAAATGCTATTATGATTACTCCTGTGTGTTAATGTCAATGAAAATTTTAACTAAAATTAAAAAATTAATATAATATTTTATACTAAAAGGTAAATATAAGCTTGAAGAGGGCTAAGAAGCTTTATGCTATTTCTCAAAAAACCAACAATTGCAATCATTGGTTCTACAGGTATAATCTGTTAAAGTTTACACGAGTCTCATGAATGATAGAAAAAGAAGAGCAGTTTAGTTTTACATCAGAAAACCTCAAGAAAGCGGGAAAGTTTATAGAGATGTATCCCAAAGGTAGAGAAGGTAGTGCTGTTATGCCTTTACTATATCTGGTTCAAGAGCAATGCGGATGGGTTTCTGAATCTGCTATGCGTTATGTTGCTGATATGCTGCATATTCCACATATTCGTGTATATGAAGTGGCAAATTTTTACACCATGTATAATTTAAAACCAGTAGGCAAATATCTAATACAAATTTGTAGAACAACTCCTTGCTGGTTGTGCAATAGTGAAGAAGTTTTAAATACCTTAAAAAAAAAACTTGGAATCAATATCGGTGAGACTACTAAAGATAATTTGTTCACTTTAAAAGAAGTTGAATGCCTAGGTGCATGCGTTAATGCTCCCGTTGTGCAGATCAATAATGACTTCTATGAAAATCTTACTCCTGAGAAAGTAGAAAACATCATAACAGAACTTTCAGGCAAATAGATGAAAGAAGAATTTTCATTCAAGAGAATCAAGCAATCAGGTTCTGCAAGAGTTGGAACAATTAAAACTCCAAATGGAAGCGTAGAAACCCCCGCTTTTATATTCTGCGCAACAAAAGCTGCAATTAAAGCTGCAGATATTGAAAGAATAAGTGAAGCTGGTACCCAAATCATACTTTCCAACACCTATCACCTAATGCTTCAACCAGGAGAGAATACTGTTGCAAAACTTGGTGGTTTGCGCAAGATGATAGGATGGAATGGGCCAATGCTAACTGACTCAGGTGGATATCAGATATTTAGCTTAGGCCACGGATCAGTTTCGGAAGAGATAAAAGGAATAAGAAAAAAACAAAAAACTTTGATCAAAATTAATGAGGATGGGGCAATTTTTCGTTCTTACATTAATGGTAAAATTTATTGCTTAACTCCTGAAAAATCTGTACAAATTCAACAGAAATTAGGTGCAGATTTAATCCTAGTTTTAGATGAATGCACTCCATTTCACGTAAGCAAAGAATACACAGCAAAATCAATGCTCATGAGCCACAGATGGGCTGAACGTTCTTTAAATGAATTTGAAAAAAACAATAATGGCAAGCAGGCACTGTATGGAATTAGTCAAGGCGGAGTGTATCAAGATTTACGTAGAGAAAGTTGTGATTTTATCAACGATTTGCCATTTTTTGGTCAAGCAATAGGTGGATCACTTGGTCAAAGTAAAGAGCAGATGCATGATGTAGTTTCTTTCACTATGGACCACCTGAAAAAAGACAGGCCTACTCATTTGCTTGGTATTGGTGGAATTGTGGACATCTTTCGCGGAGTAGAGCTTGGAATTGACACGTTTGATTGCGTGCATCCAACCCGCTTAGCAAGGCATGGTGGCGCACTTGTTAAAGTAAAAAACAGAAATTCTATTTCTTCAAAGTGCAAAGAGCATATTAATTTGCGGAATCAACGATTTGAGCTGGACAACAACCCAATTGAAAGTGACTGTTTATGTTTTACCTGCAGAAAACATTCAAGAGCTTATATACACCATTTACTGAAAGCTAAAGAGCTCCTGGCTTACACGCTCGTTACCATTCATAATATTTTCTTTATGAATAAGTTAATGGCATCAATAAGGCAGGCTATATTAGATGATAGGCTAGATCGGGAGAAAAATAATTGGATTAGTGAGATACCACTACACTGTGAATTATACACCTAGTTCATATTTTTCTACGCTTATTTTATATTCCCTAAAACAGAAAAAGCCTTCCTCTTCCTACTCTTTCTTCCTTGGCTAATCCATATAGCTCTTTCCACAGAAGTCCGGATATGATAAGATAAGGATAGATGGCGATAAGGAGGTTGGATGCCGGCAGCATATAGTTATGATTTAAGAAAAAAAGCAATGGAAGCACTAGACGAAGGGGAAAGCAGAGAAGCAGTGGCAGCAAGATTTAAAATTGGACGAACTACTTTGTGGGAGTGGCAGCAAAGAAAAAAAGAAACAGGCGACTTTCAGTCAAAAAAACTCGGTAATGGAGGTTACAATCAGAAAATTATCGACTGGAATAAGTTTATCGAATTTGCTAAAAAACACGGTAGAAAAACTCTGTCGGAAATGGCTAAACTTTGGGGCAACGTTAGTATCCAAACGATCCACCGAGCTCTCAGAAAAATTGGATTTACGCGCAAAAAAAGACATATGGATACAAGGAAAGGAACGAAGAAAAACGTGCTGAATTCTTAAAAATTATAGCAACAAAAGAACCAGAAAACTTAGTGTATATAGATGAGTCTGGGATTGATAACACGGAGGACTATCCATATGGGTATTGCCAGAAAGGACAGCGATTTTATGCCCTAAAATCTGGAAAAAAAACTCAACGAATCAGCATGGTTGCAGCCTTAAGTAGAAGAAAGATAGTTGCTCCATTAACATTTGAAGGCCACTGTAATATGGATATTTTTAATGGATGGTTTGAGCAATTTTTGGCACCGATCTTAGAACCTGGACAAACTGTCATTCTTGATAATGCTACTTTTCATAAGTCTGATAAGCTTATCAAGCTCGCTAAAGGAGTCGGTGCAGAAATTTTGTATCTGCCGCCTTATTCTCCAGATTTTAACAAAATTGAGCATCATTGGTTTGCTATAAAAAACAGAGCCAGGAAAAACATTCCT
Source organism: Wolbachia endosymbiont (group A) of Crataerina pallida (assembly GCF_964028475.1). Taxonomy (NCBI): domain Bacteria; kingdom Pseudomonadati; phylum Pseudomonadota; class Alphaproteobacteria; order Rickettsiales; family Anaplasmataceae; genus Wolbachia; species Wolbachia endosymbiont (group A) of Crataerina pallida. Next base: position 787,488 of record NZ_OZ034785.1, read on the forward strand.
CTGACCTATTCGGACTATTATGAGAAATGCTAATAGTTAGCGTCTTTTGCACATGTGCGTTGCATTTTTTAATCTTCTTTAAAAACTTGACAATACATGACAACACTGGTATGTTAAAAATATAGTTTTTGTGAGGTATTTATGGTTAACAATAAAGAAAAACATCAAATAGCGTTTTGCGTTTCAGCCGTTACATTCTTAGCTGGGTTATCATTAATCGCAACTGCAATTGCAGTGGGTACCGTACCTGCTATAGCTGCTTGTCTAGTGATAGGAGGAATTTTGACTGTCTTGTCTGGTGTGCAAGCAGTAGAAAGCTATTTATTTTTACGAAACAGCGAGAAAACTTTGAATAAACTGATAAGTAATATACGCGATGAACCAGAAAGCAAACTTTTTATAGAAAGGATTTTGCAACCGTTCATTGAACTTTTTAGTGAGCTTAAGCAACATAATTAAAGTACACTAAGCTTTAAGCATAGAAACCACTTTATCGTAACTTGGCAATGATTCAATTTCTCCAATTGCAGCTAGAGTGGTTTTTTCATGCTGAGATAACAATTCTTCTGCTGCTTTTTTTACGTTAGCAGTGGTAACTGCACTAATTTTTTCTATTAATTCATTTTTACTGATGTACCTATTATAGTTACCGTAGTAGTGTCCCAATGTTTCAGCACGTGAGCTAACACTTTCGCGTGACATTAAAATTTGGGATTTTACTCGCTCTTTCACTCTATTTACTTCTTCTTCCTTCAGATCATCTGTAGACAACTTCTTCAACTCTGTCGTTATAGATTTTAAAAGCTTATCTAAGTTACTACTGTCTGTACCAGCAAAAATGGAAAACATTCCTGTATTAGTATAGCTGGAATTAAATGAATAAACAGAGTAAGCTAATCCCTGCTTTTCCCTTACTTCCTGAAATAAACGTGATGACATTCCGCTCCCTAATATAGAATCAAGCACTTGAAACGTGTGATATTTATCGTCATGGCGAGAAACACTAGGTAGACCAATTAGCAAGTGTACCTGATCTAATTTACGATGTTCTAAATACTCACCACCAGTACAGCTCGCATTTTGGCTTTTTTTCAGCTTTTTAGAATGAATCTTTGAGAGAAAATCTTTGGTTAATGCAACAACTTCTTCATGTTCAACATTTCCTGCAACGGCAAATAGCATATTCTCACCAAAGTAATGCTCATTTATGTAATTATCTAGATCTCCTCGAGTAAAAGATTTTACAGTATTTTGCGTGCCTAAGATTGACCTACCAAATGGTTGGTCTTTATAAGCTGCCTCAAAATATTTGTCGAAAATAATGTCACTTGGTGAATCATTAGTTTGAAAAATCTCTTGTATTACAACACCCTTCTCACGTTCCAATTCATCTTCTGGAAACGTGGAATTCATCAATATATCTATTAATATATCAATACCAGTTTTTATGTCTTTCTTGAGGACTTTTGCATAATAGGTGGTGCTTTCCCTACCGGTGCTAGCGTTGAAAACTCCACCTATGTCATCAAAAGCTTTTGCAATTTCAAAGGCAGTTCTTGTCTTCGTCCCTTTGAAAGCCATGTGTTCTAAAAAATGGGATATTCCATTTTGCTTTGCACTTTCTGCTCTACTGCCAACACCAACTCGTATGCTTAAAGCTACGGAATCAATATCACGCACCTGCTCAGTTATTATGCGCAGACCATTATCTAATTTTGTTACCCGGGGTATATTCATCTCATATATTCTTCTAAGTTCTCTTCTGCAAAATCCCAATTAATCAAATGATCAAGGAAAACTTTTATGTAGTCAATTCTACGGTTTTGACAATCTAAATAATAGGCGTGCTCCCACACATCCATAGTGAGTAGTGGCACTTGGCCATAAATTATTGGCAAATCTGCATTTGGAGTCTTGGTGATTTTGAGCTTTCCTAACCTACCTTTTTCGAGCACTAACCATACCCATCCACTGCCAAACTGGCTTACTCCATGACTCGAAAATTCTTCATAAAATTTATCAAAGCCACCGATATCGTCTTGAATTTTTTTTGCTAGAAGACTACCATCTTTAGGCTTACCACCACCATTTTTTTTCATTGAATTCCAATAAAAAGTGTGATTCCAAACTTGTGCTGCATTATTAAATATAGGCAAGTTGCCGCTATTACCATGCACTTTTGTTATTAATTCCTCAATTTTTACATGTTGATAATCCGTATTTTCAACTAGCTCATTGAGTTTATTTAAATATCCTTTATGGTGCTTATCATAATGAAAATCTAAGGTTTTTGCAGATATATAAGGCTCCAAAGCTGTTTTATCGTATGGTAATTCAGGTAAAGTAAAACTCATAAAAACCTCTTTATTTCTAACCTACTTGGATGGTAGGGCAATATATGCTTTTGTGCAACATATAATTAATAGCTAAAACATTTAGGTATCTATTGCATTATTCTAAATTATACTACAATAACGATTATTATATAAGCCATAGAAATGGATTAAATGCAAAAGTTACTTGACACCCTTCGCCAACCCCCTTATCATGAAACTGAAGCTATTTATTTATCTTCTCTGTACAGATTAAATGACAAAAAAACTCACGTATCTGGCGTCTCATGCTTAATTTTTTGCACTATGTGCACCTTATGTCTTATAAAATTTCTACCTACATAAGCTGAAACGCGCTTATAAAGCGTTTAAAACATAAAAAAACGCCAACTTAAAAAATGGATAGTGAATAACTAGCTACCCTAGGGTTTCTTTTGCCTTTTTTTCTGTTTAGTAAATTTCTTAACGTTTATAATTTAGATTAGTTGCGGTTTAAAAGTAGCTGAATCGCGGTTATTAAACGTTTAGAATAAAAAAACGCCATACTTGAAAGTATAATGTAAGTAATTAGCCAACCACGGGGCTTCTTTTGCCTTTTTCTCCGCTTGGTAAATTTCTTAATGTTTATACGGAAGGTGTCATTCCAGCGCGTGACGCTGGAATCCCCAAAAAAGGATGATGTCATCCGAGTAGCTGACACTGGGATCCAGTTTTCCATATAATCTCATCGAAAACGTTGTAACCACTTTCTATGCTAGTTTGCTTGTGAGCAACCTGGATCCCAGTGTCTGGACACTGGGATGACATCATAGGGGCGCTGGCCTGACAATCGTCATTCCGCTACGTGTTAGCGGGATCTAGAGATACCGTGACGGTATGACAAGGGAGAACAGTTGTATTCCTGCACAATTTATTCTCATGACAAAAACGTCTTAACTTTCTCTCTACTTTTTCTGGGTAAGGTCAATTTTGTGAAAAAATGGATTGAATTATAGGTAGATTTGGCTATTATTTGTAATACATGGGTATTGGATAAAATGTTTGAATTTAGTTCTGTGCTGCTAGCTCGAATTCAGTTTGCCTTCACAATAGGCTTTCACATTATATTTCCTGCTTTCACGATCGGGCTTGCAAGTTTTCTAGCCTTTTTGGAATGGTGTTGGCTTAATACTGGTGATACACGTTTCCGTGATGTTTATAAATTCTGGATCAAGATTTTTGCCGTTGCTTTTGGCATGGGAGTGGTATCTGGAGTTGTAATGTCATATCAACTTGGTACCAATTGGTCGATTTTTTCTGACCGCATAGCCAATGTTCTCGGCCCTCTATTTTCCTTTGAGGTTTTAACAGCCTTTTTTCTGGAGGCATCTTTTTTGAGTATTATGCTATTTGGATGGAATAGAGTAAGTTCTCGTATGCACTTTGCTTCTACTTGTATTGTTGCAGTGGGAACGCTTATTTCAGCTTTTTGGATTATTGCAGCCAACAGTTGGATACAAACACCCGCTGGATTCACGATTGGTGAGAATGGTCTCCTATATCCAACCAATTGGTTAGAGATTATTTTTAATCCTTCTTTCCCTTATCGCTTTATTCATATGGTAACAGCAGCCTATCTTACAACAGCTTTTGTGGTTGGTGGTGTAGGAGCATTTTATCTTTGGAGAAAACGACATGCTCCTCAAGCAAGAATTATGCTTGGTATGGCAACCATTATGGTAGCTTTAGCTGCACCATTTCAGCTGTTCATGGGAGATAGGCATGGATTAAATACACTAAAGCATCAACCTGCTAAGATTGCTGCAATGGAAGGTATATGGGAAACCGAAAAAGGGGCTGGCTTACTTTTATTTGCTTATCCGGATCAGCAAAATGAAATTAATCACTACGAGATAAAAATTCCTAATCTTGCCAGCTTGATCTTAACACATGATTTTTTAGGAGAAGTAAAAGGATTAAAGGAATGGAAAAAAGAAGATAGACCACCTGTAGTATGGGTATTCTGGTCCTTCCGTATAATGGTTGGAGTTGGAATTTTAATGATCATAATTGGGTCAGTAAGTGTTATACAGTATCTTCGTGGCAAATTATTCCAAAGTTGTTTCTTACATGGATGGTGGATATCAATGATGCCGTCTGGGTTCATAGCGTTACTTGCAGGTTGGTTTACTACTGAAATTGGCCGTCAACCTTACACTGTATATGGAATTATGCGCACAATTGAATCATTTTCATCTGCGATTACCGGTCCTCAGGTTGCATGGTCTTTGATTGCATTTATCGTTATGTATACCCTTATATTTGGAGCAGGTAGTTACTATATTCTGAAACTTATATACAAAGGAATTCCTGTCATTAAAGAAGAAGAGCAATTTTATAAACACGGTATTGGAGCTTCAGTGATTGATGCTGGTACATCTGGAAAGGACAACAATCATGTTTGATTTTTCTTCCTTAATTAATTTACCCCTAATCTGGGGATTACTAATTGCCATAGCTGTTTTACTGTATATTTTAATGGATGGGTTTGATTTAGGTATTGGTATTTTACTTCCTTTTGCACCGTCAGATAAATGCCGTGATCACATGATAAGCTCAATTGCACCATTTTGGGATGGAAACGAAACATGGTTGGTATTGGGTGGTGGAGGGTTGTTTGCTGCTTTTCCTCTTGCATATTCAATATTAATGCCTGCTTTTTATATTCCAATCATTATTATGCTGCTTGGCCTTATAGTGCGCGGAGTATCCTTTGAGTTTCGTTTTAAGGCAGAAGGAAAATACAGGCGATTATGGGATTATGCCTTTCATTTTGGGTCACTTGGTGCTGCATTTTGCCAAGGCATGATTTTAGGTGCATTTATACATGGTGTAGAAGTAAACGGACGCAACTTTTCTGGTGGCCAATTTGATTGGGCAAGTGCTTTTAGTGTAATGACAGGCATTGCTGTGATATTTGGATATGCACTTTTAGGTTCTACATGGCTCATAATGAAGACAGAAAATATAACACAAGAATGGGCACGCAAGGTTGCTTCTTATACGCTTGGTTTTGTAGGTATTTTCATGGGACTAGTGAGTGTAGTGACACCATTTTTAAATGAACGTATTAAAAACTTTTGGTTTAGCATGCCAAATTTTTATTATTTATTTTCTATTCCATTACTCACATCTTGGCTATTTTTCATGCTGTGGTTTGATCTTCAGAATACTAAACGGGAGTACCGTCCATTCTTTCTCAGTATTGCTATTTTTTTTATGGGATATTTAGGTTTAGGAATTAGTATCTACCCATGGATTATACCTTTTCAATATACCATTCTGGATGCAGCCGCTTCTGGGCCAAGTTTATCTTTAATGCTCATTGTTATAATACCGCTTTTACCAATCATTTTAACTTACACTGGTTATTGCTATTATGTCTTTCGTGGAAAATCAAATTATGAACACACATATTAAGGAGTTAGTGACCTTATGGTTAAAACGTTACCCTTAAATCAAGCAGTCGTTCAGGCAATGGCGTCAACTCAAGAACCTTCATTAGCAAACCCTCCTATGGATTTTCTGAAAAGTTTTTGAGTATATTGTATTTTTAATTTGTAGAATAAGTTTTTTTCCTTTTTGCATGCTAACCAAAAAGGGTTCTGTCATCCTTCTTGTCATATAAGTAGCTTGACGCGGGCATTCAGTTTTCTTTATAATTTTCTTTGTGAAAGAACAAAAATGCTTATTTGTAACCATAGCTGGCTTACCAAATGCTGGGAAGTCTACATTAATTAACAGCATCATAGGCAAGAAAATTGCAATTGTCACCCCTAAAGTGCAAACAACAAGGACGCAAATAAGGGGTGTTGCAACATGCAACAACACACAAATTGTCTTTACTGACTCCCCAGGAATTTTCTCAGCAGAAACAAAACTTGAAAAAGCTTTAGTCAAATCTGCATGGTCGGCAGTTAAGGATAGTGACATCACTTTGTTGCTTGTTGATGTAAGCAATTATTTGAAAAATATAGAAAGAATTAAGACTATATTTATGCGGCTGCAGCGCACAAAAGGCAGATGCATTTTGGTTATCAATAAAACTGATTTGGTAAAAAGGCCTGAATTAAAGATGGCGCATGAGCATCTGAATTTGCTTTATAAATTTGAAAAGGTTTTTATGATATCAGCATTAAAGAATGATGGACTTTCTGATTTGATGAATTACTTGTCTGAAGTTGCATCGGTGAGCCCCTGGTTTTATGAAGAAGATCAAATAACCGATTCCTCGACAAATTTTTTATCAGCAGAAATTACGAGAGAAAAATTATTCTTGAACTTGCGTGAAGAATTGCCATACTCTACAGCTGTTATAACTGAACAATTTGAGGAAAAAAAAGATAAGAGTTTAGTCATCAAACAGATCATATTTGTGTTGAAAGATAGTCATAAAAAAATAGTACTAGGAAAAGATGGCAGTAATATTAAAAAAATTAATATCGAAGCGCGTGCTGAACTAGAAAAATTATTTGAGTGCAAGGTACACCTCTTTTTATTTGTGAAAGTGCGACCTTGGATCGACCGTCCGGAGGAGTATATAGGCAATGCTTAATTCTTTATTGGTATTTGATATTGAAACTATACCAGATGTAAATTCCTGCAAAAATTTACTCAATATTAGTGATGATAGTAGTGTAGAAGAGAAGAGGGATGCATTAACAAAATATCATCTTGAAATAACAAACGGGCAAAACTCTTTTCTGCGTCAGCCTTTTCACCTTGTTGTAGTTATTAGTTTTTTACTTTGCAATATAAGCTACCAGAGTGGTTATGAGGTGTTCACACTGCAAGAAATAAGATCTGGAGGCACACTAAATTCCAGTGAAAAGGAGCTAGTGAAAGGATTTTTTAACTACATATCAGAGAAAAAGCCAAGATTAGTTTCGTTCAACGGACGCACTTTTGATATACCAGTGCTGAAGTATCGTGCTATGGTCCATGGCATTCAAGCAGAATATTTTCATAAAGCTGGCGATAAGTGGAATAGTTACAATCAGAGATATAGCAGTGATTGGCATTGTGATTTGCTTGAATCCCTCTCTGATTTTGGAGCTTCTGCGAGAGTAAAAATGAACGAAGTTTGTGCAGCATTTAATCTTCCTGGTAAGATTGGAGTTGATGGGTCACAAGTTATGGACTTATACGATAGCGGCAAGATACAAGAGATTCGAGATTATTGTGAAACAGATGTAATTAACACTTATTTGATTTACTTAAGGTTCATGCATCATCAGGGAAGGATTACTACTGAAAGCTACAACAAAAGTGTGGAAGAGCTGCTTTTAGAGTGCGAAAAAAAAGAATACCTAAAGAAATTTAAAGAAGAATGGCAAATAACTTGTGGTGGAAAAATTTTACTTCCATAGAATAAATAGTCGAGTTATAATGCACTAACAAGCGAACCTCTGTACTAAATTTTGGTTAATATACACGTTGAGCATATTAAGAAAGTTGCTTTTAAGGTATTGCATTTTACTTTTATTTTCGTTATAAGGTTGCTTTAAGTTGAATTTTCAACATTTTTATACTATTTACATTTAAGATATGATTTCGAAATTTTTTGGGGGCACTTCATGAAAAAGTCTATGTATACTAGAACTGCTCTAGTTTCTTTATTAACTTTATGTTCTTTCAGCAGTTTTGCAGCTGACTTTCCTGATGAGAGTATGAAGGAAATAAAAAAGCAAGAGAGCACAAAAACTTCTGGAAAAACAGAAGTTATGAAAACATCAAATAAAAAACTGAAAGAAAAGATGGACAGAATATGTAATGCTGATCCAAGAAAAAAAGCTGAAGAGCTTAAGAAAAAGGAAGAGATGAGATTAGCAGCCGAGCAGAAGAAAAAAGAGGAGATCAGGCTAGCAAATGAGAAAAAAGCAAAGCTTATAGAGGATTCAAAAGCGAAAGCTCTAAACGCTAAGAATTCTAATATAGAAAAAGGTAAAGTTTCAAAAACTAAGCGTTCTAAAACTAAGAATGCTAAAGTTGAAGCTAAAGATGTAAAGAAGGATATAAAAGTTGTTAACAAAAATACAGAGGAAAAAGGTAAGGCAAGTCCTGTTGTTTCAGTTGGTGGAGTTGATATTATCGATACCAATCAAGGGCAAAGTAATTTAAGAATAACTTTTGGTGGTGTTGTTGATGCTCAAGGTTATGGCAAAGCTGGACCAAGTGGCGCAGATTATAAACGTTATAACGTTATGCCAAACAGATCTACAGAGTATTATAATGCCACTCCAGATATAACAAAAGGAGCAAATCCAATATTCTATGAAGGAATAGGAAATATTGGTGATTACAGCAACGATATGGGTATGATTGCTGATGCAATATTGCACCTCAGAGCAGAAAATAAGAATGAAGATTTAGGTCTTCTTTATGGTGCTGACGTGCAGTTTCATGTCCCAGTGACCGAAGGTAAGGGAGCTTCACAGGGTGTTTATGCTGCAAAAGGCAGAAGTGCGCATGTGTTTGTTAACTCAAAATATGGTGACGTGAAGCTTGGTTACCAATTTGGTCCTGAGGCTCTGATGAGGCTTGATGCAACAAGAATTGCGACTGTTGACGGAGCTGCAGATAGTGACTGGTTCAGAAAAGTGAACTTAGAAGGAAGCGCTGCTAGCTTTCCATTTTATGTAACACCACGTCTTTACACTGAAAGTTTTTCGAGTGAAAGTGAAAAATTCTCTTTCCGTATGGCAGGGAAATATAACAAAGGCGTTATGACTACACTGCCATTTAGAGTTGCTTACTACTCACCAAATTATATGGGCGCAAGATTTGGTATCAGCTACTCACCTCGTTATGATAGTGGTTTGTTTACTGTAAAAGAAACAGTTTCAGAAGATAAAGGCGGTAAGATAGAACATAAGGAAACGATAAAGCATGTCGGCCCAGACTATGAGCACATAGTAAGTGCTGGTGCATCATATGAATATGACTTTGATAAACATAACATAAAAGTTAAAACTTCTGCAGTTGGTGAATATGGCTTTCCAAAGCAACCAAGTAAAGATAAGCATCTTTATAAGGAATTTGTGGAGTATAATGACCTGATGGGTGTTAATTTTGGTGTAAGCGCTGATTATAAGATTAATGAAGATCAAGGCGTAAAGTTTGCTGCCTCTTTTGCATACTTGGGCAAATCTGGTCAACCGAAGGGTGTTAAAAAATTAATTGGTGATACCTATACGAAAATTGATAGTAAAGATGCTACTGATGGCAAAAGAGTGGAAGGGCTGAAAGCTCAATTTGGTAAAGATAGTATAGATACCATGTATTGGACTGTAGGAGCTGGGTATCAACATGAGAATATCTACACAAGTTTGACGTATTTTGGCAGCAGAATGAATGACAAAGATATGCTTCATGATGGTGCACTTGGCGTTCAATATGATCTGTCTCCTGCATGCAGTAAGAACAAATTTGTTCCTTACGCAGCTCTCCATTATTTTATGACTAACGAAACAGGTAAGCTGAAAGATGAGTCTGATGCTGATGTACCTTCTAACCAAGGAATTCTCCTTCTTACTGGTGTGAAGTTTTCTTTCTAACCAGCCAGTACACACCACAGTTAACTGTGGTGTATTCTTGTCTGTTAGTGTTTATTTGTCGATCAAATAAACATATGGTGTCCTCTCTCCTGTCATCCCAGTGCCCAGACACTGGGATCCAGCTTTCCATGCAACTTCATCAAAAGCGTTTATTCAGCATAAGATCAGCCACTTTTTATGCTCACCAAATCAGTTTGCTTACTTACAAGCAAAATTTCCTGGATTCCAGTGTCAAGCACTGGAATGACACCCTATGGTCACCGGAATAACGCTTTATGGCTACTTAGATGATGAGAAAAGAACACACTGCCCTTATTCTACTGGCCGTATAGCTACTTTCAAATTTAATCAATTAAGCAGGAGGCCCCTATGCAAACCACACTAAAAAATCATTTAGCTGGAGAATTACTTACCACTGCTACGTGCTGGAAATTAAAGCTCGCAGGTGGAGAAGTAATGGGATTCACTGACTATGATGAAGACTTAAATATTGATAATATACTCTATAAATCTTCAAGTGGATTTACAGCCAGTAGTATAATATTAAACAGCGATTTAAAGACTGATAATTTGGAAATTGAGGGAATATTAAATAGTGTTGATATCAAAGAAAAAGATGTTTTATCAGGAAAGTACGACTTTGCAAATATTGAGATATTTCTTGTGAATTATAAAGACTTGACCCAGGGAACAATGAATCTACATTCAGGAATTTTTGGTAAAGTGACATTAAGTAGTGGAAGATTTATTGCTGAAATTAGAGGGCTCTCAGCAAAGCTTGAGAGAAGCATAGCAGAATTATACTCTCCTGCATGCAGAGCACAATTTTGCGATGATAAATGTAAAGCCGATACTAAAAAATTTAGTAAAATAAGTACAATCACTAAAGTAATAGATGAAAGAAGATTTGAAGACACGAATTTAACTGAGAGTGATGAATATTATAAGCACGGAGTAGTAAAATTCTTTGGCTCAATAGCGTTTGAAGGTGTAGTAAAAGAATATAAAAATAAAGTAGTTACGTTGTTTACTTCGCCTCCATACCAAATTTTTGCTGGAGATAAATATTCAATACTCGCAGGTTGCGATAAAACATTTCCAACTTGCAGAAGCAAGTTTAACAATACTGTGAATTTTCGTGGTGAACCCTATATACCAGGTTTTTATATTGTTTAGCAGTACAATTTTCAATATTATGAATAAGCATGGAAAGGTGGCTGAGTGGTCTAAAGCACACGCTTGGAAAGCGTGCACATATGAAAATATGTCGGGGGTTCGAATCCCCCCTTTTCCGTATGTTACTTCTAGAATAGTATAAAACCCCCGGTCGCGCACACAACTGTACGAACATTGTAATATGGTACAATGTTACAACTATGCGGTGGTAATTTACGATAAATTCATGTAGCCATTTCAAATTTAGCCATACCAATGTCAGTAAATTGATTAAGCAAATAACACTTGAGTAGCAGTTCCTTCCCACGATTAATTTCAGATTTGTTCCGAAAATTAAACCCGAATGTTTGTTTCAGTCGCGAGAAAAAACTTTCTACATAAGATCTTTTTCCGTAGTTTGTTTGCCTTTTCCACCTCTTCATTCCATCTTCGCTGTATGACTTTATTAGTCTAATTGCAGCATTTCTCTCTGCCATACTTTGGATGCTCTGCTGCATTGTTTTTTTGGAGGAATTTTTGTCTTTATGCCGCATTCATCACACAATTTATAGAGTTTATGTCTGTCATATGCTCTGTCTGCATATAGTGCTTTTATGGCATGCTGAAAATTATAGCATTTCTCATAATAGTCCGAATAGGTCATAGGAAGGCAGAATCAACAGCACGACGAAAGGATTCGAATAGAGGAATGTTTTTCCTGGCTCTGTTTTTTATAGCAAACCAATGATGCTCAATTTTGTTAAAATCTGGAGAATAAGGCGGCAGATACAAAATTTCTGCACCGACTCTTTAGCGAGCTTGATAAGCTTATCAGACTTATGAAAAGTAGCATTATCAAGAATGACAGTTTGTCCAGGTTCTAAGATCGGTGCCAAAAATTGCTCAAACCATCCATTAAAAATATCCATATTACAGTGGCCTTCAAATGTTAATGGAGCAACTATCTTTCTTCTACTTAAGGCTGCAACCATGCTGATTCGTTGAGTTTTTTTTCCAGATTTTAGGGCATAAAATCGCTGTCCTTTCTGGCAATACCCATATGGATAGTCCTCCGTGTTATCAATCCCAGACTCATCTATATACACTAAGTTTTCTGGTTCTTTTGTTGCTATAATTTTTAAGAATTCAGCACGTTTTTCTTCGTTCCTTTCCTTGTATCCATATGTCTTTTTTTGCGCGTAAATCCAATTTTTCTGAGAGCTCGGTGGATCGTTTGGATACTAACGTTGCCCCAAAGTTTAGCCATTTCCGACAGAGTTTTTCTACCGTGTTTTTTAGCAAATTCGATAAACTTATTCCAGTCGATAATTTTCTGATTGTAACCTCCATTACCGAGTTTTTTTGACTGAAAGTCGCCTGTTTCTTTTTTTCTTTGCTGCCACTCCCGCAAAGTAGTTCGTCCAATTTTAAATCTTGCTGCCACTGCTTCTCTGCTTTCCCCTTCGTCTAGTGCTTCCATTGCTTTTTTTCTTAAATCATAACTATATGCTGCCGGCATCCAACCTCCTTATCGCCATCTATCCTTAATCTTATCATATCCGGACTTCTGTGGAAAGAGCTATAACTCCTTTAAGTAAATCGCAAGCTCCATAGTGATCAGACCGTTACTGTATTTTGCAGCTATGGCTTTTTTGCTGTTTATATTCAACATTACATGCAATTTTCTTGTCTGTTCATAACCACGATATTTTCTGTCAGCGCTATTTTCCTTGCTGTGTGTTGTTATAAATGCTGATGCTTGTGCTATCTATGGCAATTTCGATATCTTCCATATTATTTTTATCAATTCTGCAATCATTGATCTTAATATTAAGTTTTTTTTGAAGCTTGCGAATAGCTGATAACTGCCAAATCTCTTCCTATTTGTTGCAAATATCCTTTTATAAACCCGACTGTTTGTCTTAAGCCAATTCTAAAAAGATTAACGATTATATGCACTAAAATCACAACTTTATCACTATAAATATAGTTGCCGCCCTGCATTTTTGGACTATTTTCATACCAATTTTCGATAGCTTTATCGATGTAACGAAAAATATTTCCTCTTTTTTCTAGAAATTTGTTATATTCATGGCAGTTACTAACTCTCATTTTTTGTGGCATATTTTTCCTTAAGCGGTTAAATGGCTATTTTATAATGAATTTTGTCAGTAGCCACCAGATTTTTTCAGTTGCGATGCAACAGAGCCATCCCAGTGTCAAGCACTGGGATGACAGGAAAAGAGGCTATTTGGATGACATCTTTCTTCTTGGTATAAATTACTTTTATATCTCAATGTTCGTACAGCTATGCACGTTGCCGCATAGTGGATGAGGTGTACTACCTCTAAGAGTATACATTATCTCACATAATAATATAATATTTCGTTCATAAATCAACGTTTTTAACATGCAGCAAGAACATTTCCGTTGTAATTAAGGTTCTTAAGATGTATATTAATGAATCTTGTTTTCAATAAATAATGAAAGTAATAATTGTCATGATAATGTTATTGTGTAGCAGTTACACAATGGCAAGCGAGAGAATAAGTCTAGTGGATAAAAAACTATCTCAAGGATATGTAGCTCCAGTGCTTACAGAAAATAGCGTTATTTTATCAGACAAGCACGGCGCTTTATATTCCTTTGATATTGATAACTCAAAGGCTATGAATTGGAAATTACACCTCTCACACAGAAAAAAAATTAGTAACATGAGCCTATTGCGTCACAGAGGAAACGTTTTCTTTATAGTGGATAACGTTCTACACACAATAGATGCAAAAACCGGCGAGATTCAGTGGGAAAAAGAATTGAGAGCTCCAGTAAGAGGGAAAGCAGCAGTAATAAACAATAAATTGGTAGTATTGACTATTGATAATTATCTGTACGTGTTTGATATAAAAGATGGCAGCTTCGTTTGGACTTATCAAAACGGCATCAATGAGGTTCGAGGTTTGTATTCCATATCGCCAGCAATTTCTAATGATAAAATAATAGCACCATTTTCAAATGGTGAGTTAATAGCTTTTAATGAAGACGGTAAAAAATTGTGGAGCCAAAAATTGGCTACAAACCTTTTGGATACACAGCTCACAGATGTAACTACTACACCGAGAGTGCTTGGCGATACTTTAATAGCTACAAATAATTCTTATATTTATGGTATTGACGTAAAATCAGGAAATATTTTATGGTCAAAGTCACTGCAAGTAAAAAGTGTATCAGACATTGAGTCATATTATAGTCCTCTTATTCCTGCAGAGAAACAAAAAGAAGGCGGAAGAATTTTTATAGTTACTAAAGACGATAAAATAATTGGCCTGGATATAAAAAATGGAGAAACAGTCTGGGCATCTGATTTAATAGAAAATACGCAATTGTTTGCTCCAATTATGCATGCCCATACACTGTGGGTGACAAGCAATAAAGGTTCAATGTTTGCTTTTCCGGGATCTGAAAGTGCAGGAAAGGTAGTCAAAGTACCTGGTAATGTGTTTCACACTCCAGTGTTTACTCGCAATAAGATATATGTAACAACTGAGGGAAAAGGTGTTTATTCTTTAGAAAATAGGTTTGTTTTTTATGACTGATTATGATTTAATTGTTATAGGTGGTGGCCCAGGAGGCTATAAGTGTGCTATCGCTGCTGCAAAACTTGGATTGAAAGTTGCCTGCATAGATAAAAATAGCATTTTTGGTGGTACGTGCCTGCGGGTTGGGTGCATACCCTCCAAAGCATTGCTCCATTCTTCCTATCAGTATGCTCACACGAAAAATGATCTGTCGAAGCTTGGCATAAAAATTAAGGACGCAAGTTTCGATTTAAAAGAAATGCTAGGCTATAAGGACGCCAGAGTTCAGGAACTTGGAAAAGGTATAGAATATCTGTTTAACCTTCACAAAATCACTAAAATCAATGGGCTTGCTTCTTTTGACCAAGGTAATCTTGAAGTTTCAGTTGAAGGTAAGGTGCTGAAGACAAAAAATATAGTAATTGCAACCGGTTCTGATGTTATTTCTTTGCCAGGAATTAATATCGATGAGAAAAGTATTATTTCATCAACTGGTGCATTATCTTTAACTGAAGTACCAAAAAAACTTGTCGTAATCGGAGCTGGGGCAATAGGGCTTGAAATGTCTTCTGTATGGAGGAGGCTAGGGTCTGAAGTCACTGTAGTAGAATTTTTTGACAGAATCGCTGCAGCAATGGATGGAGAATTAAGTAAGTCTCTACTTTCTAGTCTACAAAAACAAGGAATAAAATTTTTACTTAGCACTAAAGTCGAGGAGATAAAACAAAATAGTAACTCTCTGAGTGTGAAAGTTTGCTCTGTAAAAGATAATCAAACAAACACTATAGAAGCAGATAAGGTGCTGGTTGCAGTAGGTCGCAAACCATGCACTGAGGGTCTTGAAAAAATAGAGAAAGACAGTCGTGGTTTCGTTCAAGTTAACAACAGATATGAAACTAATGTGAAAGGAATATTTGCTATTGGTGATGTGATCGGTGGAGCAATGCTTGCTCATAAAGCAGAGGAAGAAGGGGTAGCAGTTGCAGAGATAATCGCTGGGCAAGTACCTCACGTTGATTATGGAATCATACCATCTGTCATTTACACTCACCCTGCGGTTTCTTCGATTGGTAAAACCGAAGAGGAACTCAAAAATGCTGGCCGTAAGTACAAAGTTGGTAAATGTCAATTTGCTGCAAACGGCAGAGCAAAAATCACTGATGATGCTGAAGGATTCGTGAAAGTGCTGACTTGTAGCAGAGCAGATACAATACTAGGTGTGCATATCATAGGAGCATACGCTGATACGCTAATCAACGAAGCAGCAGTTGCAATGGCATATGGCGCAGCAGCAGAGGATATATACAGAATTTGTCACTCTCATCCTGATATAAATGAAGCCTTTCGAGATGCGTGCATCGATGCTTTCTTTAAAAAATAATTGTGGACCTCGGTTCAATCATTGAAAAATGGTATGAGTGGCTGAGGTGCAACAGATCTTATTCACCAAACACTTTAGAGTCATACATGAGGGACTTGAAGGATCTTATAAGTTTCCTAAATACTCACATTGGTGGAGAAGTAAATGTTGGTACTCTGAAAAATTTAAGCATACCTGAGTTAAGAAGTTGGCTTACCTCTCGTTACGCAAGAGGTGTAAACGCAAGATCCAACACTCGAGCACTCTCAGTAATCAGAAATTTCTTCAAGTACATAAAAAATAACCACAATATAGACAATGAAGCTGTATTTTCCTTATCAAGGCCAATTCAGAGAAGAACTTTGCCCAAAGCATTATCAATACCTGATATAAAAACTTTATTGAAAGAAATGAAACTATCCGATCTGGGCGAATCTTGGGTGGTAAAAAGAGAAATTGCGATTATCGTCCTGCTATATAGTACAGGCTTAAGAATCAGCGAAGCGTTGAACCTTAGGGTTAGTGATATTAACAATGAAAGTTTAATAGTAACAGGTAAGGGAGATAAACAAAGGCAGGTATTCATTCTTCCGGTAGTAAAAAAGTGTATACAAGAATATGTAAAAGCCTGTCCTTATCTTGGCACTAATAATGAAACACAATATCTTTTTTTGGGAGTAAGAGGAAAAAAATTGGGAAGAACTTATGTGGCCAATCGTTTGCAAAAAATAAGGAGAATGTTAAATTTACCAGAAATTTTATCTCCACATGCATTTCGCCATAGTTTTGCTACTCATTTGCTTCAGGAAGATATTGACATAAGATCAATACAACAACTGCTTGGTCACTCAAGCCTGGAAACTACTCAAATTTACACTCACCTCAATTATCAAGATGTTTTTAACATGTACAAAAATTTTCAGCAGGGCCTGGAGAAGAAATCAAAACTTTAACTTCGTTCTAAACCACCAAGCTGAGTGCTTTCAACATCACTAAGTATTGTGTTTGCTTTATATAAACTACAACATCCTAATAAAAAAAAGCCAGTGCAACTGCTGTAAAGAAAGCACTTATTATCCCTGGATAATCTTCTATTACTAAACATGCAACAACAGTATATACTCCAAGCAATATAAAACATGCAGAAGCGTAGTTGCTCAGTTTTCTACCAGAAGAAATTGCTTGCGAGGATTTTTCGTTTTTATTACTACGGAGCAGTCTATTTTCTGATGAAAGCCTATCTCTTTCTTCCCTTACTTGTTTCAAATCTCTTTTTAATCGTGAAATTTCGACAGTGTCGCTTGCTCTTCCATACACAATTCTATTAAGTCGAGTTACTTCACTATTTAGATCATTGATTTTTGTTTTTTGAGCCGATTTTTCCTGCCTTAAATCTTCTTCTAACTGTGAAATTTTGTTAATGCCTCTCGTTCTTTCGCGTACGACCCTATCCAGCTCTCGTTCTTTTTCTGTGAGTTGAGCTTTCGTTCTTTCAAGTTCACCTTTAAGTTCTTGTATAACTTGCTCAGAACCTACCGGTATATCATTCGTACTTGCCAAAGGTTGTAATGTATTTGCAGGAAATTTTTCATTTAGATAATTTGTAATAGATTCGATTGGATTATTAACACCCCTCAATGCAGCAGTAACAATTGCATGACTCATGAAGCAATTATCTTCTACTAATTTTTTTACATCATCTAAATCTTTTTTATTAATAGTAGCGGTTAATCGCTCTGTAATGGCTTGTTCAATTATTTGCTTCACCCACGAATTTTGCTCTATAGCTTGTATTGGCTTTATTTGACTAAAATCTAGCTCTTTATGTTTTAAAAGTTTTGTCAATACTTCTTTGTTATCTGATGTTATTCCTTGTAAACATGATTGAATAATTAAGCTAAGCGGCGTTTCTATTTCTTCATTTCGGCTTCTTTTCCAGCAATTAGGGTTAAACTCTTGATTTAATGGTCTTTTCGCTTGGTAAATGTTTCTGCTAGAAAGAGCACCTAACAACTCGTTTGCTTTTTGTGCTTTTTTAAATTCTAATTTTATTACGCGCTCAAATCCTCTTGCAATACAATCTTCAGGGCTTTTATATTCATAATTTTTGATATCAGTTTTTATATCTGGGTGCGTGAGCAATATTTTTACCACATCTTTAGCCCCAACTTGACAAGCAATATGTAAAGCTGTGTCTTTGCGCATATTAGATGTTGTTATAAATTCTGATATTTCACTTTGTGTACTAGGATCATATCTCGTCCGTGTTGTAGACACAGATTGCTTACTCTGAGCATTAATATTGATACTTCTGTTTTGTATAAGCAATTTAGCCATTTTCTCTAACGTAGCCTGTCCATCACCGCTGACAGCGCAGACATTGACAATAGACATCAAAGGTGTCATGCCCTCCTTATCAAACGCATTAACATCCGCACCTTCTTTCAGAGCTTGTTTAAAAGCTTCCGGGTTTTCGTTATCAATAGCCTTAAATAACTTTTGTGTTGGTTCATCGAGCTGTCTTGAAGTTGTCTGATTATATCTATAACCATTAGTATTTATCCCATCCCCTCCATAAAGCATATTAAACCTACCTAATAATTTACTAATATAATTATGAAAAAGAAAAGGAAAATTGCAAGCGATTTATTCAAAATCCTAGAATTAACTACGACTCTAAAAACTTTTCTGCATCAAGCGCAGCCATGCATCCTGTTCCTGCTGCAACTACTGCCTGACGATATACCTTATCTTGAACATCACCTGCAGCAAACACTCCTGCCCTACTAGTTAAAGTTGTTCCAGGTTTTGTAATGATGTAACCCTGCTCATCCATTTCAACAAAGCCTTTAAAAATACCCGTATTTGGTGCATGCCCGATTGCAATGAACACTCCATCCACTTTTAATTCTTGGGTTTTATCGATCTCTGCTGATTTAATCGCAATACCAGCAACCCTTTTTGGATTTTCTTCTCCAAGAATCTGCTCTACGGTATGGTTCCACATTACTTTTATTTTATCATTTTTAAAGAGCCTATCTTGCATTACTTTTTCCGCTCTTAATTTATCACGCCTGTGTATTAATATCACTTCTTTGGCAAATCGAGTTAAAAATATTGCTTCTTCAACAGCAGTGTTTCCACCACCAATCACAGCTACAACTTTATTCCTAAAAAATGCACCATCGCAAGTCGCACAAGCTGAAACCCCATAACCCTGAAATTTCTTTTCACTTTCTAAACCAAGCCACTTCGCTTGCGCACCAGATGCAATGATAATTGCATCTGAATAGTAGTCATTGATATTACCAGAAGATCTAAATCTATACTCATTAAAGTCCTCAAGTTGTTCAACGCTTTTTATCTCATCATCTATTATTTTTGCTCCAACCTTTTCTGCATGAAACCTCATTTGCTCCATTAGTTCTGGACCCTGTATTGAAACAAAACCAGGATAGTTTTCAACATCTGTAGTAATTGTAAGCTGACCACCAGGCTGCATTCCCGTTACTACAATTGGCTCTAAGTTTGCACGTGCTGCATATATAGCGGCAGCATAACCCGCTGCCCCAGATCCAATAATAAGAACTTTTGTACTAAATTTATAATTCTTCACTGTATGAGTTTAGATAATCAGCTACTCCTTCATCGCTTGCCTGCATTGCTGGCTTACCTTTCTTCCACCCTGCTGGACATACTTCACCATGCTCCTCATTATGTTTAATTGCATCAACGATTCTAACGAATTCATCGATATTACGCCCTAAAGGCAAATCATTTATCGATTGATGACGTACAATAAATTTATCATCAATAACGAAAGTTGCTCTCAGCGCAATTGAGTCATCATATAAGACCCCATAGTCTCTTGATATAGACTTTTTGATATCAGACACTAAAGTGTAGCTAATCTCTCCAATACCACCATCATTAACTGGAGTGTTTCGCCATTTATAATGTGAAAATTTTGAATCTACACTTATTCCTATCACTTCAACACCACGCTTTGCAAACTCATTTATTCTATTATTGAGCGATATCAATTCAGTTGGGCAAACAAAAGTAAAATCAAGTGGATAGAAAAAAAGGACAGCATACTTATTTTTTATGCGCTTACTCAGACAGAAATCATCAACAATTTCTCCGTCAGAGAGAACAGATGAAGCAGTAAAATCGATAGCAGATTTTGTTACAAGATTCATAATTAACCTATTCTTTTAAAATAACTTTAATTTTACATCTTGATAAACTTATATGCAAGTTTTCTTTGGTTTTAGTCCTATAAAAACTTCCTAAAATAGCTCTTCTTTTTTACCGATAAGATACAATCCAGGTTGGAATACTGAGTTGGTGAGTATAAAATTCTACGTCATGCCACCGCGAACCGTCATACCGCCACGGTATCTCAGCCGCTCACAAGTAGCGGGATGACGAGCTTATCGTCATGCCACCGCGAACCGTCATACCGCCACGAACCGTCATACCGCGATTCATTCGCGGTATCTCTAGATCCCGCTAACAAGTAGCGGGATGACGGTTGTCGTTTAGCTATAAATGTTAAAAAATTTGCCAAACGAAAAAAAAGGCAAAAGAAGCCCCGTGGTTGGCTAATTACTTACATTATACTTTCAAGTATGGCGTTTTTTTATTCTAAACGTTTAATAACCGCGATTCAGTTGCTTTTAAGCCGCAACTAATCTAAATTATAAACATTAAGAAATTTACTAAACAGAAAAAAAGGCAAAAGAAACCCTAGGGTAGCTAGTTATTCACTATCCATTTTTTAAGTTGGCGTTTTTTTATGTTTTAAATGCTTTATAAGCGCATTTTAGCTTATATTAGGTAAAAACCTAGAAGTTTTATAAAGACATAAGGTGCACATAGTGCAAAAAATTAAACATGAGACGCCAGATACGTGAGTTTTTTTGTCATTTAATCTGTACAGAGAAGATAAATAAATAG
This sequence comes from Wolbachia endosymbiont (group A) of Crataerina pallida, assembly GCF_964028475.1. NCBI lineage: Bacteria > Pseudomonadati > Pseudomonadota > Alphaproteobacteria > Rickettsiales > Anaplasmataceae > Wolbachia > Wolbachia endosymbiont (group A) of Crataerina pallida. The sequence continues at coordinate 808,468 of NZ_OZ034785.1, forward strand.
CTTCAGTTTCATGATAAGGGAGTTGGCGGAGTTTGTCAAGTAAGTTTTTCGCTTCTGCGGGCTACTTGAATAACGGCTACAATGTTTGTACAGCTATGTATATAGTGCTGGAACCCAAAAAAAGAACCAAGTAGCCTTGGCTACTTGGATGACAAAAGGTAATACAAGAAATCTATTGGCTCTCGTATATCTTAGTGAAACTTAACAAGTTTATCTATAGTTTTAGTGATGATTCTTGGAGTATCCGGAGAAACTGCTGAGCTCAGCCTATTTAACCGCTCTATAGCGAACTCGCTATTCTCATTTGCTATGAAATCACATAAAATATTTTCTATATCCTTAGTAACACTTTCATGCTTTCTCAGAGGATGATTATGTGGATACCTATTGATGGTTCTGATGCTAGAATACTCAACAAAAGCTTGATCCTTAAAAGCAAGTTGTCTCAATTTCTCTTTGAATTTTCCTTCTTCCTCTTTTGCTAAAAGGCGAGACTTTATCAGTGATTTTATAATCAAATTTATAGCTTGATGCATTTCAGAATGCACTATAACTTTAATGGTATTTTCTTCTGCTATACAATCATAAATACTTTTTTCGCTCTTTAGTGACTCTATAAGCGTTCTGCTATTTTGTGAATTCAATTCCAAATTCTCTTCACTCATAGGAGTTATTATGAAGGTGTTCTTATTTACTCTGATGTTAAATTGTGGAAATCCTTCAGAAAAGGAAAATGCTACATCCTTAGATTCAAGTGCGTGATTGCATGCAGAAAAAAGGGTATGTGCTATGATGCTGCTGGGCACTTCCATTCCGTGTTTACTCAGGTGATTCAATACATTTTCAATATCATGATATGTAAAGCCTGTATCTTTTAGCAATTCAACAACTTCTTTGCCGTTGTGCTGCTTGTACTCTATTTTCACTTCTTCTGTAAAAAGTGTTTTAGCTGCTATATGTTTATCAAGCACTGTGAAAATCTTGATGAAATTCTCTAAATCTTGTTTGTTAACTAATTCGATACTAATTAAGTTTCTGCTAATAATTGAAATATTTTTTGTCATTTTTTCCCACTAAAAAAACTCACTGAATGAATTGTATTTTTAATTCATTAAGAATTGTTTAAAGTGAGCATACTAGTTTTCATTTACGTATTACACGACAAAACAAGATAAAAAGTTACATAAAATCATCATGTGGTATAACACACTCTCCACATTCATCATTGCTGTTTGTGTAGGTTGTGACATCAGTGTGATTGTCATTATTATTTAGCATATCATCCAACTTTCCTTCTTTTTCAAGATCCATCAATTTGTCACACCCCCCAATGTGCTTATCGTTGATAAAAATCTGTGGAACTGTTCTAACGTTATACTTTGATTTTATGTCGTTAAATAGATCTGAGTTTTTGAGCACATCAATTTCTTCATACTTCACACCTTTTTTATCTAGTAAATCCTTTGCCCTTATGCAGTATGGACAGCCCTTCTTTACATATATCACAACATTTTTCACAATTTATCTCCGTAGCTTACTAAAATATAGTTATTATATATAAGAAACATGTAAAAACATCAAATTGTATGAAAATTATTTATAATTGTGAGCAAGGAATAGAAAATAATATAGCACTAACCTTCGGAAATTTCGATGGCATTCATTTAGGACACGAGTTTGCAATTTCTACTCTAAAGAAGGTAGCACAAGAAAGAGGATTACCCTCTGCAGTTTTAACTTTTGAGCCTCACCCATCAACTGTTTTATTTGGTAGAAACAATTTTAGGTTAATAGACCAAGAACAAAAAAAGGAACTAATCAGCAGCTATGGTATAGATTACTTATATATTATTAATTTTAATAGAGGTTTTTCTGAGGTTAGCTGCGATGACTTTATCAGTGAGATTTTAATAGATAAATATGGCGCTAAACACATAATTGTCGGAGAAAATTGCACTTTTGGTCATAAACGATTGGGTAATATATTAACTCTAGAGAAATATTCTGAAATATATGGATACTCTTTGACTAAATTAGAGCCATTAACAATTGACGGCAAAATTTGCTCTTCTTCTTCAATAAGGGAGTATGTACAAAGGGGCGAAATAGAAATTGCTAATAAATTGCTCGGCAGGCCTTATCAAGTTTCTGGTGTTGTGACAAAAGGTGCATGTAGAGGTAGAGAAATAGGATTTCCAACCATAAATATTCCTATAGAAGATTGCATGATAAAACCTAAGTTTGGCACATATTACGCTAGAGTGACTTTTCCTGATAGTAATCCAAATTGGTTATATGGAGTAGTCAATATTGGTATGAGACCTACTTTTAAGGATCTGAAAAAGCCTATAATAGAAATGCACATATTCGATTTTGATGAAGACGTATATAGTCATAAAGTCAATATACAACTTTTAAAATTCATAAGGTCAGAAAAAAAATTCCATAGTATTGAGGAGTTAACAAAACAGATAAATTATGATATACTTAAAGTTTATAGGTTAAAGGCAAATTTATGAAAAAGTTATGCTTAGTTGTTATATTAATTATAGTATTGATTGACCAAACGAGCAAATTGTACATAAACTCATTGATTGATGAAGGAGAATCAATTGAGATCGCTAGTTTTATAAAACTAGTTGAAGTTTGGAATTCAGGTATTAGTTTCGGAATGTGTAGCGCTTTACCACATGGCGGTTTCTTTTTTTCAGCATTTTCAATACTAATAATTGGTATACTTGCATATTTGATATACAAGTCTGACGATCAGTCAACTTACCTTGGTTTTTCTCTGATGATTGGTGGAGCAATCGGAAACGTAGTTGATAGGATCTATTGGGGAGCTGTATATGATTTCATATATTTTCATATTGATGATTGGTATTGGCCAGCCTTTAATTTAGCAGATTTATCTATAGTTTGTGGAATGTTTACATTGTTATATAAGTGGTATATATACGATATGCTTATTTCTAAACAAAATGAGGAATAAAATAATTGTTTTTATATTAGGTCGAAATAATGCTTCATAAGTTTTTTAGTTTTCTTATACTACCTGTACTTTTTTTTACTTACCCAATTTCTTCGAATGCTTTAAACATAGAGCACAACATAAAATATACTAAACTCAGTAACGGACTAGATGTTTATGTTGTTTCTAATCATCGGATTCCAGCCGTTTTACATGCAGTAATATACAAAGTTGGGGGAATGGATGATCCAATCGGCAAAGCAGGATTGGCTCACTACTTTGAACATTTAATGTTTGAAACTACAGGGAAGTTCACAGATATAGAAGCCACTATGAGTAGCATTGGGGCTCAATTTAACGCATTTACCACTAAAGAATATACCTGTTATTTTGAGTTGATCCCCAAAAAAGATTTACCACTTGCAATGGAAGTTGAAGCAGATAGAATGGGCAGCTTTAATGTTACTCAAGACAAAATAGATAGAGAAAAAAACATCGTATTAGAAGAAAGAAAGATGAGATTTGATAACCAACCTCATAACTTGTTATGGGAAGAAATGGATAGTGCATTTTACCGTACTGGCTATGGTAGGTCTGTTATCGGCTGGGAGAGCGATATCAAAACTTACAATTTGGATGACATAACGAGGTTTCATGATAACTATTATCACTCCGGCAATGCAATATTACTGATTGTGGGTGATGTGGAACTTGATGAAGTAGTGAAATTAGCAGAAGAAAAATATGGCGAAATTAAAGCTAAGCCTGTAATGAGAAATTACCCAAATCAGGATCCAGTGCATAATGCAGGTCTATCGGTGACCTTAGAGAGCACTGAAGTAAAAGAATCAGTTTTATATTTTCGTTATCGTGTTCCCTTATTTGATCACATAAATGAAGCCTCTGCTGCTCATTTAGCGGTTGACATTTTAGGTGGCGGCAAATCCAGCAAACTGTATAAAGATTTGGTTTTAGATAAAGATGTGGCAGTATCAGTGTTTGCTTATTATAATAGCCTAGCTTTTAGTGATGGCTACATTGATATTATGATAATTCCAAAAAGTGGCGCTAATTTAGATATTGTTGAAAGAGAGTTAGATAATGCTATTAATGGCTTCGTATCTAAAGGGGTGACGAGCGAGGAATTACAAAGCTCAAAATATAGGTATAAGGCAGCACAGTTTGATAATCTATCTGACTTAACTCATATAGCGATGTTCTATGTGCCACACCTTGCACTTGGTATTCCACTTGATGAAATAGATATTTCATATAGCAAGATTAATGATGTCAATCTAGAGGATGTAAATAATAAAATCCGTGCTATTTTTTCTGCTAATAAGTTAATTGGTCGTTTATTACCAAAAGGAGATAATAATGAGAATAAGTAAAATTATATTTCTATTTTTTTTCTGTCTAGGCTTTAATTTACAAGCAAGTGGTAACCTAAATATAGAGGAGGTCACTACCCGTAAAGGATTTAAGTTTTTATTTGTAGAAAATCATGATTTGCCAAAAGTTTCACTAAATATATCGTTCAAGGATGCAGGTTATGTGTATGAGAATAAGGAAAAACAGGGGCTTGCTTGGTTTACTTCTCTTGTAATCCAAGAAGGGGCAGGAAAAAATGATGCCAAAGATTTTGCGAAAAAGCTTGAAGATAAAGGGATTAGTTTAAATTTTATTGCTGATTTAGAAGCATTTAGGGTTTCATTAAATACTTTGTCTGACAATCTAGAGGAAGCAATTTCATTACTGAGCGATACTATAATGCGTCCTAAAGTTGACCCTGAAGGGTTGAATAGAGTTTTCGAGAAAGCCAAAGTTGATTTTAATAATCTTGAAAAAAATCCTGGCTTTGTTGCTGTAGAAGAATTGAATACGTTGTTGTTTAAAAAACACCCTTACTCAAAAAGTATGTACGGTACTCTTGACACTAGAGTGAGCATTACTAGAGACGATGTTTTAACATACATAAAGCGTAATTTTGCTAAAGATAACATAGTTATCAGTGTTGCTGGTTGTGCAAAAAAAGAAGAAATTATTACGCTATTAGATAAATATTTATCTAAATTGCCGTCAAAAAGATCAAAAGTTAGAAAAATACCTGTGAAAAATGATTTTGGTCCTGCAGAAAGTAAGAATATTTTTATGGATATACCACAGAGTGTGATACTTTTTGCTCAAAAAGGTATAGCTTATGAAGATCCAGACTACTATAATGCTCAAGTTTTGGTTAATGCGCTTGGTGGTATGGGGCTGAATTCAGTGCTGATGAAAGAACTAAGGCAAAATCTTGGAATTACTTATGGTATTAGTGCCTCTATGGCCAGTTATACGCATGGAAATATTATAGCTGGGGGTTTAAGTACTGATAGCTCTACTGCCAGTCAATCCATATCTGCAATAAGAGATACATTGAGCAGGATAAAAAAGAAAGGAATTGACGAACAATTGTTCAAGGATGCAAAAATTGGCTTGGTAAATAATCTTGTCCTTCGCCTGTCCAATAACATAAATACAGCAATGCTGCTGGATGATATGCAGATAAATGATCGTGATGTTAACCGTATAAATAATTATGCGAATGTCATTAATGACGTTAAATTAGAGAAAGTAAACGAACTGGCAAGTTCTTTGCTGGAACCAGAAAATTTATTTTTTGTTGAAGTTGGAAGAAACACTTAAGATCAATAATTAATACTTTCTGCTATTGATCTTACTGCTTCTACATAACACTTATGCTCCTCAGCTAGAATGCGTTCTGAGAGGCTTTGAATATCATCAGCTGGTAACACTGGTACAACAACTTGAGCAATTATGGCTCCAGCATCAACTTCAGGAGTGACATAATGTACAGTACAACCTGTAATTTTTACACCTGCTTTTAGAGCTTGCTCTTGAGCGTTTAGGCCTTTAAAAGACGGAAGTAAAGAGGGATGAATATTTATCACCTTGTTATGCCATTTACTCAGAAAATCAGCTTTGAGAATTCTCATAAACCCTGCAAGGCAAATTAAATCAACCTTATGTTGAACAAGTATTTCGTGAATTTTACCAGCATCAAGCGGTTTATCTTTAACAATAAACGCTGAGATTCCTGCTTGCTCTGCTATTTTCAGACCAGCAGCTTCGCTATTATTTGTGATAACACATGCAACTTCTGCGGAAAAATTCTGATCTTGACATGCTTCTATTAAGGCCTGCATATTCGACCCCCTACCTGAAATTAGTATTCCGAGTTTTATCTTTTTCATTATAGCACAGTTAGTTTAGAATTTAGTTAATACTAACAAAACAGCTCAAAAGGAAAACTTATTTTATAGCAAAGAAGGCAGACTAAACTCTTTATATAAGTGGACCTCTAATTTTGGACCTCACTGGACAACACAAAATAACGAATAGCCCCATGTACCCAGCTAAAACTAGCTTTAATGCTTAGATATTGTGCTATTTTTGTATAATATACTACTATAAGTATATATTTTTGTAATCGCGTTATTATTTATTTAACAAAGTATTAGTATAATTTATTACACTGGATTAAATGGAGAAAGTTCAATGAGTAAATTACCGAACAATGCAAAAATAGGTAAATCTCAGGTTACTCAGTGGGAGGTAATAAAAAATTGTGAATATGCTGATAATTGCTTGTCAAAAATAGTAACTTTGTACGTTATTAGAATAACTCAGCTATCAGATTTTTATACGAGTGACGAACCTGAAATTAACACTGTTTTAGCAAGAATAAGCGTGACAAGTGAAAATGTATTTTTAAACAAGGCTACTACTATTGAAGTTATGGAAGGTATTTTTCCGTATAAATTCAACAGCAAGAAGAGAAATAACGTATTAAGGTTAGAAGATTTGTATAATTATTTATGTTCTATTGTTAACAATAGCCTTCCAAAAGAAATGCTTGAAAGTCTTGTAAGGGAATATAAGGATGCTGTTAACTTATTTAAAGCAATTACTTAACTGAACGTAGTATTTTTAAGATTTTATTTTCTATTTCAGAAATGCCGCTTTCAAGATCTTTATCTATCAAATACATGGTAGAGAAATATGTTTTCTGCTTACTTTCAACATTGATAGTTAAAGTTCCGGGAGTGATTGTGACTGAATTGGCAAATAACGCAATGCTTTCATCATTATGCCCTTTGCATTTTCTTAGGATAATGATTGGCTCAAGCTTAGATTTGAGTTGTAGCACCTTTTTTGTTACATAAACACTTGATAAAATGATTTGGTACATTAACCATGGTATATAACTTACTAACTTATAAAACGACAGTCTACTCGTACTATTTAAAATCTGGCTAAGAGCTCTTTCAGCGTTTATCAACCTTCTAAAGATAAACGATGTGAATATACAGGAAAACACTCCACAAAAAATAAAAAACGGCTCAAAATAACCAGACAATACAGTCCATAGAACAAATAAAATTATAAATGACAGAGAAAAAAACTTGATTTCCTTCCTAAAGTTGAGGTTTTTCATAGTCTGTAATATAACTTAAATGACTCTTTAAGGAAAGATAATAACGAATATTTAGGTTCTTGACTTCTATGTTAAAAGATATAACAACTAAGTTATGTATTTTAAGTGAGGAAGTTATGAAATATGACAAATTTATGGAAATATTAAAAAAAATAAATGACCTTTCAGATTTGAGCAAGGACAATATAGTTGAAAAAATAAAAGCTAAGTTACAAGAAGAAGATCCAGATTTATGTCAAGAGTGGGAAAAGAGTAAACCTGACAACGATAGTGGATCTGGCATAAATTACATATTTACTATATCTTGTGGTCAAAATTCTAAGAAAGTCAAATTGTTACATCTTGCTTCTTATTGGAACTATGCAAATGTAGCAAAAGCTCTGATTGAAAACGGGGCAGATATTAATGCAGAACATGATAATAAAATTACTCCTTTACATATTGCTGCTCACTATGGCCACAAAGATGTAGTAACCATTCTAACTGGAAAAGGAGCAATTGTTGATGCAAAAAATGGTGATGGATGGACTTCTTTACATTTTGCTGTTGAAAAGAACCACGAAAATGTAGTAAACACTCTAATTGGAAAAGGAGCAAATGTTAATGCAGAAAATGATAAAGGATGGGCTCCTTTACATCTTGCTATTACAAATGGCCACAAAGAGATAGTACAAGTTCTATCAAAAGCAGAAGGAATCAACGTTGATGCAAAAAATAGTGATGGGTGGACTCCTTTACATCTTGCTGCTGAAAATGGCCGCGAAGATATAGTAGAAACTCTAATTGAAAAAGGAGCAGATGTTAATGCGAAAGATCATTATAAATGGACTCCTTTAACATTTGCTTCTCAAAAAGGCCATGAAGTGGTAAAAGGAGCTCTATTAAAGGCACAAGAGAACATCAAAGCTTTGCATTCAGCTGTTAAACATAATAATGAGGAGGAGGTGAAAAACCTATTAAATAAAGGAGTAAACGTTAATGCAAAAGATGATGATGGATGTACTCCTTTACATCTTGCTGCCAGAGAGGGCTGCGAAGATGTAGTAAAAATTCTCATTGCAAAAGGAGCAAATGTTAATGCAAAAGATGATGATGGATGTACTCCTTTACATCTTGCTGCTAAAAATGGCCACGAAGATGTAGTAAAAACTCTAATCGCAAAAGGAGCAGAGGTTAATGCAAACAATGGTGATAGACGTACTCCTTTACATCTTGCTGCTGAAAATGGCAAAATAAAAGTGGTGGAAGTTCTGCTACACACTGAAGCAGACCCTTCATTAAAAGATGTTGATGGAAAAACGCCAAGAGACCTCACTAAAGATCAAGGTATAATTCAGCTTTTAGAGGAAGCGGAAAAAAAGCAAACGTTAAAAAATGAGAATAAAAAAACGCCAAAGGATCTTACTGAAAATAAAGATGTAATGCAGCTTCCAGAGAAAAAGGAAGAAAAACAAATTGGAAAAAATGCAATTATGAAAGAAAAAGAACAGTCTGCAAAAAATGCAATTGTAAAAGGTGTTGTTGTGTGTTTTGTAACTGCAGTGATAGTTGGTGTTGCACTTGCATTTGCTACTGCCCTATCTGTACCAGCAATAATTGGGCTAGCTGCAGGATCTGCGCTCATAGTTGGTGCTGGTCAATATATAATGTCAAAGCCTAAAACTGAAATGAAAGAAGTAAAGGAACTTGTGCCTAGAGAGACAGAAAAAGCACTTACTTGATTTTTGTTATCCTGTTGCTATCAGACTAGCCTGGCACCTTATATTTATTGGGATAACTGTTTTATTATGAATTAAGTCAAAAACTCTGTAATATATTGAAGCTTAAAGATATCTTTAGATATGGAAGTTATTGCAGAAAATAGGAAAGCAAGGTTTGAATATTTCATCTTAGAAGAATTTGAAGCGGGTATGGTCTTATTAAGCAGTGAAGTTAAATCGCTAAGAGAAAGAAAAGTAAATATTTCCGACGCCTACGTTGTTGAAAAGAATAGCGAAGTATGGCTGCACAATATGCATATTGCAGAATATAAAGCTGCGAACCGAAAAAATCATAAACCAAAAAGGGAACGTAAATTACTCTTGCATAAAAAGGAGATAAATAAACTAATTGGTCAAATCAAGACTGCTGGGATAACTGTTGTGCCGCTTTCGGTCTATTTTAACGATAAAGGATTTGCAAAAACTAAAATTGCCATTGTAAAAGGAAAAAAACTCTACGATAAGAGAGCAACCATAAAACAGAGAGAGTGGGATCGTGAAAAAAGTAGATTGTCTAAGAATAATTTATAGCAAAATATGTCTTTAAATCCAGTAATTTTCAGCATCGGTCCTGTTTCTATATATTGGTATTCCTTAGCCTACGTTTTGGGTATAGTGTTTGCATATTGGTATTTACATAAGCTAGATGACCAAAAAATATTTACTAAGAATTTTTACGATTCGTTATTAACAGCCACTATTGTAGGTATTATCCTTGGAGGTAGACTTGGCTACGTATTGATATATGATCCAGTTCTTTATATAAGCAACCCTATTGAGATATTGAAGACCTGGGAAGGAGGGATGTCATTTCATGGTGGTGCTATAGGAGTTTTGCTTGCAGTAATAATTTCGTGTAAAAGACATAATATCCCTACATTTTATGCACTGGACCTAGTTTCTTGCGGAGTTCCCATAGGTTTATTTTTAGGTCGCATAGGCAATTTTATAAACGGAGAGTTATTTGGCAGAGTTACAACTATGCCATGGGGTATGGTATTTCCAGAGAGTGGTGATAATTTGCTGCATCATCCAAGCCAGCTTTATGAGGCACTTTTTGAAGGACTGCTACTTTTTGCAGTTGCAAATTCACTGTTTTTCTTAACTAGAATAAGACTGTATCACGGTGCGTTAACTGGTATTGCAGTTATGTGGTATGGAATAGCACGTTTTTTCGTTGAGTTTTTTCGCGAACCAGACTATCAAATTGGCTATTTGTGGCTTGATTTAACTATGGGGCAGTTGCTTTCTATACCTATGGTTTTGCTAGGAATGCTTGTATATCTAGGCGCATTAAATTTAAAATTTAATACGAAATCTGTCACATAGAGAAAAGGTGAGTTCAATAGAAAAATGTAGCCAGAAGCCCCACATTATGCACAATTGTACGAATTTTCTGCGTTGCAGTAGAATGAATCGGTGGGCTTTGTTGCATCGCTAGCTATGATGGATTAAAGATAAAAAAGGTGGAGAATATCAGTAGCTTATTATTCTGGTATTTATAACAAGAACGGTCAGTGAATACCTAAATTTGAGTAAAAGAAATTTCACTACCACTCACTAATCTGGCTAAAATTCAAGAATTTCAATGCTTTAGCTATTTTCAATAGAATTAAATTTATTAATATAAATAACAAATTACTATTCTTAAATTTGATCAGATTGATTGCAAAAAAACAAGATTTTCAATAAGTTGCTTATAATCCTAATTATAGTTAGCCTTTCATAAGTAGCGATGCAACAAAGCCATCCCAGTGTCAGCTACTTTCATGACACCATTTGCTGTGCAGTTTACCTTCAAAAATGAATGTTCGTACAGCTATGGAATGAATCGCGGTATGACGTAGCTTCGCTATAGGCAATGAAGGAAATATTAACTATACTTCTTTTTACCATTGTTTATATTTCCTATTCACATATATTAATATTTTACTCACTTAAAGTAAGCTAACTACCGTTATTAATATTTTTGTAATAAAAATTGTATATGGTGCATGTAATCAAATTAAGAGGAAGATTGTGGAAATTACGCCATCAATAAAAAAAGAATTGAAGCAAAGTACTCTATATGTTTGCCTAGAAAAATGCAAAAGTGCATTTTGGTTTATCTTTTGGTTTAGTGCGGGAATCAATTTATTAATGTTATTCCTACCACTTTATACCTCTCAAGTGCTTGATCGGGTGATATCGAGCGAAAGTGTATCAACACTAACTATGCTGACAATTATCACTTTATCTGCATTTGCATGTTCTGCAATGCTTGAAACTTGTCGATATTTAGCCATGGCAAAAATAGGTGATTGGATCGATAAAACTGCAACACCAGATCTGATAGTAAGGTCAATCAGGCTAACGTCAGTGCAGAGCTCAACTTCAAGTGGTGAAGCAATACGAGATCTCGGAGTGATAAAAAATTTCATTACAGGAAATGGTATATTCTCACTGTTTGATACTCCATGGTCGTTAATTTACCTTGTTGTGATTTTCATGATACATACCTCCACGGGGTTTATAGCTATTACTGGAATTATTATATTAGTCTCTATGGCAATATGGAATGAACTTGCCACTAAACGAATATTACAAGAAACCAACGAAGAAACTATACGGAATATCAATGCTATAGATGTTGCAACAAGAAATGCAGAAGTGGTTGAAGCTATGGGCATGTCAGAATTCATAGTCTCTGATTGGTGTAAACGAAATGATCAGAACCGAGCAATGCAAATTAAAGCACAAAATCGCTCTAATGTAATTACTGGAATCACTAAATTTTTGCGCTCAACTCTGCAAATATCAGTGATTGGAACAGGTGCATTACTTGCAATCACAGCTCATAAGACTGCCGGTAGCATCATCGCTGCTTCAATTTTAATGGGTAGAGTATTAGCACCATTTGATGCTGCGGTTCATACTTGGAAGTTTTTAAATCAGGCTAGAATGTCATATGGAAGGCTACAAAGACTTATATTAACATCGCCAAAAAGAGAGCAAACGATGGCTCTACCAGAACCTGAAGGAAAATTGGAATTTGATAGAGTATTTTTTACTCCTTATGGAAGCAATAAGCCGACAGTAAAAGGAATATCATTCATTATAGATCCTGGAGATGTAGTTGGTGTTATTGGTGCAAGTGCTTCTGGTAAATCCACTATCGCAAAATTAACTGTTGGTGTATGGAAGCCAATATCTGGTGTAGTCAGACTAGATGGCGCTGATGTATATACTTGGAATCGAGAAAATTTTGGTAATTATGTTGGCTACTTACCTCAGGATATTGAGTTATTTAACACTAGTGTCAAAGCTAATATTGCTCGCATGAGGCCAGATCCAAATCCTGAAGAAATAATCAAAGCAGCAAAAATTGCAGGAATACATGAACTAATACTAAGCTTACCAAATGGATATGATACAACAATAGGAGGTCCTGGAGGAGTAACGCTCTCTGGCGGCCAAAAACAGCTTCTTGGACTTGCCAGAGCTTTTTATGGTCACACAAAACTTTTAGTACTTGATGAACCAAACGCTAACTTAGATAGCAATGGAGAGGCATGCTTAATTAATGCAATTGGCATTGCAAGAAAACAAAATACTACTACTGTTATCATCACTCACAAGCTACCGTTATTGTCCGTAGTTGATAAGGTGATCCTCATGTCAGATGGTGTCATTTACGCTATGGGACCAAAAGATGAGATTTTGAGCAAATTAGTTGCTCCATCATCAAGTACCACAGAAGATGAGCGCTCTTCAGCAAATGGTTAGTTTACTTACAATAAATTCTGTATCTGAAATAACAACTGTTCCAGAAAAATATATATTTCTTTACCATTAGAAATAATATTACAAGAATAGTAAATAGATTAACAACTCTTATTAATTAAAGTCAATCGGCAGATATAGCTAAAGTGGCTTAGGTTTACCTACAATTTGAAAAACAACAAATTCGTCTTAATGAATTTTCTTAATTTGTTATCTAAATAACTTAATATTAGTGGTAATTTTATAAAAAAATTATAATATAAATAATGTTGCTGCGAAAATTTATAACAATATTTCCCTCTAACGTTTAATGAATTTCAATAAATTGCCTTTTTAATTCTAGATAAGTATATGCTTTGTTAATATGTTTAGTTCAAAATCCAAAAGTAAGTTTATGCTTTCTATTGGAGAAGAAGGCATAATGTTACTATATTTTAAAAATAATACTTTAAATAAAAGGTATTTTGTTAAGGGCAAAAACGATAAAGCAGTTTCCGATTTAATTTCATGTCTTTCGTCAGATAAAAAAGCACCTTTATACCTGGTGCTTAATCATGCAGATCAAAATTACTCGCTACAGTTTATTACAAGGGCAAACAAGATTAGTGCCTATCTATCAGCAAAAACAAAGATGGAGCATTTTTCTTGTAATAATGACATAAGTTCAGTTTTTTTGGTTGAGAAGCCAAACAAATTCAATCAAAACTGGTGCTATCTTCTTGTTTCATCAAAAGCAAAGCATTTAGTAGAATATTGGTTGAATGTGTTTATTGAGATAGGCTCCAACTTTAAGGGAATATTAATGTTTCCTATAGAAATAAGTAATATAACAAAAAAGATTCTACATAAAGATCCTAATAATTGGAAAATTATAGTTGCTGCAACTAAAACGGGAGGCTATAGACAAGTGGTTCTTAAAGAGAATAAAATGGTATTTACGCGCTTAACATCATTTACTAATGATAATTTACCAGGAATTATCGCTGGTGGAATATATCAGGAAGTGCAAGATACTATTCGATCCTTAACTAAGTTTGGGTTTGAAAAAAATAACCCTATCGACCTTTGTATCATAGTGTCAGAAGATATCAAAGCTAGTTTATCAGTCATAAATTTTTCAGAGAACAGTGTGAACATATTAACTCCATATGAGTTAGGCAAACTATTAGGAGCAGAACTAGCTATAAGTGAAAAAGATAACTTTTGCGATACCATAATTTTGTTTCATAGCTTTAAGAATAAATTAGCAGCTATTTTTAATACAAAGGAAACTAAAGAATTTTATCTATTCAATTACCTTTATTTAAACTCTCCTCGAATTTTTCTATACTTCGCCCTGGTTTTAGTTATAACAAACACCCTTTGTTTGCTAAATTTGTATTCAAATTTCAATGTCGCTGATAATTTATCAGCAAAGCAGAACACCTTAAATAACCAATTAACAAAACTTAGCCAAAGCTATAATGTAAAAAAAATAGATGAAATTTATGATTTTATTAATATCAATAATATTTTATCAAAAATAGAATACTCTCCTCTTACACAAGTTAAGTATGTAGAAAAGTTAAAAATACCAGGTATAGAGCTTCGATCATTTGAATGGAATTATAATGAGGCAAAAAGTTATATTACCACAACTTTAAAGTTTAATTTTCAATCCGGTAAAAATATTTCTCATCAATACGAGAAACTACGAAAAAATTTAAACGATAATTTTCGTACCTATGACATTAATATTTCTGCTGCTAAAGAGCAAAATCTATCTATTGATGTTGAAATAGGAGAGGCAATGTAGATTAATGACTATCTCTCAATTAAAAAGAAAAGCTACAATTCAGTTTATATCGTATTTGTTATTATCTGTTGGATTAATAGGGTTATTAACATATGTTGTTATCTATAACGAAAAGATTTATAATAAAAACCAAATTGCGATTGATAAAATACGTTCTATTAATTTACAGATTACTGGAATTCAAAAAAAGGAAGTTGTTCTAAATAAAAACCTAGATTTATGGAAAAAAATTTCTTCTTCAAATTTACATAGTAGCAGATACATTGCAAATTTAAATTTCGAGCTTAGCAAGTTATATAAAAAGCACTATATATTAGAACCTGAAATATCAATTTCTATACCCGAAGAAGTTGAGCTCCACAACAAAAGTGAACGCACAAAAGTAATAAAAAGTGAAGTGGTCCTAAATTTAAGCTCAATCAGCGATAAGCATATTTTTTTATTTCTACAGTCTATTCCAAATCTGCCCGGTTATGTTATGATCAAATCTCTTATTTTAAATAAGCAGAGAAATATTGATGCTGCAACTATGAATCAGATTTTGAATGGTAATATGATAGAGATAGTGAGAGCTAATATAGTCTTTGATTGGTATACTATATTAAGTAGATAAGGTGATGAACATAAAGCTGTTTTTTATTTTTACGCTACTCATTTCCAATGTTAATGCATATTGCAGTTGTGAAGATATCATAGAAAGCATAGAAATTTGTAAGGAGTATTCTTGCCGACAATATATTGGCAATGAAGATTTTATTGAGCATAAAATATTAGGATTAAATAGTGGAAATTTATGCGTATATATAGAAAAACAAGGTAATGATGAAATGGTTTGTCATCATTCTCAGTATGGAATGATGATAGAAAAAAGATATTTTGAAAGTATTCTTAAAGTTGGCAATCAAGAAATCGACGATTTTATTGATATAGCAAATTTGCGTGCAAAAGAGTGTTTCTTTATCAACAATCAAAAACTAAGCTATACAGATCGGGACGATATAATAAGAGAAGCAGTGGAAAGTGACTTTGACGTTTTGTCACAATATAGTAACGTAAAAAGCATTTTTTTTGATGAAGAGCCAGTTAATAGAATGGTCAATGAAATGGAAAAGTTCAATTTACAATCTTCAAGAGCTGCAAAAGAGGAGGTATCAGATAATTTCAACGGTAAGGTAGTGAGTTTAGACTCAATTTTATATCTTTCTCCCGATACATGGAAAATATGGGTAAATGGAAAACTGTTTATAAATACTAAGGATTTAAAAGTGCACTCAGTCACTGAAAATTATGTAACTTTTGTATGGACCGTAGATCAAAAAGCAATAAAAAAGCATGCGAATGATTCTCAAAATGTATATTTTGGATATGGGAGTATTATGTTTACGCTTTATCCAAAACAAAAATTTGACTTGGATGGCTTATCTATTAAATAACTTAAATATATATGCGCTTGTAGCTCAGTTGGATAGAGCGTTGCCCTCCGGAGGCAAAGGCCGTGGGTTCGAATCCCTCCAAGCGCACTTTTAATTAAATTTGACAATAGTATTTTCACATAAGATAATAAAAGGATTTATTTAGAGCATAATTATGTCTGGTGGTACCATAAACAAAGTCATACTAGTTGGTAATTTAGGAAAAGATCCTGAAATTAGGACTACACAAAATGGAAAAGAAATGGCAAGTTTTTCAATAGCCACGTCTGAAAGTTGGACTGACAAACTTTCCGGTATGCGCTCTGAAAAGACAGAGTGGCATAATATCGTAATTTTTAGTGAAGGATTAGTAAAAATCGTCAAAGATTTTGCACGTAAAGGCAGTAAAGTTTATGTTGAAGGTTCTTTGAGAACTAGAAAATGGACTGACCAAAACGGTGGTGAAAGATACACAACAGAGGTGGTTCTATATAATTTTAATAGCGCTCTTACTCTCTTGGATTCACGAAATAGTGCGCCAAATTCTGATTACAAGCCAAGTGAATACAAACAAGGTGAAACAGAACAAAAAGATAAACACGAAAGTTTTGACAACGATATAAAAGATGAACTACTCGACGATGAAATACCATTTTAACAATTTAAATTGAAATCTACATTTTTATGGACTGCTTGTGTTACTCCTTTTAATTGCAATGGAGATAGTATAGATTATAGCAGTTTGCAGCGTTTACTGACAATGCAAGTTAAAGCTGAAAATGGCGTAGTGTTGCTGGGTAGCACAGGTGAAGGCCTATCGCTTACTGATTCTGAAAAACGCGAGTTAGTTGAATTTGTATGTGAGCTAAAATTAAATACAAAAATTATAATTGGCGTACCAGGAGTGAATCTATATCAGACTCTTGAATGGCTTGATTTTTGCAAGGGTATGCCTATTCATGGCTATCTAATGACAACTCCCATTTATGCAAAGCCCGGAATTATGGGGCAGACTTTATGGTTTGAAAAGCTGCTTGAGAAAGCACATGTGCCGGTTATGTTTTACAATATTCCATCAAGAGCAGGAATAAATCTTCACGCTGAAACTGTACGCAACTTATCCAGCCACGAAAAATTTTGGGCTATCAAAGATTCAAGTGGCACTGTTGATACTTTAGCTCAGTATAAGAAAGTTGCACCAAATATTGAGGTCTTTTGTGGAGATGATAATATGATATCCGATATGGCCGCTTATGGTGCGGCTGGCCTGGTTTCCGTTGCTGCCAATGTTTGGCCGCGCGTAGCACATGAATACGTTAAGCAGTGTCTGAACGACGAACTTTCTTCACTGTCATTCCAGCGCGTGACGCTGGAATCCAGAAGGAAACCTGTTCAAATGACAGAAAATGACATGAAAAGTTCAACAGATATCTGGCAACAAGCCTGCAAAGCCCTATTTATTGCCAGCAACCCAATACCCACTAAAGCACTTTTGCATGATATTGGGCTCATAGAACATCAAACTGTCCGCCTACCGCTCAGCACAGAAGACTTGCCTTCTGTTGAAAAATTGAGGCAAGTCAATAAAATGATTCTTGGATGGAAAGAATTGGCTACTCTCTAAATAGTCTTGCAACTTTGATTTAATATACAATCCAAGTTTCATTTGAACACTCCCAAACTTATCACTTTATGCCACTGGTCTTCATCTAAAATTTCTACACCTAATTCCACTGCCTTTTTATATTTGGATCCTGGTTTTTCTCCTGCAATTAGGTAGTCAGTTTTAGCAGAAAGATGTGAGCTGACCTTTGCTCCTAGAGTTTTGGCTCTTACTTTTGCCTCTCCTCTACTCATAGCAAGTAGCTTACCAGTAAACACTATAATTTTATTATTTAAAACAGAGTTACTAGAGTTGGAGCTCACAGGAAGAATTTGAAGACAAGCAGTAAGATCATTTAACATTTTGATGTTATGTTCCTTAGAAAAAAATGATTCCAAAGATTCAGCTACTTTTTTTCCTATGCCGTCTATACCTACTAGCTCAGTATTATCTGATGACAGTTCAATCATCGAATTATACCAATTATAATAAGAAACATAATAATCTGCAAGCAATTCTGCTGCAACTTGGCCAATAAATCTAATACCTAAAGAAAATATAAACCTATCTAGAGTTATTACCCTTCTGCTTTGTATAGCATTTAATAAATGAGCTATTGATTTCTTGCCCCAACCAGACTGTTCTTCCAGATTAAATTCATCCAATCTTTCTTCTAAAGTAAAAATATCGGGAATTTGTTTTATCAGACCAAGGTCGTAAAAAAACTCTATCTGCTTATCACCAAGGCCAACAATGTCAAATGCATCTTTCGATACAAAATGCTTTAGTTTTTCTATTATTTGAGCTTTACAGGCAAATTCCTCAGGACATCTTACTGCAGCCTCTCCCTCAACCTGACGTACTTTACTACCACATTCAGGGCATACTTCAGGAAACACAAATTCAGGTGTATTTGGAAGACGAGAATCTCTGCTTACTTCAACGATCTGGGGAATTACATCCCCTGCCCTTTTGATTGTTACAATATCTCCCTCTCTTATGTCTTTACGTTTTATCTCATCTTGGTTATGCAGACTTGCTCTACTAACTAGCACCCCACCAACATTGACTGGCACTAAATCTGCAACTGGAGTTAAAACCCCTGTTCTGCCCACCTGTATAAATATCTTGTTTAACTTTGTTTTTGCATAAACCGCAGAAAACTTGTATGCAAGTGCTGAGCGCGGTGCTTTGTGAGTATTCCCTAGACGATTTTGTAGTACCAAATCATTTACTTTATAGACTATTCCATCAATATCATAATCCAAGTTATAGCGACAATTATAGACCCCGTTATAGAACTTCAGCATTCCATCCAAACTACTCGTTAAGGACTGATGCTCATTTACGCAAAAACCAAGTGCCTCAAGCTTATTT
Source organism: Wolbachia endosymbiont (group A) of Crataerina pallida (assembly GCF_964028475.1). Classification (NCBI taxonomy): domain Bacteria; kingdom Pseudomonadati; phylum Pseudomonadota; class Alphaproteobacteria; order Rickettsiales; family Anaplasmataceae; genus Wolbachia; species Wolbachia endosymbiont (group A) of Crataerina pallida. The sequence goes on from NZ_OZ034785.1 coordinate 827,649, forward strand.
AGTATTTCACTTTGACTTTTCTCTGCTCTACCAATCAAAGAATAAGCAAAATATCTAAGAGGTCTGCTTGCTGTAATGTTTGCATCCAATTGCTTTAGAGAACCAGCGGCTGCATTTCGAGGATTGGCAAATTCATCGTTTTCATTTAACTTTAAAAAGTCGCTGTTACTGATGTATATTTCACCTCTTACTTCTAGTCTTCCTTGCACACCTTGCAAAAACTTAGGAAAGCCTTTTATTGTTGCAACATTGTGAGTGACATCTTCTCCTACAAAACCGTCGCCTCGAGTTGCAGCTTTAACAAATCTTCCATCCTCATAAATTGCAGAAAACGACAACCCATCAATTTTTGGCTCACATAATATCTCTATTTTGTCTTCAATTAAAAACCTCTTTATTTTAGACAAAAATTTCTCTACACCTTGTTCATCATAAGCATTCTCAAGGGAAAGCATAGGTTCTTGATGTTCCACCTTAGAAAACCTCTCATCAGGTGGAGCACCAACACTATCTTGTGTTGCATAAATTTCTGGCTCTATTTCAGCTAACTTTTTCTTCAGTTCATCATATTCAGCATCACTTATTTCTGGCTTATTTTTTTGGTGATACAAAACATTATGATAATTTATTTGATCTTGCAGTTTTTCTCTCATCTTTTCTAAGTTAGTCATGATACCAATATAATGCTACATTAGCCTTTGTCGTCAAGCTGTGAATTTTCTTGAATTTATCATATGGTCTTAATCCATCAAATATCAAAGGTGCCACAATGCTATAGCCATACTTATTCTTCTCTTGCTCAATTGTATTAGCAGATCTCGCTTGCTCTAGCCATATATTTATATAAAATTAAAATAAATTAGAGTAAACAATATTGCTATTTAAATGCTAACAAGATTCGCTCCAAGCCCAACTGGCTACCTCCACGTAGGAAACGTACGAACTGCCTTGGTTTGTTGGATGTACACACGCAATCAAAATGGAAAATTTTTACTCCGTTTTGATGATACTGACCTTCAGCGTTCAGATGTCAAATATATAAATAATATCATAGAAGACCTAAAATGGATTGGTATCGATTGGGATGCAAGTTTCAAGCAATCAGAGCGCTTTGAGCGCTATAACGAGGTGTTTTTGCAGTTAATAAAAGAAGGGCATATTTATGCATGCTATGAAACAAGAGAAGAGTTAGACATTAAACGAAAATTGCAGTTAAAACAAGGATTTCCCCCGGTATATGACAGAAGCGCGTTACTTCTAACTGAGCAAGAGAAAATTCATTATGAGCAAGAAGGAAGAAGACCACATTTTAGATTTAAGTTGGATAGAAATGAAGTTGTTAAATGGAATGATGAAGTTAAAGGTGAAATAAATATTGCAACCAGTAGCATAAGCGACCCTGTGGTAAAAAGAGAAGATGGAATTTACACATACATGTTACCTTCTGTTATTGATGATGTTGACTTTAATGTAACTCATATTGTACGCGGGGAAGATCATGTAACTAATACAGCAGTGCAAATCCAAATGATTAAAGCATTAAAAGCGAAAATCCCTACATTTGCTCACCTTTCTCTGCTACATTTTGATGATAGCAAGATATCCAAGCGAGCCGGCGTGCTAGATATCAAATCTATAAAAGAAGATGAAATTGAACCGATGGCACTAGTTAGTTATTTAGTGAAGCTTGGAACATCCAATCCAATTGAAGCTTGCGCCTGTATGCAATCTTTGATTGATTCATTTGACATTAAAAAATTTAGCTCAGCATGTACGCAATTTAGCTTGAGTGAAGCATACAAGCTAAATAGCAAAGTGCTGCAACAAATGCCATTTGAAATTATACAAGAACGTTTAAATCAAATTGGAGTGGACTCCTCAGAGTTTTGGTATTTTATAAAGAACAATATAGAAAGGTTTTCTGAGGTGGCCAAGTGGTGGAAAATATGCAAATCCGATATAGAGCCTGTGATTCTTGATAAGGAGCTTATAAAAATCGCGCTCAATACATTGCCTCAAGACGATTATAATGAAAACACATTATCAGAGTGGGTCACAACTATTCGGCACACAGTAGATATAAAGGCAAAAGACCTATTTATGCAGTTGCGCTTAGCTTTAACAGGAACAGAAACAGGACCAGAGCTCGCTAAATTATTAATTTTTATCGGCAAAGAAAATATCATTGCAAGGTTAAAAGAAAAGTGAAAACTAAAGAATTATAGCTAATGCAATCCCTACGTCATACCGCGATTCATTCGCGGTATCTCAGCCGCTAACAAGAGATCCCGCTAACAAGCAGCGGGATGACGGTTGTCGTTTAGCCATAAACATTAAGAAATTTACCAAATGAAAAAAAAGGCAAAAGAAGCCCCGTGGTTATTATCCGCTTTAAAATATTGGCGTTTTTTATGTTTTAAACGCTTGACAAGCGAGATTCAGCCGCTTTTAATTGCAACTAACTTACGCTGCAAATGTTTAAGAAATTTACTAAGCAGAAAAAAAGACAAAGAATCCCCGAGTTAGCTAGTCTTTTACTATCTCTGTCGAGTATTGGCATTTTTTGATGTCTTGTAACGCTTTATAAGCGCGTTCAGCTTATTTAGATAAAAATCTAGATGTAGATGAAGTTTTGTAAAGACATACAGTATCTATATACTGCAAAAAATTGAACATAAGACGCCGATACATTAAGTAATCCTTACCTTTTAATCTGCAGATTGGCGAAAGCAAATACAATAGCTTCAGTTTCATGATAAGGGGGCTGGCGAAGCTTGTCAAGGAAGTTTTTTGTATCTTAACCTTAGATTTGAGAAATCTTATAGGCTTTTGTTCTCATGAAAATTATGTTCTCATGAGTAAATTAATGTTATCCTTTTTTGTTGATCTAAAGTTTCTTATGTTCATACACTTACGTGTTCATAGTGTTTATTCGCTGCTTGAAAGCTCGGTTAAAATTGAGGAGCTGATCGGCCTTTGTTTGCGAAATAAAATGCCAGCGGTTGCAATTACTGATTCAGGTAATTTATTTGGTTCACTTGAGTTTGCAGAATATGCGGCAAGTAGGGGAATACAGCTAATAATAGGATGCAATATTATAGTTAAACATTCAGAACAAAATTTACCTATATTATTGCTTGCAAAAAATGAGCAAGGGTACACTAATTTAGTCACTTTGGTAAGTGAGTCTTTTAGAAAGCGCAAGAATAACAGCGATATTCCTTACGTTGATTTTGATGAGCTATTGAATTTAAGTACGGGTCTGATCGCTTTAACCGGTGGATGTTTGGCTCAACTATTGTTGGGGCAAGATAAAGAAACGGTTGAAAAACTGCTTTCAGCATTCAATGGTCATTTATATGTTGAATTGCAGCGTCATGGGCTGAATAAAGAGCTAGAGCTTGAAGAAACTTTAATAGATTTTGCTTATCAGCGCAATATACCACTAGTTGCAACGAACGATGTGTTTTTTCCAAATAGGTCTGACTATGAGGCTTATGATATATTAACGTGTATATCGGAGGGGAGTTATGCCCTGGAGAATAACAGAAAGAAGTTAACTACCGAGCATTACTTCAAGTCTGTGGCAGAAATGGAGGAGCTGTTCAGCGACATTCCCGAAGCAATTCATAACACTTTAGTGATAGCTAAGCGGTGCTCTTACATGCCAAGAAGCAGGCAGCCTATTTTGCCTAAATTTCCTTGTCGAGAAAATAAAACTGAGAATGAAGAACTGAGGGAGCAGGCAGTTGCAGGATTAGAATTCCGTATTGCGAATGAGACAGACATAGACCTTAAACAATACTACGATCGGCTGAATTACGAACTGAGTGTGATAACTTCGATGAACTACGCTGGCTACTTTTTGATAGTTTCTGATTTTATTCGTTGGAGCAAAGCAAATGGCATTCCAGTTGGTCCAGGAAGAGGCTCTGGTGCTGGATCAATTGTTGCTTGGGGCTTGCAGATTACAGACCTTGATCCAATAAAGTTTGGCCTAATATTTGAAAGATTTTTGAATCCTGATCGTGTATCGATGCCTGACTTTGATATCGATTTCTGCCAAGAGAAAAGGGACCTGGTTATTGATTATGTTCAGAAAAAGTACGGTTATGTTGCTCAAATAATCACTTTTGGTAAATTGCAGGCAAGGGCAGTATTGCGTGATGTTGGTAGAGTATTGCAAATGCCTTACTCTCAAGTGGATAAAATATCTAAAATGGTTCCATTTAATCCAGTAAATCCTGTAACTTTATCACAAGCGATAGAGTTTGATCAAAACCTGCAGAAAGAGCGGGATAGTGATGAGGTAATTGCAAAGCTTCTTGATATATCTCTTAAGCTTGAAGGAATATATCGTCACGTTTCAACCCATGCTGCTGGAATTGTAATATGTGATCAAAAGTTGGAAAATTTTGTTCCTGTGTATTATGATCCAAATTCAGCTTTGCCAATCACTCAATACAGCATGAAATATGTGGAGAAAGCTGGGCTAATAAAATTTGATTTTCTTGGACTTGGTACGCTAACGCTAATAGATCATGTGTGTCGTTTAATTAATCGTGATAGACAAAAGATCGATATTTCTTCAGTTCCTTTAGATGACCAAAAAACCTATGAGATGCTCTCAAGCGGTGATTCAATTGGAGTGTTCCAGCTTGAAAGTTCGGGAATGAGAGAAGCTTTAATTAAACTAAAACCGGACTGTATTGAGGATATTATCGCTTTAATTTCCCTTTATCGTCCAGGACCTATGGATAACATTCCAACTTACGTTGCAAGAAAGCATGGACTTGAGAAGCCAGATTATATTCATCCGTTACTTGAGGAAGTATTAAAAGAGACATTTGGGGTAATAATTTACCAAGAACAGGTGATGGAAATAGCGCGTATTCTCTCTGGATATAGTCTCGCAGAAGCAGATTTGCTAAGACGTGCCATGGGTAAGAAAATCAAGGAAGAGATGGATAAACAACGTACACTTTTCGTCCAAGGGGCAACGAAGAATGGCGTTGATTATGACAGGGCAAGTTATATCTTTGACCTTGTTGCAAAATTTGCTGGTTATGGGTTCAATAAATCTCATGCTGCAGCATATGCGGTTATATCTTATCAAACGGCTTACCTTAAAGCTAATTATCCATTAGAATTTTTTACAGCACTAATGAATCTGAATATTGATGATAGAGATAAACTGAATTTATTTTATCATGCAGCAAAGTTTAGTGGCGTTACCGTTCTTCCACCTGATATAAACAAATCTAAAGCTGAATTCTCAATAGAGGATGAACGCATACGTTATGGTATTGCTGCCTTGAGGAATGTTGGTTTTTCTATAGCGGAAGGAATAGTGAACGTACGTTCAAGCGCTTGTAAGGACATATGGGAATTCATTCAAAATTCAGGTCATATAATAAATAAGAGAGCGCTAGAAAGCCTGATTAAATCCGGAGCATTCGATAGCGTACATAAGAACAGAAAGCAGCTATATGAGTCAATGGACACGCTGATTTACTTTGCAAATAAAAACAAACAGGATAGAGAATCAAGTCAAGCTGCTTTGTTTGGTAGTCTTGATGTCCTCAAACCGAAACTTGAGAATGTGGAAGATTTTGATGAGGAGGAAAAATTAGAACATGAGTTATTTTCACTAGGATTTTATTTAACTAATCATCCACTTGAAAAATTTAGAACTCTTCTGGAAAAGTTAAATATTGGGTTTATCGGAGAAAATAGAACAGCAAAAACTGCTGGGGTAATATTAAATGCACGTATGAGAACTTCAGAGCGTGGAAGGTTTGTTATCCTCACACTTTCTGATCCCCATAACGTTTCTGAAATAGCATTCTATAATAATGAAATAATAGAAGAAAAAAGAGATTTATTTTCACCAGGAACATTTGTGATAATTGATCTTGAAGCTTCGGAAAATACAACAAGATTAGCAGGCAAGGATATATCTGAGTTTACAAAAAGAGTCACTTCTACAATAAAAGAATTAGTTCTCACCACTGAGTGCACGGATTCGCAAAAAGCCGCTATGGAATTAAACACAATATTGAAAGATGAAGGCAGAACCAAAATAATGCTAAAACTTCTTCTCGAAAAACATAAAGTGAGCATCTTATTACCAGGTGCATACTCAATTGCTCCTCAAGTAATTTATGAAATATCTAATTTAAGCTGGATTAAAGGCGTAGAAATTAATACAAATAACTTGCTTATATAAAAAAGCTTTATATAATGAAATATTTAATCGGTATTAAAGGAAGATATAGTGAATCTTTATGAATTTACTTTTATAGCACAACAAGGATTGTTACAGCAAGAAGTAGAGGAGATGGTCCAAGAGCTAGCTGTTTCATTGAAAAATATTAAAGCAGATATTATGTTCCAGCAAATCAGGGATATTCTGAAAAAAGGAAATGACAAGCTTACAAAACAAGAGTTAGAAGTGCGTGCTGAGGACATTAAAGAAAGTCTAGTTGCTTACTCTGATTTCTTGGAAGATCTTACAAAAATTTTATGGGTTGAATTAGAAGAAGATCTTTCAAATTTGAAAGAAGTGAAGTCAAAAATCGATAAAGAGTTGAAAGATGACCTAAAAGATTTAGGAATAACGCAAGATTTTACAAAATTTCTAGGAGGCAGTACTAAAAGTGCGTTTATCCATAACGCAGTAAATGCTTTGAAGAGAAATATTTCAGAACATCTAATAAAGATTTTTCAAGATATTTTGAAAGATTTTAGAATAAACGGTCCAACTCAATCGAGCAAAGCGTTGGAAATGCTTTTGAAAAACATTGAAGCATCAGGATTAATCAAGTATGAACATTGGGGTCTTTTGGATTTTGCATATCACAAAAATAAAATGAAGAGCGGTCATTATTGTATAATGTGCATAAGTTCTACTGCAAGCATTCTGGATGAATTTATGCGTAGAATGAAACTTAATGAGAACGTTATTCGCCACTTTCCTGTGCAGGTTGATAAAATTTTTGAAGGTAAATCTCATATGATGAATAAACAAATTGAGGAGCAAAGCGCATAATGATGAAAAGACGAAATAGTTTTAATAATTCTTACGTATCTGTAAATAATAGGACTGGCTTTAGGCGTTCTAAAGTTTGCCCTCTTGCTGCGTCTAAAGATGAAGACATAGATTATAAGAATATAGATTTATTATCCAAGTTTACCTCTGACTATGGTAGGATATTACCTAGAAGATTAACAGGCGTATGTGCAAAAAAACAAAGGAAGTTACGCTTAGCGATCATAAGGGCACGTTTTTTAGCTCTTATTCCTTACTGTACTAAAAAAGTTTAGGTAATTTATGTTGATAATTTTAAAGGAAAATATAAGGACTTTAGGTAAGCTTGGTGAAGTTGTCAAAGTTAAACCAGGTTATGCACGTAATTTTCTTTTTCCACAAAGAAAAGCGGTGAAAGCTACCAAGGAAAATTTAACAAAGCTAGAGGAGCAACGTTTATTACTGGAAGAAGAGAATATAAAAAGATTAAATGTAGCAAAAGAGCTTGCTTTGTCACTGCATGATAAGTTTGTGGTATTAATAAAGCAAGCTTCAGAGGATGGTAAAATTTTTGGTTCTGTAACAACACGTGAAATTGCGAAAATTTTACTACAAGAAGGACATGTGATAGATCACCGTAGTTTATCTTTTGGTGGAGTAAGCATCAAAAACTTGGGTGAATACCAAGTAAACGTAGAATTACATAGTGAAGTAGTAGTACCAATTACTATATACGTCGTGAAATCCGAAACAGATGCAAATGAGCTAAGGCAAGTAAAATTGCAAAATCAGAAGTCTGAGCAACAAGAGGCAGAGCAAGATGCGAATAAAGAAGCTACTGATGGTGATGATAGCTGATCAAAGATGATCCCTTGTTATAGTCGTAAAGAAATGTCTGCCATGGCTAAGCTGGTGTCATCCCAGTGCTTCCCTCATGTCATCCCAGTGCGTGACACTGGGATCCAGTTTATTTCATCATGGACATTATTTTATGCTTCTAGAATCCGTTGTCCATTGAATAATTTGCAAATACTTTTATATCTGGATTCCAGTGTCACGCACTGGAATGACACCATTATTGGAATAAATCAAAAATGATTCCCCGCTATAGCAGAAAAGAAATGTCTTCCATTTGGGAGGAAAATAATAAATTTAATATATGGCTTAAAATAGAAAAATTAGCGTGTGAAGCTCAAGCAAAGTTAGGAGTGATTCCGAATAATATTGCTGAGAACCTCTCTGGTGCTATTGAATTTGATGTTGAATGTATCAACGAAATTGAATCCATTGTAAAACATGATGTTATAGCTTTTCTGACATATATTGCTAAAAAAGCGGGAGTTGATGTTCGTTATCTTCATTATGGAATGACAAGTTCTGATGTTTTGGATACATGCCTTGCGGTGCAACTGAAAGAGTCCTGTGATATTTTGCTCGAGAATCTAAAAAATTTACTTGCAGCATTGAAAAAAAAAGCTGAGGACTATAAAGATATTGTTTGTGTTGGACGCAGTCACGGAATGCATGCAGAACCAACAACTCTTGGAATAAAATTTGCCAGATTTTATGCTGAATTTAAACGCAATTATCAGAGATTAATTAGCGCGCAAAAAGAGATCTCAATTTGTAAAATATCAGGTGCAGTAGGCAATTTTGCAAATGTTGATCCGTTTGTTGAAGAATATGTAGCGAAAGAAATGGGACTCATACCTGAAACCATATCATCTCAAATCATTCCTCGTGATAGACATGCCATGTTCTTTTCAGTTTTGGGAGTAATTGCAAGTTCAATAGAAAATGTTGCTGTTGAAATTCGTCATTTGCAAAGAACTGAAATCGGCGAAATTTCTGAGCATTTTTCCACTGGGCAGAAGGGAAGCTCTGCTATGCCACACAAATGTAATCCTATTTTAAGTGAAAATCTGACTGGACTCTCACGTTTAATACGCAGTTATGTTTTTCCTGCGTTAGAAAATGTTGCATTGTGGCACGAACGTGATATATCACACTCGTCTGTGGAAAGATGCATTGCTCCTGATGCTTGTATAACAATGGATTTTGCTTTAGTGCGATTAACAGATTTGATAGATAAATTGGTGATCAATAAGGAAAACATTGAAAAGAACTTAAATTCTTCAAAAGGTTTAGTTTTCTCACAGCGTGTATTGCTTGAGTTAGTAAATAGTGGTTTGGCGAGGGAAGAGGCGTATAAAATTGTTCAGAGCAATGCAATGAAAGTGAAACAAAACAACAGTGATTTTCTGGCCGAATTGAAACAAGATAAACCCTTACTTAAGGTTATTAACTCGGAAAAACTTGAATCTTTGTTTGATTTGAAGTATTATACGAAACATATAGATCGTGTGTATAATAAGGTTTTTAATTAGGCTGAGTAGCTCAGTTGGTAGAGCAGGAGGATCATAATCTCTTGGTCGGGGGTTCAAGTCCCTCCTCAGCCACTCGAACTAAACTATGTTTAGCAAAGCAGTGCTATTGGTGAAACCCAGTGTCAGTTACTTGGAATGAGTTGTATATCCACTCAGGTGAGGAGACAATGGATAAGAGATTGTGAAAAGGGTTTAGCTTTTGGCCTATGATCTCTTTAAATGACAGAATTTCACTACAAAACTTAACTTTCTTCTATGCAGTTAGCTAAGTCAAGAAAGGTGAATCTATCTCTTGTTGTAAACGCAAGATCGACCACTTTACAATATTGTTCTTTATTCCAACTGAGGTGCTCTGGTAAGTGTGGAATTGATAGATCTTCAAATATTTTTTGCAGGTGTTTTGCAGGTAGTAAATTTTGCTTAATTAAACTGGAAATATTATGCCATTCTTTACAAATAATCTCTTGGATTTTTTGCTGCATAATTTGCTTCTGTTCAAAAGTTCTTACAAATTCGATATTATCAAAGTACTGAGTTATATGTTTTACATCTAAAGTGGTCGGTTTGATAATCGGGTTTTGTATTGATAATATCTTTTCCTGTAAATTAGCCATAGTAATCGTTGTGACAGCAATTTTTTCACCATGTAGTGAGGAATAATCTTTTGTTACCATTTCCATTGCGTGAGCTATCATATGCTCTCCTTGGCTTGCAGAATAGCTGCCTTTTGACATCACCATTCCAAGTCCTGAAATTAGTAGAACTTCCATAAGTAATAGGACCTCTTTTCCACTTCTTTTAGTAAGCGCCGTATATTCTCTTAGCAAAATTTGCTCCAAATCGTGAACAAGTGTAAAAGGTAATTCATTGTATTCTGTGCTAAGCAACAAATGAGATAGTAGCCAGTCAGCCTGAACTGTTGAACGACAAATGAAATCTGCAAATCCGCTTAATGTGAGGCGCAGTGGCGCATTGGCAAGTATGTCTATATCTATATATATTGCTCTTGGAAGATGTGCTTTGAACGATTTTTTATATCCATTTACTAATATTGAAGCATTTGCGGATGTATATCCATTCATAGAAGCGGCTGTTGGAAAGGATATATAATCTTTTTTCTCGAGGTAGCTTGCATATTTGCAGATATCGTTAACGGTGCCGCTACCAAATGCAACTATTAAGTCACTGTCTTTTACTTTGTTTCTCACTAGATTTACGGTTTCAAGAGAGGCAGCTCTGCTTGGTGTCATTTCTCTACTTGATGTCATCCCAGCGCGTGACACTGGAATGGCAGGTGGGGTTGGAATAATTAAATGAGAAATTTTATTAAATACGTTTTTGTTTAAAAGTTTTGCTGTATTTTCATCTGCAACTAGAAAGATGTCATTTCCGTGTTGTGTGCATATTTCATAGATATCATCAGCAAGGTGGTAATCTGTTATTACTTCCCTTAGAAAAGTTTGTTCGGTTTGATGTAATATTTGTTTTAAATAGTGCATAGAGTGTTTACAATATAGCAGTATAAGTATTTTAAGATTGACATGAAAATTGACCCTGTAGAGCTAACTAGGAAATTGATCTCTTTTGAGAGTATAACACCAGAAGACAGCGGGGCAATAGAGTATATAGCAACAATCTTCAAGAAGAGCGGCTTTGATTGTGAGATTTTAGAATTTGGTGATAAAGTTAAAAATCTTTATGCGAAATATATAAATGGAGTACCAAATTTGTGCTTTGCTGGGCACGTTGATGTTGTACCACCGGGTCAGTTAAAAGATTGGGCATTTGGTCCATTTAAACCAGAAGTGAGGGATGGAATGCTATATGGAAGAGGGGCCGCTGATATGAAAAGCGGAGTAGCTGCATTTATTGCTGCTATGGTAAATTTGATTGCAGAGAAGTTTCAGTTCAATGGTTCAATAAGTGCATTGATTACCAGTGCTGAAGAAAGCATGGAAGAATATGGAACAAAGGCAGTTTTGGAATGGATGAAAAATAAGCAGAAAAAGATAGATTTTTGTGTGGTTGGCGAACCAACCAGTAGTGAGAAATTAGGTGATACCATAAAAATAGGCAGAAGAGGTTCTGTAACATTTGAATTAATTTGCCATGGAAAACAAGGGCACGTTGCCTACCCAGACCTAGCAGACAATCCAATATATAAGGTAATATCGATATTGAGTAAGGTAAAAAATACTACTTTTGATCATGGTAATAAATATTTTCAGCCTTCACATTGCGAAGTTACTACTATCGATGTTGGAAATAATGCTAGCAATCTAATACCTGGCTCAGCAACTACACGTTTTAACATTCGATATAACAATGAACAAACACCGGGTGGCTTATATAAGCTGATTGATGAAATATGCTCCAGTGTAACTAACGATTATAAACTTTCTATGCATAGCAGCAGGGACGTTTTCCTCTCTACTCCCGATAGAAATACTGATATTATGCTTGATGCAATAAGTAAGGTTACCAACATTGATGCTATACTTAGCACAAGTGGTGGCACATCTGACGCTGCGTTTATCAAAGATGTTTGTCCAGTGATTGAATTTGGTATAATCAACAAAACTGCACATCAGATAAACGAATGCGTATCAGTAAACGATATACACAAGTTAACAGCTATATATAAGGAATTTATAGAAAATTATTTCAATCCCACTAATAAAATATTGAATCAGGTCAACGTAGTTAGTAATATATCTAGTGGTCCATTGTTAGCTTAGATGTAATCAGATCTCTTGCATAACTGTTGTTTGAATAATAACTTGTATCATTCCAGCAAAATGTGTCAAGTAAGTTTTTTCGTTTCTATAGCTACTTGGATGACAAAAAAAGAAATACTAGACTTTATACCTTTTGCACTCAAATTCACATAAATCATGAATTATGCACGTTTCACACGAAGGTTTCTGTGCTTTGCAAACATATCTACCATGCAAAACTAGCCAATGATGAGCATAAAGCAGGTATTTTTTGGGAACCACATTTAAAAGAGATTGTTCTGTTTTAAACACATCTTTTTCTTTCACAAGCCCGATTCTATTGCTCACTCTAAAAACGTGAGTATCAACTGCCAATGTTGGAATGCCAAGCCCCGAATTTAAGAACACATTAGCGCTCTTTCTTCCCACTCCCGGCAAAGACACCAAATCATCGAAATCAGTAGGCACTTTGCTATTGTACCTCTCAATCAATATTTTGCTGAGCCCGATTATGTTTTTTGCTTTGGAATTATATAAACCAATACTGCTTATGCATTTTCTTAGCTCACTCTGCCCAAAACTCAGCATTTTTTCTGGCGTATCAGTGATACTAAATAGCTCCTTTGTAATTTTATTAACGCTTATATCAGTTGTTCGCGCTGATAGAACTATCGCAACTAATAACGTAAAATCATTGGTATAATTCAGCTCTATTTTTGGTGCAGGATTTGATTGCTTGAATTTTTCAAATATCAGTTCTACTTTTTTTGAGTCCATGCATAGAGCTAAAAGCTTATACTACACTGGTTGCTGTGCAAATTCAATTCCTTTAGGCTTAGATAGTCCTTCAGCATTAACATCAGACATATCAGTTTTTACCTCATCAAAATTCCTCTCAGCAAATTCGCTTGCCACTTCCGCAAAACACTTTTTAATAAGAGGCATAACAATTGGCATTAACAGTTTTCGTGGATCATACCATCCTAACAGGTCAGTTTCCTTTTGTACCCTATCTCTTGGATCCTCTTCTAGTAAATCTTTTGTGTGCTTTTCAGCATATATTTCACAGCCTTTTGAGAAAACAGGAGCTAACATTTTAATTAATACTGCCAATAACAATAGTGAACCAAGTATGGTTCCACCAACAGTTAATCTATTAGCAATGAAATTTGTTGTAAGTAGATAAACAGAAAAAGCAGCTAAAGGATAGTTGATAAGAAGCTTACTGCCTAGCGCGATATAGTTCATTTTACTTATGAATTCATCAGTGGAAATTTCTGAATTTTTATACTTTTCCATATAATAATTCACTAATAAACCAAAGGCTCTACTAATAGCGATGTTAAATGCTATGATCCCCCATGAAAAATAGCAACCTATAGTAACTGTAGTTAACAGGCCTAAGGGTAGAATACTAAGAGTCCGAATAAATAGTAAGGCATTTTTACGTTCTATAAATCTTAACGCTAATTCTTTTTTATCCTCATCTACTAGGTTCTTTTTTTCCTTTAGAGGAGAAATATAAAGAAATAGCCGTATACTAGGTTTTGATAAGCGTTTATTAAGCTCGCCAGGGTCTGACGGCCTAAAAAAACTGCCATAAATATCTCCTGAAAAACAGTATTCCACATCCTCTTCAAACGCACTATCATTCTTTTTTAATATAGAAGTCAATTCATCAAAATCTTTACCTATAGCTTCTTCACCAATCCCTAGTGTATCGAACAGCTTCTTTCTATAATGAAATTCACGTGCTGTTAAACGTCCATTACTTTCAGCACCAACACTGACTTTAACACAAGGATTTCCTGACTCTAAAGGTTCAATGTACTTTTTTAGCTCTTGATAAGCTTTATAAATCTGATCAAATCTATTTTTGTCTCCACCTTTGTCAGGATGGTTTACAAGTATCAATTTATTATATTGTTTTTTCAGAAACTTGCTAAGAGCTTGATAATCCTTACCTACAATTTGTTCAGCTTTTATCTCTAGTACGTTAAACAGATCATTATTATCATAAAACTCCTGACCAGTTAACTTAAAATGTTGACTCATTACTACACCTCACATAAATACACGATACTATTAGTATAATATATTTAATGTTTCACACAAGCATAAAAATATCAAGCAACCACTAAGAGAAGAAACCCTCTTTCCCATCATACAAATACAACTTATCCATTCTCACCACATCAAAATTATGTTCCTCAAATTTGATTAGCAAGTTATTCACATCACTATTTGTAATTTCATTATTTGCAATGAACCTGCAGGTTATTTGGTCACTTGAAGACTTTGAACTTCCTGGCCAAATCGCAAGGCCTTTTGAATATATTGCTATAATCTGCGGATTACTTGTTTCAAACAACTTCACTATTTGGTCAAAGTCAGCCGGCTTACTCCAGGCAAGCGTTATATCGCTACCCACTAGTTTTTTAATCTTATAATCCTGTTCATAATTATCCTGTATTTTATCCACTTTACTATTTGGATCACTGCCAATTATAAGCTCAGATAATGTTTTCGGTTTTTTTCCTAGATTGTCTATAACAGCTTCTGCAAATTCTTTTGTACCAACTTTCTGTTTACTTCTTTTCTCCTTATATAAATCGGCAGTGTGTATTCCATCCTCCAAAGTCTTGAGCCATGCATCGTAGATTAGTTTTGCAGTACCCACTTGACCTATGTAAATTAGCATATGCACTGCAGCATTTAAAAGACCAGAAGGATTGGCTATGTTTTTTCCTGCAATATCAGGGGCAGAACCGTGCACTGCTTCAAACATTGCGTATTCATTCCCGATGTTGCTACTTCCGGCAAGCCCCACAGATCCAGAGGTTTGTGCGACTATATCTGATAATATGTCGCCATATAAGTTCTCGGTTACTATAACATCAAAATTCTCCGGTTCTGTTGCAACACGCGCCATTCCAATATCAACTATATAATGTTCTGCCTTTATATCTGGGTATTCCTTTGCAATGCGATCAAACGCGGCATGGAAAGTTCCGTCAGTCATTTTCATGATGTTATCTTTAGTCAGGCAAGTTACTTTTTTTCTGTTGTGTTTTTTTGCATATTCAAAAGCGTACCTGCATATCTTCTCTGAGCCAGATCTAGTAATAATTTTAGTGCATTGGTAAGAGTCACCAGTGAGCCTATGCTCTATTCCGGTGTAAACGTCCTCTTCATTTTCACGTATCACTACGATATCAAACTTATCGAATTTATTTTCTATAACAGGATGATATGAAATGCATGGTCTGATATTTGCATACAACCCTAGATTTTTTCTGAGTGCAACGTTTAAGCTTTTGTGCCCTTTACCTTGAGGAGTTGTTGTCGGAGATTTTAATAATATTTTTGTCCTTTCAATTGATTCCCAACCACTTGGAGAAATTCCGTGAGACCATTCTTTACTGTAAACACGCTCCCCTATTTCAATAATATCTATTGAGATTTCCGCTTCTGCTTCGCGCAATATCGACAGCACCGCTTCCATGATTTCTGGTCCGATACCGTCGCCATATGCAACTGTGATTAGTGTTGACATAACTTCCCTAGTTATAAATGATTTAATATTAATTTAAATAATAGAGTGGCACAAGTAGCTAATATTACCCAAGTTAGTATATTTACGGTTATTTAATAACGTATTTTTATATCATATGATGATATTATGAAATATAGGTGGGGTTATGAATACTGAAATAAATGTTAAAGTAAATTATGTAGGATTTACAAGGCGTATTGTAGCAGAAATACTTGACCTCATCATATTTTCCCCTCATTTTATCTTCGGTTTTATCTATGGTGTATTCATCGTATCATTACAAGATCAAGATAAAGACTCTTTTCAGGAACTTGCACAACTAGCAACAGAAATACCATTTATAGTTTCTACAGTGGTCGCAACATTAGTACTAACAATATCCAAAATATTAATGGTAACAAAACTTGGTGGTACCCCAGGAAAACTATTGTGTGGTATGCATATTAAAGATGCTAATACATTTACAAATGTTACCCTTATGCAAGCAACAATAAGATGTATTTCTAAGGGAAGCATCTGGATTATTTTTCGCTTTTTGCTTCATCTGCATTATCATGGTTATACTTTTCTATATCTTTTAATTGTGCTAATTTTATTTTTGTTTGCAGTATTTGATCAACGCAAACAGACTTTTTACGATAAAATTGCAAAAACAGTAGTGATAGACTATAAATCTAGTTGATATTTTTCTTTATAGGTAGTACATGGATAAAAAAGTAAACTACTCAACGATGACAAGACGTACTCTAGCATTTATAGTTGATTGTATTTTATTTATCGCAATACCATTTGGTTTAATGGCGGTGGGTTTCTCACTTACACACGCAATACAAGGGATCATGGGTGCAATAATTGTAATCACCACGATTGTATTTTCTTTATTTTTAATGATACCATGTATATTTCATATATTCATGCTAGTAAAATTTGGCGGCACTCCAGGACACTTGTTATTTAGCATGCGTGTAAAAGACAAAGATACATTTGAGTCAATCACTACAATGCAAGCAATGAAAAGGACTATAGCTCTTTTTATAATTTATTGCATATCACTTTGTAATCCCATTTTATTCTTAGCTATACTAATCTTAGTTTTAGTATGTGCAGTAGGTGATGAACATAAACAAGCTTTTCACGACAAAATTGCAAACACGGTAGTGATAGATTATAAACCTAGTTGATATTTTCCTTTAGCTGTCTGCCACCAAGGGTGTCATTCCAGTGTCACGCGCTAACTTAAGGTAAATTGCCAACTTAACTATAAATATATTTTGGTAAATCCAAATTATTTTAGCTATAAGAGCGTTTTACTTTTTGCTCAGCATATCCATCATAACTGGCTTACTTTTAGTGATTCATGGAGTTAAAAAAGTCAGCATTGCTCTTTGTTAAAAGTAGTTTGTCACGTAAAAATTCCATTGCTTCAACGGGTCCCATAGGATTGAGTATCCTACGCACCACCCATATTTTATTTAGTATAGCCTTATCAACTAATAGCTCTTCCTTCCTTGTTCCGGATTTTGTAATATCAATAGCTGGAAATATACGTTTATCAGAAAGTTTTCTATCAAGTATGATCTCAGCATTTCCTGTACCTTTAAACTCTTCAAAAATAACTTCATCCATTTTTGAACCAGTCTCTATAAGAGCTGTGGCGATTATAGTTAAAGAACCCCCATTCTCAATATTACGAGCTGCTCCAAAAAAGCGTTTTGGTCTCTGCAGTGCGTTTGAATCTACACCACCAGTTAGAACTTTCCCAGACGAAGGAATAACCGCATTATAAGCACGTGCAAGTCTAGTAATATTGTCAAGTAGAATTACCACATCTTTTTTATGCTCAACCATTCTTTTAGCTTTTTCTATTACTATTTCAGCAAGCTGTACGTGACGGTAAGCAGGCTCATCGAATGTAGAACTTACTACCTCACCTTTTACAGAACGTATCATATCTGTTACTTCTTCAGGTCTTTCATCTATAAGTAACACTATTAATTCTACTTCAGGGTGATTTATAGCTATAGAGTTAGCCATTTGCTGAAGCAATACAGTTTTTCCTGTGCGAGGTGGAGCAACTACTAACGCTCTTTGCCCTTTTCCAAGAGGAGCTACTATATCTATAGCACGCATGCTTAAGCCTTTTTTATCATCACCATTATTACACTCAAGTACTATGCTTTCCTCAGGATAAAGAGGAAGCAAATTATCAAAATGGACGTACTTTCTTAATTCACTTACTTCAGTAGAGTTTATACTTTGAACCTTAGTTAAAGTAAAATATCTCTCTTTATCACCAGGTGGCCTTATTTCTCCATATGCCATATCTCCTGTACGTAAATTAAACTTCTTTATTTGCCCGTTAGAAATATAAACATCATCGGTACTTGGGGCATAATTTGCACTTGCTGAACGTAAGAAACCAAAACCATCAGGCAATATTTCCACTATTCCACTCCCTGTGGTTATGCCTCCTTCTTCACTCATTTTTTTCATTAAGCTGAATATTATTTCCTGCTTTAGCATTCTACCATTGCTTTTACCGTTAGTTGAAATTTTTCTTTCTTCAGCTAACTCTAACAATTCTTCTGCTGTTTTCTCTTTTAATTCGCTCAGATCTAATGTTTTTCTGTTTTTCTCAGTACCTTCATTGACCATCTGTTTTACTGTATCGTTATTGTAAATTTGCTCACTTTTTTCAGGTTGAGCTGTAACCTTTCCTTTTGCCAAAACATCTTCATTGATTGTTGTCATAATCCTCCAAAAATTTTAATTGATGCTTACTAACCTAAAATGTGACTATAAGATAATAAATTAGGCTGAGTTAGTTTCAGTGCGTATTAAGCTTAATTATCATTAAACCCCGTACTTTACTTATATTATACTAATAAACACTAGCAAGTCAAGTTAATTTAATGTTAACAAAACACAAAAATTTGAGGATTTTCAATAGCTATTCTTTATATTTTTTTAACCTTTCTTGCTTCTCCTCTTCTACTTTTGCTTTTTCCACTTCTGCTTCTAAATTTTCTTGACTACATAAGCCGAGTAGTACAGGATCTTGGGGTTTTATATTTTGCATGTTATGATGAGATCCATCTCTTACCTGCTCAACTGTGTAATTTGTTGTACTAATTAATTTAGCTATAACGTTATTGTCCAAGATAGGAAATTTTTTTACTAAATAATAAATCGCATCAGGTTTATCTCTACGTCTTGCCGTAGAGGCAAAGCCAAGAATGCTACCAATCGCTTTACTCCTTTTTTTTATATTTTTTATAATCAAATTTGGTACACGATTTGGATTTTTTTTGCAATCATCGATTTCTTTTTCAGTAATTATTCCAGAAATAATAGGGTTATATTTTTCTACTTCTATTTCCTCATCAGCTATGTCTTGTACTTCTTCAAGGGCCAATCTGCAACATTGTGCTATTTGATTAAAAGTTAAACCAGTGTTGTCTACTAACCAAGCAGCTATTTGCACTAGAAACTGTTTATTTCTATCGTTATTGCCCTTAGAAGATTCCATTGACATCAAAAAAGCATCTCCCATTTAAAGTATCCCTTACTGTTATACAGAGCTAAAATATAAACTATTAAAACTAAAAAAGCATTAATTTTGTCATTCAATAACTTTTTGTTTGTCACTTCCCACCTCTTAAGTTAATTAAATGCGCTTACCTTTAAGCATATTTCAAACAAAATATTTCCCCTTCCTAAGGTATAGTATAACTCAGTTAAACATATGTTCCTATTTAAGATTAGAGAGTTAAATTTTAAGTTAATATATTGTAATATTATATATATTAGCTAATAAAGCAACAGGTTTACAAGCATTAAATTATCACTATTCTATAATTAATCATTAATTAACTGGGTTTAAAATGAATGTTAAAAATTTTTTCACTAAAGTAACCGTTGTCCTTTTAGCTTGCTTGTTAATCTTCATGGGAATTGGCAACCTTTTATCAGGTGATGATGAAAAAGAAGAGGTAGCTAGGGTTGGAAAAGAAGTTATAACGTCAGATGAGTATAAGTCGCTATATCAAAATTATGGAAAACAAATTTCTGGATCTGATGCGAGTAGAGAACAAGTAAAAAAGCTGAAATATGATTTGCTTAACGCACTTATAGAGCAAAAACTATTGTTTAACCTAACTAGTGAGCTGGGGTTGACAGTTGGAGAAGAATCTATAAAAAACCATATTAAAAACACCAAATACTTTCAAAATGATAAAGGTGAATTTGACAAAAATAAATTCTATGAAACGCTAAATGACCTGCATATGACAGAGAAAGAGTATATAGCAAAGCTAGAGAAAGTCCTGCCTGCAATGATGTTCATGACTTCATTATTTAAAGATAATTATCCAGTAACTTTTGGCGAGAAAATTGATGAGCAGATATACAAAAGTCGCTACCAAACTAGAGTAGTTGATATTGTTAAAATAACTGAAGATGCAGTTACAAACATTCCTGAACCAGATGATCAAGCCTTACTTGATTTGTACGAAAGAAATAAATCCCATTTTTATTATCCTGAGTATCGAACTGCGCAATATATTTCCCTAGGCCAAAAGTATTTTGAAGATCAAATCAAGATCTCAGATGAAGAAGTTGATGGTATAATAGAACAACAAGAACTTAAAAATCAAAGAGATATATTCAATGCAATATTTTCTACCAAAGAAGAAGCTGAGACAGCAAGAAGAGCATTTGAGGAGGGTAAAACAAGCTTTGAACAGATAGTAGAAGAGTTTGGCAAAGCAAAACTTGAGGAAACTAGAGTAAATAATATAACTAAGGATTTTTTACCAGAAGACGTGAGAGAGAAGGTATTTGCTCTTAAAGTAGGTGAAGTAAGTGAAGTTTTAGCAAGCAGTTTTGGTTGGCACATAGTAAAAGTGGAAAGTGCGCATCAAATCTCTGATGAAGACTTAGTTGATTTAAAAAAAGACATAAAGTCAGTTCTAACTAACCAAAAGTCTTTTGAAAGAGTCAATGATTTCATAAACCAAGTGAACTATAAGATATACAATGGTTCAGAAATTGAAGAAATATTGAGTGAATATAATTTAGAGGTTGTCCGGAAACTAGTAAATTCAAGCATATTCCCTCTTTAACATAACCCTACTCATAGCTAGGTATATGAAATTCTCAGTGGATGTTGTGAGTAAATCATACTCCTTCGATAGCCTTCTATTCCTATTAACCCAAGCAAAAGTCCTTTCTACAACCCATCTTCTTGGCTGTACTTTAAACCCTTGTTCTCTTGTTGGTAGTAGCTCAGGTGGCGTATCTTTGTGCACCCAAAATCTACATGGAGGCCTTTTAACAATTTCAATATCTATGTCATATTCTTCCTTTATGTGATTCTTTAAATTTCTTCCTTGGTATCCCATGTCAGCCCACATTTTTTTAACTTTAGTATATTTTGTTCTCATATTGTTTAATGCTATTTTAATACCATCTCTATCATTTTCGTTAGCAGCGCCTACGTAACAACCTAGTATAAAACCCTGAGTGTCTGTAATTATATGCCTTTTTCTACCCTTTACTTTTTTACTTCCATCATAGCCTTTGATCCCCCCTTTTCTGTAGTCTTTACAGATTGACTATCTACTATACAGGCACTCGGCTGCTCATTCCTTCCTATTTTTCTTCTACTATATTTTGTAATTTCATAATTCATTTTCTCAAAAATTCCCTGCTTCTTCCATTGCCTGAACTGCTCATACACAGTCTTCCATAGCGGAAAATCATTTGGTAAATACCGCCATTGACACCCTGTACGCAATACATAGAAAATTGCTTCTAATATTTCTCTTTTGCTATACTTTGGCGGCCTTCCTCCTTTCTTGTATGATACTCTGAAGTGTTTTTCTATTCTTGCCCATTCCCTTTCGCTTAGATCTGTTGGATACTTTTTTCTCATCTTTACCCCGTACTAAAATTTCAGATATTATAGCCTTTTACTTGTTTCCGGACAACCTCTTATAGCTCTTTCCACAGAAGTCCGGATATGATAAGATTAAGGATAGATGGCGATAAGGAGGTTGGATGCCGGCAGCATATAGTTATGATTTAAGAAAAAAAGCAATGGAAGCACTAGACGAAGGGGAAAGCAGAGAAGCAGTGGCAGCAAGATTTAAAATTGGACGAACTACTTTGTGGGAGTGGCAGCAAAGAAAAAAAGAAACAGGCGACTTTCAGTCAAAAAAACTCGGTAATGGAGGTTACAATCAGAAAATTATCGACTGGAATAAGTTTATCGAATTTGCTAAAAAACACGGTAGAAAAACTCTGTCGGAAATGGCTAAACTTTGGGGCAACGTTAGTATCCAAACGATCCACCGAGCTCTCAGAAAAATTGGATTTACGCGCAAAAAAAGACATATGGATACAAGGAAAGGAACGAAGAAAAACGTGCTGAATTCTTAAAAATTATAGCAACAAAAGAACCAGAAAACTTAGTGTATATAGATGAGTCTGGGATTGATAACACGGAGGACTATCCATATGGGTATTGCCAGAAAGGACAGCGATTTTATGCCCTAAAATCTGGAAAAAAAACTCAACGAATCAGCATGGTTGCAGCCTTAAGTAGAAGAAAGATAGTTGCTCCATTAACATTTGAAGGCCACTGTAATATGGATATTTTTAATGGATGGTTTGAGCAATTTTTGGCACCGATCTTAGAACCTGGACAAACTGTCATTCTTGATAATGCTACTTTTCATAAGTCTGATAAGCTTATCAAGCTCGCTAAAGGAGTCGGTGCAGAAATTTTGTATCTGCCGCCTTATTCTCCAGATTTTAACAAAATTGAGCATCATTGGTTTGCTATAAAAAACAGAGCCAGGAAAAACATTCCTCTATTCGAATCCTTTCGTCGTGCTGTTGATTCTGCCTTCCTATGACCTATTCGGACTATTATGAGAAATGCTATACCTATACAAACTATTGGTCCAGTAGATGCGAGTGGAAAAGATCAAAGCGGTAATAACGTAGGAGATTCTGGTGATTTGATTTCTTTCATTTTTTCGCGAGAAAAGGATCAGAAAGGTTATTTTAAGGGCGTTGGGGACGCCGTTGTTAGTGTAAAAATCGTCGATATCTTTCCACCCAAATTGCAAAGTTTTGAAGAAGGCAAGGCATTAGCGGTAGAGCTTTGGCGTAGTGAGTTTATAAAAGAAAGAATGTTTAAATTCGGGCAAGAGGTTGCAGTTCAACTAAGAGAAAAAACAGATTTGGAAGAAATTCAAGGTGTGGAATTAGTTAAAGGTCAGCAGATGCACCGCAATAAAGTGGATCAACAAAACTACCCCTTTTCTTTTGTAGAAGAGATTTTCAATATGAAAACAACTGGTTCAGTGACAGATCCTATTCAATACAATAATGAAATTATAATAGGTGTTCTAAAAGAAATGCATTCATCAAATGGCAAATTAAACACGCTTGACACCGGAAAACGTGTGATGATATCGCTAAAAGAGCAATTAATTAGCTATCTGGAATCAAAGTATAAAGTCGAAGTTAATCACGCTATACTTGATGATATATAATCAAAAATCTTATAAGCTGCTTCAAACGCATCCAGTGCCCAGACACACAACTGTACGAACATTGCGATTTGAGAGCAATCTTCACTAGAAAGGATGTCATCCCAGTGCCCAGACACTGGGATCCAGGAATTTTATTAAGTTGGTAAGCATAAAAGTAGCCGTTTTATGTTAAAATACAACGTTTTAATGATTAAAAAAAGGCTGGATTCCAGTGTCAAGCACTGGAATGACACCATTTGCTGTGCAATTTACCTTCAAAAATGAATGTTCGTATAGCTGTGCGCCCGGCACTGCCCTACATTATTGGTAATTATATTATAAGGTGCAAAAGCTGTATAATTCATTTGACTTAAAACGGCTCATTGTATAAAATTGTGGCTAATATATGAATAAAGGTTAACATGGCAGTTAAAATAAGGTTGGCGAGGTTTGGCGCAAAGAAACGCCCTTTTTATAGGATAGTTGTAGCTGATTCACGAGCACCAAGAGATGGGCGTTTTATTGAGAAAATAGGACAATATGATCCAATGTTACCAAAAGACAATAAAAATCGTGTTGTGGTGAAAGCTGATAGATTAAAACATTGGCTAAGTGTAGGCGCGCAGGCAACTGAAAGAGTACTGTGGTTTATCAAAAAAGGCATAGTAACTTTAGAAACAGAACCAAAGAAAACAGAAAAGAAGAAAGTAGAGAACGAGAAAGCACAAGGGCAAGAGGCATAAGTCTCTTAAAATGCTAAATACTGATTTAACAAACAGCGATAAATTAGACGATATTGTATCTTCTGATTTGTCAGCTATGAATGACTTTGTCTTCAAAAATGTCAATGATGAAGATGCTAAGCTTGCTACTGATATTATATCTCATCTTGTTAGGTCAGGTGGAAAAAAAATAAGGCCTAAACTAGTTTTTATTATATGTAAAATGCTAAACTATTCTGGGGAGAATAGGATCAACGTTGCTGCATCGGTAGAGTTTATACACAATGCTACTTTACTTCATGATGATGTGCTCGATGAAAGTGAGGCACGCCATGGAGTTAAAACAGCGAATAAGATTTGGGGAAATAAATCAAGCATTTTAGTTGGTGATCTATTGTTGACTCTAGCATTTAGATGGCTTATAGAGTGTGGAAATTTAAATATTCTCTCTATTTTATCTAAAGCATCGCATTTACTTGTGAAGGGTGAAATAAAGCAGATGACAGCACGCTTTGACCCCCACACAGTCAGGGAAAATTATTTTGATATCATTGGAGAAAAGACAGCATCTTTATTTTCTGCATGCTGTGAAGCTGCATCAACAGTATCTGGTGCAACAAATGACGAAACAGAGAGGCTAAAGAATTTTGGTTTTAATTTTGGTATGGCATTTCAAATAGTTGATGATATGCTCGATTATACTGCTAATCAAGGCACTTCTGGAAAGCAAGTCGGAAAAGACTTTTTCGAAGGTAAAGTCACCTTACCTGCTATTATAGCATACGAAAAGGGCAGTCCAGCAGAGCAAAAATTCTGGGAAAAATGCTTTTCTTCAGCTAGACACAATTTTGACCAAGCATTACACTATATTAATCACCATAATGCCATTCAGCTTTCTATGGAAAAAGCTAGACACTACATTAATATGGCACAAAATGATATTAGTACTTTTTCTGATTCTTTTTATAAAACTACTTTAATTAACTTTTTAAATGCGAGCATAGAAAGACGAATGTAGCTGGCGCTTGATATTTTCAGATTAATTGTTATATATTTATTAGATTTTTAAGGGTAATGATATGTCAGATAGCAGTAAGGAGAAAAAGAAGAAGTTTGCTGATATGGTAAGTAGGCAGAAAGGTGACGACCAACAAAGTGATAACCATAAGCAAACTGATGATTTAAATGAAGATCTCAATACATTAAAAGAACGTGCAGTTCAGCTTGAAGATCATTTACGCCGTGCTGTTGCAGATAATGAAAACGTCAAACGTATAATGCAAAAGCAAATTAGCGATGCAAGTGACTACGCAGTCACAAAACTTGCACGTGATATGATCGACTCGTGCGACAATTTAAAAAGAGTAATGGAAATTTTGAAAGACGGTGATCCTGTTCATGAGGGGATTAAAGTAGCTTATCAAAAAATTATAAATGATCTAAAAAAACATGGAATAGAGGAAGTAGATCCACTTGGTGAGCTTTTTGATAGTAATTTACACCAAGCTGTTGTGGAAAGAGAAGACAATGAAAAAAAGCCTGGCACCATTGTAGAAGTACTACAAACTGGTTATACTATCAAAAATAGGTTGCTCCGTCCTGCAATGGTTATTCTTTCTAAGAAATCTGCTGATTGTGGAAGCGATTAGCATGAGGTAAATGTATAATGACAAGTATTGTCTTTTCAGGTATCCAGCCAAGTGGCGTACTACATTTAGGTAATTATCTTGGTGCAATCAAACAGTGGATAGACTTACAGGATAAATACAAATCTCTTTTTTGTATTGTCGACCTACACGCAATCACAGCAAATAAGCTTCCCGCAAGTGAATTAAAAAGTAATATTTTCAAAACAGCAGCAGCTTATATTGCATGCGGAATAGATACAGAAAAGTCCATTATTTTTAGTCAGTCCACAGTTAGTGGTCATGCAGAACTGGGCTGGCTGCTTGGATGCTATACACCAATTGGTTGGCTTAATCGCATGACTCAATTTAAAGATAAAGCTGGCAGCGATAAACAAAAAGCCTCTCTTGGATTATATAGTTATCCAG
This sequence comes from Wolbachia endosymbiont (group A) of Crataerina pallida, assembly GCF_964028475.1. NCBI lineage: Bacteria > Pseudomonadati > Pseudomonadota > Alphaproteobacteria > Rickettsiales > Anaplasmataceae > Wolbachia > Wolbachia endosymbiont (group A) of Crataerina pallida. Next base: position 853,659 of record NZ_OZ034785.1, read on the forward strand.
TACTTATGGCTGCAGATATATTGTTGTATCAAACTAAATACGTTCCTGTTGGTGATGATCAAAAACAGCATTTGGAGCTTGCACGTGATATTGCATCAGCTTTTAACAATCATTATAAGCTGGATTATTTCATCGTACCTGAAATCTTAACTTTGGATTGCACATCAAGGATAATGAGCTTAAGGGATGGCACAAGCAAGATGAGTAAATCTGATCCTTCAGAACATTCGTGCATTAACCTTGATGATACGGATGACTTAATTGTCAAAAAAATAGAAAAAGCAAAAACAGATTCAATTCTAGGCTTTGCTACTTTAAAGTGCCGACCAGAAATAAGCAATTTGATAAACATTTATTCAGTGCTTAGTAATGTAAATGCAGAAAAAGTATGTGAAGAAGTGAACAAACATGACATGAAGCACTTCAAAAAAGAGTTAGCTGATTTAATTATCAGTGTTATATCACCCATACGTGAGAAAATGAATGATCTTTTAAAAGACCAATTCCATTTACATGAAATATTAAAAAAAGGCACAAAGAAAGCAGCAGAAATTGCAACCCATAATATAAAAGAAATCAAGGATATTATTGGATTTGCTCAATATCTGTAAGGTTCCAAAGTGTGATGGTGCGAACCGTCATACCGCCGCGGTATCTCAGCCGCTAACACGTAGCGGGATGACGGTTTTTCAAATTGTCGGTAAATCTAAGTCAGTTTAGCTATAGGCAGCAATTTTCTGTATTTATTTTAAGTTGAAGAAAGCTCAAATGAAAAATCGTGTTTTGCTAAAAATCACAGAATGCAGTCTGGTTACAAAATTCTCTAATGGTCTTAAATAAAACTTCCAGTGAATGATTGTCAGACATATTGTGCTCTGCTGATTTTATTAAGTGTACTTCAACATCGGTTGACTTAATTTTTTCAGCTAAATTCAATGAAGTTTGATAAGGAACATCTTTATCATTAATGCTATGCAGCAAGCGCACAGGACAGTTTATATCTATTGTCTTTTTGTTTAAAAGAAGGTTCTTTCTGCCATCTTCGATCAAATTTTTAGTTATTTTGTATGTACAATGCTCTGAAGTAAAATCTATTACACCTTTAGAATCTAGTTCTTCTTTTTGCTTGCCTGACAATTGCTTGAATATCAAATCTTCAGTAAAATCGGGAGCAGACGATATACCAATTAGTGCTGCAATTTTTTCTGGAAATTGAAGGGCAGTGAGCAACATCAGCCATCCTCCCATACTTGAACCTATAATTATTTGTTTATCGCTAGTTAATTCACTCATTACTTTAGCACAATTTTTTTGCCAATCACTTATCGTGTAATCAATAAAATTACCACTTGAATGACCGTGACCAAAATAATCAAATAGCACAAGTGCTACGTCATTTTCTTGGCAAAATTTGTAAATAGCAGTTGCTTTAGTTCCATCCATATTGGATGCAAATCCACCGAAAAAAACTACAGAAGCTTTCTTTCCTTGTAGCTTTCGATATGCTATGTGACCATTATTTCCATCAAACAATTTACAATAATCCATACTACTTTGGCAAAGCAACCGGGCTATCACTCAATTGATGCAAATAACTAACTAGATCTGCAATTTCTTGTGGATTGGAAATACCTGCAAATGCCATACGTGTACCTTTTATATAGGCTTTTGGGTTCTTTAAAAAGGCAAATAGCTCCTCATACCCCCATTTTCCACCTCTTTCAAGCACTGCTTTTGAGTAATTGAATGAGTTACCAAGATGGGCCTTTTTATTTCCAACTATGTTCCATAAGTTTGGTCCTACTTTATTCATTCCACCTTTCTCAAAACTATGGCAGGCTATACATTTTTTTGCTGCTGATTTACCTTTCTCAAAGCTAGCATTCTGCATGAGCGCTCCAATATCAAGCGCCACTTGCTCGATTTTTTGCTGGAACTCATTGCTGCCAGCAGCTACTATCGTTTGGTGTTCAATCTTATATTCTTCTGGACTGTAAAGCATATCAACTACATTACTAACTATCATAATGATTAGCCCAGAAAGTAAAATCGATGCTGCAATCTTATTAAGCTCCATAGTTAATTTTTATTAAGTAATGTTACTTAAATTATGCGAATATTTTCGCAAATAGCAACCAATTACCTTGAAGCTCGCTAAAGATGAGAGTCTCTATAGCTGACCCAAGAAAGGTTTTCCTACGTCCATACCGCCGCGAACCGTCATACCGCGATTCATTCGCGGTATCTCAGCCGCTAACAAGAGATCCCGCTAACAAGTAGCGGGATGACGAGGTTCACTGCCATTAAGTTAAGGAAAGAATGGTTAAAAACTGAACTAAAAAGTCAGAAATAATTAAGGATTTATGACAAATACTGAAACAGAATAGAGTAAACTTTAAAGCAGATAAACTCTGAAGTGTAAATTACTTAAGAAATAGTTTGTTTAGAAGTCATTTTACAGGAGCTATGGCAATAAGCTACCCAGTTATTATCAGAAGATATGAATACTACCTCTAGTCAAAATATGTGTTTTCTAACCCTTTTTTGGTAATTGAACGAACGAAGATAAGGTACCTTATGACGATCAACTTTCCTTCCCTTTCTTACCGCCAAAGTGTTCATCAAAAATAGCTTTGATAATTGATCCATAATGCAGTCAGTATCTGATTCCGTAGCAAAAATGTCGAAAGCCAAGTTTTTGATCGCGTTAAATGAGACAGATTTGTTAATGCTCCTCTTAAGCTTATCATCGGTTAAGTCCATATTCAACGCTTCTTCTACATCTTCTGTCATAACACTTTCTAGGTTGCTAATAAAGATAGCTGACCAAAAATCCTGTTTAACAGACTCAACACTTTTTCCTGTAAAATTTTCTAGACTTAGTCTTCCTTTGAGTTTTGCAAAAAATGTCTCAACTCCCCAGCGTAAAAAATATAACTCCTTAAATCCTCCAGTTTGAAACTTTTGTTCATCCATTAATGATGTAGCTAACACTTCAATTTCACCAGATGGCAGTACCACTTTGAAGCGTTATTCCACTATTTTCTTGTTTTATCTTACGCTGAGCACATATGGTAACCTCAACACTAGATGGGCTTTTTTCTTCAAACATAGCATTCACTTCATTAAAAGATGATCTGGGACATCGAATGACATAAGCAATTTTTCTTTTTGTAAGGCTAGAAAGAAATTTATAAGATAAATATACAAATCAGTAAGTCATTAGTATTTACAACTTTAAGCATTTCATCTGCTAAGTTAATTTCATGAGTGTTACCTCTATCTAACACTGACCTTATGGCAACATTATTTAGCACATCTTAACAAACCGCAAAGGTTGCACTTGCATAATCACCTAAATCTTTTGGTTTTTGGTTACGTATTTTTCTTGAGCCAAATTCATTTTTTATTTCAACGCTTGTTGGTAAAATGATTTTGGAGGCATCAAGAGCTAACACTCTAAAGCCAAAACAAGTTTTAAATTTTTGGTCTTGGTAGTACAAGGAAACCACACCTTCGTTAATTTCTGAAAATGCACTGTGTTTCATTTTTTTTCTTGCTTGACTAAAAGCACTAGCAGTAACGGTATAGTCTTTTTTCCTATATAAAATAAATTCGTTTAGTATTACTTGCAGCGACTTTACACTTTTTCTTAAAATTAAGATAAATATGTCAATAAAAGATAACTTCCTCTTTCTCATAAAATCTTTTGAAGATGATTTATGGGATTCTATAAATTCTAGACTTGCCAATTCATTTTGAATAAATTTTATTACTGCCTTTTTTACTCATACTACCTTTAAACTTATTGGTATACATCATTATCCCATAAAATCTATCTTTTTTCCTTAACTTAATGGCAGTGAGACGAGGTTATCGTCATGCCGCCACGAACCGTCATACCGCGATTCATTCGCGGTATCTCTTAGCCGCTAACAAGTAGCTGGATGACGATTGTCAGGGTGTAATCCCAGTGTCCCTATGATGTCATCCCAGTGCCCAGACACTGGGATCCAGGAAAGTTTGCTTGTAAGCAAGCAAACTAGCACAGAAAGTGGTTACAACATTTTCGATGAGATTATATGGAAAACTGGATCCCAGTGTCAAGCACTGGGATGACAAAAAAAGGAGCACTGGAATGGCACCATTTGTTATGTTTAACAAAGTTCGTACTTAGCTTCATGTTAGCCATAAATATTTAAGAAATTTACCAAATGGAAAAAAAGGCAAAAGAAGCCCCATGGTTAACTAGTTCTGACACTGGTTTCCATCCAAGACGGCAGTAGCCCCTTCGGTGTCATTCCAGTGTCAAGCACTGGAATGACAAAGGAGAGCAGTGTCAGCTACTTGGATGACACCTTTTTTCTACTTAGTGTGGGTTATACAAGAAGTCTATTGTATGGCTATTGCTGGTCGTATATTACTTATAGCTTATCTATTCAAATTGCAACTTTGTTTTTCATAATTAATTATTGACAGAAATTATTAATTGGGTTATTATTAAATTATCGTTAACAAGTGAGGCAAAGAAATGATGATATCCAATAATTCTTCATTGCTAAAAGATAGTCAGGAGCTTACTAAAACTAAGCAGACTATATGGAAACCTTTAATTGCTGTTTCATTATTATCTATATTTAGTTTCATATCTGGTCAATATCTTCCTTATGTTATTATAGCAGTTTCTGGTTCTGGTCCTATTGCAGCAGTTCCTTTAGCAATTTTTGCTGTTTCTACGGTTGTTGCACTTATTTCAGTGACATATCTTGTTAAACTGGCTATTTCTAGAGATGATAATAAGAAAGAAGTAGGTCTTAATGGACAGAAATTCGGCCATACTCCATCTCAAGAACCACAAAAATTTGTGTGTAAAAATTGTACTAATCTGGAGAATAAATCAAATGTACCTACTCCTCAATCACCTCCAGTAACGTTTGGAACACAACCAAATCCAAGTGTCAGTGTACCACCGCCGCCACCTCCTCCATTGCCACAAGATGCTGCACTACCACCTCCGCCTCCGCATTTTTTTACAGCTTCCAAGCGTACGGAGCAACCTAAGAATGATGCACCGAAGAAGGCTGGTGAACCTGAGAATAATAATCATTCTACTCTGTTTGAACAGATAAGAGGAGGTACTACGTTAAAAAGAGTGGGCAGCAACAAAATTTTACAAATGAATTGAAAGCAAAATTAGAAAGTAGTGGGGGCACTGACAAAAAAGAAACACCAGAAGAGTTTGCTGCAAGAATAGATAGGGAGCAAGCAGAGAGAAAGAAGTCGGATGATAATGATTCAGATTGGACAAAGAGACTTAAGGAGAGAGCAGCAGTCATGCAATTCTCAGATAGTGAAGAGGAGTCACCGGTACCGCCAAGTTCGTGTGTTGATTCACCACAAGTAAATAATGTTGACTCAGTGGATAATGAGGTGCAAGATTCACCTCCTCTTTCTGTTGAGGATCGCATAGCACAGTTTGGTGGAAAAGCGTTGCGATGCCAAAAGGAAAATGTTGTACAAGGACTATGATAACTATGAAATGGTCAGCCATGCACTTCCCTTCCTTTTCAAAATAAGTTTACCTACAGGTCTGATTGTATTAAGATTACTTAATACAATCAGATCTATTATATGCGCTTATCCAAATATTACCTGCCAACTCTAAAGGAAAAGCCTGCCCATGCTAAAATTATCTCCCATCAATATTCTTTGCGTGCAGGTTTAATAAAGCAGATAGCATCTGGCATCTATACGTGGTTACCACTTGGTCTCTTAGTGCTTAAGAATATTGAAGATATTATCAGAGATGAAATGAACAAATCCGGTGCTATTGAAGCATTAATGCCTTGTGTGCAACCAGCAAGTCTTTGGCGAGAATCAGGGCGTTACGATGATTACGGTAAGGAAATGCTACGCATAAAGGATAGGCATGAGGAAGATATGCTTTTTGGTCCAACGCATGAGGAGATAGCAACTGATTTAATTAGAGATGTGGTAAAAAGTTACAAAGATTTGCCACTTTGTTTATACCAAATTCAATGGAAATTCCGTGATGAGGTAAGACCACGTTATGGTGTTATGAGGGGCAGGGAATTTTTGATGAAGGATGCATACAGTTTTGATGTAGATTACGAAGGTGCACTGAATTCATATAATTTGATGTACAAAACTTACATAAAAATCTTCAAACGCATGGGATTTACTCCAATTGGAGTTCGAGCTGATACGGGGCCAATTGGAGGAAATTTGAGCCACGAGTTTCATATATTGGCAAACACTGGTGAGAGCACTTTATATTATGACAATAAATTTTCTGAACTACTAGAGAGTGAAGATATTGAAAGTTTAAAGAGTATATACGCAGTTGCAGATGATATGCATGATCCTGAGACTTGCCCTATATCACAAGAGCAGTTAAATGTTAGTAAAGGTATTGAAATAGGGCATATTTTTTATTTTGGCGACAAATATTCAAAGCCTATGAAGGCAAGTGTTACTTCTCAAGATGGAAAAAATGTCAATATACATATGGGTTCGTATGGCATTGGGGTTTCAAGACTTGTTGGTGCGATAATAGAAGCTTTTCATGATGATAAGGGAATTATCTGGCCGGAGGAGGTAGCTCCTTTCAGAATTGGTTTAATCAATTTACAAACGAAAGTAACGGAGGCTGCAGATAAAATATACAAAGCTTTGAAGAGCGATGAAGTGCTTTACGATGATACGGAAGGGAGTGTAGGAGTAAAATTTTCTAGAATGGATCTGATAGGCTTGCCGTGGCAAATAATTGTCGGAAAGAAAGCAGTAAGTGAAAATATAGTTGAAGTAAAAAATAGAGCAACTGGAGAGGTAAAGGAAATGCAGATTGAGGAAGCAATAAATCACTTTAGCGCAAAATGATACACGGTATCGGCACTGACATAGTATATATACCAAGAATATTGAGAATATTACAAAAATACGGGGAAAAATTTCTCAATAGAATCTACACTGAAAAGGAAATAGAGCTAAGTAGAAAGTATAATAGTCAAGAAATGCGAGCAAGGTATTTTGCTAAACGCTTTGCAGCAAAAGAAGCTTTTGTTAAAGCACGAGGTAGTGGTCAGGGTATTACAATGAAAGATATAGAAATATACAATGATGTAAGAGGCAAGCCATATCTTACCGTTAGCAAGGATTTTATCTCCAAAATTCATCTTTCTTTAAGTGACGATGGAGATTACGCTACTGCATTTGTTGTAATTTGCGTCTATAGCTCACACAGATAAAGTTTACTCTTTTGTCATCTTATGGCTTACTGTATGAACATTCATTTTTAAAGGTAAACTGCACAGCAAATGGTCAGTGCTTGACACTGTCCTCCTTTGTCATCCCAGTGCCCAGACACTGGTTTTCTGCAATCTCATCGAAAACGTTTTTCTATGCTAGTTTGCTTGCTCACAAGCAAACTTTCCTGGATCCAAGTAGTCAGGGCACTGGGATGACATCTTTGTTGTGTTTAACAAAAACAAATGTTCGTACAGTTGTGGAATGAATCGCAGTATAGCTATAGCATACACAAACGACTAGTTTGCCAAAAAAACATAGCGGTTTTTCTATGATTTTAGTATAATTCTAGCTTTACCTAAACAAAAAGATGAATTATTTAATGGACTGTGTTTTAACGTCTCTTTCCTTACCATTTTCAATTACTGAGAATTATTTATTAATTACTGCGTTGATTCCACTTTTAAGTGCGTTAGTTATTTTTTTTACTGGTAAATGGCCCGGAGTGAACAATAGTATTACTGTCACTTCTTCTGTACTTCTGTTTACGTATACGTGTCTGTGCACTTTATATTGGGTATATGGTGATCATTCTCAATTTATTCTCATGGATTTTGGTAATAATTTGCACATTAGTTTAAAGCTAGAGTCTACCGGAGTAATATTCAGTTTATTAATATCGTTTTTATGGGTGCTGACCAGTATATATGCAATATGTTATATGCAGAATAACTATGCTGATAGCAATCACTCAAGTTTTCTATGCTTTTTTTCAATATCGATTGGCTGTGCAATGTTTATTGCTTTTTCTGGAGACTTGCTCACTACATTTGTCTTTTATGAGCTTCTAACTATTAGTACATACCCTCTGGTTACTTACAACTCAACAAATGAATCAATGATTGCAGGACGCTATTACTTTGGCGTGCTATTTTTCTCTTCTTTGGTATTATTTTTTCCTGCAATAGGCCTTTTATATCATGAATTTCATACTTTAGACTTTGTAAGCGGTGGAATATTCAAATTTGATACTTCACTCATCACTTTCATTGCAGTGTGTTTTGCTATGCTGATTTACGGAATAGGAAAAGCTGCATTAATGCCAATGCATTTTTGGTTACCAAAAGCAATGGTTGCACCAACTCCTGTGAGTGCACTACTGCACGCTGTTGCTGTTGTGAAATCCGGAGTTTTCATCATCATAAAAGTTATATTATACACTTTCGGCGTCGATAATATGCAACGTTTTGTGCAGCAAAATTGGTTTGCTGGAGGGTGGCTTCCGTACGCTGCTGGATTTACTATTATTACTGCATCATTGATTGCACTAAAGCAAAAAGAATTAAAGAAATTGCTTGCTTACTCTACCATCTCTCAATTGTCGTATATTATATTATTCGCTTCAATTTTTAGTGATCTCAGCATGAGGGTTGCAATTTTTCAATTAGTTTGCCACGCATTTGCAAAAATCACTTTGTTTTTCGTTGCCGGAGCAATAATAACGAGAGCAGGTGAGAAATATATAGATAAGATTTACGGTATAGGACGCAGTATGCCAATTAGCATGACAGCATTTGCTATAGGTGCATTGTCTATGATAGGGGTGCCGCCTGCTCCGACTTTTTGGGGTAAATTTCTCATTTTTCAAGCTGTTTTCAACTCTGGCAATGTAATACTTTCTGTGTTTGTAACTCTAGTGTTAATTGTTAGTACTATACTCAACGCTCTGTACTTTTTACCGATAATTTACAACGCCTTTTTCTTAAAACCTTCTCAGAATTACTTTATTAAAAAAACACCAATTCTTCTAGTTTTACCTCCAGTTATTACTGCTATGTGCACTTTGGTTATTTTTTTTAGCTACCAAGTAATATTTTAAAATCTGTATTTATAACCATTAACAATAAATTTAAATGGTATTATACCAGCCAGAGTTGCTTTTATATTCGACAAAGTGAAGCTAATCTCCACAGTATCCTCCTTATTTTGCTCGGTTGTAAAAACTACAGTAGCATTTCCAGCAAATGTAACTAAGTCCTTGGTCGATCGATCAATAGATAATGTTATTACATTTATGTTGGCGATTTTTCTTTTAGATAAAGACAAATTACCAGCTTCATTATTCGTTTTTTCCTGAAAGCCTTGATAGATTTTATGTATAGAATTGTTTCTTATAAAATTTTCTTGGTACTTCGGTTCAACGATCTTAATGGACTCGTATATTTCAATGTATTTACTTATTAAGTACCTCGCTGTGGAAGTGTATTCATCTTCCTTTTTACTGAAACTAAGCTTATGCATTGCAGAGAACTCATCTTCTGTGTGGTTCATATACTTCACAAAATTTAAATCTTTTTTAATAGGAAATAACAGGTATATGTTTAATGTTAATAAACATAAGCATACTAGGAGAAGCGATACTATTAATGCCATCCAAGATCTTTCTGCTACACAAAACAGATACCTATGGCAGTACCATTCGACTGCTTTACTGAAATAACTTTTGTTTTTTACTGATTCAAGCAATTTATCTTCCATAACACAATACTACCAGACCTAATCGGATCATTATAATAACAATAAGCTTAGATACTCTAAAAAAAACTTTAAAATATGTCTAAATTTTCCCAAATAGGATGAATGATTATATCACCTTGTTCTGCAATGAGGTAGAATTTATCGATTTTGCTCACATCTATATTTATCATTTTTACACTGAAATTTTCAGGATCATAAGTATTACTTTCTACACTTTTGTGATAATTATAATAATGTAATTTATTTTGATCATCAAAATAACCAAATTCATCAGCAAAGGTTCCCACTTTTCTACCTTTACCACTTTTGACTAGCTCAAATAGATCAATTACATGGTTTTGGGATCCAGGCTCAATAGGCCCTTCTGCAGCAAAAAATTTGGGTGCATGACCAATGTATTCCTTAAATTTTAGATTATGAGTCTTTTTTACACTACCAAAATCCACAAATTTATATTCATCTGAAATACCAGAATATTGTGGATCATACTTTTTATATTCAAAAAACTCATTACCTAAAAAATTACAAAACGTTAATTTATAATTATCATGATCGGATTTTACGACTTTAAGGTAATGAAAATCTCCAGGAATCTTTACTTCCTCTTCCGTAATATGATTACGTACAACAAGCTCACCATTTAGCATATGATAGCCAATTTTTGGCAAAGTAGCTATATTGATTGTCTTGTTTAGCTTAAAATTTGCTTCATAAATGCCACTTAACAACTCCTTTCCTTTTTCTAGGGTTATGTCTTGATCTGAAGCTATATTCTTAATTAAGCTTAATTTTTTCTGCATGTTCAATATGGCTTTCGTCAAAACTTCTATTGATTGCCATACAGTTAATTTATTATCAGTCAAATTATATACTTCGAGTATTAAATTAACAGAATTTTATCATGAATTTATGTTAAAAGTATTATACTTTGTAAACTTATGTCATGATATTAACTACATTAGCTAAAACATGCTTTTTATCTAAGTGGAGTTGCTTTGCGGCAACGAAAAGTTCATCTATTTTTTTCCACTGACTTAGCAGAATTTCAACACCATTTACCTCTCTCTTTATGCTTTCTAAAATGAAGGCCTGAATTATATATGATGCTAGTTCTAGTTCGATTTCGCTATTAATTACTTTATTAATCATATTGGGATTCTTTAAATCATGAAGAAATTTATAAAAGCATTTGTATGCTTCATAAGCATCACTACTTATTGTATTTATTATCATTCCTGGCATTCCAGGAAATAAAGTAATCATTTCGTCAAACGTTTGATTATCAAATTTACATTGAGATGAAGCAACTTGCTTTGTTTCATCATAAGTTAATGGGAGTAAATTTAGCTGAAAGCACCTACACCGGATAGTGGTTTGTATATCATATGGCTTATGGCTAATTATAAATATCTTAGAATTTTTTGGCGGCTCTTCTAATATTTTCAATATTGCGTTTTTAGCGTTATTAGTCATTGCCTCTAAGCTATCTATTATAGCTATTTTGTGTTCTGATTGAATGGGACTTAAGTGTAGAAAGTTTTTCATTTCTCTGACTTTTTCTATTCCGATAGTATCACCTTCAACAATGTGTAAGTCCAATGCTACTTCATTATAGTTTTTTATGAGTAACCAATTGGAGAAGGATTTTGCAAGTGTTGCTTTTCCTATACCTTTTTTACCACAGATCAGCCAAGACTGAACAGATAAGTTGTTCATTATTTTTTTTTTGGCTTGGTTGTGGCCTATTACTTTTTTCATTCTTTCTCCTATAGATTTTAGTTTGAAAATGCGTTGTTTACTGTTTGTAATGAAATTGCACCTTCCCTTAAAACCTTAATCTTATCTTCGGTTAAGTCAATAATAGTAGATTCTATACCAGAAACTAGTTCGTCATCTTCAATCACTACAGATAAATGTTGCTTAATGGATTGTGGTATATCGTTTGCCTTACATACACTTTCTTTTCCTGAAATATTTGTACTAGTTGCAACTATTGGAACTTTCAGTTTGTTTAGTATTGAAATTGCAATAGGATGCTCAGGAATTCTGATACCTATACTATCTTTAAAGAATTCGTTTGGCAATATGTTGTTGTTTTTAAGTGGTAAAATATAGGTAATTGGTCCAGGAGAAAAGTGGTTTATTAAATCAATATATCTTTCCTTTACCTTTGCTATTTTTGTCAAATTGTAAATATCACTAACAAATATAGACAGTGGTTTATTTTGAGAGCGTTTCTTTATCTGATATATTTTTCCTATAGATTCATTATCTAGTGCATTACAAGCAAGAGCATACACTGTTTCTGTTGGAAAACACACTAATAAATTGTTCTGTATTGCATTTATTATTTTAGATACCATATAGCTAAAAACTTATTCATAACAACTAGATCAGTTTTGTTGCACTGTATCTTATATAGTAACTGCTAGTTTTTGTAAACGTAATGCAACGCAGCTTACCATTTGTTATGCAGATTTGCTACAACCCAAACTCTTCATTGACTTTATCAATTATTGCCTGTGGTGGATCCTCTCCCCATCCTGAATACAAAATCTCTCCATAGTCTGCAACATCTATAGAGCCAGTTCTGCTTTTTGCTAGAAACATTTCTCTTTTCTCTTTATCAACTAATACATAATGCCACGCTGATTTTCCACGATCTTTACCACGGACTAAGTATATAAGATCTGACCTACTTCTTTTTGTTGCATCAGCAAAAGATCTTTCATTGACAGTTCTGCTTTTACTTTTTATGCCGCCACTTTCAGAAAAAGCTTCCTTGGATTCGGTTTTTTTGCCTGCTAATTCAGAAATTTTTCCTTTTTCCCCTAATGCCCGTTCTTTGGTGTTTTGAGACGAATACTTACTAGAAAAACCTTCCCCTGTACCGCCAGGAGTCCTGTTTGTGAAACGCTTAGTAAATGAATTATTGTCGTTGTTTTCTGCCATAAAAATCTCCAAACTTTAGATTGTAGAATCCAAACTTTTACTACACTTTATCATATGTTAATTAAATTAATATAAATGAAAAATAATATAGTAATTATTACAGGAATTACAGCTTCAGGTAAATCAGAATTATGCGATAACCTGATAGAAAAATATGGAAATATTAGTATAATAAATTGTGATTCAAAGCAGGTATACAAAGAAATTCCCATAATTACTGCTCAACCACTAAAGCAAGAAGAATTTTATAAATTATATGGTTATGTTTCAGCAAAAGAAAATTATTCCGTGGGTCTATGGTTAGAGGATTTAGAAAAAGAAGTTAATCACGCATTAGAAAATGCTCAAATACCTATCATCACTGGAGGAAGCGGGCTTTACATCAGCAGTTTAATCAAAGGCTTATCATCAATGCCACAAATAAGTCAGAAAGTAAGGAAAAATGTAAGCGAATTAAGGAAAAATTTAAGTAAAGAGGAGTTTTACAAATTAGTGCTAAGCAAAGATCCAAGGATTCAAGGTAAAGTATTCATGAATGACTCGCACCGCCTTTCAAGGGCACTTGAAGTTATCACTGAAACTGGCAAGTCGATTTTCGTATGGCAGAAAAATCGACAGCCTCCTTTATTCAATAATTTTAAGATATATACAATTTTGCCTAAACGTGAGGATGTATACCAAAAAATAAATTCTCGTTTTATCAAAATGATTGAAAATGGAGCAATTGATGAAGTAAAAAAGCTACTTAACATGAACCTAGCCCCACATTTGCCAGCTATGAAAGCACACGGAGTGCCAGAAATTATAAAGTACTTGAAAGGTGAGATTACTTTAGACGAAGCGATACAGATTGCTCAAACCAATACAAGACACTACGCGAAACGTCAGTATACTTGGTTTAAAAATCAATTTCCGAGTTCTAAAGTAATTGATTGTGCAAATAAGCTTACAGAGATTGAGATATCTTAATCATTATCAAGGCTAAGTCCTACCCTTATCGTGGGTAAGTGACTCTACACTGTTCACTTTCAGTTGCTTATCCAAGTCATGCTCTATTTTCAACTTAAATCCTAGCTTCTCGCAGAATTCGTAAAAATACTCCTTAATGACATCAAATAAATTTCTGCCATCAATTTTGTAATCTCTCAATTTTCGAGGAACAGTGAGCGACAATTTACCATCTTCATATGTTACATCTTTGTCACCTTGAGACTTAAGTGTGAATTCTAGCGAGCTATCCAATTTACATAATTCTTCTTCCAGTTCTGCAAAAGTGCGAACTGCAATTTTTTCTTCAATTCTGATTGCCGCATGACTTGGATCACTACAATTAATATGTGTTACATGATTAGACTGAAACAATAACCCATATGTTTCAGCTAAATGAAGGATAGGTCCTCCTTTACCATACAATGCACCCACATAAGCAGCCTGGTTACAATTAGTGATTAGTTCTTCTAGAATAGAATCATTTGGAACTTCTGCTTCAGCATATTCAAATAGCTCTGTAAAAACTTGTTTTACAAATTGGCGGTACTTATTTTTGTCATTTGAAATGAGGTTGGTATGTTTATTATATAATTCATCAACAAGCTCTTTTGTTATAACTTTGTTCTGAATAACAAGTTTCATTCTTGGAAGATCTACGTACATAGTTGCACCAGAATTCGCTTCAGCATTATCTTTACCAGCCCTCAACCTGCTAAAACCAAACTTTTCTGCTTGAGCTCTTAGTGTAACTATTGGATTTTCCTTTTCTTTTGGTGTAGAGCTGTTCATCATTAATACCTTGATATAGACTGCTAATGGTATAATAATACATAAAAATGATTAATAAGTTAATAAAATACCTACTATAAGCCCTATGATAGCAAATATAGTTAGGGGTAACTTAGGCTTACCGACGATTTTAAAAACAACAAATTCGTCATTCCGTTACGTGTTAGCGGCTGAGATACCGCGAATGAATCGCGGTATAACGTTAGAGAGCTGTGCTAGCTATAGTGCATACCTGACCATAAGGTGACAAGATTTTAAAAAGGCTCTATAACAGTTTTACACATGTATGAATCTCAATGAGCAATCAGATTTTTCTAAATAGCAGGCTGGAGAATATACCTAAATTTCATTCCGCAATATTACCTAAACTTTGTGGTGGGGACAAGGTGGTGGATCTGCTGTTTTATAAGCCACTTAGTTATGTGGATAGAAGCAAGTTACTATCTGATGCTCGAGTTGGAGAATTTACAACTTTCATTGCAAAAGTTTATGAACATCAGTCGCCCACTTTTAGAGGTAGACCATATAAAATAGTCGTTGAAAGTGAGAGTCAGTATATATTCATAGTCTTTTTTAATTACTCAGTTAAGTATTTATATAAACTATTTCCAATTGGAGCGAATGTGATCATCAGTGGCAAACTCGAAAAATTTGCTGAACATTGGCAAATTACTCATCCAGATTACGTGTCGCTTGACATCAACCAATTTAAAGAAATAGCTTGCATAGAGCCAGTTTACCAATTATGCCGTGGCATTACCAATAAGCGCATTGGGAACATAATAAGCTCTAATCTAAAGGAATTGCCTGATTTACCAGAGTGGATAGATGATACATTAATCAAGCAAAAAAAATGGTTAAGTTGGAGGGAAAGCATCATAAAGTTGCACAGACCAAGCTCATTGGCGGAAGCTGAGGTTTGTAGAAAAAGGCTTGCTTATGATGAATTGTTTGCGTATCAGCTAGCGCTGAAACTTGCAAGAAAAAATCATGTGAAAGAAAGGGGAAGAGAATTTATAATATTGAGTAAATACAAAGAGCAAGTTTTAAATGAATTGTCGTTTCAATTAACAAATGATCAAACTCGTGCAATAGATGAGATCTCAGAGAGACAAAAATCCAAGTATCGCATGATAAGCTTGCTGCAAGGTGATGTTGGTAGTGGCAAAACCGTAGTTGCACTTTTTGCGATGATAAATGTGGTAGAAAACAACATGCAGGCAGCTCTAATGGCACCGACTACTATCTTGGCGGAGCAACATTATAATTGGATTGAGGAAGTTTTATCCTGTACCGATATAAAAGTTGCGCTGCTTACTGGTAAAACTTCGCGCAAGGAAAGAAAGATTATCATGAACGAACTTGCAAGTGGTGTTTTAAATATAGTGATTGGCACTCATGCACTATTTCAAGCTAACGTTACATTTAAAAATTTAGGGCTTGCAGTCATAGACGAGCAACAGCGATTTGGAGTGATGCAGAGAAATCGCTTGGTAGGAAAAGGAGAAAATGCCGATATACTTTTCGTTACTGCAACTCCCATTCCAAGAACCTTGCAGCAAGCTATGTATGGTGATGTTGAATGTTCAATTTTGAAAGAAAAACCAAAATCCAGATTGCCAATAAAAACTGTAACTATGAACATTAGTAGGGTGCCAGATGTTATTGAAAAGCTAAAAGGTGCTATAAACAGGGGCGAAAAAGCATATTGGATTTGTCCATATATAGAAGAAAACGAAGAGACCAATATTGCTGCAGCAGAGATGCGTTTTCAGGAATTACAAAAAACATTTCTTGATAAAGTCGGGATAATACACGGAAAATTGACTCAGGAGCAGAAAGATCAAGTTATGTTTTCCTTCAAAAGGAATGAATTTTCTCTGCTTGTTGCAACCACTGTGATAGAAGTTGGTATAGATGTGCCAGATGCAACCATCATGATTATAGAAAATGCAGAGCAATTTGGGTTATCACAATTGCATCAGTTAAGAGGCAGAGTAGGGCGAGGAAACAAGCCATCTTTTTGTGTATTATTATACGATAATTTAAGTAAAAGCTCATCTTCAAAGTTAAAGATCATGTGTGAGTCACAAGATGGATTTTACATTGCTGAAAGGGATATGATGCTAAGAGGCAGTGGAGATATTTTAGGCACAAAACAATCAGGATGTATGGAATTTAAATTTGCTGATTTATATCAGGACAAAGAGCTGCTCAATCTCGCGTATAATAACGCAAAAGGCGCAATGGCTGATTTTGAATTACTGCTTGATATATTTGAATATAGGAGTAGATTACATTTTTCAAAATTTCAGTAGAAAAACCAGGTAGCCCGCAGAAACAAAAAAACTTACTTGACACCCTTCGCCAACCCCCTTATCATGAAACTGAAGCTATTGTATTTGCTTTCGCCAATCTGCAGATTAAAAGGTAAGGATTACTTAATGTATCGGCGTCTTATGTTCAATTTTTTGCAGTATATAGATACTGTATGTCTTTACAAAACTTCATCTACATCTAGATTTTTATCTAAATAAGCTGAACGCGCTTATAAAGCGTTACAAGACATCAAAAAATGCCAATACTCGACAGAGATAGTAAAAGACTAGCTAACTCGGGGATTCTTTGTCTTTTTTTCTGCTTAGTAAATTTCTTAAACATTTGCAGCGTAAGTTAGTTGCAATTAAAAGCGGCTGAATCTCGCTTGTCAAGCGTTTAAAACATAAAAAACGCCAATATTTTAAAGCGGATAATAACCACGGGGCTTCTTTTGCCTTTTTTTTCATTTGGTAAATTTCTTAATGTTTATGGCTAAACGACAACCGTCATCCCGCTGCTTGTTAGCGGGATCTCTTGTTAGCGGCTGAGATACCGCGAATGAATCGCGGTATGACGTAGATTGCTGTCATTCCAGTGCTCCTTTTTTTGTCATCCAAGCAGCCTCCTATGGTGTCATCCCAGTGCCCAGACACTGGGATCCAGCATTTCATGCAATCCCATCAAGAACGTTGTATTTTACATAACACTTTTATGCTTACCAACCCAGTGTCCAATCAAAATTCCTGGATCCCAGTGTCAAACACTGGGATGACACCATAGGGGCACTGCCGTCATAAAGGAACCAGTGTCAGCTACTTGAATGACATCATAGGGGCGCTGGCCTGACAACCGTCATCCCGCTGCTTGTTAGCGGAATCTGCTGTGGCGACATAAACTCAAATCATTTCAAATTTCAATCCAAAGAGGTATCATTATGTCAAACAACTTCAATTTTAAAGAATTTTTTAACCACTATGAAACAAATAGTACGTCAGATGATATACAAAGGTATTATTTGCTGTGGAAATCAGTAATAGCGCAGGCAATGATTGATGCAGCAAGTCACTGCAAAAAAACAGAAAGCTTGGTAGAAAAACGTAAGGCAATTTCTTGGTTATCAGACTTTAGTCAAGATTTTGTGCACACATGTATATTGGCTGATTGTGATCCGGTATACGTAAAAAATAAAATACAGCCAACCTTAAAAAGCCTTACTAGATAAAGCCTTTTTATATACTTAATGAGGTTTACTCCTTTTACCGAAAAAAATATAATTCAATCTCCTATCTATAGTTGCCTCTATATCTTTGATTAATAGCTGCTTTATCATGTTTACTTTTCGCTTTGCATCTTGAGCTTGACGCTCATTGTTACCACTGTTATTGCTGTAATTATTCTTATCACTATAACTACTGCCACTTGGTTTGCTACTGTTACTGAACTCACTACCCTTTTTTCTTCTTGTGTTGAGTATCTGTATTATCTTTTCCTTTAAAAAGGACTTCCAGCCTGTGCCAAGTAATAATTTATAGAGAAAATGCGGAGTAAGAAACGCCACTAATATTCGAATAGAAATTCCGTAACCGAGATCTTCCCTATTTTCATAATACCACTTGCAATATTGAAACAAACGGTAAAACGCATTTTTGAAAGAGCAAAATTCTACAGCATACCAAAAACCATTGCTGAGAAACATGAGCACAATGCTGAATGTGTAAAGATACATTGTGAAGAGAAACAGTTTCACAATTATATCTTTGAGACTACCTAATATATAATTCAATAATCTTAATTTATAGAAAAGTGATATCATTTCACACCCACTTCAATATGGCTGGGGTGGAAGGATTCGAACCTTCGCGTGGCGGTATCAAAAACCGCTGCCTTACCACTTGGCTACACCCCAATACTACTTACATCAATAACACTATTAGCCCAATTAGTAAAAGATTTATTTGCTTTTTCTATGGGCATCACAGCAATAGCTGGCTGATCATAAGAATGCATTGCTTCGATTTTTTCTACAATTTTATCAACTTGATCATTCCTGCTCTTCATAATTGCCACTACTTCACAACTATTACTAATTTTACCTTCCCATAAATACAGAGAATTCACTTCGGGAAATATATTTACACATACAATTAATTTCTCGTTTAACAATTCTTCAGAAACAGTTTTAGCCTCCTCAAAATTTGAAAAAGTTGTATAAACCAAAACTAAATTATTCATTAGTAGCTACATAAATGCATTGCTACTATACTCTACCGAGATTTATTCATCAAGAGAAAATAACGCCAGCGCGTACTGTATGAACATTTGTTTGCAAAGGTAGTATGTTAAGTGTTATAGCTAGTTTGCCTCAAACGTAAAGGTGTCATCCCAGTGCCCCTGTGATGTCATTCCAGTGCTTGACACTGGAATCCAGTTTTCCATATAATCTCATCGAAAACGTTGTAACCACTTTCTATGCTAGTTTGCTTGTAAACAAGCAAACTTTCCTGGATCCCAGTGGGCTTTGTTGCATCGCTAGCTATGATGGATTAAAGATAAAAAAGATAGGGAATATCAGTAGCTTATTATTCTGGTATTTATAACAAGAACGGTCAATGAATACCTAAATTTGAGTAAAAGAAATTTCACTACCATTTACCAATCCGGCTAAAATTCAAGAATTTCAATGCTTTAGCTATTTTCAATAGAATTAAATTTATTAATATAAATAACAAATTACTATTCTTAAATTTGATCAGATTGATTGCAAAAAAACAAGATTTTCAATAGGTTGCTTATAATCCTAACTATAGTTAGCCTTTCATAAGTAGCGATGCAACAAAGCCATCCCAGTGTCAGCTACTCGGATGACACCTTTCCTAGCAGAGAAATCACAATGTTCATACGGTTGTACGCATACCGCTGGGATCTAGGATTTTTCTATAGTTTAAAAACAAAAAAAGGACGTTACTCATTGAGTAACATCCTTTTGGAGAAGGTAGAAGTTTTACTTATTACACTGTTCCTGGAGTTGCTGTAGCTCTTGAGTTGACAGGTTCTGCACTAGGTTGATCTAGAGATGCGCGTCGTTTTGCCAACTTTTCTTCGAGTTCTCTGTCAAATTCTTCTTTTAAAGGAAGAACTTGTTTTCTTGTTAGCGTAGAAGAACCAGAACCCATTCCACTATCAGTAGAATTACTGTGAGTGAGAGTTCTGTTACTCAAACTATCCAGGTTTTGCTCCACAATAGGATCACTGAGAACATCTTCACTGAAAGAACTTTGTCCATTTAAGTTAGTCAATGAGGCGCTTCTAGGTAGTTCTGGTGGAGCAACTGGAGTAAGCTTAGGAGTTAAGCTACTAGATGAATTGCTTCTACGGACTGTTGCAAAGTTCTGAGAATCTGAATCAGAGACAGTAGCAGTACTTTCAGTTCCTATAGAATTTAGTGAATTGCTTTTTGACAAGCTGTTAGATTGTTCAGAGCCTTTTCTTCCCAGTGAAGAGAATGATGATGACACAGACCTAGTTAAACTTTTGACAGAAGGCCTGTTAGCTTTTTTCTCTGCTCTGTCAAACATATTGCTTACGCTTGAGTACAAATGATTTTCTCTACATTCTTTAATAACCTTCTTAATTTCATCGTGATGTTCAGAGAAAACACTGTCGATGAAATAACTACCTTTAGGTAATGACCTTTGTGTTAACAAGTTATGCAAGCTTTTTTCATTTAAATTATTAATGAATTCTTTCTGTACTTGCCATCCAGAAGTATGTTCAATCTCCCCTGATTTTGCCTTCTCTGCCATTTTTAAATCAATTTCTGACGATATTCCAGAAAGTATATTTTTCACTAACCCAGAATTATTTCCTTTATCAGCAAAAATTGCTTTCATATCATTTCTTATTTCGTCAGATTTCTTAATTGCATCTGGAGTAAACCTTTTTACCTTATCTAAATAGTCCGTCTCACCAGATGCCTTATGGAACTTATTTGCCACTCCTTCGCCTACAAAACTAGCGCCTTTTTTCAGTGAATCTACTGAATGTTCATAACCTTCTTTCACCTTATCTTTAACATGCATAGCACCATCTCTAACTTTTCCGGCAGCGTATGTTGATGCGTCCTTAACTTTCCCAGCAGTATATTTCGCCCCATCAACTGTTTTTTCTGCTGACCACTTGAGCCCTTTATATCCAGATTGAACTGCTTTTACAGCGACTTTTACAGCGAAATATAAAGCAAGACCAACTATAGCACCCGGTATAGCAAGTGTTGCACCAACTGCCAAAAGTGGTAGTACTGCCGTAAATAACCCACTTGCTGTACTTACTACAAGAATCTTATCTCCTTGTTTCATCTTAGAGAATTCTGTATCTCCTTTTAACAGGTCAGTCATTCTTTCTTTTAGCTTCTTGTGATCATTAGCAATATCTGAATTTGGTAGATTTTGCATCGTTTTATTCAAATCAAAACTATCTTCTGGTTGGTTTTGTTGAGTTCCAACAGAATTTGAATTTTTTTCATTATGTAACATTTTAAACCTCACTATTAATTAAATATATTATATTGTACACCCTCGATTCTTAAGTTAGTGTTAAATTGATTGCCAGTATTTATTTGTCTTCAAATAATTTCGCTTGACGTGTTTTGTGGTAACATAGAAAATTAGGTCAAGAAGCTGCAGCATTTATGAAGTATAGAAAAAGAACACTCATCTTTTTGGCTGTTATAACTTTAATAATAATAGCTTTACTATTTAGGTATAATTCCCATTTTCACAAAGACGTAGTGCACTTAAAGAGTGACAACAAAGAATTCAAAAAAAAGCCAGAAAATTCCATAGAGTCGACCATATTACATAGAGAAAAGGAAGTGTACGATCATGTTTTCCATCCTGATGATTAATTTGTAAATAAAATAGCAATTTATGTTTGCATTTTCTTATTAAAGAAGTAATATTAGCGTATTAATTATAGAATCAATCATTATGTTTGATGATAATAATCCTTGGAATCTGGGAAAGAAACCGGTAGGGAACAAAACTCCTAATAATGAAGATATTTTAAGTAAAGCTGTATCTGATATAAGGTTCTTTCTTAATGGATTAACCAGAAACAGGGGCAAAAAACCTTATTTCATCATTTTCATTATTTTGCTGTTCTATGCTTGCACTGGCTTTTATATTGTCCATCCTAGTGAAGAAAGTATAGAACTTACCTTTGGTAAATATTCTAATACAGAAACACCTGGTTTGCGTTATCACTTCCCCTACCCTATTGGCAAGGTTTTTAAAGTGAACGTTAAGGAAGTAAATCGTGAAGAAATTGGGGTAAGTAGTTCTTATGGGCGAGATACAGATCGCGGTGAAGGCGTGATGCTAACTGGAGATGAAAATATAGTCAACGTTAACTTCGAGGTTCAGTGGCGCGTTAGAGATGCTAAGGACTATTTATTCAAAGTGCGGGATTACAAACCCGGTTTCAGTGTTAAAAATGCTGCTGAAAGTGCCATGAGAGAAATAATAGGTAAAAATACGATCTCTTTTGCACTTGGTCAAGGCAGACCAGAAATTTCTAGAGATACTAGAATTCTATTGCAGCAGATTCTTGATGGATACCAAATGGGTATAGAGATTTTATCTGTTCAAATGAAAAAAATTGATCCACCAGAAAAAGTAATCAGTTCGTTTAGAGATGTACAAAGTGCTCGTGCAGACAAAGAGCGTACTATAAACGAAGCATATGCTTATAATAATGATATTATACCTCGAGCAAAGGGTGAAGCGATAAAGATAAAATTAGATGCACAAGCATATGAAAATGAAATAATAAATGAAGCAAAAGGTAATGCAAATCGCTTTTTATCTCTTTATGAGGAATATAGACAGAATCCTTCTCTCGTTAAGAACCGTATTTATCTTGAAACTATGGAAAATATTTTCAGTAAGGTAGATAAAGTTGTTGTAACTGATGATCTGAAAGGTATGTTTTCTTATTTACCTCTTACAAATTTAGGAAAATAACCATGAGTAGTAATATTAAAATTGTTTTTGTTTCTGTATTTGTTGTTTTATTGATTGTTTTATTTAATTCAATATTTGTTGTGCAAGAAACAAAGCAAGCGATAGTTATACAACTCGGTAAAGTTGTAAGGGATGTTAGGGAAAGTGGCTTATATTTTAAGTTGCCATTCATAAATAGTGTAGAGTTTCTTGATAAAAGAGTTTTAGATTTAAGTCCTGATAAGATCCCAAGGGAAGTGATAACAGCGGATCAAAAACGTATTATAGTAGATGCATATGCAAAATATAAAATAACAAATCCTGTTATTTTTTACCAGGCTGTGAGGAATGAATCAGGGCTGGTTAGAAGATTATATCCGGTTATAGAAGCACACATAAGAGAAAATATAGGCAGATTTTCGTTGATTAGCTTGTTGAATGAAAAAAGATCAGAGGTTATGCAATTGATTCAGCGTGGAGTTTATTCTGAAGCTGAAAAATTTGGCATAGAAATAATAGATGTAAGAATTAAGAGAGCAGACTTACCAGAAGAAAATAGTTCTGCAATATTTCGCCGTATGCAAACTGAAAGGGAAAAAGAAGCAAAAGAAATTAGAGCAGAAGGAGAGCAAGCTGGGCAGGAAGTTAGATCAAAAGCTGATAAATTAAAAAGGGAAATTATCTCCAGTGCAGTAAAAGAATCGTACGAAATAAGGGGCCGTGGTTATGCTGAAGCAACTAGAATTTATAATGAGGCATTTAAGGTCGATGAAGAGTTCTTTAACTTTTATCGCTCTATGAGCGCTTACAGTAAATCATTTGCCGAAAATAATACTAAATTTGTACTTTCACCAAACAATAACTTTTTAGATATTTTAAATAAGGGGTGGAAATAGTCTATGAAAAGTAAGGCATTTATTTTATCTATATTTGCATATTTTCTAATTGCGTTTTCTTCGTACGCTAATATGTTTGATTGGAATGCAAAAAAGGTCGTTAATGCTAGCACTACTGCATGCAACTGTAATCAAGGACTTGCCGATTTAGTGGAAGAACTCATTCCTGCGGTTGTAAATATTTCAAGCGAACAAATCATCAAACAAGAAAATAACAGCAGAACTAGAGTTCCATCTATGCCAGGAAATAATTTTTTTGATGATTTTAGAGAGTTTTTTGAGCATTTTGATCAGTTTTTTATGGATAGGGGCCCTAGTGTTAACAAAGAGGTGGTGTTGCTTGGTTCTGGGTTTATTATAGATAAAGGTGGAACTATAGTAACCAATTATCACGTTATTAAAAACGCCAAAGATATCACAGTTACTATGAACGATAATACTTATTTCAAAGCAGAAGTTTTAGGCTATGATGCAAGAACTGATCTTGCTGTGCTTAAGATTAATTCTGATAAAGATCTTTCTTCTGTTGCATTTGGTGATTCTGATAAAGCAAGGGTTGGTGATACGGTTATGGCAATAGGTAACCCATTTGGTTTGGGTGGCTCTGTAAGCACAGGAATTATATCTGCAAGGTCCAGGGACATTAGTATTGGCACTATGAATGAATTTATTCAAACTGATGCTGCAATTAATAGGGGTAACTCTGGAGGACCGTTATTTGATTTAAATGGAAAAGTTATAGGTATTAATACTGCTATCTATTCTCCATCTGAGTCTGGCGGCAACGTGGGTATAGGTTTTGCCATACCATCTAATTTAGCTATGTCAATTATTGACACATTAAAAAGTGGCAAAAAAATAAAACATGGTTGGCTTGGTGTGCAAGTTCAGCCTATAACGAAAGAATTTGCTGAGTCCTTGGGTTTAAAAGATATAAAAGGCGCATTGGTTGCAAGTATAGTAAAGGATAGTCCTGCAGAAAAAGGTGGGATTAAAGTAGGTGATATATTATTAGAATTTGACGGTAAAAAAATCGATAGAATGACACAATTACCTCAAATGGTTTCAAGAGCTGGACCTGAGAAAAAAGTGCAAGTTAAGTTACTTAGAAAGAGCAAAGAGGTTAATATTAAAGTTGTGATCGGAGAATCTACAAATGATGGCCAAGATAACAATCAAGAAGAAAATAAATCAACATCTGATTATGTAACCGGTTTAACTGTTTCAAATCTGCCAAAAGAATCAAAAGAAAGTAAAAATAATGTACCTACAAAAGGTGTGATAGTTACCAATGTAGATAGTAACAGTAATGCCACGTTGCGTGGTATTAAAAAAGGAGACATTATTATCCAATTAGATGGAACCGATATAGAAAATACTAATGATTTTCAAAAACAAGTTGATTCAGCAGTAAAGAAAAACGGTAAAGATTCAATAATGTTGCTCATTTACCGCAATGGAAATCAATTCTTTACTTCGATAAAGTTGAAGAAATAGCACTCGTAGGTTATTTACTAAATTAGCAGCATTGTAAGCCTGTCACTGTAACACCTCAATCTTACAAGACAAATCAAAACTATTAAAGTCTACATTCCATTCACTAAAATACACATATGGATAATATAAATTTTCTAAAATTCATTGAACTGTGCTTTCAAACAGTGGTGCCGGGATGTGAGTATAATGATTATCAGTACATAAAAGTCATAGCAGACAGGCTGGAAGCAGCGAATGCTGGCGAAGTAAGGCGCATAATATTCAATATGCCTCCGCGTTCAATGAAGTCCATATGTATGAGTGTTGCGTGGCCCGCATGGATACTGGGCAACTGCAAGAATAATAGTTGCAAGTTATTCTAAGTTGCTTAGTGAAAAACATTCGCTTGATACCATGTGCATAATGCAATCTGATTGGTATAAAGAACTATTTCCAGAGGTAGAACTATCCAAAGACCAGAACACTAAATATAAATTCCAAACAGTGCAGAGAGGATTTAGAATCGCAACATCAGTTGGAGGAACATTAACCGGTGAAGGTGGTGACTTTATTATTGTGGATGATCCGCTTAACCCTGCTCAAACTTTGAGTGAAACATTTAGAAAACGTGCCACAAACTGGTTCGATCAGACTTTAGTAACGAGACTCAACGATAGAAAAAAAGGAGTAATTGTGCTTGTGATGCATAGGCTCCACCTGGAAGACTTAACTGGGCACCTCTTATCTAAGCCAAAAAACATATGGCATCACATTTGTTTGCCAATGATTTCTGAAAATAAGGAGGTTATTTATTCAATTAATAACCATACTGGTGTCATTCCCACTGCCATTAAGTTAAAGAAAAAGTGATGGACTGTATTATAAAATCAAGTAAGATCCATAAGTTAAAAGAAGCAATAATATGAGTAAAAAAAAGAGTAATTACATTTATAAAAAATAAATTGATGAGTTTGAACTTTATAAACGCTCACAAAGTATCCTCAAAAGATTTTTCAAGAAAAAGAAAGCTGCCTTTCATTGATGTGTTTATTCTAATTTTCAGAAAGAGTGTAAAATCATTGCAAGTAATGCTTAATGAGTTTGTTCTGCATACAAGAAAGGATCACACAATCACGGCAAGTGCATTTACTCAAGCAAGGAAAAAGCTAAAGCATACTGCGTTTTCAGAGCTAAACGATGATATAGTTTCTCTATACTATCAAGATAAGGAATTTAAAACCTATCATGGTTTCAGAATGCTTGCCTTTGATGCTTCTATACTTATCCTGCCAAAAAGTAGTGAGGTAATAAATGAATTTGGCTCAAGACCAATAAGAAATTGGACTAAAAAAGAGTTTGGAGATTACACAAGTACAACTTTTGAAGTATGTTACGATGTATTAAATAATGTCTCTATAAAATCAGTACTTGGCAGAAGTGACAGTTATGAAGTTGCCTTAGCTATTGATATGCTTGGCAGCGTGAAATCTAACGATTTGCTGATCTGTGATAGGGGATATGTTTCTTATCGGTTTTTTGCTGAGCTTGCACAAAGAGGTATTAATTACATAATTCGCTGTCCATATTCGTCATTTAATGAAATTAATGCTATGTTTAAGCCAGAAAGTCCATCTGATGCGATAGTCGTGTCAACCGCACCTGTCAAGGTAGCAAGACAGCTAAGGAAGCTAGGATTACCTGATAAAATAAAGTTTAGATTGGTCAAGATAGTTCTTTCTTCTGGCGAGATTGAAGTGTTGGCTACATCGTTGTTAGAAGAACAGCAGTTTAAAGTTGAAGAATTTGGAGAGTTATATTATTTACGTTGGGGAGTAGAAACATTTTTTTCCAAACTCAAAGGAAGGTTAGGTTTAGAAAATTTTACAGGTAAAAGTGTTGAAACCATAAAGCAGGATTTTTGGTCAACCATCTTTATTAGCAACTTAGAAAGTATTATGACAGAGGATATAGAAGAGACATTGAACGCGGGTCTAGCCAATTGCAAGTACGAGAAAAGCATCAATAAATCTGTCTCATTTAATGCAATAAAAAATTTAGCTTTCGATGTTTTTTCTACAGAGTCAGACATAGACTGCATTATGGATCGATTATCACAGTTATTTTTGATGAATACTTTAGTAGTGAGAAAAGGAAGGAAGGTCGAGCGTAATAAAGTAACTGATACTCGTTCACTGAACTACCAAAAAAGAACTAGAAAACATGTGTTTTGAACCTAAGATACCTTTTTGTTAGAGGTTACATCTTTCACTCAATAACCTACAGTTGTTATTTTTTCAGTACCTTGAATTTTACTTCCCTCAAGGTTCACCATAATATTTGTCATCATTACAAAATTACTTATATTTTTGGTCGAATTTTAACTCCTGTTTCCTTAACTTAATGGCAGTGGAGACGTCTCTTTGATCTAGCAGAAGGATGGAGACTTGCTCATGAACCTCATATTTGTGGGTAATAGTAAGGTTTCTAAGGAAGGGAGTAGTAGTAATACTGCTTCCTTACCTGACCAGTTTGCTCGTGATAAAGGTTTTGAGAAACGAGCTCAACTATATGCTGCTAAGGCTTACTCAAGGCAAGCTGATAAATCTGGTAAGTACATTGATTTAAAGAAGGTTTTCTTTATTGCTATCTCTAATTGTAATTTATTTCCTGATAAGCTTGATTATATATCCAGCCACACTATAAGAGATGAGAAAACCTATGAGCATGACTTAAAAGATTTTCAATTTGTATTTATTGAACTACCTAAATTTCCTAAGAATAAGGAAGAACAGCTAGAAAGCATAGTGGATCGTTGGTTATTTTTCTTCAGTGCGACCCGGAAAGCCGTGGTTTTGTGATGGTTAAATTCCATCTTCCCTAGACATCGGAGATAATGTATGTCTCACATTTCAAAGGATGGCAACCTTTGGGATGCAAGCATGAGATAAAAGCAGGTAACACTAAACCTCATGGTGAATCCCTGCAAACAGAGTTAGATATGATTACGAGAGGAACCTATGTTTGAATTGTCGTCAAAGCATAGTATGCGAAAAGAGGTTGAACTACGCATAGACCAAAATGGTACGAAGCAAAAGGGGAACTAAAGATTGAAGACTTTAGTTATTGATGTTCCCAGCTTCCGGCAAATAGTAGGAATCTAAGTTTAACGTGAAACGAAGCTATGGAACGGAGTAACCACATAAAAGCTCTTATATTCATTAAATATAAGTAGGTAGCCAACCACAAGCTGCTATGTGGAAGGATTGTTTAAGAAGCTAATGCCCAAAGTAATATCTGGGATATGCAGACGTAAACACTTTAATTTGGAAGGTAAAGTGGTGAATAGTAGTGAATATGTTATGGACCAGCAAAAAGCTAGGTATGAATGGAATGGAATTCCTTGGCGAAAGCTGAAGAAATCTTCATTTAAGCTACAAAAACGAATTTACCAAGCCTCTAAATGTAATGATATCAAAAAGATGCATAATCTTCAAAAATTATTGCTCAAATCAACAAGTGCAAAAACACTCGCTGTTAGGAAAGTAACACAGGACAATAGGGGGAAGAAGACTGCAGGTATTGATGGAAAGGCTAATCTTAATCAAAAAGAAAGATTACAACTATCATATTCTTTAGATATAAAAGAAAAAGCAAAGCCATCAAGACGCGTCTGAATCCCAAAACCTGGTAAGCCATCGGAGCATCGCCCGCTTGGTATACCTACTATATCACAAACACTTGTAAAAATGGCTTTAGAACCAGAATGGGAGGCAAAACTTGAGCCAAACACTTATGGTTTTAGACCTGGTAGATCATGTCATGATGCAATTGAAGCCATATTTGATGTGCTAAAACAGAAAACAGCATATGTATTAGATGCTGATATTTCTGGATGTTTTGACAATATTAACCATAATAAACTGCTTGAAAACCACACCAACGTTAAAGAAAATCATAAGAAGATGGTTAAGGGCAGGCGTTATGGAAGATGGAAAGTTTCAATCCACAAAACGTGGTACAATTCAAGGAGGCACCGTTGCTAGCTTGTGTTGCATTACACGGATTAGAGCAACATGTCAAAAAAGCATTAACAAACGAACTCTTTCAATGCATGAAAAGAAAATATGGTAGGATATCGCATAAAAACGCGCAAAAGTCTATTAGTGTAATTTTCTACTGTGATGATTTTGTCATCATACATGAAAACGAAGAGATTATTCTTAAAGCAAAAATTTTAGTTGAAGAATGGTTAGAAACCATTGGACTAAAATTAAAGCCCTCTAAAACAAGAATTTCTCATACATTAAGAACCATTGACGAAACAAAACCAGGATTTGATTTTCTTGGATTTTTAATAAGACAATATCCAACAAAAGAAAGTAAAAAAGGTTACACATTATTAATAAAACCAAGTCGTAATTCTATAAAGCAGCATACATTTGCTATTAAACATAAACTTAGAGAAATGCGTGGGGCGCCACAGGAAGTAATAATAAGGAATCTCAATCCAATAAACAGAGGATGGAGTCAATATTACTCTTCGGTAGTTTCATGTAAAATCTTTAGCTCATTGGATAATACTATACATAGAAAGCTCTGGAAGTGGGCAGTCTTTAGGCACCCAAACAAAGGGAAATGCTGGATAAAAAGAAAATACTTTAAAAAGTATAATAACGATAACTGGCGTTTTATGACAAGTAACAAGATACATCTTATTATACACAGCGATCATGTTATTAAACGACATATCAAAGTGCAAAAAACCAGATCTCCATATGATGGTGATTGGGTATATTGGGGTAATCGTCTTAGAGAAATACCAGATAAGCCATCGAGAGTAATAAAACTATTGAAGTTACAACAAAGTAAATGCGGTAATTGTAGACTATGGTTTGAAAGTGATGATATAATAGAAATAAATCATAAAGACCGGAATAGACGAAACAATATGATCAAAAATTTATCTTTGTTACATGGGCATTGTCACGATGAATTACACAGGAGGTGTGCATGACAAGCACCAAATTAGAGAGAAGCCGTATGAGGCGCAAAGTCTCACGTACGGTTTTGAAGTCGAGTGAGGAGGGGCGACCTTCTTCACTTAGACAACAGTATGCAGATGAAACTACAGATGAAGACCTAAGGAATATAGCAGAAAAATCACCAATAATAAAGTTAGCCTACGATGAATTAGACAGGTTTAGCTGGAATGAAAAAGATTTAGTAGCATATGAAGAAAGAATAATGGATCTGCGGAAAGAAGAAGCCATTCTTGAATACAAACTTGAGGAAGGTATAGAGAAAGGAAAAATCGAAGTTGCAAAAAATTTACTTAAAGCTGGTGTATCTGTTAATTTAATAGCTGAATCCACTGGCCTTTCTCAAGCTGAAATTGTACAGCTTAAGCAAGAAGTGGCCTAAGTATCACGTTTTTCAGGGCTTTTTTAGCTCGGCAGTGGTCTGAAAAGTCCATTTTTCACTTTATAAAATGTTTATATTTTACCACCTACTTTATTTGAATAAGTTCTTCTGCCACACTCTGAACGGATACTTGAATCAGGCTCAAGTTGACAAGTAGATGTTATCTTGTTATAATAAATATTTATTAATTTAATCTTAACTTAAGAGGGTATTTATGGTAGCAAGTGATAGTGTTTTAAAAAGGTATGCGTTAGCCTATATAAAGAAATTAGGTAATAATAATAATATTGAAGGGTTTCTACAGTATTGTAATAATACACCGAATTTAACTTGGAGCAAGGAGAATTTTAAAAATGTGTATGAAGAATTTACACATCCAAATTCAAGCAATAGGCACGATACAGGAAGCAGAAATGATCAATATAACGCAGGGAATAACGCACAACCTACAGGCTCTCAGATTACACATATACATGTACACAATAGAGGTTTAGACTTTTGGGATTATTTGCTATTACAATGCTGGATGGATTCTTTATTCGGTGGACGTGGTCACACTACGGTTAATAATATAACGAATATTAACAATGGTAATACCACTCATCAAGGGAGAAAAGAGAATAAAAAAGAATCAGAAGACAGTAGAAAGCTATTAGCTTTGGGTATAGTAGCTGCAGTTGTGTGTGTTGCTTTCCATGCTGGTATGTGTTTTTGGTATAACAGCAGCAGAAAAGTGGCTAGAAAAGAAGAAAAAATAGATTACCTGGATAGTAAATTTAAAACGTTCAGAAATATAGAATTTGCGGTTGGCGTTGTTTCTTTGGCAGCTTTGGTAGCTTGTGCTGTTTACCCAGTCTTACCAGTGTGGGGTTTAGCTATCCTTGGCGTTAATTCTCTCGTATGTTTTGCTGGTGGTTTAGCTTTTCATATGAAGCATGAGGAAGAATCAGAAAATATCGAGAAAGCTAAAGGAGCGGTAGATAGCTGTCTTAGACAAGGGCATGGTTATGGAGATTCTTCTCGTTATGATGCACCACCTCCTTACTTTTCTCAAGATCCTAATACTACTCCAACTGCTCCTTCTTGTAGTGAATTTGATAATCCTAATGCGAAACGGCAGTTTGAGAATTGTGAGGGGTTCACGTATGATAGAAATCAATAGTTTTATTTTTAGCCAAATTAATTGAATCAAGCCACAAAATCTGCTAAAGTTAACTTTATGAAAGCACCCTTAGCTCAGTTGGATTAGAGCATTTGACTACGGATCAAAAGGTCGGGCGTTCAAGTCGCTCAGGGTGCACCACATTTTATAGGAAACAGAAGTCACACTTGAAATTAATATATGTAATACCTATCTTTAAAGGTTAAGCACTAAACTATTATATATGAGCAAAAAAGACTACTATGATCTGCTGGAAGTAGGCAGAAATGCCAGTATTGATGAGATAAAAAAAGCGTATAAAAAATTAGCGTTAAAATATCATCCTGATAGAAATCCTGGCAATCAAGAAGCAGAGGAAAAATTTAAAGAAGTAACAGCTGCATATGAAGTTCTGTCTGACTCTGAGAAAAGAGCAGGCTATGACCGTTATGGCCACGAAGGTGCTTCTGGTGGATTTCAAGGCTTTAGCTCTGCAGGAGATTTTAGCAACATATTCAATGACTTCTTTGGTGGAGGATTCGGTGGTGGTGCAAGTAGATCGAGAGCAAAAAGAAGTACAACAGGAGTATCTGGAGCAGACCTACGTTATGATCTTGAAATTACCTTAGAAGATGCATTTAAAGGAATACAAGCGCCTATACATTATGTGACAAATGTAAAATGTGATACATGCCAAGGCACAGGTGGCGAAGGAGCAATTAAACCAGTTCAGTGCCACACATGCCAGGGAAGCGGTAGGATTAGAACTCAACAAGGCTTTTTTACCATCGAAAGAACATGTACTACATGCTATGGGGAAGGAGAAATAATACAAAACAAATGTAAGAAATGTGGTGGAAGTGGACGTAGAAGAGATGAAGTAAATATATCCGTTTCAATTCCAAAAGGCATAGAAGAAGGAGCTAAGGTAAGGATAAGTGGTAAAGGAGAAGCTGGAACAAAAGGTGGAAAAAGTGGAGATTTATACGTATACGTGAAAATAATTTTCCATAAAATCTTTGCTAGAAATAAAGCAGATTTACACTGTAAAGTGCCTATAAGAATGACACTAGCAGTGCTTGGTGGTGAAATCGATATTCAATCAATTGATGGAGCTAAAATAAAAGTAAAGGTCCCTGAAGGCACTCAAACTGGTACCAAACTACGTTGTAGGGAAAAGGGTATGCCATATATGAACTCACATGCTCGTGGTGATTTATATGTACAGGTAATAGTTGAGACTTTAAATCCAAAAAATTTAACTAAAAAGCAAATTGAACTATTAAAAGCGCTTGAAGAAGAGGAAAATGCAAGTGTACAACAGCAATCTGAAGGGTTTTTTAGTAAAGTAAAAAAAAAATAAGAAATCTGCTAAATGACATAAAGGGGTAACTGTTTACGGGTTTTCATTTAATCCTGCAATTCTTTGACCTTATTAATGGAAAACTTAACAATAGTGTTATTATTAGCCAACAGAAACTTCTTAGTTCCTTAAAACTATGTAAAAGCAATAAATTTCTTTATTTAAGGTCGAAGTTTTGCTATTCTCAGGTTTTAATAATTTAAATTTAATGAATATAAACAAAAATGAGTTTTTATTTCTTCCGCTTGGGGGAGTAGGAAGAATCGGGATGAATGTTAGCCTATATCATTACCAAGGTAAGTGGATTATGATCGACCTTGGTGTTGGTTTTGCAGATGAAACTATGCCAGGTGTTGAGCTGCTCATTGCTGATATAGATTTTATTGCTCAAAGAAAAAAAGATTTACTTGGAATAATAATTACACATGCACATGAGGACCACTGCGGTGCAGTGCCCCACTTGTGGGAAGAGTTGCAGTGCTCCATATATACAACAAAGTTTACGGTTAATTTTCTTAAAGAGAAACTAAAAGAATTTCGATTGGAAGGTATAGTGCCTGTGAAAGAGGTAGACATAAATGGCAGCATAAATTTGGGTCCTTTTACCGTCGAGTTTATAAATGTAACTCATTCAATTCCTGAGGCAAATTCAATATTAATTAGCACTGAAATGGGTAGTGCACTCCATACCGGAGACTGGAAATTTGATCCAAAACCTGTTGTTGGATTAACTTCTAATATGGAGCGTCTAAAAGAAATTGGCGATAAAGGTGACCTGCTTGCAGCAATTTGCGATTCAACCAATATATTAAGCAAGCATCACCCTGAGTCAGAAGGTGAAATTTATAATAATATTTATAACATAATAAAGCGGTCTAAAAAATTAGTTGCTGTTTCGCTATTCGCTTCAAATGTGGCACGAATTGAAACGATAAGCCAAGCTGCAAAAGCACTAAATAGAAAAGTAGTTTTACTTGGTAGATCTTTATGGAGAATAGTGAAAGTTGCGCAAGATAGTGGTTATTTAACTGATTCTCCTCAGTTTCTTGAAGCAAAGGAAGCAGTAAATTTTCCAAGGGAAGAACTGGTGCTACTTTGCACAGGTTGTCAAGGTGAGCCACTGGCAGCTACCGCAAGACTTGCTGCTAAGAGTCATCAAGCATTTAAAATGCAGCAAGGTGATACCATGATCTTTTCGTCAAAAATCATTCCTGGAAATGAAACTCGTGCGCACAACATGCTCAATGCCTTTATTGAGATGGGGGTAGAAGTTATTACTGAAAAAACAGAGCATGTTCATGCTTCTGGGCATCTAACAAGAGAAGAGCTAAAGGAAATGTATTCTTTAATAAAACCGAAGATGTCTATTCCAGTTCACGGCGAATATATTCACACGCATGCACATGTAAAATTTGCTAAAGAGTGCGGTGTGGCAAAAGCAATAATGATTGCACCAGGTGATATTGTTAATTTGGAGAACGGAGAAAAGGTTGATTCAATTGATGTTGACTACTTTGGTATTGATGGTATGTTGCTACGTCATCCGGAGAGCAGTGTTATAAAAATGCGTAAAAGAATGAGAGATGCCGGAGTTATTGTGGTAACAGCAGTTGTAAACAAGAAAAATAAATTGCTTGCTAAACCAAAAGTATTTGTACCTGGTGTTTTTGAAGTGCTAGAAGATGCAGCTACCATACAGAAAATTGTCAAGAAAGTTGAGTCGTTGTTTAGTTTGCAGCCAACAAAAAAAATTAAAAATAAGATTGAAAGTTCAATATTGAGTATCTTAAAGGAATATTTACTAAAAAGGCCTATAATTGAGGTTCAGATAGAACAGGTATGAAATGAATGAAGCTATTCGTTCATCTGGTGTTATTTATTTCGTTATTTATTCCTTATTTTACAAAAGCTGCTTTATATGTTGATATAAAAAAAAGCAGTGTTGGTAACATTGGTCTTGTTGTATCTAAATGTACATGTAAAACAGCGTTGGAAAGCGAATTAAGCGAAAATATTGCAAAGGTAATAGGAACAAATTTATCTAATTGTGGCTTATTTAATGTAAAACGTGGCGCGGAAGCTGAATCTAAATCTTGGAAAAGCGATACTGTAGTCACAGTAAGTTTAAGCGAAATATCTGGTAGTGCATTAGAGCTATCATTTCGTTTATTTGACGCTTTTACAAAAAGAGAATTACTTACTCAGTCAGTTGTTTTTCCAGCAAAAGACTGGAGAAAAATTGGTCACCTCGTTTCGGATGTGATACATGATAGATTAATTGGTGAGAAAGGGCACTTCAACACAAAAATCACGTATATCGCTGAAGAAAAAGATAGCAACTACAAATCTGTGCGTAAAATTGCTGTGATGAATCAAGATGGAAGTAATATAAAATACTTAACAAATGGCGATAGATTTGTGTCAACACCGAGATTCTCACCAAATGGAAAGGGTATTGTTTATATCTCGTACGCAAATGGTAAAAGTTATATAATATTAAAAAATTTAAAAGATAACACTGAATCAATAATCAGCGCATTTGAAGGAGTTGTTTCTGCACCAAGATTTTCTCCCGATGGTAAATCTCTTTTAATTTCCCACTCATTGGGTGGTGAAACGAATATATTATCTTTGGATTTAAGTAGTAAACGAACAAAAAAAATTACTAAAGGTTCAGCTATAAGCACTTCTCCCTCTTTTTCTCCAGATCAAAAGTATATGGCTTTTAGTTCTGATATAAGTGGGAGTCAGCAACTGTACGTTATCGATTTTACTAACAAAAGTAAAAAACCTAAAAGAATTAGTTTTGGAAGTGGAAGATATGCTACGCCTGTTTGGTCGCCAAAAGGAGATCTGATAGCTTTTACAAAGATTCAGTCAGGAAAATTTTACATAGGAGTTATGAAGCCAGATGGCAAAGAAGAACGTCTGCTTTCAGAGGGGCATAAAATTGAATCCCCGGCATGGTTACCAAATGGTAGAGAAATCATTTTTACAAGAACAGAATCACCAAGCAACTCTAAACTATATTTAGTAGACTTAGTAAAGAAAAATCAAAAAATGGTTTCCACTCCCACAAATGCTTCTTTACCGGATTGGTCTTATTTTTGAAAGTAGATCTATTATAGATTTGATATGAGCCTTATTTTACTTTAATTGCTTATAACCTTTGGCACTACGAAATACCCATGCTCAGGTTTTGTATTGGACAATATCTCTTCTTTAATATTTTGAGAATTTATAACATCATCGCGTACATGAATGTCCTTGTCTATGCTGCCATCACGCATAGGAGAAACACCTTCAGTATTAACTTGCAATAAAGTATCATGTATCCAATCCAGCATTGTCAGTTCTTTGGAGTAGTGATCAATCTCGTCATTTGATAACTTAATCCTTACAAGCTGTGCAATTTTAAGCATTTCTTCTTTGGTAATTGTTATTTTTCTCTTATTTGCAAATTCTATTAGTGAAGTAATAACGTCTTCTGTTGACTTAGCTGGCATCTTTACCTCCTTGGATAAAGTGAGTTAAAATATCTACGACCGAAACAACTTCTATTTTACCAGTTTTTTCAAATTTGTGAAGTATGGTATCCGTAATCACTAATTTATCTAAAGAAGAGGAAGAGATTTTCTCAACTGCACTTCCTGAAAGCACGCCATGTGTGATGCATGAAATTACGGACTTTGCTCCGTGGCCTTTTAAAGCAAGAGCTGCATTACACAATGTTCCACCAGAGTCAACTATATCATCAACAATGACACAATTTTTATTTGCAACTTCTCCTATTATGTTCATTACTTGAGATGTGCCTGCTTTCTCCCTATATTTATCTACTACAATAATCTTATCACTTAACCCTATCTTGTACTTTTCCTCTAAAGTCTTTGCAAAAGCACGTGCTCTACCAATTGCTCCAACATCAGGTGCAACAATTGCCAAATTTTCCGTGTGTATAGAGTCAACAAATGCTTCAAAGCAGTTCAAATTAGTTATCGGTACATCAAAGAATCCTTCAATTTGACTTGAGTGCAAATCAATAACTGCAACACTACTTGCACCTGCAGTTTGAATAAGATTTGCAACTAATTTGGCACTTAAAGCAGACTGCACATTATTGTTCTTGATAATTCTATCTTGCCTGCTATATCCATAATAAGGGATAATTACTACTATCCTTTTGGCTCCTAATCTATTTACTGCATCAATTATAAGCAGAAGCTCCATAAGATTATCATTCACAGGGGGAGAAAGAGATTGTATTATATATACTTCTTGATTATATAGATCATTTGCTACTTCTACATTTACCTCACCATCGGTAAACTTTGATATCCAAGCAGAGGATGGTTGAACATCTAGCCGGTTAACTACTGATTCCCCTAATTCCTTACTAGCATTACCTATTATTATCTTCATAACGCACTAATTGAGTTTTTAAGATTATACAGAAATTGTGAAATAATTGAAATGTAAGTGTCTTTATCTAGCATTCTTGTCGGTGAATTAGGTACCTCTTGTACAATGACCTGTCATTTTCACGCGTTGTTTCAATATACAGACCCAAATTGAAACAACTATACAAAATCCTGCTTATGTTTCAAGATAAATGACTTTAATGAAATATAATTTATCTAGTCATTTGTATCTGCTAACATACTACACTTCCCATTGTAGAGCCTCTGCAACTTACTGAAATTTATAATCGCTTTATAAAAAGCTTTATACTCTTTGCTTAATTGGAGGCGCTACCTCTGCACTTTCTGCTCTGTCTAGGGTACTACTGGGTTTTTCTGCAGTAATTTTTTGAATGCTACCATCTACCTTATTCTTGATATCTGCTCCATATGATCTTAATACTTCAATAGCTTTCTCGTTTCCACTATTCAGCGCAATATCCAAAGCATCCATTCCATCATTATTTTTGTGGTTGATAAAATTCTCTAACTCAAAGATTTTTATATATTGCTCAATGATGAATTCTACCACTTTTCCAGGGCAATTATTAGCGGCAGGAAAGAGTACTGCATTGTTATTATTGTCTTTCTTTGTTACATCTGCTTTGAGCTTGTCTATCAAATACTTGATAATTTCTATTCTGCTATCATCTTCTGCTTCAGTGCACTGCCTAGCAGCTAAAAACAGAGCTGTTCGCCCATTATTGTCCACATCTTCAATATCTTGTCCCTTATCAATTAAGGCTTGTATTATATTTTTGTTCCCATATAAAGCAGCAAAGTGAAGAGGAGTATACCCTTCGGTACTTTCTCTTTCATTAATCAATGCACCATGGCTAGCTAGTAATTCTATAAATTCTGGCGTATTTGCAAAAACTGCAAAGTGCATTGGTGTTAGATCATCTTTACCATGATTTTGAGTTTTTGCATTAACGTTTGCTCCATTTTTTATCAGCAATTTTGCTATTTCTAATTGTTTGCGTCCGATGGCAATATGCAGTGGCGTACGATTGCGTTCATAATGATCATTGACGTTTGTGCCACATTTTATTAGTAGTTCTGCAGCTTCAATATTATAGCTCTTTCCACAGAAGTCCGGATATGATAAGATTAAGGATAGATGGCGATAAGGAGGTTGGATGCCGGCAGCATATAGTTATGATTTAAGAAAAAAAGCAATGGAAGCACTAGACGAAGGGGAAAGCAGAGAAGCAGTGGCAGCAAGATTTAAAATTGGACGAACTACTTTGTGGGAGTGGCAGCAAAGAAAAAAAGAAACAGGCGACTTTCAGTCAAAAAAACTCGGTAATGGAGGTTACAATCAGAAAATTATCGACTGGAATAAGTTTATCGAATTTGCTAAAAAACACGGTAGAAAAACTCTGTCGGAAATGGCTAAACTTTGGGGCAACGTTAGTATCCAAACGATCCACCGAGCTCTCAGAAAAATTGGATTTACGCGCAAAAAAAGACATATGGATACAAGGAAAGGAACGAAGAAAAACGTGCTGAATTCTTAAAAATTATAGCAACAAAAGAACCAGAAAACTTAGTGTATATAGATGAGTCTGGGATTGATAACACGGAGGACTATCCATATGGGTATTGCCAGAAAGGACAGCGATTTTATGCCCTAAAATCTGGAAAAAAAACTCAACGAATCAGCATGGTTGCAGCCTTAAGTAGAAGAAAGATAGTTGCTCCATTAACATTTGAAGGCCACTGTAATATGGATATTTTTAATGGATGGTTTGAGCAATTTTTGGCACCGATCTTAGAACCTGGACAAACTGTCATTCTTGATAATGCTACTTTTCATAAGTCTGATAAGCTTATCAAGCTCGCTAAAGGAGTCGGTGCAGAAATTTTGTATCTGCCGCCTTATTCTCCAGATTTTAACAAAATTGAGCATCATTGGTTTGCTATAAAAAACAGAGCCAGGAAAAACATTCCTCTATTCGAATCCTTTCGTCGTGCTGTTGATTCTGCCTTCCTATGACCTATTCGGACTATTATGAGAAATGCTATACCTTCCTGAATTGCAACGTATAAGGAAGCATATCCATCTTTTGTTTCCTCTGTCATACGAAATTGCAAACATGTTAGTTCATATATTATTAAGGATTATTATTAAGTTTTTATTAATACAATATTAATGTAGCGGGATGACGAGCTTATCGTCATCCCGCCGCGAACCGTCATACCACTGCGAACCGTCATACCGCCGCGGTATCTCTAGATCCCGCTAACAAGCAGCGGGATGACGGTTTTTCAAATTATCGTAAGTCAGTTTAGCTATAGCTACAAGTTTCATTCTTCCCTTACAAATAACTTTACTGCGTCCTTTTTTCGGATTCAGAATTAGCAAGAAACGTTCTTGTAAGGTGGTCTACTAAAATTTTGCTTTATAAAACAATGTCTGAACTATGCAATTAATACATTATCAACACAACTGATTCATAAAAGCAAATATTATAACCACGAAGAGAGAAAATGTTATGCTTAGTTTAATAAGAAAGACCTTGAGAAAAAAAATGACTCATCAGGTAAACGATTCGAAATTGAAAGAGAAAGATGAAAAAAGTATTTTAAAATTAGCATCAAAAATAGAAGGCAAAAAAAGTAGCATTGCTGAAGAACTAGAAAAAATATCTGAAAAGGAAAAACAAAGGATTCTTACTACGGAAGTAAGTAAACATCGGGGTAAAGAATCAACTATTATATCACTTGCTTATGCTATACTACGTAAAGATAGTATAGCTGTTGAGAAAATGTTAAGAGTAGCTAAAGAAAACGGTATTCTGAAAGACATTCTTGACGCAACAACAACTATAAAATATCCAGGTGGTCAGGAAGAAACTTGCACACCACTTACTTATGCCATATTATGTAAAAATAGCAAAACTATTGAAGAAACTTTAAAAGTCTCTAAAGAAAACGGTATTCTGAAAGATATTCTTAACGCAACAACAACTATAAAATATCCAGATGGTCGGAGAGCAACTGTTACACCACTTGCTTATGCTATACTATATGAAGATAGTATAGCTATTGAAGAAATTTTAAAAGTCTCTAAGGAGAACGGTATTCTGAAAGATATTCTTAACACAACAGCAACTATAAGATATCCAGATAACAAGGAAGTGACTTACGCGCCACTTGCTTATGCTATGTTCTGGAAGGATAGCAAAGCTATTAAAGAAATTCTAGTAGCAGCTGAAGAGAACAGTATTCTGAAAGATATTCTTAACACAACAACAACCATGAAATATCTAGACCGGGAAGTGACTTACACACCACTTGCTTATGTTATACTACGTAGAGATAGTATAGCTGTTGAGAAAGTGTTAAGAGTAGCTAAAGAAAACGGTATTCTGAGAGATATTCTTGACACAACAATAACTATAAAACATTTAGATAGCCGGGAAGTGACTTACACACCACTTGCTCATGCTATGTTCTGGGAGGATGGCAAAATTATTAAAGAAATTCTAGTAGCAGCTGAAGAGAACAGTATTCTGAAAGATATTCTTGACGCAACAACAACTATAAAATATCTAGATGGTCAAGAAGAAATTTACACACCGCTTACTTACGCCATATCATGTAAAAATAGCAAAACTATTGAAGAAATTTTAAAAGTCTCTAAAGAAAACGATATTCTGAAAGACATTCTTGACGCAACAACAACTATAAAATATCTAGATGGTCAGAAAGAAATTTACACACCGCTTACTTACGCTATATCATGTAAAAATAGCAAAACTATTGAAGAAATTTTAAAAATCTCTAAAGAAAACGGTATTCTGAAAGATATTCTTGATGCAACAACAACTATAAAATGTCCAGATGGTCATGAAGAAACTTGCGCACCGCTTACTTATGCTATACTACGTAAAGATAGTATAGCTGTTGAGAAAATGTTAAGAGTAGCTAAAGAAAACGATATTCTGAAAGACATTCTTGACGCAACAACAACTATAAAACATTCAGATAGCCGGGAAGTAACTTACACACTACTTGCTTATGCTATACTGCGTGAAAATAGTATAGCTATTGAAGAAATTTTAAAAATCTCTAAGGAGAACAGTATTCTGAAAGATATTCTTAACGCAACAATAACTATAAAATGTCTAGATGGTCGGAGAGTAACTGTTACACCACTTGCTTATGCTATACTACGTAAAGATAGTATGGCTGTTGAGAAAATGTTAAGAGTAGCTAAAGAAAACGGTATTCTGAAAGACATTCTTGACGCAACAACAACTATAAAATATCCAGATGGTCAGGAAGAAACTTGCACACCACTTGCTTATGCTATACTACGTAAAGATAGTATAGCTGTTGAGAAAATGTTAAGAGTAGCTAAAGAAAACGGTATTCTGAAAGACATTCTTAACACAACAATAACCATAAAACATAAAAATAATCAAAAAGTAACTGATAAGTTACTTGCCGCATTACATGATCGCAAAGTTATTCAAAAAATTTTAGACATAGCTAGAGAAAATGATATTCTGAAAGACATTCTTAATGCAACAATAACTATAAAATATCCAGATAGTGAAGAAAAAATCTACACACCACTTACTTATACAATATCATGTAAAAGCAACGAAGCTTTTAATACAACAAGAGCTATAAATCAAGATGGTCAGGAAAAAACTCACATCCCATTTCCTACCCTTGATAAAAGAGAAACTGAATTAAAATTAAAAGAAAAAAGACAAAGTAGAAGAGATGAGGGATTAAATTTTAACAATGGTAGTAGTGACAAAAATGTTGAAATAAAAGTTAATGGGGATATCTTGTTGCAGCATAGTAGTGGAATTGAAAATGAAATAAATCATACTGCTGTACGTAATGATGTAAGGGGGGTAAAGCCTCTAATAGAAAGTAGAGTAAATGTTAAAGTACAGAATATAAATGCAGTGATTGCAACTTCTGTGACATTTAAAATGATTGCAACTTCTGTGACACTTGAGTTGGTAGCTAGTAAAATAACATGTGTACTGTCAAAACCCACCACTAAATTGGAAGAAGTAGCTATAACATATTTTCAAGGTTTAGCACTATATTTGTGAAACTTAATTTATATGTGCTAAACAAGATGCTGATTAGTTTTATAGCTAACCCAAGAAAGGTTTCCCTACGTCATACCGCCGCGGTATCTCTAGATCCCGCTGCGGGATGACGATTGTCGTTTAGCCATAAATATTTAAGAAATTTACCAAATAAAAAAAAAGGCAAAAGAAGCCCTGGGGTTATTATCTGCTTTAAAATATTGGCGTTTTTTATGTTTTAAACGCTTGACAAGCAAGATTTAGCTGCTTTTAATTGCAACTAACCTATGCTGCAAATGTTTAAGAAATTTACCAAGCAGAAAAAAAGACAAAGAATCCCCGAATTAGCTAGTCTTTTACTATCTCTGTCGAGTATTGGCATTTTTTGATGTCTTGTAACGCTTTATAAGCGCGTTCAGCTTATTTAGATAAAAATCTAGATGTAGATGAAGTTTTGTAAAGACATACAGTATCTATATACTGCAAAAAATTGAACATAAGACGCCGATACATTAAGTAATCCTTACCTTTTAATCTGCAGATTGGCGAAAGCAAATACAATAGCTTCAGTTTCATGATAAGGGGGCTGGCGGAGTTTGTCAAGGAAGTTTTTCGTTTCTGTGAACCACCTGCTAACCGACAGCTAACATTAACTACCGATATCGTATCTGAAGAAGCCCCCTGGCCATTCTAAAAAATTTAATGCTGAGTACACCTTACTTTTGGCTTCCTCTATAGTGCTCCCTTCTGCTACTATATTTAGCACTCTTCCGCCATCGGAAACTAAGTTACCACTTTCATCGAATTTAGTACCAGCATGAAACACCAACACACCAGGAATGCTTTCAATCTTATCCAATCCTTTAATTACTTCTCCCTTTTGATAATCACCCGGATAGCCTTTACTTGCAACAACTACACAAACTGTAGATTTGTTGTTAAGTTCCACCATTTTGACATTTAACTTTCCTTCTGCAACTGACAACATCAATTTTAACAAATCGCAATTTGAATCAAATCTAGGTAATATAGATTGCGTTTCTGGATCACCGAATCTAACGTTATACTCGAGAAGTTTTGGGCTATCTTTGCAAATCATTAAACCAGCAAAGAGTACTCCTTTATAAGACGTACCCATGTTAACCAATGCTTGAGCTGTAGGGTATATTATTTTTTGGATAATTTTTTGCTCCATGTCCTTACTTATAATTGAAGGTGATGAGTACGACCCCATACCTCCAGTATTTTGGCTTTCATTACTTTCATCAACTCTCTTATAATCTTTTGCACACCCAAGAGTTACTACTTTCAACCCATCAATAAGAGCAAAAAAACTTACTTCTTCTCCAACTAAAAACTCTTCTATGATTATTTCTTCACCTGATTCACCAAATTTTT
The DNA here is from genome assembly GCF_964028475.1 of Wolbachia endosymbiont (group A) of Crataerina pallida. Classification (NCBI taxonomy): domain Bacteria; kingdom Pseudomonadati; phylum Pseudomonadota; class Alphaproteobacteria; order Rickettsiales; family Anaplasmataceae; genus Wolbachia; species Wolbachia endosymbiont (group A) of Crataerina pallida. The sequence goes on from NZ_OZ034785.1 coordinate 897,730, forward strand.
TCTCCACTAGCATTGAATTTATTGCTGAAAAAGCTTCGCTTTCTGTATTACATATAACCACCCCTTTTCCTGCTGCAATTCCATTTGCTTTCACTACAAGTGGAAACTTTATTTTATTGCTACGTACAAAATCTTTAGCTAACCCTTCATCAACAAAACACTCGTACTTGGCAGTTGGTATACCATATCGTTTACATAGTCCCTTGGTGAAAGACTTCGATCCCTCAAGTTTTGCAGTTGCTTGACTTGGAGCAAAAACATTTATTCCCTCTGCAACTAAATCATCAGCAAGCCCATCAATTATTGGTTGTTCTGGACCAATAACAACCAACTCTATATTTTCTCTCTTGCAAAATTGTGTAACATCCACTGAATTTTGAATATTTACATCCACAAGAGCCCCAAGATCTTTCATAGCTTGGCGACCAGGAGTTACATATAACTCAGTCAAGATAGGAGATTTTTTTAGAGCCCAAAGTAGAGCGTGCTCACGCCCACCAGAACCTATAACCAGAACCTTCATCTTTATTTCCTCGCTTTTCTATATGTCAAAATTATTATTTGCTTATAACAGTATCATTACTCATGTATTTTTGCAACACGTTTGGTATTGCAATCGACCCGTCAGAATTTTGATAATTCTCCATTATGGCAATAATCGTTCTTCCTATAGCTAAAGCTGAGCCGTTTAAAGTGTGAATATATTTTTTCATCTTTTTATCAGTTTCTGAAGAGTATTTAGCGTTCATCCTTCTTGCTTGAAATGCACCACAATTTGAGCAGCTTGATATTTCTCTATATTTATTTTGCCCAGGTAACCATACCTCTATGTCATAAGTCCTTTGTGCAGCAAAACCCATATCGCCACTGCAAAGCAGCATTACTCTGTATGGCAATTCTAATTTTTTTAATATCTCTTCAGCAACACTCGTCATACGCTCAAGCTCATCATTTGATTGGTCTTCAGTTGTGATGCTTACCAACTCCACTTTACCAAATTGGTGTTGCCTTATCATGCCCCTGGTATCGCGACCTGCACTACCTGCTTCTTTACGAAAGCACTCCGAATATGCAGTAAAGCGAATAGGCAGTTCTTTTTCTTCCATTATTTTGTCAGCAACTAAATTTGTTAAAAACACTTCACTTGTGGGAATCAACCTCAATTCGTCGGTAGTTAAATACGAATCGTCAGAAAATTTCGGTAGCTGACCAACATTATACATAGCTTCGTTTTTCACCAAAGCCGGGTGGTACACCTCAGTATAGCCAAATTCATTAACATGCATTTCAAGCATACAATTTATTAGCGCTCGTCCAAGCTTAGCTAACTGTCCTTTTAATATCGTAAATCTTGATCCGGAAATTCTCGCCGCTTGTTCGAAGTCCATTAAACCTAATTTTTCTCCGAGTTCATAATGAGATTCTGGTACAAAATCAAACTGTCTTTTTCCTCCATATCTTCTCACCTCTAAATTAGAGTTCTCATCTGCGCCTATTGGCACATCTTGCGCAGGAATATTCGGCAAGTTAGATAAAACATTCACTAACTTATCCTTTTCTGCTTGTTCTTTTAAGCTGATTGCCTCTATCTCATTTGTGATGCTTTTTGACAACTCTATTTGCTCTTCACAGGGGCTCTTGCTCATTTTAAGCTTTTTTATTTCCTCTGTGATTTCATTGCGCTGCCTATTCAAATCCTGCAGTTTAGTGGTTAATGATCTTTTCTCGTGATCGATTTCTAATATCTCTTCCGCAGTAGATTCTCTAATTCCCCTGCTTTTCATTGCCTTTTCAAATCCTTCAGGGTTTTTGCGTATATATTCTATATCGTGCATATATTGTGCTATTACTAACATTGTTACTGTACTCCAAAAGCTCTTAATATTCAATATATTCTCATACTACTAAAATTATTATGGTTGATTTTTTTGTTAGAATTTGTTTAAATTTAATTAATTTAGCGTTCATAGGGTGTAGTATGTTGGGCATTACAAAAAATAATCAGAAAGAGAGCACTTACTTTGCTGGTGAGGAATTCGTTATCTACGCTACTTGTGTATGCCTAGCAGCCACATTCGCTGCTGGCTGTTTAGGGGCGGTAATAGGATCCCCTCTATTGACCTTTCCACTTGCTATGCTCATCTCTAACCCCGTAGTTTGGGTTTTAATGGGAACAATTCTTACAGTAGCATACAAAATGGTTGTTGAACCTTTATTTTACTTAGCGAAGGGTTATATTAATGGAAAAAGAGCAAGTCAAGGTGAGCAAAAAACTCCAGATGAGGATAGTGGTATTTTTCCTGGACCAGATAATGAAGATGGGTCAACTGTTTCAGAGAACAGTAGTCGCAGAAGTTCTATTGCTTCAAAAGATAGTGGTTTGGGTGGTAAAGAGTTTCATGAAAATTTGGACACTCTTGTGCATCAGACAAACAGAGGAAATTATGCTTACTGGTTATGTGATGATGACATTACACATATTGCAAGAGTTGTGTATGGGTACTCACAAAGTGAACATAGTAATAATAATGTCTATTTTCTTGCTCCTAGCTATTCTAATGGTTGGGACGAACTCACAAAAGAATTTCTTCAGAATTATAGAGGTGAATTAAAACAAAATTCTAAATTGATATTTACTTCGGTTCTTCATATTAACAACAATCATTGGGTAACTTTGGTTATTAAACCTGATGCAGGTGATAAAAAATTTAGAGCTTATTACTGTGACTCATTTGGTAATCAATTGCCAGATAATGTGCTAAATATTGTTAAAAGAGAACTGCAAAAAGAGGAATGGGTATTAGACATAAGAATTTCCCCAACTAAGCAGCAAAGTGACGGGTATAACTGTGGAATATTTGCGTTAGAAAATGCTCATAAAATTACACAAATGCTTAACGAAGACAAATCATTTGACGAAATTGACAAAAAGTTATCAGAATATAAATTTGATTTGAATGAGAAAAGAGAAGAATTTACAAGAGCGCTTATGGAAGATGAGAAATGTAAGGAAGATCTAAGAAATCGTAAGCGTCCGCCAAGGACGAAAACATCTCAGTCTTCTATTTCAAGGGAGAATGCAAGTTTGTGTTGCATTATGTAATCAATGAAAAATTACCATTGACCTTATGCCCCTCCAAATAGGAAATTTGACAATTGATTCTCCAGTTATTTTAGCTCCAATGTCTGGAGTGACTGATTATCCGTTTAGAAGTATTGTGAAGAAACTTGGTGCAAGTTTGTTAGTTTCAGAGATGATCGCAAGCAGAGCTATGATTATGCAAACTCGCCAGAGTTTGCAAAAAGCAAAAGTCGATGCATTAACTGCTGTGCAGCTTGCTGGGTGTGAGCCAGATGTTATGGCGTAGGCTGCAAAATTAAACGAGGACATGGGAGCAAAAATTATAGACATAAACTTTGGTTGCCCTGTTAAAAAAGTTGTAAACGGTTATGCAGGATCAGCGCTAATGCGTGATGAGAAAAAAGCCGCTGAGATAATTGAAGCTGTGGTCAAAGCAGTGAATATGCCAGTTACGGTGAAAATGCGCACTGGATGGAACGATGAAAATCGCAATGCCCCGAGACTTGCGAAAATTGCCGAAGACTTAGGAGCAAAAATGATCACTGTGCATGGAAGAACAAGAGCGCAGCTTTATAATGGTCAAGCAGATTGGAAATTCGTTAGAAATGTTAAAGAGCAAGTGAAAATTCCAGTTATAGTAAATGGCGATATTAAAAATTTAAATGATATTCAGAATGCTCTCAAAGAATCTGGAGCAGACGGAGTGATGATAGGTCGTGGTGCCTACGGTAAACCTTGGCTGATTAATCAAGCAATGAACTTTCTCAGTGGAAGTGAAACTTCTGAGCCAACAGCTTCAGAGAGATTAAGCATCATACTCGAGCATTACGACAATATTCTTGAGTACTATGGAAATGACACAGGAATAAAGATGGCCCGCAAACACATAGGTTGGTACAGTAGCGGGCTTCAAGGCTCATCTGAATTTCGTGTGAGAGTAAATAACATGACAGATAGCACAGAAGTGAAAGAAAATATTATTGGCTTTTTTGGTCAAGAGACACACTAGCTGTACTCAATTCGACTGATCGTATGCCACTACGCTCTCTTCCTCACCAGAGTGTAAATGACAACCATTATCCATCAACCATTCCTCGTCATAAGTTTCAATATCAAAATATTTTTCATATTTATCCACATTATCACAAAGTGAAAGTGCTCTGATCTTATTCATAATCAAACCTGTACCAGCAGGAATTAATCTTCCTACTATAACATTTTCTTTTAATCCACTTAAAGGATCACTCTTCCCGCAGAATGCTGCTTCTGTAAGTACTTTTGTTGTCTCTTGGAAAGAGGCAGCAGAAATAAAGGAGCTAGTTTCAAGACTTGCCCTAGTAATCCCCTGCAGAATAGGAAGATAATGAGTAGGCCGTTTGCCAGAGTTACTCATAGCATCATTTTCCCTATCAACTTCCAGCTTGTCAATGCTTTCGCCAACCAAGTACATAGTATCACCAGGATCAGTAATTTCCACTTTTTGTAGCATTTGTTTTAAGATCACCTCTAAATGCTTATTGTCTATACGAACACCCTGCAATCTATAAACTTGCTGTATTTCAGAAATCATATAGTGCGCTAAAGCTTCTAACCCAAGCACACGTAAAATATCATGGAGATCAGGGTCACCATCCATCAATAGATCACCTTTACGTACAAAATCACCTTCATTGACTATTACATGCTTACTTCTTGATACCAAATATTCAACTGGAGAAATTTGTTCATCTACAGGTTTAATTAATATACTGCGTTTTCCTCTACGGTCTTTTTCAGAAAACGCTACATAGCCATCTATCTCACTAACAATAGCATGCTCTTTAGGACGACGTGCTTCAAATAACTCTATAACCCTCGGTAAACCACCAGTAATATCACGAGTTTTAACTGACTCTCTTGGTGTTCTTGTAATAACATCACCTGCATAAACCTTCTGGCCATCTTGTACATTGAGCACTGCACCGATTGGTATAAAATAACATGCTTCAACGCCACTTGCGAGTGTCATTACTTTACCATTATCGTCAAGCAGCACAATACGAGGACGTAAATTAGCTCCACCAGAATGCAATTTCCAGTCTTTTACTACTTTGCTTGATATTCCTGTAGATTCATCCATCACTTCAGTGATCGAAATTCCATCTTTTAAGTCCTGATAAGACACTGTACCAGTCTTCTCCGTGATAATAGGCAATGTATAAGGATCCCATTCCGCAACTTTATCGCCAATTTTTACTGACCCACTCTCATCTACATAAAGCTTAGCGCCGTAAGGTACACTGTGCTTCAACTTCTCACTACCAAGGCTATCAATCAACACGACTTCACAGGAACGGCTTATCACAATTTTATTTCCGTTTCTATCTATAATTATATTACTATTGTTTAACTTTATTTTAGCATTAATAGAAGCTATAATATTCGAGGATTCAACGCCTCTAGTCATTACTCCACCTATATGAAAAGTACGCATCGTTAACTGAGTACCTGGCTCTCCAACAGATTGAGCAGCTATAACACCAACTGCTTCACCTATTGAAACAATTTTACCAGTTGCAAGGTCTCTTCCATAACATAAAGAACATACACCAGGACTTATTTCACAAGTTAAAGGCGATCTAATTTTTACAACATCAAGACCTGCAATGCTGATTTGCTTTACTTTATCCTCATCAATTAATTCCCCTGCTTTTACTAATAATTCTTTTGTCACTGGGTTATATATATCATTTGCAGCTGTTCTACCCAGCACAACACTCTCTAGAGATGCAACTATAGTACTTCCTTCAACTGTAGCTCTCACAACAAGACCATTTTTTGTTTTACAGTCATGCTTTGTAACTATGCAATTTTGAGATACATCAACTAAACGACGAGTTAAGTATCCAGAGTTTGCAGTTTTAAGTGCAGTGTCAGCTAAACCTTTACGCGCACCGTGAGTAGAATTAAAGTATTCAAATACGTTCAATCCTTCACGGAAATTAGAAATTATAGGTGTTTCTATAATCTCACCAGAAGGTTTGGTCATGAGCCCTCGCATTCCTGCTAGCTGTTTCATCTGTGAAGTAGAACCCCTTGCACCAGAGTTAACCATCATATACACTGAGTTGTACTTACTATTTCCATCATATATAGATATTGCTTTTAACATATCATTAGCTATCATATCCGTACACTTAGACCATTCATCTATAACCTTGTTATACCTCTCACTTCTAGTTATTAGCCCATCTTGATATTGCATAGAGAATTTCTTAATTTCACCCCTCGCGTGATCAACATGTGTAGCTTTAGTTTCAGGTATAACCATATCACAACGACCAAAAGAGACACCAGAAAATGTGGCATACTCAAAGCCAAGTACCATTAATTTATCAGAAAATGCCACTGTAGCACTTTGACCACAGTTACGATATACCAAATCAACTATACCAGTTATTTCCTTGACTGTTAATATCTGATTTATTAGATCGAAGCCTAGATTCTCATGCTTAGGAAAAATTTGCCATAATATTAAACGGCCAGGAGTTGTACAAACAGTTTTATAGTGAGTTTCACCGCTGCTATTAATATACTCCATCCTATACTTTATACTAGAATGAATACGTAAAGTACCATCACTCAAGGAATGCTCAACTTCACAAAAAGCACCAAAAGATGGTAAATTATCTTCCTTAGGTTCTTGTAAAGTCAGATAATATATACCAAGTACTATATCTTTACTAGGAACTATAATCGGTCTGCCATTAGAAGGACTTAAAACGTTATTAGTGGACATCATCAACACCCTAGCTTCAAGCTGAGCTTCCAATGAAATTGGCACATGCACTGCCATTTGATCACCATCAAAATCAGCATTAAACGCCGTACAGACAAGCGGATGAAGCTGTATTGCTTTGCCTTCAATAAGGATTGGCTCAAAAGCCTGAATACCAAGTCTATGTAGCGTAGGCGCTCTATTCAACAAAACAGGATGCTCTTTTATTACCTCTTCAAGCATATCCCAAACTTCTGGTTTTTCTGCTCTTATCAACTTACTAGCAAACTTAATAGTTGGAGCCATACCATACATCTTAAGCTTTGAGTAAACAAAAGGTTTGAATAGTTCAAGAGCCATTCTTTTTGGTAATCCACACTGATTTAGTTTCAAAGTTGGACCAACAACTATTACAGAACGTCCAGAGTAGTCTACCCTTTTTCCTAAGAGGTTCTGGCGAAAACGACCCTGTTTTCCTTTTAACATATCACTAATGGACTTTTTATATCCAACAGCACCAGCTTTATTTACCAAAGTATTACGACGACTATTATCAAAAAGAGAATCAACTGCTTCTTGTAACATCCTTTTTTCATTACGAATCATAATCTCAGGAGGATTTAAGCTCAACAATTTCCTCAACCTGTTATTTCTATTAATAATAGTCCTATAATGATGATTCAGATCAGAAACTGCAGGACGACCACTCTCAAGCGATACCAAAGGACGCAAATCAGGTGGTAAAATAGGTATAGTTGTAAGTATCATCCACTCAGGCCTATTTCCAGATTTAATGAAGTTTTCAACAATACGCAATCTCTTTATAATTTTCTTTCTTCTTATCTCAGAAGCAACAGATTCTAATTCTAGTCTTAAATCCTTCCTAATTTCATGTAAATCAAGGCGCGTTAGCAACTCTCTTATAGCTTCAACACCTTGCATAGCTACAAAACTATCGATCCCATAGCTATCTTTAGCTTCATTATAAGCTTTTTCACTAATAATCTCACCTTTTTCAAAAGGCGAAACAAGAGGATCTATTACGATATAATTATCGCTATATAAAATATTCTCAATATCTCTGAGAGACATATCCAATAATGCTCCAATTCTTGAAGGAAGCGATTTCAAAAACCATATATGAGCAACAGGAGATGCAAGCTCTATATGACCCATCCTTTCTCTTCTTACTTTAGAAGATGTAACTTCTACTCCGCATTTTTCGCATATGCGACCTCTGTGTCTTCTTTTTTTGTATTTTCCACATAAACATTCATCGTCATTGACAGGGCCAAAAACCTTAGGGCAAAATAATCCACCTTTCTCAACTTTGAACGTACGATAATTTGCAGTTGAAACATCTTCTATCTCACCACAAGATATACGCTTAATACTTTCAGGGCTAGCAATCGATATGCTAACCTCATTAAAAGGTTGTGCAATGTTAGTGTGAGATATATCTTCAATCACTACATCATTTTGCTTTAAATCTACATTTAAACATAAAGAACGTAGTTCTTTTATCATCACATTAAAGGATTCAGGAATTCCACATTCAAAATTACTGTCACCTTTTATTATCGATTCATAAATCTTAACTCTACCATTAATATCATCAGACTTCACAGTTAACATTTCCTGCAAAGTATAAGCAGCACCATAGGCTTGTAATGCCCAACATTCCATTTCACCAAAACGCTGACCACCAAAATGAGATTTTCCTCCAAGAGGTTGTTGAGTAACCAAACTATAAGGCCCTACTGAACGCGCATGAATTTTACCATCAACCAAGTGGTGCAACTTAAGCATGTACATGTAACCAACTGTAACCTTGCGGTCGAATTTTTCACCACTGCAACCGTCATATAATACAGCTTGTCCAGAGTTATCTAAACCAGCAAGTTCAAATAATTTTGCTATTTGTTCATCTTTTGGACCCTCAAATACAGGTGCAGCAACAGGAACGCCATCACGTAATTTGCGTGCAAATTCAATGAGATTATTATCACTAATATTACGAATATCATTACAGATAGATACGTTACTGCCATAGCTATAAACCTCAATCAGGAAGTTACGTAAATTGCTGTATGAACTTTTACAAGAGTTCAAATAGTTCTCTACTAACTCATTCAACTCGTCATTTAGTGCATTCTTATTAGGTGTATTTAAAACAGAAGCCGTTATTTCATCATCATCAATATTTTCAATTTTTTTATTATCAAGGTATGCTACTGCAAATTGTGTAAAATTATCATCGTTAAGGGACCTAATTCCCTTGCAAAAAGCACTTTTGATCTTATTGATCTCATCGAGAATATTACTTACCTTTTCCCCTAATTTTCTACAAGCCCAACCTACATGCGTTTCCAGTATTTGCCCTACATTCATTCGTGAAGGAACACCAAGAGGGTTAAGAATAATATCAACAGGAGTACCATCTTCCAAATAAGGCATATCTTCCACTGGCACAACTCGAGAAATCACACCTTTATTTCCATGTCTACCAGCCATTTTATCCCCTGGTTGCAGACTATGTTTCACAGCAATGAAAACTTTTACTGACATCGACACACCTTGAGGCAGGTCATAACCTTCATGTAATTTTTCTACTTTTCGCTTAAACTGTGCTATTGCATGTGATACTTTTTCATCAAAATCTTTTTTTAAGCTCTTAACTTGCTCAGAAATGGATTGGTTTTTTAATCCTATACCCCACCATTGCTCACGTTCAATAGAGTCAAATTTTTCTCGATCTTGAGAACCAGAATTAATAAGAAGTTTCTTCAGTTCATCATAGAAATATTCACTAGTAACATTGATTATATAATCTCGCTCTTCCTCAAAGTCATTTATCTCTTTTTGTTTGATGAGTAATGCCCTTTCATTTTCTTCAACCCCCCTGCGTGTAAAGACTTGTACATCAATTACTGTCCCTTCAACATCTGGAGATGTATATAAAGAGGAATCCGCACAATCGAATGACTTTTCACCAAAAATTGTCATTAATAACTTCGTTTCAGGAGGCAATGAAAGAGAAGGTTTAGGTGTAACTTTACCTACCAGAATATAGCCTGGAACAACTCTTGTACCAATTTTCACTATACCACTATCATCCAAGTGATATAGATTTTCTTCATTAACACCAGGTATAGCACGAGTTATTTTTTCTGATCCTAAAGGGGTATCATGTACAACACAGTCAAATTCTTCTATATGAATAGAAGTAAAGAGATCTTTTTTAACAACTTCACTAGAAATAATAATAGAGTCTTCAAAATTATAACCTTGCCAAGACATAAAAGCGACTAGCAAATTTTTACCAAGCGCCAACTCACCACTGTTAATTGCAGGACCATCAGCTATTACATCACCCTTTTTAACATAATCACCTACGCACACTAGCGGTCTTTGATTAATACAAGTATTATGGTTAGAACGCTGAAATTTCCTTAGATGATAAATATCTACGTCCAAGTAGTTAACCCTTTCTTTATCAAAAGCACGTATAACTATAGAGTTACTATCAGAACTATCAACTATGCCATCGCGTTTTGCTAAAACTACAGCACCAGAGCCAGAAGCTACAAAAGACTCCATACCAGTAGCAACCAGAGGAGCGGTAGGCTTCAATAAAGGTACGGCCTGACGTTGCATATTTGAGCCCATTAATGCTCTATTAGCATCATCATTTTCTAAAAATGGAATCAAGGAAGCTGCAACTGATATTACCTGCTTAGGAGATACGTCAATGTAACTAACTTGGTCGCTACTTACCATGACGAAGCTACCAGCATATCTACAGTATAGCATGTCATCAACAAAGCAATTATTTTCATCAAGCTTTACGCTAGTGTCAGCTATATGATGTGAGCCTTCGTCTATAGCAGAAAGATACTCAATTTGATCAGTAACAACCCTATTGACTACTTTTCTATAAGGGCTTTCAATGAAACCATATTTATTAATACGCGCGTATATAGCTAAGCTGTTGATTAACCCTATATTTTGCCCTTCAGGAGTCTCAATAGGGCAAATTCTTCCATAATGAGTTGGATGAACATCACGCACCTCAAATCCTGCCCGTTCTCTTGTTAAACCGCCAGGACCTAACGCGGATAACCTTCTTTTATGTGTTATTTCAGATAACGGATTAGTCTGATCCATAAATTGAGATAATTGAGAAGAATTGAAGAAATCTCTTAAGACATTAGTTAACACTTTTGGATTAATAAAATCAGATGGAGAAACTTTATCTAAACTAGAAGTGGACATAGAATCAACTATTGCGCGTTCCAATTTCAACAACCCAGTTCTAAATTGATTTTCTATAAACTCTCCAACTGATCTTACTCTTCTGTTTCCTAAATGATCAATATCATCTACAGATCCTTGACCGTCACGTAACAATACTATTTTTTTCACAATTTCAATAATATCTTCATGCGTTAAAACAGTTAAATCCTCATCATAATTTAATCCAAGGTAAGAGTTAAGCTTCAACCTACCAATGTTAGACAAATCATAATATTCCGGACTGAAGAAAAGATTACGGAAAAACTCTTCTACTATCTCTAAAACAGGAACTTCACCAGGACGCAAAACTCTATATATTTCATATAGTGCATCCTGATAAGACATGTTTTCATCTAAGAAAAGCGTATTTAATATATAAGGTCCAACAAACAAATTATCTATGTTCAACACTGATATTTCATCTACAGATAATAACTCAAGCTTCTTTATGTCTTCCAGCTTTATAGATTCACCAGCAGATAAAATTTTCGTAGAGCTAGCACTATCCATTAAATCTTCTGCGAGGAATAAACCACATATAGAATTAAACGGAACCAGATACTCTTTCAATTCATTATCATATAGCTTTTTAGCTAGTCTTGAGGTAATACGAACGTTAGCTTTAAGCAGCACATTACCTTCAATATCCATTAAGTCGAAAGGCAGCCTCACTCCTTTAAATTTATCAGGAACAAAAGGCACTTTCCAACCATCTTTATGTTTTACATACTTTATTTTCTCATAAAATCTATCGAGTATATCATTATTTGATAGACCCAACGCCTTTAATAAAACTGAAATTGGCAATTTTCTTTTTCTATCAACACGAAAATACAAATGGTCTTTAACATCAAATTCAATATCAAGCCAAGAACCCCTATAAGGAATAATTCTAGCAGAATAGATCAATTTACCAGAATTGTAAGTTTTTCCCTTATCGCTATCAAAAAATACACCAGGAGACCTATGCATTTGTGAGACGATAACTTTTTCCACACCATTAATGATGAAAGTGCCCTTATCAGTCATCATAGGCAACCCACAAAAGTGGACTTTCTGCTCTTCTATAGATTTTACAACGGTTGCAAGTTTAGAATGATCTCCACTCTCTTTAATCGATTTATATTCATCAAGAGAAATACCATCCTGCATAACAACAAGACGTATAGAAGCAATAACCTGAGCAGAAAAAGTTACACCACGCTTTATACACTCAGATTCATCATACTTAGGATCATCTACCCTACAACTTATAAACTCAATAGTAGCCCTACGCAAAGGATCATTTATTGGAAAGATTGTATGAAAGATAACTTCAAGTCTTTCATTACCCTTATTCTTAGGAGTAAAAGAATCATATGATTCTTTTTGAACCTTAACCAAATCCAATAAAGAATCTTTTAAATCAATCGACCTAGAATAAGAAACTCTAGGAACAAAAGCACCAGAAGCGTACATATAAGAAGAATCAACCATTAAAATACCCCAAACTAATTAAAAGAGCTATATCAATATAAAATTAATACATTAAATATTATTCAAGCTCCACTTTAGTTGCTCCTGCTTCAATAAGTTTTTGCTTGATTTTTTCTGCTTCGTCTTTAGGAACATTAGCAGTCAAATCTTTAGGTAAAGATTCAACCAACTCTTTTGCTTCTTTTAAACCCAATGTAGAATTAACCTCTCTCACAGCTTTAATAACTCCTATTTTTTTACTCGCATCAATTTCTTTAATCACAACTTTATACTCAGCTTTTTCTTGAGCAGCAGGAGCAGCAGCATTATCACCAATAGGCGCCCCAGCACCAACAGCTCCACCAAGAAAAGAACCAGCAGGCAACCCTATTTTCTCTTCTAAAACTTTTACAAGTTCAGAAGCCTCTAATAGGTTTAAAGATAATATTTTATCAACCAAATCACTTGTTACATTACTCATAATTACCACCTTACTTAACAACAAATTTATTTTTTAGAACTATAATAATCCAAAACTCTCATAAGCCTCATAGAAGATGAATTAATAGACAACGCTAACCGAGCAGGAATATCATAAGATATTAAACGCATAATTTTAACACGCAATTCATCCAGAGAAGGCAACTTAGCCAGTTTATTAACATCTTCCACTGTTAACAATTCATTTAAATGAGCTGCGCAAATCACAGACATTTTTTCTTTGTTAGCATTAGTAAAATCAACTATTAATTTTGCAGCTTCTACTATGCCACTAGAGTATATAATAGCAACAGGACCGGAAAATTTGCCTGATAAATAAGAGAATTTACCAGTCCTTTCCAAAGCCAAGCGCGCTAGAGTGTTTTTAACTACTAATACCCCACCTGCTATAGACTTCAGACTATTCCTCAGAGTTAATGAATCATTAGCATTTATAGATTTAAAATTTACTAATATCAAGAAATCATTATTTACAAATACGTTTATTGTGCTCTGTATAAATTCATCCTTATCTTTACGCTTCACGGTATCACTCCCTTAAATTATATCTTCCACTTTGCCTATCTTATAAGCTTTACCCATAGTTGAATTTAAAAAAACACCCTTAAAGTAAATTCCTTTCGCAGAAATAGGTTTATTATCTTTAATTACTTTAAGAAAGGCTTTTAAATTTTCTAGCAAGTCATCAATATCAAATTTAATATTTCCTAATTTACCATGAATAACACCATTTTTATCTGTTCTAAATTTTACCTGACCAGACTTAATGGTTTTAATAGCTTCTGCAATGTTAGAAGTCACAGTACCAAATTTAGGGTTAGGCATCAGCCCTTTAGCACCCAATACTTTTGCAATAGGAGTGATTTTTGCCATAAAATCAGGAGTAGTAATGCACCAATCAACATCTAACTTTCTACCTTTTTTTATTTCTTCAACTAAATCCTCTCCTCCTGCAATATCAGCACCAGCTTTTTCAGCTTCTAATAAATGTTTATCTTGAGCGAAAACAGCTACTTTAATATTCTTCCCGATACCTTTAGGCAAAACTACTGTACCACGCACCTGCTCTTCAGATTTACGTGAATCTACGCCTAAATTGACCGCAATATCAACTGATTCATTAAATTTTGCTGAAGCAGACTCAACAATCTTCTTCAAACACTGCTTAGGATTATCATTATATGTATTCATTTACCTAACCTTCCACAACTTCTATACCCATAGATTTTGCAGTGCCTACAACCATTTTCACTGCTGAATCTTCATTATCCACTTTCATATCAACCATCTTGCACTTTGCTACTTTAATTATAGCAGACATAGGTAATTTAGCCACTAATTCTTTACCAGGATTACCAGAACTTTTACTTAATTTAGCCTCCTGCTTAAGTAAATAAGCCACAGGCGGACCGCTGACAGTAAAATCATGAGAGCGATCATCCTTTATGGAAATTCGCACTGTTACTAAATCGCCTACTTTATAATTAGCGTTAGCAGCACTAGTAACTTTATTAAAAGCTTCACAAAACTTAGGAACAGGTATACCACGTGGACCAAGTACTGAAGCAATTTTCGGTCCTGGAACTGCTTTCCCAGCTTCCATAAGTAAGTTAATCTTAGCAACTATAACACTCATAATTAATCCTCTATTTTCTCTACTTGAGCCAGATCAAGCTCTATTATTGTCGGCTTACCTAAAATCGATACTTCCACATTAATAATTTTTTTCTCATCGTTTACCATATTTACCTTACCAGTAAAATTTTGAAAAAGACCATCATTAATTTTCACTTTTTCACCTTTTTCATAACCATAACCTAACTTCTTTGTCTCTTGAGCATTATAAAGTGCATTACACATTGAGTGAATCTCATCATCCAAAATCACCTTTGGAATATTACCGTTTTTCAAAAATCCATAAACCTTAAGAGATTTTGGTATATTATTGATAAAATTCAATACTTCATCGCATAAATTCACGTATAAAAAGACATAACCAGGAAAGCATTTCCTTCGTGTAGCAATTTTCTTAGATTTCAACTCTACTTCACTTAGCTCTTCATATGGAATAAAAACTTCCTTAAAGTAATCATTAACACCCAATCTCATAGAATTTTCCAATATATGTTGGCGCACTTTCTCTTCACAATTGGAAGCAACTCTCAAGATATACCATTTATATCTATTAAATTCTTTACACTTTAAACTTATCTCATCATCTGAAATCATCTCAAAATCACCAGATTCGCCACTGCAGAATCCAGGCGTTTGATTCAAAATATTTTTGCTTTCATCACACAGATGCATATATACATACACTTCACATAATTCTTTTATATCAGACTTTGAATTACATACCGTTTGATAAGGAATAAACACTTCCTTAAAATAAACAGCATTACTTACCAATTCGCGTATGTTTTGCTCATATCCATAATCAACTTTAATGATATACCATTTATATTCACATTCCATAAATAATTCCAAATAAAGCCTTAATTACGTAAAGAGACATAAAATCCACAAAACAGAAGAAAATCGAAAAGCATAATATAACAATCATTACAACAAATAGAGATGACAACACCTCCTGTTTCTTTACCCAAGCAATTCTTCGTATTTCTTGCTTTATATCACAGAAAAAACCACACAAACTTTTTAACATTTCCACCACAACATTAATGCAGGAGCGATAGGAATTGAACCTACAACCTCTGGTTTTGGAGACCAGCGCTCTACCAATTGAGCTACACTCCTATAACTCAAACTCTCACTCCAAAATTTCAGAAACAACACCAGAACCAACAGTTCTACCGCCTTCTCTTATCGCAAAACGCAATCCCTTATCCATTGCTATCGGTACTTGCAATTCTACTTCTACACTCACATTATCTCCTGGCATTACCATCTCCTTCCCATCTAGCAATTTTATGCTCCCAGTTACATCCGTTGTCCTTAAATAAAACTGTGGCTGGTAATTCGCAAAAAATGGTGTATGCCTTCCTCCTTCCTCTTTCTTTAATATATAAACCTCCGCCTTAAACTTTCTATGCGGTGTTATCGTCCCCGGTTTCGCTAATACTTGCCCTCTCTCCACTTCTTCTCTTTTTGTTCCTCTTAACAATATTCCTACATTGAGTCCTGCACTTCCCTTATCCAGCAACTTCTTAAACATCTCAACACCTGTGCATATCGTCTTTTGCGTCGCTTTCAGACCTATTATCTCTATCTCTTCTCCCGTCTTTATCTCTCCCTTCTCTATTCTTCCTGTTACCACTGTTCCTCGCCCCGATATCGAAAATACATCTTCGATTGGCAATAAAAATGGTAAATCCACAGGCCTTGGTGGAACCGCTACATATTCATCTAACTTTTCCATCAATTTATCTATTGATTTCTTTCCATATTCGCTGCTGTCATCCTCCAGCGCCTTGAGCGCTGAACCAACCACCACAGGCACTTCATCCCCTGGAAATCCGTATTTACTCAGTAATTCCCTCACTTCCATTTCTACTAAATCTATCATATCAGCATCAGCAACATCAGCTTTATTTATATACACCACGATATATCCAACACCTACCTGCTTCGCCAGCAATATATGCTCTCTCGTTTGTGGCATTGGCCCATCAACCCCCGACACTACCAATATCGCCGCATCCATCTGTGCTGCACCTACTATCATGTTCTTTACATAGTCAGCGTGTCCAGGACAATCAACGTGTGCATAATGCCTTTTTTCCGTCTGATACTCAACATGCGCTGTTGCTATCGTTATCCCCCTCTTCCTTTCTTCTGGCGCTTTATCTATCTGATCGTACGCTACAAAATTTCCATAATGCTTCGTTATCGCCGCTGTTAACGTCGTCTTCCCATGATCCACATGTCCTATTGTTCCCACATTTACATGCGGCTTTCCAAATGCTTCCACTACTGCTGTCATAATTATTACCCTTAATTATACTCTAACTTTAACTCATCAACCACATATTGTGGCACTTGCTCATAACAAGAAAAATGCATACTATACTGCGCCCTTCCCTGAGACATAGAACGCAAAACGTTGATATAACCAAACATATTTGCAAGAGGTACCGAAGCAGTAATTATTTTACTATTATTACCTAAATCGAGCATATCAGCAACATTTCCTCTTCTACTATTTATATCACCCATAACATCACCCATATATTCTTCAGGAGTAATGATTTCAACTTTCATTATAGGCTCCAGCATTTTTGGACCAGCTTTATTTGCCATCTCTTTAAAAGCACCTTTAGCAGCAAGTTCAAAAGCTAAAGGACTAGAATCAACCTCATGAAAAGCACCATCAAGAAGGGTAGCCTTAAAATCAATCAACGGAAATCCCGAAATTATACCACCTTCTTTTATCAACTCCAAGCCATTTTCTACCCCAGGAATATACTCTTTTGGAATAGCACCACCTACAATTTTACTTTCAAATTGAAACCCAGAACCAGGCTCAAGAGGTTCAAATTTTATTTTAACCTTAGCAAACTGACCAGCTCCACCAGATTGTTTTTTATGAGTGTAATCAATTTCAACAGATTTAGTGATAGTTTCACGATATGCAACCTGAGGAGCACCGACGTTAGCCTCAACGTTAAATTCGCGCTTCATTCTATCAACAATAATCTCAAGATGGAGCTCACCCATGCCTTTCAATATAGTCTGGCCACTTTCCGCATTTACTGACATTCTCAAAGAAGGATCTTCTGCAACCAACCTATTTAGAGCAATACCTAATTTTTCCTGATCTGAAGTGGTTTTAGGTTCTACAGCAATTTCAATAACAGGCTCAGGAAATTCCATACGCTCCAATAATATAGGAAAATCAACAGAACATAAAGTATCTCCGGTGGTTGTTTTCTTTAGCCCAACTAAAGCAACTATATCTCCAGCCCTAGCCTCAGTTATATCTTCTCGGTTATTTGCATGCATAAGTAACATTCTGCCAATCCCTTCAGTTTCGTTTTTTAACGCATTTGAAACGGTAGATTTAGACTTTAATTTACCAGAATAAATACGGATAAACGTCAAGCTGCCTACAAATTTATCCGTCATCACTTTAAATGCAAGAGCAACAAATTTCTCTTTTTCTGAAGGTTTGACCTCAATTTTCTTTTCTGAATCTTTAGGATCAATTCCAACAATTACATCAACATCAATAGGAGAAGGTAAAAAGTCAACCACACCATCTAAAAGTGGTTGTACGCCTTTATTTTTAAAAGCTGATCCACATAACACAGGAACAAATTTTCCTTTAATGGTCCCATTTCTCACGCATTTTTTCAGTAAATCCACTGGCAGATCATTAGACTCAAAGTAAGTATTCATCGCTTCATCATCCATCTCAGCTGCAGCATCTAATAAAAGATTTCGATATTCTTGAGCCTTATCAAGCAAATCAGAAGGAATATCTTCATAAGAAAATTTAGCGCCCAACGTTTCTTCTTGCCATATAATGGCTTTCATAGAAATAAGGTCAATTATACCTTTGAAATCTTTCTCACTCCCTATTGGTAAATGAATAACTAAAGGTGCTGCACCAAGCTTCGTCTTTATCATATCAACACATCGATAAAAATTTGCCCCTATTCTATCCATCTTATTAACAAAGCAGATACGAGGAACGCTATATTTATCAGCTTGACGCCACACTGTCTCAGATTGAGGTTCAACTCCAGCAACTCCATCAAATACAGCAACTGCACCATCCAAAACCCTTAAAGATCTCTCAACTTCAATAGTGAAATCAACGTGACCAGGAGTGTCTATTATATTGACCCTATGATCATTCCAAAAACATGTTGTTGCAGCAGATGTGATTGTAATACCACGCTCTTTTTCCTGCTCCATCCAATCCATAGAAGCTGCACCATCGTGCACTTCACCAATTCTATTTTGCTTACCAGTATAAAATAAAATACGCTCTGTTGTGGTAGTCTTACCAGCATCTATGTGAGCCATTATCCCTATATTTCTGTATTTAGATATTCCAATTTCCATATCACAATTAATTAGCTAACATTAAAAACGAAGATGAGAAAATGCCTTATTAGCTTCAGCCATTTTATATTTTTCTTCGCACATCTTAAACGCACCACCGCGTTTATTATAAGCATCCAGTATTTCAGATTGCAAACAATCAACAGTGGTTTTTCCACTCTTTTTTCGAGCAGCAGAAGTTGCTTTAGCAATCCACCTTAACGCTAAAGAAACCGCTCTATCTTGTCGAACTTCAACAGGTACTTGATAAGTTGCACCACCAATGCGTCGAGAACGCACTTCTATAGAAGGAGTAACATTTCCTACTGCTGTCTCAAAAATTGATAACCCACCTTCGCCTATTTTCTTTTCAGCTAAAGACAAAGCGTCATAGATAATCTTTTCTGCAGTAGATTTTTTACCACATTTCATGATTGTATTAATGAAACGCATCAGCAAAACACTGCCGTAACGCGAATCAGGACTTATTTCTCTTTTTTTTGCTTTATTCCGACGAGCCATAAACTTTAACCAGATTTCTTTACACCATATTTTGAACGAGCTTTCTTTCGATTTTGCACACCACGCAGATCAAGGGCACCTCTTATTATGTGATAACGCACACCTGGCAAATCTTTAACCCGCCCACCACGTATCAAAACAACAGAGTGTTCTTGTAAATTATGACCTTCACCAGGTATATAAGCCGTCACTTCACCATACCCACTAATTTTTACTCTGGCTACTTTACGGAGTGCTGAGTTAGGCTTTCTAGGAGTTGTAGTATACACCTTAGTGCAAACACCTCTCCTTTGAGGGTTGCTTTCTCCCAAAGCTGGTACCTTTTTCTTATGGGTCAATCCTAATCTACCCTTACGTATTAATTGATTTATCGTAGGCATATGTTATAAACTCAAGCTCATTAAAATAACTAAGTTTTTAGTTATAAAATAATAAACCTCAATAGTCAATATAAAAATAAACATTACTACTCTAATAATTAAGCTCAACTGCCTTGAAAGCCATCAGTAGACTTCTTGCACTACCTCCCAAGCCACAACTGTCATTCAGTAGAAACGAAAAAACTTACTTGACACCCTTCGCCAGCCCCATTATCATGGTACTGAAGGTATTCATTTATCTTCAATCTGTGCAGATTAAATGACAACAGTATTACGTAATTGGCGTCTTATTTTTAATTTTTTGCACTATGCACACTTTACGTCTTCACAACATTTCTGGGTTTTTACCTATATAAGCTGAAACGCGCTTATAAAGCGTTTAAGACAGTATAGTACGCCAATTTGCAGGATTAGAGAGTGACAACTAGCTAATACGGGATATCTTTTGCCTTTTTTTCTGCTTAGTAAATTTCTTAAACATTTAAACTAAGGTGAGTTGCATTTAAAAGCAGCTAAATTGCAGTGTTTAAGACTTAAAAAACGCCAATACTGAAAATAGACAATGACTAGGGCTTCTTTTGCCTTTTTTTTGCTTGGTAAATTTCTTAATATTTATGGCAACATGAACTGAGCAGGAAGGTGTCATTCCAGTGCTTGACACTGGAATCCAGTTTTCCATATAATCTCATCGAAAATGTTGTAACCACTTTCTGTGCTAGTTTGCTTGCTTACAAGCAAACTTTTCTGGATCTCAGTGTCTGGGCACTGGGATGACAGGAGAAGGTACTAGGATGACACCCTGACCTCGTCGTCCCGCTACGTGTTAGCGGAATCTAGAGATACCGTGACGGTATGACGTAAAGCTCGCATTAGCTATACTTTTATGCTCACCAACTTAGCTGGATCCAAGTAGTCAAGCTACTTGGATCTGCAAATTGCAATGTTCGTACAGCTGCGTGCTTGACACTGGGATTTAGTGCAGCTACCCTAAACTGGAAGCTCATCTTGCTATTTTTGGCTGAAAGAAACATATTTTTAGAATAATGAAAACAATCAGCACTTTAATTCAAGAAGGATCGGAGTTATTATCGTCACATAAAGTTGAATCACCACATTTAGATTGTGAAATCATCATGCAGCACGTACTTGGAGTGGAAAGATCATTTATAATTGTGAACCATGCTGATCAAGTGCCGATGGAGAAAGAACTTTTATTTTGGAAATTAACAAAAAAAAGAGCGGAAAGATATCCAATATCGCAAATAATAGGTAATCGTGAATTCTGGAGTAAAAATTTTATAGTTAACCAGCATGTTTTAGATCCAAGGCCAGATAGTGAAACAATAATCCTAGCAGTGTTAAAATATTACCCAAACAAAAAACAGAAACTAAAAATTGCAGATTTTGGTACAGGCACAGGTTGTTTATTGATATCCGTACTTAGTGAGTATGAATATGCTGTTGGCGTCGGTTTTGAAAAAAGCTTGGAAGCATATAAAGTTGCCTATCAGAACACAAAAAAACATGATCTTCTCAGCAGAGCCAAAATATTTCCAAGTTCGTGGACAGAGTGCAGAGGTTCATTCGATCTTATAATCAGTAATCCTCCATATATTAAAAGAAGCAAATTGAAAGACTTGCAAGCTGAAGTGCAAAAGGAACCAAGAATTGCCCTTGATGGTGGTATTGATGGTTTGAGCTGTTACTTGAGCATTTTTCCAATATTGAGAAAGTGCCTTAAAAAAAATGGGTTTGCGATATTGGAGATAGGTGAAGATCAAAGCAATATTGACAAAATAATCCCCTCATACGAATTAGCTTTTCAGGAATATGTATATGACTTAGCGGGAATGAAGAGATGCATTGTTGTGAAAAGAACATAGCTAATGTTTTTTTGCCTTCATCCCATATTATCCTATATCATCCCAGTACCCTCTACCTAGTCATCCAAGTAGCGTGACTACTTGGATCTATATTTAACTAGATCCTATGGTCAAGCCATAGGACGACAGGAACGGTTTTATGCATTTTTTAAAGGGCAACATGTTTAAGCTTTGCTGGCAAAATGGAAAGTAAGACCAGCCTCTATACCGTGTGTGTGAAATAGTTGATTACCTATATTTATTTCCTCAGTTACTTTGCTACCTGAGCTAGGATTAAGCTTCTTTTTTTTATCATTATTAGGGTCGTCTACCACTTGTCCTAACCTTTTTGCTGTAAGCTTAATATCGCTACCAATAGCACCAAAACCTCTATATCCGATATGCATATTTACATCTTCGTTTATGCGATAGTCAAAGCCAGCTTTTAATTGACCTGCGGGTCTTATTGACGGTTTTTCAAACATCGTCATTCTTGTTGCACCGATCCCAATACCAACGTAAGGAGAAAAAGAGAAACGGTCACTTTTCCAATGATGATAAACATTTGCCATTACAGATATGTTCTCAATTTGGTCATGACTAACTGCAGCACTATAGAGATAAGTTTCTTTATCAGGATCCTCACCAGTCTCCTTTAGGTATGAAACAGTTATTTGGCTACTTGTTAAACCAATATTATTCACTTTTACAGAAGAATACATCCCTTCCAATTCAGCCCTATAGCTGTTGTTACCCAATTCCCCTGTGTAACCAAATGCCACATTTGCAGCAAAAGGTGGATTATAATCTCCTTTATACTCACTTAGTGACTGACCTTCTGTGTTCTGAGCACCCCTGTCATTTATAGACAAATTTTTGATACCTGTAGTGCTTGTTTTTAGTACGCTTGTGTTATTTAAATATTGACCGTAATACCCACTACCAAAGTAAAACCCTTCTGTTTCACTTGCAAAAGATTGTTGTGACAACAATAAAGCAAATGCTGTAACCGCTAATGTTTTTTTACTAATCATTACTACTCCCCTAGTTAAAATAGCTAATCTAATACTAATTAATTAAAAATGGCTTAATATGAAAAACCTAATTATTTGCATAACTTGCACTTTTCTGAGCTAAAAATAGGCAAAGTTAACCTTACTTCTCGTCATTTTTTAATTTATCCTCATCTTCAAATTCATCCTCCTCTTCTTCGTCATCAAACCCATCATCGCTCCTATCCTCATCTTCCTCGTCATCATCTTCAAACTTATCGTCGATATCTTCATCATCAATATCTTCGTCTGCAAATTCATCTGATTCATCATATACTGCATCTTCGGTTTTAGTTTCAGCAGGATAATCAACTGAATTAGGTCCCTCAAGAACATTATTCCCCTCGTTATTAACCTTATCTTTGCTCGCAGCGGCAGAAAGAACTTTGTTTGGGTCATATGGTTCTTGTGTAGGCACACGAGTTTGTTTGAGCAGCCTTCTTGTGAAGGTGGTATCACTGTAGTACAAAATTTTCTTTGATTTAATTGGGTAAGTCGACTCTATTAAAATTATCTGATCGTCACGTGGCAACATAATAACTTCTTGAGGCAATAGCAATGCTCTCTGTATTTCAGAGATATGTAATGACCTTGAAGCAGGATTTAAATCTAAAAATTTAGGCTTATTCAACGATTCTTGTTGTACAGTTTTGTTTCCTATAAGTTGCGATATTAAATTAGCTGTTTCAATATTATTGGCTGCAAAAGTTATTCTGTAAGTCGAGTTTGACAAAAAGGAGTTCATCCCTGCTTCTTCGTATATTCCTTTGAGCTGCTCAGTATCTTGAACAATTAAGAATAACCTAACTCGATAACCACGAAAATATGCAATACCTGTTTGAAATTGCTCCATTTTTCCAAGTGTAGGAAACTCATCCATTAAAAACAATACGCCATAAGGCTCGTCATCCGATGGCAATTTTCTACATAAAAACTCAGTTGCCTGTTGGTAAAAAACCTGCATTAAAGGCCTGAGCCTAGTCAAGTTGTCAGGAGTTAAACCAACATAAACTGTAATTTTCTTCTTTTTAAAATCTAGAATATTAAAATCACTTGACGCAGTTGCAGTATCAATCAATGGGTTTGCCCACAATTCAAGTGATGAGTTCATGGTTGATACAACACCTGACCTTTCTTTATCAGCTTTTTGTAAAAAAGCTGCAATATTCATATATGCTACAGGGTGTAGTATTTTACCCATTGTATCAAGAGCAACAGCAAGATTATAAACCACGTCATCACTACGCATCGTACGCACAACTTCACCAAAAGATTTAACTTTCTCTGGTGCAGCAAGTAAGTATAATACCACTCCAACAAATAAGCTTCTTGCTTCATTCTGCCAAAAGTCTTGTTCAGGCATGATTAGGTTAGCTATTTTCTGCACATCGTCAACCATCTGCCCAGGTTTTTCACTAATCCATTGTAATGGATTGTAACAGTGACTTATTCCATCTGGCTGCGCTGGATTCCATACGTATACTTTTTGTCCTTGTCGTTCTCGCCAACCACTTGTTATTTCATAGTTTTCTAATTTTATGTCGTGTACAATTACCGAGTCAGTCCAAAATAATAAATTAGGAATTACAAAGCCAACACCCTTACCAGAACCTGTAGGTGCAAATAACAATGCATGCTGAAACCCATCAGAAATGAAGTATCCTCTTTTATCTTTACCAAGCAATAATCCCTTTTTGCTTCTTAATCCTGCTTTTCGTATGTCTTTCTCTGATGCCCACTGCGAATCTCCATGAAGTGATTCCTTCTTTTTAAATGGTCGCCACTCAATTATCCTTTCTCTTAAATTCCATAAGATAATCATTAAAACAATGATAGGCAGTGCAGAAGATATAATTAATGTGATTTTGAGCTCAAGGCTATATAACTCTGGATGATGCCAACAATATTGTATATGATCAAAAATCGTTGGCCAAAGAGCTTGAGGGAAAGGCGTCAAACTAGGATTAATTGCCTTAAAATCCACAGCATCCGGACCATCAGCAAACAGAACAAACAATATACCAGATAGATAGAAGCAAAACTCAAGTACGCTAAAAGCTACTACACCTCCTATGAGAATATTACGTAGGTGATTTCCATTACTCATAAACTACTCTTCCTTAACTTATGTATAAATTTAAGCATTTTCGCTCGCAGATCTAGTAAATAATATCTCAGAAATGCTTCTTTTGCCCCCACCGGTTCTTTTTAGCTGAATAACAATATCAATCACATTTCTAATGTATGGTATAATTTGGTCTGGAGGAATGCCAAGATTTGCCTGCATAACCATCAATTTTATTTGCTCAAGGGCCATTGTTGGACTATCTGCATGAAGGGTTGATATTGATCCAGGGTGACCAGTATTTATCGCCCTGAGAAAACTAAAAGCTTCCGCTCCACGGAGCTCACCAACTATTATTCTGTCTGGCCTTAAACGTAAGCACGCTTCTATCAAATCTTGAGTGGTTACTTTTGCTCTGCCCTGCCCTCCTTTAGAGGCAATTAGATGGACTTTATTGGGATGATCGTTCAAAACGATTTCCCTTGCATCCTCAACAGTAATAATTCTTTCCTCAGCTGGAATAGCACGCAAAGTAGCATTAGTAAAAGTAGTCTTACCAGTGGAAGTTCCACCACTAATTATAATATTTTTCTTACTTATTACAGCGTATTCTAAAAACTCTTTTATTTTTTTTTGCCTTAACAATAAATCCAAATGACGGTCAACTGGATTATCAGTTGCTTCTGTAACAGTTTCAGAAAAAGCCCCCATTTTTTCGTAATCATCGAGTGCTAACTGCATGCTAGAAGGCTTACGAATCGACATGACTACTTTATCAGGTTCACATGCTGGCGGAAATACTATCTGTATACGATAACCATTTGGTAATGTTGCCGAAAGTAACGGCGCTTCTTCGCTAAGTTTTTGTTCTGTAGCTTGAGCAATCAGTCTGCCAAGAGATTTCAAATGGTTAAGATCGAATACTTCTAATTTTTCACACCTTATTTCACCGCGATTTTCAATCCATACTTCCTTTGGCTTATTTATTGATATTTCATTTACGCCTTCTTCTTGAAATATGCCTTGTAATGGCTCCAAATATGTATCAAGTGCAGCATAGTTCATTTCATTGATTTAATATTGCCTGTGGAGGAAATACTATATCTTGGTTAACAAATACTTTCAATGCAGTGCCTTGATCAACATAAATAGTTGGTTTTTTATCTGTATATCTGCCCACTACATCCCGCATATCTTTAGAAAAATCCTCGATTGATTTCCCGATTGCTTCATCATAAACAGACTTGCTTTTTCTTTGAATTTGTTCTAACAGTTGAT
Source organism: Wolbachia endosymbiont (group A) of Crataerina pallida (assembly GCF_964028475.1). NCBI lineage: Bacteria > Pseudomonadati > Pseudomonadota > Alphaproteobacteria > Rickettsiales > Anaplasmataceae > Wolbachia > Wolbachia endosymbiont (group A) of Crataerina pallida. Next base: position 923,989 of record NZ_OZ034785.1, read on the forward strand.
TTACAATTTCCAGGCTTATATTTACCTCGTCTTCTTCAATTCCTAGTGCTTTTGCTATTTCCTCTTTCATTATTTTTAGTAAATCTTGTCTGCTTTTGGCACTCCGAATTCTTCCGATAGCCCCAAGGCCTAATTTCCATTTGTCACTAGATATCTTCTTTTCTGGGTCAATAATGAGTTGGAGAGAAGAAAAATCTATTTCGGTTGCAGTGATAGACTTTACTGCATCTCTGACAGTTAGCGTATCAACAAGATTAGAAGCCTTTTGCCCTATAACAGCAGAACCAATCGAAACACCAGCAAGTGTCACTGAAGAGAATAACGCACTTACTATTTTGTTATCAACTATTCCTGCTATTCCTGCTCTACCAAGCTCGTCAGTACTAAGTGATGAGCTTGCAATATCTATTCCATGTGGCAGAATCACTCTATTCCAGTTTATATTTACACGAGATTTAGCAACATTCGAGTCAAATGAATAACTGCCTATCAATCTTGAGCCTTTAGGTATTAAAACTGTATCACCAGTTTCTGCATAAACATCTCTACTCACCATAGCACGCAGCATTCCTTGCAGATCAGAGTTTATTGCAGTTTCAAGAACAGCATCAATAATTTTACCTTGAGTAATCATTAAACCAAGCTTTCCTACTCTGGTAGCTTTGCTCGATTGTGCTGAAGTGTCGGATAAAATAGCATCAGCAGCCTTGTTCTCTCCACTACCACCTGAAATTGTCAACATCTGTGCACTACGTCTGTCTCTAGGATAACCGCCACCCCCTATTGTAGGAAACGAGGTAGGTAAATTGCCCATAACATTACTAGAAGGAAAATTTTGCTTTGGCAAAATAGGTATATTTGACACAGGAGTTTCTTTTGGTTTCTCTTCTTCTTTTCTAATTTGTTTTATTTCTGGTATGATTAGTGGTGTAGGAAGAGGAGGTAAGGGTGGTAAGGGATCAGTTATTATTCTTTCAGGAACCATTACATTATCTGGAACTTGTTCCAACTTTCCTTTCAATTCTTGAACGTTTTGCTTTGTTTCCTCTTTTTTAATAACTTCTGAACCCTCTTTAGGAGAAGGACTAAAATAGAGATAATACACTCCACCAGCCAGAAGCACTAAAATAATGACCATCAATGCCCTATGACCTTGATTAGAGCCAACTGTTACTACCTTATTCTCTATTTCTGATTCATCTTCTGAATTGTTACGCCTTTCTTTATTCATATTGCATGTACCACAGCTAAAGTGACCTATTTATAATTTCAACTTCACCATCTTCATAACGCATAAATAGCTTTTTATGTACTCCTTTTATTATAACATAATCATCAAATAACAGCCTTTTACAAGGTTTATCCTCCCCTTCTACAAAAACCTGAGGTATTTTATTATTATTTCTAAATTTTAAATAGGTTAAATAACCATCATCAAATAACTCGATCGGAACTATATCCGCATTACCACCTTCATCAATATATGTATAATTGTACTTCGTATCATTTTCTTGTATTATTTTTTCTAGCTTGTCTGTAGTATATTGCATTTGAGTAGGTAAAGAAACCTCATCTAAATCAACATCAAATTCACCTTCTTCTTGAGGATAATAAAAACGTACTACGTAAGATATATCCTTTTCAGCAGAATAATCGTGATCTACTTTCTTAGCATCAGTATCCGGGTATTTATCGTAGTTTGGCCTTGAGATTAAATCAAAAATGTAATTTCTTTTTTTAGTTGTCGTAATAATCATGTTAGTGCGACTACTAACTTCAAATGGCATGATAAGCAATTTATTGTCATAAGGATTAATTTTCCAACTTGATGCATCACCAACAGCGATATTTTTAACTTTTTCTCCTTCCGCAAATTCAATATAAGAATAGTAACCCTGACTAAAAACCACCGTAAATACTTCATTAGGGCTATACACAAAAGTCTTTATTCTACTATCTATAGAAATAGGCTCATTATAATTAATGGATGCGTTTAAATTGCCACTTACAAGTAAAGCTAAAACTAATAATATCCTATACATATTCATCATCTACTCTATATGAAATAACTTGAAATCCTAATGGGTTAATATATCTTTGCTGATCATCCATTTCAAGCGATGCATATCTATATGACATAATAACTATCTTATTTTTTCTCGTAGAACTTCCATCTTTCCGTGTAAATTCCACAAAAAATCTCACCTGAAGAGCATCGTTACCCAACTTTTGAATTGAGCGAATTTTAAATTCACTTTTGGTATCTGAATATAAATTAAAAAGATCATCCATATTCTGCGATCCTACATAATTTCTAAATTCATTATACACATTAGGTGAGGAAAACAACCTCACCTTTGTATAATAGTTATAATTATAATGATATGGATCAAAAACCTCCCTTGCTTTTATATACTCTGAAATAAAATAATCGTTTAGCGCTTCATCTGCAGAATACTGTTTTACTGTGACAGGATCAACCAATTGCACTATTCCTGATTTCTTGTCAATTTCTATAACAAATGGCTCAATAGTGCTACTTGTGCTAATTTTAAATATGACTAATATGCTGATAGAGATCGTTGCTAATAATATTAATGCAAATAAAAGTAGAATATTCCTTTGAGCAATAACTGTGCTGTAGCGGTTTGAATTCCAATTTATATCCTTATCTAAGGATTCAGTATTTTTTTCTCGCTTAAAAAATCTTAGCATTTTAGTATTCCTAAAAATCTTAACTTATGTTAATAAACATAGCAAATTAACAAAGTAGTTACAGCAAAAAAGCTAAAAAACTCTTAATCTATGGCCTAATTTACCAAACTTTGTCTCCATATATGAATCGTTATATTTATTACGTTCCACAATAAGTGGTAGACACTTTGTAACTCCTATACCACTACTTTCCAATTCTGACAATTTCCTATCATTGTTTGTAAGTAATTGGATTTTGTTAATGTTCAATTTCTTAAGCATTTTAGCTGCAACAGCAAAACTCCTTTCATCATCTTCAAAACCCAATATTCTATTTGCATCAACAGTATCAAGATTATGTCCTCTTTGCATACTGTACGCTCTTAACTTATTAGTTAAACCAATGCCTCTTCCATCTTGCATCAAATACAATATAATACCACTTCCAGAGTCAGCTATCATTTGAATTGCTTGATGTAACTGACTTCTGCAATCGCATGACAAGCTATCTAACAAGTCACCCGTATAGCACGAAGAATGAATTCTCACTAATGGTTCGTCATCTTTATCTGGATTGCCAATGATAATTGCATGATGTTCTCTTCCACCACTTTCGGTTCTATAAGATATGATATTTACTTCTTGAGTCTGTTTTAAAAATAATGATGTTTTGCACACTTCATATACATCCTGATTTTCTTGAAAATTATTTATGAATGACGTGTCCAGTGCAATAACGTCATTTTTCTCGCACCAATTTCGCATTTCATGGTTATTCTCAAAAGTCATATCAGCCACTAACGCGTATGGCAATAATTCTGAGAACTTAAGCAAGGCAATAGCACATTCATCTATTGTCTTTGAGCATTGCAACTCTTTTATGCAATCTTCCTTTGAACAGTTTATTAAATAGAGCAGTTCATCAAAATTATTCACCAACAGACGTTTGCTGTTATGTTCTTTATTCTGAGATATGTATTTTACCTTACTTGAAGTTAAAGTAACATATACATTACTTGATGTAAGCTTGTATTGATTAAATAAATCTCTTTCTAAAGCCTCAGCAGCAGCAAACAATAGGTAATTACTTTCATCATATATTACAATTGGCCGACCGCGCCTGATTTCGCTGATAGCTCTTTCTACCTTATTGCTACTCTGATTTCCTATAAACATTTTTACCCATATTAAACAGCGATAAAAACTGGTGCGGCCGAGAAGACTTGAACTTCCAAGGCCTTATGAGCCACAGCGACCTCAACGCTGCGTGTCTACCAATTCCACCACGGCCGCACTATATTCTAGTTTTTATATAATTATTTTAAATTACTTAATCATTTTAGAATTTTTCATCTAGAGTGTCAATCTGATACTAGAATAATTTAGAAATTGTTTGTATAATTTGATTATGAATTTTGTGATTATAAATTTTAATCATTTAAGATAACCTTACTACTAATTTTTAACTTAGGTTTTTATACAAATGAATATAGCTAATATCTTTATTTTTTTTGCTCTCTCTCTTATAACTAGCTTTCATTTCGTCCATGCACAAATATTATACACATGGTCTCAAGTTATCCCAGAAAATAAACTAAGCATACGCGCAATTACGGACAATGACATGTGTCCCATTGTTTATGTTGATGGCGAGGAAACAGAAATGCTGAATCGCAGCTCAATTAACAATGGTGATCATAACGAAACAGTTTGTGAACTGACAGTACAAACAAGTGCCAAAAACATTAGTATTGAGGATCTACGGGTTCCTATATTACCAAAAAAGGTTAATAAAATTGCTTTCATTGGTGACACGGGCTGTAGAATAAATATGTTATTTCAGCAGGAATGTAATTCGGTAGATAGCTGGCCTTTAAAAAAAAATTTAGATTCAATCGCCCTTCATAAACCAGATTTAATTATCCATGTTGGTGATTATCATTATAGACAAACAAAATGTAGAAATACAAAAAAGTGTGGCGATATTTATGGATATAATAAAGAAGTTTGGTACGCTGATTGGTTTGAGCCTGCAAAGGATATTTTATCACAATCCCCTTTCCTTTTTGTTCGTGGAAACCATGAGAGTTGTGATAGAGCTTATGAAGGATGGTTCAGGTATCTAGATTCATACCCCTTTTCGTCTGAAAAATGTGGAAACTTCGTTTCTAGTTGGTCCTTAGATGCTGGACCGATGAAATTTTTTATCTTCGACTCTTCATCCGGTGAGGATATTTTTACAACCCAAAGCACAATTGATGCTTTTGAGAGGCAATTTGATAAATTGATACAAAATAGTTCTGACAAGCCCATGTGGTTTTTAACTCATAAACCGCTTTGGAGATCTCCAAAAAAAGAATTTTTGACATTAAAAAGCCATGGTAATCTTACACAAATCGAAGCTTTTGGAGATAAATTTCCAAGCAATGTTACTACCATAATTTCTGGCCACATTCATATAGCCCAGATTTTATTAATGGATAATGTTCCAGACCAAATTATAGTTGGAAACGGTGGTGCATCATTACACGCTCAAGATCAAGAATCTGTTTATCAAAATGTAGAATTTGACTATTCAAATGGTAAAAACTACTTAGCACACGAGGTTAGAAACTTTTTTGGCTTTGGCTTTGCAATACTAAATTTAGATGATCACGAATTTACCTTCTATAATCAACACAATAAGGAAATGTATTCTGCGAAGCTAACAGAAGATTTTAAACTTAAACGGATTAAAACTATAGTCGATTCATTTTAGGATTTGTTATTAGCTATTTTAAAAACGCTACTTAAACATTTTTTTTAATCGATTGATTTCATCAGCAAATTTTGAGTCGGTCTTTATAAAATTTTCTACTTGTTTTACTGCATGTATAACAGTAGCATGGTCTCTGCCACCAAAGTTTCTCCCAATATCTGGTAGGCTTTTTTGCGTAAATTTTTTGGCAAAATACATAGCTATTTGTCTTGGCCTTGCAAGACTGCGAAGCCTTCTATTGGATTGCATATCTGCAACCTTTATATTGAAAAATTCAGCTACTTTCTTTTGTATTTCTTCTATTGTGACTGACCTATGATTTGACCTAAGAAGATCGATTAGGGTTTCACTAGCTGATTCTACCGTCATACTTCTTCCAATTAATGAGGTATGGGTAACCTTATTTAATGCTCCTTCTAATTCTCTTATATTAGATTTTATGTTCCTTGCTAAAAACTCTAGGACATCTTTCGGAACATACATATTCATCTGCTCCACTTTTGCCTGCAATATACCAAGCCTTAATTCAAAAGTTGTTTCATTAATATCTGCCACCAACCCCCAACCGAGTCGTGATTTTATTCTTTCTTCCACTCCATCAAGATCACTAGGAGACCTATCAGCTGATATAACCAATTGTTTATTTTGGTCTATCAATGCATTGAAAGTGTGAAAAAATTCTTCTTGTGTACTATCTTTACCACTGATAAATTGCACATCATCTACCATCAATACATCTACTGATCTAAATTGCTCTTTAAATAACATAATATCTTTGCTTCGCAGCGCTGTAATATATTGGTACATGAATTTCTCTGCTGATAAATACACCACTTTTCTTTTTGCTGATGGGGAATTGACTATGTGCCAAGCTATAGCATGCATTAGATGTGTTTTACCAAGTCCCACTCCACCATATAGAAAAAAAGGATTGCTGCCTAATATTGGATCTATAGATTCTGCCACACGCTTTGCCGCCGTAAATGCTAATTCATTTGGCTTTCCCACTACAAAATTATCAAAGGTGAACCTTGGATCCAGCGGCGAACCAAGATTATGATTACTTTCCTCTCTGTTTTTTAGTATAACATTAAAATTTGAATTCCTCTCCTCAATTACTTGAATATCAATAGAACGTATACTTTTATCTTCGCTTTGCCATAATGATAATATTTTTTTCATGTAATGAACTGTAATCCACTCTTTTATAAACCTTGTTGACACGGATAAAAGAACTTCCCCATTTCTGCTACTGACAAATTTTAGTGAACTCAGCCAGCTATTATATGTTGCTTCTCCATAAAGATTATAAAGACAATTTTGGATTTTTTCCCAAGTAACATTGTGATCCGTTACTGTAATAATCTGATCAAAAAACATAGTAGAAACGTTAGGGCTAGTTAAGTTCATATACCACACCAAGAAAAAAGCAATAATTAGAAAAATATAAGATAATCAATAGCTTACTGCAAAATGAAAAGCTAATACTACTTAATACATACTAAAAATTATGGTGATTTTTTGATGGGTTGTAAAGGGTATAAAAACATTAAAATTGATCATTTTTATTTCAAAAAAATGAAAAATTTGTAAATGTCGCTTGTATCGAGGATTAGAAGCATGCTATTAAAAACAGTAATACATTATGTATAAATAAGATGTTAAATTTACTGGCAAATAAGTAAAGTATTCATATAAATATAGCTAACCTAATATAGATTTACTGAAGCAAATTTATGATTATATTAAGTAATTTGAGTTGTTATGCTGTATTCGGTATTGAACTAGAGTTTTACATTGAAGGAATAGAAAAAGAATACTTATTTCTGAATAGCATCAAAAATAAAATAGCATCTCTTGAATTTTCTTGCGAGAAGGAGAATTCTACACATCAGTATGAGATAAAAAGTGGTTGTTATACGAACTCCTACAATTTAATTAAGCATTTTGAGTTAGCAAAACAATCACTTACTGAAACAGCACAAAAACTAGGTGGGAATGTTTCTTTTAAAGCAAAGCCTTATTTGGATAGAGCAGGCAGTGCATTAAATGTGCATGTTAATCTCGTGAATTCAAATAACGGTAACTTATTTTATATCAATGAGCAAAAGTACAGTGACTATCTGATTCATAGTATTGGTGGATTATGTGCAATGATGAAAAAACATATGTTGTTTTTTGCTCCAAATGATGATTCATATTTAAGATTTCAGTATCCGGATATTCACACTCCAACTACGATTAGTTGGGGAGTAAATAACAGAACTGCTGCGATAAGAATTCCCTATTTTGGCAACGATTCCAAAAGATGCCGCCTAGAGCACCGTGTTCCTGGAACAGATTGTAACCTTGAAAAAGTACTCACAGCAATAATTGAAGGTATAGTTTTTGGTATAGAGAACAAAATTGCTCCGCCAAATAGAGTGTATGGCATTGCATCTGATCCTCAATATAAGATGGAGAGTTTGATATAGCAACTACCTGTTAAACCCTAACCCATTAAACTCCTTTGAGGTAATTGGCCATTCTAGCACTTTCCTCACATCATTATTTACATTCCCATACTGTAATAGCAAGTCTGCAGCAGATAGTTTCTGCGTACTTTTAGATGATCCAAGCCCTATATTGGTAAGGTTGCTCGGTGGCTGCTCAGGAAGTGGATTACCAGATACATCCATGTGTTCAGGGAGAGATTTCATCTGATTCTTTATAGAGCTAGAGTTATTTTGTGCAGGATTTCTATCATCTGACATGTCAAGAATAATTTTCTCAGGTACTACCATAGTTTTTGTATAATCAGCAGAATGACTGCCTTCAGTGTTCTTAAATTCATCAAGAATTGGTTCGCCAAACGCATTTATAGGGCCACCAAGTGATCCTTTCTCCATGCGCTCTTCTGCTCTTTTCCTTATTATTTCTTCTGCTAGCTCAGTTTCAGTTCTTTTTGGTTCTTTTACGGTACCTTTTTCTTCACCTTCATCTCCTGAAACACCAGTAATTTCAGCAGGCTGTTCTTTTTTAGTTCTTATTTTATGAATCAGCGAAAGTAATAAGTAAGTAACTGCAGCAGCAGAAACGATAATGGCTATCTTTGCGGCAATGTGGATTGCTGTTAAAAATATTAAAGCTGATAAAGCTCCAGCTAATCCAGACACAATAACTTTATTTTTGCCTTTTGTTATATTTAGAATTGCCACCATAATAACCTCTCAAATACTGCTCTAGAATTATTATACAGAAATTTTCTTATACTTGCAATTTTGCAAAAATTTTAATTATTTGCGTAAAGTTTTAAAGCTACACAAGGATTAATTAATATGCAATGTATCTCGACTATAATATTGTACAAACGCACATATTCAGCTAACATTCAACATGCAGAGCTTACTCATAGAGCGAAACAGGGCGGTGGTATTATTACTTATAGTAATTTTTATCTTCGGTTCATACGTTTATGTAAAAATGCCAAGGGAAAGCAATCCTGGTATACAGATTCCTATAATCAGCGTGTTTGTTGGACTTCCTGGGATTTCTGCTCAAGATAGTGAAAAGCTATTAGTGCTTCCTATAGAAAATGAACTAAGATCCATCGAAGGTGTAAGAGAATTGAGAGCTTTTGCAACTAATGATGGTGCTCACATGATACTCGAATTTGGAACAGAGTATGATAATAAAGAAGTGCTCGATAATGTCCGTTCAAAGCTTTCAAACATAAAATCGAAGTTACCTGTTGAAGCGGAATCTCCGATAATCAATGAAATAAACTTGAGCTTATTTCCGATACTCAATGTCGGCTTAATTGGTAATTTGCCAGAAAGAGCCTTAACTGAAATAGCACGCAAGCTAAAGAAAGAAATAGAATCTCTGCCAAATGTTCTCAAAGTTGAAGTGGCAGGTATGCGTAAAGAAACAGTGGAAGTGATAGTTGAGCCCACAGTTCTAACAAAATATAACATTCAATCAAACGAAATATTCCAAGCTATATCAAGCAATAACAGACTAGTGGGAGCTGGGTCACTGGAAAATGATACCGGTAAATATTCGATTAAAATATCAGGGTTATTAAAAGATATAGAAGATATTATGAATATTCCTATTAGATCTCAAGGCGATGCAGTTTTGAGAATCAAAGATATAGCAAAAGTATACCCTAGGTTTGAGGATCACCAAGGATTTGCTCGCATTAATGGATTACCTAGTGTCGTGCTAGGAATTTCAAAACGTAACGGAAAAAACATAATAGACACAGTAAATCAAGTAAAATACTTAATGGATAAGGCAAAAGATCAATTACCTGAAAATTTAAAAGTGGTGTACTTAAACGACCAGTCAAAAAACGTCCGCGATGTGCTTGATGACTTGGAAAACGGCATAATATTTGCTGTGTTGTTAATATTGATCATAATGATGCTTTCTATGGGAACAAGGATTGCTATTCTTGTGGCACTCTCGATACCCGGTTCCTTTCTCATTGGGATAATAGCTCTTTACTTTATGGGTATAACCTTAAATATCGTTGTGCTCTTCAGTTTAATTATGGCTGTTGGCATGCTGGTTGATGATGCAATTGTGATCAGCGAATATGCCGATAGAAAGATGATCTGCGGAATGGACAAAGTAGAAGCTTTTTACACTTCAGTTCGTGATATGTTTTATCCGGTTCTATCATCAACGTTAACTAAATTAGCAGTGTTTTTTCCTCTATTATTCTGGCCTGATACTGTTGGTAAATTCATGCAGTACATACCAATTACAATAATCCTAACTTTGACTGGATCGCTCATTATGGCTTTGGTTTTTATACCAACACTTGGTGCAATATTTGGTAAGCCTTCGATAACTTCAAAAAAAGAAATAAAAAAAATGAGTGCTATAGAAAGTGGTGAAATAAAAAATGCTGGGCCTATAATAAGAGCTTACGTACGCATGCTAGAGAAGGTTTTGGATCATCCTAAAAAATTCGTATGTGCTACTGTATTCGTTTTGTTTTCATTTAGTGTGCTGTACTTTACTTTTGGTCCTGGAGTAAAGTTTTTTCCGAAAGTGGATTCAGATAATATTTTAATCAGTGTTAAAGCAAAAGAAAGCTTATCAGCCAAAGAACGAGATCTGATACTCAAAGAAGTGGAAGAACGCATTTTGAGCATTGAAAAAGAAATTCATGTTTCTTATGCTAGATCAGGAGCATTTTCAGACAACGTTATCGCCAGAATACAACTAGAACTTATGGATTGGCGCTTCAGGCGCAAAGCTAAGCACATACTAAATGATATAAGGAGCAGTGTGCAAGACATGAAAGGAATAATAATTAATGTTCAAGAGGAAAAGCCAGGACCGTCGGCTGACAAGCCAATACAAATTAACCTCAGCGGGAGTGTATCCAGTTTGAATTTAGCAGCAGAGAAAATTCTAGAAATTATGAACCAACCTTCATCCGGGTTTATAAATATTCAAGATAGCAGATCAGCACCTGAAATAGAGTGGAATATGAGTGTTGATAAGAGTAAGGCTACAAGCTCTGAAGTAAGTGTTGCAACCATTGGCGATTTTATAAAGATGGTTACAAATGGAGTATTGATTGGAAAATATAGACCAAATAACACGGATGAAGAAATCGATATTGTACTCCGTTTCCCCAGAAAGGACCGCAATATGAAGACTATAGACAATCTTTTTATCAATACAGTTAATGGCCCGTATCCTATGAGCAACATAGTAAAATATGCTCCCGAAAAAAAGGTAAACAAACTAAACAGGATTGATGGATTACGCACAGTGACAATCTCTGCTGACGTTGATACTGGCTATCTTGTTGATGAAAGAGTAAAGTTCATTCAGAATTCTATTGCCCAGGATTGGGACAAGGGAGTAAAAATTGATTTTAAAGGCGACAAAGAAGATCAACAAAAATCAGGAGCATTTTTGTTAAAGGCTTTTATATTAGCGATTACACTAATGATATTGGTATTAGTGACACAGTTTAATAATGTATACCATACATTTATCGTAATGACAGCAGTGTTTTTATCCACAACATGTGTGTTTTTTGTTTTCTTTCTTATCCAACAAGTTTTCGTAGTTGTTATGTGTGGAGTGGGGATAATTGCTTTGGCAGGAATTATAGTGAATAATAACATACTATTGCTTGATGCCTTTCATCATCAAATTAAGGTACACAAAAATGACATCAAGCGATGTGTAATAAACGCTGCAATTTCTCGCGTTAGGCCAATATTGCTTACCGTTGCAACCACAGTTCTTGGTTTAATACCGATGATTACCAGGTTAAATATCAATTTTTTTACGCTACAAATCACATATGATGCTCCATCAAGCCAGTGGTGGGTTGACATTTCAACAACCATAGCAAGTGGAATATTGGCTGCAACGGTTTTAACTTTATTCTTTACTCCTGCGTTGCTTGTTATACAAAAACATGAAAAAACTTGACTTAAATTAGCAATCATTTAACATTTAAGATAGTGTTCTTTGCCCGTTGGAGCTATAATTATAACTAATTACATTGGATTTATTTATTATGATTGCTAATCGTAAAAGCAGTGTTAAGCAGAAAAGTAACAAGAATAACATAGTTGGAAGCCTTGATGTAATAAAAACAGCAGGAGAGCTTTCACTTCAAAAAGGTTTAGATTTTGATGTTGTAATAAAGGCACTAGAAAGTGCTATAGAAGCAGTGGCTCATCAAAAATATGGTAGCAAAAGTAAAATTGTAGTTGATATAGATAGAAACACAGGCAAAGTTACTTCATATAGAAAACTAAAAGTTATTGATGATGAATCAAATGAAAAAGAGAATACCGAGTGTGAATCAATTACGCTTACACAAGCTAAATTAATAAAAGGAGATGCAAAAGTTGGAGATACTGTTAGTGAATTACTCTCTCTTAACACTGATCTTGCTTCAGCAAGAATTGCCCAGCAAAAGATTGCTCAAATAATTAAAGATGAAGAGTCAAAAAAGCAATATGAGGAATTTAAAGATAAGGTGGGAGAAATAAGGTATGGTATTGTTAAACAAGTAGAATATTCAGATCTTATTATAGACATAAATGGCACTAGGGCATATCTTCCATTGCGAAATTTAACTGGTGGTGAATCATTTCGTGAAGGTGATAAGGTTAAAGCTTACATACAGACTGTTAAGCGCTCTGATGATGGACGTCAAATTATTCTTTCTAGGACTCATGAAGGCTTTTTGGAGGCATTATTAAATCAAGAAATACCAGAAATTGCTGACGGATTAGTGACAATTAAAGGTATAGCTAGAGATGCTGGTTCAAGGTCTAAGGTTGCCGTTTTCTCTCCCGACAAGAACATTGATCCAGTAGGTGCTTGTGTTGGAGTTAAGGGAGATAGAATAAAAACTATTATACACGAATTAAATGGTGAAAAAATTGACGTTATAAATTACTCCTCAGATTTGGGTCAATTTGTTATTAAAGCCATTACTCCTGCAGAAGTATCGAAGGTTATTATTGATGAAAATGAAAATTGCATAGAGTTAATAGTTGCTGAAGATCAATTGAGTTTAGCGATAGGAAAAAAGGGCCAGAATGTAAGATTAGCTTCAGAGCTTGTTGGATGGAAAATTGAGATATTAAGCACTCAGCAAGAATCAGAAAGGCGAAGTAAAGAACTTAGTCAATGTTCAGCTTTATTTGCTGAAGCTTTAAACTTAGAAGAGATTATGGGTCAGCTATTGGTAACAGAAGGTTTTTCAAGTGTAGAAGACATATCTAGCGCTTCAATTAAAGAGCTTGCTTCAATAGAGGGCTTTAATGAAGATATTGCAAACGAACTTCACAATAGAGCAAATAAGTACCTGAAAGCAGAAAATGATAGAAAAATAGAAGAGCTAAAAAGTTTAGGTATGGAGGATGATGTAATCAATTTAACTTTATCAATAGACAATAAAATTGCTCTTAGTAAGCATGATATTAAGACTTTAGAGGACATAGCAGATTTATCAAGTTATGAGTTTTGCAGCATACTCTCTTCCTCATCCGATAGCAAAGAAGATCTAAAAGATACAGTAGATTCAATAATCATAGAAGCACGTAAAAAGCTTGGATTAATATAATAAAATAATATGAATAATGAAGATATCAGTGATAAAAAATTAACGCTCCAAGGTTTAAGCAAGCTTAAATTAGACCTCAATTTAAACTCTTCAGCTAGCCCAAGTACTGGAGCTACAGTAGTAAAAAAAAGAAGAAAAAAATCTCATGATGCAGAAGAACATAATTTATTTGACGAGAGTAAATTAGGTTCTTTAACAGAGAAAGAACAAATTTTTCGCATTAATGCTGTGCAGAATGCTGCTTTGCTGAAAGAAAGAAATCAGAGAGAAGAAAAAGAGAAAACAGCAAAAGAAGACAGCAATAAAGAGATTGACGAGAAAAATGAAGCGGACGCTTTATCTAAGGAAATAAATAAGCAAGTTTTAAGTAATACCCACTTAGTTGAACCAAAAGAAGATAGTATTGACCATGAGGACAACGATAAAAAGTCTTTTAAAGTCAACAAAGATATATATTCTAAGCATTCTAAACTGGTAATTGCACAGGCAATAGATGAAAAAACTGAACAACCCCCTGTATTTAAGCAAAGGTTTGGTATAAGAGGTAGAAAGTCAAAGTTTACTAAGGGTAAAAATATATCAAGAGAAGTTATTATACCAGACAAAATAACTATCAGGGAGTTATCTATTCGCATGGCAGAAGATAGCAAGAGTGTGCTAAAAATGTTCAAAGAAGAAGTCGGTGAGAGTTATAGAGTAGATGATCTGGTGGATCCAGATATAGCATGTGAAATAGTGGAAAAATTTAATCATACGGCTAAACGAGTGAGCGATACCAACAGAGAAAAAGATTTATTTTTTATAGAAGGCAGAGAAAGCCTGCCTAAAAAACCTAAACCACCAATCGTCACTTTTATGGGACACGTCGATCATGGTAAAACCTCATTGCTCGATGCATTTCGTGAATCTAATGTTGCAGAAAGAGAGTCAGGTGGCATAACTCAACACATAGGTGCTTATCAAATAACGACAAAAGATAAGCAAAAAATTACCTTTATTGATACACCAGGACATGAAGCGTTCACTGCGATGCGTGCACGTGGTGCCAATATTACTAATATAGTTGTAATAGTAGTTGCAGCTGACGATGGAATCATGAAACAAACAGTTGAAGCAATAAATCATGCAAAAGCAGCAAATGTTTCCATTATAGTTGCTATTAATAAAATTGATAAATCTGAGCCTGGTGATGTAGAAAAAATAATTAATAGTTTGCCTCAATATGATCTCATCCCTGAAGGGCTTGGTGGTGATGTTATGATTGTGCCAGTATCAGCAAAAAAGAAAACTAATTTAGATAAACTAGAAGAGACGATTTTGTTAATCGCTGAATTAATGAAGCTAGAAGCAATAGAAGATTGTCGAGCACTTGGATGGGTAATAGAATCCAAAATAGATAAAGCGAAAGGAATATCAGCTACATTGATAGTTGAGGAAGGAACGTTAAAGGTTGGTGATATATTGGTAGTTGGTACAACATACAGTAAAGTACGTAGTATGGTTAATCACCTTGGTCAAAGAGAAAAAGCAGCACTACCCTCCGCTCCAATTGAAATTACTGGTCTAAATGGTGTACCAAATGCTGGAGATAAATTTGTTGTTGTAAATTCTGAAAAGCAGGCGCGTGAAATTGTTGAATACAGGCTAGAGTTGATCAAGAAAAAGAAAGAAGATTTGGGCGACAATAATTTAGATATATTCAGCCGTAATAACAGTGAAATAGAAGAACTATCTGTAGTTTTAAAGTGCGATGTAACTGGTTCTATTGAAGCAATATCAAGTTCAATTGATAAACTCGGTAAAGATCAAGTGAAATTAAATATCCTACACAAAGCAGTAGGAGGGATAACAGATTCAGATGTGCTGCTTGCAGAAGCATCAAGTGCAGTAATTTTAGCTTTTAATGTAAAAGTGGACTCAAAAATAAGGGACTTGGCAAAACAAAAAGGTGTAGAAATACATACTTATAACATAATATACGAGCTCATTGATGACATGAGAATGTATTTAACTAAAATGTTAAAGCCTGTTACACGAGAGGTTCGTGTTGGTTCTGCATCTGTAAGGCAAATATTTAACGTATCTAAAGCTGGTAATATCATTGGATGTTACGTAAGTGATGGAGTCATAAGAAAAGATTCTTTAATTAAGGTAATGCGTGGTGGCAAATTGGTGCATGAAGGAAAGTTAAAAGCACTACGTAGATTTAAAGATGATGTTAAAGAAGTAGGTGTAAACTTTGAATGCGGAGTATCACTAGAGGGTAATGTCGATATTAAAGTTGGAGATATTTTGGAAGCTTATCAATTAGTGCAAGAAGAAAGGGTGTTATAGTAGCTGGATATGAAAAAGGAAATTAGAAACCTAAAGATAGCATCGGTATTGCATAGAGCAATATCAAGAGTTCTAATGGAAGGTAAGGTGTTCAATAAAAATGTAGCGGTATCTGACGTAAAATTAAGTAAAGATTTGAAAAAAGCAGATGTATATATTGTGTTATCTTCATTGAATATTCAAGTAGCTGACTACTTAGATCCAGAAAAAAGACGCACTGGAGATCCTTCTGAGAATAATTGTGATATTAACACTGTTGTTAATGAAATGAACCAGTCTGCATGGTCAATACGTAAATCTATATTGTGTTATGTTGATTTGCGATTTATACCTGAACTAGTTTTCAAGCCTGACTTAGCGTTCGATAATTTTGTTAATGTAAGCAAAATATTACATAATCACACTTAATTAATGCATTTCAATCGTTACTTTTCATTAATGAGGTTGCACAGTTTAACGGGTTTGTGGCTTGTGCTATTTCCCAGTTTGAGCGGTATTCTTTTAGCCTCAACTTCTCTATCGTATCAGGCTCTTTTTCTCCTTGTTTTGTTTACTATAGGTGCATTTTTAATGAGACCTGCAGGGTGCATAATCAATGACATTTTCGATAGAGAAATAGATGCGCACGTTGAACGAACAAAATATAGGCCACTTGCAAGTGGTGCATTAAACATAAAGCAGGCTTTAGCTTTACTTTCACTGTTACTGTCTATTGCCCTGGTAATCTTATTATTAACTAATAAAACTACACTCATACTTGGAATAATCTCAATGTGTATGATAGCTACTTACCCTTTATTAAAGCGGTATGTTTGGTGGCCACAATTGTTCTTAGGGTTTACCTTCAATATGGGATCGCTCATGGGCTCAGCAGCAATAACAAACCAGATCAGTATAGAATCCTTGCTGTTTTATATAGGATGCGTCTTTTGGACACTTAGCTATGACACCATATACGCCCATCAAGATAAAAAAGATGATGAAAAACTCGGGATGAAATCTACCGCATTATATTTTGGTGATACAACAAAATCTTGGTTGAAAAGATTTTATTTAATATCTCTTATGACGTGGCTATATGCTGGTATCTTATCATCATTAAATAACATTTTTTATATTGCTCTACTTGCTGTAGGGTTCATATTTCACCGCCAATACAAAAATTTCAATCCTGACGATCCCAGTCAATGCATGTCCATATTTAAAAATAATTCCTACGTAGGGTTGCTTCTCTTTTTTGGCATCCTTTTAGATAGAATTATCACCTAGGTCTCAAGAGTTTTGGCTCTAATGAAGTCAATAAACTCAGGTACTCGCAGAAACGAAAATTGCTTGACACCCTTCGCCAGCCCTCTTATCATGAAACTGAAGCTATTGTATTTGCTTTCGCCAATCTGCAGATTAAAAGGTAAGGATTACTCAATGTATCGGCGTCTTATGTTCAATTTTTTGCAGTATATAGATACTGTATGTCTTTACAAAACTTCATCTACATCTAGATTTTTATCTAAATAAGCTGAACGCGCTTATAAAGCGTTACAAGACATCAAAAAATGCCAATACTCGACAGAGATAGTAAAAGACTAGCTAACTCGGGGATTCTTTGTCTTTTTTTCTGCTTAGTAAATTTCTTAAACATTTGCAGCGTAAGTTAGTTGCAATTAAAAGCGGCTGAATCTCGCTTGTCAAGCGTTTAAAACATAAAAAACGCCAATATTTTAAAGCGGATAATAACCCCAGGGCTTCTTTTGCCTTTTTTTTCATTTGGTAAATTTCTTAATATTTATAGCTAAACAACAACCGTCATCCCGCTACGTGTTAGCGGCTAAGAGATACCGTGGCGGTATGACGGTTCGCGGCAGGATGACGATAAGCTCGTCATCCCACTACTTGTTAGCGGGATCTAGAGATACCGTGACGGTATGACGGTTCGCGCGGTGGCATGACCTCGTCATCCCGCTACGTGTTAGCGGGATCTATGCTTTGAGATACCGCGAATGAATCGCGGTATGACGGTGTAGATGATGGTTAAGTAATTCGTCATCCCGCTACGTGTTAGCGGGATCTAGAGATACCGTGACGGTATGACGGTTCGCGCGGTGGCATGACCTCGTCATCCCGCTACGTGTTAGCGGGATCTATGCTTTGAGATACCGCGAATGAATCGCGGTATAACGGTGTAGATGATGGTTAAGTAATTCGTCATCCCGCTGCTTGTTAGCGGGATCTAGAGATACCGCGAATGAATCGCGGTATGACGGTGTAGATGATGGTTAAGTAATTCGTCATCCCGCTGCTTGTTAGCGGGATCTAGAGATACCGCGAATGAATCGCGGTATGACGGTTCGCGGCAGGATGACGATAAGCTCGTCATCCCACTACTTGTTAGCGGCTAAGAGATACCGCGGCGGTATAGCTATAGGATGACAAAAAAAGGGCACTGTGACGAACTTAAATCACAATTATCAGTTAATGCCAATCGCGGCATTATAAAAAACGCCAAACTTTTTTCTGCTTTTATGCAAGAAGTCTAGTCCATATATTCCTCCCACTTTTCCGTGACTTTTCTTACTATTTCCTCACTCATTTTAATTTTCTTTCCCCACTCTCGTTTGGTTTCAGGAGGAATTTTGTTTGTCGCATCAAATCCCATTTTACCTCCAAGTCCACTTTCAGGGGAAGCAAAGTCTAAATAATCAATAGGTACACTTTCTATCATGATTGTATCACGCACAGGGTCCATCCTCGTTGACATTGCCCACATTACTTCCTTCCAATCACGTACATTTATATCATTATCAACAACGATAATAAACTTCGTGTATAAAAACTGCTTTAGAAAAGAAAGTATGCCCATAACAATTCTTTTTGCCTGCCCTGGATAGGATTTTTTTATCGACACTATCGCTATTCTATATGAGCAACCTTCCGGTGGCAGATAAAAGTCCACTATCTCTGGAAATTGATTGATAAGAATGGGCACAAAAATTTCATTGAGTGCTTCACCAAGAATCGATGGTTCATCAGGTGGCTTGCCAGTGAAAGTGCTAAGATATATCGGGTTTTTACGCATAGTAATTGCAGTAATATTAAATTCTGGAAATTGCTCAACAGAATTATAGTAGCCAGTGTGGTCTCCATATGGTCCCTCATCTTGATATCTATCCAAACTCACATAGCCTTCCAGAACGATTTCCGCGTGAGCTGGCACTTGAAGTGGAATAGTCTTACAATTTACAAGTTCAAGCGGCTTCTTTCGCAGCAGTCCAGCAAATTGGTATTCTGACAATGTTTCTGGCACTGGAGTTACCGCAGCAATAATCGTTGCAGGATCACTACCGATCACAGCAGCAGCAGGAAATTTCATATTTTGTTCCTTCTCTTTCCATCGTTTATGGTGACCTGCTCCTCCACGATGCGCAAGCCAACGCATTAGAGTTGTTTTTTTATCTATGACCTGCATACGATATATTCCAAGATTGAAATTATCTTGTTTGTCTTTCGTAGGTCCTTTTGTCACCACAATCGGCCAGGTGATAAGTGGTGCAGGTTCATTTGGCCAGCATGTTTGAATGGGCAGTAGACTTAGGTCCACTTCATCTCCGGTTAGCACTACCTCTTGACATGGAGCCTTGCTCACGACTTTACTTCGCATCGATAACACGACTTTCAACAAAGGAAACATTTTTATAGCATCCTTAAAGTTTTTTGGCGGCTCAGGTGATTGCAAAAATGCTAAAAGTTTACCAAGATCTCTTAGTTCATCAGGATTTATGTTCAACCCCAATGCAATCCTCTTAATAGTACCAAATAAATTCACCAAAACAGGAATCGAATTTTTACCATTTTCTGTGACAACATTTTCAAAAATGATCGCTGGCCCTTTGTTTGACAAAACCCTACGGTGAATTTCTGTCATTTCAAGAACTGTTGAAACTTTCTCCTTAATTCTAATCAGATTCTTTTTTTCTTCTAAGGCTTTGATGAAGTCGCGTAAGTTGTTGTACATATTCCAGTTTTTAAAATTTTAAGTTTACATTTAGTTTTCAAGCACTTTATTGAAATTTGACCTATGCACTACTTTCCTGCCTAGCGAGCTTTCAGTTAATTTGAGATCAAATCCTCATATTGCTTACTAAGTTTGTATTTCCTTCCTCTATTGGAAAAATCTACAATCTTGATAAACCCCATTTCCACCCACTTTTTACAAAGTTGCGCACTGGTACGAGGCTTAAAATTAAATAGTTCGCCAACCTGACTAGCTGTAATAGCGGAAAACTCCTGGAAGAGCTCAAGAGCTTTGCGTTGTTTAGGATCAAGCTTACGTATAAGATCAGTCTGATCAGCGTGGTATTCTTCTTTATTTATACGTTGTAAAACGTTCTCAAATGAATTTGCCATACCTTCTACGAAATACTCCACCCACTTAGTAATATCTGCTTCAGCTCGTCCCATGTAATAGTTGTGCGATGGACCTATACTGATTGCTTCATAATACGCTCCTAGATTCTTAGCATAATATTCTTCCAATGAATAAAGTCCTTTTAGGTCATACCCACCAAGGTGTAAAATTAATGTAGTCAACAATCTTGCAGTACGACCATTACCGTCATAGTAAGGGTGAATTGTTACAAATTGATAATGCGCAATACCTGCAATAATTGGGCAAGGCACTTGCTCACTGTTACGAATCCAATCAATTATACTGCTCATGAGCTTTGGTACATCCTTTGCTTCAGGTGGCATATAAATTATTGCACGTGTAAGACTATCGCGGATAACATTTTGACCATCACGATAAGGTGTTGATTTTATTTTAGATTTTCCACTTGCTATTACTAGAGCATGTAGTGTTTGAACAGCTTTCTCAGTAATGGGTATTCTCCTTGCTGCCCATTGTTCAACTTGAGTTAAAGCTGCATAATATCCTTTAACCTCATTTTCATCTCTCCTATATTTTGGAAAGTGGCTTTTACCACTTAAAACCTCTTCAATCTGTTTAGGTTCAAGTCGATTTCCTTCAATCATAGTAGAATAGTGTGTGGTATAAAGCCGTGCAGTTTCACGAAGAGACAAAAGCATTGATACAGTGAGCGGCAAATGTAACACTTTTTCTTTTGCTGCTTCAATCCTTATAAGACAACTAGCAATTTTAGAAGTAATCGTATAATTCGGCATCGGCATAATATCTGCATTACATTACTTCTATATTATGCTGATAAAATGCAGATAATACAACATTTACACGACGCCGACCATAAACAGCAATAAATTCGGCTGATTGAGAAAGAAGTTTGTCTTGTAGAATAGCTATTTCTTTTTCTCTGCCAATTATTGGTTCACTCATATGTTTATTCCGCGGAGTTTGTTGAAATTATACACAGCGGAATAAAATTATCAACTTTGTTTTACCGCCGTATTTACAGCGTGGCGGTAAAAGATAGAGCATCTCATAATTGGCTATTCTGGAGGTAGTTTTGTCACTTGCATCACCAAGTCTTCTGATGAACTTTGTGGTAATGTGCTTGAGTTTTATTGTGTAAAGTTTGCATTTGAGGCAAAACTGGTTATAAAATACACTTGATACAAATGTTTTTATATATTAACATTAGATGCTTCTTTTAATATACAGATAAATGTGTACTAAAAGTTTTATGTTGTAGGTTTTTAAATAAATTGTATGTCTAGAATATCGTTTTTATTAATTTTAATAATAGCAAGCTTGCCGATAATAAACAATTGGCTTTCAAATCGCAGCCAAATGCTAAGCGATGATTATATAGGTGAGAAATTAGATAATTATATAAGCAGAAATTTTGATAAGATCGTAAAAACTCTCAAAGAGGAGTCGATTAAAAGTAGTTACGCTGCTCGAGATAATGTAACCAAAAGTAAAATTTCACAATACAAGGATCAAATATTTGACCTTACTTATCCTTACTCCGGAAATGAAAATAGCAGTGTTATAGCTGTAGGCTTCCTTGACTATTCTTGTGGACATTGCAAAGCTATAAAGAATGATATAAAGCAGTTAATTAACGACGGCAAAATTAAGTATATCTTTAGGGATGCTCCAATACTTGGTAACGCTTCTTTAAAGGCAGCAAAAAGTGCTTTAGCTGTCTATTTTCTCGATAAAGAAAAATATTTCGATTTTCACCATGCTGCTTTAAGTCACAAAGGAGAATTTTCAGACGAAAGCATATTGGATATAGTGAAAAACATAGGGATTGATGAGGACGATTTTAATGATTCCATAAAAGATAACGCGGACAAAATTGAGCAAATGATAAACAACAGTAGGCTTCTAGTAAGAGATTTGGGAGTAGGTGGTACACCTTTTTTAATAATTGGAGATAGCCTGTTTGTAGGAGCAACTGATTTGAATGTATTACGCAAAAAAGTAGATGAATTAAGTCACAAGCAAGGCTAGTTACAGTTTGCCATAAAATTTTATTTTTTTTGCTTGACAACTCAAATGAACCTGAGTATAGTAACTGTGGGTGTGACAGCAGTTTAACTCAGTGGTCTCACCCACTTTCCATAGCGTCATTTGCTATGTAAAACGCTTTCAAATTACAACATTTTCTTCAACTAAACTATTTTACTTTCACAGGAGGACATATGTCATTCACAGAAATTAGATTTCCAGAAAATATATCTTATGGTTCCACTGGAGGACCGGAATTTTCTACTGACGTTGTAACAACTCACAATGGTTGTGAACAGCGCAACATCAATTGGTCTCATGCACGCACTAGATACAACATAGCTTACGGGGTCAGATCAAACGAGCAGCTACTAGAACTAATAACATTTTTTCATGCACGAAAAGGTAAAGCAATAGGGTTTCGTTTTAAGGATTGGTCGGATTTTATAGCCATCAACCAAGAGATTGGTATAGGAGATAACAAAAAAACGACTTTTCAGCTAATCAAAACTTATGTAAGTGGGGAAGATAAGCATATACGTATGATCAAAAAGCCAGTACATGGGACAGTAAAGATTTATTTAAATGGTAAAGAAGAGAGTGAATATTCAGTAAATTATTCAACGGGAGAAATAACATTCATGAAACCGCCAGTAAAAGATGCGATAATCACTGCGAGCTTCGAATTTGATGTGCCCGTACGCTTTGATACAGATTACTTAAACGCTTCGATTGATGACTATGGAAGCAATAGCTGGAATAATATCCCCTTGGTGGAAGTGAAATTTTAGTTATAAGCGAGCATAGATCCACATCATAGTAGGGCTACTAGTCTACCATAAATTGAAAAATTAAGCACCACTGAGGCTCTATACCTAAATGAGCCTCAGTATATGCAATTATTTTAAACTTTATCACCAGCTATATACTACAATGTTGCTGAGCTTTGCTAACATTTACACTTGAAGCTTGGGGAGATTCTAACTCAGTGCTTTTTTCTTCCTGCAAAATAGAAAGCTTCAACAATTCCTTTAGAGTTATAGCATTTCTCATAATAGTCCGAATAGGTCATAGGAAGGCAGAATCAACAGCACGACGAAAGGATTCGAATAGAGGAATGTTTTTCCTGGCTCTGTTTTTTATAGCAAACCAATGATGCTCAATTTTGTTAAAATCTGGAGAATAAGGCGGCAGATACAAAATTTCTGCACCGACTCCTTTAGCGAGCTTGATAAGCTTATCAGACTTATGAAAAGTAGCATTATCAAGAATGACAGTTTGTCCAGGTTCTAAGATCGGTGCCAAAAATTGCTCAAACCATCCATTAAAAATATCCATATTACAGTGGCCTTCAAATGTTAATGGAGCAACTATCTTTCTTCTACTTAAGGCTGCAACCATGCTGATTCGTTGAGTTTTTTTTCCAGATTTTAGGGCATAAAATCGCTGTCCTTTCTGGCAATACCCATATGGATAGTCCTCCGTGTTATCAATCCCAGACTCATCTATATACACTAAGTTTTCTGGTTCTTTTGTTGCTATAATTTTTAAGAATTCAGCACGTTTTTCTTCGTTCCTTTCCTTGTATCCATATGTCTTTTTTTGCGCGTAAATCCAATTTTTCTGAGAGCTCGGTGGATCGTTTGGATACTAACGTTGCCCCAAAGTTTAGCCATTTCCGACAGAGTTTTTCTACCGTGTTTTTTAGCAAATTCGATAAACTTATTCCAGTCGATAATTTTCTGATTGTAACCTCCATTACCGAGTTTTTTTGACTGAAAGTCGCCTGTTTCTTTTTTTCTTTGCTGCCACTCCCACAAAGTAGTTCGTCCAATTTTAAATCTTGCTGCCACTGCTTCTCTGCTTTCCCCTTCGTCTAGTGCTTCCATTGCTTTTTTTCTTAAATCATAACTATATGCTGCCGGCATCCAACCTCCTTATCGCCATCTATCCTTAATCTTATCATATCCGGACTTCTGTGGAAAGAGCTATAATTTTTCAAGTGTTGTATCATCTTTGTTTAAGATGTAGTCTAGCATGTTGTTTTTCTGTAAGCGATTAACAAAATATCTATCTTCCTCATTAAGAACCTCTATCTTGTTAATACAAGATAATACTAAATCCGAGCTCTTTATTGCTAAAATTCCATTTACGAAAATATCTAATTTTGTTTTGTCTTCAGTCAAGTCTCTAGCTAACCTATTTCTGATGTTATCATTATCAAGCACAGTGTACTCGAGGTACGAGCAAGGCTCAATAAGTATAAAGTCCTCTAAAGGCACTAGTTCTGGATAGGTGCCAGCGTAATCAAGTATGCCACACTCAGTAATACACCCTCCTTTTCTTATAACACAGCAATTGAGACGACCATGATACATTGATAACAAAGAAAAAAGACGTATTATACTTGTACCTCTATCTTTCATTTCCTCGAAAAGCTTCCTATCATTTATTAATTTGTGCAAAATGTAATCCATAGCAGGACCTGGTTTGCGGAAATGAAACATATTATTCTCTTCAAAAATGGCCTCAGCTAATTCGATAGATTCTTTATCCTCATCTACAAAAGCTTTTTCATTTCTATTTAACTGTATGATCTCAGCTTTGCTATCTCTGCGTAGACCAGTTCTCCTTATTAACATCTCAAATATTTTTGTATTCATATATATCCTATATTAATTAAAGTAAATATTAATAATGTTTACTTTTTAAATGAAAATTTTAATAAATATTGTAGCTTTTTAATAGAATAAAAATCTTTTATATTTGCTTGAGTACCAAAAGGGCTTTATTGGTGTAATGCGTTTTCTATTGCGCCTGGCTGCAGTGCCCAGCGTCAAGATCTGATGAACAACGTTCGCTTGCCAGCTTTCGCTTCAATATTTGCACAATTGTGCTAGATCCCCTGCATAACCTGCTTTAAAATCTCCTCCTGCTGCTGAGTGTGAACACTAACATAACCACATGCAGGAGATGCAGCAGCAGGTCTTGCGATACACTTAGGTCTTTTTGCTTGGATATCGAGATTAGATAACACTTCCTCTATCAATGGGTTGACAAAAAACCATCCTCCCATATTTTTTGGTTCTTCTTGACACCATATAATTTCAGCGTTTTTGTACTTTTCAAGTTCATTACTTAGTTTATCTGCAGGAAAAGGATAGAATTGCTCCAAACGTATTACTGCTATATCGTTTATTTTTTGTGCTTCACATATGTCGTAATAAACTTTACCACTGCATATTACAACTTTACGTATTTTATCATTCGAAACTAAACCTGTTCTACATTCTGGAATTACTGTGAGGAATTTTCCTTCAAAATCAGATAGGTTAGAAACTGCTCTTTTATGACGCAATAGTGATTTAGGTGTAAACACTACCAGAGGCTTACGAAAGTCTCTATGCATTTGTCTGCGTAAGACATGGAAGTAATTCGCCGGAGTGGAACAATTAACTACCTGCATATTATCCTCTGCGCAGAGTTGCAAAAATCTCTCTATACGAGCAGAACTATGTTCAGGTCCTTGCCCTTCATAACCGTGGGGCAACAATAAAACTAGACCGCTTGATCGCAACCACTTTGTTTCTGCAGATGCGATAAACTGGTCGATCATAATTTGCGCACCGTTTGCAAAATCACCAAATTGTCCTTCCCAGAGCACCAGTGAATACGGAGAATCAAGACTATATCCATATTCAAAGCCCATTACAGCATACTCAGATAGTGCGCTATCTATGACCTCAAAGTGAGCTTGCTTTTCATTTATATTGTTTAGCGGAATAAATGCTTCTTCTGTTACCTGATCAACAAGCCTTGAATGACGGTGCGAGAAAGTTCCACGACCAGAGTCTTGTCCTGATAAACGCACTCCTATTCTTTCTGTGAGCAGTGATGCAAACGCAAGACTTTCGGCAGTTGCCCAGTCTATATTACTACCAAAATTTATGCTGTCTATTCTGCCATCGAGTATTTTTCTAACCTTATTGTTAATGTTAAAGTTACTTGGGATATTGCTATTTATACGCACACCTAATTTTTTCAGCTCATCTGGCGGAACACCAGAATCCGTGTAGTATTCGCTCAAATCGTTCAGCTTTGCTCTTCTTAATTTTGACCACACTCCACCGAACCAGTCAGCTTTTTTTGGAGTGTAAGCCGCTGATTCAGCAAGACTTTTATCTAATTTTGCCCTGAATTCACTGCGCAATTTATTTACTTCATCGCCATCTAATACTTTCTCTGCAGTCAATTTTTCTTCATACAATGTTCCAGGAGTTTTATGCTTTGATATCGCCTTATACATAAGTGGCTGAGTGAAATTCGGTTCATCACCTTCATTATGGCCATATTTGCGGTAGCACATTATGTCAATTACTACGTCCTTTTTAAATTTCTGCCTATATTCCATCGCCAGACTTGTAGCAAAACTCACAGCTTCCGGGTTATCTCCATTGACGTGAAACACTGGAGCTTCTATTGATTTTGCTATATCAGTGCAATAAAAAGAGGATCGTGCGCAACATGGGTTAGCAGTAAAACCAACTTGGTTATTAATGACAATGTGCACAATGCCATCCACTTTATAGCCTTCAATATTGCTTAAGGTTAAAGTTTCAGCAACCACTCCTTGACCGATGAAAGCCGCATCACCATGAATTGATATGCCAAGCACAGATCTTATATTCTGTTTTGCTCTTATTCTTCCAGCCAAAACCGGATTTACCGCTTCAAGGTGAGATGGATTAGGGCATAAACTTAAATGTATTTTTTTGCCACCTGAAAGTGCTCGATCAGAAGAGTAACCAAGGTGATATTTAACATCACCGGACACCTCAAGACCACTTGGGTATGCAAGATTGCCTTGAAATTCAGACAGCATTGCCGCATATTCTTTCCCCATCACTTTGGTTAGAACATTGAGTCGTCCGCGGTGAGCCATGCCAAGGACTATTTCTTCAATACCAAAAACCGTAGAATCACTAATGATTTTTTCAATTGCAACGATAGCTGATTCTCCACCTTCAATAGAAAAGCGTTTATATCCAGGAAATTTCATATGGAGAAATTGCTCGAACATTTCGGATTCGACCAAGTGCCTCAGTATTTCCTTTTTATCTTGTGAACTCAGCGTACAGGTTTGATTTTCGATCTTTTCCTGCAGCCACATTCTCTCCTCATAAGAGGAGATGTGCATAAATTCAAAACCGATATTCTTGCAGTAAATATCTCTATAGATTCCAGTGTCACTTGCCGGAGATAGATTCGAGTATTTTTGATAATCTACTTCCTTATTCACATTGGGTGATAACGGATTAAGATCCGCAAAAAAATGACCGTAAGATCTGAAAAAATTTGCTAAACCAGAAACTGAATCATCCACCTTAGTTACATGTTGTGCACCGCAGGTCTCCGCTTTATTAACTTCTAAATTGCTTGAAAAAATTCTATACCAATCCTCCCCGATTGATTTATCACCCTGCAAATAACGGCTATACATTTCTTCCACAAATTCTGCATTATCACCATAAAGGCAGCTTAAACTCGACATAATCACTATAAAAAGTATCAAATACTTATAAGTATAACTTAAGTTTTTTAAAAAAGAACTTTTTTAGTTTCTATACGTCATACCGCCGCGGTATCTCTTAACATAGATCCCGCTAACACGTAGCGGGATGACGATTGTCAGGGTGTCATTCCAGCGCGTGACGCTGGAATCCAGTTTTTATTTGCAGCCTACTTGACTCGAAGCTAAGTTTTCTGGATCCAAATAGTCAAGGCACTGGGATGACAAAAAAAGGAGCACTGGAATGACAAAGCTATAGGTTGCAAGCGAGACGTCATACCGCCGCGGCGCTAACAAGAGATCCCGCTAACACGTAGCGGGATGACGAATTAGAGGTTGTCCGGAAACTAGTAAATTCAAGCATATTCCCTCTTTAACATAACCCTACTCATAGCTAGGTATATGAAATTCTCAGTGGATGTTGTGAGTAAATCATACTCCTTCGATAGCCTTCTATTCCTATTAACCCAAGCAAAAGTCCTTTCTACAACCCATCTTCTTGGCTGTACTTTAAACCCTTGTTCTCTTGTTGGTAGTAGCTCAGGTGGCGTATCTTTGTGCACCCAAAATCTACATGGAGGCCTTTTAACAATTTCAATATCTATGTCATATTCTTCCTTTATGTGATTCTTTAAATTTCTTCCTTGGTATCCCATGTCAGCCCACATTTTTTTAACTTTAGTATATTTTGTTCTCATATTGTTTAATGCTATTTTAATACCATCTCTATCATTTTCGTTAGCAGCGCCTACGTAACAACCTAGTATAAAACCCTGAGTGTCTGTAATTATATGCCTTTTTCTACCCTTTACTTTTTTACTTCCATCATAGCCTTTGATCCCCCCTTTTCTGTAGTCTTTACAGATTGACTATCTACTATACAGGCACTCGGCTGCTCATTCCTTCCTATTTTTCTTCTACTATATTTTGTAATTTCATAATTCATTTTCTCAAAAATTCCCTGCTTCTTCCATTGCCTGAACTGCTCATACACAGTCTTCCATAGCGGAAAATCATTTGGTAAATACCGCCATTGACACCCTGTACGCAATACATAGAAAATTGCTTCTAATATTTCTTTTTTGCTATACTTTGGCGGCCTTCCTCCTTTCTTGTATGATACTCTGAAGTGTTTTTCTATTCTTGCCCATTCCCTTTCGCTTAGATCTGTTGGATACTTTTTTCTCATCTTTACCCCGTACTAAAATTTCAGATATTATAGCCTTTTACTAGTTTCCGGACAACCTCTTATAGCATTTCTCATAATAGTCCGAATAGGTCATAGGAAGGCAGAATCAACAGCACGACGAAAGGATTCGAATAGAGGAATGTTTTTCCTGGCTCTGTTTTTTATAGCAAACCAATGATGCTCAATTTTGTTAAAATCTGGAGAATAAGGCGGCAGATACAAAATTTCTGCACCGACTCCTTTAGCGAGCTTGATAAGCTTATCAGACTTATGAAAAGTAGCATTATCAAGAATGACAGTTTGTCCAGGTTCTAAGATCGGTGCCAAAAATTGCTCAAACCATCCATTAAAAATATCCATATTACAGTGGCCTTCAAATGTTAATGGAGCAACTATCTTTCTTCTACTTAAGGCTGCAACCATGCTGATTCGTTGAGTTTTTTTTCCAGATTTTAGGGCATAAAATCGCTGTCCTTTCTGGCAATACCCATATGGATAGTCCTCCGTGTTATCAATCCCAGACTCATCTATATACACTAAGTTTTCTGGTTCTTTTGTTGCTATAATTTTTAAGAATTCAGCACGTTTTTCTTCGTTCCTTTCCTTGTATCCATATGTCTTTTTTTGCGCGTAAATCCAATTTTTCTGAGAGCTCGGTGGATCGTTTGGATACTAACGTTGCCCCAAAGTTTAGCCATTTCCGACAGAGTTTTTCTACCGTGTTTTTTAGCAAATTCGATAAACTTATTCCAGTCGATAATTTTCTGATTGTAACCTCCATTACCGAGTTTTTTTGACTGAAAGTCGCCTGTTTCTTTTTTTCTTTGCTGCCACTCCCACAAAGTAGTTCGTCCAATTTTAAATCTTGCTGCCACTGCTTCTCTGCTTTCCCCTTCGTCTAGTGCTTCCATTGCTTTTTTTCTTAAATCATAACTATATGCTGCCGGCATCCAACCTCCTTATCGCCATCTATCCTTAATCTTATCATATCCGGACTTCTGTGGAAAGAGCTATACTATGCCGCCGCGAACCGTCATACCGCGATTCATTCGCGGTATCTCTTAACATAGATCCCCTACTTAACTGTCATACCTTAACATAGATCCCGCTAACACGTAGCGGGATGACGGTTGTCGTTTAGCTATAAACATTAAGAAATTTACTAAGCGAAAAAAAAGGCAAAAGAAGCCCCGTGGTTGGCTAATTACTTACATTATACTTTCAAGTATGGCGTTTTTTTATTCTAAACGCTTAATAACCGCGATTTAGCTGCTTTTTAATGCAACTAACCTTTAGTCATAAATGTTTAAGAAATTTACTAAACAGAAAAAAAGACAAAAGAAACCCTAGGGTAGCTAATTATTCACTATCCATTTTTTAAGTTGGCGTTTTTTTATGTTTTAAATGCTTTATAAGCGCATTTTAGCTTATATTAGGTAAAAACCTAGAATTTTATAAAGACATAAGGTGCACATAGTGCAAAAAATTAAACATGAGACGCCAGATTCGTGAGTTTTTTTGTCATTTAATCTGTACAGAGAAGATAAATAAATAGCTTCACTTTCATGATAAGGGGGCTGACGGAGTTTGTCAAGGAAGTTTTTTCGTTTCTATGAGCTACTTGGATGACGAGAAAGGAGCACTTACATATTTATGGCAACCTCATTACCTACGCTCAAAAAGTTTTTCAATATCACTGAGTTTCATTTCTATATAAGTTGGTCTTCCGTGGTTGCATTGCCCGGAATATGGGGTTTTTTCCATTTGTCTCAGCAGCTCATTCATTTCATCTAACCTCATTTTTCTACCCGCTCTAATTGATCCATGACAAGCGATAGTGGCCAATATTTTGTTCACTTTATCTTCTACTGGCAATGTATCTTCTATTTCCGTTAATCTATCGACTATATTAATTAGCATCTCTTTCACATCTATTGCTCCCAAAATTGCAGGGATTTCTTTTACTATCACTTTATTTTCTGATTTGATCTCAATATCAAAACCCATTTCAAATAACTTATCTTTATAAACTTCAATCATCTCCATTCCGGCTTGATTTTTGATTTCAACCGTTTCAGGAAGAAGTAGTTTTTGTCTTTTTACACTTGATTTTTGTTTTAAGCATTCATATACTAGTCTTTCATGGGCTGCATGCTGATCGACTATAATCAATTTGTCCCTTACCTCTGCAATAATATAAGTATTATAGACCTGACAGCGTGCAAACCCGAGCGGGTGGCTCTCTATCAAATCAACTTGCTCTAACACCTTTTTTTCCAGAACCATAGTCTCCGCTTGTGATGGAAATTTCTGTATGCCGGTATAATCAAACGATTTTGACTGTTCTGATAAGCTTTTTACTCTTTCATTTGGAGAAGCAAATTCTTTTATTAGTTGATTTTCAAAAGGACTTGGCCTTCTTTCATTTTGAACATTAGGTTTATCAAAAGGATCTGGCAATGTTGAATCCATTTTCTGGTCATGCGCTGGAAAGGTGCCTATCCTTCTTGACAACGCTTTAATTAATCCTCTTGTCACTATCTCATATATGAGCTTCTTATTCTGAAACCTTACTTCTGACTTATTTGGATGCACATTTACATCTACTTGATCATAAGGTATCTCTAAATGTAACGCTGCAAAAGGATACCTATCGCTTGGAATAAAATCATGATATGCATACCTAACTGCGCCAATAAGTAAATTATCTTTAATTGGCCTTCCATTAACAAACGTATAGATCTGAGTTGACTTACCACGATTGACGGTTGGCTTACAGATGTGTCCCGTAAGTTTGATGCCGTCTTCTTCTTCATTGACCTCCAAAGAATTGCCCTGAAATTCTTCTTCTACTTCACACAATCTATGAAATAACGAAGTCTGCTTAGCGTATTTTAAGAGCTTTTTATTACCTGAAGTGAGAGTAAACCCTATATGATAGTTAATCATTGCTAGGTTGTTTACAATATCAACAATGCTTTGAGTTTCTGCTCTTTCGGTTTTTAGAAATTTTAGTCTATTTGGAGTAGCGAAAAACAAATCTCGTACTTCAATATGTGTCCCTTGTGATAAAGGGTAAGGAGTTAGCTCCCCTATTTTCTCTCCACCCTCATAACTTATAGACCATGCTTCATTTGCTTCTCTTGCCTTAGACGATAATTTTATCCTACTTACTGCTGCTATTGAAGGCAGAGCTTCTCCTCTAAAGCCAAGATGCTTGATTTCTATTAATTCACTATCGCTCAATTTTGAAGTAGCATGGCGCATAAACGCAAGTTCTAAATCGTTTTTTTCTACTCCGTTACCATCATCTGTCACAATAATAAGGTTACGCCCACCACTTTCTATTTTGATCTCTATTTCTAAACTTCCAGCATCTATTGCATTTTCCACTAATTCCTTTACTACACTTGCTGGCCTTTCTATCACCTCCCCCGCTGCTATACGGTTTATGGTTTTTGTGTCTAAAAGAGTTATTGCCATAGATTTATTATGAAACTGGTTTTTCTTTTACTTCTTTGGTCTGTTTCTCTCTCCACTTTTTTAACCTACCTGCAATTTCACTGTTGGAAATTGACAATATAGATACGGCAGTAATGGCAGCATTATATGCTCCATTTTCTCCTATAGACATGGTTGCAACTGGAACACCCTTTGGCATTTGAACTATAGAGAGTAGACTGTCCAGCCCATTTAATTGTTTACTATGCACAGGAACGCCGATAACTGGTAAACAAGTTAGTGACGCAACCATACCAGGTAAATGAGCTGCACCTCCTGCACCAGCTATAATAACCTTAAAACCTTCTTCTTGTGCAGATTTAGCAAAATTGAAGAGCCTTTCTGGTGTTCTATGTGCAGATATTATGAATATATCATGTGAAACTTCTAATGCTTTTAACATATCAACAGTATGGACCATAGTGGTGTAATCTGACTCACTTCCCATAATAACAGCAACATCTTTTTTTATTTTTGTCATATTCAACACAATTTTACTTACTAACTAAATAATGTTCCAGCTAAAAAGCAACAAATATTTAAATTATATTATAAATATAATATATAGAATTCTCGTTAAAATAGAAATTTTAAAAATTTAAATAAATATTTATATTAAGATATAGAGATATAAACTTCTTATGTAAGATAAATTTATAAAATAATTATTTTTGTATTTCAAGCTTTGTAATCTTAGCTTGTTCTTTCTATAAATGGTTTTTTCAGATAGACTGATGGTAAAATGGTAATTTAAAATTACTAGAAATTTGATAAAAATATTAATATATAATCAACTTAAAGTTTTAAATATTGATATCATATAATTATTGACAAGTTACATGACATTAATATCTTGGTATATTAAATATTATGTTATAATATTTAATAAAGTTAATTGATATGTGAGTGTAAGAATTATGGAAATAATATCGTTAAATAACTTAGACAGTGCAGGAATAAAAACAAAGTTGCTTTATATAATAAATAAAATTATAGAAAAAAATGCTTGGACTCAGGCTTTTGCAGCTGAGAAACTTGGTATTGATCAGCCAAAGGTATCGCAAATTAAAAATGGTAAAATAGATGGTTTTTCTTTAGAGCGATTGTTAGGATTTCTAAAAAAACTTGATCATGAGATAACAATCACGATGACAGAAAGCCAAGAAATAAAATCTGAGGCAGAAAAAGTAAAACATGAAGTTGAATCGCAATAGATACAAAGTTGACAACTTGTTTTTTGTGATATAGTATAAAACTTATTAAGGTAGTATCTTATGGCTGAGTCTATTGTAGAAAAGTGTATAGAACGGGTAAGTAACCGTTTCAAATTGGTTCTGTTGGCAAGTCAAAGAACACATGATTTAAATACAGGGGCAAGTAATCCAATTCAAGCAGCTAAGTTTAAAGGTCATAAAAATACCATAGTTTCCTTACATGAAATAGCAGGAAAACAGGTGGATACTCATGAGCTGTTTAGCCTTTTGGTAGGTAGATGCAAGGAATACATGAAAGGAAATATGAATAATGTTTACAGCAGTAATACAAGTAAGCTAGCGAATTTATTAAATTTTTCTGATAACACAGATCTTGATGCAAGTCAAGAAAGCCAAGATTATGAAGTGGATGGTGAAATAGATGATGAAATAAATGATCAAGATGGCGATGAAGAAGTATCCGTTTAGAAATCTACTGAAGTCACATAGTCTTTAAATGATTTGCATTGCTATCTATACACTGTTGTTCTGTATGAGTGTAATGTTGTGTTGCATAGTGTCTAAGTCAAATGATGTGTACAATAAGGTTTTAGCGTTCAATAATTTCTCAACGCAAGTAGTTGTACTTATAACAGCAATATCAATCATTCTGAATAATTTTTTTTTAATTGATATAGCATTGTTGTATGCTAGCGTTAGCTTTATATCAACTATAGCACTAATGAGATTAATGTTGTTTTGATAATTTATGATAGGATCCATTTTCATATTTTTAGGTATTTGTTTGATAATTATTTCAAATATAGGGGTGATCAGATTTCCTGATTTCTATACTAGGTTACATGCAGCAGGTATTACAGATTCTAGCGGTGCAACGTTATTGTTAATTGGTTTTGCTTTGCAGAATGGATTTTCAATCAATACTGTTAAAATAGTATTATTAATTTTTATAATATGGGTAGCTAACTCAACTAATAGCTATATTTTAGCGCGCACTCATTATAAAGTTAAGAAAAAAACTGTTAAAGAAGGCTAAGGTGTTAGAAATATTAAATGTAGTGTTACTTTTGTTGTTACTAACAGTTACGGTTTTTATAGTTTTCTCGCGACATTTAGTCGTAAGTGCTGTTCTAATGTGTGTATTTAGTTCACTGATTGCGCTTATATACTTAATTATGAATGCACCTGATGTTGCAATTACTGAAGCTTCTGTTGGTGCGGGGCTCAGTACAGTTTTTACGTTTGCAGCACTCTCCTTGATAAAGAATCATAAAGTAAATCTATCTCATAACCCTATAACGCTTTTTTTTATGTTATTTCTGGCTGTATGTTTGTCATATTTTATGATTCAATTGCCAGATTTTGGCAGCCACAATGCTCCGATCCACTTGCATGTTGCTCCTTATTATGTGGAAAATACCGAAAAAGCTACCGGTATTCCTAATATAGTGACAGCTATTTTGGCAAGCTTTCGTGGTTATGACACGTTTGGAGAAACTATAGTAGTTTTTACTGCTGCGCTTTGTATAACGTTGATATTAAAAGAAGAAAAAGAAAATGATTAAAGATCCGATATTAAATGCAGTAACATTTTTGATGATACCTTTTATCATTTTATTTGGTTTATACATACAATTTCACGGTGATTACACTCCGGGTGGAGGTTTTCAAGCAGGAATAATTATTGCCTCCGGGATAATATTATATTCAATGCTATTTGGTGTATCTACAACTCTAAAAGCAATACCTTATTCTGTGATTAGATTGACTAACGTGTTAGGTATTTTAATTTATGGAGGAACGGGCGTTGCAACAACTTTACTTGGCCAAAATTTTTTATCTTATGATATCTTGTTAACCAATAATAGAACCGGTCAAAAATTAGGTATTTTTTTGGTGGAATTAGGTGTAGCATTTACTGTCTGCTCCTCTATGTTAATTATATATATAAATTTTGCTCGTAGGAAAAAACAATGACTTTATATAATTATACGATTATTATTGTATTAATGGTGCTAGGTTTATATATTATTATAAACGATAAAAATTTAATCAAGAAAATGATAGGGGTAAGCGTCTTCCAAGCATCTGTTTTGTTATTTTACATATCTCTAGGATATATAAAAAGTTCCTTGCCTCCTATATTGGTTTCAAATTTTTATTCATATAGCAATCCTATACCCCATGTTTTAATGCTTACTGCTATAGTGGTTGGAATTGCAACATTTTCAGTTGGATTATCCATAGCAGTAAAAATGGAAGAAAAGTATGGAACAATTGATTAAGACAAGTGTACATAAATTAACAGTATCTTAAACTATATGAAGTAACAAATAGCCACAAGTTAAAAGTAAAATTATAGACTTGCTCGTTGTAAGTTTGTTTGTTAATAAGAAATAAAATTATAAACTATAAAGGTAATGATGTCAACTATTAATGATGCAGAAGATAAGAAAAAAATTATCAAAGATCTGGTAACTAAGAGTATAAAAAAGGGTGGTTTTATCACCTTTGATGATATAAATGATAAATTATCAGATGAAAATTTTTCGTCTGACTTTATAGATGATGCTATATCTTTATTGCAGGATTCCGGAATTAATGTGCTTGAAAGTAGCGAAGATGAAGAAGATATTCCTTCCAACAGTGATGATAGTAAACTTGATGATGATGACACATCGCCAAATGTTACTGCAACTTTAGTACAAAATGATGATCCAGTGAGGATTTATTTACAAGACATGAGCTCCGTAAAGCTTTTATCAAGGGCAGATGAAATCGAGATAGCAAAAAAAATTGAATCTGAAAAGCATAACATGTTACGTGCAATAATTGAAACATCAGTAACATTAAAGGTGATAAAAGTATGGCGTGATGATTTAAGTAATGGAGCTCTCTTACTGAGAGAAATTATAGATCTGGATGCAATTTATAACTCTGATTTTAATGTGGTACCCAAAGAAGAAAGTGAAGAGAGTGAAGAAAGTGCTGAAGATGTTGAGGATTCTGAGGATGTTTCTGAAGATGCTGAGTACTGTAGTGATGATGAGAAAGACGGTAATAATGAAGATATAAGTTCAGTCAATTTAAATGTTTCTATTCTTGAAATGGAAAGTGACTTATTGCCAAAGGTCATAGTTGCATTGGATGAGATAATTACTTTAACAAATGAAGCGTTGATATTAAGAAAAAATTCTAAAAATTTCTCTAATGAGCTAGAAAATTTGTATAATCAAATATGGTCTATAGCATTACAAATTAAGTTAAGTGATGCTGCTGTTGCCAGAATTACACAAGAACTTTATAAGATAAATAGATCCATTACGCTTGAAGAGGCTAATCTTATTGCTGAGGCTAGAAAATACGATATCGATAGAGAAAGTTTCTATAAAGTTTATGATGACGTGCTTTTAAAGCACGAATTGAAAAAGATAAGTCTTTTAAAGATCAATGAAAATCAGTCCTCTTTTACAGGTGAATTAAAAAACAAATTTTTAAGGTTTATAGACGATAACTCTGAACATATAGCTAGTACCTTGAACGGTATTAAGCAGCATATACAGGAAGATAACGTACAAGAATTTAAGGAGCTAATCAAGAGAATACAAAAACACGAACGAGAAGTCTCTGAAGCAAAGCAAGAAATGATTAAGGCTAACTTAAGGCTAGTAGTTTCCATTGCTAAGAAGTATTCAAAAAGAGGCCTTGATCTGCTTGATTTGATACAAGAAGGCAATATTGGTCTTATGAAGGCCGTGGATAAGTTTGATTACAAACGTGGATATAAATTTTCAACTTATGGCACTTGGTGGGTAAGACAATCAATCACTAGAGCAATACCTGAGCAGTCTAAAGTAGTTAGAATACCAGTTCATATGGTGGAAATTATCAGTAAAATCAACAGAGCATTAAGAAAGATGACTCATGAGATGGGAAGAGAGCCGACGTTAGAGGAATTGAGTGTAGAACTGACAATGCCACTGGAAAGAATACGCAAAGTTATGAAAATAGCAAGGGATCCAGTAAGTCTTGAAGCTCCAACAGGAAAAGATGATGGTAGTACCTTTGGTGATTGTATAGAAGACAAGCGAGTCTCCAGGCCAGAGGATGCTGCAATACTTGCTGACTTGCGTGGCATTACAACCAATGTTCTTGCAACTTTAACACCAAAGGAAGAAAGAATTTTAAGAATGCGTTTTGGCCTTGGTAAAGATGGGAAGGAACATACCTTAGAAGAAGTAGGAAAAATTTTTAATGTAACACGTGAGAGAATTAGGCAAATAGAGGCAAAAGCACTGCGCAAGTTGAAACATCCAAGCCGTGCTAGAAAACTTAGAGGGTTCTTTTAAGTATACGTGTCAAGTTAAGAAGAAGCTGATTTTGCCCGGAAAAAGTGGAGAGCAAGTTAGGCCAAAGTTGTATAATTTCACCGCTATTTTTCTTTTTCTATGAATCTAATGAAACAACATGCTAATCTACGGTAAATATTATGACAAACAAAAATGACAACTCTAATTCAAAGTATAGAAATTTTTATGTTCTGGGTGATAGCTTATCCGATAATGGCGCAATCATTGGAATTTTAAATAATTTATCCTTTGCAAAAAGCGTAAAATTTGATGATCCTTTTTATCAAGGAAGATCTTTTAGCAATGGCCCTACTGCTGTTGAATATATAGCAAAATATTTAGATTTAGATGAATTTAAACCTGGGTGGAGTTATTCATTTTTTGGGAGATGCCACGAACAGCAAGGTCAGAATTACGCAGTTTCATATGCAACAGCATCTGAAATTTTTGACCCTATTTTTTCTTATTTCTTCAATAAATTTCGTTTAGCTAACCAGCTAGATGCAGTAATTAAACATCATCCAGATATAGGTAAAGAAGATTTATTTTGCATCATAATCGGCGGAAATGATGTTATGGTTGCCACTGCTTATGACGATACTAAAGCGGAAGAAGTGTTGGAACAAGCAGTGAGTAAAATATGTAATGCACTTAAGGTTCTAAATGAACATGGTGTTAAGCATGTAGTTGTTGCAAATGCACCTGAAGTTGGCTCAATACCAGCTTTTAATAGAGATGAAGAAGCAAGGGAACTAGCTACAAAGCTCACGGAGAGTTTCAATGCAAAACTGGCTAAAGGCTTAGATTATATGAAGAAAAGTACAAATCTTGAAATAAAAGCATTTGATCTTAACTCTAAAATGAGAAGTATGTTTAGCGAATACAAGAGCAAAGGTTTAAATTGTCAAGATGCATGCACATCGAACATTGCAGACCAAGTTGGGAGATTTAAAGAAAATATAAAAATACTCTTAAAGTTGATATTTAAAGGGGAACTTGACGTTCACTATAACCCTGGGTGTAGCAAAGAAACACTAAAGGATTATTTCTTTTTTGATTATTTCCATCCAACTGCGGAACTTCATCATGAAGTTGGTAATGAAGTGTATGAGTTGATTTGACACAGTTTTTTTGAACATATCCTTTTAAATAGTAACCAGACTGCATTCTGTGATTTTTAGCAAAACACGATCTTTCATTTGAGCTTTCTTCAATTTAAAATAAATACAGAAAATTGCTGCCTATAGCTAAACTGACTTAGATTTACCGACAATTTGAAAAACCGTCATCCCGCTACTATATAGTTATTGATATATATTTTCTTTTAAGCTCTTGGTTTTGATCGATAAATGTAATCATTTCATCTTCTAAAGTTTTAATTTGATTACGTAAAATTGCAAGAAGTTCCTCTATTTGTTTGATTATAGATGTATCAGTTACCTGTTGGATTTGGGTTTTTTGTATTTTTGCTATTTCTACAAGTTGGTTTCTACGAGATAATTTTTGTTTCAAGCAATCAATATTACCATTACTAACTGTTAAAGGAGTAACACGCATATCTGTATTATTAATATAACGTGAGATGATACTGCAGTCTATTTTATCAGTTTTTGTAGTAATACCAAGGCTTTTAGCATAGTCTCTCCCACCTTGGTTGAATGACGTACACCTCAAAACCATTGCTTAGTAAAGTATAGGCACATAATTTTTCGTATCCACCAGTTGCCTCAAGACCAATTTTGGTTACATTATGCAAACGTAAAAAGTCCAGCATTTCATCAATGGATTGTACATTGTTTTCAAATATTTTATAATGCTCAAGTGGGTGAATGTGGAGATCTAATTTACTTTTGCTAACATCAATGCCAGCAATAATGTTTGATGAATTCATAATTCCTCCGTAATAATAACATATACTGCATTTTCCAGCCTTATATACGAGCCTAAAAGCTCAATCAGTTGTTCGGAACTTTCAGTATAATAAACCAGAGAAGAGAACCTTGCTGAACAACGATTCTTATAATCAAGGGGCGTGACGATTCCTCTTCTCTGTGTGTCTTTAATCTCACTACTTTGATATTTATAAAGACTTGTTCTTAACATATAAGGGAAGTGTCCTCTAGGTGAGATTGTGGAGCATTCGTTGCAGCATTTGGCTGTTCAATTACGCTAGTTGATTCTTTAGGTATACTATTTCCTTCAAAATTTCCATCTTTTTATTATGTTCTCTTTAGCATTTTGAGAGTGAATTATTCTAGTTTTGATATTTAAACGTTTTGTATCTGCTGTAATGATTTCACTTCCAGTTTGCTATTCTTTACATATTGAATTGCAAGCACTAACGCTTTACTTCCGGAAGCTGTGGTGCTGTAAGCTATATTTTGCAAAATAGCAGTTCTCCTGATATCTTTGCTGTCTGAGACTGACTTTACACCTTTTGAAGTATTAATCACTAGATTTATTTTTCCATCTTTGAGCATATCAACTATGTGGGGTCTGCCTTCTCTTACTTTATTTACAGCTTGTGCAGCAATGCCGTTATTGTTCAGATACGAAGCTGTGCCTTTGGTGGCATATATTTCAAAACTCAGTTCTTTCAACATTCGTGCAACTGGCAATATATACTTTTTATCATCAT
Source organism: Wolbachia endosymbiont (group A) of Crataerina pallida (assembly GCF_964028475.1). Lineage (NCBI taxonomy): Bacteria > Pseudomonadati > Pseudomonadota > Alphaproteobacteria > Rickettsiales > Anaplasmataceae > Wolbachia > Wolbachia endosymbiont (group A) of Crataerina pallida. Next base: position 964,766 of record NZ_OZ034785.1, read on the forward strand.
CTTTTACTGAAACCAGAGCTGTTCCTTCTGTTGGTAACTTGTATCCTGCAGCCATGTGCGTTTTTGCAAGTGCAGCTTCAAATGATGAGTCAATTCCCATCACTTCTCCTGTTGATTTCATTTCAGGACCAAGTAAAGTATCAACTCCTGCAAAGCGGGTAAATGGAAAAACAGCAGCTTTAACTGCAAAATGATTGAAAGGCTTGTTTTCCTGATTCAATTTTTTACCCAAAATAACCTGAGTGGCAAGCTTTGCAATAGGAATATTGATTACCTTGGAAATAAAAGGAACGGTTCGACTAGCCCTTAAATTCACTTCAAGTATGTATACATCACTAGACCTCTTGCATAACTCGATTTCTGAAGGCAATTTTGTCGTCAAAGCTTGTCTGCGCTCCTCAAATACATTCGAGTATTCTGTGGTGCTCATCTGCACTTTTCCTAAAGATTTCTCATCACAAACAGGTTCTGCAAGAGGTCTATTCTCTTGAACAGCAAACTGAATGTTTATCAGACCTTTCACTTTTAATGTTAATGCTATTCTCTCAGTTTGGAGCTCGATCTCTTTTATTACTTCGTCACTCAATGTATTTGTCGGTATTGAGCATGTTGAATCACCAGAGTGGATACCAGCTTCTTCAATATGCTCCATGACCGCTGCAATGAAAACTTTTTCCCCATCACATACAGCATCAACGTCAACCTCAACTGCATTGACTAAAAATTTATCAAGAAGCAGCGAACCATGCTCAAAGATTTTAGTTTGATCTAAGACGTACTCTTTAAAGCTCTGAGTATCGTGTCTAATCGACATAGACTGACCGCCGAGGACATATGATGGCCTGACTACTAGTGGAAACCCCACCTTTTCTGCGTTGGTTAACGCTTCTTCTACTGAATGGCAGATAGAATTTTCAGGTTGTTTTAAATTAAGTTGCAAAGCAAGGTTTTTAAACCTCATGCGATCTTCTGCAAGGTCAATAGAATCAAACGAAGTTCCCAGAATTTTGAAACCTCTCTCGTTAAGCACTTTGGCTAACTTTAAAGGTGTTTGACCGCCTATTTGAACTATTACACCAACCAGTGTGCCATTTTCTTGCTCTTTACTTAGTATTTCAAGCACATCCTCTGCAATGAGTGGTGCAAAATATAAACGATCAGCGGTATCGTAGTCAGTTGAGACAGTTTCGGGATTACAGTTGATCATTATTGTTTCATACCCCATTTCTTTGGCGGCAGAAGCTGCATGTACGCATGCATAATCAAACTCAATACCTTGACCAATGCGATTTGGACCACTTCCTAAAATAACAACCTTTTCTCGGTCAGAAATATTCGCCTCACATTCCGTTTTATTTTCAACATCACCCTCATAGCAGCCATACATATAAGCAGTGCTCGATTCAAATTCAGCTGCACAGGTGTCTACGCGTTTATAAACTTGTTTAATGCCAAATTTTTTTCTTATTTCTTCGATTTGTTTTACTCGATCTCCAGCGTGTAACGCTGGCTGGATCCCAGTGTCACGCACTGGGATGACATTAGAGGGTACTGGAATGACAGAGGTAGGTCTATTACTTAACTTTGCTAATCTTGCATCTGAAAATCCCATTTTTTTCAGCTCTAACATTTCGTACGCAGTTCCAGGAAATCCATTTTCCTTGATTTTTTGTTCAGTTAATATAATTTGCTGTATATTTTGCAGAAACCATAAGTCATATCCTGTAATCGAATTTATTTCTTCTATGCTAATTCCGTGGCGCATTGCGTCAGCAGCAATCAGTAATCTGTTTGGTAGCAATTTTGCTAATTGAGATTTTACGTGATCAATATCAATGTTCTCAGGAAATACTTCATCAAGTCCTGTAAGATCAGTTTCAAGTGAACGAAAAGCTTTCTGCAGTGACTCATTAAAAGTGCGGCCTATAGACATTACTTCTCCCACTGATTTCATGGAGGTTGATAGTTCACAATTCGTTCCTTTAAATTTCTCAAACTCAAATCGAGGAATTTTAGTGACGATATAATCAATCACTGGTTCGAATGCTGCTGGTATTATTGGAGCACAGTCATTACGTATTTCGTCGAGCGAATAGCCAATAGCAAGTTTAGTTACAACTTTTGCAATAGGATAGCCTGTTGCTTTCGAAGCAAGTGCAGAAGAGCGAGAAACCCTTGGATTCATCTCAATCACAACGAGGCTTCCATCTTCTTTAGGATTCACTGCAAATTGAACATTTGCACCACCGGCACTAACATCAATTTCTCTCAGCACTGCTATAGATGCATTTCTCATCTGTTGGTATTCTACGTCACGCAGAGTCAAAGCAGGAGCAACAGTTATGCTATCCCCAGTGTGCACTCCCATCGGATCAACATTTTCTATCGAACAGACTATTATGCAGTTATCTTTACAATCGCGGATAACTTCCATTTCATATTCTTTCCAGCCGATAATTGATTCATCTATCTGAACTTCATTTATTGGCGAAATTTTGAGAGCACTTTCTGCGATATTGAAAAACTCCTCTTTATTATATGCTATGCCGCTACCTGCACCACCAAGGGTGAATGACGAGCGGATGATTGCTGGTAATCCAATGTAATCCAAAGCCTTTCTTATTTGTTCTTGATTTTTTATAATGATACTTTTGGGGTATTTTAGCCCTATTTTATCCATGGACTGACGGAATAACTCTCTATCCTCTGCTTTTTTTATTGCTTCTCTATTTACCCCTATTAATTCTACGTTGTATTTGTCTAACACTCCATCATCTGCAAGTTTTATTGCACAATTGAGCGCTGTTTGCCCGCCCATTGTTGGCAATATTGCGTCTGGCCTCTCCTTAATTATAATTTTCTCTATGATTTCAGGCAGCACCGGCTCAATATAAGTTGCATCAGAAAACTCAGGATCTGTCATTATAGTTGCGGGGTTGGAGTTAACTAAAATGACTTTATAACCTTCACTTTTTAATACTTTACAGCTTTGCGTTCCGGAATAATCAAACTCGCATGCCTGACCTATAACTATTGGGCCTGCTCCTATTACTAATATAGATTCTATATCTGTACGTTTTGGCATAATTACAATAACGGTCTTTATTCAAGTAATGTTACCAATCTTTCCTATAAATGTGAATTTTTATTGGACTTATATAGCAACTACTTTTAGGCTTGACGCATAACTGTACGAACATTGCAATTTGCGTGGCAGATTCCAGTGCTTGACACACAGCTGTACAAACATTCATTCTTGAAGGTAAATTGCACAGCAAATGATGTCATTCAAGTAGCTGACACTGGTTCCTTTATGACGGCAGTGCCCAGAGGTGTCATCCCAGTCTGGGATGGCTTTGTTGCATCGCTACTTATGAAAGGCTAACTATAGTTAGGATTATAAGCAACCTATTGAAAATCTTGTTTTTTTGCAATCAATCTGATCAAATTTAAGAATAGTAATTTGTTATTTATATTAATAAATTTAATTCTATTGAAAATAGCTAAAGCATTGAAATTCTTGAATTTTAGCCGGATTGGTAAATGGTAGTGAAATTTCTTTTACTCAAATTTAGGTATTCATTGACCGTTCTTGTTATAAATACCAGAATAATAAGCTACTGATATTCCCTATCTTTTTTATCTTTAATCCATCATAGCTAGCGATGCAACAAAGCCGTCTGGGATCCAGAAAACTTAACTTTAAATAAGTGGCTGCATAATAAAGACTAGATTCCAGACTGGAATGACACCATAGAGGCACTGGGATGACATCCTTCCTAGTGGAGATTACTCTCAAATCACAATGTTCATACAGTTGTGGGCTTAACGGTATCTTTGCAGATACTATGGTAATTTATTCGGGAGATTTGCTGAGCGGTAAGATTTTTCCTGATATGCTGCAGTCTTCAGAAGCTAATTCCACAAATTTATCTGTTAGTTTATCAGGTGACACCAATTCAGATCCAGGAAATGCCTGCTCACTACCCACAGGTCCTTCCGTGTATACAGCATTTACACATAATTTTGTATGTTTTGTCTCAGATGCATATATCTGCACCATTATTTCTAGTGCAACTTTACTTGCAGCATACGGCATCCAATATGGATAAGAGGAAGGAGAAAGTGTCACTTCTGAGGTCATGAATATCGCTCTTCCAGCATTAGACTTTTTTAGCATTGGATCTAAGTTTTTTAGTAAGTACCAATTGGCAGTAAAATTTGTATTCATTACGTTCTGTAGCTCTTCAATCTCACAGTCATGAATGGGGTTCAGTTTGCCTAAAATTCCAGCACACGCAACTAATATATCAAGTGCTCCAGATTCTGATAATTTCAGGCTTTCTATCATGTTTGTCAGTATCTTTACATTCTCAAAGTCTAAAAGATCAAGCTGAATTAGTTTCACAGAGCCTTCTTTAAATTCTTCAAGCTCTTCAATTTCATTATATAGTGGCTTGAGATTATCAAGAGATCTTGAAATCAGAATCACACATGCACCTTCTCTTATAAACCTTTTTGCAACAGCAGAGCCTACTCCACCTGAAGCTCCGGTGATTAAAGCTACTTTACCTTCTAACTTACCCATTTCTTTCTCCTTAGCGAGATCCATTGAAATATTTTAGCTGAAAATTGAATTTTGCTCCATATATAAAAATCAAACTTAGCATATAAAAAAATAGTAATGACACTACCACACCACCTAAACTTCCATATATCAAATCCAGTTGGTCAAAGGAAGCTTTTAAGTATTGCTTAAAAGCTGAAGCAGAAATCGTCCAAAGAATAACAGCTACACAAGATCCAGGAAATACGTCTGATAAATTTTGTTTTATGTTTGGTAACATAAAATATAGCCAAGAGACTACTGTGAAAAGTACAAATTCAATAAGTAAATACCTAGTATAACTTAGTCCCTGATAGGAAAAATCAATTAGCATTGGTACTAGTGTAGAAAACACTATAGTTAGAGTTATAATAAGCGTGATTACTAAAAATTGTAATATACTTAGTACTCTTCTTAATATATAAGGCGGCGAAACCGGAACTTTATAGGCCTTATTGAGTATTGTTCTAAGCCCTTCAATTGTCGATGAAGCGGTCCAAACAGCACCTACAATTGCTAAAGTTAGTAAGCTTTGCGGCGGGCCTGATATTATCTCTCTGATACGCGGCATCAAAGATGCCAAAATATCCTGTGGCATGTTATCAATGATAAATACCCAGCCAATGTTATACTGGTCTAAGAAATTTGCGAATGTTGATGCCACAGCCATTAAAACGATGAGAAAAGGAAATATTGATAACAGAATTAAAAATGATAAATACCCTGCATGCTCCACTCCATCATTATAAATTGTGTCAATCAAAGCACGATAAAGACAATAAACAATACCGTAAAATTTCTGTAGCATGTAATATAAACGAACCAAGAAAAGTATTCTAAATGAAATAAAGGATACTTTTAAGCAAAAAATCCTCACCATTTACTTAAATTTAATCAAAGGGATAGATAATTTAACATAGAACAGGAATTATAGGAGGCGTAATGAAAAAATTTCTTCTACTTGTGGCTTTAATTCTCTCCTTTGCGTTTGATGCAAATGCAAATACTAATGAGCTAGATGCAACGTCAGCAGTGATATGCAAAATAATGAGCTATACTCACGGCATAGGTGGACCGATGATTACGATAGTGATAATAGGTGCAGCTTTGCTTGCGATATTCGGTAGAATGCCGTGGCCAGCACTTTTTGCACTCGGTGCATTTACTGCTGTGTTTTTTGGTGCTCCTGCCGTTGTTTCAAAAATAGCACCAACTACAGCAAGTAAGTGCGAGACGTGTGATGCTGGGAAAACATTGAAACCTGATGCAGATGGAAAATATACTTGTCAGTAAAAAGCATTGAGTAAATGGTACTTACTGCATCATTTACTCAAATTTAATCAAAATGATAGATAATCCAGCGTTAAATAGAAATTATCGGAGGCATAATGAAAAAATTTCTTCTACTTGTGGCTATAATTCTCTCCTTCGCATTTGATGCGCGTGCTGATGAAACGTCAACAGTGATATGCAAAATAGTACAATATACCCAAGGTATAGGCGGGCCGATGATCACGATAGTGATAATAGGTGCAGCATTGCTTGCGATATTTGGGAGAATGCCGTGGCCAGCGCTTTTTGCACTCGGTGCATTTACTGCCGTGTTCTTTGGTGCTCCTGCAGTTGTTTCAAAAATAACACCAGATGGTACGTTTTGTCAGAATGGTGCGATTGCTTGCCCTACTGGTAAAACGTTGACTAATGGTAAATGTACATAATAGGTATCACAGCCTCAAAGAAATTTTAAGTAAATGATACTTCTTGTATCATTTACTTAAATTTAATCAATGCGATAGACAATACAGCGTTAAATAGAAATTATCGGAGGCGTAATGAAAAATTTTCTTCTACTTGTAGCTTTAATTCTCTCCTTTGCGTTTGATGCGCGTGCTGATCTAGATGCAACATCAGCAGTGATATGCAAAATAATGGGTTATACTCACGGTATAGGTGGGCCGATGATCACAATAGTGATAATAGGTGCAGCTTTACTTGCAATATTTGGCAGAATGCCGTGGCCAGCACTTTTTGCACTCGGTGCATTTACTGCTGTGTTTTTTGGTGCTCCTGCCGTCGTTTCAAAAATAGCACCAGGCACAGCAAGTAGGTGCGAGACATGTACTGGTAATCAAACATTAAAAGAGGATCCTGCGGGATCAGGAATTTATAAGTGTGGTTAAAAAGTATTAGGTAAATGATGCTTCTTGTATCATTTACTTAAATTTAATCAAAGTGAAGTAGCATAAAGTAAAAATTATAGGAGGCGTAATGAAAAATTTTCTTCTACTTGTGACGTTAATTCTCTCCTTTGCGTTTGATGCGCGTGCTGATCTAGATGCAACATCAGCAGTGATATGCAAAATAATGGGTTATACTCACGGTATAGGTGGGCCGATGATCACAATAGTGATAATAGGTGCAGCTTTACTTGCAATATTTGGCAGAATGCCGTGGCCAGCACTTTTTGCACTCGGTGCATTTACTGCTGTGTTTTTTGGTGCTCCTGCCGTCGTTTCAAAAATAGCACCAGGCACAGCAAGTAGGTGCGAGACATGTACTGGTAATCAAACATTAAAAGAGGATCCTGCGGGATCAGGAATTTATAAGTGTGGTTAAAAAGTATTAGGTAAATGATGCTTCTTGTATCATTTACTTAAATTTAACTAAAGTGAAGTAGTGTAAAGTAAAAATTATCGGAGGCGTAATGAAAAATTTTCTTCTACTTGTAGCTTTAATTCTCTCCTTCGCATTTGATGCACATGCTGATGCAACATCAGGAGTAATATGCAAAATAGTAAGCTATACTCATGGTCTAGGCGGACCGATGATCACAATAGTAATAATAGGTGCAGCTTTGCTTGCAATATTTGGCAGGATGCCATGGCCAGCGCTTTTTGCACTCGGTGCATTTACTGCTGTATTTTTTGGCGCTCCTGCAGTTGTAAAGGCAATAACAGGAAAAGAGACGACTTGCACCCAAGCAGGATGTACCTCTGCCGCTAATGGAGGAACTTGGGATCCAACTAAGAAAGAATGTACCCTTCCATAAACCTGTACTGAAGTTCTCTTTATGTTTTCACTTGAAAGTGGTCAAGCTGACCACTTTCAGTGTCTATGATTACCTAATAAATTCTTTTTCTGTAATCATATCAGTTAAAGTCTGGATTCCAGCGCCACGCGCTAGAATGACAAGGCTTATCGTCATGTCACCGCGAACCGTCATACCGCGATTCATTCGCGGTATCTCAGCCGCTAACAAGTAGCGGGATGACGGTTGTCGTTTAGCCATAAATATTTAAGAAATTTACCAAACGAAAAAAAAGGCACACAAAACCCTAGTCATTGTCTATTTTCAGTATTGGCGTTTTTTAAGTCTTAAACACTGCAATTTAGCTGCTTTTGAATGCAACTCACCTTAGTTTGAATGTTTAAGAAATTTACTAAGCAGAAAAAAAGGCAAAAGAAACCCCGTGTTAGCTAGTTGTCACTCTCTAATCCTGCAAAATCGGCGTACTATACTGTCTTAAACGACTTATAAGCGCGTTTCAGCTTATATAGGTAAAAACCCAGAAATGTTGTGAAGACATAAGGTGCACATAGTGCAAAAAATTAAAAATAAGACGCCAACTACGTTGTTTTCTTGCTGTTTAATCTGCACAGATGAAGATATAGCATTTCTCATAATAGTCCGAATAGGTCATAGGAAGGCAGAATCAACAGCACGACGAAAGGATTCGAATAGAGGAATGTTTTTCCTGGCTCTGTTTTTTATAGCAAACCAATGATGCTCAATTTTGTTAAAATCTGGAGAATAAGGCGGCAGATACAAAATTTCTGCACCGACTCCTTTAGCGAGCTTGATAAGCTTATCAGACTTATGAAAAGTAGCATTATCAAGAATGACAGTTTGTCCAGGTTCTAAGATCGGTGCCAAAAATTGCTCAAACCATCCATTAAAAATATCCATATTACAGTGGCCTTCAAATGTTAATGGAGCAACTATCTTTCTTCTACTTAAGGCTGCAACCATGCTGATTCGTTGAGTTTTTTTTCCAGATTTTAGGGCATAAAATCGCTGTCCTTTCTGGCAATACCCATATGGATAGTCCTCCGTGTTATCAATCCCAGACTCATCTATATACACTAAGTTTTCTGGTTCTTTTGTTGCTATAATTTTTAAGAATTCAGCACGTTTTTCTTCGTTCCTTTCCTTGTATCCATATGTCTTTTTTTGCGCGTAAATCCAATTTTTCTGAGAGCTCGGTGGATCGTTTGGATACTAACGTTGCCCCAAAGTTTAGCCATTTCCGACAGAGTTTTTCTACCGTGTTTTTTAGCAAATTCGATAAACTTATTCCAGTCGATAATTTTCTGATTGTAACCTCCATTACCGAGTTTTTTTGACTGAAAGTCGCCTGTTTCTTTTTTTCTTTGCTGCCACTCCCACAAAGTAGTTCGTCCAATTTTAAATCTTGCTGCCACTGCTTCTCTGCTTTCCCCTTCGTCTAGTGCTTCCATTGCTTTTTTTCTTAAATCATAACTATATGCTGCCGGCATCCAACCTCCTTATCGCCATCTATCCTTAATCTTATCATATCCGGACTTCTGTGGAAAGAGCTATAACTGAATACCTTCAGTATCATGATAAGGGGGCTGGCGAGGTTTGTCAAGGAAGTTTTGCATTTAATTCATTTGATAATTCAAAAAACTTGAAAGAATAAAGATAGCTATTGAAATTATCTTGATTTACATCAGTTATCCAAGTTTGACATTGAATACTTAACACTTCCTCCATTAACGCCTTTCTGTAATGTTTATCCAGATGAGACATTATATCATCAAGTAGAAGAAGTGGTGCCTTATTGTAATGAATACACCTTGCTTTTACACTGGATAAAATAATAGAAAGCAGTAATAACTTTTGTTCTCCAGTGGAGCACAGATTTATTGGTACGTTTCTTTTTTGACAAAAAACCCGAAAATTATCGTTATGCACACCAAAGGTTACTCTACCAGTCAATGAATCTTTTTCTCTGTTTTCCTTTAGACGATTCTGAAAATATTCTGCAGTATCGTCCAAAGTTAGCTGGCTGCTGAATTTCAAACTTGCCTTCGGAAAAAACTCACTGGAATGGTTATCAATTGTGTCTTGTAGTGTCTTTAAAACAGACGATCGCATACGTAAAATACTAACTGCATTAACGGCCATTATGTTTTCAAGACTAGAGAGCCAATTTTCGTCCAAGGTGTTCTCTCTCAACAGTTTACTTCGCTCACGTTTAGCTTTTCTGTGTTTCATGTAGCAGCAAGTGTAATTTTCCTCAAACAGTGAGACTATACGGTCTAAAAATTTTAATCTGTCACTTGGAGAATTAAGAAGAACATAGTCCATTTGTGGAATCAGCCATATTACATTGGATATCTTATACAAAGATGAATAACTCGATTGCGTTTTTCCATCAATTTGTATTAGTTTCTTATCAAAACTCTTTGCGATACCAATTGAATTAAAATCCATTCCATTAAAAAAATCATAGTGCACTACCCAATCTTCATTACTGAATCTATTTTGTATCTCACTGGCTTTTGCTTTTTTCATTCCATTGCTTTTAGCAAGCAACGAGATTGCTTCAAGTATATTAGTTTTACCAATACCGTTTTTGCCAGTTATTACAACTGAGCTATCATCTGAATCCAGTTCAAAGTTTGAGTGGCTACGAAAATTATGTAATTTCAGCTTTTTTATGTAGCAATGGGTAGCCATTAACCTATTCTTTAGTTTATATTCTCTTTACTTCTTCCAGAACCTCATCAACATGTCCACTAACTTTTACATTTTTCCAGATCTTCACTATTTTACCTTTTTTATCTATTAAAAAAGTAGTGCGTTCTATTCCCATATACTTTTTGCCAAACATACTTTTCTCTACCCAAACACCATATTTTCCCAACATTTCAGCATTCTCATCAGAAACTAAAGAAAACGGCAGAGAATATTTTGCTTTGAAGTTAGTGTGACATCTAACACTATCTTTTGATATACCAATTATCACTGTGTCAAGGAAAGAAAAATCATCTATTTTATCTCTAAAGCCTTTTGCCTCCATTGTACAACCCGGAGTATCGTCTTTAGGATAAAAATAAAGAACTACATTTTTTTTATCAAAAAATTCACTCAGTGATAAATTTTCACCAGAATCTGCTGGCAAGCTAAAATCGGGTGCATTATTTCCTACTGCTAATTCCATACCTTGCTCCATTAATAACACTTCCATCTATAGTAGTATATTGTAGTCAGAGTATCAAATTTTATATATAGCTAACAGATAAGATTCTTGATGGGGGCTTATTGATGAATTCCTGCCTACCTTCTCGGCTTGCCGCTTTTGATAAAGTGTGGTTTTCGTCTGATGTAAGGCCATATCAAATAGATCCTATTAAAAATCAATCGAATCTTCACATGTTTGTTCTTCATAAAAGAAGTTCAATGTTATCGTAGTACCAAGTTTCGCTTCACTTTTAATGTCAAAAGTTCCACCCATTAACTCTACTAATTTCTTGCTTAGCGGTAATCCGATGCCCGTACCTTCGTTTCTATACCCCGAATCTGCTTGGCCAAAAACAGACATAACTTTATATATGTCCTGCTGCATTATTCCTATTCCATTGTCATGAAACTCAATAGTTAATAAGTTTTTTTCTATATTTTCTTTTATCACCATTCTTATTAAACCATCTTTGGGAGTAAACTTGATTGAGTTTGATAATAAATTTATTATAACTTGTTTCATTCTCTTGGGATCTGCAATGACTAATAATTGTTTATTAGTCATCTCTTTTTTTAAATTAATCCCTGCTTCTTTTAATTTAGGTAATAGCATATTTACGCATGAATCTATTATTTTGTTCAGGTTAAACTTCACTTTTTCTACTGTTAAACTACTTGATTCAGCTTTAGAAAAATCGAGCACATCATTAATTAAGGCAAGTAAGTGTGTCCCTGCATTATATATATCGTCTGCATACTCCTTGTATTGAGAGTTATCCATTGAACCTAAAGTTTCATTTTTGATCAACTCTGCAAATCCAATAATAGCATTAAGAGGTGTGCGTAATTCATGTGTAACGCTTGCAAAAAACTTTAGCTTGTTTGCATTTTCTTGCTCTAATGCCTCTTTTATCTGCTGTAATTCAATGTTAGTTTTATGTTGCTTGGCCAGCATTTTGGTATTAGAAAAGTGCAAATAGAACATTATTAATATTAAAATTATTAATAATAAGCCTAAAAATATTAAAAATAGGCCATATGCTATAACATAAGAATTATTGTAGCTTCGAAGAATCTTCAAAAAAAACGACGGCTTAGCGCTATTTTCATGGAATATAGGGAAAATAGAAGTTAATGTATTTCCTGTAGTATAAAGTATTTCTTGGTTACTTAATAATTTATCAATTTCATCGTTTGTAAGTAACTGTTCATAATCATAATCTTGAGTGTTAAAATTACTGAATATTATTCTGCCGTTTTGATCATACAGTATTAAGCTGAAATCCTTTACTTTGCTCACTGGTTGTAATAATTCAGCACGCAGTTTTACTAGTTGGTTTATGTAGTCAAAATTTTTGTATTTAATGTGATGCTTTTCTATTAGTAAATAATGGTATTTTTTTATTATACCATTTTCTAATACACTTTTTAAGTTTACACTTGAATCACGGTAAGAAGAAAGGAAATTACTCCTTAGTAAATAATTACAATATATCACACTGAATAAAATCATAAAAATTGATGAGAATAATGCGATAACTTTTGTGTATTTGTTTTTTCCCAGTGCAGAAAACATTAATTTACCTATCTTATACATATCCTTACTCATTGCGAAACAACGGCTTTTATGTTATTAATAATAAAATTTAGCATATAATATTTTATGACAATTTCTCCTATTTTGCCAGTTTATTCTCCTGTTAATATAAATTTTTCTCATGGCAAAGGTATCTACCTATATGATGTTGATGGTGAGCGCTACGTAGATTTTCACTCCGGAATAGCCGTTAGTAGCTTAGGTCACACTAATTCGCGATTAATTAGTGCTCTTAAATTGCAAGGAGAAAAATTATGGCATATATCAAATACCTATAATATACCTGCTGCCAATAATTTTGCAGAAAAATTAATAAACAACAGTTTCGCTGACACTGTATTTTTCTCAAATTCTGGATCAGAGGCAGTAGAATGTGGGCTTAAGATTGCTAGGATCTATCAAAATGGAAAAGGCAATAAAAATCGTCACAGAATTTTAACATTTCATGGTGCATTTCATGGAAGAACCTTTTTAACTTGTGCTACAAACGATAAACAGAAATTTTCTGAATTACTGAGTCCCTGTATTGATTGGTGTGATAATATCGAGCCCAATATTGAGAGTGTAAAGAAAGCAATTTCAAGTGATATAGGCGTTATATTAATAGAACCAATACAAGGGCAAGGTGGTATCAAAGTAATGAATGAAGTCTTTATGAAAGAACTAAGAAAGCTGTGTGATGAAAATGACATATTGTTATTTTTTGATTGCGTGCAATGCGGTGCTGGTAGGACAGGAAAATTATTTGCATACGAACATATAGGAGTGGAACCTGATATATGTGCTCTTGCAAAGGGAATAGGCGGCGGGTTTCCGCTAGGGGCTTGTCTTGCGACTGAAAATGCTGCTAAATACATGGCAGTTGGTATGCACGGTTCCACTTTTGGTGGCAATCCGCTTGCAACCTCAGTAGGTAATGCTGTACTCGAAGAATTGCTCAGCCCCGGCTTTTTGAAAAATGTTGAAATTAGAGGTAAATACTTAAAAAATAAACTAGAAAACTTAGCAAGTAAATTTTCAATAATAGAAGAAGTGAGAGGGAAAGGGTTAATGCTTGGAATAAAAGTGAAAGCAGACAATCAAAAGTTTGCAGAAGAGTTAAGTCATCGTGGTTTACTCACTGTTGGAGTAACATCAGATAACGTTGTGAGAATTTTACCTCCACTAATTATCACTGAAAAAGAGATTGATGAAGGTATTGAAATTCTGACTCAATATTTATCTGAGAAATCTTCTGGTTAGATAATCCATATTAATATGAACGACAATCTGGTATGCCTCGGAATTATTACCTCTCCTCACGGAATTAAAGGAGCTGTTAAAGTAAAAACCTTTACTGAAAAGCCTGAAAATATCTCCTTATATGGTGAGCTAATCAGTGGTGATGAGAATTATAAAATAGACTCAGTATCCGTCATAGGTGATAATTTAGTAATAGCTACAATAAGCGGAGTAAATTCCCGTAATGAAGCAGAGCTTTTAAGGAATAAGAAGCTATATATAGAAAGAAGCAAGTTACCAGAGCTAGATGATGAGGATGAATTTTACCAAAGTGACCTTGTAGATATGGAAGTAAGGCTGAAAAGTAATGAATTATATGGCTATGTAAAATCTGTGTATAATTTCGGCTCAGGGGATATATTAGAAATTTTAGTTATCAGCACAAAAAAACGTATTATGCTATCTTTCACTAAAGAGATATTTCCACATATAAATATAAAGGGGAAGTATATAGTATTAAATATACCAGAATTTATTGACTAATAAAGACTTTGATATTTATATAAAGCTACTTATAATTGTAAGATCAAACTGAAAATGTAATTATGGCAGAAAGAGCTAACGATATCAGACCAGGTCAGGTGTTGGAACATAACGGCGGATTATTTTTGGTTGTAGGCATTATGCATACTCAACCTGGTAAAGGTGGTGCATACATACAAGCCGAAATGAAAAACATCAAAACCGGAGCAAAACACTATGAAAGATTTCGTTCTGATGCAACAATCAGAAGGGCAATTTTAGATGAAGAGGAGTATGTTTACCTTTTCACTGAAGGAAACATTGTAAATCTTATGCATCCAAGTAATTACGAGCAAATCACTATAAATTTGGACTTATTGGGAGAAAAAAAGATTTATCTACAGGATAACATGAAAATTAAAGTTGTAGCTTATCAAGACAAAATAATTTCTGCGCATGTGCCTGATTATGTTACACTTGCTGTGAAAGAAACAGAGTCTGTTATTAAAGGACAAACTGCTACTGCTTCTTATAAGCCTGCAATTTTGGAAAACGGAATGCGCGTTAACGTGCCTCAGTTTATAAAAGAAGAGGATAAAATTGTAGTATATACTCCAGATGACAGCTATTATGAAAGAGTGAAAGAGTAAAAAGAAGAATGTCCATCTCATCACCACGAATTAATGTGATGCTTGATTCTGTGCGTAGTGCTTCCAGGCAGCTTATGCGCGATTTTAATGAATTGCAAATTTCTAATGTTAAATCAGCAGACTTTATCAATAAAACTTATTCAAAATCCAAGCAAACCATATACGATTGCTTGCACGACTACAAACGAGACTATGGGTTTATTTCCGAAGATGATACTGATCAAGAAGTAAAAGATGACACTTATACCTGGTTTATTATGCCTATAGAGGGCAGGGAGAACTTTTCCAGTTGTATGGTTTATTTTGCAGTATCAGTCTGTCTCATTCATAAAAATAAAGTTGTGGCGGCTGTAATTGATGCTCCGGCTCTTAGAGAAACTTTTTGGGCAGAAGAAAAAAAAGGAGCTTTTCTCGAAGATTTTAGATCTCGTCATATAAAAATGCGGGTGAAAAGCCGTGAAGGGGGTCTAATAGATGTAAGTGGTAATTTGTTAAATAAATTGCTGCCTGGCAGTAGTAATGTACGCTCCATCGGTTCAACAATTTTAGGCTTTGCATACCTTGCAGCAGGAAGGCACAGAGGAACAGTTTACTCTGGAGTTAACAAATATAAAGCCTTGCTCGGTAGACTTTTTCTGCAAGAAAGCGGTGGAAGGCTAACGGAAGACAACGGGCTAATCATTGCTGGAGATATAAAACTATAGCTAAAGTAATTTATGTTTACCTACAATTTGATAAGCGTAAAACTCGTCATTCCGCTACTTGTTAGCGGAATCCATGCTGAGATACCGCGAATAAATCGCGGTATGACGTAGGGCTGTACTAGCTATAGCATAAACAGGCCAAAGAGATAGACAACTTCTCAAAAACTTTTACAAGAGATTCTGTTAAATGCTCTATCATTTCATCTGTATGATAAGGTGTAGGGGTAATACGGAAACGCTCAGTTCCTCTTGGAACTGTCGGGTAATTTATATGTTGAACGTATATTCCATACTCATCAAATAATAATTTTGATGCTTTTTTGGATAACTCTGGGTCGCCAATTATTATTGGAATTATATGAGTTTCTGTTAAAATGAAGTTAATTCCTGCATTTCTCAGTGAGTTTTTTACTTTTTCAACGACTTGCTTTTGCTTTTCCCTTTCAATGTTGCTTGATTTTAGGTGTTCAACGCTTGCCTTTGCTGCCGCTGCTAAAACAGGCGACATAGCAGTGGTAAAAATAAATCCTGGAGCGGAACTTCTTATTACATCTACCAAGCTCTTTGAAGACGCTATATACCCACCCATCACTCCAAAAGCCTTTGATAGTGTACCTTGAATAACGGTTATTCTATCCATCAGGCCTTCTCTTTCTGCAATTCCACCACCATGTGAACCATACATACCAACTGCGTGCACCTCGTCCAAATAGGTGATTGCATTATGTTGATCTGCAAGATCGCATATCGCTTCAAGCGGCGCTATGTCACCGTCCATTGAATATACGGATTCAAGTGCTATTATCTTTGGTGTCTTTTTGTCTATAGACTTAAGTAGCTGCTCTAGATGATCAACATCATTGTGTTTAAATATATGTTTTGGCCTTTTTCCTGATTTTATGCCTTCTATCATCGAAGAATGGTTTTTCTCATCTGAAAAAATTACTACGCCCGGAATAACAGACGATAAAGTGCTAAGTGTTGTCTGGTTAGCGAGGTAGCCACAAGCAAAAGTTAAAGCAGCCTCTTTTTTATGCAAACAAGCTAAGGATTTTTCAAGTTCGACAACCTCTTTTGTTGTACCAGATATATTTCTTGTTCCCCCCGCACCAATTGATGAATTTTGAATAGCAGCAATAACTTTCTCGTTCTGCGACATTCCCAGATAATTATTACTGCACCAGACGATTACTTCCCTATTTCTTTCATAGTCCATAATGTGGGGGAGCCTACCTGGC
Source organism: Wolbachia endosymbiont (group A) of Crataerina pallida (assembly GCF_964028475.1). NCBI lineage: Bacteria > Pseudomonadati > Pseudomonadota > Alphaproteobacteria > Rickettsiales > Anaplasmataceae > Wolbachia > Wolbachia endosymbiont (group A) of Crataerina pallida. The sequence goes on from NZ_OZ034785.1 coordinate 981,572, forward strand.
AATGACGCAAAGTGCGTAAATTGACGGTAGCGCCCTTCATCTTTTATATCTTTGATTTTGTTTAAGAATATTTCTTCGTAGTTTACCAAGTTTTTATTCACTAATAATTAATACAATTATAACAAATTATTAAATGGTAAACTACAATATTTATTATACAGATACGGTAGTAGATGCTTCCTTCGTGTTGAAAGGTTTGTCAACCTTGTTGTTTTCAACTTGGCTTTTAGGTGTACAGCAGTATATAACTGCAGCAGCAACCAGACAACAAGCTCCAACTGCTATTCCTGCAGCTAGCATTTCCAAATAAACTGCAATAGCTACTCCTGAAACAACTCCAGCTACTGCTAACGTCCATGTAGCTATGGTAGGCCACTTACTCTTTTGCGTATTTTGTGTTGCAGTAATAGAGGTTGATTGATTGTTTATAGCACTAGTTTTTTCTACTGCTGCAGGCTTTTCCTTACTGTTAATAACACCTCCAATTGTAGACACATTGTCAGCATTCGAAGAAACTTCACTTACCCCCAACTTCTTTTCACAACCCGTAATTTCTGGAGTTGTGGTAAGTGTACTATTGCTTCCGGTATTATTAGAACTTGTAGATTGGTCTCCTGAATTTGGCAAATCGTTGTTCAGTGAAATATTAACATTACCTTGTTTTGTATTATGGTTTTTAATTTCTTTTTTAATTTCTTCTACTTTACCCTTAAAGGGACCTTCTTTATTTTTTACATATTGTAGTACAAGAGTAGGAGAGTTACTTTTTAGAATATTTTCGAGTTCTTCTCTTGAGTTAGTACTGGTTTTGCTTATAAGTCCATCAATCTTTTTCTTAACAGGACTGGCAAGTTGCTTAACACCTTTTTTTCCGCTGCCTTTTTTGATTTCACCCTCCTCAAAATTATTAATTAAAGGCTCCTGCGTTGAAACCCCTGTGTTATTTAAGATAGCATTTTCTTCCTCCCCTGCAAGAACATTTTTTTCTGTCTGTTGACTGCCAGCACTTTTGGATTTTGGGTTTCTTTGACTGCTTGGTTGATTGTTATTCTCTTCATTTACTACAGCCGTATCGCCTTTTATAACAGGTGATACTGCATTATCACTGCTGCTTCTTTTATTAACTTGTGTATTCGCTTGTGTCTGTATATTTGCTTTACTGGAAGTATTGATTAATTTACTACTTTCTAACAAATTTCTAATTAGATATAGATGACTCAAAGTATCTCTATTTTTTTGATACTCATTACGAGTCATACTTGGAGAAAGTTCCATACTTATTTTTTCAAGCTGTTCTGCAATTACTGGTAAAGCTTTCTCAAATTCTTCCTTGCATATTGCCTGAAGAGCTGCGAATTTTAGGTCAACATGCTGACATAAGGGTACAACAACTCCATAACTAGCTTCTTTTATTGCATTTCTCAGTATATTTTGTATGGTTTGCCTGACTACTTGCTGTTTATTATTGAGTATGCTTTGATAAATTTGAACATGAGCTAGAACACTGACTATAATGTCTTGACTTTCAGTATTAGACAATGCAATCAGAATTGATTCATATATTTCATCAAACTCGTTGTTTTTAGATTTATGATCAAGATAATTAATAACATCATTGCTGCATTTAGCACATTTTTCACACAAGTGCTCGATAAATGCAATATTACCAGCATCCAATGCAGTTTTCAGAATTAAATCATAAATTTCTTTTCTGCCACGAGCTCCTATGTTTTTCAGGATTTGTTGCCCTAGTATTGTAATAACTTTATCATCCGCAAATGCTTGTTCATATACATCGTAAATGGCATGATCTGCAATATTAGTGTATCGTTTGCACAGGTATTCAATGACAGATGTGTGTTCCTGGCTTATCGCAGTTTCTAATAAAGTAACAAAACTCTTTTTTAATAACTCTTCTGTTGAGGCTTTTTTAGTTAGCTTATTAATATATCTTTCAAATGCACCCAGCACTATCGTGATGAATTCTTCATTTTTGATCAGAGACGCTGTTTCAAGCACACCATACAAAGAATCAGGATTACTTGTTTTTAACACCTGTCCAAAATCTCTTAAAACGTATTCGACAAAAACTGCATTTAATAATTCTTGCTCTTTTCTTAATGCTATAACTGAGAAAAAACCAATCTTATTAGGTTCGACAAGTTGTATAGTTTGATCTTTTAATCTTCCATAAACTCCATCGGTACCATGGAATTTTTCTATAAAAGCTTCAATATATTTTTGACCACCAACAAGGAGAGGTAAAAGACTTAAATTTCCTTCAGCAAAAAGAAAATCCTGATATTGCTCTACTAGCTTGTCATTAGCTGCAATTGCCAATAGTACCAATTCTTTTACTGAATAATCATACTTGAAACCCTCTTGATCAAATTTATATTGTGATAGTACATTTGAATATATATGTTGATGGTTGCTTCCGTTTTGTAACTCCAAATTAAGTTGATTTGAACAGAAATCTTTGAGATTTTCATTATCCAGCGTAATAGACCTGCCTTCATAATCTTCAATATTTTGTACAACCTTGTCTAATTCTTCACAATTATCTTCTTGTATAGCTTGATTTAAGATATTTATAATCTCAGCAAAAGTTAAGTTTTTAGGAATGATACCATATGAATCTTCATCTTTTAACTCTACAGTAAACGACCTATCACAACCATCAGGAAAGTTTGCAAGTATTGCATTCTCTAAACTTAGATCTTCAGGGGGTGTGCTACATGGAGTAGCTGGTATCTCTTGACTTTCGCTATCTAAAACTTCAAACTCTTCTTCAATACCTGAATCTTCAGAATCTGGTTTTTCAAAACCATGCCAACTTTTGATTAATCTTTCAGAATTTGATTGGCCCTGTGAAGTTGTATCTTGTGATACAAAGTCTCTAAAATTGGAACCAAACATGTTTTACCTCCTAACTAGCAGCTAAGCTAAGTATAGCATTAAACAGAAATCTTGCCAAGCAAATTATTCAGTCTCTTAGCAAAGCTGCTCGCGTCATCCATCTCTTCGCCTTCCACGATGCAAGCTTGGTAAAACAATAAGTGAACCATGTCCTCCAATGTTGGGTTTTCACCACTTTCAGCATAAGATTTCATTATACTCTTTATTACAGGATGCTTAGTGTTAATTTCAAGCACCTTTGGCGTGCGGTAATTTAGCTGCTTTTGTTCACGCAAAAAACGCTCCATGCGAAGATCCATAGCACCTTCAGCAACCGCTAGGCATACGGGACTATCAGTCAATTTTTTGGAAATTTTTACGCTTTTTACTGAATCTCCAAGCACTGTGGTAAAATATTGCAATATAGTTTCCTCAGTTTTTTCTTCATTCGATTTGTTTTCTTCATTTTTCTTATCTTCTTCTGAAGAGAATTTTTCCAAATCAACATCAGCGCGAGTCACAGACTTAAACTTTTGATCTTTATATTCATGAATTACACTAGTCCAGAAATCATCCACTGGATCAACGAACAGAAGAACCTCCAGCCCTTTACTGACGAACCCCTCAAGTTGCGGACTGTTTTTCACTGAATCGAGGCTATTTCCGGTGAGATAATAGATATGTTCCTGCTCAGGCTTCATTCTGCTTATGTAGCCATCAATGCTGACTAATTTCTCATCACCAGTACTATGAAATCTGCAAATCGAGAGCAGCGCTTCCCTCTCATCAGTTGGCATAGCTTCACAAAGACCCTCTTTTAATACTGCACCAAAATTGGTCCAGAATTTTGTATATTCCTCTAAATTCTCTTTTGCTTTTTTACCGAGCTCTGATATCACACGCTTAGTGAGAGATTTTCTGATCTGCTCAACAACACGATTATTCTGCAGCGTTTCTCTGCTGATATTAAGAGGCAAGTCCGGTGAATCAACCACGCCTTTCAGAAAACGCAAGTATTGTGGTATAATCTGTACGTTATCTTCAGTGATAAATACTTTATTTACATATAACTTCACAGAGCAACGTCTATCTGGATGGAATAAATCAAAAGGTTTTATAGAAGGAACATAAAGCAAATTTGTATATTCTATTGCACCTTCATTTTTATTATGCAATATCATCCAGGGCTCCCCGCCAACGTGAGCAACACTGCGGAAAAAATCGTTGTGCTCCTCTTGAGTAACGTCATTTTTTGGCTTAGTCCAAATTGCAGCCTTACTGTTTAACTTTTCACTTTTTCCTTCTTCGTCTATAAATTCAACAGGAAAATTTATGTGATCAGAGTAAGTAGTGACAATATTTTCAACACGAAATTTATCTAAAAACTCGTTTTCTTCAGGATGCATAATGAGCGTAATTTTGGTTCCGCGAGGGACTTGATTATCTGACTTGCTGATTGAATATTCCCCATCTCCTTTGGATTGCCAGATCCAAGACTCCTCTTCTCCAGCTTTTCTCGATTCTACTATTACTTCTGATGCAACCATAAAGCTTGAGTAAAAACCAACACCAAACTTCCCAATCAGCTCCACAGTTTGGCTTGAATCCTTGCTATTCTTAATCGCATCCAAGAACTTTTGCGTACCAGAGCTTGCAATTGTACCAAGATTGTCTATTAAATCCTGTCTATTCATTCCAATGCCATTATCAGTGATATATAGCTCGTTCTTATCTTTATTGGAGCTGATAGTGATTTTTAATTCGTCACTCAAATCTAGCAAATTAGGGTTTAGTTGAGATTCATAGCGCAACTTATCACATGCATCTGATGCATTTGATATTAATTCACGCAGAAAAATGTCTTTATTGGTGTAAAGTGAATGAATCACTATATTCAGTACTTTCCCTACCTCAGCGTCAAATTTTAAATTTTCAGTTTCTTGTACATTATGCATTTTGAGCTCCATTATTTGCCTACTACCCTAATAATTTAAGTATTGAATCACGATCTTTCAAGGTCACGTACACCAAAATTAATGTGGGTGTAGTTATTATGACACCCAATTTATGGGATCTCTTGCATAACAAACTTTTGGCAGCGCATTGGATGAAACGAAAAACTTCCTTGACACCCTTCGCCAGCCCCCTTATCATGAAACTGAAGCTATTTATTTATCTTCGCAATCTCTGCAGTGGATTAATGACAAAAAAACTTAATGTATTTGGCGTAAATCATGCTTAATTTTTTGCGCTATGTGCACCTCATGTCTTTATCAAATTTCTAGCTACACAAGCTGAAATACGCTATTTAAAACATCAAAAAACGCCAACTTAAAAAATGGATAGTGAATAATTAGCTACCCTAGGGTTTCTTTGCCTTTTTTTCTGTTTAGTAAATTTCTTAACGTTTATAATTTAGATTAGTTGCGGCTTAAAAGCGGCTGAGTCACGGTTATTAAGCGTTTAGAATAAAAAAACGCCATACTTGAAAGTATAATGTAAGTAACTAGCCAACCATCGGGCTTTTTTTGCCTTTTTTTTCGCTTGGTAAATTTTTTAATACTTAGATTAGTTGCAATTTAAGAGACCAGAAATGGTCAGTGCTTGGCACTGGAATAACGTCCTCCTTTGTTATCCCAGTGCCCAGACACTGGGATCCAGGAAACTTAATTGCAAGTAATGCATTGGATTTGGTGAGTATGGGTTTTATGTTATAGAATGAAACACTTTTGGTGAATTTGTAAAGAAAACTGGATCCCAGTGTTTGGGCACTGGGATGACAAGGTATAAACCTTATCGTCATGCCGCCGCGAACCGTCATACCGCGATTCATTCGCGGTATCTCAGCCGCTAACAAGAGATCCCGCTAACAAGTAGCGGGATGACGGTTGTCGTTCAGCCACAAACATTAAGAAATTTACCAAACGAAAAAAAAGGCAAAAGAAGCCCTGGGGTTATTATCCGCTTTAAAATATTGGCGTTTTTTATGTTTTAAACGCTTGACAAGCGAGATTCAGCCGCTTTTAATTGCAACTAACTTACGCTGCAAATGTTTAAGAAATTTACTAAGCAGAAAAAAAGACAAAGAATCCCCGAGTTAGCTAGTCTTTTACTATCTCTGTCGAGTATTGGCATTTTTTGATGTCTTGTAACGCTTTATAAGCGCGTTCAGCTTATTTAGATAAAAATCTAGATGTAGATGAAGTTTTGTAAAGACATACAGTATCTATATACTGCAAAAAATTGAACATAAGACGCCGATACATTAAGTAATCCTTACCTTTTAATCTGCAGATTGGCGAAAGCAAATACAATAGCTTCACTATCATGATAAGTGGGCTGGCGAAGGGTGTCAAGTAAGTTTTTTCGTTTCTATTTCCAATAAAAGTTCGTTATATGGTTATGCAAGAAGTCTAATGAATCGCGGCATGACGTCTTAGCTATAGATGCTGGTTTGTGTGATTTCAAGAGAAGCTTAGTAGATAAGTTGTGTTTTAAACCAGATTCGGTATTTTAAACTGAACATTTTCAATAATACCACCTGGCATAACTGAAATTTTTACACTCAGGTTTACTTTTAGGTAGTCTATTAATTCATCAACTAATATGTCAGGAGCGGAAGCACCTGCGGTGATTCCTATCTTTTCTACGCCCTGAAACCAGCTTTTATTCACACAGCTGTAATTATCAATCAAGTAGGCTCTTTTTCCTCTGGCAGTGCACAGATCTAATAAGCGGTTTGAATTTGAGCTATTTTTACTTCCTACAACTAATACCATGTCTACAATTTCAGCTAGCTTTTTAACAGCATTTTGTCTGTTTTGCGTTGCATAGCATATGTCCTTTAAATCTGGACCTGTTATGCCTGGAAACCTTAATTTCAAGGCAGCAATAATGTCACGGGTATCGTCGATGCTTAACGTAGTTTGTGTAACATAAGACAAATTATCTGGATCTTTAACCTTTAAATCATATACATCCTGCAAAGTTTGCACTAAAGTGATAGGATTGTTTACTCTTCCCCTAATTCCCTTAACTTCTGGATGGTTTTCATGCCCAATGAGAATTAATTCTTTACCACTGTTTTCATACCTTTTTGCTTCTTTATGCACTTTGCTGACTAAAGGACATGTTGCATCAATCACTTGAATACCCTTTCTTTTTGCCTCATCTTCTATATTTTTTGATACTCCGTGCGCGCTGAAGATCAGTATTCCTTCATTATCTTCAATTTCCTCGATACTGCTTACAAAAACCACTCCTTGTTTCTTAAAGTCCTCTACTATATATTTATTGTGAACAATTTCGTGTAGCACATAAACTTGGCGCTCGTTTTTGTATTTTTCTAAAGTAATAGCTAATATGTCCACAGCTCTTTTTACCCCAGCACAAAAACCTCGTGGTTCAGCTAAGATGATTTCCATTTTTGTCAAATCAAGTAAATATGCAAGCATTACTTAAAAATAAGCTCCGCTCACTGTGTTTTATAGTACCATTATTTATATTTTATATAATAATTATTTTTCGCATATTCTCTTTAACATTTGATCAACTTACTACTTCAGAAAATTTTAGAAAAGATAATATAGTACATAAACAACCTGATATTTTAGATAGAAATGGAGTGGTAATAGCAACAAATGTGCCCACAACATCACTATATATAGATGCAACCAAAGTAAAGAATCCGGAAAGTATAGCAGCACAACTGTGTTCTACTTTGCATGACCTCGAATACAAGAACTTATATAGAGTACTTACTTCAGAAAAGAAATTTGCTTGGATAAAGCGGCACTTGACTCCAAAAGAATTACTAGCGATCAAAAACGCTGGTGTACCAGGAGTAAATTTTTATGACGACATAAAGCGTATATATCCTCACAGTAATTTATTTTCACACGTGCTTGGTTACACTGACATAGATGGCAACGGTATTGCAGGAGTTGAGGCATATATAAGTAAAAATAATGAGCAAGAAAAGCCCATAATACTATCCTTAGATACACGAGTGCAAAGCATAGTGCATGAAGAGCTAACTAAAGCTGTAAGCAGATATCAGGCACTTGGCGGAGTAGGAATTGTTTTAAATGTGAGAAATAGTGAAGTTATCTCGATGGTCAGCCTACCTGATTTTAATCCCAACTTACAGAATAAGGCAGAAGACGTACAAAAGTTTAATCGCGCCAGTCTTGGGGTATATGAGATGGGGTCGGTATTAAAATACTTTACAATAGCCGCAGCGCTTGATGCGAACGCTACAAAAACTAGCGATTTATATGACGTATCAACACCAATCACCATTGGAAAGTATAAAATTCAGGATTTTCATAAATCTAAAATTCCAAAAATTACTGTGCAAGATATATTTGTAAAATCATCCAACATTGGTGCAGCAAAAATTGCAGTCAAACTAGGTATTGAAAAACAGGTAGAATACTTTAAAGCTATGAAGCTATTTTCTCCTTTGAAAATAGAAATACCAGAAAAATCCACACCGATAATCCCGGATAAATGGAGTGAAAACACTTTAATAACAGCATCTTATGGTTATGGCATAGCTGTAACTCCTATACATCTTGCACAAACTGCAGCAGCATTAATCAACAATGGGATATTTCATAACGCAACCTTGATGTTGAATAAAAGAAGTATAGGAGAGCAAATTATCTCAAGAAGAACTTCCAGGGAAATGAGAAAATTATTACGTGCAGCAGTAACAGATGGCACTGGCAGAAAAGCAAAAATAAAGGCATATTCAATAGGAGGAAAAACTGGATCGGCGGAAAAAGTTGTAGATGGTAAATATAGCAAAGATGCAAACATAGCATCATTTATAGGAGTGCTAACTATGCTTGACCCAAGGTACATAGTGCTAATTGCTATTGATGAGCCTCAAGGGATGCACCATACCGGGGGAATAATTGCTGCGCCTATAGTAAAGAACATTATAAATAGAATAGCGCCTATACTAAATGTTACACCTGAGATGTAAAATTATGATTGCTTTACTACAACTTCAAATTTATCATCACCAAAATCCTTATTAATATACCAAGAACCATCATCTTTAGTTACAAATTCAAGACCTTTAAGGTCTTTTTTTATTGTCTTTCCATTTTGACCATCAATAGCGATATTAATATCGAATGTAATAATGTCTAGATTTATCATAGCTTCTTTCCCGCTGCACGAATTTAGACTGAACTTGCCTAACATGACATCATTAAAACTCACTTCCCCTGTATAGACATCACACTGACCGTCCACACAACACGTAGTTTCAATATAGAAAAGATCTGACATACAAAATACCTTAAAAAAAAGAACTAAACATATATGGCCACTACACCACACCGCTAACAAGTAGTAAAGCGTCGATAAACCTAAGTTACTTTAGCTACGTAGCCATAATACAGCTAGAAATGTAAAATTCAACAGTTAATTGTGTGATTAATAGAGAAGTCTTATTTAGTACACCTTATAGGAATGGCTGTTTAGTTTTTTTGTTAATCTTTTTTACCATGCTGTCAATCATATGCTTTATCCCTTGATATACAGAGTATGTACTTTCGTCGCTACGCATATAAGCAGAACAGGAAAATACATTATGTTCTTCGTCTTCTATTGATAACTCTGTATCGCACTTTATGTGTTCGCCGCCAAGCTTTTCTATCAACTGTTCTTTGTCATCTCCTATAGTTACCTTAACCTTACTTTCTTCTTTACCTATCTTGCTACTTAAAATTGAAACAATGATGGCTGGAGATATGCATATCGCTCCTATTGGCTTTTTTGTAACAAAAAATTCTGAAACTAATCTTTCAAATTCAGGCATTACTGTCACCATGTCTTTACTTTCAGCTAAGTCAGATAAATTTTTCGCAACCCCGTATCCACCAGGTACAACTAGCATGTCAAAATTTTCAGCTTTGGCTTCTTTTAAGTCATATATTTCGCCTCTTGCGATTCTTGCTGCTTCCACAAGTACATTCCTTTTTTCTTTTGTTGCCTCTTTTGTTCTATGATTCATAACTTGTGTGATATTGATGTCAGGTGCAAAGCATTTAACATCCACTTCCTGCTGATCAAGCACAAGCAAACTTAAAACCGCTTCTCTTACCTCTGCACCGTCAAGGTGACCACACCCTGATAAGACCACAGCAGCTTTTAATTTTTTTTCACCCATAAAGTACCTTGATTTCATATAATCTAGATATTTTAATACAAATTCTATATTTGGAAAGGGGTATGTTATATCAATTATAATATAATTAATGATTAGTATGTATAATTAGGCATATTTATAATCAACGAAGCTGAATATGGAATCTAGCAATAGTATGTTTTTTGACACTGACTATCCAGAACTAAGAAAAGCTATTTCAGATATAATAGAAAGTATTGCACAATCCTCACAAGAGGGGAAAAAAGAGTTATTTACAACCCTATCAGAACAAGTTAAAGGGATGAACCTCAAAGATTTAGGTTTAGCGATTAATGACCAAGGCTTGCAAAAGGAGGTCAACAAAGAATTATTTATAAAATTCATTGAAGAAGCTCTTGAAGGTTTAACTTCTGAAAATGTTGACTCAAAAATAATAGAAGAGGCGTTAAAATCTGTTAATCAGCAAGCAATAAGTAATGTTATAAATAATAATAAAGGTCCACTGGACAATCTAGTCAATTATTTTAAATCAGCATCTGCAAATAAAAAAATTGGAATAGCTTCTGCCGTAATGGTATTAGGAGCAGCATTTTCTCCACTTATTGTGCTTGCTACATTAATAGCACTTGTAGGTATTGGAGCACGTTATGCAGGAATAGGTATAGTAAAGGCAGGGGAAAAAATAAAAGAAGGTGCGATTGATGCAGGAAAAGCAGTGAAAAGTTTATCTAAAAATTTAGGGGATAAATTGCCTGAGGTTGGGCCAAAAAAAGATAACTTTAGTAAATTATACAACAGTTTGGCTCAAGAGATTATAGGCTATAATATGTCCGAAGAAGGTGAAAAAATAAAAAACGCCCAGAGTAAAGCAAAGGTCATAGGCATGCTTCAAAATGAAGGGCAGCGATCTGCTATACAAGAGTTAGTAAAGAATGGAACTATTCAAAATTTTTCAGAAGATGACATGAAAAAGCTTAGAGAAAAAGGTACTAGTACTTATGAAAGTGATAAGGAAGCACTTGAGGAACTTATGGAGAAATTTCAATCTAAAATTATGGCCATTGGTGAGGGTAAAATAGAGGAGGTAGAAAAAATGGTTAATGATAAAGTTAACCAAATGAAGTCACCAGTTCCTCAATTAGATAGTCCAAGTTCTGAACAAGCGAGTACAGGAGAAACCAAAACCCTCTGATGGCTTGGAGAGGGAGGGAATGGAAAAGGTAGAGATCTACTCCTTTTTATCCACTTTTTTGAGCAATCCACTTCCACATCTAACACACATCTCAGTGATTATAATATCCAATTTTTGATCATGTTTTTCTACAGGTAAATCTTTACAATATTGTTTCTCATAGGCTACACCTATAAATATTTTTCCAAGTGGCCGCAGTTTTTCTATCATTGTATCATACCAACCACCGCCAAAACCCAATCTATTAAAATGATCATCAAAAGCAATAACAGGAGTAATGATTGTGTCGGGAATTACATCTTCATTTGTTTCGTTCCATTCCTCAAATTTTAGTAACTTATTTTTATTAGGAATTGCTACTTTATAATCTAAATCGAGTAAACTATGCATCAAAGGCACAACATCTATTTCCTCATCCATTGGAATGTAAGCTGCTATTGTTTTGCCTTTAACGTAGCTTAAGTTCTGATTAAAGAGATTAATAAGGGAATTTGCCGCATAACTGGAATAACTTTCATCAATATCTTTTCTTATAGCTCTATATTGCTCTCTTATTTCCTTTTTGTGCTGTTTAATATCTTTGAACATGATCTATCCATTTCGCAGTAAGTTTTTCTTGTAAACTATTTTGCTTCAAGCGCTCACTTAAAAAATCAAAGTCAATAAATTCCATATCCTGGTCTTGATTACTGCAGCTATAAACAAAACTCCTTTCTCCTGTTTTCGCATTTATATGCTGCTGCACACACTGAGCGCAGATTTCTTTCATCATACACTGCATAGGAGAATTAACTGACGATATTGCTATGTGGCCTGATTTTAGATATGGCTTTAAAATTGTTTTTCTAGCTTCATTCACAGCTTTCATCATTTTATCAGAACCAATAGTGATAATTTTATCTATAACGTTCAAATTAATACCTAATCTTCCTTGTTGATAAGAGACTATTGCATCAACTATATTACCATGAAAGGATTTATCTTGATCTCTGCTTGTTTCTATCAATCCTTCTTCACATACCCAAACTACCGCATTTGATGCACGCTCTATCAGTGCTCGTTTAAATACATCACTTAACTTCTTATAGCCAGCGAAGTACAAAACCTTGTTATTATTTTCAAGACATGCCTTCCCTATCGAAAATAACACTGCATTTCCAACTCCACCACCAATTAGCATTATATTCTTCATGTGCTACTTTAACTACATTTGTTCAAATTTTTTGAAATTTTGTAGAACAAAGGCACACAAAGACAGAGACAAGGACACTCTCTGACTTCAACTATACCGATAACTGATAGCTGCATTTTTACGCATATCATCTAATAACAAGTTGCTTTGTATCATAATCTTTTGTTGGTACATTTTCTGTTTGATTGCTTCTATACCCGCTACATTACTCTTGATATCACACAACATCATCAACTTTGCAGTGCCATTTTCTCTCAATTCTACTATTTCATTCACACTTGTTTTACTAAATAAAATCTGTAAATCAGGATTTAAATCTCGCATTTTTATTTCAAATTCTTTTGCGTTTGGCAGCTTAAAATTATCTGCCAATTTATCAAAATTTAAACAACTGACCTTTTGCTCCTTGAGATTATCTAATAAACTTTCTGAACCTTCAACCACAATCTGTTTTAATTTTAAAGTGCTTTCCAGCAGTGCATGATTAAGTTGTACTTTATCTATTACTTTTATAACGGAGTAACCTTCACTGAAACTGAATGGACCTGCTATGTCGCTGGTTTCTAATCCTTCTAAAACGCTCTTGAGTTTTCCTTTTAGCTGACTTAAATTAACTGTTGCTTTACGCATCTTTATTGGAGATTCTGGGTTATCACTGTTGCGTAATTTTTTTACTAAATCTTCAGCTATACCATAAACGTCCTTGTCTTTTTGATCAGGAATTATAAACTCTTGGAACGTGATAAGATAATCCGGCTTTTCTGTTTGCCTTTTTACATCATCTACTTCTTTATCGCTTATATTAATAAATGGCACAATTCTTACTTCAATAATTTTGCTCCACAGTAACTGACATTTTATTTGTTTTCTTAAAATACCAAGATCTATATTATGCTTCTCTATGTATTGATCAACTTCATTAGCCTTAAGTTTAAAACTTTGGGTTAAAAATAACATAATAGCATTATCTAACTCCTCGTTGCTCAATTTTATATTCAGCCTCTGTGCTTCATTGATAATGATAATTTCGTCTATTAGCTCCCTAAGCACTTGAGGCTTTGCTTCTTTTTGATTAACACTTTGAGTGCCAAACAATGAATTTATAAAGTTGATGCGTTTTTCGATATCTAAATTTGAAATTGGTTCACCATTTACATCTGCAACAATTTCAATCTCGGTTGCAAGCAACCTAAGTGGCAACACTATCAACAGTAAAATTAGTATTTTATACATACAAGTAAAGTTGTTTAGTTAATAACCAATTCTATAATAAATACTGAGTCAATGCTAGCCAACTTTTTAATAGTGATCTCAGTGACAATGGAAATAAAAACCATTGCAACAAAATCAGGTACGCTGGTAAATAGGCTAAAAACATGCTAATATAGCGAATTTAAACCGTGCTAAAAACAGTATACGGAAGGAGAGGGATTCGAACCCTCGATACGACTTTTGGGTCGTATAACGGTTTAGCAAACCGCCGCCTTCAGCCGCTCGGCCACCCTTCCAAATTTAGAACCTAAAGATTATATAATACCAAGACCTCTACCACCTGTCTAATGCTTTTAATTGCAATATTTGTATCTGTTCAGATGCATGGCTAATGCTGAAACAAAAATTCCAGTGCTCCCTTTCTTGTCATCCCAGTGCCCAGACACTGGGATCCAGGATTTTGATTAGCACTAAGTTGGTGAGCATATAAGTGTTATGTTAAAATATAACGTTTTTACGGAAAGTCTGGATCCCAGTGTCACGCACTGGAATGACATCGTTTACTATGTGCCATATTGCAATGTTCGTACAGTTGTGCGCGGTATAGATTCCGCTAACAAGTAGCGGAATGACGAATTTGTTGTTTTTCAAATTGTGGGCAAACCTAAGCCACTTTAGCTATAAATCAATAAAAACTAATTTCTGCTTTTTTCAATGATTTTCTTTGCTTCTTCCACACCAACCCATTCTCCAACTGCTACCGTTTTTCCCTTTTCTAGATCTTTATAATGAGAAAAGAAATGAGTAATTTTATCTAGTAGGCTTTTAGATAAGTCAGAATAGTCCTTTATATTGTCATAATAGCTATCAACACTGGAAACAGGCACAGCTAATATTTTCTCATCTTCTCCTTTTTCATCTTTAGTGAGTAATGCGCCTATCGGACGCACCGATATTAAAACACTAGATGCTAAGGGAAACTGAGTTAGCACCAAAACATCCACAGGATCACCATCACCTGCGCAGGTATTTGGTACAAACCCATAATTGCAAGGATAAGTCATTGAGGTAGATAAAAATCTGTCAACTTGTAACAACCTAAACTCTTTATTAAATTCATACTTTACAGGCTCAGCATTCGCACTTATTTCAATTACCACATTCACCGCATTTGGTCCTGCTGTTATTTTACTTAAATCCATAAATTACCTCTTAACTTAAGAATAAGCATTATACAATATATGCTTTTAAGTTGCTACATTTATGTAATTCTAAACTTATTTTGCACGGGCTGTCCTAAATTTTCATTCGTCATCTTATTGACTGTTGAAAGTGGTGGTTCCTGTGATAATTGAAATAAAGCATATACTATTACGATAGTAAGCACTGCAGCAATTACTAGATTAGCAAAATTATCCTGTGGTAGGACACCTTTTATTGGATTAAATAATTTTTGCTCCATAAAGAAATAATCAGCAACATATAACCCAACAGATAATACAAACATACCTAAAATAAGTTTACAGACTGTGTTTTTATGGTCTTTTTCTTTTTTCTTGCTGGTGATAGGATTTGGCCTACATTCATTCTCTTCTTGCAGCACTGAGTAGTATATATTATCAGGGCTCGTTATTAATTGTTCAAATTCATCACTATTTTGGTTTTTTAACAGTTGCTCTAGGGTGTTTTTTGTATTTATAGGATATATTAATCCATCCATTTTCAATGCTTTCTCTTGCCGATCCACATTCTCATGGTCGATTGTATATTTATCTCTACTTGATAATCCGATCATGTGTAGTTTGCCAGCTAAGAACATTATATAGCTCTCTATTAACTGATTCTCACATATCTCTAATACTTCTCTTTTTACTGTTTTGTTAGATGACGAAAGTTCTTTATAGTGACCACCCAAAGAAAAGAACAATGCTATATCTTTATCTGCTTTTATGTCATGAATGGAATAATAGCTGCTGATAACGCACTTATTTAATGCAAATTCTCTGTCATATTTGTTTAATGTATTTCCTTCACTTAGTAACTTTCTAAGACCAATGAGTACTTTATTTTCAAAATCTTCTTCTGTTTTAAATATTGGTTCTCTCTTTGGATTTGCTAAGATGTTAAGTAAATCTAATTTTCTTTCATCTACTACTTCATTTATATATTCATTTAACTCAGATCCTTTAATAACTTCATATATTTTATCTATGACATCTTTAGTATTCAGGTTATTGTTTTCACTTAGAATTTGATAAGCTTGAGCATAAATTAAAAACAGCCCTTGTAGACTAAATTTTAAGTTAAAATATTTATCTAATGGTTCCTCTTTTTTTCTAATGAATTCAGACAAACCAAAATGATTTCTGTGATCCATAAAACGACCTAAGTCAGCATGTTGAAAGCTACCTAAAAAAATAAATAACGTCTCTAATAAATTACCCTTACCAACAATTTTTATTAGTTCTTCAATTTCTTTTATCATTGCTGAAACCTATAATGTTCTACTTTATAGTATAAGGGATACATGGCAAAATAGCAATAAATGTTATTAGACTTCTTGCATAACCCAAACTAAGTAGAAAAAGGTATAGCTATACCGCCGCGGCACTAACAAGAGATCCCGCTAACACGCAGCGGGATACTATCTACACCGTCATACCGCGATTCATTCGCGGTATCTCTCAACATAGATCCCGCTAACACGTAGCGGGATGACAAGGCTTATCGTCATGCCACCGCGAACCGTCATACCGCCGCAGCGCTAACAAGAGATTCCGCTAACACGCAGCGGGATGACGAGACTTATCTTTATGCCGCCGCGAACCGTCATACCGCGATTCATTCGCGGTATCTCTTAGCCGCTAACAAGCAGCGGGATGACGGTTGTCGTTTAGCTACAAACATTAAGAAATTTACCAAATGAAAAAAAAGGCAAAAGAAGCCCCGTGGTTGGCTAATTACTTACATTATACTTTCAAGTATGGCGTTTTTTTATTCTAAACACTTAATAACCGCGATTTAGCTGCTTTTAAGCCGCAACTAATCTAAATTATAAACGTTAAGAAATTTACTAAACAGAAAAAAAGGCAAAAGAAACCCTAGGGTAGCTAGTTATTCACTATCCATTTTTTAAGTTGGCGTTTTTTAATGTTTTAAATGCTTTATAAGCGTATTTCAGCTTGTGTAGGTAAAAACCCAGAAATTTGATAAAGACATAGAGTGCACATAGTGCAAAAAATTAAACATGAGACGCCAGATACGTGAGTTTTTTTGTCATTTAATCTGTACAGAGAAGATAAATAAATAGCTTCAGTTTCATGATAAGGGGGCTGGCGGAGTTTGTCAAGCAAGTTTTTTTGTTTCTATTCCCAATGTTATATGGTTATGCAAGAAGTCTATTGTATGTTTACACTCTGCATTAAAGCTTTTAGTTAAGAGCATATCCATCCACCGCCAATTACTTGCTCATCTTTATACGCTACACAGGCTTGACCTGGACTGATGCCAAAGTAATCGTCGTTTAAAATGACACAGGCTTTATTTTTTTCGTCAGTTGAATGTATTGTTGCTAAACTTCCCGCATGTGATGATCTCAGCTTCACAGTTACTTCCATACCTTCCTTTGGTTGTTCTAACCAATTTAACTCTTTGATCAATATTTTTTTTTGCATTAATGCGTTGATCGGGCCTACTATAACCTCATTATTCTCTGTATTAATTTTTATCACATAAAGAGGTTCATTGTGTGCGATACCCAAGCCCTTTCTTTGCCCCACTGTAAAATTTACTATGCCACTGTGCTCGCCTAGCACTTTTCCATTAACATCCACTATTTTACCTTTCTGTACAGATTGTGGAGCTAATTTAGCTATTGTTTTACTATAGCTTTCGGAAACAAAGCATATATCTTGACTGTCCGGCTTTTCAGAAATTTGTAAGCTGAAATACTTTGCTAATTTTCTTATATCACTTTTATAGAACCCACCTAGTGGAAATCGCAAAAGCTTCAATTGCTCTTGAGTTGTAGCAAACAAAAAATAACTTTGATCTTTACTTTTATCAATGCTTCTGCACAACTTTACCTCACCATTTTTTTCTAACCTTCTCACGTAATGTCCTGTTACGAGCACATCCGCACCAAGATTTTTTGTAACTTGCAATAGATCACGAAATTTTACCGTTTGGTTACATCTCACGCATGGTATGGGAGTTTCCCCACGCATATAGGTACTCGCAAAATCCTCTATTACTTCCTTTTTGAATATTTCCTCATAGTTTAAAATATAGTGAGGAAAGCCAACACTTTCAGCTACACGCTTAGCGTCATAAATATCCTGTCCAGCGCAGCATGCGCCCTTTCTTGCGTTAGCATTACCGTCGGTGCCATAGAGTTGAAGAGTCACACCTACCACTTTGTACCCAAGGTTATGTAGCAGTGCTGCAGCAACGGAGCTATCAACTCCCCCGGACATTGCAACAACAGCCTTGGTCTGGTGCGGAGCTTTATCTTTTAGCAGAGGTTCTATTTCAAATTCTTTTAGCATAATCGCCTTAATTTATAAACACAAACTTGGTGTCATGCAAGTAGCTGACACTGGAATCTAGTTTCTATTACACAATTTCATCGAAACAGCATACTTGTTTATAGTCAATTTTTCTGGATCCCAGTGTTGGCTACTTGGATGACATCTTTATGCTTGAGGTAAAATTTGCTATAAAATTCGATGAACTACCTTTAAAAATAATTTAATCCTGCTTAAATAAAACATGGCCAAAATAATCCATGTTTTCAAGCACTTTTCCGCTACCCAGAGCAACACAACAAAGTGGGTCATCTGCAACACGAACTGGTAGTTTTGTTGTTTCACTGATAACTTTGCCCAAGTTACGCAATAATCCGCCGCCACCGGATAAAATTATTCCTTTATCGACTATATCAGAAGAAAGTTCAGGTGGAGTGCTCTCCAGTGCAGTCCTAATAGCAGAAATTATCTGATGTACAGGCTCTATTAAACTCTCTGCAACTTGGTATTCTGATAAAAGCATTTCTTTTGGCATGCCACTCACTAAATCCCTGCCTTTAATTATCATTCCCTCTTTGTTATTTTCACCTGGCAGACTGGCTGAACCTATGCTTTTCTTAATTTTCTCAGCGGTTGTTTCACCGATTAATAATTTATGATTTTCACGAATATATGACTTTATTGCCTCATCCATAATATCGCCACCTACTCTGGCAGAACGTGAATAAACAATTCCACCTAAAGAAATAATTGCAACTTCAGTTGTACCGCCTCCTATATCAACAATCATAGAACCTTCAGGTTCGGTAACCGGGAGCCCAGCTCCGATTGCTGCAGCCATTGGTTCTTCAATTAAAAATACTTCATTTGCACCAGCACTTTCTGCTGCATCTTGTATAGCACGCCTTTCAACTGGCGTGGATCCAGATGGAACGCATATGATAATATTAGGTTTATTAACAGTGAATTTTGTGTTTGCACTGCGTATGAAATATTTTAGCATTTCTTCCGCACTTTTAAAATCAGCAATGACTCCATCTTTTAAGGGCCTTATCGCCTCTATCTCTCCAGGCGTTTTTCCAAGCATCATTTTAGCTTTTTTACCAAAAGCATAAGGAACGTAGCTTCCTTTTTCTTTTATTCTTGCTACAACTGAAGGCTCATCAAGCACTATTCCCTGATTTTTCTGATAAACTAAAGTGTTTGCAGTGCCAAGATCTATAGCAATATCGCTAGCGAATAAACCTTTGAAAGTGAAAAGGCTATAAAACTTTCCGGTTAATTTTCGAACAAAATTCATACATAACTCAAGAAAACCATTTATTAAGACAAATTATACTTTTCAGATAAGTAGTAAGTAACACACTCAACGTCTAAACCCTTACCTGTTACTTTTTTTAGCAGTTCCAGGCCACACTTTGCACTGTATATATTTTGAGATAACCAACTGATAAGTAAACTAAAATCTCCTTTTATTATAGCACTTAATGATTCGTAATGATTCTTTTTAACGCAAGAGAAAATCTGCACAGCAGCAATTAAAGCAATAATTTTTATAGGAAAGTAGCCCATAACACCGCTTGCCCAATATTCATCTTGAAAATAAGTGTTTAGCTCATTTTCAGCTTTTACTGGAATTTTATAGTGCTTCATACCTTCCAGCCACGCATCATGCAGGTCTTTGACTTCCAATGTACCATTTATTATATCTTGTTCTAACCTAGTTCTCAACATAATATGAGCTAACAGACTAAATTCATCTGCATTTTTTAAAAAAGAAGAAAGGTTTATTTCATTGAAAATCAAGTACAAATTTTCAACACTGCTAACTTTCTCGTTAGTTTTGCCTTTTATAGCAAATTTCTCTTTTATGTGTGGTTGAATAAACTCAATAAATTCTCTGGATGTTCCAATCATCCTTTCCATGAATAACCCTTGAGTTTCATACATAACATGTCTCGTAATTGGACTACTTATAGAATTTTGCGCTAAACATTTTTGATAAATTGCATAACCACTATGCCGTAAAAGTGAAAATAAACCATAACAAAAATCAGATTCATCATAATCTATAGGGTAGTAATAAGAAGTACGAATCTCATTTAGTGCAATACCCATTTGCTGTAAACATAATGAGCCAAGTTCAATCTGTTTCTGAGTAGCAACTTTTTGTATATTAGTAACCTTATCCTTTTTCTGCTTTTCAATTATTTTATCTACATTTTCGCTAAAAAATTTGCCTACCTTGGGGAATACTTCCCTTATATTCTTTTCTGTGATATCAGAGTCATAGTCAGCAAGCAGTGAGTCGTATTTTGAGCATTTTAATTGCTGCGATTTTATAGAAGCTACTTCGCGAATGAGTGTGATTAAATCAGTAAAACGTTCTCTTAGTTTTTCTAAGTTACTGGTTTCAGAATGAGATAGCTTCCATAAATTTTGGCATTCAACCTTAGCTTTGGATAAAGACTTTACTAAATCAATAGGAACAGCACTGTTGCTTTTATGTATTCTCTCTATTAACTTTAGCTGCTGAGTATTTGCACTTTTTTTGTTACCAAGAGCATCTGCTAATGATTCCTTTATTGCGTCATGAGAGATAATTTCATGTCTGATTTCTTCTAGAAGACTCATTTGTTCAACTTTGTCCTCTATATTCAATTGGCTTTGGTTTAGTACTTTTAGCGTATTTTCGATATTCTTTACCCTATATAATACTTCCTCTAAAAACTTATAAGATTGCATATTTGTTCATTATTTTAGAAAACATCTGTTTAATACCGTAATAGATTAATAATAAAGTTAAAAGTATATTTGCTTAAAGTACAATAAAAAATTGTACTTTTTATTCTTTTATTGGATTTTTCTATTCAGAGTCCAGCATATTATAGGAAAATTAATTGTAAGGTTGTAGAAAAAGTATTTAGTATTTTATTTCTCTTGACTATATTACAATATGGAGAGATATTAGCTACTGAAATTAAAGTTACGCACTATTTAAAATTTATGGAGGTTTAGTAATGTGGAGTAGACTGGTTATAATGTGCTGTTTTTGTTTATTACTTACTGGTGTAAGTTCTTGCCCAAAAAAAGGAGCAAATACAACAAATAAAATAAATTCTGTTGTTAAGCAGATAGGTGATAAAAGAGTTTTCTTTGGTTATGATGAATCTAGTATTGCTGAAGTAAGTGCAGATGCATTACTTGACGTAATGGAGGTGTTACAAGATAACCCTGACGCGAAGGTTACTTTAACTGGTCACACTGACAACCGTGGTTCTCATGAATATAATCTTGCGCTAGGCGCTAGAAGGGCTGATGCAGCTAAAAAATTTATGGTTAGTTGTACACCCTACATAGAAAACAGAATAAAAACTGCTTCTAAAGGTGAAACTGAGCCTTTGGTTAATGTAAAAGATGATTCTAGAAATTCTAAATATGAAAAAGAGCATGCTAAAAATCGTAGAGTGGAATTTTCATTTTCTGGAATAAAGAAATAGTTTCTTGCATTAAAACCTGGATCCCAGTGTCAAACACTGGGATGACATAAAGAAAGGGCACTGGGGTAGACAAAAAAGGACAAACTTGTCATATTTCGTTGCTTGTTAGCGGGATCTATATATACCACAAATAAGTCGCGGTATGACGTAAGAGATCTGACCTGTCTGGCCATCAAGAGACATAATGGAATTAGAGTTATTATTTCAAAATGTGGTTAATAGTTTTGCTTTCTATAACAATCAAGTTGCAGTTGCAGTATCAGGTGGTGTAGATAGTATAGTCTTACTGCACTTAATGACTAACTGGGCAAAAAAAAACAAGCTTTCACTTCCTATAGCATTAACAGTAAATCATGGATTACGTCCAGAGTCTCAAAAAGAAGCTGATTTTGTTGTAAGTTATGCAAAGGAACTTGGAGCAAAGGAATCGTTCATATTAAATTGGGAGAAGCAAAATATTAAAGGCAATATTCAGTTACAGGCACGAAAAGCACGGTATAAGTTACTAGCAGAGTGGTGTAAAAATAATAATGTTAAATATTTACTTGTTGCTCATCACAAAGATGATCAAGCAGAAACGTTCTTGTTAAGATTAGAGCGAGGTAGTGGCGTAGATGGATTATCATCAATGGACTACAAGTCTTTCCTAAATGGTATTTATATATTTAGGCCATTGTTAAATTTTAGTCGTAGTGAAATAGAAAAGTACGCTAAGCTTCATCGGTTAAAATGGATCGAAGATAGAAGCAATCATGACTTAAAATACAGACGAACTTTATACCGTAACTTACTTAAAGCAAGTGATAATCAAGAGATTTTAACAGAGCGAATATGCCTCACAGCCCTTCATATGAAAAGAGCTGCAAAAGCGTTGATGCACTACACACGCCTTGCGTTTAATGACTGCGTTAATGTGCATGATCTTGGTTATATTGAAATTAAACTAAGTGAATTTTATCAATTGCCAGAGGAAATAGCCTTGAGGCTTCTTCTTTACTCTATAATGGCAATTGCCAGTAAACATTATAAACCAAGGTACAGCAGCCTCATTGCAATATTTAATAGAATATTGCAAAAGGATAGTAATGTTAACTGTACACTTTCTGGGTGTAAAATAAGAAAGTATGGAGAAAATATCTTAATAATTAGAGAATCGTCAAGGATACAAGAAATTACCGTAAACCTACCTTTAAATGAACCTACCCAATGGGATAACAGATTTAGCTGCACAATACTCGGAAATCAAGGGTGTTCAGTTATCATCGCTCCATTAAAAAAAACACAAAAAGTTCCTGAATTTCTGAAGGATTACAACTGCTGCCCTGAAGTTTTCTACTCTTTGCCTACAGTACAAAAAGATAGCAAGGTGCTTGCTTATCCTGATGTAAATTATAACGGAAAAAATACCAATGACGATAAGGTTCAATGCATTATTAATAGCACGATAAAACAAAATTTGGTAAGCTTGATTAGTATTTAGTTAGAAATAGAAATGAAAAAATTTTTAGAAGGCTTATTGATCTGGTTAGTAATTATTGTTCTTATTTCAGTTGCTTATATTCAATTCAGCGGAAATGTAGGTAAAAGTAAAACAATTATACCTTTTTCGGAATTTTTAACTAGACTAGAAGACAATGATGTAGAAAATATTGTCATAAAAAACCAGAGCATTGAAGGCAAGTTCAGGGACGGTTCAAGTTTCAATTCAAGCGGTGTCATATATAGCGACCTAATAAAAAATTTACATGATAGAAAAGTGAGATTCTCCTTTTCAACTGGAGATTCTGCCATGAACGTAATTGGTGGATTACTTATCTCATGGGTCCCAACATTTATCTTTATTGGCTTTTTGCTATTCTTTCTTAAACAAACACAAGCGGGAGGCAACAGAACTATAAGCTTTGGCAAGTCAAGGGCTAGACTCATGACTAGTGGAAAAAAAGTAACATTTGATGATGTTGCTGGAATTGATGAAGCAAAAGAAGAGCTAGTAGAGATCGTTGATTTCCTTAAACAAAGGCAAAAATTTCAAATATTAGGTGGAAAAATACCAAAAGGGTGCCTTTTAATTGGCTCTCCTGGAACTGGTAAAACTTTACTTGCTCGTGCAATTGCAGGAGAAGCTAATGTGCCATTCTTTAGCATTTCTGGATCTGATTTTGTTGAAATGTTTGTTGGTGTTGGTGCGAGCCGTGTTCGTGATATGTTTGATCAAGGCAAGAAAAATGCTCCTTGTATAATTTTTATAGATGAGATAGATGCGGTGGGTAGACATCGTGGCATTGGTCTTGGTGGCGGCAATGATGAAAGAGAACAAACATTAAATCAGTTATTAGTTGAGATGGATGGCTTTGAGTCTAATGAAGGTGTAATAATAATTGCTGCGACTAACCGTCCGGATGTCTTAGATCCAGCACTGCTTAGACCTGGTCGTTTTGACCGACAGATTACTATTTCTTTACCCGATATAAATGGGCGTGAAAAGATATTAAATACTCATATAAAGAAAATATCAATAGCACCAGATGTAAACGTGAAAACAGTTGCAAGAGGAACACCAGGTTTTTCAGGGGCTGATCTAGCAAATTTGGTGAATGAATCTGCACTTATCGCTGCAAGAAGAAACAAGAAAATTGTTACCATGGATGATTTTGAATATGCACGTGATAAAGTAATGATGGGCGTAGAAAGACGATCCCTAATTATGACAGAAGAGGAAAAGAGACTGACTGCATACCATGAAGCTGGTCATGCGATAATTGCGGTTAATATGCCTGCTTCTGATCCTATACACAAGGCAACAATCATTCCAAGAGGTATGGCCTTAGGTTTAGTTATGAGACTACCGGAAACAGATAGAGTGTCCCACACAAGAGAAAAGCTGATAGCAGATATAACTGTTGCCATGGGTGGCAGGGCAGCAGAAGAGTTAATTTTTGGCTACGATAAAGTTACAAGTGGCGCGTCTTCTGATATACGACAAGCATCTAACATAGCACGTGCTATGGTAAAAAAATGTGGAATGAATGATGAGATAGGGCTAGTGTATCACAATCGTGAGCAGCAAGATCCACAACATCCTCATATGACATCTGAAGATACGCTAAAGCTCATAGATGAAGAAGTGAAAAAAATCATATCTTCTTGCTATGAAAAAGCAAAAGACATTTTGACCAAGCATAAGAAAGGCTTAGAGCTTATTGCTGAAAATCTACTGGAGTTTGAAACTTTAACAGGAGATGAAATAAAGGATATACTAAACGGAAAAAAAATTGTTAGAGAAGAAAATGAGAAGAATGAGAAAGTAAAAAAATCCTCTCTCTATGAGAGTTGACCTCATCTTAAAAATGCTAATCAGCTAACGCTGCAATAAAACATTCAGAATTGTAACTGTCAATATAAATTGTATTAAAATATTCATAATATTGCATTTTCATCACAATAATGCTATCATTCAGTTAGTATTAATGTTTAATGAGGTGTGAGTAATGATTGATATAGCTTCTATTGGTGTAAGTACAGTTATTGATCAGAATTATAGAAGAAAAGCACAATTATGTTTATCAGGATTATTTGTAACTGTGTCAATAGCAACTGTTACCTGGTTTATTTTCCCTGCGTCACAAAATGTATTAGCTCCGTTTTTACTTCCGGCTATGTTCTTGCTCTTCACTTTATCGATGGGTTATTACATGTTCATATTTAGTTGTGAAGAAAAATCTTTGGTAAAGAATGTTCTTGGTATGGTTGAACCGGCTGAATCGGTAAAGAGAGTGCATTGCCAAGAAAATATTAAGTCCTTATTAGCAGAAGTGAGAAGTATAGCTCTTTCCACAGAAGTCCGGATATGATAAGATAAGGATAGATGGCGATAAGGAGGTTGGATGCCGGCAGCATATAGTTATGATTTAAGAAAAAAAGCAATGGAAGCACTAGACGAAGGGGAAAGCAGAGAAGCAGTGGCAGCAAGATTTAAAATTGGACGAACTACTTTGTGGGAGTGGCAGCAAAGAAAAAAAGAAACAGGCGACTTTCAGTCAAAAAAACTCGGTAATGGAGGTTACAATCAGAAAATTATCGACTGGAATAAGTTTATCGAATTTGCTAAAAAACACGGTAGAAAAACTCTGTCGGAAATGGCTAAACTTTGGGGCAACGTTAGTATCCAAACGATCCACCGAGCTCTCAGAAAAATTGGATTTACGCGCAAAAAAAGACATATGGATACAAGGAAAGGAACGAAGAAAAACGTGCTGAATTCTTAAAAATTATAGCAACAAAAGAACCAGAAAACTTAGTGTATATAGATGAGTCTGGGATTGATAACACGGAGGACTATCCATATGGGTATTGCCAGAAAGGACAGCGATTTTATGCCCTAAAATCTGGAAAAAAAACTCAACGAATCAGCATGGTTGCAGCCTTAAGTAGAAGAAAGATAGTTGCTCCATTAACATTTGAAGGCCACTGTAATATGGATATTTTTAATGGATGGTTTGAGCAATTTTTGGCACCGATCTTAGAACCTGGACAAACTGTCATTCTTGATAATGCTACTTTTCATAAGTCTGATAAGCTTATCAAGCTCGCTAAAGGAGTCGGTGCAGAAATTTTGTATCTGCCGCCTTATTCTCCAGATTTTAACAAAATTGAGCATCATTGGTTTGCTATAAAAAACAGAGCCAGGAAAAACATTCCTCTATTCGAATCCTTTCGTCGTGCTGTTGATTCTGCCTTCCTATGACCTATTCGGACTATTATGAGAAATGCTATACTACGAAAGATAGGTTTCGTAACGTGCTTGTTAATCTTTGTTTTGAAGATCGTAGTAAAGCACACAAACTTGCATTATATGTGAAAGAAATTGACGATATTGTGTCTTCAATAAAAAATAAAGACCTCTTAGACCATTTTGATCAATTTTTTACTATTACTGAAGTAAGCAATAAAAAAAATAGAAGTGAATTAATGAACCTCGCAAGGGCATATAAGATGATAAGTGAAGAAGATCCAGACAAAATACAGGATTTTTTAGCTACTCAAACAAAAAGTTATTCATATGAAATAATGTTACCTGAAATTGATAATTTTCTATCACAAGCTAGGTGATTTTATCAATAATTTCATTGTGTACGTGATTATCATTTTTTGTTTCAATTCCAGTGATAACACTGCACCTAACGGGCTCTTTTATGGCTATTTCCTGAAATCCTTTTCTGACCTTATTGTAAAAATTAACATCCATTTCTTCATATTTATTCTTGTCTTTTGCTCTATTTAACCCAACTTTAACATCAATATCTAGAATGAATGTAATATCTGGATATTTAATTTCCACTAGCTTATGTAAGTCCCTTATTAGCCCTAAGTCAACTCCAAACCCATATCCTTGATATGCAATAGTTGAATCAATAAACCGATCACAAATCACTATTTTTCCTTCTGCAAGAGCTGGTAATATTAATTTTTTCATATGTTCGCGCCTCATCGAGATAAGTAGCAAGAGTTCAGAAATAGAATCAATATTATTCGTTAACAATACTCCTCTTACCTTCTCTGCAAAGTTAGTGCCACCTGGTTCTCGAGTCAATACCACATTATTTTCGCCGCGAATTTGCTTAAAATGATTTGCAAGTAGCTTAGATTGTGTTGTTTTACCAGAGCCGTCTATTCCTTCGAAAGTTATGAACATAAGTTTTATAATTATAATACTAAAAAAGAATATGCAAACAGTATACATAGAAACCGTTTGACATTTAAATAATAAGACCGTAAATTACATGTGGTATAATAATAGTCTATGGTTGCTCTGAATACTCCTAAAGTCGATTTTAGTTTTACTGCAAAAGATTTTAATCTTTTGGGAGTAGACAATAAATATTATGCATTAAGTGACTGTTGTGGAAAAAATGGTCTTATTATAATGTTTATATGCAATCACTGTCCTTACGTTCAGTCAATTATTAGCAATCTGGTAAGCGATGTTGATCAATTGAAAAAAGATTATCAGGTAAACACCATTGCAATAATGCCAAATGATGTAAATGAATATCCAGAAGATTCCTTTGAAAATATGATTAATTTTGCCAAGGAAAATAAGTTTATATTTCCATATTTAATTGATAGTACACAGAAAATAGCTAAAGAATACGGGGCTGTTTGCACTCCTGACTTTTTCGGCTTTAATTCCAATTTAAACCTTTGCTATCGTGGACGTTTTAACGACACAAAAAAAGAAAAGGTTCAAAGCTATGAAGTAGGAAGTAGTGACTTATTTCAAGCTATGAAATTTATTGCAGAAACTGGTAATTCTCCAATTGACCAAAAATCAAGTATTGGCTGCTCAATTAAATGGTCTAATTCTACAGGTTAAATATCATGCACAGTGGCTCTCAGCATTTGTTTGATATTATAATTTTGCTTTCTGCTGCTGTGTTTATAGTCATAGCATTTTGGAAAATGAATATTAGTCCAGTGCTTGGTTACTTCGTTGCAGGTGCAGTTATTGGTTCTCACGGATTTAATCTGATACACTCAGCTGAAGCAATGGATAATCTTGCAGAATTTGGTGTAGTTTTTCTATTATTCATTATAGGCCTTGAATTGACATTTGAACGCCTGATCGCTATGCGTATTCATGTATTTGGGTTCGGTTCTCTTCAAGTTATAGTTACCATGGTAGCAATATGGTGCATCGCTCTTGCTTTCGGAGTGAATACGAATATAGCAACAGTTATTGGTGGTGGGCTTGCGCTATCCTCAACAGCAATAGTGTTGCAGGTTCTGCAAGAAAAAGGTTCTCAAGCAAGTCAGGTTGGTAGGTTGTCGATAGCAGTGCTATTAATGCAAGATTTTGCAGTGGTACCATTAATAGTATTGGTACCTTTACTTACTGGCAATTCTGAGCACAGCCTGATAAGCTCATTGGCAGGTTCATTGGTGCAAGCAGCTATTGCATTAGTGCTGATATTTATAACTGGTAGATTATTGCTTAGACCTTTATTTTCGGTTATTGCTAAAATGGAAAGTAATGAGATCTTTATATCAACAACGCTTTTAATAGTATTAGGAGCAGCATTTATTACTGAGCAATTCCATTTATCGTTAGCATTAGGTGCATTTGTTGCTGGATTGTTAGTTGCAGAAACAGAATATAGACACTCAGTAGAACACGCAGTATTGCCATTTAAAGATTTGTTTCTTGGCTTATTTTTCATGACTGTTGGTATGTCCATCAATACCGAACTTTTACTCAATAAGTTACCACTAATTACTTTATTATCGATTATCCTTATCGTTTTAAAAACATCTATTATATATATATTGTGTAGATTTTTTGGGTTTAAGAGTGCACCTGCTATACAAGCTGGGTTACTGCTTTCACAAGGCGGTGAATTTGCGTTTATTTTGTTTCGCTTAGCAGATGAGCTAAATGTGCTACCAAGTGAAATCGCTCAAGTACTTATGATGGTAACTACAGTAACCATGGCTTTCACTCCTCTTTTATCGGGGCTTGGAGATTGGATAGCAAACTCATTTAGCACTGAGAAAACAATATTAGATGATGAAGCTGTTGAAACAGATACACAAGATCTTTATAACCATGTGATAGTTGCTGGATTTGGTAGAGTGGGATATATGGTAACAAAAATGCTTACGGCAGAGCATTTAAGTTACGTTGTTGTAGATATTCAATCGAAAATAGTCAAAGAAGGAAAAAGTGATAGTTTTCCTATATATCTTGGAGATGTTACAAGATGTGAAATTTTAAAATCGGTAGGAATAGAAAGAGCTCAAGCTCTCGTTATTTCAATAAAGAATGAAGTTACTATAAAAAAAGTTGTTTCTTTAGTTGCAGCAAATTTTCCGCATGTAAATATTGTAATACGCTTACCAGATCTGAGTAATGTGGAGGTTTATAGAGATCTAGGAGCTAGTAAAATTATTCCTGAAACATCTGAGATAGGATTGCAGCTAGGTGGAGCTGCACTGAGCCTTAGTGGTATTAGCGAAAGTGGAGTTACGTCTTTAAAAAGTAGATTCAGAAAAGGCAATTACAGTATGTTAAAAGACCTTGGTAGTGATAAAGATGAATAACTACTTCTCTAATTTTATGTACAGAAAGCTTCAAGCTTTATTGAGGTTTTGCCTATAGTAAATTACGCACATAATCAACCAAATTAAGGAAAGTGCAAACCAAGTGATTGCATATTCCAAATGCTTCATTGGCTGTATAGCTACTTTGCTGCCAAAATTGTTCGGCCACAATACACACTTCTCTAGCTTAATACCTAACTCATTGGAAATTTCTTCTGTACTCAGGGTAAACCATGTATTCGAAGCAGTATCGTTCTTGATAAACCAATTTTTACTTTTATTGCTATCGCAATATAAAATTCCATCTGCAACTACTTTTTCAATTTTTACTTTTTTCTCCTTTTTTTCTCCGACTATTCCTTTATTCACCAACATGTAACGTCCAGTGGTGAGCAACATAGGAGACAGCACGTGATAGCCGTGTTGCCCTGCAAAAACATATAGTTCTATGTCACTTAGAATCCCATCAATCTTGACATGCCTATAGTTAAATTTTTCAAGGTCGTTATTGGGCAACAGATGAACAACAGGAAGACTCATATTTTTGATAATATTATTCTTCCAGTTCAATCTGAATACTTGCCATAATCCTAATAAAAAAAGGAGCAAGCAAGGTACAATTAAAATAAATACTATTTTTTTTAACACTCTATATTTGTGTTCTTAAATAGTTTTCAACACCCATTAGTTCAATAAGGTCAATCTGTTTTTCAATCCAATGGAAGTGCTCTTCTTCATTTTTTAACATCTCTTCTAATAACATTACACTAACAAAATCTTTTTCTTTCTCAGCGATAGAAATCGTTTCTTTGATATCCTTAATACCTTTTCCCTCTAATTTCAAATTAGCTTCTAAGATTTTCCGTATTGTGTCTTTTGTAAACTTTCCATCATGCTTTGATATTTCGTTTGTATCCTGAAAATTTGGAACTCCTTTGAATAACAAAATTCTTTCTGCCAACTTGTTTGCATGTTCAAGTTCTTCGTTAAGCTCATTTTTTACCTTTTCTGCAAATCTATTAATTCCATTGTTTTTGAGAATCGCAAAATGCAAAAGATACTGGCGTACAGAAGTTAGCTCATTGGTCAATAATTTGTTCAAATGTTTTACTATCTCTTCATTCATAATCTTCCCTTAGTTCAATTCATCAGCATAATTTATATGATAACGATAGTTATAGCAACTCATTTAATATTTCCTTTGATAACAACCGTATTAAATAGCATGTCGTGGTATGTCTGTTTTTTCTTAGAGAAGCAAGCAACTAGATACCAGCAAAGAGTGAGCAGCACCGTTAATATAGTGAGTAGCACTATTAATATATCGAAAGCGTTTATTAACACGTCCTGTTCTTGGAAAAGCTCGATGAGGATAACTATTATGTTATATAATAGAGAAAGAAAAAACTGAGAAATGCTTCTATCAAATGCTAAACTCAAATCTATTTTAGAACCGTCCAAGCTTATGGTATGTATGTTCATTAATTGCTGACCAGGAGTTGCTTGGGCTTTTGAAGATATAAAATATGTGAAGTAACTGCAATCTATACACATAGATGAAATTAACGGAAAATTCTTTAACAATAGTCTGATTAATAAGTTTGGAATTAATAAAATTGCTCTATCTATCAAATATGCGCAAAAGCGTCTTATTATACTGGCAATCTCTGTAACAGTGGTCATTACCTATCTTCTAAATACTTTATTATAAAATCTGTAAGTTTATCAAAATGTTGAAAACATAACAAATCTTCATAACCGCTTATTGATTGACCGTATATAATAGGTAAACAATTGGCATTTTGTGCACACAGAACATCTGTGATGCTATCACCAACGAAAAACACATTTTCTCTATTTATAGGCAACGTACTCTCTTCTAGTGCAAATAGCAGTGGGGTTGCAGATGGTTTATCTTCTGCAGTATCGCATGACCCAACCACTCTTTCAAAGTAGGAATCTAGTTTAAAATAGGCAACTTCTTTACGTAAATTAGTATTTTTCTTATTACTTACTATTGCTAGATAAATATTGTGGCTTTTCAGTGTCTGCAACATTTTCTCTACTCCTTGATTCAAAGCAATGTTTTGCAATAGTGCATCATCTAAATATTGTTGATATATCTGATTCGCTTTTTTCCACTGATCGCCAAATAAATTGACCATATAGCTCTTTCTCGACTCATGGGAATTTCTATCAGCAGCTTTATTACTATACCCCATTGAGTTTATGGTATGCTTAATAGCATTAAAAATATTATCTTGAGTGTCAACTAAGGTATTATCCCAATCGAATACTACTGCTAATGAGCTATCTTTCATCTCTTATATAATTATACATTTTAACTTAATAAGTAAATAGCATTTTAATGAAAAAGATATAAATAGGACGCCCTTGATAAACACTTTTTACCACAAGTTATGTTAACTGTTTTTTATATAATTAGCTAATATACTGATTATATGATATGTTTTAATAGGTAACAGGTATGGCCCAGACATCTAAAGAAAGTGTTGAAAAAAAGTTTAAAGATGTTTTTGAACGTTCTCCAGGTGCTTTTCCAGAAGGTACCTCATTAGAAAAGAAGGTTAATTATATCGCAAAAGGAACAGAGGCTCTAAAAGCTGTGAAAAGTAAGGAGCTTGAGAACAAAATGAAAAACGTTGCAGAATTGAGTCAGAAATTTGAAAGTCAAAAAGGACGTGCAGATGAAAAAGTACGTCAAGATTTTGAAAGAATTGCTGAGCTTGACCAACAATATAAAGGGAAGGGCATCTTCACAAGTGAAAAAGTTGCAGAGCCAAAAAGTGACAAAAAACTCCAAGACACTCCGAGAAAAACTACAACAGCAGTTAAAGACCTTGAACATAATACACAAAAAAAGACTACTGAAGCTTCTGTGCAAACAGCATCAGAGCACGATTCACAAACCGTTAATCCCTCAGTAAGCAAGAGTTCTGTAAAAGAGAAGCTCAACACTGAGCCGGACAAAAAAGATAACACGCCTCAACCACAAGAAAATCAAAAAGAAGAAGGGTTTTTGAGTCTTCTGAAGCGCTTTGTTAAGAAAATATTAGAAAAATTTTTAGGTGAAGGTGAAAAGGATGTAGAGAATGCTCGTGGCATGAAAGAAGATGCTCAAAGAGATACGTCAAATAACGAAGAGCAACAAAAGAGTAAGCAGCTTGATGAAATTTTAAAGGACAAAAGTGTAAGCGAGGGTTTGAAGCAGGCAACAAAGCTTGAAAACCCGGCAATAACGCCTGTTAATACTCCTAAAGTGAATGAAGTAAACACGGGTCGTGAAAGGTGATCCGCTTTCAAGCTTCATTATACCGCCACAAACCGTCATACCGCCGCGGTATCTCATCCGCTAACAAGTAGCGGGATGACGATTGTCAGGGTGTCATCCCAGTGTCCCTATGATGTCATCCCAGTGCCCTGACTACTTGGATCTAGCAAGCTTTGCTTGCAAATAAGTCTAATACGCGTCGCGTTTTATGCCAAAACACAATTGGAGTTACATGCAAAATAGATCCCAGTGTCAGCTACTCGGATGACAAAAAAAGGAGCACTGGGATGACACCATTTGTTGTATTTAACAAAGTTCGTACTTAGCTTCATGTTAGCTATAAACATTAAGAAATTTACCAAGCGAAAAAAAAGGCAAAAGAAGCCCCAGCTAATATCTATTTTAGAACATTGGCGTTTTTTAAGTCTTAAACACTGCAATTTAGCTGCTTTTAAATGCAACTCACCTTAGTTTAAATGTTTAAGAAATTTACTAAGCAGAAAAAAAGGCAAAAGAAACCCCGTGTTAGCTAGTTGTCACTCCCTAATCCTGCAAATTGGCGTACTATACTGTCTTAAACGACTTATAAGCGCGTTTCAGCTTGTGTAGGTAAAAATCTAGAAATATTGTGAAGACATAAGGTACACATAGTGCAAAAAATTAAAAATAAGACGCCAACTACGTTGTTTTCTTGCTGTTTAATCTGCACAGATGAAGATAACTGAATACCTTCAGTTTCATGATAAGGGGGCTGGCGGAGTTTGTCAAGTAAGTTTTTTCGTTTCTAACGGTTGTTGCCAAAAACTATGCAAGAAGTCTATTGACAGGTGATTAAATTATAATGTAGCCTATCGCCGTATATCCGGGGGTGGGTTGTTGTGAGGCTTTTTCACTTTTTATTCTTGTTAATGTGTTTTTCTCTGTATTACTATGCGGGTTTTATATTTTCGCCCTGCCCAAAAGCTACGGTTTGCTTTTCACCTGGAGAAGATTGTGCTGTACCGATAATCAACGTAATAGATCAGTCTAAAAAATCTATCTTAGTTCAAGAATATACATTTACTCTTGGAACAGTTGCAAAATCTTTGATTAATGCTAAAGAACGCGGTGTTGATGTTAAAGTCATCTTAGATAAATCGCAACTCTACTCAAAATATAGTGTTATAAATGAATTATTTTCAGGTGGAGTACCAATTTGGATCGATGATAAGCCAAAGATTGCTCATAATAAGATAATGATTGCTGACAATCAAAAAGTCATCACAGGGTCATTTAACCTTAGTAAGACAGCTAAAAAAGGAAATGCTGAAAATTTATTAATTATTACAGATTATCCTGAATTGATTCAGCAGTATGTGAAAAACTGGGAGGCACGAATGTCACAATCTTACAAATACGCTCCCAACTAATCGAGAGCGCTTGCTCAAAATCAGTTTTAAAAACAGCAAGGGAGAGCTTTTTTGATTGATTGGCATAATGATTATGATATAATGAACTAAAAATTTAAGGAATAAAGTAATGGATTATATAAATGATGCTGCCGGTAGCTACACTGCTATTCATGATTTTTTTCAAAACAACGGTGTTGGAGATTACAAAGTTCAATGCAATTATGGTGGGGTGCCGTATGCTACTGATGAGTACGTGCATTCTGGCGATAAATTTTGGAGTAATAATTTCATAGACTCACATTTTGGCAGGGAAATAAAAATGTATCCTCAAAGTGAACTTTTAGCTAAAGAATATGCTGGAAATACGTTGCCAGTTTCAATATCACTAGATAAGGATTTAATAAAAATGAAGGAATGTCAGAAAAAAACGAAATTTGTGGAACTAGAAAGGGAGTCAGGTGATTTAGTGCATGATAAGCAAAAGTATGTAAAGTGTTACACAACAAAGCTATCATATGATGATGTACATATTTACAATAACGATAAAGTTTCAACATTTAGCATAAAATACGACGTGCCAAATGATCCGAAATACAGTTTAAATATAACATTTACAAAGGTTAATGATAATAAACCAGGATTTTGGCAGAAATTTAAAAATATGTTTTAACGTGACCATTCACTGGTTTTTACTCAATCAACCAACAACAGTTAATATCAAATTTTTATAATTAAAAAATATGCTATTTTTTAAAACTTTCATTCTCCTTGACTCTGTCAACTTCACAAAACAACTCTTGGACCAAATGTATCTGGCATAACACCTTTTGGTAACTTGCTACTTCTTTTTTTCCGCATCTCCGACAACAGCCATTGATATTCCACTACATAAGGCTTGATTTTTGGTAAATCAACTTTTTTATGAATAATACTATGCTTCTCCTTAAATTGACCATTTACCCTAAACGCTATTAGCTTCCTTAAAATTTACATTAATGCCTATTTTGCCTAAACTGAAGCGTCTTTTCCAATTTTTTCTAGCATCAACTCAGCAGCTTTTTGTTCAGCAATCTTTTTACTAGAAGCGCATGCAGAAACTTTACCATAATCTTCTATGCAAACTGATATAGTAAATTCAGGATTGTGCGCTGGTCCAGTTTGTTTTACAAGCTCATACTCTGGTAAAGGCAATTTGTTTTTCTGAGTCCACTCTTGCAGTGAGGTTTTAGGATCTTGAGGGGGGTCAAGCATGCCTTTAGCTAGCTTTTCCCAATATTGGATAATAAATTTTTCAACATTTTCAAGCCCGCCATCAATATAAATTGCACCTATTAGTGCTTCAAGCGAGTTTTCTAAATTTTTTAAGTTACATCTCCCTCCATTGCAGCGTTCACTATTATTCATGATGATAAAGCTGCCTAATTTTATTTCTTTAGCAACATTAGCAATGGTGTTGCCACAAACTAAATCCGTCTTTCTTTTTGCCAATGCTCCTTCTTTTTCTTCAGGAAATAGTTTAAACAGTGTGGCAGATACAACCATATTCAAAACACTATCGCCCAAAAACTCTAGTCTTTCGTAGCTTACAATCTGGTTTTTGCTATTCCTTTTATTTACGCTTGGGTGAGTTAGTGCCTCTTCTAATATTGCATAATTTGTAAATTTATAATCAATGATCTTAGATATTGCATCATTCAAACTCTTCATACCAATTATTTAAAAGAAAAGCACTTTCTACCACCTTTATACCAGAGAATTAGTTTTATTTTATTAAAATAATACCACCAACTTCCAAAATTAATGTATACAACCCACCACCTCACTAATGTTACTAAATCCATCTCTCCTTATTAGTTCTGCAAGTTCTAGATTAATTTTGTTTACAACTTGAGGTCCGTGGTATATGAGAGCAGTGTACAACTGCACCAAAGAAGCTCCTGCCTTTATTTTTTTATATGCATCAGCACCACTTGAGATTCCTCCGCACCCTATCAATAATATTTTGCCCTTAGTAAATTTGTACATATCGCCCAATAACTCGGTTGAAAGTTTAAACAGCGGTTTGCCACTCAACCCACCACTCTCATTATGGTGAGAATGCAGATTATCTCTACTTACCGTAGTGTTGCTTACTGTTAATCCGTCAATCTTATATTCCAACGCAAGCTCAGCGATATTTTCTTTCGTTTGCTGATCTACATCTGGTGAGATTTTTAATATTATTGGTATGGATTTAGAATTATCAATTGATTTTCGGGTTAGAGTTACGGATTTCAACAATTCCGATAATTCTTGCTTATTGTGCAGATTGCGTAAATTAGGCGTGTTTGGGGATGAGATGTTCAGCACTATATAATTGCTCTTTCCATATACTATCTTTATTAAGTCAACATAATCGCTGATTTGGTCCTTTGATGTACTGTTTTTTCCTATGTTGATGCCAAAAATGCAGTCATCAAGCTTGGTTTCACCTATTTGTTTAAGAAAATAGTCTATTCCTTTATTGTTAAATCCCAATCTGTTAATTACCCCTTGATCTTTAATTAACCGAAAAATTCTTGGCTTTTTGTTTCCATATTGTGGATTACGAGTTACAGTACCAGTTTCAATAAACCCAAAACCAAATGAGAGCATAGGCCTTATAACTTCTGCATTCTTGTCAAAACCTGCAGCCAGACCTATGGGGCTTCTGAGCTTATTACCAAAAAAATTCACACTCAAAGATTCTGGTAGCTCTATAGGATTCTTATAAGGCATTTTCTTTAATGCCATAATTGCCAAAGAGTGAGCAACTTCGGGCGGTAGTAAAAATAGTAAATTACGTTTGTAAAACACTTTGCTTATTTTTAGTTTATTTTTTACCATGAAACGCTATAAGAGTATAACCATAACTTGAAAAGAAATTGATTTTACTATGGACAAGCTTTCTCTATAGGTTACACACTTAAAGCTACTGTTAACTTTTACAAGATATAGAGAATGAAAGAGGCCGGGACCGGAATTGAACCGGTATAAAAGGATTTGCAGTCCTCCGCATAAGCCATTCTGCCACCCAGCCGTTTTTTATGTGTAGATATCCATTATATCTTTTAGCATAGATAAAGCCTCCTCCCTTTTGCGTTGAAAAGTGTTACGTCCAATGATTGAACCATTACCGCCACCCTGCTTAATTTCTTTCGCTTCATTGTATATGTTATCTACTTCCTTCGATTCACCACCAGAAAAAACTACTATTCTTTTCCCTGCAAAACAAGACCTTTTAACATATTCAATTCTTTTAGATAATGATTCAATATTTTCTGTTTCTATTTTCTCCCTTTCCAAATATTTAGTTGGAAGTTTTACTTTTATTATATTAGCGCCAAGCAAAGCTGCTATGTGTGCAGCATAGGCAATAACATCAACTGCTGTTTCACCTTCTTTGGAAATCCCTTCACCGCGTGGATAAGACCATAGCACTACTGCAAGCCCGTAAGAT
Source organism: Wolbachia endosymbiont (group A) of Crataerina pallida (assembly GCF_964028475.1). NCBI lineage: Bacteria > Pseudomonadati > Pseudomonadota > Alphaproteobacteria > Rickettsiales > Anaplasmataceae > Wolbachia > Wolbachia endosymbiont (group A) of Crataerina pallida. The sequence continues at coordinate 1,019,515 of NZ_OZ034785.1, forward strand.
TTGGCTTCAGCTATGATTCCACGGGCTTCCTCCATCATATCGAAACACTTAGCAGAACCAGGATATATAGTAAATCCGACAGCTAAGCAGCCCAAACGCAGCGCATCTTTCACAGAAGAGGTTATTGCCTGATCAGAGGTTAGATCCTTTGAATGTAAAGAGTTGGAACTATTAAGTTTCAAAATAAGTGGGAGCATTCCAGCATAAGTTGCAGCACCAGCTTCAATCATACCAAGTGGAGCAGCATATGCACTTACTCCCGAATCAACCGCAAGCTGAAAATGATAATGTGGGTCATAAGCATCAGGGTTAACTTCAAAACTTTTAATTGGACCATGCTCAAATCCTTGATCTACTGGCAGAATCACTAACTTGCCAGTGCCGCCAAGCTTTCCATGCATGAGAATACGAGTAAGATTTGCTTTTACCCCAGGGTTTTCACTTTCGTAGTAGCTTAGGACTTGTTTTACTTTATCACTTATCACTATAATTCAAATTGAATTTAAGTTATAGATTGTAACAAAGATGAAGTTCAATACAAGGATTTTAAACTATATCAAAAGCAATTTTATTTTCTACTTTATTCATATAGATTCTTAATTTCTTTCCTTTTATTAATTTACGATTCAGTATTTCTTCCGCTAAGTAACTTTTTATCTCTTTTTCAATAAGTCTCTCTATCGGACGTGCTCCCATTTCCTTACTATAACCTGTTTGTGCAAGATAAGATTTCACTTCATCTTCTACCAAGCAGTTTATGCCTTTTTGCGTCAGCTGCTTTTTCAGTTCCTGAATAAATTTATCTACAATATGCAGAATTATATCCGCATTTAAGTCAGAAAAAGAAATAATCGCATCAAGACGATTACGAAATTCAGGGCTAAAAACCTGTTCTATCGCTTTTTCACTATCACCAGTGTTAAATTTTTTATGCCCAAAGCCAACAAAACTTTTGCTGCGTTCAGCTGCTCCTGCATTAGTTGTCATAATTAAGATTATATTGGAAAAGTTAACTTTACGTCCGTAAGTGTCTGTAACGCAACCATAATCCATAATTTGTAGCAATATATTATAGATATCGCTATGAGCCTTTTCAATTTCATCAAGCAGCACAACACTATATTGATTATTAAATACAGACTCTGTGAGTAATCCACCCTGATCATAACCTACATATCCAGGAGGAGAACCAATCATCCTTGATATCGTATGAGACTCAATATATTCGGACATATCAAAGCGTATAAGATTCATGCCCATGCTTTCTGCTAATTGTTTTGCTAGCTCGGTTTTACCAACACCGGTTGGCCCTGCAAAAAGATAATTTGCTAAAGGCTTATTGTAATTTCTCAACCCAGATTTAGCAATTTTAATAGAATTAACAAGAGATTCTATTGCCTGCTCTTGGCCAAAAATCACCTTCTCTAGATTAGCTTTTAAAGACTTTACTTTCTGCAAATCATCAGATTCAGATCCGCAAGGCACATTTGTAATTCTAGTAATGGTATTCTTAATATCTCTACTATTTACAATTTTACCCCTGTTTCTTAGCAATTTACAATATGCCCCTGCCTCATCAATAACATCAACCGCTTTATCAGGTAATATTCGCCCAGTAATATACTTATGCGAAAGTTCAGCCGCAGACCTAATGGCATTCTTTGTATAATATACTCCATGATACCCTTCATAGTAGTGCTTTATACCATCTAGTATCTTTATCGTTTCGTTAACAGAAGATTCCTTAACATTAATTTTTTGAAACCTCCTCGCTAATGCTTTATCTTTTTCAAAACTATTGCTGTATTCTCTATATGTAGTTGCACCTATACAACGCAGTGTACCTCTTGCAAGCGCAGGTTTGAGTAGGTTACCTGCATCAAGAAAGCTACCACTTGTAGAACCTGCTCCAATGATAGTGTGTATTTCGTCAATAAAAAGGATAGCACCTGGTTTTGCCTCAATCGCTTTTATTATAGATTTTATTCTCTCTTCAAAATCACCTCTATAGCGTGTCCCTGCAAGGAGTGACCCTAAATCCAAAGCATAAATTATACTGGACCTGAGCGCACTTGGAACACTGTTTTCAATGATTTTGAGTACCAAACCCTCAACTATTGTGGTTTTGCCAACACCTGGATCTCCAACATATAAAGGGTTGTTTTTTCTACGCCTCAATAATATTTCTATAGTGCGATTTAATTCATAATCACGACCAATAACATAATCTATTTTTTTGCTTCTTGCATAGTCATTTAAATTTTTACAATAACTTTGTAGAATTTCCTCATCTTTTAGTAGCTCACCTTTATTTACTGTAGTAGGAGCATCATTATTTTTATCAAGTTTTACTTTATGATTAGTGGTGTATTCATCTATATCGTTAGAGTATTTCATGTTAGATATGTGGTAAATCAAATTGGAATCTTTCGCACTTTGTTTCTGCAATAGATCTTCAACGTATAAATCTTGCCCAGACAAAATTTCTACTAGAACACTTGCTCCATTTATTTCTTTTTTCCCCAAGCTATGAGCCCGTATTATTGCTCTGTGTATTATGCATTGAAACATTGAGCTAGGTTTAACTCCACTGATAATCAATTCAGAACTGCTTTGTAAAAACCCTTTTATATTATTATTATAATCATTAGCCTTAATATTGCATCTTGATAGAATGTTATCCATACTGATGATTTCATCGGCTCTGATATTACATCTTGATAAAACGTAATTTACATCCACGTCTTTAGTTAACGCCAGCAATAAATGTTCTACTTTCGCATATTTAAGATTAAAATTAGAAGCAATGAATAGTGCTCTATTCAAACTTGCCTCTAAGTTTTTGGAAATCATCTCCTATTCTCTTTAAAAGTGGGAACTCATATATAATGAATAGCACACAATTATTAAAAAAATTGAAATCCAGCAGTTCGCTGTAGCCAATTTGAATCCCACTCTGGATCTACGTCATAGCACCGCAATATCTCAGCATAGATTCCGCTAATGAGTAGCGGAATGACGAGTTTTACGCTTATCAAATTGTAGGTAAATCCTATTTAATACGCTTTTTCTAGTACTCTGCTTTTCTTCTTAAATGCATTGATCTTTTTTCTACCGTATTTAGTCTTTAACGTACTTGGCCTTTTAAAGACCTTTTTGCTGTTACGTTTTTTAAATTGCACACTACAATCAAAATTTAGCTCTCCTTCTTTGTCTGCCAGTGCAGGCAGTCTTCTCTTATCTTGAGGTGTAACAAAAGATAGCGCATACCCTTCAGCTCCAGCGCGTGCAGTTCTACCTATACGATGAATATAGTCAGCTTGCGATTGTGGTGCATCATAATTGATAACATGTTGAATGTGGGGAATATCAAGGCCGCGAGAAGCAACATCTGTTGCAACCATGATTTGATTACGGCCACGACGAAAAGAATTAATGACCCTTTCGCGCTTGTGCTGCCTTAAATCACCATGAATTGCTAAAGCGCTATAGTCATCTTTGTGCAATCTGTTAGCTAGCTGATCCGCTCCTCGCTTTGTTTTGACAAAGATAATGATTGATCCTTCGCGCTGACATAGTTGTGTAACAAGCTTTTCATATTTTTCTGATTCTGATGCATAAACAATTTCTTGCTTAATTTTTACAGAAGTTGTAACCTCACAATCAACAGAAATACGTTCTGGTCGATTAAGGTACTTCTCAGCAAGTTTTACTATATCTCCAGGAAGAGTTGCAGAAAACATAAGAGTTTGCCTTATTTTAGGCAAATGCTTCATAATTTCTTCAATCTGAACTCCAAAGCCCATATCAAACATACGATCCGTTTCATCAAGCACAAGAACGCTAACATTGCGAGTAATCAAAGTTTTACGCTCAATATGGTCTATAATACGACCAGGAGTACCTATTACAATTTGTGGTTTTTTCTGAAGCTGATTTAGCTGCCTAAAAATAGGCTCACCACCAATCAACAAAGCGACCCTTAGTGCAGAATTTTGAGATAAGAGTTTTCTTATCTCATTTGTTACCTGATGCGCAAGCTCTCTGGTTGGCACGATGACTAAAGCTGAACCAGTGTTAGGCTCATTCAGCAACTTAGCAACCAACGGAATAGCAAATGCTAAAGTTTTTCCAGTCCCCGTTTGAGCAGATCCGAGAATATCTTTACCTTGTAGCGCTAAGGGAATCGCTTGTATTTGAATCGGAGTTGGGACGAAAAGATTATTTTTATCTAGAGCTTGTCTAAGCGAAGCTGGGAGACCCATCTCATGAAAATTATTCACAATACGTTAATCCTGTTAAAAGACTTCATAATAGATTAATCTTCCAATCTTAAATTTATTGCAGATTTTTTATCTTCTCCGTTTCTACCGCGCTCCTCTTTAACCTCATAACTCACCCTTTCTCCTTTTATTCCCTTCTCTTTATTCTCTCCTTTAAGTGCCTCAGGTCTTATTCCCGAACGTTCCAATGTGCTAATATGTACAAAAACGTCACCCCCTTTACCTTCTGGCTTGATGAAACCATAGCCTTTTTCGGCATTAAACCATTTTACATTACCAAATTCCATTTAAACAACTCCTAAATTATTAACTAACATTACTAATGTGATGAAAAACTTTAAAATTACGATTGAGAATGCTTTAAGCTTAGCTATTGAAACTAAACCTTTATACTCCATAGTCTATTCTTAACATTACATGACAATAATACACAATTGTTGTACTTGATGCAAATAAATTTTTTAATCGTTAAGCGAACCTGCAACCGTCATTTCGCTAACTTTAATCGTTGGTGAATTAAATTGCCCACAAAAAGTTAGATCATCTGCAACGACTAAATTGCTAAACATATCCTTCAAATTGCTAGCAATGGTAATCTCATGTATTGGATACGTTATTTTTCCATTTTCTATAAAAAATCCGGAAGCGCCTTGGCTGTAATCGCCATTGATTAAATTGACACCAAAACCAAATAAATCAGTTACATATATTCCCTCTTTCACTTCCTGAATTAATTCTTCAAACGATACATCACCATTCTCAATGTAGAGGTTACTAGCTGCAGGAATAACTGCAGCATTACTTGCACGAGTTGCACTTCCGGTTGTTTCTGAGTCTAATTTTCTAGCCGAGTATAAGTCTAAAATCCAATTTTGTAATATTCCGTTTTTTACAAATATATTTTTCTTGCTAGTTATCCCTTCTCCATCAAATGGTCTCGATGCTATGCCTCTTGGCAACAATGGATCATCGATAATATTAATTCTATCGTTGAAAATCTGAGCGTTTAAACTACCCCTCAAGAAAGAACTGTTGCTTATAATACTGCTCCCATTTATAGCAGAAGCAAAACTTTTTACTAGCCCTTTTGCTGCTCTTTTTTCAAAAATAACTGGAAATTTACCAGTTTTCATTGTACGTGAATTCAATTGATCAACTGCTCTTTTTGCTGCTTCTTTTCCCATTAACTCTGGCAACTTTAAATCACTAAAATTACATGCTATATCATAATCGTAACCAACCTTCATTTCACTTTCTCTTCCAGCAACAACAGAGACCTGATTAGCAAAGGTTGATTTACTAAACGAGCCAATAAAACCAGAAACAGTCGATAATACTGTATTCACTAAAGCGTATGAAGAAGAGGCTCCTTCAGAATTAGTGATACTCTTATGTGCAAGGGCTGAATTTTCTGCAGCTTCAGCAATTTCTTTTAGGTTATCAACGGTTACAACATTATTATCTGAGATACTTAAATCTGCAGAAGAGATATAATTACTACCATTTACAGCAAAATTAATGCAAGGATCTTCTGGCGCATTCTTTGCCATTTCTACCACTTGGCTTACTGTATCACTCAGATTATTCAAATCGTTTGTAGAAATATACGCAGCTTTGTTTTTACCTGCTATAGCTCTGATTCCTACAGTGCAATTTTTAGATTGTGATATTTGCTCAATTTTTGATAGACGCTGAGAAACTGAAGTCTTATTAGTTTCATATATTGTAACTTCCGCATCTTGATTTTGCTTTTTTATTAGTTTAGTAATATCTGCTGCAATATTTAATATATTCATTTTCTATTCCTTAGATTTCTATAAAGATTCTGCACCACCTATAACTTCAATTAAATCAGTCGTAATCGCTGCTTGACGAGAACGATTATAAAGCAATGCTAATTTGTTCAGTATCTCTTTAGTGTTTCTGTTTGCTGATTCCATAGCAACCATTCTAGCACTATTCTCACTCGTTGCACTTTCAAGTAAAGCAGAGTAAAGAGCAATTACAACGTAATCTTGAACCAAAGATTTTAAAATAAATTCAATATTTTGTGGTTCATACTCATAGCCGTAATCTGTTGTTGGACCAGCCAGAGAGCTATCAATCAAGGATGAGTCTTTACTCCATGGTTTTATTGTTTCCAACATTGGTTTTTGCGTGAAGGTATTATAGAATTTACTATAAAAAACTTTAACTTTATCGTATTTACTTAAATCTATACCATCAACCAAAGCTTCTACGTGCTTTAACGTGATTCCCTTACTATTTTCAATTTTTAAGATACTTTTAGAGTCAAATCTATTTTTACCTACATCAAAAGCTTTTTTACCAAGAAATACAATATCTACTTTTTTGCCATTTGCGATTGACTTATTTACACGCTCTTGACTAAATTTGACAATAGAAGAGTTAAAGTTGCCGCACAAGCCACGATCAGACGCAATAATGAATACTAGGTAAGAACCGTCGTTACTGACATTTAGAATTTTTGCCAGTAATTCTTGATCAACTGATAGCATTAATGAAAAAATAATGTTATGCAGCTTAGATACATATAATTTTGAATTTAATAACTTCTTTTGGCTTTGTAACAACTTTGCTGCAGAAACCATTTGCATTATTTTCGTGGTTTTCTGTACAGACCTAATATTCTTAATTCTTAAGGATAATTCCTTTAAGCTCTTCATTTTGTATACAACCCTGATTTATTAAAATATATAACTGTTAGTGTCTAAAAGCAAGTTTTTTTGACATTAAAACCAAGTCTAGCTAAGAAACTTGCAGGTTTATTGTTTGGAGATAAGGATTATATTAAGAAAGTGCTCTAACTTCAGCAATATCAATGTGAAAGTAGCCTAATGGTAATTTCTACACTTTGTGGAATTTTATAATATATAATAAACACAATTAAAACTATTACAACTTGAACACTTATGATCCCATTGTTCTAGTTCCCTGTTACAATTTTTACATTTCCAGCCTGGATCAGGCAAAGCTTCTGAGCCCATCTTGTTTAGCCAATAAATTACCTTGTCGTGTTCTTGCAATGTAACCTTGAGTTGTATTACAATAAAGTAGATTGACATGTAATTAGCTTTTTTCATAGCAGTGTCTAAATATTGACTTGCAAGATCATATTTACCTGAACTCATTGAGGACAAAGCAAGTAAACAGTAACTAAAATAATAATCAGGGCGTAAGTTGTATAGTCTTTCAGCACCTTTACTATTTAAATTGATGTACATTTTAGCTGACTGAGGAGTAGGATTTACTGTATACTCTGCCTCTAGCACTGCAGAAGCTTTTCTGATTTTTCCAAGTTTAATATATAATTCTGCCTTTAAATAATTGATGGGCTGAAAAATTGCACTATAACGTTGTGCTCTAAATAAAGACTTTATAGCCTCCTTAAAATTTCCTTTACTTTCATATTGCTTTGCTAAAGCGCAATAAAACACTGCAAACATTTCTTTATGATCAAAGGGGAGAAAAATATTGGACTTAACTGCTTCCTTCAACCTCAAAATTGCATTAATCCAATCTTCTTTCAATATGCAATGCTCTATTTGAAAGGGAATAGATAGCATTTTATCGTTAATTGAACTAGAGCAATATTCTATAAATTTTTGAAAGACTACTTTTTCTTGTTTGAGGTGGACAATCAGCTTATTGGCTAGAAGTAGAGCTAAGTTACGATTTTTATTTGCAATATTTGTTAAACCGTTACTGAAAAAGCTGTAATTTCCCGTCTTACCTGAGTTAAAGAGCTTTATTAAAGACAACCTATCGCTCTCCTCACTCAGACTTTTAACTAGCTTTTGGGCATTCTCTATATTGTCTAAGTCTATGCTAAAGAAAGCTTCAAAGAGAAGCAATTCTTCCCTATCCCTTCTTCTATTTCTTATGTTGGCAAATGTTGATGAAATGGAGGAAAAAAAGCGTACAAGTGTAATTAATAAAAATAATAAAACTACACAAGTAAAAATAATGAAATATAGATCAATACTTATAGTGTAATTGCCTAATTCCAATTTTATTACTTCACCACTTACCTTGACCCATATACCAAATAAAAACGAAAAAGCGAAAATTATAAAATAAATCATGAGATATATTGTAATAAGTGATGATATATTGTTGAAATATTCTTAGAAGCTACAATAAAACCATTCAATTTATTCAGCCATGGCTTGAATTCTGAATGCGTTAAATTGCTTACTGTAACAGTTATATTTTGCCAATCATTATCATTTATTGACTCCTCAATTTCTGCGAATTTTACTCTTAATGGATCATTTCGGTCGTCTACCTTTATCCAGTTTGAAATGATTTTTTTAGACAATGTACTTTTGTTGTAATCGATAGTATCAATAGTTTTTTCAAAAGATAACTTCAATTCGTGTAAGGTATTTATCTCTTTCAAATTTTCTAATTCATCTACTGCATTTTCTATCTCTGGATCGTCAAGCTCTGATATCAAAGGCTTTATTGAATTTATATGGTTATCAAATTTTGCTTCTCGCAATAACGAATTCTTCATTTTAACCACAAGTAATAGCAATTTTGCAAGGTTCTTACATCTTGAGTTATTATCACCTTGCTCACATTGAGTATGCTGACTTCTCTTGAGGTCAAATATCTTTTTTTCTATTCTAGATTGATTAACTTCAAGCAACATTCTAAATTCATCCATGTTTTCCGTTAAAGCTTTCACATTGTTTTCACTCTCTTGCTGATTTATTTTTAAAAAGATTATGTTATTTATTGTGATGTAACCGGTAAATAACAATACAATTAAGAACCAACCTATGTACTTTTGCTGAGTATCATTCATAACGTAGTATCTCCGCAGGATCTTGTGCAGCTGCCTGCAACGCAGGAGCAATTGTCGCTAAAAATGATAAGAGTAACGCAAGTGCAGAAATATTTACTACGTCTTGGGGTACTAATATCACTGGCAAACTTGAAAAAAAGTATATCATAGGATCAAACAGCTTGACGTTAGTAATGTTTTCTAAAAACACTCTAATGCTTTCGATATTGAGAGAAAAAACGACACCTATAATACAGCCAAGACAAGTTCCCGTAAAACCGATTAATAGACCACAAGCGCAAAATATACGCATAATGCTTCCACTTGTTGCACCAAATGTACGCATAATTGCAATCGCGGATTTCTTTTCTTGCACTATCATCATTAAATTTGAGATAATATTAAACGCTGCTACAACTATAATCAAAGTGAGAATTAAAAACATCACATTTCTTTCAGTTTTTAAAGCACTAAAATAATGGCTTTGCTGTGATTGCCAACTTTCAGCTTCCATTCCTATTTCTTTTTCTATAGCATCTGCCAGCTTATCAGCTCTAGTAACGTCGTCTACAAGTACTTCTATATTTTTTATGCTATTTTTATAATTAAAAAAGGCTTGTGCTGATTTTAGAGGCATATATATCAAGGTATTATCATACTCAAACATACCCACATCAAATATTGCTATAACTTTATATTTTTTCATTCGCGGCATTTCACCAAGTAATGCATCAAATTCTTCAGATGATATAAACGTAATTTCGTCGCCATAGTCAATGTTCAAAACTTCTGCTAAGCGTGCTCCTATTATTATCCCTTCATCAAATTTTTTTACATCACCTATAATTACATTATTTGTAACGGCAGTACTATCAAGCAAATCTTTAGTTGACACACCTCGCACTACGCTACCTGCAATTTTACCATTTGCTACAATAATAACTTGATCATTGGTCATAGGAGTAGCTTTTAATATACCAGGAATTCTCTCAATAGATTTTGAAACTGCGTAGTAATCTGAATTTATGTTCCTATCAAAATAAACGTTAATATGGCCATCAATGCCAAGTATTGAGTCAAGCAACTTTGCTCTGAATCCGTTCATCACAGACATCACCACTATTAGTGTTGCAACTCCAAGGGCAATGCCGATAATAGAGAACAAAGTCATTATAGAGCAAAATCTGGCATTTCTTGCTCGCAAATAGCAAGCAGCCATAGTAATTTCAAAGGCAATGGACATTACAAAATATTTTGAGGTTAGACATTATATTTTTGAAACTTCGTATAATTGTAGACTTTTCTTTATTTAAAAACTAGAGATTTTTGCTTCCTTAAATTTAGCAGACTTATAGAGTATCTTTAACATTAGAATTTCAAAATCTTCCATATATAGCATTTCTCATAATAGTCCGAATAGGTCATAGGAAGGCAGAATCAACAGCACGACGAAAGGATTCGAATAGAGGAATGTTTTTCCTGGCTCTGTTTTTTATAGCAAACCAATGATGCTCAATTTTGTTAAAATCTGGAGAATAAGGCGGCAGATACAAAATTTCTGCACCGACTCCTTTAGCGAGCTTGATAAGCTTATCAGACTTATGAAAAGTAGCATTATCAAGAATGACAGTTTGTCCAGGTTCTAAGATCGGTGCCAAAAATTGCTCAAACCATCCATTAAAAATATCCATATTACAGTGGCCTTCAAATGTTAATGGAGCAACTATCTTTCTTCTACTTAAGGCTGCAACCATGCTGATTCGTTGAGTTTTTTTTCCAGATTTTAGGGCATAAAATCGCTGTCCTTTCTGGCAATACCCATATGGATAGTCCTCCGTGTTATCAATCCCAGACTCATCTATATACACTAAGTTTTCTGGTTCTTTTGTTGCTATAATTTTTAAGAATTCAGCACGTTTTTCTTCGTTCCTTTCCTTGTATCCATATGTCTTTTTTTGCGCGTAAATCCAATTTTTCTGAGAGCTCGGTGGATCGTTTGGATACTAACGTTGCCCCAAAGTTTAGCCATTTCCGACAGAGTTTTTCTACCGTGTTTTTTAGCAAATTCGATAAACTTATTCCAGTCGATAATTTTCTGATTGTAACCTCCATTACCGAGTTTTTTTGACTGAAAGTCGCCTGTTTCTTTTTTTCTTTGCTGCCACTCCCACAAAGTAGTTCGTCCAATTTTAAATCTTGCTGCCACTGCTTCTCTGCTTTCCCCTTCGTCTAGTGCTTCCATTGCTTTTTTTCTTAAATCATAACTATATGCTGCCGGCATCCAACCTCCTTATCGCCATCTATCCTTAATCTTATCATATCCGGACTTCTGTGGAAAGAGCTATACATCATCCAACCTCACTATATCATTATCAGATAAATGCTCTCCTATCTGAAATTCAACTATTTCAAGTGGAGAGCTTGTGCTTTTATAACATAGAAAAAATCAAGAATATTATTGGGTTTATTCAATAAGTTATAATTCTTTCCTTCCATAATTTTCAAATTGTACAACTAGTTGCTTTACATTTACATCTGTGAGAAGAGCATTTTTGCTAACATGAGGTCTCGGATCAGATTTTGCTGATAAGGGATTCATCTGAGATATTTCATCCCTCATTGGAAATAAGCGAGATTGGGAAGCAACTTTTGGTGATGGCCTAGTTTTTTTCTCCACATCTATATTCACTTGTGCAACAGGAGGGGTCCTGCTTTCAATAGTTTGCGCATTAGGACTTTCTTTTGCTTGATTTTGTTTGAATTTTTTTCTTATCTCTTGTACTTTAATATCGATATTATAATTAATTTCTTTTTCCATAGAAGATACTACCATTTCTAGCTTTGTGCTTGATTTTTGATCAGTATGACCTAACTTTTTAAGTTTTAGTGGTAATTCAGGTTTATCTTTAGTTGATTTAGGAACAGTTCCTACTACTTTTGGTTTTTGTCTAACTTCTTGACCAGCAGTAAACATTTTTTTTGGCAATGGGGGTGCTATTGATGGTTTTGGCAATATTGGAGGTTTAGATTGTTGTTTTTGTTTAAGTTCTCTTTTTGCTTCCATATGTTCTTTAGGAACTGTTACATAAATTAGCTCTTCTCTAGGCGATTTTGAACTTTGTGAATTTTCTGTTAAAATTTTACTCTTCTTCTCTTGATAATTTGATATCTCTTTGTATCCAGGCTTTTCATCTAATGAATTTCCATGGCCTGAATCATTATAATTAACTTCTACTTGTCTATCTTCTTTTAGAAAACTGCGTTCTGGCTTTTCTGGAGCTATTGCAATATTTCCTCTTTCAACTTGCTCCAAACCTGAAATTTTACGATAAGCCTCTAGATATTCAAAGATTGTCATTGAAGTAGGAGGAGGTAATTTATCAATAAAACTACTTATATTCTTAACTGGAACATTTCTTCCCGAGATTCTATTCAATATTTCCTTTAATATCTTAAGACCTGATGGCTTTCCATTCATCGATTTTACATAATCAATTGAGTCACTACGTATAACAAACTTAGCTACATCTTCTGCCTTATCTGTAAAACGCTTTAATGCCTGAGATAAATCCCTTACCGTTTTATTATAATGTCTAATAGTTACTAACTCATCTCTTGCTTTTATAGCTTCTTTAAGGAAACCGAGATTTTCTCTATAATTGTCACTTTTAAATGGATCCTTCATATTAATTACAACTCATTATTTATTAAAATATGGGTATAGGTTTAAAATATTAAGATTTAGTAAATATTATTTTTTACATAAAGCAGCTATACCCATATTATAAATTGCCAACAAATGCATTTATGGCGTTACCATATTCTTCCATATACATCATCCAATCTCACTATATCATTATCAGATAAATGCTCTCCTATCTGAAATTCAACTATTTCAAGTGGAAAGCTTGTGCTTCTATTTTCAATCCTATGGGAAACTTCCCTTGGGATTTCTATCATATGGTCCTTTGCTATAGCATATTCTTTGTCTTCTAAACTAACATATCCAACTCCTGATAGCACTATATGGTATTCATCTCTATAGTGATGGAATTGCTTAGAAGTGCAGCTTAATGGATTGATAAAAAGATATTTTATAAGAAAATTTTCGCTCATTAAAATTATACTACAAAATCCCCATGGTTTAACTTCTTTCCTTATCACCTTTACTTTCTTAACTTTATGAATAAATGAAATTAGACTTTTGTTTGGTTGCTTACAAGCTCCACTCAATAAATTTTTATTACTTTCTGTCGTTGAAACTGGTTCTTTTTCTCTAATCACATGCTGAAATGATGCCGGTTCTTTACTAAACTTCTCACTCAATTCTAAAACTGAATTCCAAGTTCCAACATCCAACCAATCGAAATTAGCTTCTATCATTGCAACGTTTTTTGCTTTCTCCATCACCAAGTAATCAATGGATATGCCTTCAATTCCTGCAAAATCTCGTTGTTTTAAATACAGAAATCTCTCTTGCGGTGTGAAATATTTAAAACATAAATTGTAAAGATTCGGGGCAGATTTTTTAATCTCATCTATGTAGCGTTTTGCTTTAAACACAAATATTCCAGAGTTCCAATAATGATCGTTACTTAACTTACGCTCGGGCTTTTCTGTAAAATCTTTCACTATATGACATTTTTCTTTCTGATCATATACTGCATTTATATAGCCGTATTCAGAATTGAATTCATGAGGCTTAACCCCAAAAGTGACTATAGAGTTAGTTTCAGAGGCTAACTTAGACGCTTTTTGAGTAGAAGCATAAAAACTATTCAAATCACCTATAAAATGGTCTGAAGGCAGAATTAACATTGTCTCGTTTTCATTGCAGAGAAGTGCAGCAATTAATATTGCCGCTGCTGTTCCAATTTTCACTGGTTCGAAAATCACTTTATATTCTTGCAGTGCATGCAATTCCTCCATCACTAATGACTCGTACTGTATATTTGTAGCAATTATGGGCGGCATATAATCGCTTTTTAGCCTCAACAAAGTGTTGTGAAACATAGTGTTCTGACTAAATATTTTCTGAAATTGCTTTGGCTTAGATAAAGGCCAAAGTCTGCTACCACTACCACCACACAATATTACAGGGCGCATTTAGTTAAGATATTAATTAAATAATTAATATCTTATACTGAGGGCAAAATACATGCAAGTTTTTGTTGTGGAATAGTTAATAAAGAAAGTAAATGTTGATTTAAAGTAATTGCTAATGAGAGTGATCATGTGTAGCGCCTTGCCCTTGCTGTGAATTTCTTCTATTTTGTAATTCCTCAACATGACCTTTTCTTTTATCACTTAATATTTCATTACCCTTATTTTGTTCTTCCTCAGGACTCTTTAGTATTTCATTACTCTTGCTAACTTCTTTATCATCCCCTTGTTTCTTTGGCCTTCTAGCGTTAAGCTCATCCCATGTGCCCACTAGTGAATCACGATTCCCATGATCCGGCTTTAGCCTTTCTTCACCTTTAATAACATTAAAGTCACTTTTTGCTTCTTCCAAACATCCTTTCAGTTGGTGTTTCCACATGGTGTAGTAAGCATCACCATATTTTTTCTCATTTGCTACAAACAATAAAATTGGAGCCTTAAGTATGGTAGCTCCCATATCCACTAAATTTTTTACTGCCATTGCAGGAGTAAATAAAAGATAACCAAAAGACTTTGCAATTGGGTTTTGTTCGCTTATTAAATGCTCCCCTAACTTTATAGGAAGAGAAGTCAACAATTTAGTACAAACTTTAGCTAAACTTGTAGCAAAAACGATAGGAACAGATATAAGACTTTTATCTAGCTCTAGATTACCATTCTGATCTCTAATTTCTGAAAAATGGGTGCTTAGCTTCTTGTAATCACTAGTGTATAATAATTCTCCATTTCTTCCTTTTTCATCAACAACTTCCTGAACTTTACCTTCTTTATTTTTTACCTCTTTAGTTAGCACAGAAGAATTAGTTAATTCAAATGGATATTGAGGATCCTTAGTTTTTTCAGCTTCAAAAATTGGCACGTGTTTTTTCAAATCCATTCTCGAAAAGCCTAATGGCTCAAAATATGACTTATGCAACTCATTTATCGGAATTTGCTTACCCTGATTGTCTATATAATTGATAGTAAAATAAGATCTATCATTATCTTTATCTTTGGTAACTAAAGATAATCTGAAACTTGGTTGTTCTCCATTCTCATCTTTTTGACCATACAAAAGTTTATAGGTTGGATTTTTATCTTTATCTAGTATAGCATTTCCATGCATATCCCTGTTTTCTATGATTTTAGCAGACTGTACAATTTGATCATAATTTTTTGGATACTGGCATTTCCTTCCATCATACATCATTACCTTTCTAAGGTCTTCGACGTAAACTTGAGATTCAGGTGAAGTAAGCAGACCTTTTGCTTTAAGTGTAAGATCTATTGCTCCCTTTTTTAATGCTTCAAACATATTGTCAAACCAAAATCGCTATAATGCTATAGTTCAATAATAAAACTAGTACACTAATAATATATTAACACAGCACCGGTGATTTTACAAGAAAATATGCCTGTAGAAGATAAAGATTGTAAAAGCGAGGGTTATATAAGTAATGCTTGATAAGTACTTTATGCATGTAATTGTAAAAATCCTCAAAGGTACGCTGTGTATATAATCTTCGCATACTACCTGCATTCCAAGAACTGCGTGCCAAAAAATGCAAAACAACAATACAACAAAAAATAAAAGCTCTAGAGGGTGATTAATAAATTTTTCACTAAAAGACAAAGAGCTATCAGTATAAAATGTGCAAGAAAATGAATAGATAAACCAAGGAAACAGGAACAGTAAAATTACCGCAGAAACACGCTGAACCCACCAATGATGTACTGAATTTCCAGACTGACTCATATAAACATAAATAAAAAAGCCATAGTAGAAAGAAGTAGCGTTACTGTCAGCAGTATAGCACTCCTTGAAACGCCAGTAATTTCTAAATTAAGCCCAACATCCCACAATAAATGACGAATACCATTAAGAAAATGATATACAAAACTTATAAAACATAAGACATAAGCTAATTTAGCAACAGGAGTGAATAATAATGCATTTAAGTACCTTACTATAAGTAACTCAGGAAAGTAAACATGTAATATGAAATACCAAGAAAGTATCATTAATAAAAGGAATAGCAAGATACCAGTCAATCTATGCATAATAGAGAAAAAACTAGTAACTTGTACTTTATATATTTGTAAATGTGGAGAAAGAGGTCTATCACTCATAAAATTCCGTTATCGGGAAATTAAAATAAAGTAGAAGTAAAGACAGCAGTATAGCACATAACAACACCATCATTAAAAATGGTAAATTATGTGCAAAGCCTAAGGAGGTAATCCAGCTGCAGATTCCCCTACTGCTACCTTGTTACGACTTCACCCCAGTCACCGATCCCACTTTAAATAACTCCCTCCTTGCGGTTAGGTCGTTAGCTTCGAGTGAAACCAATTCCCATGGCGTGACGGGCAGTGTGTACAAGACCCGAGAACGTATTCACCGTGGCGTGCTGATCCACGATTACTAGCGATTCCAACTTCATGCACTCGAGTTGCAGAGTACAATCCGAACTGAGATGGCTTTTAAGGGATTAGCTTAGCCTCGCGACTTTGCAGCCCATTGTAGCCACCATTGTAGCACGTGTGTAGCCCACTCCATAAGGGCCATGATGACTTGACATCATCCCCACCTTCCTCCAGTTTATCACTGGCAGTTTCCTTAAAGTCCCCAGCATTACCTGATGGTAACTAAGGATGAGGGTTGCGCTCGTTGCGGGACTTAACCCAACATCTCACGACACGAACTGACGACAGCCATGCAACACCTGTGTGAAACCCGGCCGAACCGACCCTATCCCTTCGAATAGGTATAATTTCCATGTCAAGGAGTGGTAAGGTTTTTCGCGTTGCATCGAATTAAACCACATGCTCCACCGCTTGTGCGGGTCCCCGTCAATTCCTTTGAGTTTTAATCTTGCGACCGTAGTCCCCAGGCGGAATGTTTAACGCGTTAGCTGTAATACAGAAAGTAAAACTTCCCATATTTAACATTCATCGTTTACAGCGTGGACTACCAGGGTATCTAATCCTGTTTGCTCCCCACGCCTTCGCGCCTCAGCGTCAGATTTGAACCAGATAGACGCCTTCGCCACTGGTGTTCCTCCTAATATTTACGAATTTCACCTCTACACTAGGAATTCCTCTATCCTCTTTCAATCTCTAGATTAGCAGTTTTAAAAGCAATTCCAAGGTTGAGCCTTGGGATTTCACTTTTAACTTACTAATCCGCCTACGCGCCCTTTACGCCCAATAATTCCGAATAACGCTAGCCCTCTCCGTATTACCGCGGCTGCTGGCACGGAGTTAGCCAGGACTTCTTCTGTGAGTACCGTCATTATCTTCCTCACTAAAAGAGCTTTACAACCCAAAGGCCTTCTTCACTCATGCGGCATGGCTGGATCAGGCTTTCGCCCATTGTCCAATATTCCCCACTGCTGCCTCCCGTAGGAGTCTGGACCGTATCTCAGTTCCAGTGTGGCTGATCATCCTCTCAGATCAGCTATAGATCATTGCCTTGGTAGGCTATTACTCCACCAACTAGCTAATCTAATATAGGCTCATCTAATAGCAATAAATTTTTCCCCCGTAGGGCGTATACGGTATTAGTTGCCGTTTCCAACAATTATTCCGTACTACTAGGTAGATTCCTATACATTACTCACCCGTCTGCCACTAAGTTATACCATAGCAAGCTACAATATAACTCCGTTCGACTTGCATGTGTTAGGCCTGCCGCCAGCGTTCATTCTGAGCCAGGATCAAACTCTCAAATTTAGACTTCAACCTATAAAAGGTTGAGGGTACATCGGATAAATCCGACAAAAAATAATTTAGCTTAATACTGCTGTCTTTATTTCTACTTTAGAAATATTTTAATCTCCAACTATTCAAACAACTTTAAGAATATTATTATGTGATATAATCACTATGTCAATATGTTTTTGCAAATCAAAAGCATTAATGTATAAATATATAACTATTTGGAATATTACCATGAAAAAATACATCTTTCTGCTTGCACTCGCGCCAATGTTAGTTGGCATCACATTATACTTATTGCGCAACATTGATAACACAAAACAATCTATAACTGCAGGTGACAAGTTTTACGAAGTATTATTCTTAAAAAAAGATAATAAGCCGCTGCTAGAAGAAATAGATTCAAATTGGGAGTATTTAGCAAATTTTGAACGCGCATTCAATCATATCTCAGATTCAATGCCAACAGACACAGCATCTATTTATAATGATTTGGCAGATGATAAAGATGCTCCTAATGTTTTGCGTGAGTTAGCACAATATTTAGAAGTAATGAGCTTACTTCACTCCAACGGTGAAAAAATAAATAAAGATAAAATTGATAATTTAGAATCAAGTGCAGTGTATCCTTATTCAAGCCAAGAAGCTATCGCTGTAGTAAAGATACACAATAACGACATTAAAGGTGCAACTGAAATATTGCGTTCCCTATTAAATGATAGAAAATGCCCTATCCTAATCAAAGCTAATGCACAAGAATTACTCAGGATATATGGGAGTTAACTCATTGGACTTTTTGCATAGCTTTTGGCAGCGCATCGGATGAAACGAAAAAACTTACTTGACACCCTTCGCCAGCGCCCTTATCATGATAGTGAAGCTATTGTATTTGCTTTCGCCAATCTGCAGATTAAAAGGTAAGGATTACTTAATGTATCGGCGTCTTATGTTCAATTTTTTGCAGTATATAGATACTGTATGTCTTTACAAAACTTCATCTACATCTAGATTTTTATCTAAATAAGCTGAACGCGCTTATAAAGCGTTACAAGACATCAAAAAATGCCAATACTCGACAGAGATAGTAAAAGACTAGCTAACTCGGGGGTTCTTTGTCTTTTTTTCTGCTTAGTAAACTTCTTAAACATTTGCAGCGTAAGTTAGTTGCAATTAAAAGCAGCTTAATCTTGCTTGTCAAGCGTTTAAAACATAAAAAACGCCAATATTTTAAAGCGGATAATAACCCCAGGGCTTCTTTTGCCTTTTTTTTCATTTGGTAAATTTCTTAATATTTATGGCTAAAGATTGCACGAATGTTGCAATTACAAAAACGATTTCTACTAGGGTGTCATCCCAGTGCGTGACACTGGAATCCAGCCTTTATTATGCAGCCACTTGGTTGAAATTAAGTCTTCTGGATCCCAGTGTCAGCTACTTGGATGACACCATTCTTTTTCCTGGATCCAAGTAGTCAGGGCACTGGGATGACAGCTACCCTGACAATCGTCATCCCGCTGCTTGTTAGCGGATACCGCGGCGGTATGACGTAGAAGTTATACTTTTATGCTTACCAACTTAATAAAATTCCTGGATTCCAGTGTCAGCTACTTTCATGACACCAACAGTTGATATTGGTTTGTTGCTTTGCTAGCCAACTACTAGCTATGCCTCAAGTTTCCTATTCAAAATTTTCAATATCAAATCCAATTCATTTGGATTATCATACCGTATCATAACTTTACCCTTAGAATTGTTGTCATTAATTTTGATCTTTAAACCAAGTTGAGAAGATATAGCGCCTTCTATTACTGTCATATCTTGATTTCTAGTATATCTCTGCTCTTTTTGATTGTTGTTTTGATGTAGGTCCTTTATCAGTTTTTCAGTTTGTCTAACGCTTAAGCCCTGAGAAACTATTTTTTCTGCAATACTTTCCGCATTTTCAACATTAATCAACGCTCTTGCATGACCCATAGACAATTTTTTCTCATTGATCATTGTTTTCACCCTATCAGGGAGCAACAACATCCGAATCATATTGGTTATGTGGCTGCGGCTTTTGCCTATAGCTGAAGCTAATTCCTCATGTGTATAGAAAAACTCATCTATCAGTTTTCTGTAAGCTTCACCTTCCTCTATTGGATTAATATCTTGCCTTTGTATGTTTTCAATAATGGATACTTCCAAGCATTCCTTGTCGCTCAGATCTTTTATGATAACCGGTGCACTATCAAGATTTGCAATCTTGCTTGCTCGCCAACGACGTTCTCCAGCTATTATTTCATAACCATCATCATTTGAATCTTTGCGTACCACGATAGGCTGTATAATGCCACTTTTCTTTATCGAATTTGCAAGTTCTCTTAATGACTCCTCGTCAAAATGTTTCCTCGGTTGAAATTTGCTTGGGTGCAGTAATGAAATAGGCAAATGCTCTTGTCGATCTTCTTTATTATCATAATTATCGCCTATGAGGCCGGCAAGACCTCTGCCGAGGCGTCTATCATCCTTCATACTACGCCCTCGCTTACTAGTTTCTTCTCCTTACAACTGCTCGCGTGCTTTTTTAAAATTTCCCTTGCCAAACTTATATATGCTTGTGCACCAGGACACTTAAGATCATACACAATAGCGGGTTTTCCATGAGAAGGCGCTTCTGATAACCGTACGTTACGTGGAATAACAGTCTCATACAATGGGATGATAGTTTTGTATACTTTATCATTTAAATACTGGCAAATATCGTTTTTAATCTGTTCACTGAGTTTGTTGCGCCTGTCATACATTGTTAACACTATCCCTTCTATTGCCAAAAAAGGGTTTAGGTTATTCCTTTTTATTAGCTCCACAGTTTTAACTAAATAGCTTAATCCTTCCAGAGCAAAAAATTCACACTGAAGAGGAACAATAATAGAATTAGCAGCAGTCAAAGCATTTATGGTCAGAAGCCCAAGTGATGGAGGGCAATCGATGATTATATACTCATAATTATCGCGTATCTTCTCCAATGCGCTTTTTAGTACGAATTTTCCTCGCTCAAGTTGCGATAATTCAATTTCTGCAGCTGACAAATCAACTACTGACGAAATTAGCGATAAATTCGGAATTTCCTTTATATTGAAAATTGCCGATTCTATCAATTTATTTTCGCTGCTTAGTAGTATTTTGTATATGTTTTTTTCTTCCCTACTACGATAAGAAATCCCGAGTCCGGTGCTAGCATTTCCTTGAGGATCAAGATCTACCAATAAAGTGCTTTTTCCCACAGCAGCAAAGGCTGTCGACAAATTTATACTAGTTGTGGTTTTGCCAACTCCACCCTTTTGATTTACTATTGCAATAATCTTGCTCACGCCTTTTATCTTATGTATAAAATAATTCTATTGTATATATGCAAGAAACTTTTGCATTAGAAAATTTTTTTGTTGCTAACCACACTAAAATTAGACTGTCTTTTTTGCTTTGTGTAACACACTTTGAACCTTGTTTCCTAATTCATTCAGAGTGAATGGTTTTGGCAAAAAGTGAAAATCTTCTATATTGATGTCATCACTCTTTAAAAAAGCATCTTCTGCATACCCAGAAATAAAAATAACGTTGATATTTGGCCTATGGATCAATGCTTCTTTAACTATTTCTGGGCCGCTCACCTCTGGCATGATTACATCAGTGATTATAAGATCTATATGTTGACTTTTTTTACTGATTATTTCTAGCGCCTCGCTGCCTATGCTTGCTTCTATTACATCAAATCCTTTTCTTTTGAGTGCTTTAGAGATGAATTCCCTTACTGAATCTTCATCTTCGATTAATAAAATTATACCATTACCTTTAATTTCACTTACTACCGGTTTTTCTGTTTCTTCACTATCTTCCTCTCTATCATTTTCATCTGATATGTAAACCATGGGCAAAAATATGCTAAATTTAGTTCCATGATTTACTTTGCTAGCAACATAGATGTATCCTTCAGTTTGTTTAATAATGCCATATACAGTAGAGAGGCCAAGACCTGTACCAGAGGTAATATCTTTGGTAGAAAAAAATGGATCAAAGATCTTTTCAGTTGTATCACTCGTCATTCCACATCCAGTATCAATTACTTCAATCACAACATAATTTCCATGTTCAATCGCTTCCTTGTCTGGAGAAAACATATCCTGAGGTGTAGAATTTAATGAGTCAATCTTTTGATTAAAGGTTCGTATAGTTAATTCTCCGCCCTTTTCCATAGCAGCACTAGCATTGACTGCTAAGTTAAGTATAACTTGCTCTAATTGCCCTTGATCAGCCCTAACAGCACCCAAGTCTCTACCATAATAAATATTAAATTTTATATTTTCACCTATTAATCTTTTTATCATTTCATAAAGATTAGCTATAGTATTATTTACATCAATAATTTTTGGCTGCAAGGTCTGTCTTCTTGAGAAAGCAAGCAATTGTCTTACTAAATTTGATCCACGCTTTGCATTTTGCTGTATCTGTATTATATCTCCAAAAGATGGGTCACCAGCTGAGTGTTGGAGTAAAAGCAAATCGCAAAATCCTATTATCCCAGTCAATATATTGTTGAAATCATGCGCAATACCACCTGCTAACTGCCCTATAGCTTGCATCTTTTGATAATGCTCAAGCTTTATCTCTAGGTTTTTGTGTTCAGTATTGTCAATAAAATAACAAAGTATGAAGATCATTTTATTATGAAGAAACTTATTGAAATATATTTTTATGTTATTACCGCCGTTGAGCTGTACATCAAAAGACGCATTATTTATTCTATTACTCGAAAAATATTCACGTATTTTCACATGATAACTATCCAATATCAACGTAAAGATTGAATTATTATCTGACCCTGCAAGCTTTATTAGTGCCGTATTTTTCTTTACAAAGTTGCCGTTTATGTCACATTGTGCAATAGCAATTGATGAATTTGCAAAACAAGGGTGTAATTGATAATCAACAATATTTGATTCGGTTGGTGTTATAAAGCCATATATATAGCTATGGTTGTATTTATCACAAAATATAGCAGTGCTCATATAAGCCTTGAATGGAATACCACTTATAGTAAAAAACAAAATTTCATTATCGGTTGTTGTATTGTTATATTTAGATTGAGATATAAAATCACTGATTGAGCTACCTTTTTCCAGTTTTTTTAGTTCAAATATGTCTAAAAATCTTTTATTTACAGATAAAATCACCCCTTTGGCATTTGCAATGTAAGTTCCTATGCTGTGTTTTTCTATTAACTCTTCATATATCTGCTCCTTGTTTATCTGTGTTGCTTTTAATACAAAATACCCATCTGGCCTTGCTATTGGCACTAATGATAAATTTAAAATCTTATTACTATTTATAGCAATTTGGGGATTATCTGGTATCGGCTCAAAGAGCAAAAGAAAGTTAGATACTCTATTCTTCTTGTTTAAGGAAATGCATACCTGTACAGAAGAGTTATTTTTTAGTGCATGATAGAGTACTTTTTTGTCTGCTTCTGAAACATCTCCTATTTCAAGAATCTTGTCTAACGTAATGTCATCATCTATATGATCTTTAAACCTTTCGTAGAACCTTGCATCAGCATAAATAATACCTTCATCTTTATGTAAAATAAGGCAAAATTCTGTATTATGACTTAGTGCATTTGCAAATATTGCATTTTGAAATTCTATAGTATTAAGTAGGTATCTGTAGCGTTTTACATTATACACCATAAAGAGAGTTGTTAGAATGCTAACTAATAAATTAATCTCTATATTAATATGCTGACTATATATATCAAAAAAGTAGAGTATCGATATTGCTACTGGAGGTAAGAGCATAATAACTGCCATCACAACAATTGACATTCCATAATTTCTTAGTATGAAGTCAACCCTGTTCTCTTTTTTGTTATCTATGTATCTTTTATTCATTATTGTTACTTGGCATTGTTGTACATACGAAAATGTTCTATTATATTGATTTAATTATTATAGATTTATTAACGTCTTTGATAGATAATTATCATCCAAATCTAATTAAGTTCCTTAAATATCAGATATAACAATGTTAATAAGCTAGCAAGAGGATATTATGGAAAAACAAAAAACACAAGCATTTAAATGGTTCTGTGCACTAAGAGATAAGATTATAGAATCTTTCTTATTAATTGAAAAACAATCATCCGCAGAGCCAAAAATCGAAAAGAGAAAGTGGGATCGCCCAGGTGGTGGAGGTGGTGAATCTACAATTATTTTTGGTAATGTTTTTGAAAAAGTTGGAGTAAACGTTTCAAAAGTACACGGAAAATTTGCAGATTCAGCCATTAATGAAATTCCTGGTGCAAGTGAAAGTAACGGAGAGTTCTGGGCAAGCGGTATATCTTTAGTGTCTCATATGCAATCGCCCCTTATCCCTGCAGCACATATGAACACAAGGCTGATATATACTTCAAAACAATGGTTTGGTGGAGGAATGGATTTTACGCCAATATATAAAAATGAAGAAGATTGCAAGTATATCCATGAATCAATCAAAATGACATGTGATAGATTTGACACCGGATATTATCCAAAATTTAAAGAGCAATGTGACAATTATTTTTTCTTACAACACAGAAAAGAGCCACGTGGTATTGGTGGCATTTTCTATGATAATCTGAGTTCTGGCAACTGGGAAAACGATTTTGAGTTCACAAAAGCAGTAGGTGAAGCCTTTTTGGAAATTTATTTGCACATCATACGTAAACATATACAAAAATCTTGGACAAAAGAACAACGAGAAAATCAATTAATAAAACGTGGCAGATATGTAGAATTCAATCTGTTATACGATCGTGGCACAAGGTTTGGTTTAATGACTGACGGCAATCCAGATGCAATTATGATGTCAATGCCACCACTTGTTAAGTGGTTATAGAGAGCTGCTATTAGTAGAAAATAAATCATCATAGTTTAAAATTGTACCATGGTAGTGAGCTTTTATATAGGGGGTATAATCATGGGCATAATAGATAATTTTTTAATTAAATCTGTCAAAAACAATGACATAAAAGGTGTTAAACTGACTCTAATTCTCTATGATGCATTAAATAGTTTTAGAAAATTCTTTTCAAAGACTATGTCTCTCAAGAATACAGGATCATTTGATATAAATAATAATCAAGCTTTAAATCAGGCTTTAGGACATGCTACAGATCACAAAATAATGGAATTGCTGATTAATCGTGGAGCTGATATCCACTCAATAGATGAGAATGGAAAGAATGTTATAATTCGTGTTATTGAGAGTTTAGCAGAATCAAAAAATCTAAAATTGGATAGTGAGAAAAACTTACCAGCAGAGATAATTCTTCACCCCACAGTTTCCTTTTTACTAGGAAAAGGCGCAGAGTATTATTCTACAGATGATTTGAATGTTGAAGCTATACAACAAAAACCTCCTAGAACCTCTGAATATGAGCCAATAACTATGTACGCTGAGGTGAACAACAATGTAATACCACCTCAAAAACCTTCTAGAACTTTTGAGTATAAGCCAAAGAGCACTAATTATGATGCTTTGCCTTCAAAAGAGCCAATTTACGCTGAGGTGTATGATGCTAAGGTTAGTAACTCATTAGGGGAGAATGGTTATTTGAGTGTATCAGAAGAATCTATTTATGCTGAAATATATGATTCACATAAAAAATCCACTGAAAATTTATCATTGGAAGATAGTGGTTATTTGAGTATATCAGAAGAACCTATTTATTGCACTATAGATGATCTTTCAGAACAAAAAAAGCCTACTAGCCTAAAACAGAAAGAGCCAGAACAGTCGTCAGAACCTATTTATGCTAGGGTAGATTTGTCCAAGAAAAGAGCAGAAAGAAAAGCAAAAGACATAAAAGCTAATTCTGGAACTTGCCATGGGTTAGTGCAAGATAAAGTGAATGATTGGCAAGTGAAGCTAAATGAGCTAAGTGCTAATAAGTCGATAAGTCAGCAACAGACTAATGATCAAAAAATTAAGACCAAGGCTGGCTTTAGTGTAGAAGAAATAAGGCAGAAATATGAGCGTAGAGATTCTGGCTATGATTCCGATACAAAAGTTGAACAACAATTAGAATTAGCTCCTAAATCTGAGATAGGTTCAGTGAGTATTGAGCATGGAGTAATAGGAGGCTGTCGATATAAGATTACTGATATATCCCTCTAACTATGTGATTCAAAATAATTGAATTGACTTTATATATGTAATCGATATAACCTAGTTAGATTCAAGTTGACTCTTTCGTCTAGTGGTTAGGACACCACCCTTTCACGGTGGTAACACGGGTTCAAATCCCGTAAGAGTCACTCAAGTAGAATATAATTAAAGTTTTGAATGGGAAAAATTAGGCTCTATGTTGAAGAAGCTTTATCACAAGGCGTGAGTTTAGCACTTAATCCACAACAAAGTCACTATATTTGCAATGTAATGCGGCTTAAGAAGTATGATAATCTCTCTCTTTTTAATGGAAAAGATGGAGAATGGTTAGGAGAAGTAGTTAATATATCGCGTAAATTGACAGAAGTTACACCCAAAGAATGCACTAAACAACAGCAATATGAGGAAAATTTATACCTGTATTGTGCCATGGTAAAAAGTGCTGCTTTGAACAACATAGTAAGACAGGCAACTGAAATGGGAGTAATCTGCATTCAATTTATTTCAACGGAACGTACAGTGGTAAAAAATATTAACCTAAGTAGAGCAAAATTACAAGCAATCGAAGCAGCGGAACAATCAGGTAGGATAAGTATACCAGAGATTTTGCCTCCTATTAACTTTTGTGAGTTACCTGATTCCCAGAGTAAAAATTTTGTTTTGTGTGATGAAACAGGTAAAGCTGACAAAGTGCTGAAAGGCAAAAAAAATGTTGCTATTATTGTTGGCCCTGAAGGTGGTTTTTCATCTTATGAACTTGATCTTGCCGATAAGTTTTGTCAAAAATTGAGTCTAGGAAAAAGAATTTTAAGGGTCGATACTGCTGTAGTTGCTGCACTCACTTTCACCAATTGGTGTAGCTAGATTTTTAAATATGACTAAGGTTTGGGTCATAAAGAAATCTGGTTCAGTGTTGCGCGCACAAAAACCCTGTAGACTTTCTACGAAGCAGTCTGTTGTTAAAGAGGAGCTAATAAAAAACATATTCTAAGATAATATTAAATCTCATATTATATTTTTTCTAAAGTAAACAAATGAATCTTGCATTTTGCCTGAGTTATTGATACTCTGAGTAAAGAAGTCGGGGCGTAGCGCAGCCTGGTAGCGCATTTGGTTTGGGACCAAAGGGTCGGGAGTTCAAATCTCTCCGCCCCGATGTTAGTATAATTGTAAGAACGCTGTAACATAAGAGCAATCTCCATCAGTAAGCAAGTAGCTGACACTGGAATGACATTATTTACCATGTAAATTATGGCATATTACATTTTAACGCTCAAGTTTATAAAATAATTGACAATGTTAATTTTCTAATTTATAAATAGATTTTGAAATGATTACCGAAGGAGGTATAGAGTTTGATAGAAGTATCAGTCCATTATGGTGATGTAGACAGAGCTCTTCCAGTATTGAAAAAAACAATTCAAAAGGAAGGAAGAGGGTTGAAAATGAAAAAACAATATCATGAAAAAAAATCAGAAAAAAGAGCTAAAAAGAAAGCTGAAGCTAAAAAAAAGAGGTACCAACAAGAGTGCAGAAGGCAACGTTATGGTTGGTAGTTTGTACTCAAGTTAATAGTTTATCATTGGTTATTTTATGAATATTCACGAATATCAAGCGAAAGAAGTTTTGCATAAATTTAATGTCCCAGTGCCAAAAGGTTTTGTTGCTACATCTGCAGAAGAAGTAAAGACTCAAGTAAGTCAATTAAAATCTGACGTGTTTGTAGTTAAAGCTCAAATTCATGCAGGTGGTAGGGGTAAAGCCGGTGGCGTAAAGCTAGCAAAGTCAGTTGAAGAAGCTCAACAGTTTGTAAAGGACATGATTGGTATGACTTTAGTTACTCATCAAACAGGGCCAAGCGGGCAGCAAGTAAGAAAAGTGTACGTTGAAGAAGGCTCAAGCATTAAGAAAGAGTATTATTTAAGCCTGGTAATCGACCCGAAGCTCAGTAGGCCAATATTCATATTTTCCTCAGAAGGTGGAATGGACATCGAAGAAGTGGCAAAAAATTCTCCTGCAAAAATTGTGAAATTTGATATTGATCCTGCTACAAGTTTTGATAGCAGCAAGTTAAGCAGCAGTTTTCATTTGAGTCCAGAACAAATAGAAAAGATATCGAACATTGCAAAAAAAATATATGATGCGTTTATTGCAACTGATGCGAGCCAAATTGAAATTAATCCACTGGTTGAAACAAATTCTGGAGATTTTATTGCGCTCGATGCAAAAATTAATTTCGATGATAATGCTTTATATCGTCACCCAGAAATTATGGAACTTCGTGATTATGATGAGGAAGTGAAAGAAGAGATAGAGGCTTCAAAGTATGGGCTCAGTTACATCAAAATGGATGGCAGTATTGGTTGCATGGTAAATGGTGCAGGTCTTGCTATGGCAACAATGGATATAATAAAATACTACGGAGCAGAGCCTGCTAACTTTTTGGATGTTGGTGGTGGAGCGAGTAAAGAAACTGTAACTGAAGCATTTAAAATCATATTGTCTGATAGCAACGTAAAAGGAATTCTGGTTAACATATTTGGTGGTATAATGCGTTGCGATATTATCGCAAGTGGAATTGTTGCGGCTGCAAAAGAAATGAGCATTAAAGTTCCTCTAGTGGTTAGATTATCAGGTACTAATTTTGAAGAAGGAAAAAAAATTTTAGAAGAGTCAGGATTAAATATTATTGCTGCAGATGAGCTAGATGAAGCTGCGCAAAAGATAGTAAAAGAGGTAAAATAAAGCATGTCCGTTTTAGTAAACAAAGATACAAGATTAATATGCCAGGGTTTTACTGGTGCACAAGGCACATTTCATTCAGAGCAAGCAATTGATTACGGAACGAAAATGGTGGGAGGTGTAACTCCTGGAAAGGGTGGGAGCACTCACCTTAATTTACCGGTTTTTAATACTGTAGCAGAAGCCAAAGAAAAAACCGGTGCAAATGCTACAGTTATATATGTACCTGCTAAATTTGCTGCTGCTGCAATACTTGAAGCAATAGATGCAAAAATAGAATTGATAATTTGTATTACAGAGGGCATTCCTATACTTGATATGGTGAAAGTTAAGCGTGCGCTTATCGGCTCAAAAAGTCGATTGATTGGTCCCAACTGCCCGGGAATTATTACCCCTGAAGAATGCAAAATAGGAATTATGCCTGGCCATATCCATAAGCGTGGACACATAGGAATTATGTCTCGCTCCGGAACTTTAACTTACGAGGCAGTAGCACAAACAACCGCTGTTGGTCTTGGTCAATCCACGTGTATCGGAATTGGGGGGGATCCAGTTCATGGTATAACATTTGTCGACTGTATGGAGCTCTTTTTAAAAGATAACGATACTCATGGTATTGTAGTTATTGGTGAAATAGGTGGAAACGAAGAAGAAGATGTATCACATTTTGTGAAAACAGAAAAAACTAAAAAGCCAATCGTTGGTTTTGTAGCAGGCCAAACGGCACCTCCAGGAAGACGTATGGGACACGCTGGAGCAATCATCTCTTCCAGCGGTGGAAGTGCTGGTGCAAAACTAGAAGTTATGCGGAGCGCTGGAATTGCAATTGCTGAAACCCCTGCAGTAATTGGTAAGAAGGTATTGGAAGTAATGCATCACTAGAATTAGGGTCACAAAAACCCTATATCACCGGTCATGAATACGTTATTTGCCCATTCGATTAATAACTTGCCTCCTGGTAAATTTACTGAAGTCTGTTGGGCAACCAGATATCCACGTAGTGTGGATGCAACAAGTGCTGCACAGGCTGCACTACCGCATGATGCAGTAATGCCTGTACCTCTTTCCCAAACTCTTAAAGCTATTTCTCCAGACTTTTCAACTTGTGCAATACTAACATTAATTTTCCGAGGAAATAATGCGTGATTTTCTAGCTTTGGTCCTAAATTTCGCAATGGTATTTCACTTATGTTATCAACAAAAAAAACTATGTGAGGATTGCCAATATTTACTGCAACAGGATCTTTTAGCATTTCAAGCTCTATAGGTAAGTGAAGAGTGTCACACTCAGTAGATAAGGGAATTTCATGCCATTTTAGCAAAGGTTTACCCATGTTAACCTTTATGGATTTATCACCCACTTTAAAACACTCTAAAATGCGTTTGCTTGTTAGCTCAATAATGGAGTATTCAGCACCTTTTTCTGACATTATCAAATATCCAACACAGCGTACTGCGTTTCCGCACATTTCAGCTCGACTGCCATCAGCATTATAGATATGCATAAAACAGTCTGCAGCATTAGACATTGTTATAATTATCACTTGATCACAACTGCTTTGATCAGCAATTTGTCTATGGTTCCAGTCTAAATTGTTTGTTGAACGTGAGTCTATGATAACGAAATTGTTACCAGTGCCGTGCATTTTGATAAAATTTTCAGAATTTTGGCCACTCATCATAAAAAAATATTTCTTCTATTGGTCTTCTTTTCTTCTTACTTGTTTCAGCACCCTCTTCTTCGTAACCAACCGCTATCACTGACATTACGTTAAAGTCATTGGGTATATTGAACTCTTTCACTATTTTATCTCTATCAAATCCACCCATTTGATGGGCCATTAAGTTCATAACTGCAGCTTGTAACATAAGTCCATAATTCGCTGCACCAGTATCGTGATTAGCCCAAAAATTTTCACCTTTATCAGATTTGCGGAAATTCTTAGCGCTTAAAGATATGATTAACACTTGTGCATCTTTTGCCCATTTTTGATTAGATTCATCAAGGCAATTTAGCAGCTTTTCCCATGCGCTTTGATTGTTCTGTTTGTTGCATATTACGTATCTCCAGGGTTCATCACCAAAACATGAGGGAGTCAGCCTTACAGCTTCCATTAAAATATCCATGTCTTCCTGAGATATTGCTCTTGTAGGATCGTATGAACGTCCGCTGTGTCTTGCTTTCATCAACGATAATAGATCTTGTTTACTCATCATTTTTAATTTAATAGTGCATAAATAATTCATTGTAGCACAATATAAGCAAAATTTAAATTGCAAAACCTCTCATACACATATATTACATTTAATAAGTTATTTTTATTGGGAAGGTATGTTTATAACACAATCTAGCAGCAGATCAACACTGGCTGAAATATTGTCTTGCGTTTTACTTTTATTCTTGATGGCTCAAATAAGTATACCATTGCAGCCTGTGCCTATCACATTGCAAACTTTAGGAGTAATGCTTATTGGGCTTAAATTTAACCGCAGAACAGCATTCTATTCTGTGCTTACATATCTATCACTTGGTGCAGCAGGATTGCCTGTTCTTGCAAATTTTTCTGGTGGTTATCACGCTCTCCTTGGACCAACAGGTGGATATTTAATTGGCTGTTTAGCTGCTGTTATGGTAATGAGCAAAGTAAATGAATGACTGAACTCTAAATATAAATCATTTGTGTGTAATTCTTTAAGTTGTCTGGCTGGTACAGTTGTAATCTTTATTTGTGGTGTTAGTTGGCTTGCTGTTTACTTGGGTCTGGGACAAGCAATAATGGTGGGTGTTTTACCATTTATCCTTCCTGGTTTGATAAAAATTTTTCTACTTGTAGCAGCTTTGCAATATTTGAAAAAATGATAAAATTTCGCCCTCATCATTTTATGTGCACCCTCGCGTTTCGGGGATATGGGTATTCTCAGGGTTTTGTAGAAAATTATAGGAAGATAGCAAGTGAAGTGGTTAGTACTCAAATCGAAGTAGTTGGTAACCTTGATAGTATTTGTAGTGCTTGCCCAAACCAGACTAAACAAGGTAAATGCACCGAACAAGCTAAAGTTTTAGAGCTAGATAGAAGGCATATGGAAATTTTAGGAATTAAAATTGGCGAGACTTTGACCTGGAGTGAAGCGGTAGAAAAGATTAGGGAGAAAATGTCTTTAGAGAAATTCGAGTACGCATGTGAGGGGTGCAACTGGCAGCCATATGGAATATGTAAAAATGCCCTTTTAAATCTACAAAGGTAGTTGACAAAATGTGTGCGCCAAGAAGTGCGTAAGGAACAGTTGGTGAAAATCCAACACGGGTAAAGCTTAGCCGGCAACCTGGAACAAACCATTATGCTGCGTAAGGTAACGAGCGTAGTAAAGCTAATGGAATGGACAACATAGGGTGCAACGAAAGTGAAGGTATTGAGTCCCGTAATTCACGCGTCATGGGGGCTGACACTTTACATTTGGTGGAAGGCAACATGGGTAATAACGCTAAGGCAAGATATTACTCACCTCATCGGGATCGAAGGCCGCGTCATGTGTTGAGATGGACCTTACGTGAACTTGGGAGATCCTTTGTATTCCTGTAAGGGTACTCTGGAACAAGTCAATAAAGGCGAGGACTGGAGGAAGATGCAAAGGAAGTCGGACTAACTGATAGTACTCGGAGTGTGGGAAAGCCACATACAAGGGGAAGCGGTTAGCAATATAGTGACTGGTATAGGGATTGCTATACCAATACAACAGAGATTGGAGGAGTATGCAAGGAAAACTAAACCAGATAGCAGTAAGGGCTAAGCAAGATAAGCGAGTAAAATTTACATCATTAGTTCATTTGATTAATGAAGAGAATCTTGCAGAGTGTTATAAGGAACTAAAACGCAACAAGGCTTGTGGTATAGATCGTGTGACAGTGGAAGCTTATGGAGAAAATCTAGAAGAGAAACTTAAAACACTAGTGGATAGTATGAAGAGAAAACAATATCAACCGCTACCAGTGAAAAGGGTATACATACCCAAAGCCGGGAGCAAAGAGAAGCGCGGTCTCGGAATACCATCAACGGAAGATAAGTTGGTACAGGTAATGCTAAAGAAGATATTAGAAAATATTTATGAAGCAAACTTTATGGACAGCTCGTATGGATTTCGACCAGGAAGAAATTGTCATCAGGCGATAAACGCTCTAGATAAAGCAGTTATGCACAAACCAATTAACTATATTGTAGAAGTGGATATCAAGAAGTTCTTTGATAATGTTCAACATAAATGGCTAATGAATTGTCTAAGGGAACGAATAGCTGACCCAAATTTATTGTGGTTAATAAAACGATTTCTAAAGGCAGGAATAGTCGAAGTTGGATGTTATAAAGCAACCGATCAAGGCACACCACAAGGTGGTATAGTAAGCCCTGTATTAGCTAATATATACTTACACTATGTGCTGGACTTATGGTTTGAAAAGAAATTTAAGCCAAAAGCCAGAGGATATTTACAGCTAATAAGGTTTTGCGACGATTTTGTAGTTGGCTGCGAGAGGGAAGAAGACGCAAAAGAATTTCTAGAATTACTGAAACAAAGACTAAGTAAATTTGGGTTGGAAATAGCTGAAAATAAAACAAAAATAGTAAAGTTTGGTAAGAAAGAATGGTATCAAGCAGAAAGAGAGAAACGTAGGACGGCTAGCTTCAACTTTCTAGGATTTACACATTATTGTGGAAAAAGTCGTAATGGTAAACTTATGATGAAGCAGAAAACTTCAAAAATAAGCCTAGCCAGAAAGATTAAAGAAATCAAAGAATGGTTGAAGATGGTACGAAGTCGTATCTGTCTCAAAGATTGGTGGCAGAAACTTAAAGCCAAACTAACAGGACACTATAGCTACTTCGGAGTTAGCGGAAATTATCGGTGTTTGATTCAATTCTATCGACCGGTAACAAAGTTAGCATTTAAGTGGATAAACCGACGTAGTCAAAAGAAAAGTATGGATTGGGAACAATTTATACACTATTTAAAAGTAAATCCATTACCAAAACCAAAGGTATATGTTTCTTTATACACAGGAGCACTAGTGTGAACGCTGTATTGTGGAGCCGTGTGCGGGAAATCCGCAAGCACGGTTCTTTTGGGGAGACTATGGTTATGAGACCAAATCGCTGGTTTCAAGGTCATGAGTCTCTACCAGACTAAGATAAATTGAAGCATTTTTGTGGAAATAAAGCGAAATATGGAAGACAAAAGATAAATGCATTCTGAAAGGCTACACAGCATGTTCGTCCCGCTAATTAATAATATCTTTATTATTGTATGAGATAGGTAATTTAGCATTTATGAATTTGTAATGTGTTGCATATAGCTCAAAGAAATAAGGTTTACTGGTTACACGCTGCAGCCAATGCCACAACACTAGGACCTATGTTTATCTGCATGTTAATTTGCGTTGTGATTTTATGGAGGTCTTCTGTTACCTATGCTAGTGAAAATTTGGAGATACAGAAGGCCTTTGATAGTGTTGTCAAGCATATAAAAGCTGATAAAAAATATAAAGATCTTGATGTTATTGAGAGAAAAAGTGATAAATTTAACATCAAAATTGCGCAGAATTCTGGCAAGAGTTTTGACATATACTCTACTTTAAAAAAAGCAAAAGATTCCTTTGAATCAGGAGATAATGAAACAGCTATTTCTCTCCTTAATCAGATCATTGCAAAGTTTCCTTATCATAAAAATGCTTTAATTGGATTGGGAAATATTTATTACGCTAATAAAGAATACAAAAAAGCTGTAGAGATTTACACAAGACTGTTAAAAGAACACCCTAGTAACCCTTACATATTAAAAAATTTTCTGACGATAATCTCACAATATAATCCTGATCTGGCGTTGAGTGAAATGTTAAAATTGTATGATATACATAAAAATTATGCTCCTTTATTAGCAAATTTAGGTATGATCTATATGAAAAAGGAGGATTATGTAAAAGGTAAAGAGTATATGATAACTGCTATTTCCCTCGATG
Source organism: Wolbachia endosymbiont (group A) of Crataerina pallida (assembly GCF_964028475.1). Lineage (NCBI taxonomy): Bacteria > Pseudomonadati > Pseudomonadota > Alphaproteobacteria > Rickettsiales > Anaplasmataceae > Wolbachia > Wolbachia endosymbiont (group A) of Crataerina pallida. The sequence continues at coordinate 1,054,403 of NZ_OZ034785.1, forward strand.
AAAACAATATTTTTTATACTTATAATTTAGCTGTTATTCTAGATAAACTTTCAGATTTTCAAAATGCTACAATATTCTACTTAAAATTGTTGAACATGGCTACAACTTCGAAAGATGTGAGTGAAAAAATACCTTTATACAAAGTGACAGCAAGACTAAAATTTATAAAACTTCACAGCACGCACTCAAAGATTTCATAAAAGCTTATAGCTCACCTAAATCTAATTTATCGTATCTGTTCAAGGGAGTGGCTAATGTGCAAATATTGAAGCAAAGTGTGTGAAACACAGATGTACGAACATTTGTTTGCAAAGGTAATTTACACAACAAATGCATAACTGTACGAACATTGTGATTTTGGCCCATCAGGAGGGTGTCATCCCAGTGCTTGACACTGGGATCCAGGAATTTTATTAAGTTGGCGAGCATAAAAATAGCTGTTTTATGTAAAAATACAACGTTTTAATGATTATGAAAAAGCTGGATTCCAGTGTCAAGCACTGGAATGACACCATTCTTTTTTCTGGATCCCAGTGTCGGCTACTTGGATGACACCATTTATTGTAAGGACTTACCTCACATTTACTCTATGATTATCTTTTTAGATCACCTTGTCTACCTATTTTGCCACTCTGCTGAACGGATACAATTTATTGCTATTTTTGTTTACAATAATAATATTGAGCTATAGAATTAGATCTAAAGGGGCAATTAGCTCAGCTGGTAGAGCATCTCGTTTACACCGAGGAGGTCGGCAGTTCAAGTCTGTCATTGCCCATTTGCTTAACTGAATGTTAGTATTATTAATTACTTCATTAAAGTATAGAAAATGCAGGATAATATAGTACCAATCTCAATAGTAAAAGAGCTGGAAGATTCTTATCTTTCCTACGCAATGAGCGTTATCATAAGCCGGGCTATACCTGACGTGCGGGATGGATTTAAACCTGTTCACAGGCGCATATTATATGCAATGTCAAGAGCTGGATTCGATGCCGGTAAGCCATATAAAAAGGCAGCTCGTATAGTTGGGGATGTAATGGGGAAATATCACCCACATGGTGATGCAGCTATTTACGATTCCTTGGTTAGAATGGCCCAAGATTTCTCTCTTCTTTTACCACTTGTTGATGGGCAAGGTAACTTTGGTTCGATAGATGGAGATCCACCAGCTTCAATGCGATACACAGAAGCAAGACTTCAAAAAGTGTCGCACTTTTTACTGAATGATATTGATGAAGATACAGTTAATTTTAGGCCAAACTACGATGGAAATGAAACAGAACCAGTTGTGCTGCCTGCAGAGTTTCCGAATCTATTGGTAAACGGTGCAAGTGGTGTTGCAGTTGGTATGGCAACCAATATTCCTTCTCATAATCTTGGAGAAATAATAGATGCTTGTATATTATATGTAAATAATCCTGAAGTTACTTTGGATGAGTTACTTGAAGTGATGCCAGGGCCGGATTTTCCAACTGGGGGAACAATTCTTGGAAGGTCTGGAATAAGATCAGCATTTGCAACTGGTCGTGGATCAATTGTTGTGCAAGGCAAGACTCATATAGAAGATCTGCCACAAGATAGGCAAGCAATAGTGATTGATGAAATACCTTACCAGGTAAATAAAGTAAAATTAATTGAGAAGATAGGTGAGCTTGTAAAAGAAAAAAGAATTGATGGTATAACAGAAATTAGGGATGAGTCCGATAAGTCTGGTATTAGAGTAGTAATTGACCTCAAAAGAAATGCTGAAGCAAGTTTTATACTTAATCAAATATTGGGGCTAACTCCACTAAGAAGTAGTTTTAGTGTTAACACTTTAGTGCTCAATAACAACAGGCCTGCTTTGATGTCATTGAAAGAAATCATAACTGCTTTTGTTGATTTTAGAAAAGAAGTATTAATCAGGAGAACAGAATTTCGTCTAAGAAAAACGAGGGAAAAAGCTCATATATATATAGGGCTCTACATTGCGGTCCTCAGCATAGATGAAGTGATAAAAATCATCCGCGGTGCAAAAGATCCTGCGGAAGCAAGTAGAGAACTTTTAAATAAAGAATGGAAAACTTCGAATGAAATCAATACTATTATCGAGTTGATTTCAGATAGCGCAAGCTTTTTGAAAGATGGAGTGTATAGATTAACTGAACTACAAATTAAAGCTATCCTTGATATGAAACTGCAGCGTTTAACAGGCCTTGAAAAAGACAAATTAGAAGCTGAGCTAAGTTCAATGATCAACCTGATAAAAGAATATATCGCTTTTCTTGGCTCAGGAGAGAAGTTGATGAAAGAAATAAAAAACAATCTACAAGAAATAAAGAACAGATTTGCTGTGCCGCGAAAAACTTCAATAGAAGAGTCAGACGCGGACATTGAAGCTGAAGATCTAATTCCACAAGAGGATATGGTGATAACCGTAACTATGAATGGTTATATCAAGCGTGTAAAACTTTCTCACTACAGAACTCAGCGTCGTGGTGGAAAAGGAAAGCTAGGACAGGGATTAAAAGAAGAGGATGTAATCACAGAATTATTTGTTGGAAATACCCATACTAGCTTTTTATTCTTTTCTAACATTGGTCGAGTTTATAGATTAAAAGTTTATAAGTTACCTCTTGCAGAGCCAACCGCACGTGGAAGAGCACTTGTTAACATATTTCCGCTTAGCGATGGTGAAACTATAACTAATATCATGCCATTGCCAAGTGAAAATGACGAAAATCAAAACATAGTTTTTGCTACTGCCTATGGAAACATAAGGCGTAACTCCTTAGCGGACTTTCACTATATTCCAAGCAATGGAAAAATAGCAATAAAGCTCGATGAAGGAGACAAATTAGTATCGGTTAAGGTATGTAATGAAATTGACCATGTTTTACTTTCAACAACGCTTGGAAAAAGTATCAGATTTGTTGTAAGTGATGTGCGTCAATTTAAGAGTCGCAATTCAGATGGCGTAAGAGGTATCAAACTTGTAAAGAATGACAGCGTGATATCCATGACCATATTAAATGGGATAGGTGTAGCAACAGAAACAAAAGAACTTTACTTAAAAGTTCCACTTGCAAAAAGACTGGGGACTGCAATTAATAACTCCATTGATTCTAAATTGGAAAAGACTTTGAATGATTTAGGAATAGATAACGAATTATTCTTAAAACTTGCAGTGAATGAGGAGTTTATATTAACTATTACTGAAAATGGCTTTGGTAAAAGAACTTCTGCGTATGAGTATAGAGTAACTAACAGGGGTGGTGTTGGTATCACCAATATTCTTACTACTAGCAGAAACGGTAATGTTGTTGCTAGTTTTCCAGTTGAGCAGGGTGATAATATAATGCTTATTACAGATAAAGGAAAGTTAATTCGCATTTCGGTCAATGAGATTAGAATTGCAGGACGCAGCACTCAAGGAGTCACTCTGTTTAAAACAGAAAGTAGAGAAAAAGTGGTGTCAGTAGCGAAAATTGAAGATCCTGATTCCACTGAAGATAGTATTTTTGAAGTTGAAAACTCTATCGCTTCTTAACCGTAGTATAGGTTAAACAAAAAGCGCAAGTTTTTGTTGATTAATACGCAGTATTTAAATTAAAATATATACTTATGGCTAAGTAAAGATCAATGGACAAAAAATTAACTAAAAATAAAAAACCACTGGCAGACAAAGAGGATAAAAAAACACCTCCTGTTAAAGATCTTACTAAAAATAAGAGTAGGAGAGATTTTATAACATTAACTACATGCGCTATGGCAGGTATAGGAGCTGCAAGCGGACTTTGGCCACTGGTTAAATCTATGAATCCTTCTGCTGAAGTTCTAGCAACTTCCACAGTGGAGGTGAATTTGTCTGGAATTCAGGAAGGACACGGAGTAAAAGTAAAGTGGCAAGGTAAACCAGTATTCATTCGTAGACGCACAAAGCAAGAAATTGAGGCTGCAAGAGCTGTGAATGTGAAGAGCTTGAGGGATCCTCAATTAGATGAGCAGAGAGTATACGAAGGAAAAGACGAATGGTTAATTATGCTTGGAATATGTACACATCTTGGGTGTGTACCGGTTGACCACGCTACAAGAGATGGTAATGGTTGGTTCTGTCCTTGCCACGGTTCATATTATGATACATCAGGTCGAGTAATTGGGGGTCCTGCACCGAAAAATATGGCTGTACCTGATTATTTTTTTCCCAGTGAGAATGTTGTGGTAATTGGCAAGAAGGCTTAACGAATATAAATAAACTCGTTAAAAAAAACTCACAGGATCAACATCTATTATCACTGCAATACTCGAATTCAAGTTACAATTTTTAATCCAATATTTCAGCTTTTTTTGTATGGATAGACTATGCTTATTGTGTATTTTTAATAATACCCTATACCGATACTTATTATTTAAAAAATTTATCGCTGCTGGTGATGGGCCAAGAATTTCAAATTCCTTTTTGTCTACACCTACATTTTTTTCCTGGATACAAATAGTTGAGCTACTTGAATGACAGAGAAGAGATTTTACTATTTCATTCGCTGCTTTTTGTGTTGCAATCTGATTCTTACCACAGATTATAAGCGCTATTAATCTGCTAAATGGTGGCATTTTGGCTTCGCGTCTTGACTTAAGTTCGATTTCATAAAATGAGTCTCTTTTTTGATGCAGCAATGCTTTTATTATTGAACTTTCAGGATTATTGGTTTGCACTATTACCATTCCTTTTTCATTAAACCTTCCTGATCTGCCTGCAACTTGGTGCAATAATTGATACGTCTTTTCCGCTGCTCTCAAATCAGAATTTTCGAGACTCAAATCTGCATTCATTACTCCAACCAAAGTTAATTTGGGAAAATTGTGCCCTTTAGCAATTATTTGTGTGCCGATTATAATGTTCACCTCTTCTTTCAATATCAAGTCAATTACGTTACTAACCGACTTCTGATCGCTGCTTATCATCGCAGTTTTTGCGTTTGGTATTAATTTCACCATTTCTTCAAGCAACCTTTCAATTCCTATGCCGTAGAGGGACAATGGCTGTTCACTTTGGCAATTAGAGCATTTCTCTGGAAGTTTTAATTGATAAGAGCAATGATGGCACAAAAGAGCATTTTTTTTCTTGTGATATGTAAGCCAAACAGCACAATTTAAGCAGGAAATTTTATATCCACACTTTTTACAAATTGCCAGTTGTGCATACCCTCTGCGGTTTAGAAAAAGCATAACCTGCTGTTTTTTCTCTATGGTTTGTTTGATGCTTTCAAAAAGCTCAGAGGAGATCCATTGCTTGTTGTTCCTCATATCTACTACTTTAATGAGTGGCAATTCTGCACCACCAAATCGTTTAGTTAGCTTTACATGATTGTAATTCCCGTTTTTAACATGATGAATCGTTTCAAGCAGTGGAGTAGCTGATGATAAAATAATCGGAATATTTTCAAATTTGGCTAAGATTATCGCCATATCTCGAGCATTATATATAATTCCCTGTTCTTGTTTAAAAGATGAGTCGTGCTCTTCATCAACGATAATCAATTTTAGGTTTTTATAAGGCAAAAAAAGCGCTGACCGTGCACCAATAATTATCTGCGCATTTCCATTTGCTATATTGAGCCAATTATTCCGGCGAGTTTTTGGAGTGAGCCCTGAGTGCCATTCAACTAAGTTTTTTGATATCTGACCGCGAACACGATTTACCAATTGTGAAGTTAAAACAATTTCAGGTAGGAGGATTAAAATTTGTGTATTACCTTCTCCTGATGTCATTTCAACATATTCTGGTGTCATACTAGTACGTGGCAAAGACGGTATGCTAAATGTTACAGTGGGTTTTGCCTTGAGTATAAAGGTGTCATTCCAGTGCTTGACACTGGAATCCAGGAATTTTGATTGTAAATTAGGTATTGGTTTTAAGTTAAAATAAACATTTGTAATGAGGTTATATGAAAAACTGGATCCCAGTGTCAGGCTACTCGGATGACACCCTCTTGGTAGACCCAAATCACAATGTTCGTACAGTTGTGTCTCTGGGCACTGGGATGGTAAAGTCTGAGCAGCATTTGGAACGGCAGTGTAATTCTTAATCAATTGTGCAATCACAGAGAGATAAACTTCCGTTTTTCCAGATCCTGTCTCACCGTCAAGCAAAGTCACTGAATACTCGTTCAAATTGCTGATTATTTTATCACTAGCTATCTGCTGTTCAGGGCTTAATTGGCAACTTATTTCACTTGTTTCCTGCTTTTGTTCAACACAAACCAATTTATCTATGTGATTTACTTTTAACACTCCTCCCATTATCACTTTGGCAAGCATACCAATAGGTATTAAATTGTATTGTGCAACCCACTCTGCAAATGCAATCAATTTTGGTCTAATATTTGGTAAATCGATTTTTTGCTCAATAAATTTTAATTCTCGGTTACTTTTATCACTGTATTTCCAAACTATTCCGATTAAGCGTTTTTTGCCAAATGGCACCACTACGTAATCTCCAAGTAAAATCTCAGTATTTTCCTCAATTGCATATGAAAATAACTGATCAATTGGAAGTGGTAGTAATACGTCAACTGTTTTTGCCATAGTGATTGAGTTTAACATTGTTTTAAAGAGCTTGTAACTTTATTAAGCTTGGCAATATAGATGAATCGGTACAGAGAAAATCTTAACGTTTAACACATTTTTCATAGTACAGACCGTATGATTGATAAATAAAATGATTTATAGAATTTGTGGAGGCTACCAATGGTCAACGACAAGATTACTTTGAACTTTGAAATAGAAAAAGGCGAACCTATAGATCGATACTACTTTTCTGCACATATAAAGCTTACAGATGAAAGCAAAAATCTTTTGCGCGAGAAGCTTGGCAGTACAATTCAATTCGATAATCTAGATGATCACTTCAATCTTAACCATGAGAATTTTTATATCTACTACAACAAATATAGTGAGCACAATGGTAGAAGTGAGCTACACGTTAGGGATGATAACGGTAAATATTTAACCTCCAATCTTCCACTTAATTACTATGGATTCTCAATGGAACTATCACCTGACGGAGCGTCAATTGCAGATTATGGTTTTTATCCTCTGTATGCAATCTATAACCCAAATCACTATGATAAAGCAAAGGAAAAAGTATTTGATGATCACGGTGAATTGTCACCAATTGCATCAAATGTGTTAGATAATTTTTTAAGCAACACAAATAGCTTAACCACACAAGATATATTACAAAATGTATTCTCACAACTGCAGAAGAAAGCTGATGAAGAAGCAGAAAGATTGGCAAGAGAGAGAGAAGCAGAAAGACAAAGGGAGGAAGAGTTAAATGAAAAGAACGAGGAGTTAAAAGAACTTGTAGAAAAGGATGAGATTAAAATATTCAAAGTGGTAAAAGGTAATGATTTAGGTAATGGGCATTCAGCAGTAGTTTTACAACTTGATGGGGAAGAAGGTGACAAGATACCTCTCGACTCTAGTAAATACTACATAGCAGAGTATAGACACCACCCAGAATGGGAAGGCGATGAATATTTAAATTTTGTTAGCCCTGATAGTGATATGCTGGTTAATTATGAAAACTTATTTTTTGTGCTCAATCAAAGCTCCTACTCAGACTTTGAAAGTGGGTTTTATTCAGAAAACAGAACCGATCCCCATAATTATGCTAAATATTCAAAGGAACCATATTTGAGTGGTGACCAGCTATCTGAAAAATTATCTAATGAATTGGAGGAAGATAGCAATCAGATAGGTACTGAATTTACAATTGATGATGAGCAAGTAGACGAAGAAGTTGTGGTAGAGAGTGAAGCCAAGTCTGGGGAGAAAGGAACGGTTGGTGAGGATAACGCAAAAAATACTATACAGGAAGAAGAATCTAACTATATAGATCAAATGCAAGCGGATGATAGCAGCAGTTATAAACCAGCTTTGCAAAGCAATCGTGATGATTATGCTGATACGAAAAAAGCTCTGCAGGAAAAATTGCATGGAGATGAAATACACAAGCAAAGTAATGAGAAAGCTCAAAAAGATATAGAAGTAAAAAAAGTAACTGTGGAAACTGACAGTAGCAGTAATAAGACTGAAAAACAAACAAAACCAACAGAAGATGAACAAGAAACTGTTATGGCAAGTGTGATAGAAAATATGGATAAAAATTCTGATATTGAAGCAGAAACTTCTAACAGTGTTGCAAATTCACAACATCCCTTAAAAATAAAGACAGGAAGTCCTCTTGAAGTGGGAAAGTATAAGGTGGAGCTGCAAGTGACATATGATGATGTAAAGAATTTTTATGATACCGTACGTGGTAAATATCATGCTGGCGATGGATATAACTACGAACAAGTAATGGTTTTATATAATGAAATTGTTAGGCCCGCTCACAATCATCATTACGAGCTGTTTACTCTTGATGAAGCACATGTTGCTAATGATCACCTGTTTATCAAGGGTCAGGATTTTGGAACTCTAAATGATTTTAATGAGATGTTCTATAAAAGTGATGAGTTAATGTGATGTAAAAAGCAAGATTCAATCTGGTGAACGAGAGTTAACTGACAGAGGAGATTGACACGTATGCCTTTATCTTTAAGATTGTTTATCAAGTATAGACATCAGCTCGCCCCATTCTCTTTTACCAATATTACTTTCTTCTCTAGTAACGTTTTCCCCTTTAATTAATTTGCGAATTATTTCTAGACCAGTTCTTGAAATACAGGCTGATTCTAGGCAATATTCAACAAAGGCATTGTAGGCCAGTGGAACCCATTTTTTTATTATATCCAGCATAACTTCTGCATAAACTCTGATTTCATATTGGGCATGCTTATCAGCTCTAAGCTTCAAAAAATGAAGGAGATTATGCAGATCTATTTTCCAATAAAATTGCGTGTAGTAATTAAGCATTAGGTTAGTTCTGGCAATTTCTCTTGCAAGCCCCTGCTCAATAAATTTTTCATAATGAGAATATACTAAATTAGAGTCATTTATTAGAGAATCTATTATTTCCTTTGAGGTATCTGGATCAAAAGCTTCCCCGCTACCTTGTTTATTATTGTCAGATTGTTTTGCAACTTGTTCTGGTTTAGGTGTATAAAATTCATTATCAAGTATTGAATACCTTGCTGAATATTCATTCACATTTGCAGTTCTATGCCTTATCCATTGCCTTGCAACAAAAATTGGAAGTTTCACGTGAAACTTAATTTCACACATTTCAAATGGAGTTGTATGATGATGTCTCATTAAATACTTTATAAGTGCTTCATCCTGACTTATCTGTTTTGTTCCCTTGCCATAAGAAACACGAGCAGCTTGAACTATAGCGCTATCAGAGCCCATATAATCCACTACTCGAATAAATCCATGGTCTAATACCTTATGTTCTTCATATAAGATTGCATCTATTTCTTTTACTATAGTTCGTTTGGTTGCTTCATTCATAAAATATCCTCAAGACGAAATGGAGATATCAGCTCCACATGAATTGAGTTTTTCATGCATTGCTTCATATCCTCTCCATAAATGATGTGAATTGTTTATTATAGTTTCTCCACCGGCTACCAAAGAAGCAAGCACCAAAGCTGCTGTTGATCTTAAGTCAGTAGCATATAGATTAGCTCCAGATAAGCTTTTTATTCCACTTATAGTAGCTTTGCTTTTCTCGATGCTGATATTAGCACCTAACTTTCTCAATTCATCTGCATGTGTAAATCTGTTTTCAAAAATGTTCTCTTCAATTACTGATATCCCATCAGCGATGCACATTGCAGACATCAGTTGTGGTTGCATATCACTGGGAAAATTGGGATATGGATCTGTCGCAACGTTAGCAGACTTAATAGAGCCATTTTTTCTGGAAATAACAATGCCTCCATCATACAGTTCAACCATAGCTCCTATAGTCTCCAACTCATTTGTAATACACCTTATATCAGATAGATTTATTCCTTCCAACTCCAACTTACCACCGGTTATTATAGCAGCTAGTGCATAGGTGCCTGCTTCTATGCGATCTGGTATTATTTTATGAACACATCCATTTAGTGCTTCAACTCCTGTTATTATGACCTTTGTATTATCAATTTCAATATCAGCACCCATTTTCTTCAGAAAATCTATTAAATCAAGAACTTCCGGCTCAGTTGCAGCATTGTTTATTGTTGTCACTCCTTCTGCAAATGTTGCTGCCATTATTACATTTTCTGTTGCGCCAACACTTATTTTCTCAAATGTGATTTCTTTTCCTTGTAGCTTTCCTTTCACTGTTGCAATTATATTATAGCCGTCAATTTCAATTTTAGCTCCCATTTCTTCTAATGCTTTAATATGCATATCAACAGGACGCTTTCCAATGTTGCATCCACCAGGAAATGCTGTTCTCGCTTTGCCAAATCTGCTAAGCATTGGACCCAATATTAGAAAAGAAGTTCTTAGCTTACTTGCGGTTTTATATGGCATCACGTGATTGTTGATATTGCTGCAGTCAATTTTCAAAGTATGGTTCGCTTTATAATTTTTATTGTGCATAAAGTTCACTTCTGCTCCAAGACTTTCAAGCAACTTAGACATTAGATGCACATCAATTAAATCAGGTACATTATGCAAAATTACCGGGGAGCTACTTAATAGACTTGCTGCCATTATTGGTAAAACAGCATTTTTTGAGCCATTAATCTTGATTTTTCCGACCAAAGGTTTGTAGTTATTTCTTATTAATATCTTGTGCATTTAATTAGATATAAAGTATAATTCATTAGTTTATTGAAGTCTTACTAAGTATAATAGATTGACCGTAAAAGGCAAAATTTGCTTTTTCTTCCTCATCATCCCAGTGTCATGCTACCTGCATGACACCTGATGCGAATTGCCCCCGAAATTTTATACTATGAATTACTCAAATGACGCTCTCGAGCTTTATCAAACCAAATAACACCAATTGCAACAATGAAATAACCAGCTGCTCCTAATGTAAGGCGAATTACTGCATCGAAAGTTGACAGAGGAGGAGACGGCATTAGAATGCTCAAAACACTATACACAAGATTATTTGTTGCATGAGCAATAGTTACTGGCCAAATCTAGTTGTCTTTTTCAAACAACCAGGTAAACATTATAGACATTGCACAAATATAAAGGGTATAAGCACAAATAGTCGGGAATGTAAAGCCATCCTTCCACAAAGCTGAGCCAGCAACCACATAAGTTGGTATGTGCCATACTGACCAAATAATACCGACAATAATTGCTCTGATATAAAAATTTGATATTTTGCTTTTAAGATTTTTCAAAAGATAGCCACGCCAACCGATCTCTTCACCAAGAGACATAATGATCCACATCACAAAGGTTGATAATAAAACAAATAACATCACTAATGGACTCAAAACTGCACTCAAATCCTTTACACGGTCTAACGTAAAAGACTCTCGGAAAAATGAAAAACCGCAATAAATTGACAAAAGACCATTGGAAATTAGCATACTTACCAGAATAAGTATAAACCCTAATAGACAGTTTTTTGGCGAACTAAGTTTAAAAAGATCCCTTACCTTCTGTTTATTATAAATGGTTAGCAAAATTGCAACTGAAGCCGGAACAAATGTTGTTAATAATGTTATGTCTTTGAAAGGTAAGCACCAAGCTATAATGCACGTCAAAAAATATGTAATTACAACAAATAATGTACAATTAATAGTGGTTAAATTCATGCATACGCCCATCAATTCCTTTTCTGCATTATTGATCTTTATTCATAAATTGTCAATAAAATACTTCTTCAGGGATGAATAGAATATTTTTTCTTTTTGAATTGCTATTGATAGTTTAATTTTTATATGTATTCCCTTTCACAACCGTTTGTCATCCCAGTGTCACGTGCTGGGATGACAGTAGGAGAGCTGCTTGCATGACAAGAGGAGGGTACTGGAATGACAAGAGGAAGACACTGGGGTGACATCAACTAAACTTGTCCAAATATGAGCGATGCATTAGTGCCACCAAAACCAAACGAATTAGAAAGTGCATATTGAATTTTATGCTCCTGAGCTTTAAACGGTACAAAATTTAAATCACATCCTTCTGAAGGCTTGTGTAAATTTAAGGTTGGCGGAATAATTCCATTATTTAACGCAAGAATACTGAATATTGCTTCAACGCTCCCTGCAGCACCAAGTAAATGTCCTATAGAAGATTTAGTTGAAGAAACAGGTATTTTATAAACGTAGTCACCGAATAACTGTTTCATTGCTATTACTTCAATTTTATCTCCAAGTGGCGTTGAAGTTCCATGTGCATTGATATACCCTACTTGATTGGGATTAATTTGTGCGCTCTTTAAAGCAAGCTGCATTGCCTTAAATGCGCCTCTTCCTTCTGGATGTGGTGCTGTAATGTGGTGCGCATCTCCTGTGAGTCCGTACCCAACCAGTTCAGCATGTATTTTTGCCCCCCTTTTTTTCGCATGTTCGTATTCCTCCAGCACCAATATACCTGCTCCTTCACCCATAACAAAACCATCGCGTTCTTCATCCCATGGCCTTGAAGCTTCTTCCGGTTTATCGTTAAATTTAGTTGATAACGCCTTCATAGATGCAAAACCTGCAATTCCAACTCTACACAGTGCACTTTCTGCTCCACCTGCAATCATAACATCCGCTTCACCAAGTTTTATAGTTCTTGCTGAGTTTATGATTGCATGCGCACCTGTTGCACATGCGGTTACTGCTGAATCGTTTGGACCTGTAAATTCGTATTTAATAGAAATATGGCCAGATATCAAATTTATTAGACTTGCAGGGACAAAAAATGGACTGACACGTCTGGGCCCTTTTTCCTGCATGGTAATAACATTTTCCTGAATTGACGGAAGACCACCTATACCAGAGCCAATAGTCACACCAACACGTTCCCGATTGATATTTTGGCTTTCCAAAATTAATGAATCATCTACTGCCTGAATAGCTGCTGCAATACCGTAATGGATAAAACGATCTGTCCTTTTTGAGTCTTTCTCAGAAATATAATCTAGTGGATTGAGATGGTGCTCAATGTTGTCTGATTGCAACGGCACCTGCCCTGCAATTTTGCAAGCAAGATCAGAAGAGTCAAATCTATCCGTATTGATTGCTTTTATGCCAGACTCACTTTTTATTAGCCTTGACCAAGTGTTGTCAACATCTGCCGCTAGTGGAGTGATTAAACCAACACCAGTGACTACTACTCTTCTGCTCATTTAACACTAACTATTAGCCTTTTTTATTATTAATGTACTCAACTATTTGCTCCATAGTTTCCATTTTTTGTGCGTCTTCATCTGGAATTTCTATTCCAAACTCTTCTTCTGCTGCCATGATGATTTCAACTGCATCTAAGCTGTCTGTACCATGCTCCGAAAGCTTTGAAGAGCTGTTGAATTTCTCTACATCCTTACTAATATGCTCTAGTATAATCTTTTTCACTTTTTCTTCTATGTCTTCTCTAGTGCTCTTTGCTAGTTCGCTATTCACATTTCTTACCAAAAAAATAACCTATTCTTTGATGTTATAAAAAATTTTTATGTTTGCAATATCTTTTATAACTGGTAAACTACAGTAAAGTTTTCTACTGCCCTAGCTGGCTAGCGTTACGTGCTAAACAATTAACAATTCAAAAATGCTAGACGAAACAACAAAAAATTTGCTTATTGTAGAAGTAAATAAACTCTTACCCGAAAATAGCGAGAATAAGCTTATATCAGCTATGCGTTATATACTCCTTGCTCCTGCAAAACATATACGCTCCTTTTTAGTCGTAGCTTCATCGCGAGTGTTTAACGCGGAAGCTAAAAAAGTAATATCAGTTGCTGCAGCAATTGAATTTGTTCATGCTTACTCTCTAATTCACGATGATTTACCGTGCATGGACAACAGTGATACTCGCAGAAGCCAGCTAAGCTGCCATAAAAAATTTGATGAAGCAACAGCAGTGCTTGCCGGAGATGCACTACTTACTCTGGCTTTTGAGGTATTATCTTCGTTAAATGAGAAACGCTGTGAGATCATAAAAGTTCTTTCTCAGGCAATAGGAATTAGGGGAATGGTGGGAGGACAGGCTTTAGATATTAACAGTGAGCATATAGATTTTAGCCCCCAACCCTCTGTCATTCAAGTAGCGGACACTGGGATCCAGAAGGCTTTGCCTACAAGCATTTCGTGCAAAAAGCCATGCGATAGTGGAGCTGAACATGAAATGGATTCCAGTGTCAGCTACTTGCATGACACCCTTTCTACCTTAAAACTACAACATTCGTACGGCTGTATGTATGACGCTGGAATGACGTCGGGCCAAGCTGATAAAATAAAAGAAATTCATTTGATGAAAACCGCAAAACTATTTGCAGCTTCATGTGAAATAGGTGCTATAATAGGGGGTGCTACAGACAAGCAACGTAAAGCGTTATATAACTATGGAATAAATCTAGGGCTTATCTTTCAAGCTAAGGATGATATTGAAGACTACGAACAAGATAAAACAAATAATCTTATGTCTGTGCTTGGTAAAAGTGAAGTAGAGGACTATATAGACGGCCTCTTTAAACAAGGCTTGGATAATTTGAGTGCGCTTTCAGGGGATACTAATTATTTATATGATTTATTGAATCAAGTAAAGAAAGATGGTTAGAAAAATTATATTACAAATGCTTATTTCCGTAGTAATGATTCTCACTTTAACTTCTGCTTTTGTGTTTACTATTGTCTATATAAACAAAGGTAAACCGGAAAAAAAGGACAAGCTTTATGAGATAAATGCCACGCATGGTGGTTTGATACAGACGATAGCACATTACCTAGTGAAGCCAATACTTGAATCAGCACTTGACCGCTATATTGAAAAGCATGGGCTGACAGAATATTTAGAAGAAATAACGCAGCAAAAGGAAGAAGATTCAATAAATTTTTATGAAATTACTGAAGGCAGTGGCAGCAAGGCTTTTTGTGGCCTGGAAGTCCTATTGCAAATATATAAAATTTCTAATAATAACTCAGCAACACTCCCTAGCAAAGTTTCTGATGTTACTTTGAAAATAGGTCAAGATGACCTAAAAGAAGTGAGTTTAGGGGTAATAGGTATGAAAGAAGGCGGAGAGCGTGTAGTTACTATTGCCAATGAGAACAAAATGAATTTTAATTCTTATTACGTCAAACTGATCGAAGTAAAGGATAAATATCCCGACTCAGTAAATAATCTGATGGTTTTTAATGACTTAATTAACAAGACTGGAAAACAAGTAAGGTGCGGTGATGAGATATCGGTTAAATATAGCGTAAAGGAGCATAATGGGGAATATATAGTCAAAGATCAAACAGTGCAATTTAGGGTTGGCGATAAAAAAATACCACTTGCTATAGAGCTTGGAGTTGTGGGAATGAGAGCTGGTAATAAAAGAACTATTCTTTCTCCGCCTGACCTTTTGACTATTACTAACGATATGTTAATAAAAGACATAGATTATGATGAAGAAAATATCTCAATAATTGACTTAAGCTTAGATGTTAAGCAAGAGGTCGCAGCACACCATTCTACTGTTGAAAAACAGCCTAAAGAATATAGCTGAAATTTTAGGTCTACTGGCTAATCTTCTGAACACTCTCTATACTACTTAAAGTAGGCTTTTCGTTTTTCCTAAAGTATAAACTTAGATAAATCAAGCTGCTTCGAAATTGACTCAAGTTTATCTTTTACATACTTGCTGTCTATAATGAATTTTTCGCTATTTTTCTCAGAAGCAATGAAACTTATTTCATCTAAAAGCTTCTCCATGACAGTGTGAAGCCTTCTTGCGCCTATATTTTCCACTTGCCTATTAACTGTAAACGCTATTTCAGCTATGGTTTTTATACCATCATCAGTGAACTCAAGTGTCACATTTTCTGTTTTCATTAAAGCTATGTACTGCTTTAACAAACTAGATTCTGGTTCCTTTAATATTCTTATTAAATCCTCTTGAGTAAGTGCCTTAAGTTCTACCCTGATCGGTAATCTGCCCTGCAATTCCGGTAAGAGGTCAGATGGTTTAGACTGATGAAAAGCACCAGATGCAATAAATAATATATAGTCTGTTTTTACATGGCCATACTTAGTTGTAACAGTTGTTCCTTCAAGTAATGGTAACAGATCGCGTTGCACTCCTTCTCTGTTTACTTCACCTTTTACTTCTGTACGCGCTGCAATTTTGTCTATTTCATCCAAAAATACTATACCGTCATTACTAACAAGATCAATGGCTTCTTTGATTATCTTATCTTCATCCATTAGCCTTTCACTTTCTTCATTAATTAATATTTCACGCGCTTCTTTTACCTTCACCGTAATAGTTTTTGTTTTTTTGCTCCCGTTAAACATCTTGCCCATTATTTCTGTTACATTCATCACACCAACTTGCCCACCTGGCATGCCTGGTATATCGAAAGTAGGTAACATACTCTTGCTCTCTCTGACGTTAATAGAAACTTCTCCGTCCTCAAACTCTTTATTCCTCAACCTTTCTCTAAAAATTTTTTTACTCTCTTCGGTTGCATTTTCGCCTACCATAGAGTTTACTATTGTTTTCTCAGCTAAAATTAAAGCCTTTTTAGCTAAGGCTTTACGGGCTTTCTCTTTAACTAAAACTATTGCTGCATCAACTAAATCGCGTATTATCGAATCAACGTCACGTCCAACGTACCCTATTTCAGTAAACTTCGTTGCCTCAATTTTTATGAACGGTGCACCGGCAAGTTTTGCTAAGCGACGAGCTATTTCAGTTTTACCAACCCCTGTATGACCGATCATCAATATATTCTTAGGTATGATTTCATCACGCAATGGAAATGGAACCTGATTGCGACGCCAACGATTTCTGAGCGCAATAGCAACAGCACGCTTTGCATCATCCTGTCCGATTATGAATCTGTCCAATTCTTTAACTATCTTCTGTGGTGGAAGGTCATCTAACAAAACTTGAGTGCTGTCATTAACTTGAACATCGCTGTCATTTGAATCAAAACCACTCTTAGTATCTTTATAGAGGTTATCTTTTTCATCGTAGGTGTCACTACTACAAGACCGCCCTTCTGAAAGGGTTATGGGCTGATTGGAAAAATTGGTGCATAAAGTTTTTTGCTTGGAAGACATATCACTCCTCTATCTTTTCAATAACTACATTATGATTTGTATAAACACATATATCGCCAGCTATCTTCATAGCCTTTTTCGCAATTTCCTCTATTGATATTCCTTTAATGTCAATTAAAGCTCTTGCTGCAGATAGAGCAAAATTTCCCCCAGAGCCAATAGCTGCGACTCCATCTTCAGGTTCAAGAACATCACCTGTTCCCGTAATTACTAATGAAATAGATTTATCTGCAACGATCATCATAGCTTCTAATTTCCTCAGATATTTATCCATTCTCCAGTCTTTTGCAAGTTCAACACATGCTCTCATTAATTGCCCTGGGTGCTTGTCAAGTTTAGATTCTAATCTTTCAAAAAGAGTAAATGCGTCGGCTGTTGCCCCGGCAAATCCAGCAATTACGGAATCACCAGAAAGACGCCTAACTTTTTTTGCTCCAGATTTTATAACAGTGTGGCCCAGTGAAACTTGTCCGTCACCTATTACTACTACACTTTTATCTTTTCTAATTGATAATATAGTAGTGCCATACATTTTATTGTTATCGTGTTGAATCATTTTTCTATCACTTTAAATAAGAATCTCATTATACTTTAATCTTTAGTCAAATTTACTAAATATGTTCAACTATAGCTTATAATATAATACCTTCCTTATAACATTTAAAGTGCAGATGCAAAACATAATTCACCCAGATTTGGAAAAAAGTATAAATAATTGGTTCGAAGCAAAATTTAATGGCCTTACATCGCCATTTTATAGCTCTATAGATCTTAGAAACTCTGGCTATAAAATCGTTCCAGTAGACGCTAATTTATTTCCTGCGGGGTTCAATAACTTAAGTGAAGAATCAAGAACGATGGCAGCAAGATTGATAAAAAGCTATTTTAAAAGACATCAATACAAAAAGGTTCTTATAATACCGGAAAATTATACACGCAATAAAATGTATATAGAAAACGTATTTGTTATAGAGAAAATACTACAACTCGCAGGTTTTGAGACTAGAATTGGCCTTTTATATAATGAAGTATACAATTTAATAGAACAGTATGAAACTGTTGTGAAAGAAAACTCCCTGCTAAAGACAACTTCAGGATTTGTGCCTGATGTTATTATACTGAACCGTGATATGACGAGCCACATTCCAGACACGCTGAAAGACGTAAAGCAAGATATAGTACCAAGCCCACTATACGGTTGGCATAGCAGGCAGAAATTTAAGTATTTTGAAATCTATCAAGAATTAGCATCTGAGTTTTGTGGCAAATTTAAAATAGACCCATGGCTAATTTCTGTGCTTACAGAGAGCTGTGATGGAGTTGATTTTGATGATGATTTGTCACTAGGAGCAGTAGCAACTAAAGTTGACCAAATATTATCTCTAGTGCAAAAAAAATACGAAGAATATAAAATAAAAACACAACCTTACGTTTTTATCAAAGCAAGCAATGGCACATATGGGATGGGCATTATAACAGCAACAAGTGGAGAGGAAATATTAAACCTCAATAAAAAAAAGCGTCATAAAATGAAAAAGATAAAAGAAGGAATAGCAATCAATAGCGTTATTATACAAGAAGGTGTACCAACCATTGACATGTTTAAAAGCAGTTCTGCAGAACCGCTAATATACTATATAGGAGATACTTCAACATGTTACTTATACCGATGTAATAGCAGAAAAGATGTATATTCTAGCTTGAATGCCACTGACTGTGAGTTTCATGATGTTAGCCAGGTTGTAGAAGGTAAAATTCTATCACTTTGGAGTATTGTTAGCAAATTAGCAGTACTAGCGTTGGCAGTAGAAATAAAATCTTTTCATCCCTAATTCTTATACCTCTACAGTGCTGTCATTAGAATGACCGTTTATATTATGAACATCATCAAGTTCAGTGGAAGGATCATCATTGACAGGTTGTTGAAACAATTTGTCAAGCTGAACTGCAAGAAATACTGCACTATATATTATGCTGACTGTTACGCTTAAGTTGAAATTATAGATTATACCATTACCTAAGTTTATTGGTATAGTTGGAGTCTCTATCCTTCTTAATATGAAGTTTAATAAACCTAACGACAAAGTTAATGTGCTAATAATAAGGTCCTTCTTACACTCAGCAGACTTTTCAGGATCCTTATTATCCAGATATTCCTTGCATGTATAATAATAGCTTATAGGTTCTGAAATGAACAAAAATAGGATCGTTGAGGTTAAGTTAATATAACTTATTATGTCTGTATTGCTTCCAGTGCAAAAATGGATGATTTTCAACATCATTAGCGCTTCTATGGTGCTGCTTGCAAGATTAGCCGATTTACCCACAATTTTTGCCAGCTCTTTTTTACTCTCAGGGTTTCTGTAATCCTTAATTAGATCCTGTAGAGTAAATGCAGAATGGGCAATGTATAGAATAGATGTCGGAAACTTTACTAGTCGAGCAACATTCCGTATAAGAAAGATATTGGATCTATTATTGTCAATGAACTCGCAGCAAAATTGCAGTGAAATCTTACACAATAGGGCTGTTAAACCTGTTGTGATGCAGATTACCTTCCTGAAATCATGATCATAAATATCATGCACCCTTTGTGCGAGTATGTTAGATTTCTTTTTTAGCTTGTTTGGCATGAAATAGTTAATAACTTCCTGTTATTCTATCACATAAAATCCTAAAAGAAAAGCCCTATGAATCAGGACTTTAAGGGAGATTTATGCACAAATCGGCTAAGCATTTTATAAACAAGGGATCGGTACTGAGAGTTGGCACACGAAAGTAATATCCATCCTTGATAATTGCTTTATATTCTATATCAAGTTCAACTAGAGTTTCTGAATGCTCAGAAACAAAAGATATAGGTGATAGAACTACAGGTACACCATCAGCTTTTGCGCGTAATAGCTCACTTTCAGTGCTTGGCTCTAGCCATTTTACAGGACCAATCTTACTCTGATAACATATTGACCAATCTAAGTTATTGATAGCTAACTTTTCTACTATTAACTCTACGCTTCTTTCTACCTGTGAAGCGTAAGGGTCGCCCTTTTTAATGATACTAAGAGGTAAGCTATGGGCTGAAAATAGGACTCTTGGTTTACCGATTTTGCTAGCCAATTTATAGTACTTAGCTATCAGATTAGCGTGAGCTTCAATAAAATCTTGGTTATCATAATAACGGTGAATCATTTTTGTATTGCATTTTAGGCCATACCGTTTAGCATTTTTTTGCCAATTCTCGATGGATGACAGAGTTGTGGTAGTTGAATATTGTGGATACAGTGGCAACAGAATTACTTCGTCAGGATCAAATTGTTTTACACTTTTAACAACTTCGTCGGCAAAAGGGTGCCAGTA
This sequence comes from Wolbachia endosymbiont (group A) of Crataerina pallida, assembly GCF_964028475.1. NCBI lineage: Bacteria > Pseudomonadati > Pseudomonadota > Alphaproteobacteria > Rickettsiales > Anaplasmataceae > Wolbachia > Wolbachia endosymbiont (group A) of Crataerina pallida. The sequence goes on from NZ_OZ034785.1 coordinate 1,074,911, forward strand.
GCGCATGCAGATGAATACCTTGTATACATGGTTTCTATCTTCATTTAATTTTAGTTCTAAAGCATTAACTTGTGCTTTCGTATTATCCAAAATCGGCGATTTGCCTCCGATTTGCTCATATATTTCTCGTGCAGTATTTTCTCGTTTCGCAGATATAAACTTTGCTAAAAGAAACCGAAAGGGATTCGGTAGATTGATTATTCTCCTGTCATAAAAAAGGTTGAATAAAAAAGGACGAACCGCATTCAATGAATTAGGTCCGCCAAGGTTAAATAAGATAACTGCCTTTTTCACCTACGCACTACTACAACAAGTTACTTTTGGGGTGCCTATAAAATTAGCTACACACTCATCAAATTTAGTTATGGGCACTAAATTTCTTACACTTGCATACAATAAATGACCTGATCTCTGCAGGTTACTCTTGGTGGATGTGAAGTTCCAATCGAAAAATGTATCGACAAAAAGACTTGGTACCGTTTCAAGAAGTTCAACAGCAGCTAAAGATAGCATTATACAACTTTGCAGGACATTCAGAAGAACCTTGAGGGGAAAAAGTAAAACTTTAACGAAAAGAGAGGTGCTACTTGTTTCATCCAGTAGTCGCCCTGAGTTAGGCGAATTATACTCGGTGTGTTTTCTATTTTGATCAAAGATAGGAAATTTTATAGTATCTTTCTTAAATTCCGCGTCTATTTCTTTTCTACTATGGTTAGTGATTTTTTCCATTAACTTCTCACGCAGATGAAAAGTTCTGACAATAAAACATGTGGCAATCATTAAGGAAGCACATAAAAGTGCGCATTGCATGAGGCTCATACTGCCTAGCATAGCTGGCAGTGCAAAACAAACAAGCGGTGCTATGATTGTCATTTCAAGAAATGGAATAGTGTTTCTTTTCATTGCAAAAGCAGCACCTTTTTTTAATTCTGTATTATGATGTAAGCTATATTCCAAAAAGCTTAAAAAGGCCAAATTAAAAGTTAAAAATCCTTTTGTTCCACAAAAAAGTGATGACTTAAAGTTACTTACTAATTTTTTAGTAGTAGATTTAGCTTGTTTTTTAGTGGTAGGCTCAGCTTGTTTAGTAGTGTTATTTTTACAACATTCACCCATACAATACCTCCTTGATGGTTTATTCTTAACTATAAATAAAAAACTGCTTTTATCAAATCAAAATTTACAATAAAATAAATCTATAAATATACTATTTTATATAAGGAAATAATATGGCAATTGAGAGAACACTTTCGATATTAAAACCTGATGCAGTAAAAAATAATATTACAGGCAATATAAATTCCTACATCGAACAATCTGGGCTGAAAATCACAGCACAAAAAATGATGTTACTAACAAAAAAACAAGCAGAGCTGTTTTATGAAATTCATAAAGATAGGCCTTTTTTTGGGGAATTAGTAGAGTTTATGACCTCTGGTTCTGTGGTAGTTCAAGTTTTAGTTGGTGAAAATGCAGTAAGTAAATACAGACAAATCATGGGAGCTACCAATCCAAAGCAGGCAGATAAAGGCACAATCAGGGGTGATTTTGCTGATGATATTAGTGAAAATAGAGTCCACGGCTCGGATAGTCTAGAAAATGCTCGTAAGGAGATAGCTTTCTTTTTTGCTGAATGTGAGTTGGTGTAGTTAACTCAGATTGGCGTCATCCAAGTAGCTGACAACATAGAAACGAAAAAACTTGCTTGACACCCTCCGCCAGCCCCCTTATCATGAAACTGAAGCTATTGTATTTGCTTTCGCCAATCTGCAGATTAAAAGGTAAGGATTACTTAATGTATCGGCGTCTTATGTTCAATTTTTTGCAGTATATAGATACTGTATGTCTTTACAAAACTTCATCTACATCTAGGTTTTTATCTAAATAAGCTGAACGCGCTTATAAAGCGTTACAAGACATCAAAAAATGCCAATACTCGACAGAGATAGTAAAAGACTAGCTAACTCGGGGATTCTTTGTCTTTTTTTCTGCTTAGTAAATTTCTTAAACATTTGCAGCGTAAGTTAGTTGCAATTAAAAGCGGCTGAATCTCGCTTGTCAAGCGTTTAAAACATAAAAAACGCCAATATTTTAAAGCGGATAATAACCCCAGGGCTTCTTTTGCCTTTTTTTTCATTTGGTAAATTTCTTAATATTTATAGCTAAAGTAATTTAAAAGTCCGTGAAGGGTGTCATGCCAGTGCTTGACACTGGCATCCAGTTTTCCATATAATCTCATCAAAAATGTTTATTTTCTAGCTACTTTTATACTTATCAACCCAGTATGCTTACTTACAATTAAAATTTCTGGATCCCAGTGTCTGGGCACTGGGATGACAGCTAGCCTGACAACCGTCATCCCGCTACTTGTTAGCGGGATCTAGAGATACCGAGAATGAATCGCGGTATGACGTAGGACTGCTGTCATTCCAGTCTGGAATCTAGTTCTTATTGTACATTTACTTGGTAGAGTTAAATTTCCTGGATCCAAGTAGTCGGCTACTCGGATGACAGGAGAAGGTACTGCCGTCATAAAGGAACCAGTGTCAGCTACTTGGATGATACCTTTTTTCTACTTAGTTTGGGTTATGCAAGAAGTCTATTATAATCAGGCTTTAAGTGTGCGGAAGTAATTTTTTTCGTTAAAGTAAAAAATTTTTTCTATAGCTGATCAAAGTGGGATCAAGAGAAACTTACCACTTTCTTTACAAAGGGTTTGATGTTACCATTTGACTGCCTATTCTGAATTTATTGAATGAACGTTAACATAAAAAATCTAGTTCATGCTTTCTCTAAATTGCCAAGTTTAGGGCCATCATCATCACGCAGGTTAGTTATACATTTACTCCAAAACAAAGAAAAAGTTATGCTACCACTTGCATCTTTGATTAAAGAGCTAGCAGATCTTATAATAGAGTGTGAAGTTTGCGGAAATCTAGATACTAAGTCACCTTGTTCTATTTGTACTAACCCAAAACGTGACACTAAGTTACTGTGTGTAGTAGAAGAATTAGGTGATCTATGGGCGTTTGAAAAAGGAAATATATATTCAGGTTTATACCATGTTTTGGGTGGCAGATTGTCTGCAATAAATGGCATAGGTCCAAAAGAACTCAACCTTGACACTATTCTGAAAAGAGTGACAGAGTCTAAAATTGAAGAGATAATTATCGCAATTAATCCGACATTAGAGGGTCAAGTTACTGCACAATATATAATTGAATTGCTAAAAAATTTGGATGTGAAAATATCACGTCTTGCTTGCGGCATACCAATGGGCGGAGAAATTGACTATCTTGATGAAGGAACGCTGAGGATAGCACTTACTTCAAGACAAGAATATGAGTTAAATATAAAATAAGACATGTGCTTAAAAAAACTTATATCGCTAATAACATTCAAAAAGAAAGAAATAGCGCCACCACTTAAAGTGGTGGCTTGGGAAAATGACCGTCTAAACTATAAGCAATTTTCAGGTAAATTTAACAATATAATTAAAACAATTGATCAGTCTTTTACAATAATATCTTTGGAAGGATATGATGGATGGGGCAAGACGTTTTTTTTGAAAGAATGGGTAAAAGAGTTAAAACAGCAAAATGAAATTGCAGCTTATTATAGTGCATGGGATATCAATGCATTGGACCAACCACTGCCTTCTTTTTTAAATTTCCTATTTGAAGATTTATTTGTATCGTATAAAGTAAAAAGAAGTGTTATACAACAGTTCAAGAACATAAACCAAGAGCTATTTTCTCTAAACACACTAGGAAAGCTGATCAGTAAATCTCCACTTGCTATGCTTTCAGTATTTCTTGATGCTGCAAAAGAGGCTGATAAAAAAGACATAGGTTTTGTCTTGAGTGAATTAAGTCTTCTCCAAAGAAGAAAAGAGAGTACTAGAGATTTTAAAACACAGTTAGCGGATGTGGTTCATAAAATCAGAAAAGACAAAAACATTTATATAATGGTGGATAATCTTGATGTGTGCCGTCCTAAATTCGTTGTCGATTTTTTGGAATCTATAAAGTATATGCTTGATGTGGAGGGGCTGGTTTTCATTATTTCTGTAAGTAAAGATAAGAGTAATGTACAAAGAGCAATCAGCACAATACTTGGACCAAATTTTGACCTAAAATCTTTTACTGATCTCTCTTTACATTTGCCAAAACAACCGATAGAAAAATTTACAAAAGAACTATTTGAAAATATTAAATTACCGAAAAAGTCAAAAAATTTGATTGTAGATAGTTTTATATTTTATGCAGAAAACCTGTCACTATCGTTAAAAACAATAGAATACTGCGTAAAAAAAATAAAGCTGTGTCTTCTGAATCACACAAGAGAAGAATTACCTGATCCGAATTTGTTTTCATTTTTGGTAATACTGCAATCGATAAATATTGATATATATGAGGAATTAGGTTTTTCATATCAAAGAGCATTGGAAAAAATTGAAAATGAATATAAATCTTTAGTTCTAAATGGTCAAGAAGAATGGGAAAAACTTAAAACCTCTCTAGAAACTGCTTTTGCAGAGAGGGGGTCAAAAATTAACAAAGCTATAAAGGATATACTATTTTGAAAAGATACCCTACCTTTACATATACAAAGATAGGGTAACATTTGATTAACGCCCTTTTACTATGTCATTACCTTGTTCAAACTTTCTGATTAATTCGCTTACATTGACATTAGATAATTTTTTACCTGCAGATTTGTCATTATGTGAAGCATCAGGTTTACGAAGGTCTTCCTTACTGTTACTCCTAGTAATATTACATCTAACAATGTTTGAATTATTAGACTTATCGCTTACATCTGAAATATTGCTTTTTTCACTACATGAAGACGAATTACTCGACATATTGCCTAAGCTAAAGAGCTTTTTACCTTGATAGATTGGATTCCAATCAAGTGGATTATAAGTTTTTTTGCTAGTCTCAACCTTTTGGTTATTTTGCTGTTTAGGAGAAAAACCAAGTTTTTCTCTTTCTTTCTTGCTTAGCGTTTTGAGAAATTTTACGGTTTCTAATTCATCAGTTGCTTGTACTTTATGTAAATCAAAGCTTTTTTGATGGTTATCCTGCTTAACATTTTCCATCATTTTATCTTTTATTGTTCTATCCTCATCATCAGAAGTGCTGCTACTAATATCACTGATACCACTATCCCCTGAATTGCGGCGTTGTTTGTTAGGAGTGCTATGAATGTTGTCTTCCATGAGTTTTTGCATTGTTGGGCCAAATGTTCTTCCAAGATTGCTACTCACTGTTTTATTACTATCATTTGCTTGAGAATGAGGTACATTTCGCTCAAAAATTGCTTTTATTCCAGTAAATTTAGCTTGGGAAGATTTCGGAGGAACAGGTGGAGCAACCATGCCTTTTGAGTTAATCTTTCCTTCATTTTGAGGAAAAATTTTTGGATTATTTTTTTCTACTGTAGTATTCATTTTTTTACCTCTAAACCTATTAACTAATAAAAGTATAAACTTAGAGGTATTAATTTTGTAATAACAATGCTAATAGATTACCGCAGTTTCAATAAGCATCACCAGAGGATTCTCTATATAATGCTTAAAGGCATTTAAAAACTTTGCTCCGAGTGCCCCATCAACTGCTCTATGGTCAACAGAGAGCGTTACTGTCATTATTTCTGCTATTTCTATTTTCTCATTCATAACAATTGGTTGTTTTTTAGATGCACCAACTGCCATAATGCAAGATTGCGGCGGATTGATTATAGCACTGAAGGCTTTTATACCAAACATCCCTAAGTTGGAGATAGTAAACCCTCCTCCTTGAAACTCTTCAGGTTTCAATTTTCCAGATCTTGCTCTGCTTACTAAATCTTTCACTTCTTTTGATATAGATAAAATACCCTTTTTATCAGCATTTTTTACTATAGGAGTAATTAGCCCATCTTCAAGTGCCACAGCGATTGAAATATCTATATTTGAATATCTCAGTATTTTATTATCTATCCACGAAGAATTTATATCAGGAAATTTTTTCATGCTGAAAGCTGCAGCTTTTATGATTAGATCATTAATTGTTACTTTATTGTTTTCATCTGCTGAGTTAATCTCGTTTTTTAACGATATTAACTTATCAACCTGGCAATCTACAGTTAAATAAAAATGTGGAACATTCTGTTTTGATTCAGTCAGGCGCTGTGCTATCACTTGGCGCATGTTGCTTACTTCAACTATGGTATCTTTCTCAGGACTTTCAGTATGTATACCACTGCCTAAAAACTCCAACACATCAGCCTTAATTATGCGACCATATGGTCCTGTACCTTTTAATTGCTGCACATTAACCCCTTCATTTTGAGCTATTTTCTTAGCTAATGGGCTTATTTTTGTTCTACCTTCTGCATAACCCTCTGTCATCTGAGTAGCTGACACTGGGATCCATTCTTCTTTTCTAGATCCCAGTGTCAAGCACTGGGATGACATTGAGGGGTTGGATTCCAGCGTCACGCGCTGGAATGACACCGAAGAATGACTTATTGGCTTTCCGTTTAAATCTTGGTGTTCTGATTTTTGATTATCAACAGCACTTTTTGTCACTTCCTTTTTAACTGCACTATTGATGGAAGTTGAAGTATAGTTGTTAAGTGCACTTTCATCTTCTCCTTCTTCCAGCATTAAAGCTATTGGTTGATTTACAGACACGCCACTTGTTCCTTCTGTTACTAAAATTTTTGCTATGACTCCTTCATCTATAGATTCAAACTCCATTATGGCTTTATCAGTCTCTATCTCAGCAATTACGTCGCCTACTTCAACTTTGTCTTGTTCTTTTTTATGCCACTTTACAATTTTTCCTCCAGTTTTGCTCATTGTCGGTGAAAGAGCAGGCATTAATATTTCTATAGGCATTGATTTTGCATTTAAAGATCTATTCAATTTTTAATTTACTCTTTATCTTATGTCAACCTAATCGTGAATTATGATGAATAAGTCTGTTACACTATCCCTCACGTTATCCCAGTGCGTGACACTGGGATCTTGGTTCAGTACTATTATCCTATTGTTTTTATTATTTAGCCATAGCTTGTTTGCTAACAACTTTGTTTCAACCAAATCAAATAAGATCAACATGAGAACGGGGCCAGGGTTTCACTATCCTGTAAAATGGATATACACTTGCAAAAATCTGCCCCTGAAAGTGATAGAAGAGTTTGAGAGTTGGAAAAAGGTCTGCGATATAGATGAAGACTGCGGATGGATAAAAGGCAATCTTCTTAGTGATAAGCGCTACGCGATTGTAAAAGAAGATACTTATGGATATCAAAAACAGAGTGTAGACAGCAAGATTACTATGAAAATAGACAAGTTTGTTGTGATGAAGATAGAAAAATGCAACGAAGAATGGTGCTTTCTTTCCACCCCAAAACGCAAAGCATGGGTACAAAAAAAACATATATATGGGGTTGATTAGGTTGACAAAAGATCTGAATTAACACTAGTTTCTGGGCCTTCTGTAGCATGCTCTTCAGATGAAGCAGAGGGTTCTTGAGGCTCTGGAGACTGTACAGGGCTATCACAGAAACTCCTTAACATCTCCTCAGCGGATGAATCTAAAATTTGTACAATAGACTTTTCACTCTGCTCTTTTAGCGATTGATCCACTCTAGAAATCAACTCAGAAAACTCGCTACCTGATTTTTCAGCTTCACTTTTTATTTTACTTTCTATGCTTGCAATATTACCTTGGTCAATTTCTTCTTTTGTTATGTTGAATGACTTTGCAACATCTTGATATCCAATCTTGCAATTTCCACAACCAATTATGCAAAAAGTAATAGAATCAGATATTTCGCTTGCAGCCCAATTATGTATAGTGTAAGCCAAATAATTGTCATGGTATTTAATGCTAAATTGTTGTTCTATTAACTCAGAAATTTTATTCTTTAGAGGTCTGGTAGAGACTCATGACCTTGAAACCAGCGATTTGGTCTCATAACCATAGTCTCCCCAAAAGAACCGTGCTTGCGGATTTCCCGCACACGGCTCCACAATACAGCGTTCACACTAGTGCTCCTGTGTATAAAGAAACATATACCTTTGGTTTTGGTAATGGATTTACTTTTAAATAGTGTATAAATTGTTCCCAATCCATACTTTTCTTTTGACTACGTCGGTTTATCCACTTAAATGCTAACTTTGTTACCGGTCGATAGAATTGAATCAAACACCGATAATTTCCGCTAACTCCGAAGTAGCTATAGTGTCCTGTTAGTTTGGCTTTAAGTTTCTGCCACCAATCTTTGAGACAGATACGACTTCGTACCATCTTCAACCATTCTTTGATTTCTTTAATCTTTCTGGCTAGGCTTATTTTTGAAGTTTTCTGCTTCATCATAAGTTTACCATTACGACTTTTTCCACAATAATGTGTAAATCCTAGAAAGTTGAAGCTAGCCGTCCTACGTTTCTCTCTTTCTGCTTGATACCATTCTTTCTTACCAAACTTTACTATTTTTGTTTTATTTTCAGCTATTTCCAACCCAAATTTACTTAGTCTTTGTTTCAGTAATTCTAGAAATTCTTTTGCGTCTTCTTCCCTCTCGCAGCCAACTACAAAATCGTCGCAAAACCTTATTAGCTGTAAATATCCTCTGGCTTTTGGCTTAAATTTCTTTTCAAACCATAAGTCCAGCACATAGTGTAAGTATATATTAGCTAATACAGGGCTTACTATACCACCTTGTGGTGTGCCTTGATCGGTTGCTTTATAACATCCAACTTCGACTATTCCTGCCTTTAGAAATCGTTTTATTAACCACAATAAATTTGGGTCAGCTATTCGTTCCCTTAGACAATTCATTAGCCATTTATGTTGAACATTATCAAAGAACTTCTTGATATCCACTTCTACAATATAGTTAATTGGTTTGTGCATAACTGCTTTATCTAGAGCGTTTATCGCCTGATGACAATTTCTTCCTGGTCGAAATCCATACGAGCTGTCCATAAAGTTTGCTTCATAAATATTTTCTAATATCTTCTTTAGCATTACCTGTACCAACTTATCTTCCGTTGATGGTATTCCGAGACCGCGCTTCTCTTTGCTCCCGGCTTTGGGTATGTATACCCTTTTCACTGGTAGCGGTTGATATTGTTTTCTCTTCATACTATCCACTAGTGTTTTAAGTTTCTCTTCTAGATTTTCTCCATAAGCTTCCACTGTCACACGATCTATACCACAAGCCTTGTTGCGTTTTAGTTCCTTATAACACTCTGCAAGATTCTCTTCATTAATCAAATGAACTAATGATGTAAATTTTACTCGCTTATCTTGCTTAGCCCTTACTGCTATCTGGTTTAGTTTTCCTTGCATACTCCTCCAATCTCTGTTGTATTGGTATAGCAATCCCTATACCAGTCACTATATTGCTAACCGCTTCCCCTTGTATGTGGCTTTCCCACACTCCGAGTACTATCAGTTAGTCCGACTTCCTTTGCATCTTCCTCCAGTCCTCGCCTTTATTGACTTGTTCCAGAGTACCCTTACAGGAATACAAAGGATCTCCCAAGTTCACGTAAGGTCCATCTCAACACATGACGCGGCCTTCGATCCCGATGAGGTGAGTAATATCTTGCCTTAGCGTTATTACCCATGTTGCCTTCCACCAAATGTAAAGTGTCAGCCCCCATGACGCGTGAATTACGGGACTCAATACCTTCACTTTCGTTGCACCCTATGTTGTCCATTCCATTAGCTTTACTACGCTCGTTACCTTACGCAGCATAATGGTTTGTTCCAGGTTGCCGGCTAAGCTTTACCCGTGTTGGATTTTCACCAACTGTTCCTTACGCACTTCTTGGCGCACACATTTTACACCCCCGATGCTTGAATTTTCCATACCATTCCTGAATTATCTCTAAGTGGTGGTGTGTGTACTCTGTATCTACAACTACCTATGGAAAAAGTATAGCTCTTTCCACAGAAGTCCGGATATGATAAGATAAGGATAGATGGCGATAAGGAGGTTGGATGCCGGCAGCATATAGTTATGATTTAAGAAAAAAAGCAATGGAAGCACTAGACGAAGGGGAAAGCAGAGAAGCAGTGGCAGCAAGATTTAAAATTGGACGAACTACTTTGTGGGAGTGGCAGCAAAGAAAAAAAGAAACAGGCGACTTTCAGTCAAAAAAACTCGGTAATGGAGGTTACAATCAGAAAATTATCGACTGGAATAAGTTTATCGAATTTGCTAAAAAACACGGTAGAAAAACTCTGTCGGAAATGGCTAAACTTTGGGGCAACGTTAGTATCCAAACGATCCACCGAGCTCTCAGAAAAATTGGATTTACGCGCAAAAAAAGACATATGGATACAAGGAAAGGAACGAAGAAAAACGTGCTGAATTCTTAAAAATTATAGCAACAAAAGAACCAGAAAACTTAGTGTATATAGATGAGTCTGGGATTGATAACACGGAGGACTATCCATATGGGTATTGCCAGAAAGGACAGCGATTTTATGCCCTAAAATCTGGAAAAAAAACTCAACGAATCAGCATGGTTGCAGCCTTAAGTAGAAGAAAGATAGTTGCTCCATTAACATTTGAAGGCCACTGTAATATGGATATTTTTAATGGATGGTTTGAGCAATTTTTGGCACCGATCTTAGAACCTGGACAAACTGTCATTCTTGATAATGCTACTTTTCATAAGTCTGATAAGCTTATCAAGCTCGCTAAAGGAGTCGGTGCAGAAATTTTGTATCTGCCGCCTTATTCTCCAGATTTTAACAAAATTGAGCATCATTGGTTTGCTATAAAAAACAGAGCCAGGAAAAACATTCCTCTATTCGAATCCTTTCGTCGTGCTGTTGATTCTGCCTTCCTATGACCTATTCGGACTATTATGAGAAATGCTATATCTCCTACCATTGGCTTTAATACATCAAACACACTTACTTCCAACAATAAAATTTCTCCTACAAATTGTCCTTCACCAATCTCGTATAATTTATCTGGCTGTTGCTTTAGTACTTGTACCATATATGACTTATCCTTTGATTCATACAAAGCTACTTTTCCTAAATGGGCAAAACAATCTTGCAATAATCTCTTAATATTTTCTTGCATATTTTTCTGCTATATACTAACCTTTACATGCTAAGAAGAGGTAAAGCATTCTTCTGCCTCACCACTTTATAGTTGCTCTACCTGTGTTGTTATGTTACAATGACTTTTACTAATACTCCCGGTCTATGGCACATTGGCAGAGGATTTGACTGAGTATGTAAATCGGTCCCTCTATCAAATCTTCTTGGCTCTTGTTTCGCGTAAAGTGGCTGTCCAAGAGTATTTACTGTCTCATTAAAGTCTGCTGGTGCAAAATACGTTGTAAATGTGCTCGCTGTTCCTAGTGGAAAACAGTTTCCACTTTCTCTTTCTATAAATCTTCTTACGGTTCCTTCAGGGTCGGTTGCTTGCCCTCTATACTCCTCAAATGTTATTCCACAGAACGTAAATCCTGATCTCATGTCATTCCTCAGCGCTGCTCCTTCTTGCCATCTTTCATATGCCTCTTTCACTTTACTATGCGAAATTAGTGCATCAAAAAACTCTGGACTTACCAGTGCATGAATCCCCGTCATATATTCACCACTTAAATTGTCCTCAACATGGCGCAATACTTCCAGACACTTACGCTTTACATCGGTTGTCGCAGTTCCCAGTGCAAAATTTACTACTTTTGGCGTAATTTTAAATTCGTTGTAAAGGTTTAATAACTCCGACCCATCAGCATCAAGAATGATTCCCTTCAGCGCTCCCATTCTCAAATGTTCTAACGTTATTGCGTGTTTATTTCTCATTAGCTGCAAATGATCAGTTATTACATCTGCCAATGCTTTCAGTTCACTTTCTGACCCAAATGCCCTTATTCCCTGTACTTCCTCAGGCAACACTACGTCATCATGGGGTATATGTGGAATGGTAAATGTTCTTACCTTTCTTTTGCCGCGTTTTCCTACTGTTGCTGGTGCTCCTGGAATTTGCGTTGGCAATAGGCTTAAAACTCCATTATGTTCTTCTATGGTAATATGTCTAAATCTTACTGATCTACTTGGAAACAAATTTAAATTTTCAACTCGTCCATAATTTATCGGCAATATATTCATTGCATTTGTTAGCGCCGTCATGCTAAATGCTGGATTTGTAAATGGATTTTGCATTTTTTCTTTTCCCCCTTTATGTTTCTTATTATTTACTAGACCCCTTTGCGGATAATGATCCCTCGTTCTTCAAGTTGCTTTATTGCTGCAGCTTTCTGCTCTTCAGTGATATTTGCTGGCCATACAACTGCATGATCCGCAAGAAGGGCAATACGAGTAATTATTATTGCTTTAGTATCTCCATCTTTGTTATTTACATCGCTTGTTATCACACCTATCGCTATTTGTGTGCCATCTGTTCCAGCGGGATTAAGTACCCTAATAAAACCATCGTCCGTCTTTTTGGCAACTACTGCACCAAATTTGATATTTTGACCTTTAGCTACTGTTATTTGGTCTCTTGAATATAGACTTGATGCCTCATACTTTAATATGTCACCTAGATTATTTTGCTCAGTTATACAACTCATAAATTTTTCTCCTTAATTGCTTACCGCCGCTTTTATCAATGCTATATACGGCGGTTATAAAAATACTTTAACTCCTACGACTTCTTGCTACCTGTATCATTAAATCTTCTCCTGAATTCTGTGGTATTGCACTCAGTATTTCTGTCTTCTTCGTTCGCTCTGCTAGCAGTTCCATTAAAACTTCCCTGGCTTGCTCAACACTTACCCCCTGCTCAATAAATTCTCCTATTTTCTCTGGCATTCGTGATAAGTTACATAAACGTATTAATTCAAGAACTTCAGTACGGTACTTAGTCAAATTATCAGTTTCTAGGTCAGTTGTAGTTTGTTCATTCATAGTAATACTCCTGTTTTTATTAATAGATGAAAGAATTGTAATCCCATCCGCAAGGCCTATCTCTACTGCATTTTCACCAAAATAAAGCCCTGCTTCAGTATTTTTTATTGCCTCTACAGAGAGGTTTCTATTCCGTGCTATTAGCTCAACCAGCATTCCATACAAACGATTCACTTCGCTTTTTAGATTTTCTAAACTTTCAGACGTTATTGGCTCATGTGGGTTTAAATCATTCTTTCGACTACCAGCAAAGATTGTGGTGTACTTAATACCTTGTTTTTCGTCAAACCCACTTTGATCTATATGACTTGCTATCACTCCTATACTACCAACTCCTGAAGTGCGGGTGAGAAAAATCTTTTCAGTGCTAGAAGCTATAGCATATGCAGCAGAATACGCATCATCATTTGCTATCGCTATTATCCTCTTCTTTCCTCTTGCACTGTAGATAAAATCAGCAAGATCAAATATACCGTTTACTTCTCCTCCTGGGCTATCTATTTCCAGTATAATTGTCTCTATACTACTATCTTCTAGTGCTTGCTTTACTTGTGCTTCTATTTGCTCATATGATGTCATCCCGAGCATTTCATCAAACGCACCTGGTTTTTTCGTCAAGATTCCATGAATTGGTATAATTGCAGTTCTTTCTACATTACTTTTGATGGAGTGCTTTATGTTTTTAAACGTGGGATGTTTTTGATTGTTCAATGACAATAGCTCAAAACTCCTTGGTTCAAGCATTAATGGTTTTCCTAAGAGCATCATAATCCTTTACAATCAGAGTCAAACATTAAGTTGAGACTATTTGCACGTTTTTGATCTTCTGCTATTTCTTGATCAATTTCTTCTACATCGTAACCCATTTCTGATACTACTTCCGATCGACTCTTAAATCCATTCCTTACTGCCATTTGCTGTGCTTGCTGATCTTTTAGTGGGTCCACCCAATCAAACCCTTGTGCTATCCATTTTACTTCTTTTTTTGCTCCTTCTTTTCCCTTTGTCCATTCTTCACCTATGTCTAGCTCTCCAGAAAGTAGTGCTAACTCTAACCACCTATCCCATACAGGACGGCAAAACTGGAACACTATCACGTTATGCTGCAACATTGCGCACCTTCTGCGAAACTCTATCAGCCCTGCTCGAATGGATGAATAATTAACTCCTGTTAAATCTCCTGTTAGTTGCTCATATATTATCCCTGTGCCTATTGCTATTGCCCTCAGTTGCTGTCTTATAAACGCTTCATAACTTCCTCCAACATCTGACGGTTCTGAAAATTTTATGTCTTCTCCTGGGTCTAAAAGCTGCATTGTTCCTGGCTCTAAACCTGATAATGCTACTCCTTGCTCATTCGCTTCGCCTTCTCCTAAAATATTTGCCTCAGGATCAAGTCTTGTAATAAACCCTGCAAACATTGCTGCTGTCTTTTTTCTCACTAATTCTGCATCATCGTATTGATCAAGCTCATAAAGTTTCAGAAGTATACTCGAAAGCCAAGGCTCCCCTCTAATTTGCCCAGGTCTTAGTGGTCTATAGATATGTAAAACATCGTTTGCTGGCACTCTTACTGATTCTCCAAATGAGCCTTCTCCTGGATGTTCTCTAAATAAGTAATATGCTTCTCTTTGCCCAAGCCTGTTAAACTCAATGCCATTACGGATTATGTTACCATTTGCTAAAGTTTGATTTGTTTTATTGTCTAAATGTTCAGACTCAAGTACTTGCAATTGTAATGGCACACAAAGACTATCTTCTCGTTTTCTTGTTCGGAGTCTTACAAAACATTCTCCTCCCTCTATTATACTTCTGCATACTAGAGCTTGTAATCCATAAAAATCACTTACTCCGCTACTGTCTGCTTCGTCTGTCCATTTTAGCCATAATTCTTGCACCTTCTTTCGAAATTCTCCATCTCTTGCTTTTGATTGTGGCTTTATTCCTGTTCCAATAGAGTTACTTACTATTGTATCAATAATATTTGCTGCATATGGATTTTTTCTCACCATATCACGTGATCTAATACGTAAAGTTTCAAGGCTTTGAGACAGCAAATTGTTTATACTTCCTAACTCTGGTTGAAAGTGAAAAAATCTTCTTCCTGAGCCTGCTGCATCCCATGCTGAGCTTTTTATCTTTGGCTTACTAAATAGTTGTTTGAACGATTTTAATAGCATTACTTTTCCTGATCTGAAACTTTGGATAACTCAGCCTCTAGCTCTTCTACTGTTGGTAAAGCTGCCTTTATATTCTTTGGTAGATTTTCAGTAATTTTATATTCTGCCAACCCTATCGGTTTATTTATGTCTTTCAGTGTATACTTAGCTAGTACGTTATCCTTTGACTTGCATAAAATTAATCCTATAGATGGTTGATCTGTCTCATGCTTTAGTAAATCATCAACGGCTGAAAGATAAAAATTCATTTTACCAGCGTATTCTGGTTTAAACTTATTATCTTTCAATTCAATTACTATAAAACAACGTAATTTCAGATGGTAAAACAATAAATCAACAAAGAAGTCTTCATCACCAACATCTAAGTGAAACTGCCTACCAACAAATGCAAATCCTTCACCAAGCTCTAGCAAAAACTTCTCCATGTGCCCTACAAGCCCTTTTTCTACTTCTCTTTCATGAGCATCCTTTCCTATACTTAAAAAATCAAAAATATATGGATCCTTTAATGTGTAATGCGCTAAATCTGATTGAAGCGAAGGCAGCTTCTCTTTAAAATTAGTGATAGCCTTTCCCTGACGTTTATGTAACCCAAGTTCAATCTGCATTACCATGATGTTTCTTGACCAGCCATGTTCAATTGCTTCTTTTATATAAAATAACCTTGTTTCTCGACTCTCTATCTTTTCTAAAAGAGTAACATTGTGGTACCAAGTCAATTGTGCAAGAGGCTCCTGCACAAATTCAATATCAGAATACTCCTCAGCAAACTTACGCATATACTTCAAATTTCTAGGACTAAAACCTTTCATTTCTGGAAATGCACTTCTCAAATCCTTACTCAATTGGTCAATCACTTTGGCTCCCCAGCCATATTCTTTTTGACGCTTTAAGATCTCTGCACCAATATGGTGGTAAAGCATAATAAGCTTGCTATTTACTGCTAGTGCTGCTTTATAACGACTAGTAGCAATCTGCTCTTTTAGCTGCTCTAAAAATTCTGTATATTCTCTTGCTATAATTTTTGTCATATGGTTCCTTTCAACGATTTTTATCATTATATGATCCCTTTACTCGTTGAAAAAACAATTTTCCTCTTTGGCTTCACACCTGCAACTTTCAGTTCAGCTTTAATACGTTGTCTTAAGCTTAGCAGGTCATTTATCTGAACTTCAGCATATCTCACTACATGGTCACCATATGCAATTGATACCACTCGTTCTCCGCTTTGCAGTTTTTGAATTGCTTTCTCAACTTGAGTTAAATATTCTTCACTGTACATTTTGACTACTAAGCCATTTACTCTGTCTTAATTTTTTGGGCTTTTTGCTTTCTGGTTTTTCACTTAAACTATTCCATTTACTCTCTGGCCAACGATCAATTCCAAGCGCAATAGATGCTGCTCTCGCATAAATTCGGCAATCCAGTACTTCATTTCTTTCTCTTACCTTTTGCCATTCTTGTTTGGTGTATCCTTTTACTACCTTGCTGACTAATTGCTCTGCCGTTAGCTGCTTAAAATATTCAGGTGCATACTCCGGAAAATGACAGTATCCAGGTAGAGCTTTTCCCTCTTCTTCTTTTAAAACATTAAGTAATTGAAAAAGCTCTGACTTTAATATCGATACTCCCACTGGCCAAAGCTTTATTCCTCTTTTTAGCTTTTGACCACTAACTGTTATATCAACTCTACTTGGGCTGCTAAGTGGTACTAGCGCTTTATTTACACCTTTTACTGCCATTACTCTTCCCGACCCTTGATGACTTCTCACCCAGTTATAAACTTCCTGCGTTGCATACCCAGCATCAACCGCCATCATGCTTATCATGTATTCAAGACCATTTTCACCGATAAAATGATGATTTAAGAGCTCAGAGAGTTTTCCCCATACTTCCCCACCTCCTGTATCTCCTTCAAATACTTGGTAGTCTATTGACCAACTTTCACGGCTTCTTCCCCATGCTACAACTTCTACTTCTAAACGATCTTTTTGGACATCAACTCCTGCAGTAAGTACCACTTCTCTCCTGGGTACTGTGCCTACGGGAAAAAATTCTCTCCTGTTAAATAATTGCTTCCAATCTGGTACTTCTCCTTTATCTACCCAAGTTTCTCCTAGCGTGGTATTTATCCAAACCTTCAGTAATTGTTCACTTTCTTTTGCATGGAGAAAATCTTCTACTGCTTGTTGCCAACTATACCAGCCAACTGGACTATAAAGACTTGAAAGATGAAATCCTTTTTTCTCACCTTTTACTCTATTAGTAGGCCTCCATTCTCCACGTTCAAGCATCTCTGTCTTTTGATGATTTTCTATCTTTTTACCACATTCTATACATATATAGTGTGCTGTATTTGGATTTTTATCTTCCCATTTTATTTGTGACCATTTTAAAATTTGGTAATAATTACAATGCGGACATGGTACAAAAAAATATCTCTTATCTGTTGCTTCAAATTCTTTCTCAATTCTGCTTATTCCATGAATTGTTGGCGTTGATACTAAAAAAATCTTTCGCCGTGCAAATGTATTGGTACGAGCTATGCTGAGTAAAACCGGATCTCCTTCACCTCCTGAATCTCCTGGATAGGCGTCTATTTCATCAAGAAAGAGATATTTTACTGGCATAGATCGGAGGCTTACACTGCTGTTTGCTCCGGTTATTACTACTATTCCACCTGGAAATTCCTTACTTTGCACAGTATTTCCTGAGTCTCTTGACCTTGGGTCTTTTACTTTACTCTTTAAACATGGCGTACTCTCTATTAACGGTGCAAATCTTCCTTTTGACCAACGTTTTCCCATTTCAACTGTTGGCTGCACAACTAACATTGGACCTGGTGTTTGATCGATGATATAGCCTATCCAATTGTTACCAGCTTCTGTTCCTTCAATCTGCGCTCCTTTCATGAATACTACTTTTTCTGCAGGTGAAGATGGTGATAGTGAATCCATTATTTCTTTTAAATAAGGAGTTCTTTCTGTTCTCCATTTACCTGGCTCTGATGCTGCAGTTGCTGCTAAAACTCGATACTCATTCGCCCACTCTGATACTTTAAGCTGGGGATCTGGTCTTAAACCTTCAGAAAAAGCTCTAGCGTATATCATTGTCTGCATCTACTCATAATTGGTTCTATCTCAATATTGTTAACAGTAGAGTTTATTCCTCCACACTCCTCCAATTCCATAAACATCTTTTTCTGAAATTCGTTTTCTATATATCTTTTGCTCATCTCACTTATCATTATTGCTATAACAAGCGCAAATACCCCTGTTATTGTTGCAAAAATGATTGCATTGCTTATTGTTGTTGCTGTTAACCCTATACATACCGCTATTGCTACTGCACTTACTGAGGTAAAAACACAGATCACATTGTTGTATTTTCTTACTTTTGCATCTCTATGTTCTATACACCTATAATAAACTGGTACAGACTTGCCTATCTCGTCTGGTAATTTGATGCTCTTTTCTTTAAATAAAGTTTTTAGCAATTCTAAATTATTTGACTTGATTGCTAAGTGCAGAACAGGTGTATAATTTGCTCCTTTTTTCAGCAATAACTTTACTACATGTAAATGCCCTTTTTCCGCAGCAAGGTAAATCGGTGATAAACCTTTATTATTTACAATATCAATATCGATTTCTTCCTTTAAAATTGCATCTACAAGCTCAATTTCTCCCGTTTGTACAGCTAAATGCAATAGACTATTCTTTTCAGAGCCGTATTTACTACTCATCAAAACCTTCTTTATCTCAGGTCTATTTTCAGCGTAATCAAATGGTGTCTTGCCGCTATCGTCTTTTACCAATGGATCTATATCTTCTCGCGTTAGTAAAACTTCTATTGTTTTAAGTCTTTCAGCATAATGTAGTGGTGTTTTATTTTCGTAGTCTTGCAAATTTACTTGAGCATTAGGCTCCTTTATTAAGCATTTGAGGATATCAAGACACAAATCTCTTTCATCGTAATTAGTATTACTTACAGCTATATGCACAGGTGACAATTTCATTGAGTTTTGTCCCATGCGTGCACTATTTACATCTGCTCCAAGCTTTAGCAGTAACTTTACTATCTCCAACTTTTTGTTATTAACTGCATAGTGCATTGGTGTCTGATTTCGTGCATCAAAGACATCTATTTCAGCATTTCCTTCCTCCACTAAAATTTTGACAACATTTTCATGTCCTATGCCTGCTGCTAGATGTAATGGCGTATGATGCAAAGCATTTCGTACATTAACGTCAATACCTTTTCCTATCAAATATCTAACTGCATTAACTTCACCTATCATTGCAGCTAAATGAAGTAAGTTATCTTGTTCTGATCCGTATTTGTTATTAATTAGCGCTTGTAATATTTCTGCTTTTTTACCTTCTTTGGCATAATCTAAGGAGGTTTTGCCTTCATTGTCCTCAACAAAAGGATTAATGTTCTTCTTCGTGAGTAATAAATCCACCATGCTTAACTCGTCAAACTCTATAGCGCAATGTAGTGGTGTCTTTCCATTTAATCCTCTGACATTAACATCTAATCCAGGTTGATTAATGAGACACTTTATTAACTCCAAACTTAAGTTATCAGCCATTTTATATTCAAAATCTTTTTTATATTTGAAATTTAGTATTAGATAATTCTTGTAATGAGTTTGTAATCTCTTCGGTTAGCGCCATATGAATCTTTTCAGTGTCACTCAGTGATGCAAGTAGTGCTGAAACTCTATTTGGAATATTAAGCAAATTATTACGTACAACTCTTGCTACATTAAATGCATCGCGCTTTACTTCCTCTACTGCTACAAGTTCACCAATCTCAGCCTTAGCTTTCGCCTCAAGAAGTTTACCTCGTTCCATTTCATTTTTTATTCGAGTTTTTAGCAACATCGTGGAAAGGTTACTTGTATTTTCGTTTTCTGGATTTTTCCTCCTAAGTGGCTGACTTGGATCTCTTATTGCCGCTACTGCTTCATTTGCTTGTTCTCTATTGATCAAACCATCCTCCAACTCAACTATCCCTTTCTTTACTAAATAACAGACATATTGCTTTGATACTCCTATCTCTCTTGCCCATTCTGTTTGTGTTATTTTTTTCACTTTTTTTTTCTTCTCTCTTTTTTGCCTATTTTTTACGAATTTTCTTCTTGAGTCTCTGAAAAGGTTTTACCAGTACCGGCTAAAATGGCATCTCTTCCCGTGTATACTTGCCAACGTTTTATCGTTACATCTACAAACTTTGAATCTAGCTCTATTGTTCTGCAAATTCTTCCTGTTCTCTCACATGCAATCAATGTGCTACCAGAACCGCTAAATGGATCAAGTACTATGTCTCCTGGTCTGCTGCTGTTTACTATTGCTCTCTCCATTAGCTCTACTGGCTTCATTGTTGGGTGCAGTGAGTTATGTATTGGCTTATCATAAAACCACAGATCACTTTGATTTCTTCCTCCATGCCACTCACGTTTATTGCCGCTTTTCCATCCATAGAGCATTGCTTCGTATTGTCTTTGATAATCAGATCTTCCTAGCGTAAAATGATTCTTTGCCCAAATGATAAAAGTTGACCATTTTCCTCCTGCCTCTTCAAATGCTTTTTGCAACGTTGAAAACTCTGATGATGATATGCAAATGTAAATTGCACCTTTCGTATATGCTAAAATATGGGAACAGATGTCATAGAGAAAAAGTTCGTACTTTTCACCTTGATTATCATTTAATATCTTTTTATCTTCCCTACTACCATAATCAACGTTATATGGAGGATCACATACGGTAATATCTGCCATTTTATCATCTAACAGCGCTTTATATGATTCAACTACAGAGCTATCACCACAATAGATTCGATGATCACCTAAAATCCAAAGATCACCTGGTTTTGTTATTTCTACCTTTTTGTCATCAACAACTAAGTCAGAAAGATCTTCTTTTTCACCATCTAAATCATCAAGAAAGTTTTGAACTTTTTCTAATTCAAATCCAGTCATTTTAAGATCAAACTGTAAATCTTCTAGCTCTTGAATTTCTACTTTCAAAAGCTCATCGTCCCACTTTGCCCAGTTAGCTGATTGATTAGCAAGTAGTCGAAAAGCTTTAGTTTGTGGTTCATTTAAATTATCACTTAAGACCACTGGAATACTCTCCATACCAAGTTTTCTTGCTGCTTTAAGTCTTAAATGACCATCAACCACAGTGCCATCGCTTTTTGCAACTATTGGAATACGAAAGCCGAATTCCCGAATAGAAGCACACATTCTGTTGACTACATCGTCATTTTTACGTGGATTACGATCATATTCAACTAGGTTTTCAACAGGATAGTAGTGGATTGCTAAATTCATATCTTAATAATTAAAAAGTTAATATTCAAAATATCTCTGACGCTAAAGAAGGCCTGAGATCAGCACCACCAAACCCGCCAGTATGGCCGAAAGGACCCACTTTTACGGTATTTTTAATGTGTTAAAATCTTTACTAAGATTCATAACGTAGAACATTAATGCCAAAGCATCTGCTTGATTATCATCTCTAGGTGAAAAACCTTTTTCACGTATCGCTTCAATAACTTCACTCTTACTTGCATTACCTTTGCCTGCTATAAAGCGTTTTATAGTTTTAACATTAACACCTTGGTAGGGAATATTGTTCTCTTCACACCAAGCAGATAGAACGGCAAGAAAACCACCGTAGCAATGCGCTGCATCAGTTCCTAGATGTCTTCTTACTTCCTCAAAATACACTGCAGTGAACTCATGTTTCAAAGAATTAAGCCAATTGTGAAAACTTAAAAAACACATTCCACCTCCACTGAAACGGCTACCATGAAAACTTTTGCTTCCACTTTCAATTACTCCATCTGTAAGAATTGCCCAGCCTGTTTGCTTGCCGAGATCTAGCGTTAAGATTGACGTACAAAAACTCCTTTGTGTAATTAAAGTTCAATGCCCTGTATAATATATATGTACGATGACTCGCAAATTCGTCCGCAATTTTGAAAAAAAATTAAAAAAAATTTCATATCCTGCCATTTGAGTTTTTACTTATCTTAATAACTATTTTACATAACTTATATTACGCCAATATTTATATTATTATATTATCATATATTATATTTTACCTGTATTTAAATATATATATAATATATATAAGACTTCAGTAATCCGTAAACCCTCTTTACTGGCCGATTTTAGCCACTTAACTTTAGAAACGGCTTTTAGGAATAGAACATAAAAAAGACAATATTATCAATAACTTAACGATCACTGCTTTCTGAAATACTAATTAGTAACTCAGAAATTAGGTACGAAATTGGTAGTTTTTTACCTATGAAAAAGTAGCTTCAGTAGTGTATCAAAACGTTTAAATCTTATTTTAATTTTTAAAGATTTTATTCTTTTAGATAAAAAAATTATTACTACTTTTTTATAATAAATTAGTCATACAAAGTCTTGGTAAAAATCTCTATTCATGAAACTTTTGGAGTTTTTATGAAGAATTCTTATCAAGGAATCGATTCTACAATTGTTAAACATGTGAGATTTCAAGCTTCGCGCCTTAAATCCAAAAGCTGTTTTATTAACGAAAGTCTCGAAGATATAGAACAAGAGCTTTTTTGTCAGGTTTGGCAATATCTGAACCAGCACGATGAGAAAAGAAGTAGTTTTAGTACTTTCGTTGCTAGATTAGCTAATTATTGTGCTCGCAATATGTTACGCAATCAGTTGTGTCTAAAACGTAATATAACTTTTGATGATATAAACGACGATATTCCAGATCATAGGAACTCGGAAATCGAAGCGATAATTCGCACTGATATAAATAATATAATTTCAACTTTGTCTGAAAAAGATAGTAATTTATGTCAATTACTTAAGGTATTTACTATTACTGAAGTTTCTGTAATAACCAAAATACCAAAGACAACTATCTATCGCACACTAGAACGAATACGCGATAAATTCTCAGTTTTAGAGAAGTTATAAGCTCTCGATTATATTTGCTCAAAATTTTTTTTTGCAAATTGCGGACGAATTGCCTAGGTCATCGTACATATATATTTAGGTACTGGGAGAAAAATGAAAATAATGAACAGCAATGAACGGCTAAAAGTTCAAACAGGTATAAAAATGGTCATCTTTGGTCCTTATGGTATAGGTAAAACTAGTCTCTTAAAGACCATAAATGAACCAACACTTTGTCTTGATTTTGAGGCAGGTTTACTTGCTGTTCAAGATTGGCAAGGGGATTCTGTAAGTATTCGTACTTGGAATGAGGCAAGAGATATTGCATGTCTCATAGGTGGTCCTAATCCTGCGTTAAAATCTGACTCAGCATATAGCCAAAGACACTATGAGCATGTATCCAGTAAATACAAAGAGCTTGCTTCGGAGTTTCTCAAGTATCGATGTGTTTTTATCGATAGTATTACAGTAGCCTCGCGTTTATGTCTTTTATGGGCAAAAATGCAACCTGAAGCTTTTTCTGAAAGATCAGGAAAACAAGATATGAGAGCTGCTTACGGGTTACTTGCTCAAGAAATGATGGCTTGGCTCAATCAGTTTCAACATATTCCAAATAAAGACATCATTATAGTTGGAACTCTTGGGCAATACCTTGATGATTTCAATCGCTCGACTTGGCTACCTCAATGTGAAGGTGCTAAAACCGCAAGTGAAATTCCTGGCATTGTTGATGAAGTAATTAGCATGGTTGGAATCAAGAAAGATGATGGTACAGAAATTCGTTCATTTGTCTGTCAGACGATTAATTCTTGGGGATATCCTGCTAAAGATCGAAGTGGTTGCCTTAATATGGTTGAAGAACCGCATCTAGGAAAACTTCTTACAAAAATTAAAACTAAAGCTTTTGCAATTCAACCTGTCACGCCCAACATATAGGAGGTTATTATATGCTACAAAACTTTTTAACTATTGGTCAAAAAATTCCTTTTTTCAGTGTGAAAGAATACTTGGACGATCGATCGCCAATACCAGAGGATATAATCTCACCAAGAATTCTAACTAAAAGAGGTTTGTTAGTATTTGGTGGCCCTCCTAAGATTGGCAAAAGCGACTTTTTGATCTCTTGGCTTGTTTACATGGCTGCTGGTAGATCATTTCTCGGTATGACACCAAATAGACCTTTGAAAATCTTCTACATGCAAACTGAAATTGAATATGAATATATGAAAGAACGTTTGCAACAACTTGATAATGAACTTTTGAATGTAGCTGCTAACAACTTAATCATTACGCCAAAAGTGCACTTATCATTTAATCATGATGAAATAAGTGAAATTAAGGAGATTGTAAATGAACGCTTTAAACCTGATGTTTTGGCCATAGATCCATTACGTAACATCTTTAGCAGTGAATATGGAAATGAAAATGACAATAGTGCTATGCTGTTTTTTCTGCAAAAGACTCTTGAAAAGCTACGCAGTGCTGTCAATCCAGATGCTTGTATTGTACTTACTCATCATACAAAAAAATTATCAAAAAAGATGCTCGAAGAAGATCCATTCCAAGGCCTAAGTGGTGCTGGATCTTTACGTGGATTTTACAGTACTGGTATGGTGATGTTTGCTCATGATGAAGAAAGTAGTGTACGCCAGATAGTATTTGAGCTTCGTAATGGTGAACGCGTGCAAAATAAACTTGTCGATAAGATAAATGGTCATTGGCAGCTAATGGAATAGCTAATTTTCACTTTAAAGTCAACTTATAGGAGAGCGTATGCTACAAGATTTTTTAACTGATTTTAATAACGCAAAACTGCAAAGCAGTTTAATACCAAAAGGTACAATAGTCAAGGTAAAAATGGCAATAAAGCCTGGAGGTTATGAAAATTGGTTCACTAAAAACTACACTACTGGCAGTATCTATTTAAATGTAGAATTTACCGTCACTGAAGGCCCATATGCAAAACGCAAGATTTTTCAGATTATAGGTATCAAAAATGGCAAAGCAGAAGGTGAAGAAGACATCTGGGGAGAATCTGGACGTTCTATGCTGCGTAGTATTTTGGAATCATCCAGAAATATTCATGCAAATGACACTTCAGAGAAAGCAGTTACTGCTAGAAGAATAAACTCTATAGCTGATTTCAACGATTTAGAGTTTACAGCAAAAGTAGGCGTTGAAACTAATAATACATACGGAGATAGAAATAGGATTACTACAGTTATTACTCCAGAATTACAAAAAAGTTTTCAAGATGATTGGTTGCCATTTTGAAGTATGACGAAGGAAAGTTGTGGGCTGCTGTTATTACTAGAGCTATTCAGGATGCAGCAGGAAAAAACCCTAAACTTAAAAAAGAGGCTTGTCAATGGATTCGCTCACGATCTTTTGAAACTGTTTGTGAGCTGGCTAATCTTGACTTTAAACGTCTAAAAAATATGTTGAACAAATTTGGAATAAACAAGGAGAATTTTATGGATTTTTCATCTAAAAATGCTTTGAAAATAAAATCATTATTAATTAATAATATCAAAGATTGTTTATCTTATTTGTTACCTGAAGGCAAATCTTACCAAAATAAATTCTATATTGGCAGTAGAAATGGAAATAAGATAATAGTTGAAATGGAAGGAGAAAATGCAGGAAATTGGTACAACCTGATCGAAGAAAAGAAAGGAAATATAATAGACCTTTGGACTTTAGTTAAAGGTAATATAGATTCTGCTGAAACATGGTTGAACAGTAAAGATGAAAGAAGTTCCATATTACAAGAAAAACAAAACGAAGGAAAAGCATTTTCTGTAAACCATTACTTAAATGACAAATCACCAATGCCACAAGATATAATAGGCCCAAGAATTTTGACACCAGGTGGTCTTTTGGTCATAGGTGGTACTCCAAAGATTGGCAAAAGTCATTTTCTTCTTTCTCTATTAGTACATCTGGCAGCAGGAAGATCATTTCTTGGCATGAAGCCTACAAGACCGCTAAAAATATTCTATCTACAAAACGAAATGGAATATGACTATATTAGAGAACGTATACAACAACTCAATAAACTTCCTCATTTAGCAACAGAAAACTTAATTGTGACGAACAAGATGAATTTGACCTTAAATGAAGAAGGTATAGAAAAAATAAAAAATATGGTAGAGGAAAAGTTTGATTTAGTTGTGATTGATTCTCCTTATAATTCCGTTAACTATGGTCTGCAGCATGCAATAGAAAAACTACGTTCCAAGATTAATCCTATGGCTGGAATAATCATCACAAATCACACCAAAAAAGTACCTACCTCTATATTGGAAAAGAATCCATTTCAAGCTCTCGTTGGTGCTAACGCTTTAAGAAGTTTTTATACATCTGGAATAGTAATATTTCAACCCAATAAACGTACAAATATCTTGCAAGTAGTATATGAACTTAGAAACGGTAGATCTATACCAACAAAATTCATCAATAAGATTAATGGATGTTGGAAAACTGCTAACGTTATAGCTAGAACATAAAAATTCTTCAGGTAGGTATGGATATTTATTGTTCACAAAGAAATGGATATTATAAATTATTAGGGAAGAAAGAACAGTTAAGAACTCAACTCCTATCAAATATAAGGTCATGTCTTTCTTATTTACTGCCAAGAGGAACTTTTCGTGGTGATAAGTTCTATGTAGGTGATCTAAAAGGCAATCAAGGAAAAAGTATGATAGTGGAGTTAACTGGCAGTAAAGCCGGATTATGGCATGATTTTTCTACCGGAGAAGGAGGAGATATTTTTGATCTTTGGGCTGCTGTTACTGGAAAAAATCAATTTACTGATACGATAGAAGATATTGCTAAGTGGATTGGTTATTCGGAAAAAAATAACACTCTGGGGCAACCAACGGCATCATGGAACTATTACGATGAAAGTGATCAAGTGATTGCTACAGTTTATCGTTATAACACTGATTCAGGAAAAAGATATCTTCCTTTTGATGTAAAAAGGTCTAGTTTTACTCTACCAGAGACCAGGCCTTTATATAATATTTCAGGTATTATGAAATCTGATAAGGTGATTTTAGTTGAAGGTGAAAAGTGTGCAGATGCTCTGATAGAGCAAGGTATAACTGCCACAACTGCAATGTTAGGAGCAAATGCACAAATAGAAAAAACAGACTGGTCACCACTTAAGGGTAAGCATGTTATTATTTGGCCAGACAATGATGAACCAGGTAAACAATATGCTGAGAAAGTTGTGAAAAAGCTTACTTTTCTTGGTGTTTTATCACTTACTCTTCTTGAAATACCGGAGAATAAACCAAAAGGATGGGATTCAGCTGATGGTATAGAAGAAAAGATGAATATTCCTGAATTCATTGAAAATAACTCGAAAAAAATCATCGTTAAGCAATTTCTTAATATTCAAGAATGGAGTGTGGAACGTTTTATAGGTCCAGTACCAGAGCAAAAGTTTCTTGTTGAAGGGTTATTTCCTTTAGGAGTGACATCTATTCTAGCTGCAATGGGAGATACTGGCAAAGGTATGCTTCTGCTTGATTTAGCACTGAAAGTTGCGAGTAGAAAAGATCAGCCATGTGGTTTTGGTCCTTTAGTTACTGAACATGGATCTGTGGTAATTTTCTCAGCAGAAGATGATATGAGTGAAATACATCGTCTTTTAGAGCGTCTTGATTCGCAATGCGAAAGATTAAAATATAAAGATAGGCTCTTTATTGTACCATTACCAAATGTTAGTGGATCACTTACAATCATAAAGAGTGTTTCAGGTAAAGTTATAGAGACTTCTCCTGAATTTGAATCTATAACAAAACAACTTAATAAAATAAAAGACTTAAAATTAATCGTATTTGATCCACTTGCATCATTTGTGCATGCTGATTTAAATACTGACCCAGCCGTAGGCGATTATTTGATGTCTTTATTATCTGATTTAGCAGGTAGCACTGGAGCATCAATAATTACTGCCCATCATATGAGAAAGCCAAAAAGTGAAAAACCTATATCGACTGTTGAGCAAGCACGTGATGCCATTAGAGGTACATCTGCTCTTGTTAATGGTGTTAGGTGTTCATACGCTTTTTGGTCTGTAGAAGATGCAGCTAAACCGACAATTTTTAAATCAATAGGAGAATCTGTAAGACAGAACGCATTATTTTATGGAGCAATTGTTAAAGCAAACGGTTTGGCTGATCGCACTTTACGCACTTATTTAAGAAATGAAGAAACAGGATTGTTAGAGGACATAACTGAAAGATTAAGAATAAAAAATATGAACGAAAAAGATTCAAAGCAGCATCTTATAACTGCAATTACACGAGCAGCAATTTCTGGACATCCATTTACCCATACAGGAAGTACAGGAGTGTATAAACAGCGGCATAGACTACCTGAGGAGTTTCACAGTATAGGAAGAGATAGAATGGAGCGTATAGTTCAAGAGCTGTTACAAACACGGAAGCTGGTTAAGGGAATGGCTACTGGTTCAAAAGAAGATAAATGGCTTGACATTCCTAGCGGACCATTTGCTCGCGGCGTTGGAAAGTTTAGCTGTGGAGCTGAGCTATTCTCCTAAAAAATTTTTCTGATATAAAAAAATATTTTGATTTTTGCGGACGAATTTTGAACTCACCGTACATATATAATATAGGGGGCTTAATTAAAAATGTCAATTCTCACACAGTCAGGAAGAGCAGCAATAGCAGCCAGCATCAAAAAGCAATCTATCCATCTTGCTTGGGGAAGTGGTGATTCAAGCTCTGGAAGTAGCCACAAAGTAGAAAAAACTTTCGTTAAGGGTGAAATAAAATTTGATCATCAACCTATTTTTGATCGTCAACCTATTAAAGATGTGAAGGTTTTTACAGGGCAAACAACTTATCAGCCAAGTATTGACTATACAGTTAATGGCAGTACTGGTGTAATAAAACTTACGGAAAATAGCTCTATTCCAGTAAGTGATAAAGTTACTGTAGAGTATAGTGAAAGCACACCACCAGAGCTGATAACTTCTGAAAAGCTGCTCAATGAACTTGGCAGACGTACTGCAGATGAGGTTCTCTTTTGCACAGGTGATGAGAATGGAGAGCTTTTGACTCCAACAGGGAGGTTTAGGTCCTCAAATGTACCAACCAATAATTTGTACCTTAAATTTACTTTCGATTTCACGGATGCAGCAAATCAAGTGATAAGGGAACTAGGAGTTATGGTTGGTACAAGGGTAAAAGAAAAATTGCCTCCTGGACAAAGGTATTTTGAACCACAAGATATAGAAGACCCAGGGATCTTATTAGTTTTAGAACATACAGTACCGCTCATTAGGACTTCAGCAACCAGGGAAACTTTTTCGTTTGTAGTGACATTTTAGAAAAAGAGAAAAAAGATGACCTTAAATAGCTATTATAACCGCTTTAATCCTGACAAAGAATACGAAAAAAGCTTGTTTCTAGCAGGAAGAGGTCTACAGTCTGCAGAATTAAACGAGACTCAGGAGTATGCTCTCTCTAAGCTTAAAGGCATAGGCGATGCAATATTTCGTGATGGTGATGTTATAACAGGAAGCAATTGTATTATAGATAGAGAAACTGGTAAAGTTACTCTTGAGTCAGGAAAAATCTATCTTCGTGGAGCAGTTAGAAAAGTAGAAGCAAAAGAGTTTGTTATTCCACTGAGTACCACAGTGCGTATCGGTGTTTATTATCTAGAATCTACGATTACAGAACTTGAGGACGAAAATCTTCGTGATCCTGCTGTTGGTACACGTAATTATCAAGAAGTAGGGGCAGCAAGGCTTAAAGTTTCCACCATTTGGGGATACCAAGTAGAAAGTGTTACTGTTAACTCTACAAATGGCGAATTTTACCCAATTTACAATATTGAAAATGGAGTATTGATAGAACATTCACCGCCACCACAAGCAAATATAGTAACTACTGCTCTTGCTCGTTATGACAAAGAGGCAAATGGTTCCTACGTTGTAAATGGCCTTGAAGTAATGTTCCTGCAAAAGGAAGAGGGGGAAGGAGGAAAAAAAATATTTGTAATTAATGAGGGCAAAGCTCATGTTGATGGTTATGAAATTGAGTTACCTCACAGTATTCGCATTTCTTTTGATGAAGATCCAGATATAAAATCAGTTGAATCAGAACCACATACTTTTCAGCCAAATAGCCAAAGAGTAATGGAACTGAAGGTTAATGATTTTCCAATAAGTGAAATTAAAAAAGTAGATATAACTGTTCAAAAAACCATTACCATTACTCATGGTTCATATTCAGGAGCTGTTGATCCAATACCTGACTCTGCAGTACTTGAAATTATTCAAATTAAACAAGGTAATGTTATTTATGAAAATAGTGTAGATTATAAACTAAACGCAGGAAATATTGATTGGTCATTACCCGGCAAAGAACCAGCTCCTGGAAGTAGTTATCAAATAACTTACCGCTGTCGCACTCATGTAAGCCCTGAGGATATAAGTGAGCAGGGGTGTAAAGTAAAAGGAGCAGTTGATAACAGCTTGGTTTTGATAGATTATACCTGGAAAATGCCCCGCTTTGATTTAATTACTATCGATAGCAAAGGGGTGGTAAGGAGAATAAAAGGAATTTCTCACCCTTGGCGACCATCAATGCCTAGAGCGCCTAGTGGACAACTTTTGCTCTGCTACATTCATCAGACGTGGAAAAAAGGCGAAGGGGTAAAAATAGTGAATAATGCTATTCATGCTGTACCGATGAATGAGCTTGAAGCAATGAAAAAAGGAATAAATGATCTTTATGCACTTGTTGCACAGGAGCGTTTACGCAATGATGCAAATTCAAGAGAACCTACCACCAAAAAAGGAGTATTTGTCGATCCCTTCTTTGATGATGATATGCGTGATCAGGGAATAGGACAATCTGCAGCAATAGTAAATAAGGAACTAATTTTACCGATAGACGTGGAAATTATTGATGTTGAAAGAGGCAAAGAACCGTATCTTTTGCCGTATGAACTTGAGCCGGTACTTGAACAGCTTTTACAGACTAAAAGTGAAAGGATTAATCCTTATCAAGCTTTCGATCCAGTACCGGCAAAAGTTACCATGAACAAAAACATCGATCACTGGACAGAGGTAAAAACAAATTGGTCAAGTCCAGTGACAAGAGAATTTAATACTAGAGAAACAACAGAGCTATTGTCAAGTAATTCATATGAAGCTGAATTTATGAGAGAAGCAGTACAAGATTTTGAGATCGAAGGTTTTTCGGTTGGTGAGAAACTTAAAGAAATAAAATTCGATGGCATCGTCATTCAACCCGTGGCATAGAGGGAAAAAAAAGTGGAAAAAAGAGCTAACAATCAAGGACAAATAAGTGGAAAAATAAAAATCCCAGCAAATATTCCAGCGGGTACTAAATTAGTACAGTTTTATGGGGATAAAGGAAGCTATGGAGAGACAACTTATACTGGTAAAAAAACTATTACCATAGAAGAAAGAAGAAGAGTGATCGCAGCAAGACGAGTTGATCCATTAGCGCAAACATTTACGCTAAATGAAAGTAGGCACATAGGAGGCGTGGAGCTATGGTTTGTAAATAAAGGCAAAAAACGTGTTGTTGTTCAGATTCGGGAAACAGCAGTGGGAATGCCCTCGCAGACTGTTATTGCTGAAAGCTATATTGAGCCGAAAGATATAAAAGTAGATGGCATAGCAACACGTATAGAATGGTCGCCAGTGTTTTGCCATGCAGGAGAGGAGTATGCAATAGTGCTACTTACTGATGATCCTGGTACTGCGGTAAAAATAGCAGAACTTGGCAAATATGATGCAGTAAATAGCCGTTGGGTAACAAGCCAGCCATATCAAGTAGGAGTATTACTGTCATCAAGCAATGCAAGCACCTGGACTCCACATCAAAATTTAGATTTAACGTTTCGACTACTAGCTGCAAAATTTAGCGAAAATTCTTATGTTATTGATCTTGGCAAAGTTACAGCAACCAATACTTCAGATTTAATTGTTTTGACGAACGTCGAAAAAGTAGCATTTGATACCAATGTAGAATTTATTCTGACAGATGAAGAGGGAAAAGAAAATTTTCTATCTGATAACTTGTCGCTCGCGCTGCGTGAAAGACTATCTGGAAAGTTAACAGTAAAGGCAAATTTAAAAGGGTCAAAAGAAAAAAGTCCAGTGCTATATCCAGGGTTACAGCTAGTTCTAGGTAATCTTTCAGAGTCCGGAGATTATGTAACGAGAAGCATTACAGCAGGGGCTAACACTAAGATTACCATAACATATGATGCGCTGATACCTGGCACTGCAGATGTTAAAGCATATGTACAAAAAAACGTGGATTGGCAATTAGTAAATTTAACATCAGGAAAACCAATTGGAGAAAATTTGGTAGAGAGAACTCATGTGCTATCAAATTTTAATGGTAATGATACAAGGATAAAATTGGTTTTAAGTGGAACGGTTGTCTATCGTCCAAAAGTCAAAAATCTACGAATCATTATCACTTAGCAGAATGTCAGATGATAAAACAAGTAGAGGATACTCTTTGCCTCATCCAGAAAACATTGCTGTGCAAGATGTTGTTCGTATCCGTACCACAATTAAGAAAATAGATGAAGATATTACCGAAAGAGAAGATGAGCATAATCAACTTAAGAGTAATTTTGAGCGGTTTAATTTTGAGACTTTTTTAAATTTTTGGAAATGAAAGAAGCAATATACCAAAGGATAAAGGATTTAGCAGCAAACAGCACACCTGATCAACTGGCATATCTTGCAAAATCGCTGGAATTGATAGCAGATAAAAAAGCTATTGCTGACATTGTGCAGATGACTGAGGTAAAAGAGATAATTGATGCACTACAAAAGAGGCTTAAGGATTTAGCAGAAAACAGTACACCAGATCAATTAGCATATCTTGCTAAAGCATTGGAATCAATAGTCGACAAAAGTGCAGTTTCTGAAATTGTACAGATGACTGATGGTAAGCTAAAAGAACTTCTTGATAGTGCAAAAAAACACTTAACTGATCTGGATAATAAAAAAGCTAGTTCTTTAGCAGTGATCTCTGAATCAGAGAAGCAGTTATTAAAGAGAATTGATGAAAAAGGAACAACAAATTTATCGCTACTTGATACGAGAAAGAATGCCAATATTGCAGCAATAAATAGCATTAGTAACAGTCATAAAGATGGTCTTAAAGGTTTAGTAGAAGATTTTCGTGCTGTTACCACTGGCTCATCAATTATTGGGGAAATAGAAACTCGAATTGAAAACATCCTTAATGAGATAAAAACTAGAGATGATGAGCTGAAAGTGTCGCTTACACAAGAAATAAGAAAGCGCAACATGGTTGAACCTGGAGCATTACCTTTCTTATTTGGTGTACTTGGCAGAAAAAATAATTATTTTGGCCACGGAACTTTTACAACAGAGCTTGGAAAGTGGAGTAGTGATATAACAAAAACCGACTATATGTTACAACTACTAGCAGGTAGCCATACGTACAATACAGATTACGTTAGTTTTTATCGGCCAAGACAACTAAGTTTTATAGAGGGAAGTAAAGGAACATTTATTTACGGAGAGTCATGCACAAAAAGTTTTTCGGGTAGTTATGATGAGATATACTATTACCCGTATGCTGCACTTGGAGTAGTATTTGTAAAAAATACAACCAATGTGAACATAAATAAGACAATGGAATTTGTTGGATCATCGTATTCGAGTACGGAGTATGGGGGAGCAGGATTATTTGTGGGAACTCCTGATAATACTAATTCTAATAAATCAAGTATTTCAAAAATAGTATGGAAAAATGTTTACCAATACACGAGTTCTGATAGCAAGTTAGCCGGATCTGGTAATGTGGAGATTCCAGCAGGAAAAACAGTTGCAATATTACTTTACACATCATCTTATCTGTATTCCAGAACACAAGTTAGTCAAGGTATGCTTGCATCAAATTATGTACACAACTATGGTCAATTTATTCAGTGGGGGATTTATAACATACGTAGCAATTTTCTCACCACAGGGCTTGAGGTAGATGTGGAAAGGACGCTCAGGGGTTGGCAATGTCCAGGGTTAGAACGAACTGATCAAATATGGCAATGAGGAGGAATTTGTGACTATTTATATACGTTTTGAAAACCACAAGCAGATTGAAACAACAACACTTGAAAACAAGCCAACTGGAAATGATTGGTATGAAGCACCAAAGAATTTTGACTGGCAAAAAAGTTATTGTTTAACAGAAGGAGAGAAAATTGTTGAAAGGAATAAGGAAGATATTGAGCTGGAATTATTGGAAAATGCGAAACTTTCTGCACTTGATAGTGTGCGTTTTTATTTTAATAACTATACTAACGAATACGCTGGAAATTCTCACCAAAAAGCTAAATCGTATCAAATACAAGAAAAAGCCGCAAAAAGCATTCTAGCAGCACCAGAGTCTATAAGTAAAAAGGATACAGAAATTATAGAACCATTAGCAAAAGTCCGTGGTATTACAGTTATTGAAATGGCAAGAATAATTGAAGAAAAAGCAAAAAAAGCAGTAAAAGAAATAATTAAATGTGAAGAGTTGGAAGACATTACCAAGAAGAAAATTGCAGAAGCTAAAAGTGAAGTAGAGCTACAGACTTTGCTCGATGATTTCAGGAAAAAAATACAAAGAAATGGCTGAAGAATTTTTACACGGAGTAAATGTTATTGAGGTAACCTCAGGAGCAAAGACAGTACGTACAGCTAAATCATCAGTGATAGGTGTAATTGGTACTGCTCCTGAAGCAGATGAGCAAAAATTTCCACTGAATAAAAACCAGTACTGAGAGCAGGAAGCTTAAAAGAGGCTGCGAAGCTTGGTAAAACAGGTACCCTTCCACAAGCAGTAAGCTCTATCTTTACACAAATTGGTGCAACAGTAGTAGTTATTCGAGTTAAAGAAAGTGAAAACAGCGATCCAAAATTAAAAGAAGAAGAGACGCTGAAAAATATAATTGGCGGTGTTGATAAAGAGACTGGAGAGTATCAAGGGATAGAGGCATTCCTCAGTAGTGAAAGTATAGTTCATGTTGCACCAAGAATATTAATTGCGCCTCAGTTTACTCATCAATTGCCTGAATCTAAAAACCCAGTAGTAGCAGCTTTGATAGGAGTAGCAGAAAAGCTGAGGAGCATAATAGTAGCAGATGGACCAAATACCAATGATGAAGAAGCAATCAAGTGGAGAAAAGGTGTAGGCAGCTCAAGAGTTTACATCGTTGATCCTTGGGTTAAGGTATTTACTGAAGGAAAAGAAGAAATTTTGCCTCCAAGTTCATTTGTGGCTGGTTTAATAGCAAAAATAGATAGCGAACAAGGATTTTGGCACTCACCTTCAAATAAAGAGATAAATGGTATTGTTGGAACAAGCAGGCCTATTGATTTTACGCTCGGTAATATAAATTGTAGAGCAAACCACTTGAATGAAAATGAAGTAACAACGATAATTCATCAAAATGGCTATAGGCTTTGGGGAAATAGAACATGTTCAAGTGACTCAAAATGGGCTTTTCTGTCAGTGAGAAGGACTGCAGATTTAATTAATGATAGTTTACTTCGAGCTCATTTATGGGCAGTTGATCGCAATATCACCAAAACTTATATAGATGATGTAATTGAGGGGGTGAATTCCTATCTGGCAAGCTTAAAAGCACAAGGAGCGATTATCAGCGGAAAATGTTACGCAACTTCAGAATTAAACACACCAGCAAACATCGCAAGCGGAAAAGTATATTTTGACTTTGAGTTTACACCACCATATCCGGCAGAACAAATAACATTCAAATCTCATCTCGTAAATATAAGTTAGGAGAAAGCAAAGTGTTACCGAAAATACTGAGAAATTTTAACGTATTTGTAGATGGTCGTGGTTATGCAGGAAAAATCGATGAGATAACGCTACCAAAGCTTACCATAAAAACAGAAGAGTACCGTGCTGGTGGTATGGATATTCCAATAAATATTGACATGGGCATGGAAAAGCTTGAAGCAGATTTCACTTTTTCTGAATACGATACAGAGCTCTTTCGGCTATTTGGGTTGATAAATGGAAATTCAGTAGCTTTGACGCTTCGTGGTGGAATGCAAGGAAGTGGAAGTAATGATATTGAAGCAGTAATAATCAATTTAGGGGGAATATTCAAAGAATTTGATTTTGGTAGCTGGAAACCTGCTGAAAAAGCAACGCTGAAGTGTACTGTAGCTGCTCATTACTACAAACTTACGATAGGTGGTAATGAATTAATAGAAATCGATGCTGAAAATATGATTAGAAAGATAAATGGTGTTGATCAGATGGCCTTGCTGCAAACGGTTTTAGGTGTTTAGGTTTAGTTTTAAAAAGATTTTAGAATTTTATTTTTTAGGAAAAAGTATGACAACAGTAAAACTTGATAATCCAATACCAGTTGATGGAATTTCTGTCTCAGAACTTACCATTAGACGTCCAAAAGTTAGAGACTATTTGGCAATAGAACGCATTAATGGTAGTGACCTAAATAAGGAAGTAACTTTGACTGCCAATTTGACATCAGTTGCAAAAGAAGCGATTGAAGAGTTAGATATTGCTGATTATGTGAAAGTGCAGGAAGTATTAAAGGATTTTTTTTCACCAATTATTCAAAGGACTTGAGGTCAGAAGTATTAATGTTCAGCTCTGTTGTAGGGGGCGGGGTTGAGCAAATACTTGAAATGGAAATTAATGAATTTATCCTATGGAATGAAGCAGCGAGGAAGGTACAATGTCAACGTTATCTATAAAAATTGGAGCAGTCCTAGATGGCAGTTTCAGTACTGTAATAAAAGGAAGTAGCAGTCAACTTACTCATCTTGGTGAGAATATAAGAAAGCTTGACTCATCTTTAAAATCAGTATCAAAGTTTAAGCAGTTAGGTCATGATGTTTTGACTAGCAAGAGGTCATGGAAAGGCTTTGAAGATCAAGTAAAATCTTTAGCTAAACAAATGAAGGCAATAGAGAAACCGAGCAAAACTTTAAAAGCAGAATTTGACAAGGCCAAAACCTCTGCAATAAAAGCAAAAGAAGCATATTTGAAAAAGAGAGATGCTTTGCATTCATTTAATGAAGAAGTAAGAAAAAGTGGAAGAAATATTAAGTACTTAGTAAGTGACCAACATAAACTTGGCTCTTCTATTGAAGTATTAAAAGGTAAGTATGGTAAGCTTGGATCTGCAATACGTAGTCACCAAAGTTTTTTAGCAAGCAAAGCACATTTTAAGTCACAAATAATAGAAACAATTGGGCTTGGATTAACGCTTGCAGCTCCAGTTAAAGTTGCAATTGATTTTGAATCGGCTATGGCTGATGTAAAGAAAGTAGTAAGGTTTGATAGTAAAAAAGATGAAGCTAATAAATTTGCTCAAGAGCTCAAAAAGTTGTCTCGTGAAATACCCTTGTCAGCTGCAGAATTAGCACAAATAGCTGCAAGTGGTGGTCAACTTGGTATTGACAAAAATGATCTTATAAAGTTTACAACAGTAGTTGCCAAAATGACCACAGCGTTTGATATGTCGGCAGAAGAAGCTGGTAATGCTATTGCGAAAATATCCAATGTCTACGGAATTAAAGTTGATGGCATGGAAAATGTAGGTAACATAATAAACCATCTTTCAGATAATACTGCTGCCAAAGCTAAGGAAATGGTTCTTACACTGAATAGAATTGGTGGTAATGCTAAACAGTTTGGTTTAGAAATTGATCAAGCAAGTAGCTTAGCAAGTGCGTTCATAAGTTTAGGTAAACAACCCGAAAAAGCAGCAACTGCTATAAATAACTTTCTTAGTAAATTACAGACCGCAAGAGAGCAAAGTCCTGAATTTCACGATGCATTAGATGAGATGGGAACAAGTATAGAAGAGCTCGAACAAACTATTAAAAAAAATCCTCAAGAGGCAATATTGCAATTTCTTGAAACTTTAAAAAAAATAGATGACCAAGAGCGTGCCGGTATTCTTATGAATCTATTTGGCGCTGGGTTTCAAGATGACATTGCTCTTTTAGTAGGAAGCTTAGACATTTACAAGAAAGCTATTGAACATTTAGCTGATAAAGAAAAATATAACGCTTCAATGCAGGACGAATTTAACAATCGGGCAAATACTACAGCTAATAAATTACAATTACTTAAAAATGCAGTATTTGAAGCTGGCATGAATCTAGGGTCAGTAATGTTACCTACTTTAAATTATGTAGCTGGAAGTTTGAAAGCAATAACAGAGCGTATAGCTTCTTTTGCAGAAAAATATCCAACTTTAACTACAGCAATCATGAGTACTTTAGCAGCCTTGATAAGTTTGAAAGTCTTAGTAGTGGGAGTAGGCTATGGAATTACTTTATTAGGAAGTACAATTTTTGGTCTTAAAGCAACGATACTGACAACATTTTCATCTTTATCAAGTATAGTTTTTCCTGCAGTAATAACAGGGCTAAGAGCAATAACACTAGCTGTAATGACTAACCCAATTGGACTTTTAATAGCGAGTCTTGTTACTGGTGCAGCTTATGTTCTAACTAACTGGCAAAAAGTGAAAGACTTTTTCTCTAGCTTTTGGAAATCACTCATTGAACCTATAGGAAAAGCTTTTTCATGGATGGGAAATACAGTTAGTAGCATATTTGCTGAGAATAGCCCGATTAGAAAATTTGAAAATAATGGAAACGTTGTTAATAAGCTTTCTAAAAATAGCATTTTCAGTAACGGAAACCAATTGACAAGTAATAGTGCTATTAAACAATTTTCAGAAAATAGTAAAGGCAATTTTGAGAGTTTTAAAGTTAAAGGTGTTATAGAAGAAAAAAGAGCTATAGAACAAGAAGAAGTTGAGAAAGCATTCAAGAAAAGTAGATATGAAAATAGGGAATCTAAAGTATATAACCAAGCATTCTATCAAACGTTTAATATCAACATTAAGTCTGAAGATGTCCGCAGCGTTGCTGATGCAGTAATAGAACGATTTAGAGAACAAGCACGTGGGGCACTTTTTGATATAGTTGAAGAGTTACATTGATGTTGCTTGGAAAATGTAAGCTTGAACCAATAAGCCTAAGATACAGTAAAGAAAAAAGGTGGTATACAATTGAATGTATTGAAAAAACGTTGCTACAAAACATTGGCTCAGGAATTGAATGTATTGATCTGACAGGAGTGATTTATCCGCGTTATCAGAGTAACGGCTTAGAACAGCTAAAAAATATACGCGATACTCAAGAACCGCACGTTCTGGTTGATAATTCAGGAAATATACTTGGAAATTTTGTCATTACTAATGTAGAAGAAAAACAGATATTATTTTTTCCTGATGGAAACCCGAGAAAAGTTGAGTTTATTTTGAAGTTAAAAGGTTACAGTAAGTGATTTATTATTACACGAAAGAAAACGAAATGTTAGATGAAATTTGCTGGAAACATTATGGATACAGTAGTGGAGCAGTGGAGGAAGTATTGCTTGAAAATCCAGGCCTTGCAGAACATGGAAGTTTTTTGCCCGCTGGATTAAGAATTAAGCTTCCTAAAATTCAAAAAATACTGAAAGAATCTGTTATAAATATTTTAGATGAATGACACCAGATTTTGATATAGTAGCAAAAAATAACCCAGTAACAGAGGTTTTAAAAAAGAGTTTAATATTACTACGTGTAACTGATGGATCCGGTACTACAAGTGACGAAGCTGAGATATGCATTAATTATAGCTCTAGCGCTTTAGAACTTAAGGGTAATTTACAGGTTTTTCTAGGATATAAAGAAACAGGTTTATTACCTATGGGGGTATATAAGGCAAATCAAATTACAATACAAAGTCCACCGCAAACTTTAAGAATAAAATGTGATGCTGCAAGTTTAAGAGGATCATTAAAGGAAAGAAAATCAAAGGAATGGAAAGACATTACCTTGGGAGATTTGATTAAAGAAATAGCACAAGAACATGGGTATGAAGGTAAAGTCGCTGAAAGATTTGAAAATATATTTATACCACATACCATTCAAGCAGAAGAAAGCGACATGAGTTTTTTGGAAGGATTAGGCAAAAAATATGATGCGTTAGTAAAACCAGCAGGAGGATATATAATTTTTATTCCAAAGGGAGAAGCAAGATCAGCGACTGGAAAGATGTTAGGTACAACAGTATTAACACCTAAAGATATTATAAATTGGGAGGTAAATTTTAATGTGCGTAACAAATATGGATCTGTTATTGCAAAATGGCACAGTTATGAAAAGGGAGAAACTATAGAAGAGAAAGTGGGAAATGAGGGCCCAAGTTATACCTTGCAAACGCTTTACTCTACCGCAGAATCAGCAATTAGTGCAGCAGCAGCCAAGTTAAAACAACTAAAACGTAGTACATCAAGTTTAAATGTAACTGTTCCTGGTAATCCAGAATTATTTGCAGAAGCTAAGATCAGCCTTTCAGGATTTTGTCAGGAAATTGAAGGTGAATGGGTAATCAGCAGGGCAGAACATATTCTGAATAATAGAGGATATCAAACTATAGTAGAGGCAAAAGTGAGCAAAGCTATTTAAATGAAACTTAAGCAAATGATTATTTAATTCTAAAAAAATGTTAGACATGAATAAAATAAGTAAGAACATAAAGAATAAGATAAATTTTCTATGGCTTATGATAACAATTATATGTGTTGTTGTTACATGTTGCTATACAAAGAGTAAAGCTGTGAGTAATTATAAAATAGTACTACAAATTGCTTCTGAAAATTGTAACTTAGAGGTTGTAAAACTTTTGGTAGAAAATCTATTAGATGTTAATGTGCAGGTTCCTAAATTAACAGCATTACATTATGCTTCAGAAGCAGGTTGTTTAGAAGTTGTGGATTTTCTAGTGCAAAAAGGAGCTGATATAGGCGCTTCTGGGGGGTATGAGGGATGGACACCGCTGCATTATGCTGCAGATCAAGGACGTTTGGAAATTGTTAAATTTTTATTAGACAAAGGAGCAGATCCTAGTGTTGTAGCTAAAGATGGAAGAACACCTAGAAGCATGGCTGTAATATCAGAAGAACGTAATAAAGATAAAAACAAGCAATACAGAGAAGTAATAAAACTACTTTCCAATGCAGAAGGCTCGCTCAAAGATAGCAAATAATATCAAAGATATATTGGAGTCATAAGGATCTGCAGAAGAGCAATACGAATTCAAATAGTGACTACCACAGCAAAATATAGAAACTGAACATATTTCTTCTTTTATCAGTAATTTGCAATTATTTTATAACCAGTAAAAAATATGCTAAAAAAAATCCCAATTACAGTAATTATTACCATATTAATCCAAACCGTAGCATTGATATGGTGGTTATCCAAGCTAGACTCAAGGGTACAATTTCACGATAAACTTATTGAATATGGTTTAATGGAAAAAGTGTTAGTGCTTGAGGAAAGGGTAAAAAATCTTTCTGAGGAATTAGATGAATTCAAAGCTAATTTGAAGTACAAGTAATTATTCTTCTACTTTTGGTGTGTAAACATCAGATTGAGATTGACGATCCTTCCAGTTTTTGATGTATTGCTCGACTAATGGAGGATCTCCTGTTATAATTAGTAGATTCTCAGCGTTTTTTTTCTGTGCGGCATCAGAAAAATTGAAAGACCCAGTTATGATTTTTTGGTTATCAATAATCATGACTTTATTGTGAGCGATTGCTGATTTGAAATCAATATAAATCTTAATACCTTGCTCGAATAACTCATTGATGACACTATATTTTGAATGAATTTGCGACTTATCAAGAATTATCTTAACTTCTACACCTCGTTTTTTGGCTTGAATCAAGGACTCAGCAATAGGCTTTGAGGTAAATTGGTATGCTTGAACCAACACAGACCCTTTAGCATGCTCTACGGAATCAATTATTAGATTGGTGCAATTTTCCCCAGGAGTGAAACATACAGTAGTACTTGGACAAGAAACACAACCTGATAAAAGTGAGCAAGTTAACAGAATTAATAAATATCTAATCATGAAAAAATACATCCTTTCAGTTGACGGCGGAGGCATAAGGGGCATAATACCATCCATCATTCTAGCAGAAATAGAAAAAAGAACAAGAAAGAGAGTAGCTGAAATCTTTCACTTAATGGCAGGAACCTCAACCGGTGGAATTGTTATAGCAGGATTATGTAAAAAAGATAAACAAGGAAACCCTCAATATTCAGCCAATGATTTAGTTGAATTTTACCAAAAATACGGGTCATATATTTTTAAATCTTCATTTTTGAGAAGATCAATATTTTCTTGGCTTAATTGCGCACAATACCCACATAAAAATATTGAATTTGTATTGGATAAATATTTTGGTGATGATACTTTACAAAGCACCTTAAGTAATGTACTGCTTACCAGTTATGATATTCATAACAATCGTCCTTTCTTTTTTAAGAATTGGAAAGAAGATAGAGATTTTGTCAAGTTAAAGGATGCACTCAGAGCTACAACTGCAGCGCCCACTTATTTCATACCAAAACATCTAAAAATCGATCAGATAGACAGAGTATTAGTGGATGGCGGGGTATTTGCAAATAATCCAGCGGCTTGTGCATATGCAAGTGGTAAGAGGTTATTTCCAAATGATGATATTCTACTGTTATCGATAGGTACTGGCAGAACAGATAGAAGCATAGAGTATGCCAATTCAAAGAGATTTGGAAAAATAGGCTGGATAAAACCACTAATACATGTGATGTTTTCTTCAAGTTTAGATGCAGTAAACTATCAACTTAATCAAGTTATAGCTGATAAATATATACGTATACAATCACAATTGAAAATAGCATCAGCTGACATGGATAATATTACATCAAAAAATATCAAATCTCTTCAGCAAGAAGCAAATGCAATGATAGAGGACAATCAAGAAGTGATAAACAAATTCTGTATAGAAGTATTAAATATATAACTATTTTTACTTATATCTTAATATATTGTTTAACACAATTCAATTTTCACACTCATCAGCAGTTAGGCCACTTGCTCGCACAATAATATCAATAGCAATACCTGCCTTAACTAGATCTTTTGTAATCTTGATTTTCTCTGCTTTTTTAACCTTTTCTTTACCAGTTTGCATTCCTTCAGATAAAGATCTGGCTACCGTATCCAGTAATTCTTGATCCTCAATTTTTTCGCATTTACCTACAAACCGCAAAACTGGCTCATTTTCATATTCTGTTAGTCCAAGAGCTTTAATGTTAACTGATAATGTCTTTGCTATCTTATATAATATTTCAATTGGAATGTCTGTATATCCTCGTTCATAGTCATGTATTTCTTTAGGTGTTGAACCGATTTTATTTGCCAAGTCCTCCTGAGTGTATTCCCGTATTAATCTCTCCTCTTTTATCCTTTTCCCCACTTTGTAGAGTATAGAATCAGTACAAATTTCTTTCTCTATATCATCATACTCATAAGTAGATAAGCGAGTCACTTGGGAAATAATATCAACTGAAACTCCTTCTTTCACTAGATTCTTTGCTACTTCTATTTTCGCTTCTTCTTGGCTAATTTTCTCGCTAATATATACAAACCTTACTAATGGATACAGCTTCTTGCGTAATTCCTGATCCTTAATTTCTCTATGTATTTTTGTTAGATAGACTATTTCTTTATCCTCATCTTCATACCAACCGTTTTCTCTTAGTACTGTTGGTCCTGGAAGTAGATCTACAGCATTAACTGACAATGCTCCTGCTATTATATACGATTCTTTGATTGTAATAGCCTTGCACCCTAGTTCAAAGTTATGTATTTCCTTATGTGTTAAACCAATTTTGCTTGCTAATTTTGCCTGAGTATACCCTTGTACTACCCTACAGCCTTCTATTTTTTTCCCTAGCTCGTAGCTCAACATGCTCTGAATTATCATAGATAAATCCTCTAAAAGCTGTTTTTCCTACAGAAGCAAACATATATTCTATCACAAAAAAATCCACTATTGGCTAAGTTTTTATGAAATCACAAAAATTTCTTAATCATATAATTTGATAAGCCTGTCGTTTGCAAGATAATATCAACAGAAATTCCTTCTTTCACTAAATTCCTTGCAACTTCAATCTTCTTTTCCTCTCTGACCTTTTCTCTACAAACATGTATACCTTCAAATAAAGACTTGATTAGCATATCGCGTAATTCCCGACTCTCAATCTTTTTGTATTCTTCTATCAAGTTTGATAGCTTTTCTTCCGCTTCACTATCCTCATCTGATTCGGGAAGTAGATCTATGATACTGATTGATAATACCTTTGCTATTTCATCTAACATTTCAAGTGAGACAGCAGCTCTCCCTTGTTCATACTCGTATATTCCTTGATTTGTTATGCCAACTTTATCCGCTAAATCTTTTTGTGTATATCCTCGTATCAATCTCCACTCTTTTATCCTTTGCCCTACTTTGTATGGAATAGAAATTTTTTTCTCATCATTATCATATTCATCAATAGATAAACT
Organism: Wolbachia endosymbiont (group A) of Crataerina pallida; assembly: GCF_964028475.1. Lineage (NCBI taxonomy): Bacteria > Pseudomonadati > Pseudomonadota > Alphaproteobacteria > Rickettsiales > Anaplasmataceae > Wolbachia > Wolbachia endosymbiont (group A) of Crataerina pallida. The sequence goes on from NZ_OZ034785.1 coordinate 1,119,527, forward strand.
GGTCGTTCGAGAGATAACATGAGCAGAAACTCCTACTTTCATCAAACCCCTTGCTACTTCTATTTTTACCGCTTTTCTGCTTTTTTCCTCACTCAAACGAATAAATTTGGTTAATAAATAAAATACCTCGCTTAATTCTTTATCTTTATAACCCTTTACTAAATTTAATATTTCTTCATCTTCAAAATATCTTTTTTCATCTGGTAGTGTTTCTCTACAAACTAGACCTTTAACATTTACTGATAATGCTTCTGCTATAGCATATAACTTCTTAATTGGAATTTTACGGTTCCCTTTCTCATATTGCAGTATTACCCAGTACTTTACACCAATTTTCTCAGCTAAACCCTTCTGAGTATAACCTCGCTCTAACCTCCAATTTTTTACTTTTTGCCCTACCTCACAGTCTAGACTTTTTTCCATACAAAGAACCATACATATAATATTTTCTACTATAGCTCAAAGGCTCCAGATATAATGGTAGACTCTGGAACCTTAAAATAAATGAATTAAAGCCCCCTAAAAGTTTCTTTACTATTTTCACGTACTTTATCTACCCATGAAGACAATTTTTCACTTGGGCTATCAACCTCCTTCATAAGCTGCTTGCTATTCCATATGCCACACCTCATAAAACTTCCCTTTTCTACTGCTTCTTTAAGTTTTACTCCAGCAAAAAGACAATTTTTTCCTATTTCTTCTCCTATCTGTTGTAGTTCAGCCCACATTTCCTTGTTTTCTACTCTTACTTGTACTTGATCATATTTTTTTACATCATGGTACAATATAATATTTAGTTTACCAGCGCTTGTAGGAAATTCTAACATGACAGAGCTGCCATCTGACATATCGGTATAGTTTCTTACACCTCCTTTCTCACTTTTAACCTCAACTGCATCATTGCCAATTTTTAAAATATTACTTCCTAACTCTCTAAGTATTTTGGCTACCTCTACCTTGCTATCTTCAGAGAATTCCATAAAAAGCATTTTATTATCTATCTCGATATCTATTAATTCTCCTTCCTGAACAGCACTTTCGCCAGCTTTCTCTAGTTCTTCTAGTTGCTTATCTATCTGTGGCTGAACTTCTGGTTGTAGCTCATTATAGATTTCACCTATCAATTTATTCTCCAATAAAGTATCATGAAACTCTGCACCGCTTAGCATTAATTTACGTATTAGCTTTTTACGATCAGCCTTATCAAATTTATGAAAATGTGTACCCAATATCACATATTCCGCGAAGCTCCACTCTCCATCATTACATGCATTTAGCCTTCCTCCAGAAGCTAGTACTTTGTCTATAACTTTGTGCAATTCATTTACATTCTTTGCCTCTACCACTTCACTTTTAAACCAGCTCAAAGTTTCTGCACTCGGCTTTATTTTTTTCAAAGCTGAAGCAAATGGATTTTTATCTTCTTGATCACTTACAGGTTTTGTGCCATAAACATAGTCAAATCCTTTCCCATAGTTGATTTTGTTTTCGCGAACTTCTCTACCAGGGAAAGGTGCTATTTCTTCAGGCTTTTTAGCCTTATTAATTTTGCTTACAAAGGTGGATTGCTCCTTAGTACGACCAATTCCTACAATAGCATTTAACACCTCACCTTTTGATAATCTATCAAGATCAATGTTTAACTCGTAAGTACCTCCTTCTTGATCATCAAAAGGTACAATTATTTTATTACTCATATTAGCCTCCGCTATTAAATATATTTAACTAAGTCTATAACCGACTTTATTACTTTATTATTAATCCAATATATACTTTCTCATTAATTATAAGTAAGTATTAATGCATTTGCAAATACTTTCTTCATTCAAGTAGTTAAACAACTCATGAAAATCTTCTAACATCTGCTTTATAACAGTCCTTGCTCTTTAAAGCTAAAATACCCAACACTTGTGATGATAATGTGATCCATTAACCTAATCCCTATAGTCTGACAAGCTTTAGCCAAGTCTTTAGTTACAGCTTCATCCTCATCAGATGGCTTTAACCTTCCTTCTGGGTGGTTATGCGATATTATTATTGACGTCGCTTTTCTTATTAATGCCTTTCTTGTTACTTCTCTTATGTAAAAAGGTACCTTATCCACTGTACCAGTGAACACTTCTTCCCCCTTTAAACGGCACTTTTGATCAAAATATATTATTTTCATCTTTTCCTCCTCTGAATAACCAATACTCACCCTTAAATATTTTACGATGGTTTCCAAGTTATCCATTACAGGTCCTTTCTTTAACTCTTCTCTTGGTACTCTCTTTGCAGCTTCCTTTAGGCATAAAATTACTGCTACTGTAGAGTCAGTTATCCCTTCTATAGTTTTCAAGTCATCTATTTCCTGGCCTAAAACTCCTCCTATTCCAAAACTATCTATTAGCTTTCTAGCAATAATTCGAGCTTCTTCCCTGTCATGCACTGCACTTAGAAACGTTTCTATTACTTCACGATCAAGTAGAGCTTTACCGTTGCTTTCTAATGCTCTGAATTCTATTTCTTCTCTACGATCTTTACTGTTTTCCTTATTATTCATAAAAATTACCCTTCACTAATAACAAAATGTTTTTATATATTTACTGCTGTTTTTTTGTCAGCATTGGCATAAAGCCATAGCTTTTGAGTGAAGTCAAATCAATTTCTCAATCTTTTTTGCTTATTTTTTCATTAAAAAGTAAAGATATTAATAGATACTGATTTTTTTATTTTAAATTTGTTGAATTTCGTCTAAAGAGATGCCTACTGTTTTTAAAATAATATTGATAGAAATTCCTTCCTTAACTAAATTCTTTGCAATTTTCATCCTTTCTACTCTCTCCACTTTCTCTTTGCAAATTTGTATGCTTTCAAACAGAGATTTTATTAGTATACGACGTAGTTCTTGGCTTTTAATCTTTTTGTATTCTTCTATTAACCTTGATAGTTCCACTTCACTATTCTCATTTTCTGTTGTTTCTGGAAGTAGATCTATAACACTAATTGATAGTACCTTTGCTATTTCATCTAACATTTCAAGTGAAACACCAGCTCGTCCTTGTTCATATTCATATATTCTTTGATTTATTATGCCCACTTTACTTGCTAAATCTTCCTGAGTGTATCCTCTTCTCAACCTCCATTCTTTTATTCTTTGACCTACTTTATACGGAATGGAAATTTTTTTCTCATCATTATCATATTCATCAACAGATAAATTGGTTGTTCGAGAGATAACATGAGCAGAAACTCCTTCCTTAACTAAACCCTTTGCCACTTCCATTTTTACTGCCTTTCCACTTTTTTCCTCACTAATACGGATAAATTTAGTTAATAAATAAAACGTTTCACGTAATTCTTGATCCTTAATCTCTCTATGTCTTCTTACTAGATTTAATACCTCTTCTCCCTCATTTGATACTTCTTGTACGCAAGCTAGATCTCTAGCAGTTGTTGATAATGCTTCTGCTAATTCATATAACTTCTTAATTGAAATTCTGCGTGTTCCTTTTTCATATTGCAGTATTACCTGATATGTTGTTCCTATTTTTTTTGCTAAATCTTTTTGAGTATACCCCTTCGCTATCCTACAACTTCTTACTTTCTGTCCTACTACTTTATAATATAAAAAATTAGAGTAATTATTCTCTTTTTTCACATTTTATACTCATAATCAGAAGAGCCGTTACGTATACCTAATTGGGAACCTTTTTGACAAACTGAACTCATCTCCTTTCAAACAATTTTTCTATATCACTTAGTTTCATTTCTATATACGTTGGTCTTCCGTGATTGCATTGCCCAGCATAAGGTGTTTCCTCCATTTGTCTCATCAACTCATTCATCTCCTCCAACTTCATTGCCCTTCCAGCTCTAATTGACCCATGGCACGCAATGGTAGCTAGTATCTTGTTCACTTTTTCTTCTATAGGTAGCGTATCTCCTATCTCCATTAATCTATCAACTATATTCATCACCATCTCTTTCACATTTATTGTTCCTAAAATTGCAGGTATTTCTTTCACCCTTACTTTATCTTCTGATTCTATTTCAATACCAAAACCCATTTCGAAAAGCTTATCTTTATACATTTCAACCATCTCCATTCCTGCTTGGTTTTTAATCTCGACTATTTCAGGAAGAAGAAGCTTTTGCCTTTTTATGCTTGATTTTTGTTTTAAGCACTCATAGATCAACCTCTCATGAGCTGCGTGCTGGTCTACTATAATTAATTTGCCTTTAGCCTCAGCAATAACGTAAGTATTGTAGACCTGACAGCGTGCATATCCCAGAGGATAATCCTCTATTAAATCAATTTGCTTCCTTTCTAAAACCATCGTTCCCTTTTGGGGTGGAGATTCTCCATATTTAAACGTTTCTGGTAAGCTTTGCCTTCTTTCATCTGGTGCATTGAATTCTTTCATTAGACGATTTTCTAAAAGACTTGGCCTCCTTTCGTAAAATTCTTTTTGACCCTTTACTTCTCTGCTTTTTCCATTATTAACACGCTCATTATTCCTTTGACTTTCACTAACATCAAAAGGCGAACCACCCAGTTCTTCTCCAATACCTTGACACCTAGATCCATCAATATCACTCACTGAAGAGGTACCTATTCTCATTGACAACGCTTTTATTAGCCCTCTTCTCACTATTTCATATACTAGCCTCTTGTTCTGAAACCTTACCTCTGATTTATTTGGATGCACATTTACATCTACTTGATCGTATGGTATCTCTAAGTGCAGCACTGCAAAAGGATACCTCCCACTTGGAATAAAGTCCTGATACGCATATCGAATTGCACCAATAAGTAGATTATCTTTTATTGGCCTTCCATTAACAAACGTATAGATCTGAGTTGAATTACCACGACTAATAGTTGGTTTACAGATGTGTCCCGTAAGTTTGATGCCGTCTTCTTCCTCTTTAACTTCCAGCGAATTGCTCTGAAATTCTTCTTCTATTTCACATAATCTGTTAAATAATGAAGTTTGTTTAACATATTTTAAGAGCTTTTTATTACCGGAAGTGAGAGTAAGCCCAATACTATAGTTAATCATTGCTAAGTTATTTACAATGTCAACAATACTTTGTGTTTCTGCCCTTTCGGTTTTTAGAAACTTTAGTCTATTTGGTGTAGCAAAAAATAAGTCACGAACTTCAATATATGTACCTTGCAACAAAGAACAAGGGGTAATCTCTCTTATTTTTTCTCCTCCCTCATACCTTATAGACCATGATTCCTTTGCTCCACTTGCCTTAGACGATAATTTCATTCTACTTACTGCTGCAATTGAAGGCAAAGCTTCTCCTCTAAAGCCAAGATGTTTGATTTCTATTAACTCACTATCGCTTAATTTTGAAGTAGCGTGGCGCATAAACGCAAGTTCCAAATCTTCCTTTTCTATTCCATTTCCATCGTCTGTTACAGTTATAAGATTACGCCCACCACTTTCTATTTTGATCTCTATCTCTGAACTTCCAGCATCTATTGCATTTTCTACTAATTCCTTTACTACACTTGCTGGCCTCTCTATTACCTCTCCCGCTGCTATACGATTTATAGTTTTTGTGTCTAAAAGAATTATTGCCATAATACTCCACCCAATCTATGAAACTTAGAGTTCCCTCTATTTTTTGGTGATTTCTTGATCTCACAATCTCTATATTTTAGCTTTTTAGATTCCTTTCTAGCAAGTCTATCTGCCTCTTCATTATAGGTATTACCACTGTGAGCCTTAACCCACTTCCAGTTAATATCATGCTGCAAGACAATTTCATCCAATTCCTTCCATAACTCAACGTTTTTTACTGATTTTTTATTGGCTGTCTTCCAACCATTTGTTCTCCACTTATTGATCCACTCTGTTATACCTTGTTTAATATACTGACTATCAGTGTGTAAAACAACTTTGCAAGAAACTTTCAACATCTTTAGCCCGTTAATCACAGCCTTTAACTCCATCTTGTTGTTCGTTGTGTTTTCTTCACCTCCAGAGATACGTTTTTTGATAAAGACACTTTTATTTTCATACATCATCACAGCTGCCCATCCACCAGGACCTGGATTTCCAGAACATGCTCCATCTGTATATATTATAACCTTCTTTTTTTCGCCCATACTTACAGAATATAGATTCAACGTAAATTTGCCACCGAAATGTTGACATTAAGTTTCAAGATCTTTATCATGTAAAGGTGTGGGAGGCTAATGAACCTGTCCTCACGATGTTAGGTAAATCGTAATTGAGCTTTTGGGCTCGTGTTTTTATTAGGAGCGTCGAACAAGAAAAAAATCTTGTTAAACCGGAAAGAAACTATTTCTTCACTTCCATAGCAATTTTTATATATAATTTATCAAGAAGTACTTCTGCAGTTATAACCGACTGATCAATGGTGCTTAAGTGCCCGTTTAGGAGCGTGGTTTTGGAGGAACGGTTAAACCACTGATGGAGTCTATTATGACTACCTCGATTAGAAGATTGTATAATCTAACCGTCCCAAGCTTAAGTGCTTCTTCATTATAAGTTATAGTAGGATAATTACCATGATAAAGGCAAAAAGTAAACTAGAAATAGTGAATCCTGATACAGCAGGAATTGATATCGGCTCAGCTGTACATTATGTATGTGTACCTGAAGGAAGAGATGAACAACGTGTCAAAAAATTTGGATGCTTTACAGTTGATCTTCATAACTTAGCAGGGTGGTTAAAGAAATGTAAAGTTAGAACAGTAGCTATGGAATCAACAGGAGTATATTGGATTCCTTTGTTTCAAATACTTGAGTCATATGGATTTGAGGTAAAATTGGTAAATGCACGATATATTAAGAACGTGCCTGGTAGAAAATCCGACGTTCAAGACTGTCAATGGTTACAACAATTACACAGCTATGGATTACTCCATGGGTCGTTTAGACCTGATGATCAAATGTGTGTGTTGCGTAATTACGTTAGGCAACGTAGCAACCTGATTGAAAGTGCATCCACACATATTCTACGTATGCAAAAAGCGTTAATTCAAATGAACGTTCAATTACACAAAGTCATAAGTGATATTACTGGAGTGACCGGTATGCAAATTATCAAAGCAATAATTGAAGGTGAAAGGAATCCTGAAAAATTATCAGAATTGAGAGATGTACGGATAAGAAATGATAGATCTACCATGGCAAAAGCGCTAAAAGGCGACTACAGAAAGGAACTCTTATTTGTGTTAAAGCAAGAATTTGAATTGTATAATATTTATCAGGAAAAAATAGCAGAATGCGACAAAAGCATCGAACAATATTACAAAACATTTGAAACAAAATCTGACGAGAATAAGCGATGCAGCAAAATAAAGAATAGGTTTTCAAAAAACAGACCAGACTTTCCTTTACACGAAGAACTGTATAGAGTAACCGGTATTGATTTTACTAAAGTTCCTGGGCTTGATGTGCTAACTATACAAACAATTATCTCAGAAGTTGGTTTGAACCACGATAAATGGCCATCAGAGAAGCACTTTACTTCTTGGTTGGGGCTAAGTCCTGCTAATAAAGTTACAGGGGAAAAAGTATTTGGGACGAGAACTCGCAAAGTTATTGCTCGTGCTGCAAATGGTTTTAGGATGGCTGCCCAGTGTGTGTCAAGAAGCAACAGTGGGATTGGTGCATATTGCAGAAGGTTAAAAAAACGACTAGGAGCACCGAAAGCGATTACCGCTACGGCTAGGAAATTGGCGTGCATTTTTTATAGTATGCTAAAGTATGGACAGGAATATGTAGAGAAGGGCATTGATTACTATGAAAAGTTATATAAGGAAAAAATAGTGAAGACTCTAAGCAAGAAAGCTAGTGAATTTGGTTATGTCTTGATTAAAAAAGAGCTACTAGCAGAAAGAGTTTCTTAGAAGGTTAGTCTCTTATACCCAAAATAATTGTTTTTAAAGCTCTTTATAGCTCATGAATTCATTTGCTGGGGTTTATAGAGGGAGTTGTAAAAGATGATAAAATATAACATTAAGGTGCGTAGTAGCATTCTAGGGTCATTTATGAAGGTAGTTTTTTGCCGACTCTTGAAATTTAGCTAACCTTAATAGGCTTTAGCACAAAAACGTTGAATATTTCTTCACAATTGTGTATAATTACTAATGCTTTTTAAGTGGATTTCCTATGACTTTATCTAAATTTCTTGATCCAAAAAACGATCTTAGTTTTAAGAAAATCTTTGGCTCTGAAAAGAATAAAAATATCCTCATTCACTTCCTCAACGATATCTTAGGTTTTTCTACTTCTGATCAAATAATGGAGATTGAATTCCTCAGTACTATCATGGATCCTGAAATTGCTTCTGACAAACAAAGCATTGTTGATGTTCTTTGCAAAGACTCTATTGGTAATAGATTTGTCATCGAAATGGTGCGACCTGAAAGTCTTCGGTCATATTGTTTAAAAGGAGAGGAATTCCTCCAGAAAGAAACTGAAAGGATTCTAAAACTTATTAAACCAGATGTTTTGCCATCTGAGTCTACGCATCAGTGCGAATCGGGCAACCGGTTGGTGCCAAGCGATGCGGACAATGAACCTCCTCTTGAAAAAGAAGATGCTCAATCGTGAGAGGAGCATAAACTACAAGCATCATGTGGTTGGAGAGCTAGGCTAGTGGTATGGTGAACGTAAGTGAAACTTCAAAGTATCGTAATTATGAAGGAGCTAAAGATGCTGATAAGCTCTAACCAAAAAGGTAATGTGGATAAGTTACATTTCTCATTTCTAGATGTACGCAAATAATAACTCCACCGGTATAGAGAAGTCACCTAACCCACTGTTGTATGACAGAAGGAACAGGGTAAGCCTGTATTTTCGCCTACATGGCAAGCAAACCGCAAGGAATGCTGATGGAAGTGCAGGTAAAGGAGAATGGAGAAAGCGAATGCCATTTTGTAACGAAATGGATAGAATTTGTAACATTAATTCGCGTGAAAACGAGCAGACTTCCGTTTGGTCCCTCGTGACAAGAAACTTTGTTAACCACTTAAGGTAGGAAAGCAGATGATTACAAGTAAACCTGTAAGTGCATCTACCGAAAGCTTTGAAGCATGGAAGCAGTTGCCATGGAAGAAATGCCAGAAAGTTATTGTGAGGCTACAAAGACGTATTGTTAAGGCTGTCCAAAAAGGAAGATGGGGTAAGGTAAAAGCTTTACAACATCTTCTCACACGCTCTTTTAGCGGAAAAGCTTTGGCTGTTAAGAGAGTAACTGAAAACCAAGGAAAAAACACAGCGGGTGTAGATCGTCAATTATGGTCAACTTGCAATGCTAAATTTCAAGGAATAAAGCAGTTAAAGCAAAGAGGATATAAACCTTCTCCGCTAAAACGGATTTATATCAGTAAATCTAATGGCAAAAGAAGACCTCTTGGAATACCATCGATAAAAGATAGAGCCATGCAAGCATTATATCTGTTTGCTCTGGAACCGATAGCTGAAACAATCAGTGATCGTCACTCCTATGGCTTTAGGCCTAAAAGATCCTGTGCAGATGCTACAGTAGCTTGTCATTTGTTACTGGCAAGTCGTAATCAACTACAATGGATACTTGAAGGTGATATCAAAGGATGCTTTGACAACATTAATCATGAATGGCTTATGAAGCATATTCCTATGGAGAAGAAAATTCTGCATAGTTGGTTAAAAGCTGGCTTCCTAGAATCGAAAACTCTGTATCCCACAACTGCAGGTACCCCGCAAGGTGGTATAATTTCTCCAATACTAGCCAATTTAGCCTTAAACGGACTTGAAAAGTTATTGGAAAGTCGATTTGGTAAACTCGGCAGTAGAAGAAGAAACAAAATCAGAAGTGGAGTGAACGTAATCAGATACGCAGACGACTTTATTATTTCAGGTTTCACACATGAAGTACTGGAAAATGAAGTTAAGCCTTTAGTATCATCTTTTCTTCATGAGCGAGGTTTAATTCTTTCAGAAGAGAAGACAAAGATTACATCTATCACAACAGGGTTTGACTTTCTTGGTTGTAATGTACGTAGATATAATAAGAAGTTAATTATTAAACCTTCGAAAGAAAGTATTAAAAGACTTCTTAATAAAGCACGTACATTGATAAAAGCAAATATAGCGAACACTCAGGCTATAGTAATTAAGTCACTCAACTCTCTACTGAGAGGATGGGGAAATTACTATCACCATGTGTGTGCTAAAAAAGCGTTTAGAAAGATCGACAATGAAATTTGGCATAGTTTATGGAAATGGGCAAAGAAAAGACATCCTCGTAAAGGATTACGTTGGATAAAGAATCGTTACTTCAAAGTAATGGGTCAACGCCAATGGGTCTTTGCTGCACCCATATGCAAGAACAAACCAAAAGAGATACGGTATTTAAGACTGCTTAAGCTGATTGATATACCTATCAGACGACATGTTAAAATCAGAGCGGATGCAAATCCCCTTGACTTAAAATGGAAAAAGTATTTTGATGAGAGAGTGAAACGAACAAGAATGTTAGCAAGCTCTTTCTCAAGAGAAGGTTCTCTACTGTTGGTGTCACCATTAAGAATGATGTTTCCTGAGGAATCATGAAGGACAAGCCGGTTCTAGAAAAGAAGAACTTAGATAAGGGGCTCAAGCGTAGTGTGGGGAAACCTGCATGCTGCGTTTCTAAGGGAGGGGGTAGTAGTAATACTGCTTCCTTACCTGACCAGCTCGCTAAAACTAAGGGCTTTGAAAAACGTGCTCAATACTATGCTGCTAAAGCCTATTCAAGACAGGCTGACAAAGGCGATCAATATCATGACCTTAAGGAAATTATCTTTATTGCTATAGCAGACTGTATTTTATTTCCTGATAAGTCTGAGTATAAGTCAAAGCATACCATTCGCGATGAAGATACTAATGAACATGATCTAAAAGATTTTTACTTTATATTTATTGAGTTGCCTAAATTTCCAAAAACCAAAGAAGATCAGCTTTCAAGTATAGTTGAAAAATGGGTCTACTTCTTTAGATATGCAGATGAAACTAGTGAACAAGAGCTAGAGAGAATAATAGGAAGTGACCTAATAATTAAAAGAGCATATGAAGAACTAAATAGGTTCAACTGGTCTGAAAAAGAATTTATTGCCTATGAACAAGAGATCAAGCGTATTCGTGATGAACAGGCTGTCCTTGCTCAAAAACTCGATGATGCTACTCATAAAGGTAGACAAGAAGGCATCCAAATCGGCCATGAAAAAGGTAAAATTGAAGGTAAAATTGAAGTTGCAAAAAACTCACTCAAGGCCGGTGTCTCTATAGATGTTATCGCTCAAATTACCGGTCTCTCTCATTCTGAAATTTTACAACTCAAGGAAAAAACATAATTATTCACTTCAACATTTATGAAAACCTTCTCTAAGTTCGACATATCACCTAATTAAGAATCTAGTGAACTATCTAAAATGGCTATGAAGATTGCACATAGAATTATATAAATTACTATCATAACGTTACCCAAACTTCGTAACCGTTCACGGAGATAAGGTGGTTTACAAAGTAAGTATAAAAGTGTAAAGAGATAGGAAGCTAAATATGGAATGGGTAAATGACAACAGTGCTGCAAGAAAAGGTTGTAGCAGAAAACGCTAATCTCAAGGAAGAAATAAAAGCACTGATCAGAGAAAATGATAGCTTGAAAGCAAAAATAGTTGAATTAGAAGACAAATTGGGCTTAAATTCGCAAAATTCATCGCTGCCACCATCACGAGATATATATCGTAAGAAAGCAAAAAAGAAAAGTGATAAAAAACCAGGAGGTCAGCCAGGACATAAGGTGCATAAGCGTGAATTAATGGCTGCAGACGAGGTAGTGAGATGCACAATTGATACAATTTGTATGTGTGGAGGTAAGATTACTTTAGAAGATGAAATTATTCATCAGAAGGCAGAGTTGCCAGAAATTAAGCCAATTGTAACTGAGTACAGGTTGCAAAGAGGACATTGTAGAGTATGTAATAAAAGAATTACAGCAAATTTACCCGAAGGTGTTGCAAGAGATTTTCTAGGACCCAATGCTAAAACAATTATAAGCAGCCTTAGCGGCTTTTTTATTAACTCAAAAAGAGAGGTACAGCAAATTTTGGGCAGTATTTTTAATCTAAATATAAGCCTTGGTTTAGTCTCAAATACTGAACGCAGGGTATCGAAGAAGTGTGCATCTGAATATGAGAAAATGAAGGAAGAGTTGCAAGGAAGCGAGTATTTGCATATAGACGAAACAGGGCACAGAAATCAAGGAAAGAGAGGCTGGAGTTGGGTAATAACAAACAAAGCGTTGACACTTCTGAAGGTAAGCGAGTCTCGTGGTAAGAAGGTGTTGAAGAGTTTACTGCCAGAATATGATGGTATAGTTGTGAGCGATAGATACGCTGTATACAATTACTTCAATCGTGAAAATAGACAGATATGTTGGGCACATCTGGCAAGAGATTTTGAGAGATTTGCCCATAGTAAAAATGTTGAAGTGAGCAAAATTGGCCAAGCACTAAAATCGCTCAGCAATAAGGTGTTTGTAGTAGATAAGGCAAAAAAACAAAATTTGATAGATAATTTGAGATTTTATCGACTAGTGCGAAAAATTCGGAAAAGGGTAAAACATTTTTTACGTAAAATGACGAGGGTTGCAAATAGCACTCAAGCTTCAAGAATGGCCGCTAAGATGTTACGATCTGAGGATATGATGTGGAAGTTTTTAAGAAAACCTGAAGTGATAGAAACAACTAATAACCTTGCAGAACGGCAAATTAGACGGTACGTAATTTATCGTAAAAACAGCTTTTTCATCTGGTCAGAACGTGGAGAAAGATTCGTGGAAAGAATGTTGTCGATATTTTTGACATCACGTCTAAATGGCCAGAACCCCTTTCAAAAGCTACAGAATCTAGTAGCTGTCACTGCTTAGTTCTTTAATTCATTCTCACAATCCGTGAACGGTTACAAAGATTCGTGGAAAGAATGTTGTCGATATTTTTGACATCACGTCTAAATGGCCAGAACCCCTTTCAAAAGCTACAGAATCTAGTAGCTGTCACTGCTTAGTTCTTTAATTCATTCTCACAATCCGTGAACGGTTACCAAACTTCTATATCAAAGCTACGTGCTGTAAGTTCAATAATGTCTACTTCATCCATTTTAGTATTAAGACTATCAAACTTGCTACTGGTTGTTTCCCTAATTATTTTGGCTACCCTCACTTTAAATTTTCCACTACTTGGTATATTACCCCTTACATTATAACCTACCTATTAAGATTACCTCCAAGCTTGGTTACTCCTACATCAGAAAGACAAGTTGATACTTTTGAATGTCTGTGAACTGAAGCATTACTTAAATAACTTTGAGGCTCTAAACTCATTTGCTGTTTTTTAGCACCACCAACTTCTAATGTGCCATTTTCATTGTGTAACATCTGTTGAATTGGTTGATTTAGCACAACATTTAGCCTGCTATTAAATTGAACCATAAACTTGTCAAACTTCTTCGGACTTAATTTACCAGCTTCTCCGCCAGTACATGCTTTCTTTATGTATGATTTTAAAATCCCTGAAATCTCATCAAATTTACCACTCATGATTTTTCCTGTAACTTCTTTCTGTATTTCCACAAAATCAATATTTAATCGATGCATTAACACACCACTTTTTAATCCAGCTTGCTCTACTACTTTCTCAAATCCCTTTGTAATATTTAATGCATATCCCTGTGCTTCTAGTGGAGATATAGGCTGATCTACTGTAGAAATATACTTCTGACCTGTAACTTCTAATTAATAAATCAAGTAACATTATTGTACCATTTACATCGATTGGTGCACTAATTTGTGAGATTGAACTTTGAGTGAATGTTTTCTCAGGTAAAGCAGCTCTAGAACCTAATAACCCACCTATAGAGCTCTTTACCCAACCAAATAAATCATTTATCAATGAAGATGGTCTTGTGCCACTGCTTGCTGCTATCTCAGGTTGATTACTTGAATCTATAGCAAGAGGTTTTCTTGACATATGATGACGAGCATGATCTCCATGGTGATGACGGCGTCTGCGTTGTACAGGTTTTTCCCTCTCTTTATTAAGTTCTTCCTTTAAATAATTTACAATATTATTATATCCTTGATCTCTAGCAATATCTAGAGGTGTTCTACCGTCAGCAGTTGAGGCATTAACATCAGCACCTCTCTCAACAAGACGCTCAACGATGTCTAATGAACCCAGTTGCACAGCCCAATGAAGAGGTGTCCAACCTTCATTATCTTTGACCTTAATATCAGCATTGTTATCTAAAAGAAGTTCAATTATATTAAAATTGTTCTTTTGAATGGCCCAGAACAAAGGAGTCCAACCCTGCCTACCCTGAACATTAACGTTAGCACCTTGTCTGATACTGTCTCTAATTTTTTCAATATTTCCTTTTTCTGCAGCAATTAATAATTCTTTATCTAGATCCAACTGTTTTTGTTTTAAAACTTCTACTATATTTTCGTAACCCTTTTTAATAGCTAAGTCTAAAGGTGTTTGGCCATACATATCTGCAGCCTTGATATTAGCGCCTCTATCAAGAAGTAGTCTTACTACTTTTAACTTGCCTGCCTCAACAGCAAGATGCAAAGGTTTTTTATTATATGCATTTTGAGCCTCAATATCAGCACCTTTATCAAGAAGAAATTGAACCATATTTGAATTACCTTCTTGAGCTGCAAAATGCAAGGGTGTTCCTTGATATGTGATCTCATTATTAAACTTGGCACCCTGAGCTATAAGGAACTTGACCGCATCCCATTTACTTCCCTGAGCGGCATAGATTATAGGTGTCCAACCATTATTACTATCTTGAGTATCTAAGCTAGCGCCTCGAACTACAAAATCCTTAACTTCATTAAGATTACCACCTTGTACTGCAGTTAACAACTGCCTATCTAGACCTAATTGTGTTTGTTGTAAGTATTCTACAACATTATTATATCCTTTATCTCTAGCAAGATCTAGCGGTGTTTTACCATTCCTATCTTTAGCATTGACATTGGCTCCCTTACCTACCAGGTATTCTATTATATTAAGATGGCCATTCCAAGAAGCCCAGTGCAGAGACATCCAGCCGTCTTTGTCAACCTCATTAACACTTACTCCTTTATTAAGAAGAAGTTCTATAATGTTTTTATTATCGTGCTCAGCAGCAATGTGTACAGGCTCTCTGCCATAAACGTTTTGAGGATTAATATTAGCCCCTTTGTCAACGAGAAACTTTGCAACTTCTAAACAGCCTTTCGACGCTGTATAATGTAGCGGTGCCCAACCATAGTTACTGGTATCATCAACGCTTACCCCCTTACCGAGAAGGAACTCTATAATATCTTTGTAATTTTTTTCAGCAGCAATGTGTATAGGTTCCCTACCAAAAATGCCCACATCTATAGCATTAACATTAGCACCCTGACCAACAAATTTTTTGACTTCAGAGAGATCTCCATTTTCTGTAGCAGTCAATAATTTTTTGTCTAATTCTGTTTGTTTTAAAAATCCTACTATATCTGTATAATTCCCTTGAATAGCTAAGTCTAAAGGTGTTTTTCCATCGTTAGTTTTAGCTTCAATATTAGCCCCTCGACTTGAAAGTACTCTAACTATATCAAGCCTGTCTTTGAAAACTGCATAATGTAAAGGTGTCCAATCATCTTTGGTTTTAGCTTCAATGTTAATACCTTTATCTATAAGAAATTCAATTATTTTAGGTGTAGTATTATTGTGCTGAATAGCCACATGCAAAGGCGTTAAACCATCATTAGTTTTAGCTTCAAGGCTAGCCCCTTTATCTACAAGAAGCTCAATTATTTTCAATTGACCATAAGCATTTGCTATATGTAAAGGTGTTTCCCCAATGTTAGTTCTAGCCTCAATATCAGCATTTCGATTTAAAATTGCCCTAGATATATCAAGCTTATTATCATTGTCAGCAGCACAGTGCAAAGGCGCCCAACTACGTTTATCTCTAATATTAACATCTGCACCCATACTGAGAAGATTCTCAACTTCACTAAGATTATTTCGTCTCACAGCATCAAACAGTTGCTCTGTAGATAGAATTGCTTTTTCTTTATTAAATTCCACTATAACATCTTCTGAGTTACAAATAGAAGCTATACACTTTGAGTTAGAAACTATTGCATCATTAAAAGCAAACATCATTTCTCTTGCTGGTTGATAAATTTTCCAATTCTCTACTTTTACAAGAGTGTTATTTTTATGTGATAGCAATAAGGTATCATTTATAACTCTCATATTGAAATCTAATATAGACTTATCTTTCAAATCAACTAAACCAATATCATTCTTGTTAACAGGTTGATTATGATAAATCTGTAACCCTTGCTCATCTGGCTTATAATATCTGAAAGAACTAAATTCATCAGCTCTTTCTCCAAATTCTTCTGGTTCCATAATTCTATTGTTCAGTCCTATAGATAAATCCCAGTTTTTATGAACAGAAGAATAGTAATCCGATATTGATAATGCTCCTCTATCTGATAACAATAGCAAATCATTATTTAGCTTCAAAAAAAGTACTTTGTCTGAGTCAAATGTGAAACAATTATGATGATTTAAAAGGTTAGTACCATTAACACTAAACCTTCCATCTACTTTTAAGCTATGAGAGCAATAATCTCGCTCTAATTCTCCATTCTGAAGTTTGTAATATTCTTCCCCATTAAATGTAACTGTAACATCTTTATAATTTGGTAGCAGGGTTACATTTAGGCCATTTTTATTAATCTTTATTTCTCCTTTTTTATTTTCTATAAATAGTATATCATCTAATGTACAACGTAATTGGCTAAAATCTAATATACCATTTGCTTGAGCAATCGTAATATTAGCCTTTCTGTTATCGAAAAGATAAAGATGACTTATATTACTTGGAGCTTCCCAGTAAAAATTATGATGTTCTTTATCAGGATAAAAAATATGATTACTGGAACTACCTATAGTACTATGATAATTAGCACTTGATAATTGCTTTGTAATATTAAAGTTTGAATTTTCTATTTTTCTTAAATTATCTAATTCATCATCTAGTCTGGTAGAGACTCATGACCTTGAAACCAGCGATTTGGTCTCATAACCATAGTCTCCCCAAAAGAACCGTGCTTGCGGATTTTCCGCACACGGCTCCACAATACAGCGTTCACACTAGTGCTCCTGTGTATAAAGAAACATATACCTTTGGTTTTGGTAATGGATTTACTTTTAAATAGTGTATAAATTGTTCCCAATCCATACTTTTCTTTTGACTACGTCGGTTTATCCACTTAAATGCTAACTTTGTTACCGGTCGATAGAATTGAATCAAACACCGATAATTTCCGCTAACTCCGAAGTAGCTATAGTGTCCTGTTAGTTTGGCTTTAAGTTTCTGCCACCAATCTTTGAGACAGATACGACTTCGTACCATCTTCAACCATTCTTTGATTTCTTTAATCTTTCTGGCTAGGCTTATTTTTGAAGTTTTCTGCTTCATCATAAGTTTACCATTACGACTTTTTCCACAATAATGTGTAAATCCTAGAAAGTTGAAGCTAGCCGTCCTACGTTTCTCTCTTTCTGCTTGATACCATTCTTTCTTACCAAACTTTACTATTTTTGTTTTATTTTCAGCTATTTCCAACCCAAATTTACTTAGTCTTTGTTTCAGTAATTCTAGAAATTCTTTTGCGTCTTCTTCCCTCTCGCAGCCAACTACAAAATCGTCGCAAAACCTTATTAGCTGTAAATATCCTCTGGCTTTTGGCTTAAATTTCTTTTCAAACCATAAGTCCAGCACATAGTGTAAGTATATATTAGCTAATACAGGGCTTACTATACCACCTTGTGGTGTGCCTTGATCGGTTGCTTTATAACATCCAACTTCGACTATTCCTGCCTTTAGAAATCGTTTTATTAACCACAATAAATTTGGGTCAGCTATTCGTTCCCTTAGACAATTCATTAGCCATTTATGTTGAACATTATCAAAGAACTTCTTGATATCCACTTCTACAATATAGTTAATTGGTTTGTGCATAACTGCTTTATCTAGAGCGTTTATCGCCTGATGACAATTTCTTCCTGGTCGAAATCCATACGAGCTGTCCATAAAGTTTGCTTCATAAATATTTTCTAATATCTTCTTTAGCATTACCTGTACCAACTTATCTTCCGTTGATGGTATTCCGAGACCGCGCTTCTCTTTGCTCCCGGCTTTGGGTATGTATACCCTTTTCACTGGTAGCGGTTGATATTGTTTTCTCTTCATACTATCCACTAGTGTTTTAAGTTTCTCTTCTAGATTTTCTCCATAAGCTTCCACTGTCACACGATCTATACCACAAGCCTTGTTGCGTTTTAGTTCCTTATAACACTCTGCAAGATCCTCTTCATTAATCAAATGAACTAATGATGTAAATTTTACTCGCTTATCTTGCTTAGCCCTTACTGCTATCTGGTTTAGTTTTCCTTGCATACTCCTCCAATCTCTGTTGTATTGGTATAGCAATCCCTATACCAGTCACTATATTGCTAACCGCTTCCCCTTGTATGTGGCTTTCCCACACTCCGAGTACTATCAGTTAGTCCGACTTCCTTTGCATCTTCCTCCAGTCCTCGCCTTTATTGACTTGTTCCAGAGTACCCTTACAGGAATACAAAGGATCTCCCAAGTTCACGTAAGGTCCATCTCAACACATGACGCGGCCTTCGATCCCGATGAGGTGAGTAATATCTTGCCTTAGCGTTATTACCCATGTTGCCTTCCACCAAATGTAAAGTGTCAGCCCCCATGACGCGTGAATTACGGGACTCAATACCTTCACTTTCGTTGCACCCTATGTTGTCCATTCCATTAGCTTTACTACGCTCGTTACCTTACGCAGCATAATGGTTTGTTCCAGGTTGCCGGCTAAGCTTTACCCGTGTTGGATTTTCACCAACTGTTCCTTACGCACTTCTTGGCGCACACTTAGTGTCACACGCTGGAATGACATTTGGGAGTTGTTGTCCACTTCTAAATGATAAGAGCCTCAATGAATTTATTAGTTTATTACATGTCTCTTTTCATGTATAAATCTATAGAAAGTTTTATACGGAAGTTGTTTTATGAGCAAAATTATAGAAATCAGAGCACCAAAAACTCTTGGTGGTGAATCAGTTACAGAAGGTATAGTAAAAATAAAGAAGGGTATTGGAGAAGCAGTAAAAGTAGATGACTTGATCTTTGAAATTGAAACTGACAAAACAGCACTCGAATTAACTGCAGAAGCTTCGGGGCAAATAACTGAATTTCTTATAAAAGAAGATGATGTAATAAGTCCTGATGAATTGTTAGCGAAGCTTTCCGTGGGAGAAGTAAAAGAGGAAGCAAAAAAAGAAGATAAAAGCGAAAGTTCTGCCAAAAAAGATGCTCCATCAGCTCGTAAAATTATGGAGGAAAATGCAATTAATGCAGAAAGTGTCAAAGGAACTGGCATGGGAGGCAGAATAACAAAAGCAGATGTAATAGGCCATATAAACAAAACAGAACAGCCTGCAATAAAACAATACGAATTGCCAAAAAGTGTAGTAAATGGAGAGCAAAGAGAGGAACGAGTAAAAATGAGCAAAATAAGGCAAGTAATTGCCGCTCGTTTGAAAGCATCGCAAAATACTGCTGCAATACTGACCACGTTCAATGAAATTGACATGAAGAATGTCATGGATCTAAGAGCAAAATATAAGGATGCCTTTGAAAAAAAATATGGAATAAAACTTGGTTTTATGTCGTTTTTTATAAAGGCAGCGGTGCAAGCATTGAAAGAAATTGCTGAAATTAACGCTGAAATCTCAGGCGATGAAATCATATATAAACATTACTATGACGTAGGTGTTGCTGTTGGCACCGATAAAGGTCTTGTTGTACCAGTTATTCGGGGTGCCGATCAGATGTCATTTGCAGAAATTGAGTTGACTTTAGTTGCTCTTGGCAAAAAAGCTCGTGAGGGTAAATTACAAGTATCAGAAATGGAAGGTGCAACATTTACCATCTCAAACGGTGGAGTATACGGTTCACTTCTTTCCACTCCGATAATAAACCCTCCGCAATCTGGAATACTTGGAATGCATTCAATACAAAACAGGCCAGTTGCTGTTGGTAATGCAGTAGAAATCAGACCTATGATGTACATTGCTCTCTCTTACGATCACAGAATAGTTGACGGCAAAGGAGCAGTAACTTTCCTCGTTAAAATAAAAAATTATATAGAAGATCCAAATAGATTAGTTTTGGAAGTGTAGCTCAAATGAATTGTTGTTAATCCAGTATTGCTAAAAACCTAAATGTCATCTAGTTCTGCCAGCAGTTTAGCAACTTCCGGATGATCAGGGCCATAATGTTTCTCAAAAATAGGCAAGGCCTGTTCAAGCAATTCCTCTTGTTTCTTGTGATCGCCCAAAGCGCCATAGGCAATACCAAGATTTGCCAGTAGTTTGGCAACTTGAACATGACCAGAGCCATAATGTTTCTCAAAAATAGGTAAAGCTCGTTCAAACAACTCTTTTGCTTTCTGATGATCGCCAAAAGTGCCATAAACGATACCGAGGGTTGCCAGTAATTTAACAACTTCAAAATGGTCGAGGCCGTAATGTTTCTTTCGAATTGCTAGAGCCTGTTCAAGCAACTCTTTTGCCTTCTGGGGATTACCTAAAACCCTATAAGAATTACCGAGGTTTGCCAGTGTTCTAGCAACTTCAAAATGGTCAGGCCTGTAATGTTTCTTTTTGATTGCTAAAGCCCGTTCAAGTAACTCCTTTTGTTTTTTATAGTCACCTAAATCCACATGAGAGATACCAAGGTTTGTCAGAGTAATAGCGACTTCAAAATAATCGGGGCCATAATGTTTCTCTTGAATTACTAAGGCTCGTTCAAGCAACTCTTTTGCCTTCTGAGGATCACTTAAATTCCTGTAAGCATTACCTAGATTCACTAGTGTCCTAGCAACCTCAAAATGATTAGGTTTATAATATTTCTCTTGAATTACTAAAGCTCGTTCAAGCAACTCTTTTGCCTTTTGAGGATCACCTAAAGTACCATAAACGATACCCAGGTTTGCCAGTGGTTTAACAATTTCAAAATGGTCAGAATCGTAATGTTTCTTAAAGATAACTAAAGCCCGTTCAAACAACTCTTTTGCTTTCTGAGGATCACCTAAAGCATAATGAGCGGTGCCGAGATTTGTTAGTATGGCAGTAACTTCGAAATGGTCAGGGCCATAACGTTTTTCATTAATTGCTAAAGCCCGTTCAAGCAATTCCTTTTGTTTCTTATGATCACCCAAATCCCCATAAGCGATACCGAGGTTTGTTAGTGCTATAGCAATTGTGAAATGATCGGGGCCATAATGTTTCTCAGAAATAGGTAAAGCCCGTTCAAGCAACTCCTTTTTTTTCTTGTGATCACCTAAATCTCCATAAGCATTACCTAGATTTATCAGTGTTTTAACAACTCCAGAATGACCAAAGCTATAATGTTTCTCTTGAATTATTAAAGCTCGTGCAAGCAGCGTTTTTGCTTTCTTGGGATCGCCTAAAACTATGTAAACGCCACCTAAGTTTGTCAGTAGTTTAGCAACTATAAAATGATCAGGGCCATAATGTTTCTCTTGAATTATTAAAGCCCGCACAAGCAACTCCTTTTTTTTTCATGATTACCTGACGCACCATAGGCAATACCAAGATTTGCAAGTGGTATAGCAACTTCAGGATGATCAGGACTGTAGTGTTTCTTAAGGACGGGTAAAGCCCGTTCAAGCAACTCTTTTGCTTTTTGAGGAGTACCTAAAGCCCTATAAGAGTTACCAAGGTTTGCCAGTGTCCTAGCAACTTCGAAATGGTCAGGGCCATAATGTTTCTCTTTAATTGTTAAAGTCCGTTCAAGAAGCTCCTTTTGTTTATCATGATTGCCTAAAGTCCCGTAGGAACTACTTAGGTTTGTCAGTATGGCAGCAACTTCGAAATGGTCAGGGCCATAATGTTTCTCAGAAATAGGTAAAGCCCGTTCAAGCAACGTCTTTTTTTTCTTGTGATCACCTAAATCCCCGCAAGCGATACCGAGGTTTGTCAGTGCCGTGGCGACTATAAAATGATCAGATCCATAATGTTTTCTAAAGATAGGTAAAACCCGTTCAAGCGACTCCTTTTGTCTTCTAGGATTACCCAAGTAATAATATCCATCACTCATTCGTATTAACAAATCCACAAGATAATCCTTCTCTATTGTTTGCTTTTCTAAAGGATTTTTTCCTAGCCAATCATCTATATGTGATAAGAACGTTTCTAAATGTGGTAACAACTGTCGTTTCTTAGCATAATCTTCTAATTTGTCACTGTCGTCAGGGAAGCTTTCTTTTAATAATTGAAAAACGGTTTTTATATCTTTTTTAATTTTTCCACTTTCCTTTGACTTTAGCCTAATTACATCTTGTACTAAACAGTGAATAGAAACACTACTACTCTGCTCATTGGACACTAGCATCGAATATCTCAATAATATACCTAATACTTCTTCAAAAGGTTTTTCTTCAGAATTGTTCTCTACAATCTCAGGAAATATTCTTAACAAATCTTTAGGAATATCATTGTCTAAATATGCACAAGCTACTAACAACTTGCTTGCTAGTTTAGACTCATTACGAATTGCGTCCATTGTAATATCCCAAGTAATAAACACAGGCTCATGGTTAGAATCCTTAGGTAGTGTTTTATGAGATAATAAATAAAGCTTCCTTTCTGCATAAATTTCTAAGTAACGTGAGATAGTCATTTTGTTTTCTTTGATGTAAGCGCAAGCCTGAGCTAATGCCAAAGGTAATCTACCTAACTTTTCTGCCAATATACCTATATTTGGCCTATCGCTTTCTGAAACCTGGCCTAGAATTTTCTTAACATATAATTCTGATTCTGGGGGAGTAAAAACGTCTACACCTATACTCCCTTGTGGCCATTCAGTATTACGAGACGTAACTATTATTTTGCCGCCTTTTGTAGGTCTGAGCTTAGAAATGACTTCATAATTTGATACATTATCATAAATCAACAACCAGCCTTCACGTTTAGAATCTTCTAGCCAGTTTTTCACATAATAAGCTCGCTGTGCAATAGAAATGTTGTCTTCATCGTGAATAATATTTAATTTTCTTCCTAAATTAACATATTCACTGAGTAGTTGATCTTCATCTTTTGCATTAAACCAACATATTGCCTTGTATTCTTTCCCATGCTTTTGAATAAAATCTAGCACTGACTGTGTTTTACCTACTCCACCTAACCCGTACAAAGCAGTTAATATAACTGGCTCATTTTTTGTCTTTAGATGATTTACTATTTCTTCATTGAGATATTCTCGTTCAATGAAATTTCCACTAGCTATTTTAGGTGGAATGTTCCACCGTTCAAATAGATCTTCTCTAGGTTTGAGACTATAAAGATGTTCTATAACTTCCCTAAAATAATCGTCTTTTCTTGTTAGATAAGAAACTTTGCTACCCTGTTGTGCCCACCATTTCCCTACCTTGTCATATACACGGACAAAAACTGTATCAATATCTTCTTCCCCTGATATTTTGTATATATTCCCTATTTCTTTCTTAATAATATCATCTAATTTTGAATGATTAGGTTGATCAACTACAAACCTTATTCTAAGTAAAAAATCTTCTATTTCATCGTCACTACCACACTGAAGTATTTTTTCAGTTCAGTATGATTTTTTATTTTGTAGCACGTTCCTTTTTGACCTTCATAAATATTTAAAGTGTTATCATTTGTTAACTTTGACTCTTCCAGATACTTCTCTAATGTTTCTACGCTTCCTTGTTTCTCTGTACCTTTTTTTAGGTTCACATTGACATTAGTATGAATGACAAGCGTAATATCACTGTTCTTACACTCAGGGTTTTGCTTAATCTCAGGATGAGATTCAAAATATTTGTTTAACCCGAAATCTTCTTTCTGTTGCTTTCTATCATTTCCATCAATAAACAAATCTTCAAAAGTAATATTCTTCGAAGAGCGATGTGTATTGCAGTACTTAGCTTGAACCAAGATAATTCTCGATTTGTTCTTCTGATCTTTATACTCAAAAAAAATATCATCAAAGGCTCCAAAACCTTCTATGTTTGATGCTAACCAAAAGTCAATTTTACTACTTAACCCATGAAGTAGATACAGCATTAATAATTTTACTTCATACTTGCGACCATGATCACCTGTTGATGTGCCATCTCTCTTCTTAAATGTACGATTACTAAGTACTTCAGACTGTTTGTTTTCTACATTCATACCCTACTAAACCTACGAATAACTTCTTTCTATAAAAAATTAAAGTCACCAAGTGCCTAAGATAATGCAACAGATTCTTTAACATTGTAATAACAGTGCCGAACAGGGTCAATTTTGTTTGCTGTCTTAAGCATAAAGATTCCCCGAATCTAATATGTCATTGCTGTAGGCTGCATTTAGTAATATAATCTCATATTAAATAAGACTTTACTTAAGTTTATGCTAGATTCTCCGCTAATTTTGACAGCCATTCTTATATTTTTTATTTTTACGTTGTCATTCTTTTTTATAAGAAAGATATTTGGATCAACAAACAAGAAGATAATAAAATCCTTTAGGAAAATTGTTCAGCAAATAAATGCATTAGAAACAGAAATGCAGAGCTTATCTGATGAGGAGCTTGCTGGTAAAACTGAAGAATTCAATCGAGAATTGAAAAATGGGAAAACGTTAAATGATCTTCTCGTACCTGCATTTGCAGTTGTGCGTGAAGCCTCTCGAAGATTTCTTAACATGAGGCACTTTGATGTTCAACTGATTGGTGGAATGGTGCTCCACAATGGCATGATATCAGAAATGAAAACAGGAGAGGGAAAGACACTCGTTGCAACTTTAGCAGCATATCTAAATTCCTTAGAAGGGAAAGGCGTACATGTCGTAACTGTTAACGACTATCTTGCAAAACGAGACACAGAGTGGATGAGCAAATTATATAATTCTCTTGGGGTTTCTGTTGCGTTTATTACGAATAACTTGACAGACGAAGAGAGGAAAGAGGCTTACAGTGCAGATATCGTGTATTCCACAAATAACGAGCTTGCCTTTGATTACCTGCGAGACAATATGAAATTTTCTCAAGAAGACATGGTTCAGAGAGGCTTTCACTACGGAATAGTTGATGAAGTGGACTCAATACTCATTGATGAAGCTCGCACTCCGCTTATTATTTCTGGCCCGGTTGAGGAAAACAATCAGATATATAAGCATATCAATAAAATAGTAACCAAATTAGTTGACTCCGATTATGAAGTAGATGAAAAAGGTAGAACGGTATTCTTGACTGAAGATGGTATTTCACGAGTGGAGGAACTACTAAGGTCATACAATCTCATTCCTGAAAATTCCTCGCTCTATGATACTGACAGCATGATAATGACTCATTATATAGACCAAGCATTACGTGCATATAAGCTGTTTACTGCTGATAAAGATTATATAGTAAAGGATGGCAAGGTAGTGATTATTGATGAATTTACTGGGCGTATGATGGAGGGCAGAAGATATTCCGATGGTCTTCATCAGGCACTTGAAGCGAAGGAGAATCTTGAAATTCAGCATGAAAACCAAACTTTAGCATCGGTCACATTTCAGAATTACTTTCGTATGTACAATAAACTTTCCGGAATGACGGGAACAGCAGCAACAGAGGCAGAAGAGTTTCGTGATATATACAGATTAAATGTAGTAAAAATTCCAACCAATGTACCTGTAAAAAGAGTTGATATTGATGATGAAATTTACGGTACAGAAAAGGAAAAATTTAATGCTGTGTTGAAGTTTATAGAAGAATGCTACAAACGCCTTCAACCGGTCCTTGTTGGCACGGTGAGCATCGAAAACTCTGAGAAGCTTTCTGCGCTTTTGCAAAGCCATTCTCTTAAGCATTCAGTATTAAATGCTCGTTATCATGAACAAGAGGCGTACATAATAGCGCAAGCTGGAGTGCCAGGTAGTATCACTATAGCAACTAACATGGCAGGACGTGGAACTGATATTCAGCTTGGTGGAAATGCTGAAATGATTGCAAAGGTGGAGCTAAAGAAGATAAAAAATGCTGATGAAAGAGAAAAAAAATACCAAGAAATAGTTGAAAGAGTAAAAAAAGATAAGGAAATTGCTATAAAAGCTGGTGGTTTATGTGTGGTTGGAACCGAAAGACATGAAAGCAGGAGAATAGATGATCAATTACGCGGCCGTTCTGGTCGTCAGGGGGATCCTGGACTTTC
Organism: Wolbachia endosymbiont (group A) of Crataerina pallida; assembly: GCF_964028475.1. Lineage (NCBI taxonomy): Bacteria > Pseudomonadati > Pseudomonadota > Alphaproteobacteria > Rickettsiales > Anaplasmataceae > Wolbachia > Wolbachia endosymbiont (group A) of Crataerina pallida. The sequence goes on from NZ_OZ034785.1 coordinate 1,145,891, forward strand.
TAAGTTCTTTTTATCGCTCGAAGATGACCTAATGAGAATATTTGGCTCTGATAGAATGAGAAGCTTTTTACAAAAAGTAGGGTTAAAGAATAACGAAGCTATTCATCATCCATGGATCAATAAGGCACTCGAGAAAGCGCAAAAGAAAGTTGAAGCTAGAAACTATGACGTGCGGAAATCTCTACTTAAGTTTGATGACGTAATCAATAACCAACGTAAAGTTATTTTTAAACAGAGAAACAATATCTTAGGCAACGAAATTAATGATATATTTGAAGTGTATAGCGAAGTAAATGAGAGCGTAGTAGAAGGTATAATCCAAAGTGGCTATTACGAAGATTATGTTGAAGATATAGCCAAAGAATTCCATACAAGGTATGGAATAACGCTTGATAAAGAAGACTTGGCAAAGTTTTTGAATAAACAAGAAGCTTTGAATTATATAAATGATAAGATACAAGAATTTTTTACTGAGAAAGAAAAATATTTCAACAGTCAGCACACTACAGATTTGTGGAATACGATCGTGAAGCAAATGATGATAATGACACTTGATCATTTATGGAGGGAACACCTTTCAGTTCTAGAGAGCCTAAGACAAAGCATAAGCTTACGTGCTATGGGGCAGAAAGATCCACTGAATGAATTTAAACGCGAAGCTTTCTTGATGTTTGAGTCAATGCTTGAAAAATGGAAGGAACTCACCATTCACCGCTTAGCACACTTTAAGTTGGCAGACAACCAAGAGATAGGCAATAGGTTACATTCTGCTAGAAATAGCAGACTTCCCAAAGTCTCAAGAAATGACAAATGTCCTTGCAACTCCGGAAAGAAATACAAACACTGCCATGGTGCGGTTACTGTGGTGAACTAATAATTATGGTTATACAGTTTGTTTATTTCCATCAACATTACTGCAGCTAACCTCACTTAGCTTACTGTTTAATGAATGCTCTGATGACTTATATGCAACTCCATAGGTAATACCACCAACTATCAGTACAGATGCTACAGTAATTCCAATTATTGCTAGTGCAGGTAATGCAGTGGCATAGGCAAGTATAGCTCTTTCCACAGAAGTCCGGATATGATAAGATAAGGATAGATGGCGATAAGGAGGTTGGATGCCGGCAGCATATAGTTATGATTTAAGAAAAAAAGCAATGGAAGCACTAGACGAAGGGGAAAGCAGAGAAGCAGTGGCAGCAAGATTTAAAATTGGACGAACTACTTTGTGGGAGTGGCAGCAAAGAAAAAAAGAAACAGGCGACTTTCAGTCAAAAAAACTCGGTAATGGAGGTTACAATCAGAAAATTATCGACTGGAATAAGTTTATCGAATTTGCTAAAAAACACGGTAGAAAAACTCTGTCGGAAATGGCTAAACTTTGGGGCAACGTTAGTATCCAAACGATCCACCGAGCTCTCAGAAAAATTGGATTTACGCGCAAAAAAAGACATATGGATACAAGGAAAGGAACGAAGAAAAACGTGCTGAATTCTTAAAAATTATAGCAACAAAAGAACCAGAAAACTTAGTGTATATAGATGAGTCTGGGATTGATAACACGGAGGACTATCCATATGGGTATTGCCAGAAAGGACAGCGATTTTATGCCCTAAAATCTGGAAAAAAAACTCAACGAATCAGCATGGTTGCAGCCTTAAGTAGAAGAAAGATAGTTGCTCCATTAACATTTGAAGGCCACTGTAATATGGATATTTTTAATGGATGGTTTGAGCAATTTTTGGCACCGATCTTAGAACCTGGACAAACTGTCATTCTTGATAATGCTACTTTTCATAAGTCTGATAAGCTTATCAAGCTCGCTAAAGGAGTCGGTGCAGAAATTTTGTATCTGCCGCCTTATTCTCCAGATTTTAACAAAATTGAGCATCATTGGTTTGCTATAAAAAACAGAGCCAGGAAAAACATTCCTCTATTCGAATCCTTTCGTCGTGCTGTTGATTCTGCCTTCCTATGACCTATTCGGACTATTATGAGAAATGCTATACTAGTGGAACTACAACAGCAGATATAACACCCACAGTAATTCCTGCTGTTATAGCTTTAGGTCTATGGATGCATGATGGATTTGCACCATAATTTAGCAGGAGTTTTGCCATCCTTGGACTAGGTTTGTAAGGTTCATAAAAATTACCTAGTAAAGTTGTGTCACAATCTAGTAGCAGTTTTCCTCCTAACCTTATATTACGGTAACTATAATTAAGAGTAGCATAGTATAAAGGTGCCCTTCCATCCTTGTCTTTTATATTAGCATCTGCACCTTTTTTTAATAGCATTTCTATTGTTTGTATAAGTTCATAACCAATAGCATAATGCAAAGGAGTTTTTCCATCCTCGTCTTTTATATTAACATCTACTCCTCTTTGTAATAAAAGTCCCGCTATCTTTGCTGCACTATCATCCTTCATAGGAGTACATATGTTAGCATTACATGTAGCATAGTGCAAAGCAGTTCCTCCAGATTTATCCTGTAGATTAACATTTGCCACTTTCTCCAATAACATTTGCACTATTTCTATATCTCTTTTGCCAGCAGCTACATGTAAAGGAATCTCTTTATCTTCATCTTGTGCATTAACGTCTGCTCCCTCTTCTAGCAAAACTTCTACTACTTGCGTATACCCATACTGAGCAGAATAATGTAAAGAGGTTTTTTTCCATACATCTTGTACATTAACATTAGCCCCGCTTTTTATTAGGTGTTTTACTACTTTTCCACAACCATTTTTAGCTGCTATAAGTAATAAACCACAATTAAGTACTTCAAATGTGTGATTTATATCAAACTGGTTACTTTCCCACTCACTGTAGATATCTGGAAGCTTCTGCTGTAGTTCATCTTTGATTTTCTCAACTACATTTTCTGCACTCAGGTCTGGACTACTGTTGACTTCTTGTAGTATTAACCTTAATGTCATTTCCTTCTCCAAGATATAAAATTTTATTATGGCATATGGAGTGGATTATGTCAATGAAGAACTAAGAAACTGGTTCTTCTTTTTTTCTATAGCTTTAGGTTTACCTACAATTTGAAAAACAACAAATTCGTCATTCCGCTACTCGTTAGCGCCGCGGCGGTATGATGTAGGGAAACCTTTCTTGGGTTAGCTATAAAGTTAAAATTCGACCAGGGCAGCCGCAATAAGGTAGCAAACGCCATCATGTCTTTAGGAGAGTTTGCTAATGAAGGCTCTTAAGTTGACGCCATTGCCTGAACGGATACGCCAATTTTTATGTTCATTTGTAACCGTCTATTATTTTACACCCCAGTCTTTTTCAAATATTGCTAGCCCTTGGTCAGTAAGTGGGTGATTAATTAATTGTCTAAGTACTTTTGCTGGCACAGTAATTGAATCAGCACCAAGCCTTGCAGCTTCTATTACATGCGCTGGGCTTCTCACTGATGCAACAAGAACTTTAGTATCAAAACCGTAATTAGAATATATAGTACATATATCTTCTATTAGCGATAAGCCATCATAGCTTATATCATCAAGGCGACCAACAAAGGGGGAAATAAAACAAGCACCGACCTTAGCGGCAAGCAGTGCTTGTCCAGGAGAAAAACATAATGTGATGTTAACAGGTATTTTATGCTCTGTCCATAACTTTTTACAAGAAATTAATCCTTCATGTGTAAGAGGTAATTTGATCACAACATTATCAGCAATTTTTGCTAAATTCAGACCTTCTGTGATCATCTCTTCATGGCTATCTGCAACAACTTCAACACTAACAGGCCCTTTTATAATAGAGCATATTTCACGCACTAAATCCTCGTATTTATCTTTACGCCCGGACTTTGCTATTAAAGAAGGATTAGTTGTTATGCCGTCAATGAACTCCTTTAGTCCTTTAATTTCATTTAAATCAACGCTATCAAGAAAAATTTCCATATTAATCTCCTATAAAAAAAATACCCTTGCAAAATCTTGTCATCCTACCGCTTGACTTACAACCGTATGAACTTTCTGCGTTGTAAACATCAAACAGCCGATAACACAACTGTACAAATATTGAGACATAAGAGTAATTTGTACCAAGAAAAAAGATGTCATCCCAGTGCCCAGACCCCTTAGACAATGTACCATCTTTTGATTTTGTCCATTCTGGGCGGGGTTTTCAAGTTCTTTGATCTTAAATACTACATCTACTTTATCAAGATCAATGTTGACTTCTTTTACTAATGTTCTAATAAGACTACGTTTGGCTTGCCAATCTAGGTCCGATTTAACACTAGAATAAAAGCCCTTTATGCTATTTGTAATAAGATTCATTTTCTGCCGTATTCCCTTTTACCTTTTTCTTCTCTCCTTCAATCTCTTTTAAACGTTACTTCATTTTTTTTATTGCCTGCTTAAAGTCTTCCTTACTTATAGTTAGTGCATACTTTGTTGCCGTAAAAACTTCTGGTACCCAAACAATTGTAATAAGTATACACAATCTTTGTCAACTATTTTCGGCACTGGTATATTGACCTTACCCAGAAAAAGTGGAGAGAAAGAAAGGAGTTTTTTCGGGTAAAATAAAATTTTGGAGGATTAGAAATGGTAAGAGAATATACGGCAGAATTCAAATTGGAAGCTGTTAAGCTGGCAAATGAACAAAGAAAGGTAGGTCAACCAGTTGCAAAAGTAGCAAGAGATCTAGGAATAAGGGATAGTGTATTAGGAAAATGGATGAAGAAATATAACGAAAAAAAGTCAGCGGCAAATGCATTTCCAGGTAGAGGTAACATGGCTCCTTACGACAAAGAGAGGTTTGATTTACAAAGAGAGTTAGCAAGAGTAACAAGGGAAAGAGACATTTAAAAAAAAGCCCTGGCCAGTCAAAAAGAGTAAAATATTTTTTTATATAGTAACTGCTATAAAGTACAGGAATTATGTAGGATTTTCTGCTAGTGGCTACTATAAGTGGACCACAAGAAAAATAAGCAGTAGAGAATCAGCAAATAAAGAGCTACTCGCAGCTATTCAAAAAATATATCAAGTTTCTAAATGTAGATATGGAGCTCCTAAAATTCATGCTGAATTGAAGGCTTTGGGTAAAAGTTGCAACTTAAAAACAGTGCAAAGTATTATGCAGAAAAATGGTATTCAGGCTATATTGAGAAGAAAATTTAAAATTAAGAAACAACAAACGGACAGTAGCTCCCAATATATTAGACCAAAACTTTATTGTCGATCAACCAAATAAAGTATGGGATTACTTATATAAAAACCAAAGAAGGATGGCTATATTTGGCAACAATAATCGATCTATATTCACGCATGGTAGTTAATGAGCAGTTCAATAAATAAACAATTGGTTATGGACTCTTTATTAATGGCCGTTAACAAGCGTAAACCTGCCAAAAATCTACTATTACATAGTGATCAAGGTTCACAATATACTTCGCAAGGTTATCAATATCTCTTATCCATAAAAAACATAGATGAGTTATAAAGGTTGTTGTTACGACAATTCTGTTGTGGAAAGCTTCTTCAGTTCTCTAAAAAGGGAGTTACCAATAGACACCTCTCGGCACTCTAAACAGCATATCAAAACTGCTATATTTGAATATATAGAAATTTTTTATAACAAACAACGTCACTATTAACTATTGCATTCCTGAGCATTTTGATTCATCATTCTCTTTGTGAAAAACATTCCAAACTTTCTCTCCACTTTTTCTGGGTAAGGTCAGATACTATAAACTATAAAAAAATTTCTCCGATAGTTCATATAGCAAGTAAATTCACAAAATGAAGACTATTATTTTTATTACAGGTGTATCTACGGTTGGAAAATCAAGTTTGGCTCATATATTAGGTTCAAAGCTTTTTATGCCTAGAAACTTTGCAATTCCACTAACTATAGCTAACCCAAGAAAGGTTTCCCTACGTCATACCGCCGCGGTATCTCAGCATAGATTCCGCTAACGAGTAGCGGAATGACGAATTTGTTGTTTTTCAAATTGTAGGTAAACCTAAGCCACTTTAGCTATACTTGTAGAGAAAAAAGAATAGATGATGATCCTAAATATTTAATAAATTTGACTACTGAGGAATTTCAAAAATCTCAATTTTTTATTAATTGTGATATGGTACATTCTATCTTCATATAGCTTTCCTCTTCATACCTCAACTAATGAAATCAGAAGCATCAACTCCCTTTTGCAAGCAAGCAGCAATAACAGTGTTCATCATTAGAAATGCAATGGTCATTGGGCCAACGCCCCCGGGTACTGGGGTCATAGCTTTGGCTTTCCCTTTTATTCCTTCAAAGTCAACATCACCTACAAGCTTTCCTACGTTAACGCTATTTATGCCAACATCGATCACTATTGCACCTTTCTTTATCCAGTCTGCTTGAACAAAATTTGGCTTTCCGACTGCTGCAACTACTATATCCGCTTTAGAGCAATATTCAGCTAAATCCTTGCTTTGTGAATGCAAGATGGTGACAGTGCAGTTTTCTTGCAATAGCAGGTAAAACATTGGCTTGCCCACGATATTTGACCTACCAATTACCACTGCGTTTTTACCGGAAAGGTTCTCTTCAATTGACTTAATTAAATGCAAAGAACCTTTAGGAGTGCAAGGTATAAGGCAGTTTTTTTCACCTTTAACTAATTTGCCAACGTTTTCATCATGAAAGCCATCTACATCTTTTTCAACACTTACTGTGTTAATTACTCTGCTTGCACTAATATGATTTGGTAAAGGCAATTGCACTAAAATGCCATGCACAGATGGATCTTCATTTAATTCATTGATTTTTTCAATTAATTCATCTTCTAAAATATTATTAGGCAAAACAATGGTCTCAGAACTTATGCCTATTGATTCTGCTTTTTTCTGTTTGTTGCGAACATAAACCTGACTTGCTGGATTGCTACCCATGAGAATTACTTTCAGGCAAGGAAAAATGTTATACTCTCTCTTTAAAATATCAATTTTTTGTGATAGCCTCTCACATAGGTCGTTTGCTATTTTTTTACCATCAATAATAATTGTCACTTCCTTGCCACTCCTTAAAGTCGGGTAATTTGATATCAAATAAATCCAATACTTTGCCAACAGAATGATTAATAATATCATCCAACGATTTCGGTTTAATATAAAAAGCAGGCACTGGTGGAGCAATAATTGCTCCCATCTCCGTTAATTTTAACATATTTTGTAAATGCCCAAGATGCAGTGGTGACTCTCGCACCATAAGAACTAACTTTCTTCTTTCTTTTAGCGTTACATCTGCAGCCCTTGTCAATAGATTGGAAGTAACACCTGATGCGATTTCAGACATTGTCTTCATAGAGCATGGTGCTACAATCATCCCTGAGGTTTTAAATGAGCCGCTTGCTATTTTTTCTCCAATCTTTTCTTCAGAATAGTAAAAATCTGCAAGTGATGTAATATCTTCAAGTTTTTCTTTAATCTCGTGAGCTAAAGTTACTTTCCCAGCACGACTTATCACTAAATGAGTTTCATAATCGACGTCTTTCAACGCTTCTAAAATACGCACACCGTAAATAGAACCAGATGCTCCACTTATTCCAATTACAATTCTGCTATTCACTTAACTCTTCTTCGTAGCTCATTCCCAATGCACGTTTATAGGTATCAAGCAATATTTCTTGTTCCTCTCTGTCATCATCATCCATCTTCCTCAGCCTAATAATTTGTTTCATCACTTTTATATCCCAACCTTCATCTGCGGCTTTTGCATATACATCACGAATGTGATCTTGCACATCCCTCTTTTCTTGTTCAAGTTTTTCGATTCTCTCTATGTAACCCTTCAACTCTTCAGCCGTTATTTTTACTGTATCTTCCATGAAACTCCACTAATTAATTGCTGCCACTAATATTACCAATTTTTACTTGCACTTCAACAACAGTAATAATATTTTTATCTTTTTTTAAAATCTTAAAGCGAAAACCATACATGGAAAACTCCTCGCCTTCGTCAGGAATGCGCTCTATTTCATTCACAATCATACCTGCTAGAGTTGTAGCTTCTTCATCAGGGAGATTCCAGTATAACTGCCTGTTAATGTCCCTAATAGTAGATTTTCCTTCTATGTGATACATATTATCAGATATTTTCTTTATAAAATTCTCCGTAATCAAATCATGTTCATCCGAAATTTCTCCAACTATTTCTTCCAGTATATCCTCAAGAGTTACAATTCCCTGCAGTGCTCCATACTCATCAATAACAAATGCAAGGTGTTTCCTGTTCTTACGGAAGTTGTGAAGTTGCACGCTGAGCGGTGTACTTTCTGGTATGAACCAAGGCCTTGACATAACTTGGGTAATGTCAACTTCTTCCGCTTTATTATTCTTTTCACGCAAAGCATTTATTAGAGCTTTCACGTGAATTACACCTACAATGTTATCTGGTTCCTTCTGCCATAAAGGTACTCTACTGTGACTGCTGGTTAAAATCTCTCTTATTAACTCTTCTTTATTCCGATCTATATCAAGAGAAAATAGGTTTCTTCTATGGGTCATAATTTGTGATATCTCTGTCTCAGCCAAATCAAGTATGCTGCTTAGCATATCTAAATCCTGTTGCAACATAGTTCCTTCACTGCGGTGAAGAGTAATCATATTACGCATTGCATCCGCTGCAGATATCACTTCCTTATCTTTATGCAGCCCACATAATTTTAGGATGAGGTTAACAATAAATTGAATACCTAGTGTCAATGGAGAAAAAATCTTTACAAAAAACAATACAAAATAAGCAGAAAATGATGCAAATTTTTCAGGATTTTGAATAGCATAAGTTTTTGGTAGAACTTCGCAGAACAATAAAATACAAAATGTCATTATAATTGTTGATAGGAGAATGCCCTCATTTCCAAAAAGATTGATAAATATTGCTGTAAATAAAGCAGAGCAAGTAATATTAATAATTGTATTGCCGAGCAATACCGTTCCTATTGTCAATTCTTTCCTATTTAATAAGCGATCTATTACCCTGGCTTTTTTGTTACCGTCTAGCTTTAGCTTATTAACTCGAGAACGGCTAATTGAGGTTAAGCCTATTTCTGCTCCTGAGAACAAAAACGATAAAACTAACAAAACAAAAATTGCTGATGATACTAAGACCAATAACCAATCCATTAAAGTACGATGTTATTGTGATAAAAAATAAAATTAATTTTACATGTTATGAGAGGCATTTGCAAGCCTGAATTTATATTGCCGAATTTTATATACCTTTAATCTTAAAAAACAAATCATAAAGCATATTACACGCTGCGTTCACATGCTCATCCTCAATGATAAGTGGTGGGGTTACCCTTACTACTTTGTTGTTTAAAACCCTAGTTATTATTAAACCTTTATCAAGAGATCGACTAATAATTTTATCAGCTACAAGAGTTGCTAGTTCTATTCCCATTAGTAACCCTTCTCCACGAACTTCTAAAATCATCTCAGGAAATTCTTTAGCTAAAAGCAACAGCTTTTCTTTTAAATATTTACTAATTCTTTTAACATGATCAAAAAAGCCTTCTTTTAGCATTATATCGAGCACTGCATTACCAACAGTCATGGCAAGTGGATTGCCACCATAGGTTGATCCATGAGTTCCTGGAGTAATTGCTTCTGCTATATAATCTTTCACTAAACATGCAGCTACAGGAAAACCGTTACCCATAGCCTTCGCACAGGTTAGCATATCAGGTTCAATGCCGACATTTTGATAATGAAATAAAGAACCGATGCGTCCATATCCGCACTGCACTTCATCAAAGCACAAAATTATTCCTTGAGCTTTTGTTATTTCCCTTACTTTTTGAAGATATTCTACGTCTAGTGGATATACTCCACCTTCGCTTTGTATGGGCTCTAAAAATACAGCAGCTATTTCATTGTTGATTTTTTCTTCTAATGCTTTAATGTCATTTCTTGGCACTTTATCAAAACCAGAAAGGAGCGGAGCAAAACCTTCGCGTGATTTTTCATTGCCTCCAGCAGAAATTGCAGCAATACTGCGGCCATGAAAGCCTCCTTCAATTGTAATAATACGATTACGTTTTGCTTGCCCTTTTGAATAAAAGTAACGACGAATAAACTTAATTGCAGCTTCTGTTGCTTCAAGCCCACTTGAGCAGAAAAAAACTTTATCTGCAAAAGTAAGGGTTGTTAAACGCTCGGCAAGCCTTTCTTGCTCGGGAATAGTGAAAATGTTAGAGCAGTGCCATAATGAGCTCGATTGCTCTTTCAGCTTATCTGTAATGTATGGATGACAATGCCCTAAAGAAGTTGTAGAAATACCTGCAGCAAAATCTAAATATTTTTTACCATCTTTATCAAAAAGATATGCCCCTTCTCCCCTGACTATAGGAGTGTCAAGTCTATTATACGCATTAACAACATGATCCATTTTATAAGTATTGTGGTATTATCTATACTATACCTGAAATGAATCCATTAACACAAAGCTTTTCCTTTAACCTCTTATGCTACTTCAACTAAAAATTTGGCTAATGCAAACCTTTTTTGTCATTCTATAGCTAAAGTGACTTGGTTTTACCAACACTTATTAGCCATTGTAAAAGTTTTTGTTTCTATTGAATGATAGTTGTAGCCTATGCAAGAAGTTTATTGACTTTGAGCGCACTTTAGCCTATACAATTTTAATATCTTAAACTACTGGACATGCCCGATCTAAAGACAATGATGTTAAATTTTGGACCTCAGCACCCAGCTGCACATGGAGTGTTGCGTCTTGTTTTAGAGATGGATGGTGAAGTGATCGAGAGGGCAGATCCCCATATTGGGCTTTTGCACCGCGGTACTGAAAAATTAATAGAACATAAAACGTATCTTCAAGCTTTGCCTTATTTTGATCGCCTTGATTACGTATCACCAATGTCACAAGAGCATGCATATTCACTTTGTGTGGAGAAATTGTTGCAATGTGAAGTGCCAATTAGGGCAAAGTATTTACGTGTCTTGTTTTGTGAACTGACGAGAATACTAAATCATTTACTGAACGTTTCTTCTCAAGCACTTGATGTTGGAGCAATGACCCCTCTTTTATGGCTCTTTGAAGAAAGAGAAAAAATACTGGAATTTTACGAAAGAGCTTCAGGTGCAAGGTTTCACGCAGCTTACATCAGGCCAGGTGGAATTGCAGCAGATGTTCCAGAAGATTTGATTGAGGATATTGCAAAGTTTATAGAGCAATTTCCAAAATATATAGACGATGTTGATGAACTTTTAACAGAAAATAGGATATGGAAGCAACGCACTGTAGGAATTAGTGAAATATCAATTAAACAGGCACTTGATTGGGGCTTTAGTGGCCCAATGTTGCGCGCTGCTGGGCTTGCTTGGGATTTGCGAAAAAGCCAGCCATATGAGATATATGATCAACTAGATTTTGATATACCGATCGGCCAAAATGGCGACTGTTATGACCGTTATCTAGTTAGAATGGCAGAGATTAGGCAATCTATCAGTTTGGTGAAGCAGTGCATAGAGAAAATGCCTGAAGGGCAAATAAAAACTGAAGATAGAAAAATTTCTCCACCGTCAAGAGCAGAGATGAAAAAATCTATGGAAGCTCTGATTCACCATTTTAAGCTCTATTCAGAAGGATATCACGTACCAGAAGGTGAGGCTTACGCAGTTGTTGAGGCACCAAAAGGTGAGTTTGGAGTGTATATAGTTTCAGATGGTACCAATAGACCTTATAGGTGCCGAATAAGAGCACCTGGCTTTGCGCATTTACAAGCCTTAGACTTTATGGCAAAAGGACACATGCTTGCTGACGTTGCAGCAATTATTGGCTCACTCGATATAGTTTTTGGTGAGATTGATAGGTAATCATTGGTACCCGTTCAGGCAATGGCGTCATGCAAGTAGCTGACACATAACTGTACGAACATTTGTTTGCAAAGGCAGTATGTTAAGTGTTATAGCCGATTTTGCCTCAAACACAAAGGCAGTGCCTTGACTACTTGGATCCAGAAAAATTGATTGTGTACTATACAACATTTTTGATCAAAAGCGTAACCGTTCACTGTTAGACTGCATTCTGTGATTTTTAGCAAAACATGATCTTTCATTTGAGCTTCCTTCAATTTAAAATAAATACAGAAAATTGCTGCCTATAGCTAAACTGACTTAGATTTACCAACAATCGTCATCCCGCTACTTGTTAGCGGCTAAGAGATACCGCGGCGGCATAGCTATCTTCAAAAATATGGTTGAATAATTGTGTGTATAATTATTAATATTTTTAAACACTTTGGCTATGGCTTTATCTAAGTTTCTCGACCCTAAGCTGGATTTAACCTTCAAAAAAATATGTAGGGTCAAGAACTGGCGCGCCTACTTTAGGGTTTGGTGGCTGATCCATTGTTTTCACAATAGGCCTCAATCCAAATTCCCATGTTAACGTTTCCAGCTCCCGCCTCGTCAAACGCAGCATCCGCACTACGCTTTCCTAGCAGATTCTTTACCAAAGTTTATAACATATTGTGCTGGTGATGCTTTCGGTTTGTAATACCTTATTCTATAGTCTGAATATAGACCCAGCGTTTTGTATATCCATTCGCTACTCCACTTCTTCCAACCAAACCCTCTCTTCACTTTCAGCTAATAAGTAATTTTCTATTTCACCTTCCAAACTTGCCTCCAGCAGCTTTTTTATAAATGGTGTAAATGCTCCATCCCTTCCTGTTAATGGTCTGCCTTCCCTTATTGATGACAGTATATTTGCTTCCAGTTCTTTGTAATCTACCAAACCGGTAGTTCTGTTTACTACTTTCTGACTCATTGTCAAACCTCCATTTTTTTTATATCAATTTATTACTTTTTTTTTGGTTTGACACACTTTTTTGAACATTCCCTGTTAAGATGCCTAATCTACTTTCAGCTCCTCAGTATGTAAACTGCGTGGTAAAGACTCTAATTCCTTTGCAGCACTTAAACTTTTATTTTTTGCATGTATACCAAGCTTATTGAATTCTCGAGCAGCAGGAAACACCCTTGCTTCAAGAGAGCCAGCAGTTTTATTATAATGATCAACAGCACTTTTTAAGCTCCTGCGCAAATTATCAAAGTTTTCACCCATTGTGCAAATGCGCTCATATAAAATATGACCTAGTTCACTGATTTTCTTTGCGTTTTCAGCTATCATCTCTTGCTTCCATCCATACGCTATTGCTCTCAGCAACGCAATTAGAGTGATCGGTGTTGCAATGATCACTTTTTTTTCCACTCCAATCTCTATCAAAGCAGGCTCATATTCCAGTGCTGCGCTAAAAACCCCCTCCCCTGTTAAGAAAAGCACCACAAGTTCTGGCGTATTTTCAAATTGATTCCAATACTCTTTTTTACCCAAATCATTTATGTGTTTTTTTATTGCCAGGGAATGATTCTTTAATTTCTCCTTTTGTATTTGCAAATCATTTTGTGATATAGCATCCATGTAAGAATCAAGCGGCACTTTAGCATCTATTATTATTTGCTTTCCAGATGGCATTTTGATTATTAAATCAGGACGCAATAAATTATCCTCGTTTTTATCAACCACTGACGGCTGAGTAAAAAAATCGCAATATTCAATCATTCCCGCCATTTCTACCACCCTTTTGAGTTGCATTTCACCCCACTTTCCTCTGATGTGAGGCTTTCTCAAGGCATTAGCAAGGCTGGAAGTTTGGTTCATCAGCGCTCCAATTTGCTCCTTTAAACCTTCATAGGCCCCTACCCTCTCTTTTTCCAGCTCGCGTATTTCATTATCAAATTTTTCTAATTTTTCTTTTATTGGAGTTACAACTTCGTTGATCGTTGCTTGTCTTTTTTTGAAATCGCTTTCCGTTTCTTTTAATTTACTATCGATTACTTCCTTTGCTAAGTTCAGAAAATTATTGTTATTTGTCTGCAAAGCATCAAGAGAGAGCGCTTTAAAAGTGTTTGTTAATCTCTCCTCTGCTTTTGTTAGTAATTCTATTTCCTTTTTCTTTTCCTCACGTTCTTTTTGCAGAGTTACTTCAAGTTCTGCTTTTTTGACCCTTAAATCAACTATTTCTTCATTCTTCGTAAGCAAAGTTTGCTTTGTTTCTTGAAGTTCTTGCTCTAATTTACATAAATTACCCTCAAGGTTTGCTTTCTTTTCGCTCAGTTTTTTTACGATAATGTAGAAAAATAGTAATAGAGAGACAACCAGAGCTATAGAATTGAAAAGCATCAGAATAAAAAAGCTGTATTTACAATTCTATATGATTTTTGTGTGTATAAGAAAGAAAAAAGGAGCACCTAAAGAGGTGACCTTACCCAGAAAAAGTAGAGAGAAAGTTAAGACGTTTTTATCATGAGAATAAATTGTGCAGGAATGCAATAGTTAATAGTAGAATGTCTACGTTATTTGTTATAAAAGATTTCTATGTATTCAAATATGGTAGTTCTGGTTTGTTGAGCGAGAAGTATCAATAAGCAGCTCCCTTTTAAGTGAACTTTTCTGCAACAGAGTTATCGTAACAACAGCCCTTATGGCTCATGCTGGAAATGATGTTTTTTGTATTCAATAGAAATTGGTAATTTTGAGAGGTATACTGTGACCCTTGATCGCTATGTAACAGCAGATTTTTATCGGGTTTGCGTTTATCAACGGCCATCAATAAAGAATCTATAACTAATTATCATGTTACTCATTAACCACCATGCGTGAATATAGGTCAATTATTGCCGCCAACAACCTTCTTTAGTTTTTATGTAGGTAATCCCAAACTTTATTTGGCTGATCAGTAGTAAAATTTTGATCCAATGTGTTCGGAGCCACAACTCGGTTGCTTATTTGCTGTTTTTTATTTTTGAACCTTCGTCTAAACTTGGCTTTAATGCCATTTTCTTGCATAACACTTTGTACTGTTTTAATTTTTGCCTAAAGCTTTTAATTCAGCGTGAATTTTAGGGGCTCCATATCTGCATTTAGAAGCTTGATGTATTTTTTGAATATCTGCTAGAAGCCCTTCTTTTGCTAATTCTTTACTGCTTTTTTCCTTAGCAACCCATACCACCAGTACAAAACCCTACATAGTTCCTGTGTTTTATAGCAATTTCTATATAAAAGAATACTTTACTCTTTTTCTTTGCCCAGGGCTTTTTTTAAGATGTCTCTTTCTCTTATTAGCTCTTTTTTTAGATCAAATCTTTCTTTGTCATAAGGAGCCTTTGCCTGGAAATGCGTATGCTCCAGACATTTTTCCATCATATTTTCTTACTTAACATACTGCCATCTATACCTAGATCTTTTGCTATTTTTGTACTTGCTTGACCTGTTTCTTTAACCAGCTTAACAGCTTCTAATTTGAATTCTGCTGTATATTCTCTTCTATTTGTCATATTTTGAAAAAACGTTTTATTTTACTCCAAAAACGTCTTAACTTTCTCTCTACTTTTTCTGGGTAAGGTCACTACTTGGATGACAGATAGTAGTGCGAAAGTCTCTTACAACTTACTTTTAATTAGTCTAACCCATGCGTGCCAATCCCTCTCACCAAGATTGCTTTCAAAAGATAGGAGATCCTTTACAGCTTTTGAGCAAATTTCTTCACTTGGAATTGATAACTCCTTATTCATTGCTAACGTTAAACATTGAGTTTTGCACGCTTGTTCTAAATGATACGAGTAAAACATTGCTTCTTGTATAGTCCGACCACACGTTATAGATCCATGATTACGCATTAACATGACAAAATTTTCTTTCAGATCAGCTATTAACCTCTTTCCTTCTGTATCGCTAAGTGCTAGGGAATTATAATTATGGTAAGAGATTTTATTGTAAAAGTGCAGTGCCCATTGACTTATAGGAAGCAGCCCATCTTTGAGAGAAGAAACCGCTACAATAGAAGGTGTATGCAAGTGAAAAATTGCTTGAATATCTTTCCTTGCTTGATAAACAAAACCATGAATTATATAGCCAGTTCTATTATATTGATATTCTTTGCCTTCAACTACATCTCCATCAAATGATACTTTCATTAACGAACGTTCATCTACTTCATCAAAACGCATACCAAACGGATAAATATAAAACGACTTTTGATCTTCAGAACGCACTGAAAGGTGAGTATATGTATGATCATCGAACTTAAGGTAGGACAAAATCTGATAGGCATAGACTAGATCCCTTTTTACTCTGCTCTTTGTTAACAACACAATCCTCTGTTAGAATCTTCTGAAGGTTTATACGCGAAAAGAGACTTGTAGTAAACTAATAAGTCTATGCCACTCTGTCTTGCTTTCTGAATACCAAACACTTTTGTGTTGTAGCTTGCTTAAAAATAGTTATCGTTATTATAGAGTTTATATACAGAATTTATGTTTTTAAATTACATAATATCTTAACTACAAAAATAATTTTCTATATAATATTTCATATGTTTTAAAGCTTCATTTTTATGTTATTATAAATGTAAGTTTCAAGATTGAAAATAATATGGTAAATATTAACACAAAAAAACAGCCAGCAGGATTTTTCATATATCTCTCTGGTCTTTCGGGAAGTGGTAAACTTTCCACAGCAATAGAATTATCTAATATGATAGACGCATTAATTGTAAATAGCAAGTTCTATAACAATGTTCAAGCTTGCTCTATATACGATGGTGTCTTTGAACGTGATCCAATACCTAAAGAAGTTTAAGATAGAATATATGGCATTATGCAAATTATGCTTCAGGTAATAGAAAATTATCCGATTCACTCAAAAAATTACATATTTATTGATGAGTTGATGGAAAATAATGACCAGAACATGAGGATGTATGATTCAATAGTAAGGCTTAGTAAAAAAATGGGCACAGAAATCCTTCCTGTAGTACTCAGGTGCGATCTACTGACATTACAAAAGCGTATTGCATTAAAAAGGCAAAGAAAAAATAGGAAGGTGATTAATCTAAATAGCATGATAGAGCAATGTAGGATTAACAATTTATTTACACCACCGAGTGCTATAGAGATAGAAAATTCAAATATGAGTATAAAAGAAGTAGCTCAAGAGATAGTAAACCAGATGCACAAGCTTAGCCAAATTGCGTGTATGCAAAAAAATAGTCTATAGCAATTTCATATACTGAGGCTCATTTAAATATAGAGCTTCAACTTCATTTAATTTTTGCTTGTTCTTCAGTCTATAATGAACTAATAGCCCTGCATGGCTAGCATTTAAATTGCAATCCATATGTGTACTGCTTGTAGCGTGACCAGGGTCACATGCTGCAGTTGGACCAGACAGCGGCAATAAATTGAAATCAAATAACTGCGTATAAAACCCTTGAGTATTTTTGATTATAGCTCTGATATTTTTTTTGTTATTCATACAAAGCAAAGATATTGCGTAGGCTAGAACTTCCAGCGCACTAACTCCGTATAATGGCTTATTTGTAGCAAGATTTATACCTTGTGCTGCTGATATACCAACTCTAATTCCAGTGAAACTTCCTGGTCCAACTACTACCGCTAAATGGTCTATTTTATCATAGTTATAATTGTGCTTATTAAATAAAGTATTTAAAGTTTTAAAAAATGATTCTGCATGACTATTGCTGGCGGAATTGCGCTCTACAAAACAATTACCATCATAATCAACTATTGCTATTGAACTACCAATACCTACAGTATCAATCGCTAAAATAGACATTACTTAAGCTTATCATAGAGTTTTGTAAACATTATAGCAAAGGCACCATTACCCATAACGTTTGCTGAAGTGATTATTGGATCAAACACTATATACAATGCTGTAATTAACGAAAGCATTTCTGGAGAGAATTTGAGATATTTCTCAAGAATAGGTAGCATTACCATAATTCCTCCTGCCGGCACTGCCACGATAGCAAACTTAAATAACAAAAAATAGAGAAGAAAAGTTACATAATCTATTGTGAACAATGAATAACCGGAGGCAATTATCATTGATAATATTATGATAAAAAAGCAATCACCTACTAAATGAAAGCTAGCAGTTATTGGTACAACAGACGATGCTATGTCAGGTTGCTTTACATTTTTTTTGCTTCCTTCAAGAGTAAGTGGCATAGTTGCATTACTAGACATTGTGCTCATTGCAGTAATAAATGCCGGTATCATATTGCCTATACTAGCTATCCAGCTTGTGATCTTGAATGAATTTGCTGCTCCATATAAGAGGAAAACATAAAGGTAGGTTGCAGATGCTATAATAATGAAAATTATTGAGTAATCCTTAAATATTATAGATAAAACTTGATCATGCTGCATTTTTAAAGCAAGCCCAAGTACAAATATTGGAATAATCGGCGTCAAAAACGTCTTCAAAATAAAGAGAGTTAAATCTAACATTTTGTTCGAAAGCTCTTTGCTTTTCTTGGGTAGCAGTGTGGACACTACTATGCTGGACACAAATCCACAGGCAAGGGCATAAAAATTAGAAAGCAATGCAGGCAGCCTAAACGACCATAAGGGAACAATTGTTTCTTCATACGTTATATCTTGTATTGAATGAGTGTTTTGTATGATAAAATGCCCAACAGAATAAGCTATTAAACTTGAAGCCAGATTTGACAAGAAGATCATTATAATAAGTAACAATATGAACTTTATAGCTGACTGCTTAAGATTGTTAACACTGCTAAAGATTAACGCAAAAATAATAAAAGGCATTATAAATAGCAAAACCTCTTTTATACTCAGGCTCGTTGAGTACAAGAAGGTTTTTGCTTCCATTGGAACTAAATGACCAAAGAATGCAACTGAAGTGATGACCGTGAGTAAGATTAATAGTTGTAGCACGTTCTTATATACCAATGTCCTATGGATATATATATGGTAAGTTAGTTGTTAAGTAAAGCAAAACTGTCTAAACTGCACAGCAAATGGTGTAATGAAAGTAGCTGACACTGGAATGACAAAGAAGAGTGAAATTAGCACTCACTTATTATTCGTGTCGTTTTCAGTAAAAGCCTCCTCCCATGTGCCTTGAGTTGCTGCACGGCTATACTCTGTTACTCTATTTTCAAAGAAATTTGTATGTTCCACGCCATTTAGTATTTCATCAAGCCACGGAATAGGATTATCATTAACATCATATATGGACTCAAGACCTAATTGAATTAACCGTCTGTTTGCTACGTAGCGTATGTAATTGCGCACTTCTTCTGCAGATAGTCCTTCAACATCTCCGAAATTAAAAGCAAGCTTTATAAACTCATCCTCAAGCTCAACAATAGTGCGGCATGCAGAATATAATTCCTCTTTAAACTCGTCGTCCCAAATTTCATTATTCTCTTTAATAAATGTATTAAACAACATGATAATTGAATTGGTGTGCAAAGTTTCATCACGGGCTGACCAGGCAATTATTTGTCCCATGCCTTTCATTTTTCCAAAGCGTTGAAAATTGAGCAAAATTGCAAATGATGCGAATAACTGCAACCCCTCGGTAAATGCACCAAACACCGCTAGAGTTTTAGCTACATGTTTTTTATCGTGTTTTTTGCTTTCCTCGAATTCTAACATGTATTCATACTTCTTTCTCATAGCATCATACTTTAAGAATGCTTGATACTCGCTTTCTGGCATGCCAATTGTGTCTAAAAGATAAGAATAAGCTGCAATGTGTATAGTTTCCATATTGGAAAAGCTTGCAAGCATCATGCATATTTCCGTTGGCTTAAATATATTTGAATAATGCCTCATGTAGCAGTTATTTACTTCAATGTCTGCCTGAGTAAAAAATCTAAAGATCTGGGTTAGTAGATTTTTTTCTACACTTGAAAGTTTAGTTTTCCAATCCTTTACGTCATCAGCAAGCGGAACTTCCTCAGGTATCCAATGGATTCTTTGTTGCTGCAGCCACGCATCATACGCCCAAGGGTAATTAAAAGGTTTGTATATTGGATCTGCTTTTAACAATGACATAAGACACCTATTATTTTCTAAAGTAAATATTATATTAAGTGATATTGAGAATCAGTCAATTTAACTTTTTTGAAATTTGACGGCAGATAATTTATTAGTGTATTATAGCTTCAAGTAATTTATCAACAGAAATGCGAGTATTAATATCTTTTATTTTATTATTTACAGTGAGCTGCACTCACACTATTCACAATCACGGAGCTCCTGGCATTAGTGTTGAATTGTGGAGCAAGATAAAAGTAGGTGACGATAAAGAAAAAGTGGTTCACACTTTAGGATCACCAACATTAGTATCAAAGTTCGATGACAATGTTTGGTACTATGTCTCATATAAAATTAAACAAGCCAATTTTTTAGGAAAAAGGAAGTATAGTAGTAAGTCTCTGCAAATTTCATTCGACCAGGACGGTAAAGTTGAAGATACAAAAGAAACTGACATCTTAGAGAGATCTTTGGCTGTTTCTGATTGAAAGTTTGCTCAGATCTTCCTACGTCATACCGCGGTTCATTCCATAACTGTACGAACATTGCGATTTGGGCCTACCAGAAGGGTGTCATGAAAGTAGCTGACACTAGTTCCTTTATGACGGCAGTGCCCAGACTACTTGGATCCAGGAAACTTAATTGCAAGTAATGCATTGGGTTTGGTAAGTATGGGTTTTGCGTTATAGAATGAAGCACTTTTGGTGAATTTGTAAAGAAAACTGGATCCCAGTGGGCTTTGTTGCATCGCTACTTATGAAAGGCTAACTATAATTAGGATTATAAGCAACTTATTGAAAATCTTGTTTTTTTTGCAATCAATCTGATCAAATTTAAGAATAGTAACTTGTTATTTATATTAATAAATTTAATTCTATTGAAAATAGCTAAAGCATTGAAATTCTTGAATTTTAGCCGGATTAGTGAGTGGTAGTGAAATTTCTTTTACTCAAATTTAGGTATTCACTGACCGTTCTTGTTATAAATACCAGAATAATAAGCTACTGATATTCTCCACCTTTTTTATCTTTAATCCATCATAGCTAGCGATGCAACAAAGCCATCCCAGTGTCAAGCACTGGGATGACACCATTTGTTGTAAACTCACTTTTACTCTATGGTTATACTACCTTGCTGCTATCCTGAACGGATACAGTGGGCTTATTAAATTATAGAATTACTTTAGCTATAGAATAAAATCTAGTGTTACTTCACGCCAAATGTGGTGGTGCTGAGTAGGCAAGCCGGTCAATGGGCTACATTTATATACTGCACGCATTGCATTATCTGCTATCGACCTGAAAAGTGGATTATTTCGATAGGAATCACTGTCTGCTACATCCGCCATAATTATCTCGCCTTGACTGGATAACAATAAGTTAATTTTTATATTAAAATTTTCTTTGTAAGCTATGCTTTCAGGAATGCTCCAGCATTTTGTGAGCTTGTCTCTTATAGAGTTAATAATTTCTGTTACAACTAATTCATCCTTTTTGCTCTCAACGCTTTTTTCGTTTCCTATTTCATTTTTTGCCCCTCTAACATCCCTTCTTAGTTTTTTCTCTACACTTTTTTTTCTTTTTGGAATTGGAATGAATTCTTTACCCTCGTTAATAATGACTTCTTCTTGCATTTCGATAATTTGCCTCGGTTGTGCTACAACAGTGTGCTCAACTATTTCTTTTTTCCTTTGTGGTATAGGAACAGCTAACGTATCATTCGTTTGGGCTTTTGTTGAAGATAACGAAAAAAGCAAAAAACAACATAAAGACAAAAAAAGAATATAATTCGAATAGAAAAAACGCATATGTTAAGCAGCTTGTTTTACTGGTTTAAAGCTAATATTGCACGTAAAGTCAATATATTTTAGTTGATGGACGAGTTTGAAGTCAATAAGGAATCCCTTCAAAGCTGAAGGCAAGCGAAAGATTGTCTTCTCGACAGACAAAGGAATTGTATAATGGATTAAAAGGAACCGTATGACAAAAATTATAGCAAAAGAATATACAGAATTTTTAGAGCAATTGAAGGATCATATTGCAACAAACCGTTATAAAGCAGCACTTGCAGTAAATAGTAAGCTTATTTTGCTTTACCACCATATTGGTACAGAGATCCTAAAACGCCAAAAAGAACATACCTGGGGAGCTAAGGTAATTGATCAATTAAGTAAGGATTTGAGAAGTACATTTCCAGAAATGAAAGGCTTTAGCATGAGAAATCTGAAGTATATGCGTAAGTTTGCCGAAGAATATCCTGATGTTGAATTTGTGCAGGAGCCTCTTGCACAATTAACTTGGTATCACAATATCACTCTTTTGGAAAAAATAGAAAGTCATGAAATAAGATTATTTTATGTAAAAAAAGCTATTGAACATACGTAACATTATGGTGATGCAGATAGAACTTGGACTACATAAACGTCAAGGAAAAGCAATAACTAATTTTAAAGAAAAATTACCATCTCCACAATCCGATCTAGCACATTACACATTAAAAGATCCGTATATTTTTGATTTTTTAAGTATAGGTAAGGATGCTCATGAAAGAGAAGTAGAAAAAGGACTCGTAGGGCATATGGAAAAATTTCTGTTAGAACTCGGTGAAGGATTTGCATTTGTTGGTAGACAATTTCATTTAGATGTTGGTAATAAAGACTTTCATATTGATTTATTATTCTATCATTTAAAGTTACGTTGCTTCGTAGTGATTGAACTAAAAGATAAGGATTTTAAGCCGGAATATGCTGGTAAAATGAATTTTTATCTTTCTGCAGTTGATGATTTACTGAAGCACTCGACAGATCAACCTTCTATAGGGTTAATCTTATGTAAATCTAAAGACGATGTACTTGCTAAATATACACTCCGAGACATGAACAAGCCAATAGGGCTAGCAGAATATCGAATAACTGAAAATCTACCAGAGAACATAAAAACAGCTTTACCGACGATAGAAGAATTAGAAGCTGAATTATCCAAAATTTCAGACGAGGAAAAGTAATGTTACTAAAATCATTCAAACAATTATTTAGCAAACCAAAAGCTCAGTATGAAATGCATCAGGCTCAGGAAGAAGAGTGGCAGCCAATAACTTACTCTCTCATAGCCTTGAAACTTTGGAAGCAAACAGTAACGGAGTAAGTGATTTTTATGGATTACACGCTCTAGGTGCACTATCCTATATATCATACGGTCAATACACTCTAAATGAGATGGAAAGATGAAGGCATCATTATAGCTGCTAAAAAATACGGCGATAAAAACTTAATTCTTTCTCTGTTTACAAAAAATCATGGAAAGCGCAGGGGATTAACTAAGCTAACAAACAATAGCAATTATAAGTTTCAGATAAGTAATCTATTACATGCAGAATGGAGTGCTAAGTTACCTGAAAATCTAGGTTTTTTTAAGTGCGAATTAATCGAATCTCCATTCCATCATTTCTTTCAAGATAGGTTAAAAAGCATTACTATTGTTTCTTTCTCCTCTATTTTAGAAAAAGTGCTTCCAGAAAGTGAACCCTGTGCCATGCTGTATGACAATTTTCGATATTTCATCGATGTAATTAAACACAACAATCAGTCTTGGCAAAGCCATTATCTTAACTTAGAGCTTCTGCTTCTTACGCAATTGGGATTCAAGTTAGACTTATCCAAATGCGCTGTAACAGGTGTTAAGGAAAATTTACAATTTATTTCTCCAAAAACTGGTAGAGCAGTGTCAAAAAAAGTAGGAGATTATTATGCAGATAAACTCCTACCTTTTCCACAAATGTTACATGATGTATACAATAATAACCTACAAAACAGCTACTCATTCCAAGAATTTCAGTTAGGACTGAAAGTCACAGGATATTTTTTAAATAAGTATCTATTTTTGCAGTTAAACGTGAAATTTCCAGAGCTGAGAAACCTCATGTTGTCGCTTTAATCTTAGCAGTCCTACGTCATACCGCGATTCATTCGCGGTATCTCTTAGCATAGATCCAGCTAACAAGTAGCGGGATGACGAACTTATCGTCATGCCACCGCGAACCGTCATACCGTGATTTATTCACGGTATCTCTTAGCATAGATCCAGCTAACAAGCAGCGGGACGACGGTTGTCAGGGTGTCATCCCAGCGCCCCTATGATGTCATCCCAGTGCCCAGACACTGGGATCCAGAAAAGTTTGCTTGTGAACAAGCAAACTAGCATGGAAAGTGGTTACAACGTTTTCGATGAGATTATATGGAAAACTGGATTCCAGTGTCAAGCACTGGAATGACAAGGTATAAACCTTATCGTCATGCTGCCGCGAACCGTCATACCGCGATTCATTCGCGGTATCTCAGCATAGATTCCGCTAACTAGTAGCGGAATGACGGTTGTCGGCAAACTTAAGCCACTTTAGCTATAGCCAGTAACCACTCTATTTCTACCACTGTTTTTTGCTTTATATAAATATTTGTCGGCACGTACTATAAATTCTTTAATATTGTCAAGGTCAGATTCTTGCATTTCTGCAATTCCAATGCTCACAGTTACATCGTGGGTTGTATTTTTATCCGCAAGTATAAAAGGTTTTTTAGCAATAATTTTTCGTATTCTCTCCGCAATAGTATACGCATCTGATACATTGGTATCTGGCATTACAACAACAAACTCCTCACCACCAAACCTAGCTAGTAAATCTGTCACTCTGATATTTTCAGAAATTCTTTTCTGTATTTGCTTTAAAAGTTCATCTCCAGCACTATGCCCAAAACTGTCATTCACTATCTTAAAATAGTCTATATCAAGTATCATAAGAGACAACCTTCTATCCTTTTCCACAGAGTCCTTAACAATGTTTCTTAAGTGTGCATCAAAATATCTTCTATTATAACAGTTAGTTAATGGGTCCTTTATAGACATTTCCGCATTATTAAATAAATTCATTCTCAAGGCATCTTGATATCTTTTGCGTTTTACTTGCGAATTAACCCTTGCTATTAGCTCACCCTCATCCAAAGGTACTGTTAAATAATCATTAGCACCTACATCAAGTGCTTTTACTAAATTGTTTTTATCATAATCCTCAGAAAGAATCAGAATTGGTGTATAACGTGTTTCCACCTTACTACGAAACTCAGAACACAAACGCAAGCCGTCAGTTTTTGAAAATTGCATATCAGAAATGATCAGGTCGTAACCATTCTCAATACCAACCTTCAATGCTTCCATTGGATCACTCAGTATTTTAATTGACCTAAAGCGTTGCTTTAATATATTATATATCTGCTCTGCTTGATGAACATCCTCATCTATAACAAGTATGTTAGCATCAAAAATCTGATTGGAATAATCCATAATACTGTTTCCTGCGACTCCACCAATCTCAGCGTTAGTTTCTCCTCTCAAACGCAATTCATCGATAATCATCTTTAAGCGTGTGAGAGACTTAATTCGTGCAGATAAAGCAGTTTCGTTTATTGGTTTAGTCAGAAAATCATCCGCGCCAGCATTAATACCTTGCACTCTATCATGAGTATCATGCAGCGCAGTTACCATAATTATTGGAATATGGGTTGTCAAGGGATCACTCTTTAGCTCCTTACAAACTTCAAAGCCATTCATCTTTGGCATCATGATATCAAGTAATATAATATCAGGCTGCTGCTTTGCTACTAAATCTATAGCTTCTTCACCATCATGAGCTACGATAACCGTATAGTACTCTGCTTTTAGTCGAGCTTCTAAAAGCTTGACATTAGATAGTACATCATCTACTACCAGAATCTTCGCTGTCATTATCTTTAGATGTATTATCTATATCGTAAGTAGGATAAAGCTTACCATTTTTACCAACTATGTAATTTACTTTCTCAGTATTACACTCTTTATATAAGTCTTCAATTCCGGCATCCTTCAATAACCTTCTGGCTTTTAACCTTACAATTGTAAAATACCTATATATAGTCTTAATAAAATCAATAAATACAGGTACCTTATTTTTATCAAGAACAATTATGCTCACTAAAGCTACAACTAAAATTTCTGAAAGACCTATATTGAACATTTTCCTATGAAGCAAGTACTTTAATCCTTCTGATTATAAATATTAATTTGCTTAAATCAAGTTTAGAAGCAACCATCTCATCTAAAAAACTATTATAACGTTCTATGTAGTCCTTATCATTACAAGCCCAGGTTTGAACCTTATCTTCAGGGTTATCAGTAGCTTTTATGACTTTAACAGCTAGCTTGTGATGGTAATTGCTTAAATCGTCCAATAAATCATTAACTAAGCTGCGATCCCAATAAGAAGAGCGGCTTTTCATCTTGATGGCAATTGTCCTAATCAGATCGAATCTTAACAGCGACTTTAACTCAAAGTATATTTTACCAGCATCAAGAATGGACAAAGATGTCTGTTCAGCAACAGATATAATATCCAGTGCATAAGTAAGAACGCACAGGTCAGCAATTTTTTTTGCTAGATCTTTATCTATATTAAGTTCCACTAAAGAAGTGTATCCATGATTATAGACCTTTAACAGGTGTTCATCTAAAACATCATGGCCTAAAGTTTCAATTGCATCTTTAAATTTTGTAACATCATCCAATTCTACAAAGCTAAGATTTTTTACTAACCAAAACGATACTCTGCCAATAAATTTCTGCACATTTCTCACTATTTGCAAGTATGAGTTAATATCAATTTTTCCATCCAATTCATCAATTTTCTGCCACAGGTTATTTAAATCATATAGGTGGTTAACAACGATATATATGTTAACTGCTTCGTGTACCTTAATTCCAGTATTCTCAACTAAATTATTAATAAATATACAGCCCATCCTATTTACAACATCATTTGCAATGCAAGTGGAGATAATTTCTCTACGAAGTTGGTGTTTTAATATGAAATCCTTAAACTCTGTTAACATCTTTTTAGGAAAATAACCTAGCAAGTAGTCATTAGATATAAGATCTTTTTCAGGCAGATCGGAATGTATAATTTTATTTTTTATTGCTGTTCTAGCATAAGATATTAGAATAGAAAGCTGAGGAGAACTGAAACCTTCTGCACCGGTTAACATCCTTGCTACCTCTTCGTCAGCTGGAAGAAATTCTACGCTTCGGTTTAACAGCCCAGATTTTTCTAAACTGAGCAGTAACCTGTGGTCCTGCTCCAATCTCTCTTTAGCTTGCAAACACTCAAGAAGTAATGCTTTTGTTTCAATTCTGTTGTGGTTCTCAAGCACCTTGGATGCAACTTCATCCACCATACTTGCCAGTATTTCATTCCTTTTTTCTAAAGAAATACCCCCTGCTTTCATAGCTGAAACAAATGCAATCTTAATGTTAACTTCAAGGTCCGAACATATCACTCCGGCTGAATTATCAACAAAATCTGTATTGATATATCCACCTCTTTCAGCATATTCTATTCTCCCAAGCTGTGTACAACCAAGATTTCCACCCTCTATAAACATAGAAGCTCTAATATCCTTACCGTTTACTCTTAATTCATCGTTTGCTTTGTCACCGACCATGCTATGACTTTCACTCTTTGCCTTAACAAACGTGCCGATTCCTCCGTTCCATATGAAGTCCACTTCTGCTTTGAGTAGATATCTAATCAAATCACTTGGAGATAACGTATCTTCCGTTATGTCAAAGCATTTTTTCATTTCTTGAGAAAGATTTACTTGCTTGCTGCTACGCTCAAATACCCCGCCACCCTGAGAGATCAAATCTTTGTTATAATCCATCCAGGTTGAAAATGGTAACTTAAAGAGACGTTTACGTTCTGTGAAACTCTTTTCTGCATCAGGATTTGGATCAATAAAAATATACATATGGTTAAATGCGCCGATTAAATGTATATTTTTTGAAAGCAGCATACCGTTTCCAAATAGATCGCCAGCCATATCCCCAATTCCAATAACAGTTGCATCCTGGTAAATATCCTTATTCATTTTCCAAAAATGCCTCTGTGCTGCAATCCATGCACCTCTTGCTGTAATACCCATTTTCTTATGGTCGTAACCTACTGATCCACCAGATGCAAATGCATCGCCAAGCCAAAAGTTATATTCAGAGGCTATCTGGTTGGCATAATCAGAAAATGAAGCAGTTCCTTTATCAGCAGCAACCACGAGATATGGATCATCTTCATCATACCTAATCACATTCTCTGGTGGAATTATTTTACCATCAACCACGTTATCAGTAATATCAAGCATTCCTCTGATAAAACTCTTATAGCACTCAACACTTTTCTCTCTTAAAATATTCTTATCTTTATAAGCTTGCTTTATTACAAACCCACCCTTTGCACCAACAGGGACAATAACCGCATTTTTTGTCATCTGAGCTTTCATGAGCCCCAAAACTTCAGTGCGAAAATCTTCCGTCCTATCCGACCACCTTAAGCCACCACGGGCTAATTTCCCTCCTCTTAGATGTATTCCCTCAAAAAGGTTTGAATAAATATACAATTCACGATACGGACGAGGATCAGGTAAACCATTTATTTTACTTGAGTCAAATTTTGTAGATAAATATGGTTTATCGTCTTGATAATAACTGGTCCTTAAAATAGCCATTATCAAGTTAAATATCGAGCGCAAAACGTAATCATGTGAAACATTGCTGATCTCTTTTAGAAGTTCCTCAATTTTTTCTCTGACAATGTCCGTAGTTTCTGCTCTATCAATGTCTATGTTAGGATCAAATCTTGCATGAAATAGTTGTATCAAATACTTTACTATTTTTGGATGCTCTGAGACTACCTTTTGGATATATTCTGGATTGTAGTTAAATGACGTCTGCTTTAGGTAAGCACTTAACGCTCTAACCAGAAGCACTTCTTTCCACTTGAGCCCAGCAATAATGATCAAACTATTGAAATAGTCATTTTTAATTTCCTTGCTAAACACTTTCGCAAGTGTTATTTCAAATTGCTCTTTTAGAGTAATGTTGTCTATTAATTCATCGACTCTTGACAACACAAAATGGTGTATCCATATTCCGCCGTTAATTTCTATGTAATAGCCATTATGAGATAGAATCTTAGCTCCCAAATTCTTAGTAATTCTTAATATCTTCGATAATTCAAGACCTCCATTGCTCGAAGTGTAAACCTTTAATTGATAATTAAGATTGTCACGAGTAAGTCTTAAATCGACCTCGCTAACTCTTTTTTTCCTCACTATCTCCAATTTTTTCATATCGTAATATGCGTCATGAGGTTCGAAACTCTCTTGATAGCTTATTGGAAATGCCTTGCAATAACGGATGAATATATCCTCAACAGTGCTAAAAGTATTATATAAATTGTCTATAAAACGATCTTCCCATTTTTCCGTAATGTTCCTTAATTTGTTTTCGATACGCAAAACTTCATCATCAGGAACACTAGCGTTTTTAGCCTTTAGCACCACGTGCAATTTCATTAAGTCATATTCGTTTATAATGTGGTGGTTATAAATATCTGAACTTTCTGCATTTATCTCATCCTTCAATATATTGCTTATCTTGAGCATTAGCCTGGAGCTAGCATAACGCATCGGTATCAGCACTATACAACTAGTAAACGCTCCCTTACTTCTTAAGCATAACTTGACTCTTGGTCTTATTGCAAGGGACATAATAGAAGTACAAATTTGAAATAATTCTTCCTCATTAGACTGGAACAATTCATCACATGAGAATACTTGTAAAATATAAATTAGAGCTTTGTTATTGTGGCCCCCGGTTACAAACCCTGCATTTTTTTCTATAACTTTAACTTTATCTCTTATTATTGGAATAGTTCTAATATCTTGGACCTCCGCTACAGAAGTAAATAGCCCGAAAAAACGCCGTTCCTTTACCACATTACCCTGGTCATCAAATTCTTTTACTCCTATACAATTCATGTATGTACGCCGATGGACTATTGAGATTAGATCTGATCTCAATATGTATAGGGAATCAAGGTTTGCAGAAGGAATCAACGTACTTTGACCTACTCTCATCAGGCCAAGGTCCTTTTTGCTGTCACAGACGAGTTTTTCATCTTTACCAGCAATATATTCTTGATAACCTAGAAATACGAAGTTATTATTCTTTAACCAAACTAGAAAATCTTTTTGCTCTTGATTTCGGTCTGGTGTCATTCCAGTGCGTGACACTGGAATCCACGTGTCCTTTTCCTGGATCCCAGCTGGGATGACAGAAAGACTTGCCTCATCAAGTTTCTTGAGCATTAAGTGCCAATCTTTCACAACGCAATTAACCGCTTTCAGCGTTTTCTGTAGAGATTCTTTTAATGTATCAACAAAGCTGTCACTTATACCTTTGATAATTACATATATGACTGACTCTTTGACTCCATTGCTTTCTTCCAAAGAGTAAATCTCGTCTATTAGGCCATCTTTTCTTTTAATGTTAATTATGCTGTTGCTGTAATAGCATATGGTTAAATCGTGCGACTTAATAGTTGCAATAACGGAGTCAACCAAAAATGGCATATCATCGTTTGTTATCTTAATCGTGGTAAAATCGCCTTCTATTCCTGGTATATCATCTATATTGCTTACTACTAACTTACTTTCATCTTTCTCTTTTTGAGAAACAAAATTGTAAGCATCGTTTACAATATATAGCAAAAACTTATCATTGGCTTTTAGGTCGCTTTTATAAACAAAACTATAAAAATACTTAATAAATTTTTTAATTTTTTCTTTATCTTGCTGATTTTCTTGATCAGCTAACTTAAATAAAGACTCAGTGTCAACATTATGATCTATACACATTTTTTTTAACAAAAATACACAGTGAACTTAAACCTTTTTAACTAAGATTTCATTATCAAGAGCGTACACTATTAGCTCATCATTTTCTACTACTTCCCCTGATAAAACTAATTTAGCTAAATTATTTTGAATACACTCTTGTATAACCCTTTTTAAGGGCCTTGCTCCATATTCAGGGTCATAGCCAGTTTGTGCTATTAGTTCTTTAGCTTCCTGCAACAAACTTATACTCAGTTTACGCTTAGCAAGTGTTTTTTGTAAATAAGAAAATTGAACATCTATAATTTTATAGATGTCATCTCTGGTTAAACTGTGGAATATAATAATTTCATCCAGCCTGTTTAAAAATTCTGGACGAAATGCTGATTTAACTATTTGCATCACTTCATTTCTTACAGAATCAACATTCCCTTTTAGCATTATCTCAGCGCCAAGGTTAGAAGTTAAAATCAGTATGGTGTTGCGAAAATCAATTAATTTACCATGACTATCAGTGAGTCTACCCTCATCCAAGATTTGCAGCAATAGATTAAATATATCTGGATTTGCTTTCTCGATTTCATCAAACAGAATAACCTGATATGGCCTTCTTCTTACCGCTTCAGTTAATCTGCCACCTTGTTCATAGCCAACATACCCTGGAGGCGCGCCAATTAGCTTTGAAACAGAATGTTTTTCCATATATTCTGACATATCAAAACGCAGAAGCGCTGATTGATCGTCAAACAGAAATTCAGCTAAGGCTTTCGCAAGTTCGGTTTTACCAACCCCGGTTGGGCCTAAGAATAAGAATGAACCAAAAGGTCGATTAGTATCTTGCACCCCAGAGCGGGAGCGCCTAACTGCATTACTTATCGCTTCTATTGCATCTTTCTGCCCTATTACTCTTCTTCCTATTTCATTCTCCATGTTAAGAAGTTTTTCCTTTTCACTGTGCATCATGTTATCAACTGGAATTCCTGTCCACTTTGAAACAATGTTTGCAATATCATCTCCAGTCACTTCTTTCTTTAAGAAACTATCAGTAACCTTTTCCTGATTTTTTAATTCATTCTCAAGCTGAGGGATCACACCATACATCAGCTCTCCTGCTTTTCCTAAATTTCCACTCCGCTGAGCCAATTCCAGCTCTTTTCTAGCGTTATCTAATTTTTCGGCTGTTTCTTGTATTCTAGCTATTTTATTCTTTTCCATCTGCCATTTGCTGTTCAAGTCAGCAAATTTGCTATTTAGGTTTTCAACCTTCTCATTTATCTTTTTTAAACGCTGTTTAGAATTTTCATCACTTTCTTTTTTTAAAGCCTCTGCTTCAATCTTTAGCTGTATAACCTTTCTCTCAAGTTCATCAATAACTTCAGGCTTGCTATCCATTTCAATTCTCACCCTACTTGCTGCTTCATCAATCAAATCAATTGCTTTATCAGGTAAAAACCTATCTGTTATATATCTATTGGACAACGTTGCAGCAGCAATTATTGCACCGTCTGTAATTCTTATACCATGATGCACCTCATATCTTTCCTTCAAACCCCTGAGTATTGAAATGGTATCAGTTTCAGTTGGTTGAGAAATAAACACAGGCTGGAAACGCCTTGCAAGCGCAGGATCTTTTTCTATATGCTGACGATATTCATCTAAAGTTGTGGCTCCTATACAGCGAATTTCTCCACGCGCAAGAGCAGGCTTCAGCAGATTCGAGGCATCCATTGCACCACTTGTTGCTCCTGCTCCAACTAAAGTATGAAGCTCATCTATAAACAAGATAACTTTTCCCTCCGCTTTCGAAAGCTCATTAATAACTGCTTTTAACCTTTCTTCAAATTCTCCTCTAAACTTTGTTCCAGCGATTAATGCACCAAGATCCAAAGCTAAGACCTTTGCATCATGCAAACCAAGTGGTACATCGTTTGCAACAATTCTATTTGCAAGCCCCTC
Source organism: Wolbachia endosymbiont (group A) of Crataerina pallida (assembly GCF_964028475.1). Classification (NCBI taxonomy): domain Bacteria; kingdom Pseudomonadati; phylum Pseudomonadota; class Alphaproteobacteria; order Rickettsiales; family Anaplasmataceae; genus Wolbachia; species Wolbachia endosymbiont (group A) of Crataerina pallida. The sequence goes on from NZ_OZ034785.1 coordinate 1,178,519, forward strand.
AACTATTGCAGTTTTTCCAACACCAGGTTCACCGATCAGCACTGGATTATTTTTTGTCCGCCTCAGTGATACCTGCATAGTTCTTCTGATCTCTTCATCACGACCAATTACAGGATCAAGCTTTCCTTGCATAGCAAGCTCTGTAACATCTTTTGTATATTTCTTTGCCGCGTTTAATTTTTCCTCACTGTTTGGCGAGTCCGCACTGCTGCCCTTTCTCATTTCTGCAACAACTGAGTTCAGTTTTTGTGGAGTCACACCATTCTCTGCCAGAATTTTGCCTACAGTATCATCTTTTTGTGCAGTGAGGCCCTGCAGTAAACGCTCGACAGCAACAAATGAATCTTTATTTCTCTTTGCAATACCAATTGAATCTTCAAAAACTTTTGCTATTTCTCTTGAAAGTTGAAGGCCACCACTTCCTGGACCTTCAATTACTGGCAACTTTTTTATTGCGCTATCCACAGCATCAGAAATACTTTGCACACTTCCACCACAAGCGTTTATCAAATCCTGAACTAAACCTGATTCATCTTCAAGCATCACTTTTAGTAAATGCTCAGGCATAAAAATCTGATGCCCAGCTCCCAACGCTTTCATTTGAGCACTTTGAATTAGACTTTTTGCTTTTTCGGTAAATTTATTTAAGTCCATAACACCAGTTAAATTCGTATTTGCTGATGTATATAACAACTGATTTCATAAATTTAAACCTAAAGTTGTTTATTGTTAGGTATGAAATTTAAAACTTTCTTAAAAAAGGAACTATCATAGTAACCATACAAATATCTTGTATCTCAAGACCTTTGGTTTTTGTTGCTGAAAATGGTTGTATTATTTAAGTTATTAACAATATACAATACTAAGTTAATGTAATTTATTTGGAGATGACAGGAAAATTTATTGTAACTTTATATTTTAAATAGAATAAAGTTCTTTTGTTAGTATTGTCCTTTTTGTAAAAAATATTCCTAATTTCTTCATCATTTCTGTGGGTAAGGTCATCTGCTTCTCTACCTCAAGTGGTTAACAAAGTTTCTTGTCACGAGGGACCAAATGGAAATCTGCTCGTTTTCACGCGAATTATAGCTCTTTCCACAGAAGTCCGGATATGATAAGATTAAGGATAGATGGCGATAAGGAGGTTGGATGCCGGCAGCATATAGTTATGATTTAAGAAAAAAAGCAATGGAAGCACTAGACGAAGGGGAAAGCAGAGAAGCAGTGGCAGCAAGATTTAAAATTGGACGAACTACTTTGTGGGAGTGGCAGCAAAGAAAAAAAGAAACAGGCGACTTTCAGTCAAAAAAACTCGGTAATGGAGGTTACAATCAGAAAATTATCGACTGGAATAAGTTTATCGAATTTGCTAAAAAACACGGTAGAAAAACTCTGTCGGAAATGGCTAAACTTTGGGGCAACGTTAGTATCCAAACGATCCACCGAGCTCTCAGAAAAATTGGATTTACGCGCAAAAAAAGACATATGGATACAAGGAAAGGAACGAAGAAAAACGTGCTGAATTCTTAAAAATTATAGCAACAAAAGAACCAGAAAACTTAGTGTATATAGATGAGTCTGGGATTGATAACACGGAGGACTATCCATATGGGTATTGCCAGAAAGGACAGCGATTTTATGCCCTAAAATCTGGAAAAAAAACTCAACGAATCAGCATGGTTGCAGCCTTAAGTAGAAGAAAGATAGTTGCTCCATTAACATTTGAAGGCCACTGTAATATGGATATTTTTAATGGATGGTTTGAGCAATTTTTGGCACCGATCTTAGAACCTGGACAAACTGTCATTCTTGATAATGCTACTTTTCATAAGTCTGATAAGCTTATCAAGCTCGCTAAAGGAGTCGGTGCAGAAATTTTGTATCTGCCGCCTTATTCTCCAGATTTTAACAAAATTGAGCATCATTGGTTTGCTATAAAAAACAGAGCCAGGAAAAACATTCCTCTATTCGAATCCTTTCGTCGTGCTGTTGATTCTGCCTTCCTATGACCTATTCGGACTATTATGAGAAATGCTATAAGAGGTTGTCCGGAAACTAGTAAATTCAAGCATATTCCCTCTTTAACATAACCCTACTCATAGCTAGGTATATGAAATTCTCAGTGGATGTTGTGAGTAAATCATACTCCTTCGATAGCCTTCTATTCCTATTAACCCAAGCAAAAGTCCTTTCTACAACCCATCTTCTTGGCTGTACTTTAAACCCTTGTTCTCTTGTTGGTAGTAGCTCAGGTGGCGTATCTTTGTGCACCCAAAATCTACATGGAGGCCTTTTAACAATTTCAATATCTATGTCATATTCTTCCTTTATGTGATTCTTTAAATTTCTTCCTTGGTATCCCATGTCAGCCCACATTTTTTTAACTTTAGTATATTTTGTTCTCATATTGTTTAATGCTATTTTAATACCATCTCTATCATTTTCGTTAGCAGCGCCTACGTAACAACCTAGTATAAAACCCTGAGTGTCTGTAATTATATGCCTTTTTCTACCCTTTACTTTTTTACTTCCATCATAGCCTTTGATCCCCCCTTTTCTGTAGTCTTTACAGATTGACTATCTACTATACAGGCACTCGGCTGCTCATTCCTTCCTATTTTTCTTCTACTATATTTTGTAATTTCATAATTCATTTTCTCAAAAATTCCCTGCTTCTTCCATTGCCTGAACTGCTCATACACAGTCTTCCATAGCGGAAAATCATTTGGTAAATACCGCCATTGACACCCTGTACGCAATACATAGAAAATTGCTTCTAATATTTCTTTTTTGCTATACTTTGGCGGCCTTCCTCCTTTCTTGTATGATACTCTGAAGTGTTTTTCTATTCTTGCCCATTCCCTTTCGCTTAGATCTGTTGGATACTTTTTTCTCATCTTTACCCCGTACTAAAATTTCAGATATTATAGCCTTTTACTTGTTTCCGGACAACCTCTAATGTTACAAATTCTATACATTTCGTTACAAAATGGCATTCGCTTTCTCCATTATCCTTTACCTGCATTTTCATCAGCGTTCCTTGCGGTTTGCTTGCCATATAGGCGGAAATACAGGCTTACCCTGTTCCTTCTGTCATACAACAGTGGGTTAGGTGACTTCTCTATACCGGTGATTTGCGTACATCCAGAAATGAAAAATGTCACATTACCTTTTGGTCGGAGCTTATCAGCATCTTTAGCTCTTTAATCGTTACGATACTTATGAAGCTTCACTTACGTTCACCATACCACTAAGCCTAGCTCTCCAACCACATGATGCTTGTAGTTTATGCTCCTTTCACGATTGAGCATCTTCTTTTTCAAGAGGAGGTTCATTGTCCGCATCGCTTGGCACCAACCGGTTACCCGATTCGCACTGATGCATAGACTCAGATGGCAAAACATCTGGTTTAATAAGTTTTAGAACTCTTTTAGTTTCTTTCTGAAGGAATTCCTCTCCTTTTAAACAATATGACCGAAGACTTTCAGGTCGCACCATTTCAATAATTAGCTGGGTTCCAGCAGAATCAGTACAGAAAACATCAACAATACTTTGTTTTTTAGAGGCAATCTCAGCATCCATGATAGTGCTGAGAAATTCTATTTCTTCTATTTCATCTTTGCCAGCGAAGCCCAATATATCATTGAGAAAGTGAATGAGAATATCTTTATTTTTCTCAGTGCCAAATATTCTCTTGAACGCGAAATTGTTTTTTGGATCGAGAAATTTCGAAAAGGCCATAATTAAATACAATTAGGAGACGAATAATTATACACTATTTTTCGCAAATGTTCAACCTCTGATTACTCCTTATTCTTTGCCCTTCCTGCACGCTTACGTTCATTTGGATCAAGGAATTTCTTGCGTAAACGTATAGATTTTGGAGTTACTTCCACCAATTCATCATCATCTATATACGCTATCATATCCTCCAGTGTCATTATCTTTGGTGGAGTGAGCTTTATAGCTTCATCACTACCTGAAGCTCTTACGTTTGTTAATTGCTTACCCTTTAACACATTTATCTCCAAATCATTGTCACGGCTATGCTGGCCGACAACCATGCCACAATATACCTTATCCTGTGGCTTAATAAACATAATTCCCCTGTCTTGCAAATTGAAAATTGCATATGCCACAGCCTCACCCTTATCTGTAGAAATTAAAACTCCATTGCGCCTTCCAGAAATTGGACCTCTATGTGGAGCATAACTGTGAAATAAACGGTTAATTATGCCTGTGCCACGAGAATCAGTTAAAAACTCTCCTTGATAACCGATTAATCCTCTTGATGGCACTAAAAACGTTAATCTTGTCCTGCCATTACCAGAAGGTCTCATGTCAGTTACTTCACCTTTACGGAAGCTGAGTTTTTCCATGATGATTCCACTATATTCATCATCTACATCAATTACTACTTCCTCTATAGGTTCAAGTTTTTTACCGCCTTCTTCTTTAAATAACACGCGAGGGCGTGATACCGAAAGCTCAAAACCTTCTCTCCTCATATTTTCAATTAACACTCCAAGCTGTAACTCACCACGCCCACCTACTTCAAATGCTTCACCGCTTGGTGCCAAAGTCACAGTAATTGCAACATTTGTTTCTGCTTCCGCATATAAACGATCCTTTATAGCAGTTGAAGTAAGCTTTGTACCTTCTTGCCCAGCAAAAGGTGAATCATTAACGCTCAGAGTAATCGCCATTGTTGGCGGATCAACTGGAGTTGAGCTTACTGCAGTTGTAACTTCTGGTGCTGCTATAGTATCTGAAACCGAAGCTTCCTCAAGTCCTGCAATTGCAATTATGTCTCCCGCCACAGCTTGTTCTACTGGAATGCGTTTCAAGCCAGAAAATGAGAGCAACTTAGTTAATCTTCCTCGTTCAATTACTTTGCCATCGAGGTCAAGCACCTTAAGATCTGAATTGACTTTTGCAATGCCCTGATAAACCTTTCCTGTCAATATTCTGCCAAGAAACTTATCAGACTCAAGTAGAGTGACCAACATAGCAAAAGGTGCATTTTGATTATAAACAGAAGGTTTTATATAATCTATAACCGTTGAAAATAATGGGCTTAAATCTTTTCTTTCATCAGAAAGCTCCTTAGCACACCAGCCATTTCTACCTGAAGCATACAACACTGGAAAATCTAGCTGCTCGTTGGTTGCATCAAGGTTAAAAAATAACTCATATATTTCATTTAATACTTCATCAATTCTGCTATCTGGTCGGTCGACCTTATTGATTATCACAATTGGCTTCAAATTTGCTTTTAGTGCTTTTGAGAGCACAAATTTTGTTTGTGGCATGGGACCTTCTGCAGCGTCAACCAGCAGCAACACACCATCTGCCATGCACAATACCCTTTCCACTTCCCCACCAAAGTCCGCGTGCCCTGGCGTGTCAATAATATTGATCTTTTCATCGCCCCACATTATTGATGTACATTTTGCAAGTATTGTAATTCCGCGTTCACGCTCTTGATCACCACTATCCATCACTCGTTCTTGAACTTCTTGATTCTCGCGGAATGTGCCACTTTGTTTTAACATGTTATCAAGTAAAGTAGTTTTACCGTGGTCAACGTGTGCGATTATTGCTATATTTCGGATCGATTTAAATTCGTTCATTTTCTATCATTTCAAAATTAATTTAGTAATAAGTATACATAAAATACACTTGGAGTAAATAACTAAAGCTGTGTATAAATGCTGTGTTTCCAAGATATTATAGGATTACTTTGTTAAATATTCCCTACTCCCAGGTTTTGTTATGGGTAGTTGTTTTAATTCACTTGGAAGTTCTTCCTCGCTGTAGTTTTTGATGTTCAGTTCAATCAAAGATATGACAGGAAAAGGCAGTTTCGTTTCACTATTTCTCTTTATCAAAGAAGCTTCAGCAACAACTTTACCTCCTTCCCCTTCTGCACATTCCACTGCTTCAAGTGAAGATTTACCTGTGGTTATTACATCTTCAATGAGCAATATTTTCTCACCCTTTTTGATCTTAAATCCACGGCGTAATTCAAACTTACCATTAACGCGCTCGCAAAACATTGTCTTTATTCCAAGCTGCCTGCCAATCTCATAACCCACAATTATTCCACCAATTGCAGGAGATAATATTAAATCTATGGAGCTATTTAATTCTTTTTTTATTTTATCTGCTAATAATGCGCAAACTTTCATGGCTCTGCTTGGATTTTCAAAAATCTTCGCACACTGTATGTATGTGTCACTATGCAGCCCGGATGATAAAACAAAATGCCCATGCAAAATTGCTTCTGCTTCTTTAAATTCTTTTATTATTAGGTTATTTTCGTCTAATATCATTTTTTAAGTTTCACTATTACATTCTTTATTAATTATCTGAGTGATACAAACATCAGACCACACATTTATTGCAGTTTCAAACATATCGATGATTGTATAAATAGGCAAAATCAGTCCCATAATATGCAGAGGAACATTCATCGACATGAGATAACTGGTTGCCATAAAATAGCACCCCATCGGCACTCCAGCGTTACCAATTGCAGCCCCTGTAGCTAAAAAAATCCATATCAACATTTCGCTTAAGGAAAATACGTATCCGTTCATTTCTGCAACAAACATTACAGTGATTAGTATAAATGCAGCACATGCATTCATGTTAATTGTTGTGCATATTGGTAAAATAAAAGACGATAATTTCTTTGGCACCTTTAGCTTGTTCTGCACACATTCTATAGTTGTTGGCAATGTTGCACTGGATGATTTAGAAAAAAACGCAAGTGTGAGTGCTGGCATAACCCCTTTCAGCGTTTGAATTGGTGATATGCCTTTATACCACATAAATAGCGGTAAAATCAGAAATGCCTGCACAAAATTTGCAGACATTATGCAAACAAAATACCATAAAAGATTGTAGAACTCACTACCGCCTTTTAATTCATGCAAAAAACATGTAATAAAAGACCAAACAGCAAGCGGAATAAATTTTAATAACCCTTGAGCAATTTTAAGTAGCGTATCAAAAAGTGCAGAGAATACTTGATATAATATATCCTGCTTTTCTTTTGAAAGTGAAACAATAGCTCCACCCATCAAAAAAGCGATTAATATGCTACCAATCATATTATTTTCAAGAAAAACTTGCACAAAATTAGAAGGAATGAGTGATTTTAAATATGAAAAATAACTGTGGTTATTGCTGTTAATACTCCCTATTGTATTACTTATGAAATTTTTTCTTGCTGGATCTATTAACAAATAAAACGATAATGCAACAAACGCAGCTATAATAGTTGTAAGCAGAGTATAAAATAGTGTTTTCTTAACTAAGACTTTGATTTCAATTGAGTCTTTGAGCCCGGAAATTGTGGAAACTATGGATAAAAAAACCAGAGGTAAGCTTATTAATTTGAGCAAGCTGATAAAGATATCACTAAATAGCTTTGCTATTTCAAATATGATTTCATTGTTTAGGTAGTAAGCAACTATTGCAAGCAGTATAGAAAAAAGTATTGCAAACTTGTGCATTGAAAATAAAACTTCAAAGTAACATTATACAATAATTTTGCTGTTTTGGAATCAGATTGATAGACAAAATAACTTTACAGATTAGGGAAAGATAAGAGGATGTGTTTATTCGGAGACAGTGTAAGATTTCTTAATTTAAATTTAGGTGCACTTAGCCCATTCTGGTGATAACAAATTGGAATAGATAAGATATGATAACTAACTCTTCTGCGAGTATATAGTTTTGCCGGACACAACAGTACGTACTACGTGTCCTTTTACTTTGCGACCATCGAAAGGAGAATTCTTTGATTTACTAGCAAAGTTGTCAGTTTTAATTTCCCATTCATGATTGAGGTCAACTAAAATTAAGTCTGCAGCAAGGTTTTTTTGTATACGACCACGTGGTATGTGTATTATATCTGCAGGCTTATATGTCAATTTTGCAAGCACATCAAGTAGACCCATTTGCCCACTGTGATAGAGTTCAAGTGAAAGGGGCAGCATTGTTTCAAGACCAACAATACCAAATGCAGCATTTTCAAGTGGTAGATCTTTAGAACTACGATCATGCGGAGCGTGATCAGTTGCAATGCAATCAATCACACCTGTCTTTAAACCTTCAACCATAGCTAAACGATCTTCTTCAGTGCGAAGCGGCGGATTCATTTTTGCAATTGCTCCATGTTGTTTTACTATATCTTCAGTCAAAGTGAAGTGATGAGGGGTTACTTCGCACGTAACATTTAATCCCAAATCTTTTGCACGTTTAATAGCATCAAGTGAATCTTTTGAAGAGACATGTAGAATATGGTAGTGCACATTTTCCATATCCTTCATTAGCAGTATATCACGATTTACCATAACCGATTCTGACGCACTCAAGATCCCCTTTACTCCCAATTCTTCAGAAATTTTACCTTCGTTGATTGCGCCACCAGCAGATAAATTTAAATCTTCTGCATGTTGAGCAATAGGAACATTCAGCATACTTGAATAAAGCAGCGCCTGTCTCATAATCATTGGGTTCATAACTGGCATGCCATCATCGGTGAACCCAACCGCACCTGCTTCCTTTAAAAGTGCCATTTCAGTCAGGTGTTCTTCCGAAGTGGTGATTTTAGCGTAAAATTCAACGTTTACATGTGAAGTTTCAAGTGCTCTATATTTCAAATATTTAGCCAAAATAACGCTATCAATTGCTGGAACAGTGTTTGGCTGACAAACTACAGTTGTAACTCCCCCCGCAGCTGCAGATTTGCTGCCTGTATATATAGTTTCTTTATGTTCCTGGCCTGGTTCACGAAAATGTACGTGAATGTCAATAAGGCCTGGCATTAGAACAAGCCCTTTACAGTCTATTGTTTCATCAACTCCACTTGTTGAAAATAATGATTCACCAAAGTCAACAATTTTATCCCCTTCAGTCAATAATGAACCTTTTATATCAAGTTTAGTTTCCGGGTCGATAATACGAGCATTAGTATACGCAATTTTATAGCCTTCCTTTTGCCCTGTTTGCAACAAATCCCAAGTTTGAGTCATTATATTTGAGTATCGATTATAAAATAAATCTAAAGTTTTTTTAATAAAACACAACCAAATTAAAACACAGACTAAGAGCTGTCTTGAATTAAAGTGCTTTCATTATCCTAAAGATTTGGTTCTTATAACCTAGTTAGCTCAGTTTTAACGTTAATGTGTGAAGCTCTGAGTTCTGTTGAAGGATTTTCCAGCTGAATATCTAGCTCATTCTGTATGTTCGATAAACAAATTAAAGCTGAATCAAAAATTTCATCACACTGCTTTGCTTCATGTATATCATCAATTATTTCCTCGAATTCTTCCACATCATCCATTTCTTGCGGCGCACTTTTTAATATCGCTTTTATTTGGTTTAAGTTTTGACGAATTTTCTCCTGATATCCAACAATTCTCTCTTGATATATATCAATCATTTTTTGACATGCGTTGCCTCTAAATGGATGTTCTTTTTTCTCTTTTATGTAAGAATTTTGAAAGTCTTTACAGTTAAGGATTGCTTCTCTATGTTTTTTTATGTCATTAATTGCGCTGATTATCGACTTATCTATTTTCTTTAAATTTTCTTCCCGTTCTTCTCTTTTAATTATACTTTTGGATTCATTTTTTATCTGGTTCATTTTGTCATACAGGTTTCTGCATCCTTTGTAAGATGCCATTGGTTGTAACATTCCTTCTTTTACACCTTTATTGTAAAAATTCTTCAACTCATCACTTGATAGTATTGTTATAGCATCTTCCCTTTTACCTTGTGATTTAGGATACTTTTTATTCAATAAACTAACATGATTTAACAAGAAATCTCTAACTAGCCCTTCTTTTTTTACTTCGGATAATCTTTCTAGTGTTTCTATATATTTCAGAGTTTCCGCAAAGAGCTGTCCACCAGAGGGAGCAAATCCTTGAAGTGATTTACTCTGTGCTTTACAAAAATCGGTTTGTAAAAAATCTTCAGCTTGTTTTTTTATTACTGAAAGTTCATTAAAGGCTTTTTCTGGATTGATTTTTCTCAAAATACTAATAGCTTTTCTAATCGCTTTTTCTCTCTTTTTATTATCTTGCTTTTCATTTAATATGAGATGTTCAGTTTTGGTAAAAGCATTACCTTGATCACTCTTTGCAATGTTACAAACGATGTTTTTTACAACTTCTTCGGTTGCTGCATAATCTATTTCTTTTGCAAAGCAGTCAACAAATGATTGCCAAACTTTTTTATTAACAAGTTTACTTGTCTTATTTTCAAAATCTTCTATATCTTTGAATCCTAAAATAGTATAGAGATTTTTTTCGATTATTGGTTCGGCATGTTGTTTTGCCACTTTACCTTTTATATTGAATGGAAATTTACTAATCTTAGTTGTACCCACAATATTACCTCAATATTAACGCTATCTATAAAAGTATAAAGATTTAATATTTAATTTTTAATTAATACTAGCACAGCTAACTACGGGAGCATTATGCTAGCATCAATTAACACTTTAACTTCTAACTTGTCATCAGTAATATTGTTTATATAAAAACTATAATTTTTTATGCCTGAACTTGGGAATATATTGCTATTGCTAGCCTGCTTATTGTCTTTGACATATTTGTTTTTACCGCTTAGTTCTTGTCGGTTTATTACCACTGCCATATTTTTTTGTGTATCAGCGTCAATGGCTATTTTGATCTACTGCCACATTACAAATGATTTTTCACTTGAAAACGTATACTACCACTCACACACAACAAAACCTTTGATCTACAAGATTTGTGGTGTTTGGGGAAACAAAGAAGGGTCCATGTTGCTTTGGACCTTAGTGCTTGTCATGTATTTATTACTAATGGATATTTATATACCTTCTGTCATCCCAGTTTCCCCCTCTGTCATCCCAGTCTCTTCTTCTGTCATCCCAGTGCCCAGACACTGGGATCCAGACAATTTAATTGCAAATGAGTACATCAAATGGCAGTGTAATAAAAACTGGATTCCAGTGTCAAGCACTGGAATGACACCAGAACGAACTAATGGTAGTAAATTAAAAAAAATATCTCTTATCACTCATGGGCTGATTTGCTTTTGTTTTTTGCTGTTCACTTTAATTGAATCCAGCCCCTTCACTAAAATGCCAGGCATTGAAACAGATGGATTGGGTTTTAATCCGATATTGCAGGATATAGGCCTTGCTATTCATCCACCGATATTATATTTGGGGTACCTTGGATTTAGCGTTCCTTTTTCGCTCTCTATAGCTGGATTAATTTTAAATACTGAAGGAAATGTTTGGGCTAAAATTGTCAGGCCTTGGGTACTTATTTCTTGGTCGCTGCTCACTTTGGGCATCAGCTTGGGTAGCTGGTGGGCATATCGCGAACTTGGGTGGGGTGGATTTTGGTTTTGGGATCCAGTGGAAAACGTTTCTTTGATGCCGTGGCTAATTGCAGTAGCGCTGACACATTTGTTGCTCGTGGTACGGAATTTCAATGTTTTAAGGAACTTTGCTATTTTACTTACGCTTACAACTTTTATATTGAGTGTGACTGGAACATTTCTAGTCCGCTCAGGAATACTTACCTCAGTGCACACGTTTGCAGATGACCCAAGATATGGACTATATATATTAGCTCTACTTGGTGTAATTACAGTCAGTAGCTTAGTAATATTTGTAGTATTTACGAGAAAAAATCACACGCCTGCGATGTCATTCCAATGCTTGACACTGGAATCCAGAAAGAAACTTGCTACTCAAGTGACAGAGGGTAGAAGATTCTTTTCACGCTTTACGATGATACTGATGAACAATTTATTATTCATCACTGCCTTTTTCATCGTGTTCGTTGGCACTTTATACCCTACAGTGCTTGAGTATTTAACCGGTGAATTAATTTCAGTTGGAGCACCATATTACAATTCTTTATTTAACTCTATTGCACTAGCTATTCTAGTGCTCACCATGATCGGGCAATACTGCAGTTGGCAGGGAAATAGTCTATTGCCAATATTCCGTGAATATAGATTTTCATTCTGCAGTGCTGCAGCTATTTTGCCGTTTATCTTTCACATGGAGCTAATAATTGTGCTATCAATTACTATCTCCATAGCATTATTAATCTTTGTTTTAGAAGCATACAGTAAAAGAATTCGTTTATTTAAGGTAGCATTTGGTGAATCAATTTTATTAGCAAGAAGAGTTTCTAAGTCCTACTATGCAATGATGCTTGCTCATGCTGGAGTGGCAATTCTAGTGCTTGGTATAGCTTATTCAGTTGGTTGGCAGGAGAAAAAAGAAAATTACTTAAAAATAGGGGATAGCATAACAGTCAATAAATTTAAAGTTACTTTACGCAATATTGAGCTAATAAAAGAAAAAAATTTCCATGCAGTGAGGGGTACAATGGATATCAGGAATTTGCTGAATAATAAGATATTAGGTGAAGTAACTCCTGAATATAGATTTTACCTTGCGGAAGGTCAGAAAAATGTTGAAAGCAGTATCTACCACAATTTGCTTTCTGATATTTATGTTGTAATTGGAGAGATTGATAAGAGTAAGAGCAAAATCGCAGCCAAAGTGCACTATAAACCTGGAATGTCTATAATCTGGCTTGGATCCTTTCTTATCGCTTTTGGTTCGCTCCTTGCTGCTTTTCCTTTTAGTGGACGAGCAAGGATTGTCTAGCTGTCGTGGATTTTATTAACAACGCTCCTAGGTCCAGAGTGCAACGTATGAGAAATTACCGAGCTATAGATACTGATTTGCAAAGGTTAGAACCAAAGAAAGTTATATTTTTTTATTGACAGACCTATATATTACGATATTCACTAAGGGATTAGTGAGTAATGGTTATACAATATGAATGGTGGGGTATCAGGCAAGGAAAAAGTTATACGCACTCCTTTCGATTTTAAGGAGCCTTACAGCGATTGGCGTCAAATTTTTAAACGTCCTAATCAACAGTATAACCCTTCCAACTATGATTCGTCGAGCGAAATAAATGAACACGATATAGAAACTCAAAAGATTGAAGAAGGTGATGGCCATGATTCAGGTATTAGTTCCGATGATGAGGATGACCGGACAACTTATACAGCAGTACAATTAACTAATGATTCTCTTGATAGCCAAAGATATACAGGAATATGCATTCCAACACCAACTGATGGTTGGGTAGGTGAAAATAATCATCAGACTGGTTTATCAGGTGATTTGCCAGACGTGAGTAATAATCCACAAATTTTTGAAAGTACTGATTCAGTACAGCTAGATAATATTGTTTTTAGCAATCTAATTCAGCTTTCCTTGATTAGTCAAGAGCATAATTCTACCTGCAATGATCATGTAATTTGTGATTCAGGTCACAATTCTGACGATGAGGATCAGATTCCAGAGGACTTTCCTTCAAGGAAACGAGTACGATCGATTGAAATTGATCAGTTTGAACCGTTGTACAAGAAGAGGAAAATAGAAGCACAAAATAATCAAAAATATACAGAAAATGTATGTAATCCAACAAATGGTGGTTTGTTAGGTGAAAGTGATAATCCACAAACTTTTGAAAGCGATCCTTTACAGCATGGTAGTAATGGTTTAGGTTATAACTTCAATGGTTATAGTCAAGCAACTTATAGTAAATTAAGTGCTTCAGATCAAGAAGAGGGTCAAGGCTATTCTTTAGGTGGTTCTTGTGAAAATAAAGAAAATTTGACAAAGGGCGCTGGTGGTAGTAATCAGACTTTTGAAGGTGAACAGAAAAGCTCAGAATTTCCGAAAGTTGACAATTGGTCAGATAGTGATGGGAACTCAGAAGATAGTTCGGACTCAAAAAAGGGTTCGTACTATAGTTCAGGTAATCTTGATTCAATGGAGTTAACAGATGATTTGGATTCAGAAAATGATCGGGACCTAGAAGATGATAATCCTTTTCTAAAAGACTCACTTTTTATGAAACTAAAAATGTCGTTAACTCAAAGTAAACAGGATCTGATTGATAAATGCTGTGGGGAGGTGAGAGGTATAACAGAACAAAATGAACAAAAAGATATAAAAAATACTCCAGAAAGTATTAAGTGCATAGTAGCTAAATACTTAGAAAAAGAAGTAATGTTAAATTTAAAATGTAGTTGTTGTAACAAAACTGTAACAAATACAGTATTTGAAGAAATAAAAGATCTTACTAGTGGTAGTCATATAAGTAACAGAAGTAACACTTTTGTATTTGATAACTTTCCCTATCAAAGTAAAGATAAAAACTGTAACAAAGAAAGTAAAGGTCAAAACTGTAACAAAGAAAGTGAAGATCAAAACTGTAATAAAGAAAGTGAAGATCAAAACTGTAATAAAGAAAGTGAAGATCAAAACTGTAATAAAGAAAGTGAAGATCAAAACTGTAACAAAAAAAATGAAGTGTCCGAAGAGGACATTATCAAAAGCATTGTTAGTAATTTATTGTTAGAAGGTGGGAAAGTAAAACGCCATAATTTTTTCGATGGGAATGAGTTTGAGCAGATAGTTACTTGTAATGGATTTGATGATGGTCTTTCTGAGAAATGTAAGGAAATTGAAAGCAAGCTAAAAGGTTTAGCATATGAAAGTATTGTAAACAAAAGCAAGCAGACTCAAAATGTATTAGGAGTAGACAAGGATAATAGATATTTTTGTATAGAGTACTCGCAAGATAGTATTGTTGAAGTTGCAGAAATCCTAAACAATGAAAAAGCCAAAGACTTAAATTTAAGAGTTGGCATACTCAAAATTGGAGAAAGTATAGTAAGAGTTGAAAATGTAGAAGAAATAGGGGGAAAAAGAAATTACATGGATGTCTCAAAAGGTGGTATTGAAATGTCTTTTACTACTGAGGTAGGAGAGATAAGTATTTATCTAAGTCCTAGTGAGAAAGGCAGCAATAAAATAAAAGTGGAGATTGATGGGGAAAACAGAGCAAGGCTTAATGAGTTAAAAAATAGGGGAAAAAGTTTAGGGGAAAACTGTCTTTTAGGAGGAAAAAGTGTTGAGGAAGCTATAGAGCATGAAAGTTTTGAAAGATATGGCAGTGTACCTAACACTGCTATGAAGGAACCTAGCTTAGGTTGCGTTGCTAACATAGCAAGGGGGGATAAGCTTGCAGAGATAAAATGATGGGCCAAATTGGCAGTATTTCGCTTTTGTAATGTACTTCAAAATGGTAGTATGCAAGCTAGATAGAACTTAATTGACAGACAAGAATTAACTGATGGAAAAATTGACATAATCAAACAATCACAGAATAAACTAGTGAATTTTTTGAAAAGTATATAAAATTCAAGTTTAAGTAAATAGCATGGCACTTAGACTCATTCCAGACAACCTCGATATCAAGTTTAGTAAATATAGGGATTTGACTGCATTAATTAGCATTATTCTTATCATCTTTTCAATATTCACTGTTGTGCTGCGTGGAGTGAACTTAGGCATAGACTTTGCAGGCGGAATTTTGATAGAGATAAAATCTTCAGATGAGAATCACTCTATTCTCGATGCATTAAAAGAAAATGGTTTTACAGTGCAGAGTTCAAAAGCGGGTGATAATTTAGTCATGCGTTTTAAAGATGAAGGAGATGAAGATAAAATCAAAAAGATAAAAAGCATACTAGAAGAAAAGCTGGGGAGCTCAATAAGCTATCGTAAAATAGACTATGTTGGCCCACAAATAAGCTCAACACAAATATTTGAAGGAATGTTATCCATGTTGATCGCGATTGTTGGAATATTTTTTTACGTTTGGTTTAGATTTAATTGGCAATGTGGATTCAGTGGAATAACAGCACTGATTCATGACGTGATTTTAACTGTTGGTTTTATTAGCCTAACTGGCATTGAGTTTAATATTTCATCAGTTGCAGCTCTCCTTACTGTCATTGGTTATTCAATCAATAACTCAGTAATTATATATGATCGGATTCGAGAGTATCGCAGGAGTGGTAAAAGTGGGCGGATGAGTGAGGTAGTAGATGCAAGTATCAACGCTACATTATTTCGCACTATATTAACTTCTGGTACAACCCTTCTTGCTGCTCTTCCTTTGGTATTAATCTGCACAGATGCAGTGAGAGACTTCAGCTTGATCATTTTTTTTGGTATTTTGATTGGCACTTGTTCTGCAATATTTATTTCTGCTCCTATATTGACCTACAGAGCTTTGATAAGTAGATTGTAGAAGTGTTTAGTCGCGGTATAATATCAACTTATTATCTCTTATAGTGAAATGAAAATACCTTAAAAAGCTCATTCCAAGTAGTGAATGAGACATAGAATGAGTGTTAACGCTTGCCTGTACATCATTAATCAAAAAATTTCCTATTTTAACTTGAGGTATTTGAACCACTCCAGCTTTTATTTGACCTTTCGCAGTTTCATATATTTTAAAATCCTGAACATTTTGTAAGTTAATACCAACATGTAATGCGTCTTTTTGTGATAGAACAATATCGGTTGCTCCAGTATCAAGCAAAAACGTTATATTGCGATCATTGACTTGAGCCTGAATATAAAAGTGTCCATCATATGACTTCGTAAATTCAATACTTCCACTATTCTGACCGCTATTTTGAATTCTTCCTTTATATGGTAAAAAAGTACTGAGAAATCTGTCGCTTAGTTTGTCCCTTTGTGAATCAATAAGCATTGCAGTAGTGGCTATTATTAGCAACCAAATAACTAGATTTTTCACCGCGTTCATATTGTTAAAATTTGAAGCTATTAAAATAAATTTTAAAGATCAGCGTTAAAAGTTATTATTAAAAATAAGTAAATTTCATTGTTTTAGTACAATATTTAGTATACACTTTAAGAAGATATGTTTGATTTAATTTCATGTCAGAAGCAAAAAGTTTAATTTTGGCAGCTATCCTTTCCATGTTAATCATGGTGTCTTGGCGTATTATTTATGATAATTTTTTTAGTACAAACCAAAACCAGCCATTGATTGAAAATATTGAACATATCGAATCTTTTAACGACCTTGCTCCTATAATATACCAAAATCGTTCTGAAATTATTAATTCTACTCGAGAACAGAGGGTTAGTTTAACCAATAACATGATTAAAGGATCAATTTCTCTGAAAGGTGCAAGGTTTGATGACTTAATTTTAACTAATTACCACTTAGAACCGAGTTCTTCTTCTCCACAAGTGGTGTTACTGTCACCTGCAGAATCAAAAGATGTATATTTTGCAGAATTTGGGTGGCTCGATCCGAGTAACAAGATTAAAGTTCCAGATTCTAAAGCAGTCTGGCGAGCAGATAAACTTAATCAAAAAGAGGTCAATTTATCTTGGGACAATGAGAATGGCATTTTATTTAGAATGAAAATTAACCTCGACGATAATTACATGTTTAAAGTTGAGCAAGTTGTTGAAAATAATACAAAGGATAATGTAGTTTTGGTTCCTTATGGTAAAATTAACCGTAAACGTGACAATATCAACGAATCTTATTGGATATCCCATGAAGGAGTACTGGGTGCATTTGATAATAAACTAGAGGAGTGGACATATAAGGATATTTCCAAAAAACATTTAATAAAAGCAAGCACGAGTGAAAAAAATTGGTTTGGTTTTGCTGATAAATACTGGCTCACAGCCATCATACCTGAAAAATCTGATAAAATAAATGTAAGCATTAAACACACAAACGTTAATAATACTGATAAATTCCAAGTAGATTTTGTCAAACCTTACAAGAGCATACTTCCTGGTGCAAGCGTTTCTAATGTGAATTATTTTTTTGCTGGAGCAAAAAAGTTGAATTTACTGGATTCTTATAAGGACACTCTCAATATACCCCTGTTTGATAAAGCTGTAGATTTTGGTGTTCTTTACTTTATAACTAAACCAGTGTTTTTACTGCTTGAATATTTTAACTTCGTTTTAAAAAATTTTGGCTTAGCAATATTATTGCTGACTTTAGTAATCAAACTTTTGATGCTTTCCTTATTTAATAGATCATATATTTCGATGTTTAAGGTAAAAAGCCTGCAGCCTGAATTAACTCGTATAAAAGAGTTGTATAAAAATGACAGCTTAAAGCAGCATAAAGAGACAATTGCATTGTTTAAGAGAAACAACGTAAATCCAATGTCGAGCATTTTTCCCATGCTAATACAAATACCGGTATTTTTTGCTCTATATAAAGTATTATTTGTTACTATAGAGATGAGGCATGCTCCTTTTTTTTTATGGATTAAGGATCTTTCAGCTCCTGACCCAACGAACATCTTTACATTATTTGGGTTGTTTAATTATAACTTTCCTATTTCTATAGGCATTTTACCTATAATTTTCGGTGCCACCATGATAATTCAGCAGAAGCTAAGTGAGAAAGATCAAACCAGTAAAGATGATATTCAAGTAAATGTTATGAAGTTTTTACCTTACATTTCTGTCTTTATTTTTTCTTCTTTTCCTGCCGGCCTGGTAATATATTGGATATTTAGTAATATTATAACTCTAATTCAACAGTCATTAATAAAGTTGTTTTTAACAAAAAAAGTGGTAGTAAATGTCGAGAATACTAATAGTTAATTCGATTTATTATACTGAAATAGCGAACCTTTTGCTTGAAGGTGCAATTGATAAATTAAAAGGCAGTAATGCCAGTTACGATGTAGTTGAGGTTCCTGGTACATTTGAGATACCAGCTACAATTCTTTTTGCAGTCAAGAGTGGGCATACTAATTATGATGGTTATTTAGCTCTTGGGTGCGTAATTCGCGGTGAAACCGATCATTATCAATATGTTTGTAAAGGAGTAATTGAAGGCTTAAATGAGGTTGTTATGCATTATGCAATACCCCTTGGTATGGGTGTAATTACCGCTGACAGCAAAGATAAAGCACTAGTTAGAGCTGATAAAAACAAAAAGAACGTTGGTGGCCATGCAGCCTCAACTGTTTTGCGTATGATAGATTTACACAATAAATTAAAATAATGGAGGAAAAACCAGTAGATAAAAAGTGGCGCATAAAAAGAAGCACGGCAAGATTTCTTGCTGTACAAATTGCTTATTCAAATATTTTCGTAGGTTACAACAAAAGCACTTTTAAACTGGAAAATTGTGAGCTTAAGGACTACATAAATAAGTTGAAAGATATATTTGAATGTGAAGAATTTGAACATCAGTTCTTAGAAAACTTGTTATATAAGGTTATAAAAAGCAGTGAAGAATATGATAAAATAATAGAGTCTTATTTACACCCAAGTTGGTCCCTTTCACGGTTAAATCTTATAAGCTTATCTATTTTGCGTGTTGCAATATGTGAGTTAGCTAATTGTGATACGCCAGTTCCAGTTGTCATTAATGAATATACTAACATTGCATCTGATTTACTTGATAAACCAAGCGAAATTGGTTTTATTAATGGGTTATTGGATAAGGCAAAAGATGCAGTTAAATTAAATAAAAATCCTTAGCAATTATAGCCAGCAAGCACAAGGTGTCATCCGAGTAGCTGCTGTATGAACATTGTCTACCAGATCCCAGTGCTTGACACTGGAATGGCTTTGTTGCATAGCAACTGAAAAAATCTGGTGGCTACTGACAAAATTCATTATAAAATAGCCATTTAACCTTGAAAGAAAAAATATGCCACAAAAAATGAGGGTCAGTAACCATAGCGAATATAACAAATTTCTAGAAAAAAGAGGAAATATTTTTCATTATATCAACGAAGCCATAGAAAAGTGGTACGAGAATGGTCCAAAAATACCAGGTGGCAACAATATTTATAGCGATAAAGTTGTAATTTTGGTGCACATAATAACTTGTTTATTTAGAATAGGCCTGAGGCAAACAGTTGGGTTTATAGCAGGATACCTTGAGCAAATTGGGAAAAATTTGCAAGTTATCAGCTATTCACAATCATCAAGAAGGTTTAAGAAACTCAATATTAAGATCAATGATTGCAGAAAATAATATGGAAGATATCGAAATTGCTATAGACAGTACAGGAATTAGTATATACAACAACACTCCTGGTCATAGCAAAGAAAATAGCGAAGATAGAAAGTATCGCAGCTATGAACAGACAAGAAAATTGCATGTAATGTTGAATACAAACAGCAAAAAAGCCATAGCTGTAAAATACAGTAACGGCTGATCACTATGGAGCTTGTGATTTGCTAAAAGAAGTCGATTTTCAGTATGTCATAAAAGTACTATATGCAGATAGGGCATGTGATAGGCACAAGTTTTATAAGTTGTGTAACGAATATGATATAAAGACAAAAATTCCACCAATAAACAATGCGGCAGAACATCCAGAAATAGATTATATGTCTGACAGGAATGCTGCTATTAGGTTAATAAAATTATACGGTGAAGATGGCATGAAAGAATGGAAAAAAGAAGTAAATTATGGGAAAAGATCTTATATTGAAGGGTTTTTCTCAAGATTAAAGCAAATATTCGGATTTAGTTTTAGGAATAAATCTGAGATAAATCGAGAAAAAGAACTGCTAATCAAATGCTATTTGCTTAATAAATTCACTGATATTGGTATGGCTAAATTTGAGATAGTTACATGAATTTACCATAAATCACCATCTCATAAAGTGTGATGCAACAAAGCCATCCCAGTGTCAGCTACTTGGATGACAAGAAAGGGAGCACTGGAATGACATTATCTGTTGTGCAATTTACCTTCAAAAATGAATGTTTGTACAGTTATGTGTCAAGCACTGGGATGACAAGAAAGGGAACACTGGAATTTTTGTTTCAGCATTAGCCATGCATCTAAACAGATACGTTGCCTTGAGAATCGCAACATCCATGCAGTTATGCGCGTAACACTAAAAATCAAAAAAAACAAAGAGGCAGACTTAATCTACCTCTTTTATTTCACTTGGCTATACTGTCTGTTGTTGAGAAGCAACTTGTTCAACAATAAGTGAGCCTAAATAAGTGTTAACCCCTTTAGCACCATCTTTGTCTAAACCTAATGTTTTATTCCACTTTGTTTCATTTACTGCCTCGAACTTACCTTCATCGTTTTTCTCTTTTAGTGAACCTATCTCGAAGAGTAAAGTATTGCCTAGCGTATTGGTAAGCTGATTAATATCAACAATAATACGGTAGTTCTTGCCTTCTAAGCTGAAGGCTATATAATGTTTACCCTTTTCTACCTTACCTTCTTCATCTTTAACTTGGTTATTCCTTGCCATTTCCTTAAATGTGTCTTTTGTTACTAGCAATGCTGTTTCTTTACCGTTTTTTCTATCGTTATTAACAACAATCTTCGGAGCTCTCAACTCAGATATTTCATTGTTTTTGCTGATAGCGTACATTGCTGAACTAACCAGTGCAACAGCAACAATTGCTAATATACCGATTCCAAGTGGTGTAGCTGCAAAAGCTGCAAGTGGAGCAAGCGTGCAAGTTGAAGACACCCAATATGGTGCTGAAAGTGCTACTGCTGCGCCTATGACATACAAAGAAGTAAGTGCAACAAGTGCAGTATTTGTTTTGTGGAATTGACCACAGTGATTTTTGAAAGTTAGCATAAACGACCTCAAATATTAATATGCTTAAATAAAAAAACTGTCATAGTCAAGCTTTTTCGTAAGCTACCTGCCGCTTGAGCCAAAGCCCCCTGCATTGCGACCGGTTTCTTCTGCGCAGAATTCTTCTCTGTCATCCCAAATTACCTGAGATACAGGAGAAATAAGGATTTGTGCGATTCTATCTCCTCTTTTTATTTCGTATGGCTGATTACTTAGATTAATTAGACAAATTTTAACTTCACCTCGATAATCAGAGTCTATAGTGCCCGGAGAATTTAAGACAGTGATTCCATGTTTTGCAGCAAGACCAGAACGTGGGCGGATTTGCCCCTCAAAACCGTTTGGTATTGCAATCACAATTCCAGTTGGAACAAGTAATCTTTCAAGTGGATTTAAAACAGCAGAATCATTCAATGCAGCATAAAGATCCATGCCAGCACTCTGCGTAGTTGCATAACATGGAAGAGACAAGTCTTCTCCGTGTGATAATCTTTTTATTTCTACTTTAATTTTACTTCTTTGCACTCCAATTTACCATCTATGAAGACTTAATTATAGCATGTAAATTGTATCTGCAAAAGTGATAAATGTAAATGATGTCATTCCAGCGCGTGACGCTAGGCCATAAAATTCCTTGACAAGTTCAGTGCTCCTTTTTTTGTCATCCCAGTGCCTCTATGATGTCATTCCAGTCTGGAATCTAGTCCTTATTATGCAGCCACTTGGTTGAAATTAAGTCTTCTGGATCCCAGTGTCTGGGCACTGGGATGACATCATAAGGGCGCTGGGATGACACCCTGACAACCGTCATCCCGCTACTTGTTAGCGGGATCTAGAGATACCGCGAATGAATCGCGGTATGACGTAGATTGTTGTCATTCCAGTGTCAGCTACTTGAATGACACCCTCTTGGTATTCGTGTAGTTGCAAGCAGTATAGCTATAAATCACTCACAATCGATATGCTTGAATTACTCTCAGTAAATAAATCAAGCATAATGTTAGGTATTCTACCATCAACTATGTGAACAACTCCAGCACATTCCTCCGCCATTTTAACGTATGCCATAAGCCTTTCAATAAATTTTTCCCCTTTAATTTTCCCACAATCAATCGATGCATTTAAATTTTTAACAGATATCTTCCTGCCACCAATTTTATCTATTTCTTCATCTGTGTCACTCAAGATTATCATTTTAGATGCAGAAACTGCGATTGCGATTGCGCTTGCAGTGCTATCGGCATCAATATGATATGTTTCCCCATCTTTTCCATGACCAATTGGTGCAATAACTGGTATAAAATCTGATTCTTCAATAAAAAATAATATATCAGGATTGATTTCAGTGGGTCTACCGATGAACCCCATGTCTAATATCTTTTCGATATTATTTGATCTATCTTCTCTAAGCGTAGCGGTTATTTTTTCGGCTTTAATTAAGTTACCATCTTTTCCACATAATCCAATAGCTGAACCACCAGCAGAATTTATATACTGAACAATTTTTTTATTAACTGAACCACACAGTGCCATTTCAATGATTTTCATAGTGTCTTTGTCTGTAAGTCTGATACCATTCACAAACTTACTGTTCATATCCAGCATTTTTAACACTGAGTTAATTTCATATTCTCCGTCATGAATTATTACCGGATTTATACCAAGCTGCTTCAACAAGACAACATTATGCACAAAAGTATTAAATAGTGTTTCATCTAAGATTATTGTACCACCGCATTTAATGACAAAAGTCTCGCCTACAAAGCTAGGTATGTTAGATAGCACTTCAAGTAATATTTCTGCTTTTTGTTCAAATGATACCTCACCCTTTAAAAATTCACTACTCTTCATTTTTTTATCTTGTAAACTTGAAAAACTCATCTCTTACCTTGGTTATTTTATGCTTAACACGGATGCTCATTTGATGAATTGACACATTCTCATTATTAATCCATTTTTGAATATCTTCTATAACAGCACCTAAGCTTTTTTGACTTACTTTATCTATTTTTGTTAGCACAATGTTAAAGTTAATGTTATTATATATTAACCAATAAATGAAGTCTTTGTCTATTTCTTTTAATCCTACCTTGCTATCTATCAACACAAACACTCTTCTTAGATTTTCTCTTTGAATTAGATAATACTCAATTAAGTTTAAATATTGTATAATTTCCTCCTTGCCTGCATGAGAGTAGCCATACCCTGGTAGATCAACAAGTCTGAACTTATCATCGTACATAGAGTAAAAATTTATTTGTCTAGTGCATCCAGGTTTAGAGGAAACTCTGGCAGCTTTTTTGCTGTTTATCAGTAAGTTGATCAGACTGGATTTTCCTACATTTGATCTACCAGCAAACGCAATCTCTGGAGCCGACTCATTTGGTAATGATTTTATATCCGAAGCTCCAAATATGAAATTGCAGTTTGATGTTATCTGTTTTGCCATTATATTCAACTAGAAGGTAGTAGGTATATTATAGTGTTATTGCTTGATATAAGAAATTTTTTATTTCAGTATATATTACTTAGCTAGATCTGTGCTATATGGATATGGAAAATAATTTACAAGACTTAAAGAAAAAATTTAATGATATAGAGAGGAATTTGGAAAATCCTACCAATTTAAGTCAAAAAGAATTCATTACCCTTTCAAAGGAATACTCTGAGCTCAGGCCAATAATCAAGATAATTGATGAATATAACACGCTGAAAGAGGAAATTTCAGACTTAGAAGAAATAATGAAAGATGAAAACAGCGAAGGTGATATAAAAGAGTTAGCAAAAGAAGAATTTTTCGAAAAGCACAAGGTATTATTACCAAAAATAAAAGCAAAATTAAAGTTAGCATTATTGCCCAAAGATGAAGATGACTCAAGAAATGCAATATTAGAAATTAGAGCAGGTACAGGCGGAGAAGAAGCAGCATTATTTGCAGCAATGTTATTTCGTATGTATCAAAAATATGCAGAAAGAAGAAATTGGAAGTTCGAGCCAATAAGCATTTCTAATACAGGTATAGGTGGATATAAGGAAGCTTCTGCACTCATTAATGGAACAGAAGTTTTTGCAAGGTTGAAATTTGAATCAGGAGTGCACAGAGTACAGAGAGTGCCAGAAACTGAATCTTCAGGAAGGTTGCATACCTCTGCCGCTACTGTTGCGATATTACCTGAAGTAGAAGAAGTTGACTTTAAAATAGAAGAAAAAGACTTACGAATAGATGTTTATAGATCCAGTGGTCCTGGAGGGCAATCAGTGAATACAACTGACAGCGCAGTAAGGGTCACCCACTTGCCAACAGGGATAGTTGTGATACAGCAAGATGAAAAATCGCAGCATAAAAATAAAGCTAAAGCGCTCAAAGTATTGAGGGCAAGGCTATACGAAATTGAAAGACAAAAAAAAGAAATGGAAAGGTCAACAATGAGGAAAAGTCAGATTGGCTCTGGTGATCGTTCCGAGCGCATAAGAACATATAATTTCCCACAATCAAGAATAACAGACCACAGAATTAATCTAACTTCACATCGGCTAGAGCAGATTATAAAAGAAGGCGAACTAGATGAATTTATTGAGGCATTAATCTCACGTAATGAAGCAGAAAGATTGGCAGGGGAAAGTTAGCAGCCTACAATGGAATATCTTTATTAATTACATAGGATCTTTTAAACGCAATAGATAGACAGTAAAAACAAGTTCTAGTACTATCGCGGATAAAACAAGAACAGCTACACTAATTGTTTGACCATTGTAAATGTAGCTTGTTAAGCCGATAAAAATAGCCATGATAAAAGCTCTAATGAACGAGACTGCAGAAGAAGCTGTGCCTTTAATTTCAGGGAAAACATTTATTGATGCATTAAAAATCACTGGCTGGAAAATTGCACAACCGATAGAAAAAATAATCATAGACAGTGTTACTAAGTAGAAAGAGTGGGGTACAATTATACTGAATATTACAAGCAATAGAGACCCAATAGCACCCACGCTCGTACCAGAAATTACACACTTTATTGCTCCAAGTTTCTGCAAGATTTTGCCAGCAAATAGACTGATGAGTGAGAAGCACCCAACTATTGCACCTTGATGTAGTGCATAAATAGTGCTAGATAAACCAAAAGTCTTCATATACAGAAAAGGTCCACAAGTAATGAATGACATATACGCAGCAGAAAAGAGGCTTGACATCAAAGACAACGTAACAAACCTCGGATTAGATAGTAGTTTTCTGTAATCTTTCATCGTTTTTTTCAAACTGAAAATATCGCGGTTCTTTTTTGTTTCTGGTAACGCTAAAAGCAGCAAAACCCAAGAGATCAAACAAAGTATTGCAACAGTTGCATAATTACCACGCCATCCTACAATTTCATTGATGAAACTGCCTAACACTGGCGCAATTGCCATGACAACTGTAAGAACAGAATTCATGATTCCAATAAATTTCACCGCTTCGTCGCCTTTGTAGCTGTCTGCAACGATTGCAAACACAACTACAGATGTGCTAACACCAATGCCCTGAACAAAGCGAGAGATTAAAAGCCAAAAAATCGACGGTGCAAAAACACAACCAACAGCGCCGATTAATAACAAAGTGTTACCTATGATCATAATTCTCCTTCTGCCATAGCATTCAGACAATGGACCAAAAAACAACCCTCCTATGCAAAAGCCTAGGAAATTATAAGCAATAGTTAATTGAATTATGCCTTCCGGTACGTTAAAATAGTGCACCATATCAGGAAAACTAGGTACGGAAATGTCAATTTCAATGAACTTGGCAATGAGAGACAGGATTAACAGAAATGGTAGTAACATTTGAGATTTTTAATTAATGAATAAAAATATCACATTTAAAGCGTTGAAAGAAAACATTTTTTACTGTTATTAAAATGGTTAGAAACACCTCATGTGAAGGAATGGTGGATAAATTGGACACTAGGGTTAATTAAAGAAAAATATGACAACTATGTTAAAGCTCTTACTCTCTGTCCTAACTTTACTTATTTCCTCTTACTTTTTCAACAGTCCGTCTAAATTACTACAAGCAGTTTAATTTTTAGTAAATATGTCATTATTCAAAAATATGCAAGAAGCTTTACAGAAACTTAACATAATTTTATCATACAAATGTCATTCTTAAGTCCTATGTAAAAACAAATTTTGGCACTAATTTAATTAACTATGAGCTGGATAAATTGGAAAATAAATTTTGTTTACTTTTACAACACCTTAAGATCTAATGTCACTTTATCAATCAAAAATATTACAATAGGCTAGTATGTTCCTTACTCTTTTTCTCAAAATATTACCTATTTATATTACAATATTTATTGGTTACTTAGCAGGAAAATATCTTAAAATTGATAGAAACACTATATCTCAAATACTTTTTTATATAGCTAATCCAATAGTGATTTTATATGGAGTCTCTCATACAGAAGTTAACTTAAAAGTAATTTCTCTGCCGATTTTGATATGGTTTATAGGTAGCACTATGTCCTTATCAGTGTATTATCTTTCTTCTTTTTTATTTAAGGATAACACAAGAAACATATTAGCATTTAGCTCGGGCAGCACAAGTATGGGTTATTTTGGCCTGCCGATTGCCATGGCTTTATTTGATGAAGATTCAGTATCTGTATATGTTGTTTGTTATATAGGAATGGCGCTATTTGAAAACAGCTTAGGATTTTACATAGCTGCAAATGGTATTTATACCGCAAAAGAATGCATATTAAAGTTGTTCAAACTTCCTTCGCTTTATGCGATGGTTCTGGGCTTCTTTTTAAGTATATACGATATACAAATACCTACTTTTTTAACAGATGTTATGATGAATATTAGAAGTACATTTGTCACATTAGGAATGGTGCTACTTGGAGTGAGCATTGCGAATATTGCAAGCTTTAAAATAGATTGGAAGCTTGCTTTGATCACTATTACAGCAAAGTACGTATTCTGGCCACTGTTTGTTTTAGGAATTGTCCTTTTAGACAAGCATGTTATAGGTATATACGATGAGAGCATATATAAAGCACTGATGTTGCTGGCTATTATTCCAGTTTCTGGGTCCAGTATAATACTTGCTAATATTTTGAATTATCAACCAGATAAAGCTACTCTGTTGCTTCTAATCAGTACTGCAGTGGGACTGTTTTATGTTCCACTAATAATATCATTATTTTTTACTAAACTTGTTCCTTTTTGATCAAAAAATTAAGCGCTTGCACAACCATTATTTGGGTAACAACACAAGACATTGATAAAACTTGAATTTATAGCTAAAGCAACTTCTACAATTTGGTAACCCGTCATCCCGCTACTAGTTAGCGCCGCGGCGGTAAATTGACCTTACCCAGAAAAAGTAGAGAGAAAGTTAAGACGTTTTTGGAGTAAAATAAAACGTTTTTTCAAAATATGACAAATAGAAGAGAATATACAGCAGAATTCAAATTAGAAGCTGTTAAGCTGGTTAAAGAAACAGGTCAAGCAAGTACAAAAATAGCAAAAGATCTAGGTATAGATGGCAGTATGTTAAGTAAGAAAATATAATGGAAAAATGTCTGGAGCATACGCATTTCCAGGCAAAGGCTCCTTATGACAAAGAAAGATTTGATCTAAAAAAAGAGCTAATAAGAGAAAGAGACATCTTAAAAAAAGCCCTGGGCAAAGAAAAAGAGTAAAGTATTCTTTTATATAGAAATTGCTATAAAACACAGGAACTATGTAGGGTTTTGTACTGGTGGTATGGGTTGCTAAGGAAAAAAGCAGTAAAGAATTAGCAAAAGAAGGGCTTCTAGCAGATATTCAAAAAATACATCAAGCTTCTAAATGCAGATATGGAGCCCCTAAAATTCACGCTGAATTAAAAGCTTTAGGCAAAAATTAAAACAGTACAAAGTGTTATGCAAGAAAATGGCATTAAAGCCAAGTTTAGACGAAGGTTCAAAAATAAAAAACAGCAAATAAGCAACCGAGTTGTGGCTCCGAACACATTGGATCAAAATTTTACTACTGATCAGCCAAATAAAGTTTGGGATTACCTACATAAAAACTAAAGAAGGTTGTTGGCGGCAATAATTGACCTATATTCACGCATGGTGGTTAATGAGTAACATGATAATTAGTTATAGATTCTTTATTGATGGCCGTTGATAAACGCAAACCCGATAAAAATCTGCTGTTACATAGCGATCAAGGGTCACAGTATACCTCTCAAAATTACCAATTTCTATTGAATACAAAAAACATCATTTCCAGCATGAGCCATAAGGGCTGTTGTTACGATAACTCTGTTGCAGAAAAGTTCACTTAAAAGGGAGCTGCTTATTGATACTTCTCGCTCAACAAACCAGAACTGCCATATTTGAATACATAGAAATCTTTTGTAACAAATAACGTAGACATTCTACTATTAACTATTGCATTCCTGCACAATTTATTCTCATGATAAAAACGTCTTAACTTTCTCTCTACTTTTTCTGGGTAAGGTCAATTTGGGTCTGCACCATTTTTGAGTAATAGTTTTACTTCTTGTGCATTACCATCTTCTACAGCTAGGAATAATTGTTCTTCCTGTGTTTTTACGCGTGTTTCCACATTAGATATAAAAAATAACAATACTAAACATGCAATACCAATAATGCTAATATATTTTATAACTTTTCTCATAAGATATTTTACAATGCTTCTAATAATATTAGATATCATCTATAAAATTAAAAAATCCATGAAAGGGGATGAAAATATGTAAAAAAGTATTATTGATTAATTAAAAACAGATTTTGATTTGATAATACTAATAAAATCGATTTATCTTAAATTTACGTTGATTTTTACCTGTTATTTTTTGTAGTTTATCCAACGTAAATTCCAGGTAAAACAAAGTCGTTATCTCCAACCGTTACAACCAACTCTCCTTCTTTAATTTTTATTTGATTAGGTGTATGGTCCCATACCATCACACTCTGGGATCATACACCTAAAGTACTCCGACACTGGGATGACACCCCGGGGTTTCTGGGATGACAAAAAAGAGCCCCCTGAGCAAAAATCTTATAGCCACTTGAATGATAATTGACTTTTTGCCTAAAATAACTAAGAAAGAAACTTCTCATCAAGATAACTTAAATATATACTAATTCTCTTATTTTTAAACGATTTCTCATCATGAATTGCACGATCAAAAACCTGAATTTGACTTGTTATAATGCTACAATTATTATTTGCAACTTCTAATACGCCACTATCAATTACAACCTTCTTTTCTGTTTGGTTACTCATTTTAACAGTAATCATACCAGGCAATAAATAAATTAAGTAAGGAGCATGGTGAGCTAAAATCATAAGCTCCCCTTCGAGCCCAGTTACTGAAAGAGAAACCACTCCACTGAATGAAATTTGATCATCAGGAGAGAAAAATTGCACTTTAAAAGTATTCATAATCTTTAACTTTTATTTAGCTTCAGCTTGTATTAATTCAGCCTTTTTTATTGCTTCATCTATATTCCCCACCATATAAAAAGCAGCCTCTGGTAAGTGATCATATTTGCCTTCAACAATCCCTTTAAAACTGGAAACAGTATCAGAAAGTGAAACAAATTTACCAGGCATGCCAGTAAATATTTCTGCAACGTGAAAAGGTTGAGAAAGAAATTTCTGAATCTTACGAGCCCTATCAACAATAATTTTATCTTCATCAGATAGCTCATCCATACCAAGTATTGCGATAATATCTTGCAGTGATTTATAAGTTTGCAATATACGTTTCACCTCAGAAGCTACATTATAATGTTCTTCACCAATGATTTCAGCAGATAAAGACTGAGAAGTTGAATCAAGTGGATCAACAGCAGGGTATATTCCCATTTCAGCTATTTGCCTTGACAACACTGTGGTTGCATCAAGGTGAGAGAATGTAGTTGCTGGGGCTGGATCAGTCAAATCGTCCGCAGGAACATATATAGCTTGCACAGAAGTAATAGAGCCAGAAGTTGTTGAAGCTATTCTTTCTTGCATTGCACCCATATCAGTTGCAAGGGTTGGCTGATAACCAACAGCTGACGGTATTCTTCCAAGTAAAGCAGAAATTTCAGAACCAGCTTGTGTAAATCTAAAGATATTATCCACAAAAAATAGAACATCTTGGTTTTCACGGTCACGAAAATACTCTGCCATAGTAAGTGCTGTTAAAGCAACTCTAGCCCTTGCTCCAGGAGGCTCATTCATCTGACCATAAACCAAAACAGCTTGAGATTTTTCATGCTCATTTATATTTATTACATTTGAAGTGATCATCTCGTGATAAAGATCGTTACCTTCACGCGTTCTCTCCCCTACCCCGGCAAACACAGAAAATCCTTTATGAGCTTTTGCTATATTATTAATTAATTCCATTATTAGGACTGTTTTACCAACACCGGCTCCACCAAATAAGCCAATTTTTCCTCCTTTAAGATAAGGTGCAAGAAGATCTATAACTTTTATTCCCGTAACTAAAACTTCTTCCTGTATTCTCTGTTCAGTAAAACTTGGAGGTGCTCTGTGTATAGGCTCTAAGTTATACTTTCCCTTCAGTGGACCACACTCATCTATAAGCTCTCCAACAACATTAAAAATCCTTCCTAAAGTTGAACGCCCAATTGGCACCGATATTGGTGCACCTGTATCAACAAATTCATCCCCCCTTGACATGCCATCTGTGCTATCCATAGCAATACAACGAACTATATTGTCACCTATATGCTGCGAAACTTCTAAAACCAGTTCCTTATCCTTATATTTTAGTTTGCTTTTTAAAGCATTAAATATTTTAGGCAATTCACCTTCAAATTTTATATCAACAACTGCTTGAGTTACCTTAATCGCTCTACCTATATTCATCTCTTTATTTTTATCACCTAACACTATAATTCCATAAAAGAACTTCTAAAGAAAATAAATTTTATATTATTAATAGAAATTTTGCAACATTAAAACGCTTACTAGTTACGCTTCATTACAAACAATGCAAATGCATTTAATAGCCAAGTAATAATAAACAATACTAAACTAAGCGCATAAGCAGCAAGAGTTTGTACACTATTGAAATCCTGATCTCCGGTAAGTAATGTAGCGATCTGCACGGTAATGGTAGTAACTGAATTAAGAGGGTTAAAAGTCAAATTTGCGTTGATTCCCACAGCCATTAGCACAATCATTGTTTCACCTATCACTCTTGAAATTGACAATAAAATTGCACTTAAAATTGTAGGCATTGCATAAGGTATTGTTATATGCCATATAGTTTCCGCTGGAGTTGCACCAAGTGCCATGAAGCCATAACGCAAGCTTTTTGGAACAGATCTTATGGCATCTTCGAGTAAAGAAATAATAAAAGGAAGAATCATTATCCCAATCGATAAACCGGCAACTAAGGCACTTTCTGAGTGTATACTTAAACCAAAAAAATTTGCTACCTGCTTTATAAAGAAAGACAAAAACACAACCGCGAAATATCCATATACAACCGTAGGAATAGCAGACAAAACTTGCAAAGTTGTATTAACAATATAACGCACTTTCTCACTCGCATATTCACTAATATATATTGCAGAAAATAAACCAAGCGGAACGACAACTAACATTGCTATAATAGTTATAAGTAATGTACCAACTAAAAGCGGCGCTATACCAAAACATCCTATCTTCTCTTCATTGATAGTGACTACATTGTGGCCCCATTTCAAGCAAAACAAGAATTCTGAAATAGCTACTTTATTAAAAAAACTAATGGATTGAATAAAAATAGACAGCATTATAAATAAAGTGATAAAAAATGATATGGCCAAAGCCACAAATAACGAAAGTTTTATTATCTTATTTCTTTTATTTTTAAAGATAAAAGCAAGCATGAAAAAAAGTAACGCTATAGAAATAAAAGTTACAAAACAATTATTATAGAATACTAACAACCAAGTTAGCATCCATACACAACTAAGATATAGATAAGATTTAACCTTATTTACTTCTTGAAACCTACTAAAACAAAATAAAAGGATTAGTAAGACAGGTATGACTATCACCGAATTCATTCTTCCATGCATCAAATTTTATTCTACGAAAATGTCATACAAGTTCACCATTATTTGACAATAAAGTAAAACAATTTAAAATAAATAATTATATTAATATAAAAACAATGAAGAGAACATTTCAACCAAAAAATTTGATAAGAAAGCGCAGACACGGATTTCGTTCACGTATGGCAACAAGAGCTGGAAGAAAAATCCTTAATAGGCGCCGTTCATTAGGGTGTAACAAATTATGCGCATAGTAAGTATAAAAAAAAAGATTTTTCTTCTGCTTTCAAAAATAAGTTAGCACTCAACAGTCTTTTTTATCGTGGGCTTTATATATCACTGTACGCTATAAAAGAAAGAGAACCTGAAAAGTACATTCATACTATTAGAGTAGGTCTGGCTATCAGTAAAAAAACCGGAAAAGCAGCAAAAAGAAATAAAATAAAAAGGCAACTACGAATGCTTGCTAAAATTAGCATTTTAAATATAAGTAATATAGGGCACTACTACATAATACTAACTCATAGAAACATTATGCAAGCAAGTTATAAAAATTTACAAAAAGATCTAACTATTTGCTTAAAAAAGATAAAATAAAAAAAAATCTCAATTAAGGTATTTACAACTATATTTTTTATGATAATATAGGTAAAATTTTTAAAAATAGTTAATGGGTGTGGTGAGTGGTAGAGCATATAAAAGAGGTAAATAACACAGGCTTTGGTCAGATGTATCAATTCTTATTTCTTCCTAAAGGAACAGGAACAGATTGGAGGTCAGCATTTCGCCAACAAGAAGAATTATTTAAAAAAGTGGGAGGTAATGTAATATTACCAGAAATCAGTAATTCTCCTTCAAAAGGGAATCAATTAGGGGAAGTAGGAACAATGCTAAATAATGTAGAAAATGACCAAGAACATATAAGAAAAAAAAGATATCGTAGTTAAAGTAAAAACTTAAAGAATAGTAACAAAACAAGAAAGTTAAAATATAAGTATACCTACTGTCTAATTAACAAAGAAATTTTTATAAACTTGGCGGCGACCTACTCTCCCTTTTCAAGTACCATCAGCGCTAAAAAGTTTCACTTCCGAGTTCGAGATGAGATCGGGTGGTTCATTTTTGCTATAGCCACCAAGTCAATAAAAATTTCTAACTTAACAATTTTAACTTAATATTTAACACTGCATACACACATATAGAAAGCAAATAAATCAATCAGGCTATTAGTACTAGTTAGCTTCACATGTTACCATGCTTCCACACCTAGCCTATCAACGTGGTAGTCTTCCACGGCCTTAATTGGGAAATCTTTTTGAAGAGGGTTTCTTGCTTATATGCTTTCAGCAATTATCCCATCTATACATAGCCACCCAGCGATGCTATTGGCATAACAGCTGGTACACCAGAGGTATATCCATCTCGGTCCTCTCGTACTAGAGTCAGACCTTCTCAAATTTCCTTCACCCACGGCAGATAGAAACCGAACTGTCTCACGACGTTCTAAACCCAACTCACGTATCACTTTAATCGGCGAACAGCCGAACCCTTGGGACCTTCTTCAGCACCAGGATGTGATGAGTCGACATCGAGGTGCCAAACGGTGTCGTCGCTATGAACGCTCGAACACCATCAGCCTGTTATCCCCGGCGTACCTTTTATCCGTTGAGCGATGACCCTTCCATACAGAATCACCGGATCACTATGACCGACTTTCGTCTCTGCTTGGCTTGTCAGCCTCGCAGTCAGGCAAGCTTATGCCATTATACTATCAAGCTGATTTCCGACCAGCTCTAGCTTACCTTCGCACGCCTCCGTTACTTTTTAGGAGGCGACCGCCCCAGTCAAACTACCCACCATACAATGTCCTAGTTCCAGATAATGAAACATAGTTAGATATCAAAAGTGTAAAGGGTGGTATCTCAAGGTTGACTCCATTATAGCTAGCGCCATAACTTCAAAGTCTCCCACCTATCCTGCACATCACACTTTTAATAGCAATGTAAAGCTATAGTAAAGGTGCACGGGGTCTCTTCGTCTAACCGCGGGTACCCCGCATCTGCACGGGGAATTCAATTTCGCTGAAGTGATGTTGGAGACAGTGGAGAAATCGTTACGCCATTCGTGCGGGTCGGAACTTACCCGACAAGGAATTTCGCTACCTTAGGACCGTCAGTGTTACGGCCGCCGTTTACTGGGGCTTCAATTCGGAGCTTGCACCCTTCCTATTAACCTTCCAGCACCGGGCAGGCGTCAGACCCTATACTTCCACTTACGTGTTTGCAGAGTCCTGTGTTTTTAGTAAACAGTCGCTACTCCCTATTTTGTGCCACCTACTCATAGTTGCCTAAAAGCAGGTTACCCTTCTTCCGAAGTTACAGGTATAATTTGCCGAGTTCCTTCAACATCATTCTTTCAACACCTTAGTATACTCTACTCATCCACCAGTGTCGGTTTGCGGTACGGCCTCATAAATATAAGTGCTATTTCCTGGAGCTTCTTTTAAGCATAGATCAATCCAATAAGATCTATACAAATACGAAACCCGTCACACTTAAGAGGTTTAGGAATATTAACCTAATTGCCATCGACTACTCGTTTACGGACTCGCCTTAGGAACCGACTAACCCTACGCAGATTAACTTAACGTAGGAACCCTTAGATTTTTGGTGAGAGTGTTTTTCACACTCTTTTACGCTACTTATGTCAGCATTCTCACTTCCGATATCTCCAGCAGTTTTCACAAACCACCTTCACAGACTTACGGAACGCTCCGCTACCGCGCCTATTGATCGAAATCAATAAGCACTCACATCTTCGGTATACAGCTTTAGCCCCGGTACATTTTCGGCGCAGAAAAACTTATTTAGACAAGTGAGCTGTTACGCTTTCTTTAAAGGATGGCTGCTTCCAAGCCAACCTCCTAGCTGTAATGGTTTTTCTACTTCCTTCCCCACTTAGCTGTAATTTTGGGACCTTAGATAGTGATCTGGGTTGTTTCCCTCTTCACCACGGACTTAGCACCCGTAGTGTGCCTGCTGTATAATTAATTGTTGGTATTCGGAGTTTAGTTAGATTTGGTAAGACGGTGAATCCCCCTAGTCTATCCAGTGCTCTACCCCCAACAACATACATACAACGCTCTACCTAAATAGATTTCGCGGAGAACCAGCTATTTCCAAGTTTGATTGGCCTTTCACCCCTAATCACAACTCATCCAATAATGTTGCAACATTAACTGGTTCGATCCTCCAGTGTGTTTTACCACACCTTCAATCTGGTCATGACTAGATCACTTGGTTTCGGGTCTAATCCATAAAACTAAAACGCCCTATTCAGACTTGCTTTCGCTACGCCTACACCTAACGGCTTAAGCTTGCTTCATAGATTAACTCGCTGACCCATTATGCAAAAGGTACGCTGTCACTCTAAATATCAATAAATTGATATAGAGCTCCAACTGTTTGTAAGCACTTGATTTCAGATTCTATTTCACTCCCCTCCCGGGGTTCTTTTCACCTTTCCCTCACGGTACTTGTTCACTATCGGTCGTTAAGGAGTATTTAGGCTTGGAGGATGGTCCCCCCATATTCAAACAGGATTTCACGTGCCCCGCTCTACTCAAGGATTTAAAAACTTTCTACTTATACAGGACTATCACCTTCTATGGTTACTATTTCCAGAGTATTCTAATTCTTATTCTTAAATCACTAGCCTTTTCCGCTTTCGCTCGTCACTACTAACAGAATCTCGGTTGATTTCTTTTCCTTTGGCTACTTAGATATTTCAGTTCACCAAGTTTGCTTTACATACTTAGTACGTAATAACTAGCTAAACTAGTTGGGTTTCCCCATTCGGAAATCTGCGGATCAAAATTTGTTGACAATTCCCCACAGCTTATCGCAGCCTGCCACGTCCTTCATCGCCTCTTAACGCCAAGGCATCCATCAAGTGCTCTTAATAATTTATTTATCCGACTATATGCAGAATATGCAGAGTTAAATATTATTAAAATTGAATTGAGATTAAATTAATCTCTACCATAAAACTTGTCAAACATCTAAAAACTAAATTAATCTTTTATATGTTATAACCTAATAAATAATATGTCAACGCCTTTTTGCACAAAACATTTACTTATATTATCAACAACAATATACTAGCAATCCTAAACAGTATAATCTGAGAAATATGTGGTAAACTTATATATACAGTAAAAATTAATAAAAAAGATATTTTGTAAGATAAAATGTGTTAAAATCAATTGCCTAAAAATGATAATAAACATTCGGAGTATTTCTAACGTATGAAAAGTAATCTCTCTTTTATAAAAAACGTTGCTTTAAATTGTATGTCTAAGCTCATTGGCGTATTAAATATTAAGAAAGTAAAACACTTCATTGTGAATAAATATAATACTCTTCATAAAGAAATGACAGTGCTTCTTAAAAAATCTAAGAACCTGTTAAACACCAACATTGAAATCGGTTTATATCACTTTTATAAA
Source organism: Wolbachia endosymbiont (group A) of Crataerina pallida (assembly GCF_964028475.1). Taxonomy (NCBI): domain Bacteria; kingdom Pseudomonadati; phylum Pseudomonadota; class Alphaproteobacteria; order Rickettsiales; family Anaplasmataceae; genus Wolbachia; species Wolbachia endosymbiont (group A) of Crataerina pallida. Next base: position 1,215,651 of record NZ_OZ034785.1, read on the forward strand.
GGTAGCATATCAGATGCAAAGTTACGATTTTGGTTAATTAGCATATTTTACCCCCATTTACCTATAGTCTGGTATAACATCGGAAGGTGTCATTTTGCGGTAGGGAATACTAACAAAGCTTATAATTATTTAACAAGGGCACTAAAATTAGATAATGACCACGAGGAGGCGTCTTACTATATAAAAAAAATGACAAACTCAGCGCCTATTACAGAATTGCCAAAAAACCTCATAAGACAATATTTTGATTACACAGGTGAATATTTTGTTGAGCATTGGTTGATTGCCAAACAATATAGAGGGCATGAACTTGTACACATGATAATTACAAAAATCTTCAACAACTCCACTTCTGAGCTCAATATACTCGACCTTGGTTGTGGAACTGGAATATGTGGTCATTTCTTGAAAATAAATAGTATTGGAAACCATATAACAGGAATTGACATTTCAAGTAGAATGCTAAATATCGCAAGAGGATGCTTTATAAAAGGTAAGCCTGTTTACAATGAATTAATACATATGGAAATGAAAGAGTTTCTTAAACAAGAGAAAAACCAGCAGTATGATGTAATTATCTTTGCTGAAGTGCTACATTATCTACATGACTTTCAAGAAGAGTTGGAATTAGCAAAAAGATCTACGAGCAAAAAAGGAGTTATTGTATGTTTAATAAGAAGAAAGGAAGGTGAAGGTATTGACTTTGTAAACAAAGGAGACTATTTTCGTCACTCAGAAAGTTATGTTCAACATGTTGCAAAAGAAATAAATATGCAAATAAGTTATATGAGTTACTGTAAAATATATGGCAGTCAGGTTGACGGTATCTTGTTTGCATTACAGCATCAACAAAAAAATCCGAAAAACCTAACTTAAAAATCGCTCAAAATGACTTTTAAGTACCTATATATAATAAAAGAATAAAAGGAACTTTATGAATAACATTACCATTAATTACGCAAAGGACAGCAAATTAACCGACTTTGGAAAAGCAGTTCTATCAGACAGGTATTTAATAGAAAATGAAAGTTATCAAGACCTCTTTGCACGTATTGCTAATTACTATTCTGATAATAAAGAACATGCGCAGCGTCTTTATGACTACATGAGCAACTTGTGGTTCATGCCTTCAACACCAATACTCAGCAATGGTGGCACTAAGAGAGGGTTACCTATCTCTTGCTTTCTTAATGAAACCGAAGACAGCTTGCAGGGAATAGTTGATCTATGGAACGAAAATGTTTGGCTTGCTGCACGTGGAGGAGGCATAGGTAGTTATTGGGGAAATTTACGCTCAATAGGCGAAAGCGTAAAGGGTAGCGGCAAAACATCAGGAATTGTTCCATTTATTGTAGTGCAAAATGCTCTAACGCTTGCAATTAGTCAGGGATCCCTAAGGCGAGGAAGTTCAGCAGTCTACCTTCCTGTATCTCATCCGGAGATAGAAGAGTTTCTAGATTTACGCAAGCCAACAGGCGGTGACCCAAATCGCAAAGCGTTAAATATACATCATGCTGTAATAGTAACAGATAAATTTATGCAGGCTGTTGAGAATGATCAAGAATGGAATTTAATAAGCCCTCACAACAATAAGGTTATTTCAACTGTAAAAGCGCGGGATATATGGATCAAAATATTAACAGCAAGAGTTGAAACTGGAGAACCTTACATTATTTTCCTTGATGCAACAAATAACAATAAGCCAGAATCTTACAAAAAGCTCAACTTAGACATCAAGATGTCAAATCTATGCAGTGAAATAACTTTAACCACAGGTTATGATCACCTGAATAAGTCACGCACTGCTGTGTGTTGTCTATCATCCGTAAACCTTGAGTACTACGAAGAATGGAAAGACAATAAACTCTTCATAGAAGATATAATGCGCTTTCTTGATAATGTATTGGAAGATTTCATAAATAAAGCACCGAATGAAATGCAGCGAGCAAAATATTCTGCAGCCAGAGAACGCAGTATTGGTCTTGGTGTGATGGGCTTTCACTCATTTTTACAAAGCAAAATGGTTCCTTTTGAATCAGTAACAGCACAACAATGGAATAAAAAAATATTTAAGTATTTACGCGAGCAAGCAGATATAGTTTCTAAAAAATTAGCAGAAGAAAAGGGAGCATGTTCTGATGCCAAAGAAGTTGATCTAATGGAAAGGTTTACACACAAACTCGCTATTGCTCCTACTGCCTCGATCTCCATTATTGCAGGTAATACCTCCCCTGGAATAGAACCATACGCAGCAAACGTATTCATACAAAAGACACTTACAGGCTCATTTGTAGTGCGAAATAAATTCTTGCAAAAACTATTAGCAGAAAAAAATCAAGACAATGATAAAATATGGTCTTCAATTTCAACAAACGAGGGTTCCGTTCAGCATTTAGATTTTCTTAGTGAGCATGAAAAATTGACATTTAAAACAGCGTACGAGCTTGACCAAAGATGGATTATAGAACATGCAAGTGATAGAACTTCGTATATTTGTCAATCTCAATCAGTAAATCTGTTCTTACCTGCCAACGTACATAAACGTTACTTGCACAAAATACACATGCTTGCTTGGAAAAAAGGATTGAAGAGCTTATATTACTGCAGATCACAATCAATGCAGAGAGCCGATAAGGTCTCGCATGACATATTCAAAAAAAGTGAAATATTGCAACAAAAAACAGATATTGACTACGATGAATGTCTGTCATGCCAATAGCGGCCTTACTCAGAAAAAGTAGAGAGAAAGTTAAGCAAATGGGTAAATAGACTTCTTGCATAACCATATAACGCACTTTTATTGGGAATAGAAACGAAAAAACTTTCTTGACAAACTCTGCCAGCCCCCTTATCATGAAAGTGAAGCTATTTATTTATCTTCTCTGTACAGATTAAATGACAAAAAAACTCACGTATCTGGCGTCTCATGTTTAATTTTTTGCACTATGTGCACCTTATGTCTTTATCAAACTTCTACCTACATAAGCTGAAACGCGCTTATAAAGCGTTTAAAACATAAAAAAACGCCAACTTAAAAAATGGATAGTGAATAACTAGCTACCCTAGGGTTTCTTTTGCCTTTTTTTCTGTTTAGTAAATTTCTTAAACATTTATAGCTAAGGTTAGTTGCATTTAAAAGCAGCTGAGTCGCGGTTATTAAGCGTTTAGAATAAAAAAACGCCATACTTGAAAGTATAATGTAAGTAATTAGCCAACTACGGGGCTTCTTTTGCCTTTTTTTTCATTTGGTAAATTTCTTAAACATTTATGGCTAAACGACAATCGTCATCCCGCTACTTGTTAGCGGGATCTATTGCCGAGATACCGCGAATGAATCGCGGTATGACGGTTCGCGGTGGCATGACGATAAAGTTTATACCTCGTCATCCCGCTGCTTGTTAGCGGGATCTCTTGTTAGCGGCTGAGATACCGCGAATGAATCGCGGTATGACGGTTCGCGGTGGTATGACGGTTCGTGGCAGCATGAAGATAATCCCGCTACTTGTTAGCGGCTGAGATACTGCGGCGGTATGACGTAGATTGCTGTCATTCCGCTACTAGTTAGCGCCGCAGCGGTATGGTGTAGGAAAATTAGCTATATAGCTAACTTGTACCACGCGTTAAAGCTTTTAAACAGGTCTTGGTTTACTTACTCCATTATTTTCTTTATTATCAGATATCATTTTAAATAATATGGAGGAGCAAATTGTCAGCAATTGCCATTATTGATTTTGGTTCACAGTTTACACAGCTTATCGCAAGACAAGTAAGAGGAATGGGTGTTTATTGTGAGATATTTCCAAGCAACATCAGTTTTGAAACAATATCAAAATTCAATGGGTTTATTCTCTCTGGAGGACCACAATCTGTAAATGATGATTGTTCTGAAACAAGTAGAGTAGTACATGAAATTATAAAACTTAATGAGGCAACAAACGTTCCTATACTTGGAATATGCTATGGACAGCAACTCATTTGTCATTATTTTGGAGCAAAAGTAAAAGAGAGTTTCAAACAGGAGTTTGGTAGAACTAAAATCAAGATACTAAAAGAATCCCCCATTGTAAAGGATACCTGGGATGTTAATTCTGAAGTGGATGTATTAATGAACCATGCGGACAGTGTTGATACTATACCACAGGGATTTACTGTTATCGCATCAGGTGTGATAAATCAAACAATTGCAATGATTGTCAACGAACAGCGGAAGATTTACTGTACTCAGTTCCATCCTGAGGTTAAGCCCACAACAAATGGCAGTAAATTGCTCTCTAACTTCTTGGATATTGCAAATTGCAAAAGAGACTGGACAATGAAGTCGTTTATTGAGGAGCAAAAGGAAAAAATCAAAAATGTAGTAGGAGAGAAAAAAGTAATCGCTGCAGTAAGTGGTGGGGTTGATTCAAGCGTTGCAGCGGCTCTCACACATAAAGCTATAGGAAAACAATTGAACTGTATTTTTATCGATACTGGGTTGTTACGCAAGAACCAAACCATCGCTATGTTGAAAGAGATTCCGATAAATTACGTTGATAAATCAAATTTATTTTTGAGTAGGTTGAAGGGAATAACTGATCCAGAAGAAAAGCGAAAAATTATCGGTAACACTTTTATTGAAGTGTTTGAAGAAGAAGCAAAAAAAATAGGTGATGTGGATTTTTTGATGCAAGGTACCATCTACTCTGATGTAGTTGAGTCAGGGCATGCCTCAGACAACACTAGTACAATTAAGTCTCACCATAATGTTGGTGGGTTGCCAGAAAAGATGAATCTGAAGTTAGTGGAGCCTTTACGTTACCTCTTTAAAGATGAGGTAAGGCTACTTGGAAAAGAAATTGGGCTTTCAGACGAGATAATATTTCAACATCCATTTCCTGGACCCGGACTTGCAGTGAGGATTATAAGTGAAGTCGATAAAGAAAAGGTGCAAATATTGCAAGAAGTAGATGAAATATATATTAATACGATGAAAAATTACGATCTATATGATAAGATATGGCAAGCTTTTGCTGTATTATTACCAATAAAAACTGTAGGCGTTATGGGAGATGGTCGTACGTATGGATATGTTTGTGCTTTAAGGGCTGTAACATCATCTGATGGTATGACAGCCGATGCATTTCCATTTGAAGATAAGGATCAACACTTGCTAGTATTTTGGGATTTTTTACGCAATGTCGGCAGTATAATTGTTAATAATGTTCCCGGAGTAAATAGAGTTGTTTATGATATCACTTCTAAACCACCCGCAACTATTGAGTGGGAGTAAATCAAAAAGATCCCGCTGCTTGTTAGCTGGATCTAGAGATACCGCGAATGAATCGCGGTATGACGGTTAATTTTCTTTATTTTGCTTATAATTTCCACAAGCAGTGCAAACATAAATGAAGAATACAAATATCCTTTTGGTAATTCTATATGAAATCCATGAAGTATGAGGTACACACCGACAAGTAAAACAAATAAAATGGCGATTATTTTTAACCCTGGGTTAGATTTGATTAACTGGGCGGTATAACTTGATAAAAACAGCATTGCTAGCATGGAAAATGTAAATGCTGTAGCAATTATTACCATGTTATAAGTTAGTGCTATAGCAGTTAATATCGAATCAACCGAAAAAACTAAATCTATTAATATAATTTGTAGCACAACTAAAAAAAATTTTGATTTAACGTTTGCTTTCTTTTTATTTTTCTTACATACAAAGATGTCATCCCGTAACTCCATAGAGCTCTTAACAATAAGGAATAATCCCCCTGCGATCATAAGTAAATCCCTTGCTGATGCAGTGTGAAATATAGGTTTTTGCATTGATAATATAGATGATGTAAAAAATAGTATTACAAAACGCATTAATAGTGCTAATCCAAGGCCCATAAGGCGCACTCTTTCTCTCAGCGCATTTGGTACCTTATCTATTGCTAGAGAAATAAAGATTAAATTGTCTACACTAAGTATAGTTTCAAGTAGTGTAAGTGTCAGTAAAGTCCAAGCATCAGTTAGCATTTTTGTTTCAAATTCGGTTCTTCTTACTCTACAATAGATGTGTAAAAATTAAGTGACTTCACTCAGAAGTTTTATAGCAGTTCTCCAGAAAAACAGGATATATAAAGTTCAGCAGCTTCTTCTATTTTCGTTTTTGAGCAAAATCAATAATAAGAGAGTTTCTTATTTTCATGCACGCAAATAAGATAAAGCCTTATTTTCATTTTTGACTTTATTTGAAAATAATATATACTATAAAAATAGTGTGCTCGGTTGAATGAATGTATATTAAAGGATCACCATCAGGCAAAGTATTCGCTGGTTATCAGGCATTTATACCAAGCCCCTTGCCACCAAAATTTGAATGGGACAATGATTTAGTTAATAGTCTTTAAACCCTTACTTTACTATAAGGAAAGTGGTTGAAAACTTAGGTGTCGTATTTACAACAGCCCAAAGAGCAATCGTAAAGCTTGAAGATTTAGGCATCGTTTCACAAACTTCTCAAGGAAAGAGAGATCGGGTTTATTGTGCAACTGATATTTTGAATATTCTAGAAGAACCAACTAAGATTACAGAGAACTTCGATAGCACATTGTAGCTATTGTGATGAATAAATTCAGCAAACAGCAAGCTTAAAGAGTCTGATCCAATGGACATGCTGAACAAAAAGTAAGGAGCTCCTTTTGGAGGATTATATTAACTTATTAATTAATTGCTTGACTTTTAGCAGGATTTATTATATTATTTATTAATGAGCAATGCAATCAAACCAAGGAGGATAGCATGATAAATAATTTGGATTCAATAATTCTTGGAATAAAAGATGGTGAAAAGGCGATTGAAGATTTAAGGGTTGTTCTTAAAAAAAGAAAAGAAGAAGTTATTACTACACAGACATTTAATTACGCTTTACAATGCCCACAAACTACAAAGGAAGCGATAGTACACGAAATTCTGCTTCATTTTATACAAAATCCTGGCGAGCAATCAATAGAACAAGTAATACAATACTTAGATGGAGCAATACAATCTAGGATATATGCAAAAAACAACCCAATAAGAAATCTAGATGAAGAATTTCGTACTCATATAAACTTTAAAGATGAAGAGGGAAATACATTACTACATCATGCAGTTATAGGTAATAAAACTGAAGAAATAACCACCCTTCTTGTTACATATAGTGCAAATCCTTTGATACAAAACGCGGATAATAAAATTCCTTCAGATTTAGCTCAAGGAAAAACAAAAGAAGTGCTTATTAAAAGTATGAAAAAACAAGCTAATACGAAAAAAGAAAGCGCTATGGTAGGCAGTTTGGTGCCTGGCATAATGATTGGTGGTTTTCTTGGTGTTGTACTTGGAGCTGGTGTGTATGTTGCAGTAAGTCTTTCTGGTGGTATGATACTAGGTGTAATGATAGCATCTGTTCTTGTTGCTAGTATAGCTGTTGGGCTGGCCATGTATTTTTTGAGTCAAGACTATGAACAGGCTAAAGCGATAGAAAAAACTATTAGCATTGTTAGCTCTGAAATATCTGTTGATGATACAACTGCCGCTAATAAAAATAATAAAGAAGGGCCACAACTTACATATAGCTGACCCAAGCAACACGTCATACCGCGATTCATTCGCGGTATAGATTCCGCTAACTAGTAGCGGAATGACGAATGTGTCGTTTTTCAAATTGTCGTAAGTCACTTTAGCTATAATACACACAAGGAGGGTGTCATCCCAGCGCCCCTATGATGTCATCCCAGTGCTTGACACTGGGATCCAGAAAAGTTTGCTTGTAAACTAGCATGGAAAGTAGCTGATCTTACACTAAATGAATGTTTTTGATGAGGTTGCATAGAAGCTGGATTCCAGCGTCACGCGCTGGAATGACAACTGCGTTTTTTGTTTTTTTGTCATCAAATACTCCTACTCTTTATGTCATCCAAGTGTCCTGACTACTTGGATCCAAGAAATTTAATTGTTTTAAATTTTTCCCTCTATACACCTATTTAAAATTTATGTTATCCACATGTGCAATATAATCTATAATAACGTTTATCAATACAATATATTAAAAAATATTATGAGCTTCGTAAAAGAAAAAAACACCCCTGTGATGGAGCAGTATTTGAACCTGAAAGCTCAATACAAAGATCATCTGCTATTTTATAGGCTAGGAGATTTTTATGAATTGTTTTTCGATGACGCTATTAAAGCTGCGAAATTGCTGAATATAGTGCTAACCAAGAGAGGTAATTCGTGTGGGCAGGACATACCAATGTGTGGAGTGCCAGCACACAGTAGTGAATCTTACCTGCACAAGCTAATAGATTTAGGATTCAAAGTAGCAATCTGTGATCAATTAGAAACTGCTGATGAAGCAAAAAAGAGGGGCTATAAATCCATAGTAAAACGTGATGTAGTGCGAGTTGTAACTCCAGGTACAATTATAGAAGATTCACTACTGGAGGATAAAAGCAATAATTATCTCGCATCCATAGTTGAACAAAATGACGAATATGCTATTAGTTGGCTTGAATTATCGACGGGAAAATTTTTTCACACTTTAACGAGTTTGAAAGCTCTAGATAGTGATTTATTGCGTATATCACCAAGAGAATTATTAATTTCTGAAAAATTCACTGAGGATGAAAAAATTAGATCGATTTTAAAAAATTATAAAATATCAATTACGCAACACGCACAGAGCTTTTTTGAGTATAGTAAATCTCACAGAACATTATGCGAGTTTTATAAAATCAGGGAACTTGGGAGTATAGGAAATTTCAGCAAAGTAGAAATCATGGCGTGTGGTGCACTGCTTGAATATGTCAGAGTAACGCAAAGGGGCTCCATTCCAAGGCTTGAATTCCCAAAAACCTATAAGCAACAAAATTTCATGCTTATTGATGCTTCAGCAAGGAGAAATCTTGAGTTGTTTTCAACTCAATTTGGTGAAAAGAAAGGTTCACTAATTTCAGTTATTGATCATACAGTTACAGCTTCTGGTGGACGCCTGCTCAAACAAATGCTCGCTTCACCCCTTGCTTGCTCCAAGGCAATCAATTTGAGGCTCAGCACCGCTCAATTTTTTGTAAATAATCATGATTCACGCAGAAAAATACGAGAGATATTATCTAACATTCCGGATATTGAAAGGTCTTTATCGCGCTTAATACTAGGGCGTGGTTCACCAAAGGATATGAACCTATTGAAAATAGGCCTAGGAAAGACTTTAGAATTGTCTGAGTTCTTATGTAAAATTGAATCAGGTGAAAATGGATCTCTCCCACAACAATATGTCATCCAAACTGAGATCCAGCCAGCGTCACGCGCTGGAATAACAGTAAAATCAGACGAGAGTGAACTAAGCACAATACATAAAAGCCTTGGCAATCATAAAGACCTATTTGAACTGTTAAATAGTGCTATACTCGATAATAACCTCAGTTCCGTGAAAGAAGGAGGATTTATTCACTCAAAATACAACTCAGAATTATCTGAGTTATCCTACATATTAAATAATAGTAATAAACTAATAACCAAACTCCGTGAATCTTATCGCGACCTAACTGGCATTGCCGCACTCAAAATATTACACAACAACATACTTGGTTATTACGTTGAAGTGTCGGCAAATCACAAAATAACTTCGGATATATTTATTCATAGACAAAGCTTAGCAAATAGCATGCGCTACACTACTAATGAATTGAAAGAACTAGAAAATAAAATTCTTACGGCACGTGATGCTGCAATCGGCTTAGAAATGAAAATTTTTAGTGAACTGTGTAGTGAAGTTGCTAAAGAGTCTGAAAAAATTGCTCTTGCTGCAAATGCTTTGGCAAAACTTGACATTAGAACCGCGTTTGCAGAGCTTGCAGTGCAAAATAATTACGTAAAACCCATTATTGATGACAGCAAAGAGTTCAATATCTGTAGCGGAAGACATCCAGTGGTTGAAGTTAACGATAAATTCATTGCAAATAGCATCAATTTAGCTGGTATACATCTAATTACTGGTCCTAATATGGCTGGAAAAAGCACTTTCTTGAGGCAAAACGCTCTCATTGCAATTTTAGCTCACATGGGGTCATTTGTGCCAGCAGAGAGTGCGCATATTGGAGTGATTGACAAAATATTTAGCAGGGTTGGTGCAACAGATAATATAACAGCTGGTTATTCCACCTTCATGGTAGAAATGATCGAAACAGCAACGATAGTAAATCAGGCAACGGACCGTTCCTTGGTGATACTTGATGAAATTGGTAGGGGCACAGGGGTGTATGATGGATTATCTATTGCACAGGCGGTGATTGAACATATTCACAATGTAAATAAGTGCCGCGCCATTTTTGCAACTCATTATCATGAATTAACTAAAGTAAGCAAATACTTGAAGAACGTGAAATGTTTTTGTGTAAAAATAAGAGAGTGGAACGGAGAGGTTATTTTTCTACATGAAGTAATTGAAGGCATTGCAGATGAGTCATATGGAATACATGTAGCAAAACTTGCTGGTTTTCCTGATTCTGTTTTAAATAGAGCAAGTGAAGTGTTTGAGGAGCTGAAGGCTTGAATCATTATTATAAGTGAAGAATTACCTATACAATCGTGGTAGTAGCTATAGAAACGAAAAACTTACTTGACACCCTTCGCCAGCGCCCTTATCATGATAGTGAAGCTATTGTATTTGCTTTCGCCAATCTGCAGATTAAAAGGTAAGGATTACTTAATGTATCGGCGTCTTATGTTCAATTTTTTGCAGTATATAGATACTGTATGTCTTTACAAAACTTCATCTACATCTAGATTTTTATCTAAATAAGCTGAACACGCTTATAAAGCGTTACAAGACATCAAAAAATGCCAATACTCGACAGAGATAGTAAAAGACTAGCTAACTCGGGGATTCTTTGTCTTTTTTTCTGCTTAGTAAACTTCTTAAACATTTGCAGCGTAAGTTAGTTGCAATTAAAAGCAGCTTAATCTTGCTTGTCAAGCGTTTAAAACATAAAAAACGCCAATATTTTAAAGCGGATAATAACCCCAGGGCTTCTTTTGCCTTTTTTTTATTTGGTAAATTTCTTAATATTTATAGCTAAACGACAATCGTCATCCCGCTACTTGTTAGCGGGATCTAGAGATACCGCGGCGGTATGACGTAGGACTGCTGTCATCCCAGTGCTCCTTTTTTTGTCATCCCAGTCTGGGATCTATTTTGCATGTAACTCCAATTGTGTTTTGGCATAAAACGCGACGCGTATTAGACTTATTTGCAAGCAAAGCTTGCTAGATCCAAGTAGTCAGGGCACTGGGATGACAGGAGAAGGAAGCACTGGGATTGGGATGGAAAAGGCTATTTGTGTGATGCCAATGAGTGATAGAAAGTCCTACAATAAGTCATTAATTGCAAAAATTTAATATAAATTATAAAATAAATCCACTGAATAAAAAATATATGCTAATTAGTACAACATCAGAACTGGAGAATACATGTGAAGAGTTAATAGCAAAAAAGCCGAAATTTATAGCAGTTGACACGGAGTTCATCAGAAATAATTTAACCTACTACCCAAAATTATCGTTAATTCAAATTTCTTACGGAGAGAAGAGTTTTATTGTAGACGCATTAGTGCCAGAAATTGATTTATCATTCATTAAGAAAATAATGCTAAATCAGGGGATAACCAAAGTGTTTCATAGCTGCCGGCAGGATATAGAATCCTTACTCACTGTGTTTAAATGTATTCCCACTCCCATTTTTGATACCCAAGTTGCTGCTATGTTTTGTCATTATTATCATGACTTTATTGGTTACTCAAAAGTAGTGGAGCAATATCAAGGAATAGCACTGGATAAAATTAAAGCTAAAAATTCAGATTGGTTAAGGCGTCCGTTGTCCGAGGATCAGTTAGACTATGCAATAAACGACGTGATACACCTATATGACCTACACCAAATATTGTGCAATAAACTTGAAGAAAATAATAGGATGGGTTGGTTTCAAGAAGAGATGGAATCAATAGTTAATATAAATAAGTATTTACATAATCCAAAAGATGCATGGAAGAGGATTAAATTTAATTATGAAGTAAATCCAAGATTGATACTAACTGTTAAAGCAGTTAGTGAGTGGCAAGAAACCTTAGCACAGCGCTATAATATGAACCGTAATAAAATAATCAATAATGCTGTAATAGCTGATTTTATTGAAAAAAATATAGAGCATGTTGATGAAATTTTAGATGATCTCAAGAGGAATGCAAAAAATATAAAAGATGCAGATTTACTAGAGTTTGTGAATATTTTTAATGAAAATGAGAGAAATTGGATGCAGCAAAACAACACCTTATCGAGTAATTATGACAAATCTGTACTTGATATACTCTCAATTATTTTAGATAGTAAATGTAAAGAAAGTAACATATCAAGGAAATTAGTTTCTTCAAAAGATGAGTTAACCGGGTCAATATCTGGACAGACAGATAAATTATTCAAGGGATGGAGATATGATTTTTTTGGCAGGTCAGTTGAATCATTTTTGAACACAAGCTCAAAATTTGAGATTTCAGCAGTGAAATCCGCAAATAATATAACCAAAATTCAGAGTAATTTAGTGGAGAATAACTGTTGCTAAAGTAACTTAGATTTATCGACAATCGTCATCCCGCTACGTGTTAGTGGCTAAGAGATACCGCGGCGGTATGACGGTTAAGTAGGGTGTTATCCAAGTAGCCCTGACTACTTCGATCCAGGAAAATTGATTGTAAACGAGCAAACATTTTCGATAAAATTACCAAAAAGCTAGATCCCAGACTGGGATGACACACCTACAAATTGCAATGTTCGTATAGTTATGTGCTTGACACTGGGATGGCTTTGTTGCATCGCTCTTCGGATAGTAGGTAACGTACAATAAATTCATGAAGCTATCTCAAACTTAGCCATGCCTATTTCAGTAAATTTGTTAAGCAAATAACACTTGAGTAGCAGTTCCTTCTCACGATTAATCTCAGATTTGCTCCTAAAACTAAACCCAAATATTCGCTTCAACCTTGAGAAAAATCCTTCAATATACGATCTTTTTCCGTAATTTACTTCTTCTTTCCATCTTTTTATACCATTCTCACCATGTAATTTCATTAACTGAATAGCGGCATTTCTATCAAGCATATAATCCAATTTTGGATGCTCTGCTGCGTTGTTTTGCGGAGGAATTTTCGTTTTTATACCATATTGATTACACAGCTTATAGAGCTTTTCTCTGTCATATGCCCTATCTGCATATAGTACTTTTATGACATACTGAAAATCGACTTCTTTTAGCAAATCACAAGCTCCATAGTGATCAGCCGTTACTGTATTTTACAGCTATGGCTTTTTTGCTGTTTGTATTCAACATTACATGCAATTTTCTTGTCTGTTCATAGCTGCGATACTTTCTATCTTCGCTATTTTCTTTGCTATGACCAGGAGTGTTGTTGTATATACTAATTCCTGTACTGTCTATAGCAATTTCGATATCTTCCATATTATTTTCTGCAATCATTGATCTTAATATTGAGTTTCTTAAACCTTCTTGATGATTGTGAATAGCTGATAACTTGCAAATTTTTCCCAATTTGCTCAAGGTATCCTGCTATAAACCCAACTGTTTGCCTCAGGCCTATTCTAAATAAACAAGTTATTATGTGCACCAAAATTACAACTTTATCGCTATAAATATTGTTGCCACCTGGTATTTTTGGACCATTCTCGTACCACTTTTCTATGGCTTCGTTGATATAATGAAAAATATTTCCTCTTTTTTCTAGAAATTTGTTATATTCGCTATGGTTACTGACCCTCATTTTTTGTGGCATATTTTTTCTTTCAAGGTTAAATGGCTATTTTATAATGAATTTTGTCAGTAGCCACCAGATTTTTTCAGTTGCTATGCAACAAAGCCCACTGGGATCTAGAAAATCTAGTTAATATATATAGAGAAACCTTAGCTATAGTTTCAAAAGAAGTCGAATGTATTTTGTTATATGATTATAAGTCTAACAGGCGGAATTGGGGTAGGAAAGAGCTTTGTAGCTAATTGCTTTCAAGAGTTTGGTGCTGTTGTATTTGATGCTGATTCTGTTGTACACCAACTTTATAAAGTGGATAAAAGCATAATAAGTTATGCAGAGAAAAATTTTCCTGGAGTGGTAGTAAATGGTGAAATAGATAGAACAGTACTGTCTAAATATTTCTTAGCCTACGATGAAAATTGGAAACAATTTCAATCTTTGGTTCACTCTGCTGTGCTGCGTGAATTAGAATTTTTTATTGCCAAGGAAAAAAAGATCGATAGAAAACTTTTAGTTTTAGATGTGCCACTTCTATTAGAAACAAAATTTTATTTATATTGCGACCTTATTGTTTTTGTTCATGCAGATAGCGTTGTGCAAGCTCAAAGACTTAACGAACGCAACATAGATAAAGAAAAGCTTAATCTAATCTCCGATGTTCAGTTATCTATTGAGGAGAAAAGGAAGATGAGTGACTTTATTATCGATACCAGTGTAAGCAAAGAGTATGTTTTTTCTCAAGTAAAAGATATAGTGGATTCATTAAACCTAAACACGTAGCTCTACGTCATACCGCCGCGGTATCTCTAGATCCCGCTAACAAGCAGCGGGATGACGGTTGTCAGGATCCCAGCAGCCTCCCTCCCCTGTCATCCAAGTAGCCCCCTATGGTGTCATCCCAGTGCCCAGACACTGGGATCCAGGAAAATTGATTGTGCACTATAGCAACATTTTTGATCAAAAACTGGATTCCAGTGTCAAGCACTGGAATGACACCCTTCCGATGGGAACTGCTCTCAAACTACAACAGCATGAGTAGCTACAGAAGCTTTAATGATACAAGAAAAAATAAACAGCTATCATTTTTTTAGTAATTAAGTAAAATAGAGTGAAAGATTGCGAGGAAGTTTTGAAAAATAAGATAAAAAAGATAGTAATTTCAGGAAAGGAAGTGTGGCCAATCATCGAAGGTGGTAAAGGCATTGCAGTTAGTGATGGGAGATCAAGCGGAGCATTTGCTGCAGCAGATGCTGTGGGTACGTTTTCTGGTGCAAATGCTAAGCTTATTGATGATAACGGCGAGTTGGTGCCGCTGATTTACAAAGGCAGAACAAGAAATGAAAAACACAGCGAATTGATTGAATATAGTATTAAAGCTGGAATTAGTCAGGCAAGAATAGCAAATGAAATATCAAAAGGTCATGGAAGAGTACATATGAATGTACTTTGGGAGATGGGAGCAGCAGAACGCGTGCTTCATGGCATATTAGAAGGAGCGAAAGGTTTGATTCATGGTATTACCTGCGGTGCTGGTATGCCTTATAGGCTTGGAGAAATTGCAGCTAAATATCAGGTTTATTATTACCCTATTATCTCATCGGTGCGTGCTTTTAAAGCATTATGGAAGCGTACTTACCAAAGAATATCTTCCTATTTGCTTGGTGGAGTAGTGTATGAAGATCCATGGCTTGCTGGAGGGCACAATGGACTCAGTAACAGTGAAGACCCAGAGCTACCACAGGCTCCATTTGAAAGAGTTGCAGAGCTTAGATCTTTCATGAACGAGGTCGGTCTCTCAGAAACACCAATTGTTATGGCAGGAGGAGTGTGGCATTTGAAAGATTGGGAACATTGGTTTGACAATCTGCAAATTGGACCAATAGCTTTTCAGTTTGGCACTCGTCCACTTTTGACGAAAGAAAGCCCAATTTCTGCAGAGTGGAAAAAGAAGCTACTCACTTTAGAAGAAGGTGATGTATTTTTAAATAAATTCAGTCCAACAGGGTTTTATTCATCTGCGGTGAGGAATAATTTTATACGTGAGTTACAGGAACGAAAATTACATCAAGTAAATTTTTCAGAAAATGCCAGCGAAGAATCCAATAGTGAATTTGCAATGGGTAGCAGAGGTAGGAAGATCTACCTTACTGCAAAAGACAAAGAACTGGCAAATACATGGACTAAAGCAGGGTACACAGAAGCAATGAAAACCCCAGATTCAACTGTTATTTTTGTGACGCCAGATAAATTTAAACAAATAAGAGAAGATCAAATCAATTGTATGGGATGTTTGAGCCATTGTTTGTTTAGCAATTGGAAAGATCATGGTGACCATTCAACAGGACGAAAGCCAGATCCGCGTAGTTTTTGCATACAAAAAACACTGCAAAACGTTATACACGATGGTGATATTGAGAACGAACTCATGTTTTCCGGGCACAATGTGTACAAATTTAAGCAAGATCCATTTTATGAGAATGGCTACGTACCGGCAGTAAAAGAACTGGTGGAAAGGATATTGACTGGGTATTGAGTCAGTGACCTTACCCAGAAAAAGTGGAGAGAAAGTGTGGAATGTTTTTTACAAAAAGAATGATGCATCAAATTGTTCTGGAATGCAATAGTTAATAGTGACGTTGTTTGTTATAAAAAATTTCTATGTATTCAAATATTGCAGTTCTAGTTTGTTGAGCAGAGTGTTGTGAAGTATCAATAAGTATTTCTCTTTTCAATGAGCTAAAGAAGCTTTCTGCAACAGAATTGTCGTAACAACAGCCTTTATTACTCATCTATATTCTTTACAGCTAAGAGATATTGATACCCTTGCGCAGTATATTGTGAACCTTGGTCACTGTGCAGCAGTAGATTTTTAACAGGCTTACGCCTATTAATGGCCATTAATAAAGAGTTCATAACCAATTGTTTATTTATTGCACTACTCATTAACTACCATACGTGAGAATTATTGCTGCCAAATATAGCCATCCCTCCTTGGTTTTGATGTAAGTAATCCCATACTTTATTTGGTTGATCAACAATAAAGTTTTGATCTAGTATATTGGGAGCTACAGCTCTATTATCTGTTTGTTGTTTTTTAATTTTAAACTTTCTTTTCAGTATAGCCCTGATGTCATTTTTCTGCATAATACTTTGCACCGTTTTCAAATTGCAACTTTTACCCAAAGCCTTCAATTCAGCATGAATTTTAGGAGCTCCATATCTACATTTAGAAACTTGATATATTTTTTGAATAGCTGCGAGTAGCTCTTTATTTGCTGATTCTCTACTGCTTATTTTTCTTGTGGTCCACTTATAGTAGCCACTAGCAGAAAATCCTACATAATTCCTGTACTTTATAGCAGTTATAGCTCTTTCCACAGAAGTCCGGATATGATAAGATAAGGATAGATGGCGATAAGGAGGTTGGATGCCGGCAGCATATAGTTATGATTTAAGAAAAAAAGCAATGGAAGCACTAGACGAAGGGGAAAGCAGAGAAGCAGTGGCAGCAAGATTTAAAATTGGACGAACTACTTTGTGGAAGTGGCAGCAAAGAAAAAAAGAAACAGGCGACTTTCAGTCAAAAAAACTCGGTAATGGAGGTTACAATCAGAAAATTATCGACTGGAATAAGTTTATCGAATTTGCTAAAAAACACGGTAGAAAAACTCTGTCGGAAATGGCTAAACTTTGGGGCAACGTTAGTATCCAAACGATCCACCGAGCTCTCAGAAAAATTGGATTTACGCGCAAAAAAAGACATATGGATACAAGGAAAGGAACGAAGAAAAACGTGCTGAATTCTTAAAAATTATAGCAACAAAAGAACCAGAAAACTTAGTGTATATAGATGAGTCTGGGATTGATAACACGGAGGACTATCCATATGGGTATTGCCAGAAAGGACAGCGATTTTATGCCCTAAAATCTGGAAAAAAAACTCAACGAATCAGCATGGTTGCAGCCTTAAGTAGAAGAAAGATAGTTGCTCCATTAACATTTGAAGGCCACTGTAATATGGATATTTTTAATGGATGGTTTGAGCAATTTTTGGCACCGATCTTAGAACCTGGACAAACTGTCATTCTTGATAATGCTACTTTTCATAAGTCTGATAAGCTTATCAAGCTCGCTAAAGGAGTCGGTGCAGAAATTTTGTATCTGCCGCCTTATTCTCCAGATTTTAACAAAATTGAGCATCATTGGTTTGCTATAAAAAACAGAGCCAGGAAAAACATTCCTCTATTCGAATCCTTTCGTCGTGCTGTTGATTCTGCCTTCCTATGACCTATTCGGACTATTATGAGAAATGCTATAAGAGGTTGTCCGGAAACAAGTAAAAGGCTATAATATCTGAAATTTTAGTACGGGGTAAAGATGAGAAAAAAGTATCCAACAGATCTAAGCGAAAGGGAATGGGCAAGAATAGAAAAACACTTCAGAGTATCATACAAGAAAGGAGGAAGGCCGCCAAAGTATAGCAAAAGAGAAATATTAGAAGCAATTTTCTATGTATTGCGTACAGGGTGTCAATGGCGGTATTTACCAAATGATTTTCCGCTATGGAAGACTGTGTATGAGCAGTTCAGGCAATGGAAGAAGCAGGGAATTTTTGAGAAAATGAATTATGAAATTACAAAATATAGTAGAAGAAAAATAGGAAGGAATGAGCAGCCGAGTGCCTGTATAGTAGATAGTCAATCTGTAAAGACTACAGAAAAGGGGGGATCAAAGGCTATGATGGAAGTAAAAAAGTAAAGGGTAGAAAAAGGCATATAATTACAGACACTCAGGGTTTTATACTAGGTTGTTACGTAGGCGCTGCTAACGAAAATGATAGAGATGGTATTAAAATAGCATTAAACAATATGAGAACAAAATATACTAAAGTTAAAAAAATGTGGGCTGACATGGGATACCAAGGAAGAAATTTAAAGAATCACATAAAGGAAGAATATGACATAGATATTGAAATTGTTAAAAGGCCTCCATGTAGATTTTGGGTGCACAAAGATACGCCACCTGAGCTACTACCAACAAGAGAACAAGGGTTTAAAGTACAGCCAAGAAGATGGGTTGTAGAAAGGACTTTTGCTTGGGTTAATAGGAATAGAAGGCTATCGAAGGAGTATGATTTACTCACAACATCCACTGAGAATTTCATATACCTAGCTATGAGTAGGGTTATGTTAAAGAGGGAATATGCTTGAATTTACTAGTTTCCGGACAACCTCTAAGAGGTTGTCCGGAAACAAGTAAAAGGCTATAATATCTGAAATTTTAGTACGGGGTAAAGATGAGAAAAAAGTATCCAACAGATCTAAGCGAAAGGGAATGGGCAAGAATAGAAAAACACTTCAGAGTATCATACAAGAAAGGAGGAAGGCCGCCAAAGTATAGCAAAAGAGAAATATTAGAAGCAATTTTCTATGTATTGCGTACAGGGTGTCAATGGCGGTATTTACCAAATGATTTTCCGCTATGGAAGACTGTGTATGAGCAGTTCAGGCAATGGAAGAAGCAGGGAATTTTTGAGAAAATGAATTATGAAATTACAAAATATAGTAGAAGAAAAATAGGAAGGAATGAGCAGCCGAGTGCCTGTATAGTAGATAGTCAATCTGTAAAGACTACAGAAAAGGGGGGATCAAAGGCTATGATGGAAGTAAAAAAGTAAAGGGTAGAAAAAGGCATATAATTACAGACACTCAGGGTTTTATACTAGGTTGTTACGTAGGCGCTGCTAACGAAAATGATAGAGATGGTATTAAAATAGCATTAAACAATATGAGAACAAAATATACTAAAGTTAAAAAAATGTGGGCTGACATGGGATACCAAGGAAGAAATTTAAAGAATCACATAAAGGAAGAATATGACATAGATATTGAAATTGTTAAAAGGCCTCCATGTAGATTTTGGGTGCACAAAGATACGCCACCTGAGCTACTACCAACAAGAGAACAAGGGTTTAAAGTACAGCCAAGAAGATGGGTTGTAGAAAGGACTTTTGCTTGGGTTAATAGGAATAGAAGGCTATCGAAGGAGTATGATTTACTCACAACATCCACTGAGAATTTCATATACCTAGCTATGAGTAGGGTTATGTTAAAGAGGGAATATGCTTGAATTTACTAGTTTCCGGACAACCTCTAATAGTGACGTTGTTTGTTATAAAAAATTTCTATATATTCAAATATAGCAGTTTTGATATGCTGTTTAGAGTGCCGAGAGGTGTCTATTGGTAACTCCCTTTTTAGAGAACTGAAGAAGCTTTCCACAACAGAATTGTCGTAACAACAACCTTTATAACTCATCTATGTTTTTTATGGATAAGAGATATTGATAACCTTGCGAAGTATATTGTGAACCTTGATCACTATGTAATAGTAGATTTTTGGCAGGTTTACGCTTGTTAACGGCCATTAATAAAGAGTCCATAACCAATTGTTTATTTATTGAACTGCTCATTAACTACCATGCGTGAATATAGATCGATTATTGTTGCCAAATATAGCCATCCTTCTTTGGTTTTTATATAAGTAATCCCATACTTTATTTGGTTGATCGACAATAAAGTTTTGGTCTAATATATTGGGAGCTACTGTCCGTTTGTTGTTTCTTAATTTTAAATTTTCTTCTCAATATAGCCTGAATACCATTTTTCTGCATAATACTTTGCACTGTTTTTAAGTTGCAACTTTTACCCAAAGCCTTCAATTCAGCATGAATTTTAGGAGCTCCATATCTACATTTAGAAACTTGATATATTTTTTGAATAGCTGCGAGTAGCTCTTTATTTGCTGATTCTCTACTGCTTATTTTTCTTGTGGTCCACTTATAGTAGCCACTAGCAGAAAATCCTACATAATTCCTGTACTTTATAGCAGTTACTATATAAAAAAATATTTTACTCTTTTTGACTGGCCAGGGCTTTTTTTTAAATGTCTCTTTCCCTTGTTACTCTTGCTTTGTAAATCAAACCTCTCTTTGTCGTAAGGAGCCATGTTACCTCTACCTGGAAATGCATCTGCTGCCGACTTTTTTTCGTTGTGTTTCTTTATCCATTTTCCTAATAAACCACCCTTTATTCCTAAATCCTTTGCTATTTTTGTAATTGTTTGACCTGCCTTTCTTTGTTCATTTGCCAGTTTAACAGCTTCCAATTTGAATTCTGCCGTATATTCTCTTGCCATTTCTAATCCTCCAAAATTTTATTTTACCCGAAAAAACTCCTTTCTTTCTCTCCACTTTTTCTGGGTAAGGTCACTTGGCAACAGTTGCTCTACTTTCTCCTTCATCCAATGCTTCCATTGCTTCCATTGCTTTTTTCCTTAAGTCGTAACTATACGCTGCTGGCATATAAACCCCTCTACCATAAATCCATTCTTACCTTATTGGGATTATTATGAGAAGAGCTATAACTCTATGGGAGGGAAGCAAAATCTGGGATTCGGCCTTAATGGCATTAGCGTTGCATCAGCTTCACCCTCCCTGTGAGGTATTTTAGCTCTAATGCCTCACATCATAAAGATACAAGTGTCAAGCTACTTGGATGACAGGGGAGGGAGGCACTGGGATGACAGGAGAAGGTAGTGGGATGACACCCTGACAACCGTCATCCCGCTGCTTGTTAGCGGGATCTAGAGATACCGCGAATGAATCGCGGCATGACGTAGGACTGCTTTCATTCCAGTGCTTGACACTGGAATCCAGCCTTTCTGCAATCTCATCGAAAACGTTGTAACCACTTTCTATGCTAGTTTGCTTGTGAGCAACCTGGATTCCAGTGGGCTTTGTTGCATAGCAACTGAAAAAATCTGGTGGCTACTGACAAAATTCATTATAAAATAGCCATTTAACCTTGAAAGAAAAAATATGCCACAAAAAATGAGGGTCAGTAACCATAGCGAATATAACAAATTTCTAGAAAAAAGAGGAAATATTTTTCATTATATCAACGAAGCCATAGAAAAGTGGTACGAGAATGGTCCAAAAATACCAGGTGGCAACAATATTTATAGCGATAAAGTTGTAATTTTGGTGCACATAATAACTTGTTTATTTAGAATAGGCCTGAGGCAAACAGTTGGGTTTATAGCAGGATACCTTGAGCAAATTGGGAAAAATTTGCAAGTTATCAGCTATTCACAATCATCAAGAAGGTTTAAGAAACTCAATATTAAGATCAATGATTGCAGAAAATAATATGGAAGATATCGAAATTGCTATAGACAGTACAGGAATTAGTATATACAACAACACTCCTGGTCATAGCAAAGAAAATAGCGAAGATAGAAAGTATCGCAGCTATGAACAGACAAGAAAATTGCATGTAATGTTGAATACAAACAGCAAAAAAGCCATAGCTGTAAAATACAGTAACGGCTGATCACTATGGAGCTTGTGATTTGCTAAAAGAAGTCGATTTTCAGTATGTCATAAAAGTACTATATGCAGATAGGGCATATGACAGAGAAAAGCTCTATAAGCTGTGTAATCAATATGGTATAAAAACGAAAATTCCTCCGCAAAACAACGCAGCAGAGCATCCAAAATTGGATTATATGCTTGATAGAAATGCCGCTATTCAGTTAATGAAATTACATGGTGAGAATGGTATAAAAAGATGGAAAGAAGAAGTAAATTACGGAAAAAGATCGTATATTGAAGGATTTTTCTCAAGGTTGAAGCGAATATTTGGGTTTAGTTTTAGGAGCAAATCTGAGATTAATCGTGAGAAGGAACTGCTACTCAAGTGTTATTTGCTTAACAAATTTACTGAAATAGGCATGGCTAAGTTTGAGATAGCTTCATGAATTTATTGTACGTTACCTACTATCCGAAGAGCGATGCAACAAAGCCATTCCAGTGTCAAGCACTGGAATGACACCGTTATAAAGGAACCAGTGTCAGCTACTTGAATGACACAGTCTTTGCTTAAACCCGTAACGTTCGTACATTTTGCTAAAAGTTCAAATATCAACATCATGCACATTAAGTGCATTGCTATTAATAAAATCACGGCGTGGTTCAACTATATCACCCATTAATATTGAAAATATGGAATCAGCTTCTTCACAATCTTTTATTTCAACCTTTAATAAAGTTCTAGCCTCAGGATTTAACGTAGTATCCCATAGCTGACCAGCATTCATTTCACCAAGACCTTTAAATCTCTGCAGAGTTAAACCTTTTTTACCATAGTCCATTATTATTTTTGCAAGCGTACTTGGAGAAGTGATTCTTATTTCAGTTTCTTGTGACTTTAAAAATGAATCACCATTAAATAAATTACTTATACCATCAAGCAAACTTAATATGTTTTGCATATCTTTGCCTTCAAGCATACTAAGTGCAAATATATATTTGTCTGCCAATCCTTGAAACAATTTAGAGATATGAATTTCTTTTTCTTCATCTTTTATTTCCACTTCCCAAGTGTATTCGCTGTACATTAACTTCAAATACTTTAATATCTCATCAGCCGATGATAGAGCATTCTTTTTACTTAAAATTAGCAATGACTCTAAGAGATTTTGTGGTATTTCTCTATCATAATTTTTGCTAATATTAGAAGTGCTAACGCATTTATTCAAAATAAGGCGCAAGTTGTTAAATTCTGTAGCTGTACCACTTAGTGTTAATCTTTTAACTGCTGAGTTTATTATATACTCTTCAAAAGTTTCGTCATCTTTAATATAAGTGTCTTTGGCATTCTTTGTAACTTTATAGAGGGGTGGCTGTGCTATGTATAAGTAACCTTTTTCAATAACTTCACGCATATGTCTAAAAAAGAAAGTTAGAATCAAAGTTCTTATATGTGAACCATCAACATCTGCATCTGTCATAATGATAATTTTATGATATCTAGCTTTTTCAATATCGAAGTGTTCACTCCCTATTCCAGCACCAATTGCAGTAATTAAAGAGCCTATTTCTGCAGATGAAAAAATACGATCTAAACTTACACGTTCTACGTTTAGAATTTTTCCTCTTAAGGCAAGCACTGCTTGTGTTTTACGATTACGCCCCTGCTTTGCAGTACCACCTGCTGAATTACCCTCTACTATAAATAATTCCGATAACTCAGGAGCTTTTTCCTGACAATCAGCAAGCTTTCCTGGCAGAGTTGCAATATCAATATTGTTTTTGCTTTTAACTAGCTCGCGCGCTTTTCTTGCAGCTTCTCTTCCTTTTGCTGACCTGATTGCTCTTTCTACTATGCTTGCTGCCAATTTGGGATCAGTTTCAAGGATTGTGCTCAATTTATCAGAAACTATACTTTCTACAACTGCACGTGCTTCAGAACTAACTAGTTTATCTTTTGTTTGTGAAGAAAACTTAGGATCAGGCATCTTAAGAGATAAAACACAAGTTAAACCTTCTCTAACGTCCTCTCCAGTTAAATTTACTTTTGCTTTCTTTAAAAACCCTTCATTAGTTGCATAGGTATTGATACATCTAGTTAGTGCAGATCTAAATCCTGCCAAATGCGTACCACCATCTCGTTGCCGTATATTATTAGTGAAACACAACATATTCTCATAGTAGGAATCATTCCATTCCATCGATATTTCCAAGCTGATGCCAAGATCTTCTGCATCTCCTTTCATACTGGCAATTTTAGTTACATGTGTCTTATTCTTATCTAAATACTGCACAAAATTTGCTGTACCAAAATTGTCTTTAGATTGATTGCTCTGATTGAAATGAGATTCTGTATATGGTTCATTGCGCAGATCACGTAAAGTAATGTCGATATTTGAATTTAAAAATGCTAATTCTCTTATACGACTTTCAAGCGTTGAGTAACTGAAATTAATGCCATTAAAAGTCTCTGTTGATGGCATGAACATGACTTTAGTTCCTCTTTTGTTTGTATTTTCGTTGACTACCTTTAAAGGTTCAATAGACTCACCATCTTCAAAACGCATAAAGTGTTCTTTCTTATTGCGCCAAATAATTAATTCCAACCAGCTTGATAATGCATTCACAACTGAGATTCCAACACCATGTAATCCCCCAGAAACTTTATAGGTATTGCTGTCAAATTTACCACCAGCATGGAGTTGAGTCATTATTACCTCTGCTGCTGATATTCCTTCTTCTTCATGAATGTCAGTTGGAATGCCACGACCATTGTCGGTTACTGATACTGAACCATCTTTATTTATGCTAACTTCAATTTTATCACAATACCCAGCTAAAGATTCATCTATTGCGTTATCAACAACCTCATATACCATGTGGTGCAAGCCAGATCCATCGTCAGTGTCACCAATGTACATACCTGGACGTTTCCTTACAGCATCAAGACCCCTTAAGATTTTTATTGCATCGGCATTATAACTATTTTCCATGGTATTGCTTCGTTTATGAATGTTAATTAATATTACATTCATATATGCTGATTAGCAACATTTTTAAACTGATAACCCATATTAAAAGCACAACTTTACGAATGTTTATTTTTGAAGACAGCAAATAGTGTCATTCCAATGTGTCTTCCATAACTGTACGAACATTCATTTTTGAAGGTAAATTGCACAACAGATGATGTCATTCCAGTGCTTGACACTGGAATGGCTTTGTTGCATCGCTAGCTATGATGGATTAAAGATAAAAAAGATGGAGAATATCAGTAGCTTATTATTCTGGTATTTATAACAAGAACGGTCAGTGAATACCCAAATTTGAGTAAAAGAAATTTCACTACCACTCACTAATCCGGCTAAAATTCAAGAATTTCAATGCTTTAGCTATTTTCAATAGAATTAAATTTATTAATGTAAATAATAAATTACTATTCTTAAATTTGATCAGATTGATTGCAAAAAAACAAGATTTTCAATAGGTTACTTATAATCCTAACTATAGTTAGCCTTTCATAAGTAGCGATGCAACAAAGCCCACTGGAATCCAGAAATTTTGCTTATAACTGAGCTGATGAGCTAAAGGTAGTTGTCTTACGCTAAAACAAACGTTTTTAATTAAGTTGCATAGAAGCTGGATCCCAGTGTCTGGGCACTGGGATGACACCCCACTGGTGGGAATTGCTCCCAAACTACAACGTTCGTACAGTTGTGTGTGTCTTCCCATGGAGATTGCTCTCAAATCATAATGCTCATGCAGTTGCATGCTCGACTAATTAACAGAAAAATCTATAATTCAGTTTACGTATTTTCTTATCTCAGCCAAAATCTTATCAGATTGACTTTCGTCTGAATTTAAATCAGCTGCAAAGTGTGTAACATATTTTCCTCCAGGGCCAATAAGGTACATTATTGAAGAATGGTTGATTTCTTCTTCTCCACCAACTTTGCTAGCATATACTTTATACTTTGCAATTACTTCGTCTATTTTTTCTCTTTCACCAGTTAACATTTGTATTCTGTGGTCAAATTGCTGCTGAAATTCTTTAAGTCTTTCCGTGCTATCGCGCTCAGGATCGACTGTGATGAAGAATGTTTGTAGCTTGTTGTTAGTTTTCTCATCTAACTTTGCAAGTGTTTCTGAAATTATTCCAAGGTTCATAGGGCAAATTCTTTTGCATGAGGAAAACCCAAAGAAAATCATCATGTATTTATCTTTAAAATCACTACTGCGCAAGATCTGTCCGTCCTGATTAATTAAAGAAAAATCTCCGCCTATCTTAACTTCTGCGTTGTGAATCGCTGCTGGGGCAAATATGCCTTTTTTAGTGAAATAACAATAACCTAAAAAAACAACTGCTAATGCTGCTAGCACATTAGATAATAATCTTATAAACCTTACCATTAGAATGCTCTCAGTAAAATTGAATTGTATCTTTATTGGTTAACCTATTCAATATATCTATTCCAAAGTGTATTGTTAATTTTGTCTAACAGTTTCTTATGTTCATCAATTTCTTCACTATTTGGTAAATGTTCTCTGGGAGTTAGATTACGTACTTTATGCTGAACGAATGTGGAGTTACTGTCCTGATTGCATTCATTATCAAACAGAAAGGTTTGTAACCCTCCTGTAAGTTCAACATATACCTTTGCAAGCAATTGAGCATCAACTAGTGCTCCGTGCAATTCTCTATTCTCTAGCAATATATCAAAACGCTTACATAATGCATTCAAAGAAGCAGGTGATCCTGCGAATTTTTTCCTCGCAAGAGGTAATGTATCTAGCACTCTGTCTGAGGAAATTAACCCAGCATTCAGCTTGCTTAACTCCATGTTAAGGAACTTAACATCGAATTCAGCGTTGTGAATTACCAAAATATCATTAGATATAAAGTCAAGAAATTCAAGTGCAACATCTGAAAATAATGGTTTATCTTCTAAAAATTCTTCACTAACACCGTGAATCTTAAACGAGTGATAAGGTATATCTCTTTCTGGATTAAGGTACCGATGGAATACTTTACCTGTTGGAATGCGGTTAATTAATTCCACACACCCTATTTCAATAATTCGATGACCAGATTCAGTGTCAAGACCTGTCGTTTCAGTGTCAAGTACTATTTCGCGTAGCTTGCTTTCCATTTCAAATAAAACTCATCTTACTTATCATTTGTCTTATCGTTACTTGTCTTTTTATAGTGAATAGAAACAAGCAACCAGCTTGGGTCTGATGAATTAACATTTTTTTTGAATTGCCATACATCCTCAACTTTATTAATAGTGGATGTACTACCTGATATTATATCTCCTTCATTGTTCTTAACGAAGTTAATTTGCTCTGAAAGGAAATATACTGCAATAAACACTGCGTTTTTTACTAGCTTTATTTCTAAAATCTTTTGTGAAACGATAGAAACAATTATAGACTCGTGCACCTCTTTACGATGTTTAATCTTCTCTGCAAAATTATCATATAAGTCTTTATCGAGAAGTGGTTTTAACTGAGACAAATTTCCTTGATTGAAACATTTTATTATTAATTCAAAAGCTATGCTTGAACCTTCTATAAAGTGGGAAATAGAAAAATCTTTGTTTTTTTTTAATATTTGTTTATAAGTAACTTTTATTGAATTTTCATCATTGCTATCAATGTAACCCTCAATGTTTTCTACTACATCTTCTCTACTTCGGCTTACATCCAATACATTAGTTAGCTTTTTTAGGTTGAGGTTGGCTGACCTTCCTAAAGAATTATACAAACGTGAAAAAATGAACGCCGCTAATAAAGCATATATTACAAGCTCTATCATAGTAACTCAACTCCTTGGCATATAAAGTATCCGAACATTATTAATTATTAATGAAAATATGTTTTTCATATCAACTTATAATCAGGTTTGCTATTCGTTTGTAAATGAATATATTATATAAGAAAGTATTAAATATCTCAACTTAATTAAAGGAGACGTAAGAAATGCCACAACAAAAAATGAGAATTCACGGTCAATATGTTAAAGATCTATCATTTGAGAATCCGAATTCGCCATTCCTTTCTTCTAGTAAAGCTCCAGATATTAACGTAATGGTTAATATCAATTCAGCAAAATTAGAAGGGACGAAAAACAAAGAAGAAGTGAATGAAGAAAAATCTTTCCATGAAATTACTTTGCATATAGAAGTCAAAGCAACGGTAAAAGATGAAGGCATAAAAGATGGCGTAGCTTTCATTTGTGAAACGAAATATTGTGGCATTTTTTCAATAGAAAATTTAAAAGAGTTGAGTGAGGAAGAAGTAAGACAAGCTTTGTTTATTGGTGGACCTACTTTTCTTTTTCCTTTTGCAAGAGAAATAATTGCAAGAGTTACAAGTAGTGGTGGATTTCCCCCACTAATGCTAGATCCGATAGATTTCGAAACTATGTATGAGCAGCAAGGTCAACAACAAAAAAGTAACGGCAGTAATTCCAATTTTAACTAATATAGTGTGATAGGATGAACAATTCTTTAAATGCAAAAACGACTTTAAACATTGACGGGAAGTCATACAACTATTTTAGCCTAAGTAGTGCTAGTGAATTTTTAGGAATAGATGTGACTAAATTGCCTTGCTCACTTAAGGTTCTGCTTGAAAGTTTATTGCGCAATAAAGATGGAGTGAACGTAAAGCTAGATGACATAAGAGTACTAGCAGACTGTGTTAATAAACACACTAATCACGAAATTAGCTATAAACCAGCAAGGGTGTTGATGCAAGATTTTACAGGGGTTCCTGCTGTTGTTGATCTAGCTTCAATGCGGGACTATGTTAAGAAAAATGGAGGAAACCCAAGCAATATAAATCCGTCTGTACCGGTTGATCTTGTGATTGACCATTCTGTTCAAGTAGATAGTTATGGAAGTGTTTCCGCATTCAGTAAGAATGTTGAGTTAGAAGTAAAAAGAAATTTGGAGAGATATCAATTTTTAAAGTGGGGAGAATCGTCCTTCACAAATTTTAGAGTAGTGCCGCCTGGCACAGGGATTTGCCACCAAGTGAATCTTGAATATTTAGCGCAAGTTGTGTGTAATAATGATGGAGTCATATATCCTGATACTTTAGTTGGTACTGACAGCCATACTACAATGGTTAACGGATTATCAGTTCTTGGTTGGGGTGTTGGAGGCATAGAAGCTGAGTCTGTGATGCTTGGTCAACCAATTAGTATGGTGATTCCAGAAGTAGTTGGATTTAAATTAATTGGCAGATTGTCGGAAGGAGTAACTGCGACCGATTTAGTGCTGACGGTTACCAATATCCTAAGAACAAAAGGCGTTGTTGGTAAGTTTGTAGAATTTTATGGTGATGGTTTAGATTATTTATCTTTGGCAGATAGAGCCACTATAGCAAACATGGCCCCGGAGTATGGCGCAACTTGTGGATTTTTTCCAATTGATCAAAAAACGCTAGATTATTTAAGCTTAACCGGAAGGCCAGAAAAGCTGATTAAGCTAGTTGAGGCTTATGCGAAAGAGCAAGGACTGTGGCGTAGTAGTGACGAGTTAGCATTTTTTGACACACTAGAGCTTGATTTATCAAGCGTGGAGCCAGTAATGGCTGGTCCCAAAAGACCACAAGATAAGGTTTTTCTTTCACAAGTGGCAGAGTCTTTTTCTAAATCATTTTTAGTTAATGAGTCAAAGGAAAGCGATAAACTCCAAGATGGAAGTGTAGTTATTGCAGCAATAACAAGCTGCACTAATACTTCTAATCCAAGTGTGATGATTGCTGCAGGTCTTGTAGCTCGTAATGCAATTAAACTTGGATTAAAATCAAAGCCTTGGGTTAAAACTTCTCTTGCTCCAGGGTCACAAGTTGTAACAGAATATTTAGAAAAGTCTGGATTGCAGGTAGATCTAAATGCTTTGGGTTTTAATCTAGTTGGATATGGTTGCACAACTTGCATTGGGAATTCTGGTCCACTTAATAAAGATATAGAAGATGGCATTAAAAACAAAAACTTAACCGTTGCTGCAGTTTTATCTGGCAATCGTAACTTTGAAGGAAGAATTCATCCGTTAGTCAAAGCTAATTACTTGGCATCTCCGCCACTTGTTGTTGCATATGCACTTGCTGGTACTGTGCAAATTGATCTGACAAAAGATTCAATATGCAAAGATAAGAATGGAAATGACGTCCATCTCAAGGATATATGGCCAACAAACAATGAAATCGAAGATTGTGTTAAAAATGTGGTAACACGTGAGATGTTTATACAAAAGTATAAGGATGTTTTTTCTGGTGATGAACATTGGCGAAAGATAAAGTGTGAAAAAAGTGAAATCTATAATTGGGATGCAAATAGCACTTACATACAAAATCCGCCCTATTTTGATAATTTATCACCTAAAAATAATAAAATCGATATAAAAGGTGCACAAATATTGGCAATGTTTGGCGATAGCGTAACCACTGACCACATTTCCCCTGCTGGAAATATTGCCTCAAGTAGTCCTGCAGGTATATATTTAAAAAATCTTGGAATTGAGCCACAGGACTTTAATTCGTATGGGTCTCGTCGTGGTAACCACAATGTAATGATGCGTGGGACTTTTGCTAACATTAGAATAAAAAATGAAATGGTAAGCATCGAAGGCGGCTATACAAAATATATTCCTTCTCAAGAAACTATGTCGATTTTTGATGCAGCAATGCGCTACAAGGAAGCTCTCATCATTGTGGCAGGAAAGGAGTATGGCACAGGTTCAAGTAGGGATTGGGCAGCAAAGGGTACTTTATTGTTGGGGGTTAAAGTTGTCATTGCAGAAAGCTTTGAGCGTATACATAGGTCCAACTTGATCGGCATGGGTGTTCTTCCACTTATATTCCAAAATGGAATAACCAGAAAGATATTTGATGGTAGCGAGGTAATAAGCATAAAAGGTGAAATAGTGCCAGGTGGAAATCTAGAATGCATCATCAAAAGAAAGGATAATTCAAAGCAATCAATTCAACTCAAATGCTGTGTACAAACCGCAACTGAGACTAAATACTTGATGTGTGGTGGAGTGTTGAGCTACATACTTGCACAATCTTTTTGATTTAGTGAAGTTATTGCATGGACTTCTTTTAGCCAGCCCTGATCCCTTTGTAAATAGCAATTTGCTCTGCGCAAAGTTATGATATAATTTCACCATACATATGGTGTCGGAGTATTTTTTGGAGATAATTATATATGATAAGCTCTATACAAGAACCTAATGAACTCAGAAAACGTTTACAAGGATTTTATCGTACTGATGAAAAGAGTTATATACGTTATCTTGTAGAAAAAGCAGAGCTTTCAGCTGATTCAAAAAATAGAATTTATAATATTGCAAAACAAGTTATTGAAAAAATCAAACACAATAAACTAAGTATTGTAGATTCCTTTATGCAGCAATACTCGCTTTCCAATGATGAAGGAATAGCATTGATGTGCCTTGCTGAATCGCTACTTAGAATACCAGATGATTATACAATAGACGAGCTAATCAAAGATAAAATTGCCAATCAAGAATGGAGTAAATATTTAGGATATTCTTCTTCATTGTTCGTCAATGCTTCCACGTGGAGTTTAATGATAGGTAGCAGTATATTGAGAGATAATGAAGGCGATTCGAAGTTCTATTACGCAATTTCTAAGTTACTTAAGAATTTAGGAGAACCGATCATTCGCAAAGCAGTAAAACAAGCAATGTCTATGCTTGGTAATCATTTTGTTGTTGGAGAAACCATAGAAGAAGCTTTAAGGTACGCAAAATTAGATGACAATAGTAAGTTTTTATACTCTTTTGATATGCTCAGTGAAGCTGCTCACACAGCTGAGGATGCAGAAGAGTATTTTAATTCATATATGCACTCAATAAAAGCTATAGGTGAATCCACTGAAATAAATGATTGTTTTAAATCCCATGGAATTTCAATCAAACTTTCTGCTTTACACCCATGTTATGAATTCAGCCAATTCGATAATATAGCTGAAGAGCTGAGAGCTAAGCTATTAGAGCTTTGTCATGAAGCAAAAAAATACAATATTTCATTATGTATAGATGCAGAAGAATCAGAAAGACTTGAGATGTCATTAGTTTTATTCGAGCAATTGCGTCTTGATGAGTCACTTTCTGAGTGGGAAGGGCTTGGCTTGGCTGTGCAAGCATATCAAAAGCGCGCTTTATCTGTTCTTGACTTTGTTGAAGATGTTGCTATCCGATCAAAGCACAAAATTATGGTGAGGCTTGTAAAAGGTGCATATTGGGATTCAGAAATCAAGCGTACGCAAGAATTGGGATTAAATGATTACTCAGTATTTACAAGAAAAAGCTATACTGACGTATCTTACCTCGTGTGCGCACAGAAACTTTTGAGTAAACCAAACAGCTTTTACCCATGCTTTGGAACTCATAACGTCTATACTTTTGCTTCTATCATGGAACTTGCTGATAAAAACCACCCTGGATTTGAATTTCAACGCTTACATGGAATGGCAAAAGACTTATATGATTATGCAATGTCAGAGCTTGCAACAAATGTTAGCTGTCGTGTCTACGCACCCGTTGGGGAACATAGTGACTTGTTGCCTTATCTTATAAGACGCCTTCTTGAAAATGGAGCTAATAGTTCGTTTGTTAATCAAATAAGTGATCCTAACGTTAAAATCGATGAGTTAATTTCAGATCCACTGGAAAAAGCTATAAATTTTAATTATGAACCTCATCCAGGCATTCCATTACCACAAGATATTTTGGGACCAGAAAGAAAAAATTCCTTGGGGATGGATATTAGTGATTCTGTGATAGTCTCACAATTTGCAGATGATATAAAGGGTTTTAGTGAAAAAAAGTGGCAAATTGGACCAATAATTGATGGAAAAGCACTATTTGATAATGCTGAATTTATCGAAGTAGTGAATCCTGCACATTTGGAAAATGTAATTGGAGAAGTGTCAAGTGCAACAAGCGATCAAGCTTTAAACGCTCTTGAAATAGCACATAGTGCTTTTGCTAAGTGGCAGAATGTTTCAGCAGAAGAGCGCGCTAAATGCCTTGAAAAAGCTGCAGATTTGCTTGAGGAAAGGATGAAAGAGTTAATTTACATTCTGATTGTGGAAGCAGGAAAAATTTTATCCGATGCAATAGCAGAAGTAAGAGAGGCAATCGACTTTCTGCGTTATTATGCAATGATAGCAAAAAATGAACTGAGCGACTGGAAAAAATTGCCGGGCCCAACAGGTGAAGATAACTTCATCTTTTTTGAAGGCAGAGGAGTTTTCTTATGCATATCACCGTGGAATTTTCCGCTCGCTATCTTCATTGGGCAGGTCTCAGCTGCACTTGCAGCAGGTAATGCAGTGCTGGCAAAACCGGCAGAGCAAACGCCGATTATTGCCTACGAAGCTGTTAAGATACTACATGAAGCTGGGATACCAAAGAATATGTTACACCTCATTCCTGGGGATGGTGGATATTTAGGCAAAATATTAGTTCCAGACAATAGAATTGCCGGAGTAGCTTTTACTGGCTCAACACAAACTGCTCAAATAATCAATAAAATGCTTGCAAATAGGGATGGTCCTATCGTACCACTTATTGCTGAAACTGGCGGATTAAATGCTATGATTGTTGATAGCTCTGCTCTCTTAGAGCAAGTGACTACGGATGTTTTGCTTTCTGCGTTTCGCAGCGCTGGCCAACGCTGTTCTGCGCTTAGAGTGCTGTTTATTCAAGAGGACATAGCAGAGAAGCAGATAAAAATGATATGCGGTGCAGCGCAAGAACTCAAGATTGGTGACCCAATACAACTTAGTACTGATATTGGTCCAATAATTGATAAAGCATCTATCGATATGCTCACTCAACATACGCAAAAAATGTCAGAGGATAAAGATTCAAATCTGTTATTTAAAGTACCCATGGATACAAATTCTCATAATGGTTATTTCTTTCCTCCATATATTTATGAGATACAAAAAATTTCGCAATTAAAGCAAGAAGTATTTGGTCCTATTTTACATATCATACGTTTTAACAAGTCACAATTAAATGAAGTTATAAGTGATATAAATAGTACTGGATATGGGCTTACGTTTTCTTTGCAGAGTCGTATACAAAGTCAAATTGACACTATAAGTAAAAAAATATCAGTTGGAAATGTCTACATCAACCGTAACCAGATAGGTGCAGCAGTTGGGATACAACCATTTGGTGGTAGAGGACTATCTGGCACTGGGCCAAAAGCTGGTGGTCCTCATTATTTACAGCGTTTTTCTACAGAAAAAGTTGTAAGTGTTAACACTACAGCATTTGGTGGTAACACTACACTTATGTGTTTGGATTAATTTGCGGGCCCTAATTTTTCTTACCCCTAAACTAGACGTTCGTGCAGTTATGTACACAGCGCTAAAACCCGAAAAGGACCAGCTCATGCACTGAAATAAATCGTATCCGTTCAGCCAATGGCGTCAACTTAAGAACTTTCATTAGCAAACTCTCCTAAAGACATGATGGCGTTTAGGCTTATCTACTTTATTGCGGCTGTCCCGGTCGGATTTTAACTTTAGCGCGTATACTTAAAAAGGGCTTGAAAGTTTTTTGGCGCAATAAGTACCTGATAGAGTTTCTGTCTCATTACACTAAATAAAACTGAAAAATTTAAACGATACTCAGTAATTTGATCTGGGTTCCAAGGCCCTTGTGCATCACATATATGAAGCGATAATATATTGCACATGACCAAGTTTGCCCAAAATTCTTGTAATACAGCCTCTCCAGAAAAATTCTCTAACTCTGCTCCTACTTTGAGTCGTTTATAGCACTCCTCTATGTGCCACCTTAACACATAAGCTTTGCTCCAAAGTCTCGGTCAAAAACTCTGTTTCTCAGTTGGCTAATGTCAGCACTATAACTCTTACTTTCTGTCCTTTCATTTTATTTTTTAGCTTTTCATTTTCTAATATAAAATCAAAATCTAATTCGCCAGCGTTCCCATAGCTTACTATAATTTCTTTTTTGCAAGCGAAAAATAAAATCTACTTCCAAATTATAATGCTGCTGAATGAATTTTACTGAAGACGATCATAGATAAATAATAATTTCTCTTGATTTAATAAACGCATTTGAGTGATAACTTCGGGTAATTGCTCTGCCGCCAACGTTTGTTCACCTATATTCCAAGCTGCAAGACGAGCACTGCAAATCAATGAAGTACACAAATCAACAAACAAATTGCCAATGGTGCCTGTTGTTCCATTTGGTTCAAACTCGGATACAATTTCCCCAGAGCTGGGTAATCTCATACCAGAACCATCTGCTGCAATAAGTCTATAGCCTCTCCAACTCAGGTTCATCCTGATAGGCTGTTTGGATGCTTAAATTCTTGAAAGCCTGTATGGCAAATCTTATATCTTGCTTTAGAAAAAGCTTGCTTTGAGGGTACATGTCAATGGCTCCATAAGTTCACATTCTATTCCCAAACTTTTTTTAACTAACTTTAAAATCATAGAAAATACTGTCGAAAAAGGAAGTTTTCTTGTTCGTGTAAAACTCAACACAATGGATTTTCTGAAAAGTTTTCGAGTATATTATATTTTTAATTTGTAGAATAAGGTTTTTTCCTTTTTGCATATTTCACCTAAAAAGGACACATTTTAGACTTCTTTGTTGAAATAAAACAGAAACAAAAGTGCTGTCCCTTGCACTCTTTGGATAATTTAATGATAAAAAATTTGGAGAGAAATTTTATACACAATCTCTGACATTTTTCCTTAAGTTGACGCCATTGTGTGAACGGTTACGGTTTCCCGTCTTCACCATGCTATATAGAAAAAAGTCTGGATTCCAATTTGCATGACAATATGGAGTATCTGCTTCTTTCATCCCAGTGGGATCTTTTATTCCATTTTATCAACAGTTTGTTTTGCAGTATCAAACAATTTTAATCCTATAATCCCGAATGTAACTAAAATAAAGCATATTACTTCGAATAAATTAACTGGTTCATCAAATAGGTAAACTCCAAGTATCGAAGCTCCTATAGCGCCCACTCCAGTCCAAATTGCATAGCATACTCCGATAGGTATAGAACGTGTAGCGAGCGAAAGTAAATATGTACTAAGAGCCATGGAGAGTATGCTAATTATTGATGGTACGAGATGAGTAAATCCATAACTATGCTTAAGTGTTATGACCCAGAACACTTCAATTAGTGACGATAAGAGTAAATATATCCAATTCATGCATAAATTTTTAGGTTTAAATAGAGAGCTTTAGCCCTATGCTTCCTATTACAATTAAAACGATACATAAAACTTGAGATAAATTAATATTCTCTGTGAAAGTGGTTGCACCAATTATAGTTATTCCAATTGTGCATATTCCAGAGGAAACTGCATAGCATACCCTAATAGGTAGAAAGCATGCTGCAAGAGATAAAAAGTAAATGCTAATGATCATAATTACCAATGTTGCAATCGAAGGCACAACTTTAGTAAAACTGTTACTAAACTTTAGCGTTACAGCCCACAGTATCTCTAGGATACTAGACAGCAACAAATACAACCAGCACATTTTCGTAACATTTCAATCTTGTATTGTAACAGAAATTGTTAGTTAAAACTACACTAAAGTGTAATAGATCTCTCTTTCGGAATTGCTTTAATATCAAACTTAAAACAACATCCTAAAAAACTTTTCTACGAAATTCAATTCCTGCACGTCATTTGCTGCATAAAGTGGTGTAGTTTGTTGCTCAATACCTGGTATTTCTACAAAAACTTCGCCCACTTCTTGACCTTTTTTAATGGGTGCAGGTATCATATCTTTATATTCAATACGCACCTTAATTTGGTCATGCAATTTGCGGTTGTAAGTTATGGTAACATCGTTTGCAACTGTAATAGGCACTTTTCTATCTTTTCCATAGAGAACATTTACTTCCTCAACTACGCTGTCTTTAACGAATATTTTCTTAGTGTTAAAATGATTTAAGGAGTATTGTATCAATCTTTTTGCTTCTTCTATTCGCTCTTTCTCAGTGTTTAAACCATTTACGACAGCAAAAATTCTCCTATCATTTCGTTTTGCAGATGCTACAATGCCGTAACCACCAGCATTTGTATAACCGGTTTTTAAGCCATCAACCCCAATATCGTGAAAAAGTAGAAGATTTTTATTCTTTTGTACAATTTCATTATATGTCAAATATTGTTCGGAAAATAAATCATAATATTCAGGAAAATCGGTGAAAATCCTTTTTGCCAGCATTACCAAGTCTTTTGCGTTCATAAAATGATCTTCATCTGGCCACCCGCTTGAGTTGACAAAATGACTGTCATTCAGATTCAAATTTTGTGCAACTTCATTCATTTCAGCCACAAAATTCTCTTCTGATCCTGCAATGCCCTCGGCTAGTGTTATGCAGGCATCATTGCCTGAGACTATTGTAATTCCTTCAAGTAATTCCCTCACCGTAACGGATTGACCTTCTTTCAAAAACATAGAAGAGCCTCTCCTTTCCCACGCTTTTCTACTTACTCGAAATTTATCCTCCATGTGTATTATTCCAGCTTTTAGATAATCGAAGGCTATATATAAAGTCATTAGCTTGCTCATTGAAGATGGGGCCATTTTTTCATCAGAATTATGGTCAAAAATGAATGAGTCTGAAGCTAAATCTAAGACTACTGCTTGCTTTGCTTTGGTTCTAAACTGGTATGAGTATGAAGAAAAAGGAAGTATAAAAACTAATAGCAAAATTACCAATCTGCTTAACATATCTATAATTTTAAATTTATAGTGTACTAATTAATAGTATAATTTTACAGGGGCATTTCAATAGATCTCTTGCATAAAAATTCCTTGACAAACCTCGCCAGCCCCCTTATCATGAAACTGAAGCTATTTATTTATCTTCTCTGTACAGATTAAATGACAAAAAAACTCACGTATCTGGCGTCTCATGTTTAATTTTTTGCACTATGTGCACCTTATGTCTTTATAAAATTTCTAGGTTTTTACCTAATATAAGCTAAAATGCGCTTATAAAGCATTTAAAACATAAAAAAACGCCAACTTAAAAAATGGATAGTGAATAACTAGCTACCCTAGGGTTTCTTTTGCCTTTTTTTCTGTTTAGTAAATTTCTTAAACATTTATGACTAAAGGTTAGTTGCATTAAAAAGCAGCTAAATCGCGGTTATTAAGCGTTTAGAATAAAAAAACGCCATACTTGAAAGTATAATGTAAGTAATTAGCCAACCACGGGGCTTCTTTTGCCTTTTTTTTCGTTTGGTAAATTTCTTAAATATTTATAGCTAAACGACAACCGTCATCCCGCTACGTGTTAGCGGGATCTCTTGTTAGCGGCTGAGATACCGCGAATGAATCGCGGTATGACGGTTCGCGGTGACATGACGATAACCTCGTCATCCCGCTACGTGTTAGCGGGATCTATGTTAAGGTATGGCGGTTAAATAAGGGATCTATGTTAAGAGATACCGCGAATGAATCGCGGTATGACGGTTCGTGACGGTATGACGGTTCGCGGTGACATGACGATAACCTCGTCATCCCGCTACGTGTTAGCGGGATCTATGTTAAGGTATGGCGGTTAAATAAGGGATCTATGTTAAGAGATACCGCGAATGAATCGCGGTATGACGGTTCGTGGCGATATGACGGTTCGCGGTGACATGACGATAACCTCGTCATCCCGCTACGTGTTAGCGGGATCTATGTTAAGGTATGGCGGTTAAATAAGGGATCTATGTTAAGAGATACCGCGAATGAATCGCGGTATGACGGTTCGTGGCAATATGACGGTTCGCGGTGACATGACGATAACCTCGTCATCCCGCTACGTGTTAGCGGGATCTCTTGTTAGCGGCTGAGATACCGCGAATGAATCGCGGTATGACGGTTCGCGGCGGGATTCCAGTGTCTGGGCACTGGGATGACAGGAAAAGGGGCTACTTGGATTACAGCAGATCACCTCTTCACAAAAATTTTATCAGTAATACGCATATCAATAATACTCCAATCGCTGAAAGTAAAATCAGTTGTATTGTGTAAGTGGTTTAAATAGTCCCATGCACTATAAGGGTTATCTTCAGGCAGTTTTACTGTGGAATCGTTATCAAGTATGATATTCCATCTTCTATTCCCTATATAAGCAAAAGAAGAAATGTGGTCACTTAATTGAGTTTTACTCTCTAACACATCTCTAACAAATTCTAGGTTTGATAATGAGTTTTGTCCTGTAATTACAACAAGATCATCTATTAAATAGTCATCTACGATCACTTTACCTTCAAAATCAATTACCGAGGTTTTGTTATTATCTTTCCAGAGAGCAAACGGTTTATGCTCATCTATATTAATGTGTAGAGTATTGGGCAAAATTCTGTGAACTCTTACGTGTTTTATCCATCTGCTTACGGATTGTATGTTACCGGCAAGTTTTGAAAGTGATATATACAGGATAGGTTGCGTTCTATCTGTCAAACTTAGAATATCCTTTTTGTTTGTAAATTTATTGCCGCTCACGACTACTTCGTCGATTGAAAATCCACTACTGAGTAATAAACTAGATAGGCAGTCATTATACCAAGTAAAGTAGTAATTAAATCGATTTATTATTTTATCAAGTGAGCTGTAAAGTATTAGCGTAAGAAAAAGTGCTGTGATAATAACCAAGGCACACTTACGCAAAAAACTCCTTTGGCTTCTAGTAATACTGCTCAACATGACTTAAATCCCTAATATTTTTGTGCTGCAAACTATCTTCAATAATAATTTTAACTAATTCATTAAAATTGATTCCTTTTGCCAATTTTGCAATTTCTGGCACTAACGATAACTCAGTAAAGCCAGGATGTGTATTAATCTCAAGCATTTTTAAAGTGTTATTTTTGGGATTATAACGGAAATCTGAGCGGGAAATAGTTTTGCATCCTAAAAATTGATGAACTTTCAGTGCGTGTTCCAAGGTCATTTTATATATATTGTTAGGAATTTCAGCAGGAAATATATGTTCTGTAAATCCATCTGTATACTTTGCTTCATAATCATAGAATTTATTTTTTGGTCGTACTTCTATAGTGCCAATTGCTTCATCCAGCAATACAGCAGTATGTAACTCTATGCCCGGTATGTATTCTTCTACGATCATCTTTTCCATTATAGTAGAACTATTATCTTTCAGTTCTAAGTAATCCTCGTGCGAGAAAATTATGTACACTCCAATACTTGAACCTTCATTAATTGGTTTTAAGACGTACGGATAATCAATTTTAATATTATTTTTTAGTAGATCTTCTCGGCTAATTACATAACCTTTTGGAGTGTCGATACTAAGGGACCGAAATATATGCTTTGACATCACTTTATTCATAGCAACAGCAGAAGCCATAACTCCTGAGTGTGTATATTTTATACCTAAAATCTCCAATAAACCTTGAATGCAGCCATCTTCACCATAAGGTCCATGCAGAGCGATAAAAGCAAGGCCCGAATTAATTTTTCTAAGCTTTTCAGCAATGTTGCTGTCAACATCTATTTCTATTGCATTATATGAAAGGCTATCGAGCGCCTTCTTTACTGCTTTTCCGCTCATAAGCGATATTTCTCTCTCACAAGAAAACCCACCACTTAAAATTGCTATAGTTGGAACCATAAGCATTCTATGTTTTACTATATAGCATATATAATGGTTACATTAAGCTTATTAAATACCTACTTTGGCTAACTATAAGACCTTCTTACTTTCTTCAAGCACTTTTTTTATCCACTTCAAATAGCGTGCTCGGCAACGGTAGTGGCGTGTTTGCTGCACCTTTATACTGTTCAC
The DNA here is from genome assembly GCF_964028475.1 of Wolbachia endosymbiont (group A) of Crataerina pallida. Lineage (NCBI taxonomy): Bacteria > Pseudomonadati > Pseudomonadota > Alphaproteobacteria > Rickettsiales > Anaplasmataceae > Wolbachia > Wolbachia endosymbiont (group A) of Crataerina pallida. The sequence continues at coordinate 1,256,717 of NZ_OZ034785.1, forward strand.
AGATAAGCTTTTCTAAATCCTCAGCAGATTGTTCTTTTGCTTCTTCTTTTTTCACTACTCCACTAGTTACTAAATCAATTAAGGCTGTATTGTGTATTATCATTCGATTATTTAGCTCAAATATCTTTTTTGTATCAAGTGAAGAGTTTTTAATTAAGGCAGATAGTGCATGCATATATTTGTCTATATCAGAAAGACTTTTGCTTGTATCATAGTTGCTAACTAACATATATTCCTTCAAACGCTCAATTTCTTCTGGAGTAAACTTGTAAACTTCATCAAGTTTCCTTATTAAAGATATAGTAAGTATTCTACTTAGAACTCTCAATTCTCTAATAAATTGTATTCCTTCTCCTTCAAGATAAGACATTTCTTCTTTTTTATATTTCTTAAATAATTCTTGATCATAAGACTTTCTGAAATCTGACATCATTGCTAATGCTAACTCTTGTGAACCTAGCTTAAAAACTTCGTTGAAGCTGTTTGCGTTGGTCTGGTAGAGACTCATGACCTTGAAACCAGCGATTTGGTCTCATAACCATAGTCTCCCCAAAAGAACCGTGCTTGCGGATTTCCCGCACACGGCTCCACAATACAGCGTTCACACTAGTGCTCCTGTGTATAAAGAAACATATACCTTTGGTTTTGGTAATGGATTTACTTTTAAATAGTGTATAAATTGTTCCCAATCCATACTTTTCTTTTGACTACGTCGGTTTATCCACTTAAATGCTAACTTTGTTACCGGTCGATAGAATTGAATCAAACACCGATAATTTCCGCTAACTCCGAAGTAGCTATAGTGTCCTGTTAGTTTGGCTTTAAGTTTCTGCCACCAATCTTTGAGACAGATACGACTTCGTACCATCTTCAACCATTCTTTGATTTCTTTAATCTTTCTGGCTAGGCTTATTTTTGAAGTTTTCTGCTTCATCATAAGTTTACCATTACGACTTTTTCCACAATAATGTGTAAATCCTAGAAAGTTGAAGCTAGCCGTCCTACGTTTCTCTCTTTCTGCTTGATACCATTCTTTCTTACCAAACTTTACTATTTTTGTTTTATTTTCAGCTATTTCCAACCCAAATTTACTTAGTCTTTGTTTCAGTAATTCTAGAAATTCTTTTGCGTCTTCTTCCCTCTCGCAGCCAACTACAAAATCGTCGCAAAACCTTATTAGCTGTAAATATCCTCTGGCTTTTGGCTTAAATTTCTTTTCAAACCATAAGTCCAGCACATAGTGTAAGTATATATTAGCTAATACAGGGCTTACTATACCACCTTGTGGTGTGCCTTGATCGGTTGCTTTATAACATCCAACTTCGACTATTCCTGCCTTTAGAAATCGTTTTATTAACCACAATAAATTTGGGTCAGCTATTCGTTCCCTTAGACAATTCATTAGCCATTTATGTTGAACATTATCAAAGAACTTCTTGATATCCACTTCTACAATATAGTTAATTGGTTTGTGCATAACTGCTTTATCTAGAGCGTTTATCGCCTGATGACAATTTCTTCCTGGTCGAAATCCATACGAGCTGTCCATAAAGTTTGCTTCATAAATATTTTCTAATATCTTCTTTAGCATTACCTGTACCAACTTATCTTCCGTTGATGGTATTCCGAGACCGCGCTTCTCTTTGCTCCCGGCTTTGGGTATGTATACCCTTTTCACTGGTAGCGGTTGATATTGTTTTCTCTTCATACTATCCACTAGTGTTTTAAGTTTCTCTTCTAGATTTTCTCCATAAGCTTCCACTGTCACACGATCTATACCACAAGCCTTGTTGCGTTTTAGTTCCTTATAACACTCTGCAAGATTCTCTTCATTAATCAAATGAACTAATGATGTAAATTTTACTCGCTTATCTTGCTTAGCCCTTACTGCTATCTGGTTTAGTTTTCCTTGCATACTCCTCCAATCTCTGTTGTATTGGTATAGCAATCCCTATACCAGTCACTATATTGCTAACCGCTTCCCCTTGTATGTGGCTTTCCCACACTCCGAGTACTATCAGTTAGTCCGACTTCCTTTGCATCTTCCTCCAGTCCTCGCCTTTATTGACTTGTTCCAGAGTACCCTTACAGGAATACAAAGGATCTCCCAAGTTCACGTAAGGTCCATCTCAACACATGACGCGGCCTTCGATCCCGATGAGGTGAGTAATATCTTGCCTTAGCGTTATTACCCATGTTGCCTTCCACCAAATGTAAAGTGTCAGCCCCCATGACGCGTGAATTACGGGACTCAATACCTTCACTTTCGTTGCACCCTATGTTGTCCATTCCATTAGCTTTACTACGCTCGTTACCTTACGCAGCATAATGGTTTGTTCCAGGTTGCCGGCTAAGCTTTACCCGTGTTGGATTTTCACCAACTGTTCCTTACGCACTTCTTGGCGCACGCATCTTGTGCACCGCCTGCAGTAATTCCACAACTATAAGAAATCTTTTCAGATAAGCTATGATACTCTTTTATCATCTCTTTCAGCAATATTTTAATATCATCTTCGGTTAACTCTACTGTTGATAATAGATCACATGTTTTTTCAAGATCACCATTCACTTGAAAAAGTAACCCTTCAATCTTTTTAATGGTTTCTCTTTTATTTATACTCACAACTTACCCCCAAGATTTGATGCTAATAGCTAATTTTATAATCAAATATTTCAAAAGTCAATAAGCCTTTTTCCTTAATCCTTAAGTTAATCGATACTAATTTATCAGCATAACAACTTAGATAACGCAACTATTTTCAGCAACCAAAAACAACAACCCTGAAATACAAAAAGTTTCTTTTCCTTCAGTAGCATTATTCTAAATTTTCATCAAAATAAGTTGTTTTATCCTTTTTTTCCTTATACTCTTCTGCAGTATAGAGAGGTTGTTTTTTAGCTGTGATATTTGGCCATTTTTGTGAGTATTCTACGTTTATGTTGTAAAATGACTTGAAAGTTTTTTGTTCGCTGCTCAGCAACTCTTCATCTAGTTCTAAAATATCTTTTATGGAATCATCAGTTACAATTGCATCCACCGGACACTCAGGTATGCACACTCCGCAATCAATACATTCATCTGGGTTAATCACGAGCATGTTTTTACCTTCATAGAAGCAGTCAACGGGACATACTTCCACACAGTCCGTATATTTACATTTTATGCATTTATCTGTAACAAAATGCGTCATAAAACACTGTATATTTGTATTATCTTGGGTACACTAAATTGATAAGAAATTCAAGTCTTTTATGAAGATAAATAAATTGAACAACAAAGAATTAGAAGTATGGTTAAGCTTGGCTAGAACTATAGGACCAATAAAGTTTTTTAGTATACTAAGAACACATGGATCGCTAGATGAGGTGTTGAAATATCTCAATAGGGTGGCTAATAATAAGGTGTATGGCATTCAAGATGCACGAGAAGAAATCAATAATGCAGAAAGAATTGGAGCTAAAATTATACCCGCATGTGACCCAGATTACCCTGATCTTTTAAGAAATATCTCTAGTTGTCCTCCTGTAATAACTGCGCTTGGTGATATATCATTATTAAGCCGTGAGATAATTGCAATAATCGGTGGGCGTAACTCTTCAATAAATGGAAGAAATTTTGCCAATAAGTTGGCACTTGATTTAAGCGAAGCTGGTTTTGTTATTGTTTCTGGACTTGCAAAAGGAATCGATACTGCAGCAAACAGTGTAATATACAAAGATCATCCCACTATTGCTGTTACAGCAAGTGGGATTGATGTGGTGTACCCAAAAGAGAATTTTGATCTATACAAAAAAATCACCGAGAATGGCGGATTAATAGTTACTGAGCTTCCATTTGCTACTAAACCAAAGCCTCAGTATTTTCCTCAAAGGAATCGAATTATATCTGGTCTATCGCTGGGTGTTGCAGTGATTGAAGCATCGAAACGTTTTGGCTCTCTAATAACAGCAGATTTTGCTTTAAATCAAGGGAGAGAGGTGTTTGCAGTTTCTGGTTTCCCTTTAGATTCACGCTGTAGTGGTAGTAATTATTTAATTAAAAACGGTGCTAAGCTTATCGAATCCGCTGATGACATAATAGAGAGTATTAGGTTTAGTTTACCTCCGCAGCAAAAAAACCTATTTGATGTTGAGCACCATTTTGTTAACCAAAAACAAGAAAAATTACAACAGGCAAAATCTGTTATAGTTGATCATATTAACTCTGTACCTGTTGATATAGATGAACTTATATTAGCAAGCGGACTTTCTACCAACATAGCTCTAATGGCTCTTTTAGAACTAGAGTTGGAAAACAAAATAGAGCGTTCACCGGGGAATAAAATATCGTTAATTTTCTAGATTACTTTAGCTATACTAGATGTTCGTACAGATATAGCTAAAGTGGCTTAGGTTTACCTACAATTTGAAAAACAACAAATTCGTCATTCCGCTACTCGTTAGCGGAATCTATGCTGAGATACCGCGAATGAATCGCGGTATGACGTAGGGAAATCTTTCTTGGGTTAGCTATATATGCTTGACACTGAAATGATGTCATTTGTCATAGGATTCTTAGTTGCTGATTTTAGAATTGATAAGAGAAAACTTTTTTTCAACTTGTTGTATAATTTTATAAAAGTGATCGAAATCTAAGCTTGCACTGCCAATTAAAACTCCTGATAAATTTGAAATATTTAACAAATTTTCTATATTTTCTGAACTAACTGAACCACCATATATAATGTGTTTTTTACCAGTACACAATTTTATTACCTCTATCACCTCAGTAATTGCATCATTATTTGGCACATGACCTGTGCCTATTGCCCATATTGGCTCATATGCTACGGTATATTCACCGTGTGTTGGCAAGCGGTTTTTACATTGATATTCTATTACTTCTTTTGTTTTTTCATTCTTATAATCTTCTGAATTTTCACCTACACAGATAATTGGGTGTAAGCCTGATTCTATTGCTATTTCCGACTTAAGTTTTATTTCACTATCTTTTTCATTAGCCCTTTCAGAATGCCCAAGTATTACGTAAGTACACCCTAGTTCTTTTAACATTTCTGCGCTAATTTCACCTGTGTAAGAACCGGACTTTTTCTGATGGCAATTCTGTGCTCCTATACTAATATTATTGCTTAGCTCTATACTATCTGGCAATGATGTAAAAGGAGGGCAAATCACTAGCTTAGAGGTAATTTCGTTGCTCTTGTTGTTAAGTTTGCCTATAAAGTCAACAAATGAAGAACGCATTCCATTCATTTTCCAATTTGCTACTATTAAAAAGGACATCAACTTTACTTATATGGGCGAGAGTGCCGGCTGTCGGACTTGAACTGACAACCTACTGATTACAAGTCAGTTGCTCTACCAATTGAGCTAAGCCGGCGTTAAACACATTAATAATATACAATTATCAATGAATTTTCGTCAACTAATTTTTAAAATACTGTATAATGAAAATAATATGAAAAAATTTTTACTGAAGCCAAAAAAGAGTCTAGGGCAAAATTTTATTTTATCGAGTGAGATAACAAAAAAAATCGTCGCTTTAGCTGGTAGTCTGGAAAATTTTAATGTCATTGAAATTGGTCCTGGATATGGTGCATTAACAAGAGAAATATTGGTGCATAATCCAAAGTCTCTACTTTCTATAGAAAAAGATAGAGATTTAGTAAAACACCATGACCAACTGCTAAATGAGCATCAAGGAAAGTATAGAATTATAGAAGCGGATGCACTGCATGTTACAGAAGAAGAGCTGATAGAGCGCCCAGTTAAAGTTATTGCTAACTTGCCTTACAATATCTCGGTAGTGTTATTTTTAAAGTGGTTAAATAATATAAAATTTTTTACGAACTTGACATTAATGTTTCAAAAAGAGGTAGCAGATCGCATTACGGCAAGACCCAATTCTAAAGATTATGGTTCCTTATCAGTGCTAAGCCAGTTGCTATGTGATATAAAAAAGGAATTTGATATTGAACCTAAAGAGTTTTTTCCAAGACCAAAAATACATTCTTCAGTAATTACAGTAAATCCTTTGCCTACCCCAAAGTTTGCAGTAAATTTGGAAACCTTAACAAGATTAACACGTGTCGTTTTTTCTCAAAGAAGAAAGATGCTGAGAAATAGCTTGCAAAATATAACGAACCACGCTGAAACTGTCCTTGAAAACGCTAAATTGAGCGGAAACCAGCGTCCAGAAAACTTAACTATTGAGCAGTTTTGTTTGCTGGCAAATAATGTAGAATGCTTATTTTGCAATAAAATGTATTAGCAACCATATAGCTTTTCTATCTCCTAAAAACAGTTAGAGCTATACAATTAAAGGCTCCTAGCTAATTTTGCCTATTGCAATTTAATTAATTGGCGTATAAGCTTTAAATAAAGCCTATGAAAAAAATGGAAGCTTGTTATTCGTTTGACGATATACTTCTTTTGCCAGCCTATTCTAATATATTGCCTTGCGATGCAGATACAAAAACTTATTTAACAAATAGTATAGAACTAAATATCCCTCTCATATCCTCTGCAATGGATACTGTTACTGAATCGGGCTTTGCAATAGCTATTGCCCAACATGGAGGGATAGGTTGCATACATAAGAATTTATCAATAGATGAACAAGTTTTAGAAGTGAGAAGGGTGAAAAAATATGAAAGTTGGATCGTGTATAACCCAATTACGATTTCACCGGATAAAACAGTTGCGGAAGCAATTTCATTAATGAGAGAGCACAATTATTCTGGCATTCCTGTAGTCGATCAACGCAAGTTAGTTGGAATTTTAACTAACCGAGATGTGAGATTTATTGAAGACCAGAACATGAATGTAAAAGTTTCCGAAGTGATGACAAAAGATAAGTTAGTGACAGTGCGGGAGCAGGGAGTGAATAGTGCCTCAGCAATGAAATTGTTGCATGAAAATAGAATAGAAAAGCTTTTGGTCGTAGATGAAAATTCTTGTTGTATAGGTTTAATTACGGTTAAAGACATTGAAAAATACAATAGATACCCAAATTCATGTAAAGACAGTAAAGGGCGTCTCAGAGTTGCCGCTGCAATTGGCACTGGTAAAAAAGATGGTATAGACAGATGTGAAGCTTTGATCGGAGAAGAAGTTGATGTAGTTGTTGTGGATACTGCTCACGGTCATTCCGAAAACGTTATCAATACCATTAGGGAAATAAAAAAGATGTATCCTAATACGCAATTAATTGGCGGAAACATTGCAACAAAGGAGGCTGCTGAAGCGTTGATTGATGCGGGTGTTGATGCAGTGAAGGTTGGAATAGGACCAGGATCAATCTGTACAACCAGAATAGTTACAGGTGTTGGTGTGCCACAATTCTCTGCAATCAAGAGTGTTGCAGAGGCGTGTAGAGCAAGAAACGTCAGACTAATTGCTGATGGTGGGGTGAAATACTCAGGAGATGTTGCAAAAGCTATTGCAGCTGGTGCTGACTCTGTGATGATTGGTTCGATTTTTGCTGGCACTGACGAAAGCCCAGGTGAGATTATTATGTATAAGGGCAGAGCATATAAAGGCTATCGAGGAATGGGATCTATTAGTGCAATGAAACGAGGTTCAGCTAGCCGTTATTTTCAAGATAAAGATTCAAAACTCAAATTAGTTCCACAAGGAGTGGAAGGAAGAGTTCCATTCAAAGGTCCAGCTTCAGGAGTAATCCATCAATTGATTGGCGGATTGCAAGCTGCAATGGGGTATACTGGTAATAGGAATATAGAAGAGATGAAAAAAAATTGTAAATTTGTTACTATTACTGCATCAGGATTAAGAGAGAGTCACGCTCATGATATAGTCATTACACAAGAAGCTCCAAATTATGCTTATCAAACGTCCAATTTGTCAACCGATTCGGAGTAGTCCAGAAAAAGTAGAGAGAAAGTTAAGACGTTTTTGGAGTAAAATAAAACGTTTTTTCAAAATATGACAAATAGAAGAGAATATACAGCAGAATTCAAATTAGAAGCTGTTAAGCTGGTTAAAGAAACAGGTCAAGCAAGTACAAAAATAGCAAAAGATCTAGGTATAGATGGCAGTATGTTAAGTAAGAAAATATAATGGAAAAATGTCTGGAGCATACGCATTTCCAGGCAAAGGCTCCTTATGACAAAGAAAGATTTGATCTAAAAAAAGAGCTAATAAGAGAAAGAGACATCTTAAAAAAAGCCCTGGGCAAAGAAAAAGAGTAAAGTATTCTTTTATATAGAAATTGCTATAAAACACAGGAACTATGTAGGGTTTTGTACTGGTGGTATGGGTTGCTAAGGAAAAAAGCAGTAAAGAATTAGCAAAAGAAGGGCTTCTAGCAGATATTCAAAAAATACATCAAGCTTCTAAATGCAGATATGGAGCCCCTAAAATTCACGCTGAATTAAAAGCTTTAGGCAAAAATTAAAACAGTACAAAGTGTTATGCAAGAAAATGGCATTAAAGCCAAGTTTAGACGAAGGTTCAAAAATAAAAAACAGCAAATAAGCAACCGAGTTGTGGCTCCGAACACATTGGATCAAAATTTTACTACTGATCAGCCAAATAAAGTTTGGGATTACCTACATAAAAACTAAAGAAGGTTGTTGGCGGCAATAATTGACCTATATTCACGCATGGTGGTTAATGAGTAACATGATAATTAGTTATAGATTCTTTATTGATGGCCGTTGATAAACGCAAACCCGATAAAAATCTGCTGTTACATAGCGATCAAGGGTCACAGTATACCTCTCAAAATTACCAATTTCTATTGAATACAAAAAACATCATTTCCAGCATGAGCCATAAGGGCTGTTGTTACGATAACTCTGTTGCAGAAAAGTTCACTTAAAAGGGAGCTGCTTATTGATACTTCTCGCTCAACAAACCAGAACTGCCATATTTGAATACATAGAAATCTTTTGTAACAAATAACGTAGACATTCTACTATTAGAGGTTGTCCGGAAACTAGTAAATTCAAGCATATTCCCTCTTTAACATAACCCTACTCATAGCTAGGTATATGAAATTCTCAGTGGATGTTGTGAGTAAATCATACTCCTTCGATAGCCTTCTATTCCTATTAACCCAAGCAAAAGTCCTTTCTACAACCCATCTTCTTGGCTGTACTTTAAACCCTTGTTCTCTTGTTGGTAGTAGCTCAGGTGGCGTATCTTTGTGCACCCAAAATCTACATGGAGGCCTTTTAACAATTTCAATATCTATGTCATATTCTTCCTTTATGTGATTCTTTAAATTTCTTCCTTGGTATCCCATGTCAGCCCACATTTTTTTAACTTTAGTATATTTTGTTCTCATATTGTTTAATGCTATTTTAATACCATCTCTATCATTTTCGTTAGCAGCGCCTACGTAACAACCTAGTATAAAACCCTGAGTGTCTGTAATTATATGCCTTTTTCTACCCTTTACTTTTTTACTTCCATCATAGCCTTTGATCCCCCCTTTTCTGTAGTCTTTACAGATTGACTATCTACTATACAGGCACTCGGCTGCTCATTCCTTCCTATTTTTCTTCTACTATATTTTGTAATTTCATAATTCATTTTCTCAAAAATTCCCTGCTTCTTCCATTGCCTGAACTGCTCATACACAGTCTTCCATAGCGGAAAATCATTTGGTAAATACCGCCATTGACACCCTGTACGCAATACATAGAAAATTGCTTCTAATATTTCTTTTTTGCTATACTTTGGCGGCCTTCCTCCTTTCTTGTATGATACTCTGAAGTGTTTTTCTATTCTTGCCCATTCCCTTTCGCTTAGATCTGTTGGATACTTTTTTCTCATCTTTACCCCGTACTAAAATTTCAGATATTATAGCCTTTTACTAGTTTCCGGACAACCTCTTATAGCTCTTTCCACAGAAGTCCGGATATGATAAGATAAGGATAGATGGCAATAAGGAGGTTGGATGCCGGCAGCATATAGTTATGATTTAAGAAAAAAAGCAATGGAAGCACTAGACGAAGGGGAAAGCAGAGAAGCAGTGGCAGCAAGATTTAAAATTGGACGAACTACTTTGTGGGAGTGGCAGCAAAGAAAAAAAGAAACAGGCGACTTTCAGTCAAAAAAACTCGGTAATGGAGGTTACAATCAGAAAATTATCGACTGGAATAAGTTTATCGAATTTGCTAAAAAACACGGTAGAAAAACTCTGTCGGAAATGGCTAAACTTTGGGGCAACGTTAGTATCCAAACGATCCACCGAGCTCTCAGAAAAATTGGATTTACGCGCAAAAAAAGACATATGGATACAAGGAAAGGAACGAAGAAAAACGTGCTGAATTCTTAAAAATTATAGCAACAAAAGAACCAGAAAACTTAGTGTATATAGATGAGTCTGGGATTGATAACACGGAGGACTATCCATATGGGTATTGCCAGAAAGGACAGCGATTTTATGCCCTAAAATCTGGAAAAAAAACTCAACGAATCAGCATGGTTGCAGCCTTAAGTAGAAGAAAGATAGTTGCTCCATTAACATTTGAAGGCCACTGTAATATGGATATTTTTAATGGATGGTTTGAGCAATTTTTGGCACCGATCTTAGAACCTGGACAAACTGTCATTCTTGATAATGCTACTTTTCATAAGTCTGATAAGCTTATCAAGCTCGCTAAAGGAGTCGGTGCAGAAATTTTGTATCTGCCGCCTTATTCTCCAGATTTTAACAAAATTGAGCATCATTGGTTTGCTATAAAAAACAGAGCCAGGAAAAACATTCCTCTATTCGAATCCTTTCGTCGTGCTGTTGATTCTGCCTTCCTATGACCTATTCGGACTATTATGAGAAATGCTATAGAGGTTGTCCACAAACCAAGGAATACGTAGTATATAAAGAAAGAATATTGAGGTAAGAGATGAGGAAAAAATATCCAACAGATTTAAGTAAAAGGGAATGGGCAAGAATAGAAAAACACTTCAGAGTATCGTACAAGAAAGGAGGAAGGCCACCAAAATACAGTAAGTGTGAGATAGTAAATGCAATTCTTTATATACTGCGCACAGGATGTCAATGGCGCTATTTACCACACGATTTTCCGCCGTGGAAGGCTGTGCATGAACAGTTTAGAAGATGGAAAAAGCAGGGAATTTTTGAGAAAATGAACTATGATATCACTAAATATAGTAGGTCAAAAATGGGAAGAAATGAGGAGCCGAGCGCATGCATAGTGGACAGTCAATCGGTAAAAACCACGGAAAAAGGGGGGTCAAAGGTTATGATGGTGCGAAAAAGGTAAAGGGGAGAAAAAGACATATAATCACAGATACTCAAGGATTTGTGCTTGGTTGCTATGTAGGAGCTGCAAGCGAAAATGACAGAGATGGGGTGAAGATGGCATTGGACAATATGAAGGAAAAATACAGCAATATTAAGAAAATGTGGGCTGATATGGGATACCAAGGAAAAGATTTAAAGGATTACGTAAAGAGAGAATATGGGATAGATATTGAAATTGTCAAAAGGCCTCCATGTAGGTTTTGGGTGCATAAAGATACACCACTAGAACTATTGCCACAACGGGATCCTGGATTTTCAGTACAGCCGAGAAGGTGGGTGGTAGAGAGGACTTTTGCTTGGATCAATAGAAATAGAAGGCTATCAAAGGAGTACGATTTACTTACAACATCTACTGAAAGTTTCATATATCTGGCTATGAGTAAAGTTATGTTAAGTAGGGAATATGCTTGATTTACTGGTTTGTGGACAACCTCTAAGAGGTTGTCCGGAAACTAGTAAAAGGCTATAATATCTGAAATTTTAGTACGGGGTAAAGATGAGAAAAAAGTATCCAACAGATCTAAGCGAAAGGGAATGGGCAAGAATAGAAAAACACTTCAGAGTATCATACAAGAAAGGAGGAAGGCCGCCAAAGTATAGCAAAAAAGAAATATTAGAAGCAATTTTCTATGTATTGCGTACAGGGTGTCAATGGCGGTATTTACCAAATGATTTTCCGCTATGGAAGACTGTGTATGAGCAGTTCAGGCAATGGAAGAAGCAGGGAATTTTTGAGAAAATGAATTATGAAATTACAAAATATAGTAGAAGAAAAATAGGAAGGAATGAGCAGCCGAGTGCCTGTATAGTAGATAGTCAATCTGTAAAGACTACAGAAAAGGGGGGATCAAAGGCTATGATGGAAGTAAAAAAGTAAAGGGTAGAAAAAGGCATATAATTACAGACACTCAGGGTTTTATACTAGGTTGTTACGTAGGCGCTGCTAACGAAAATGATAGAGATGGTATTAAAATAGCATTAAACAATATGAGAACAAAATATACTAAAGTTAAAAAAATGTGGGCTGACATGGGATACCAAGGAAGAAATTTAAAGAATCACATAAAGGAAGAATATGACATAGATATTGAAATTGTTAAAAGGCCTCCATGTAGATTTTGGGTGCACAAAGATACGCCACCTGAGCTACTACCAACAAGAGAACAAGGGTTTAAAGTACAGCCAAGAAGATGGGTTGTAGAAAGGACTTTTGCTTGGGTTAATAGGAATAGAAGGCTATCGAAGGAGTATGATTTACTCACAACATCCACTGAGAATTTCATATACCTAGCTATGAGTAGGGTTATGTTAAAGAGGGAATATGCTTGAATTTACTAGTTTCCGGACAACCTCTAACTATTGCATTCCTGCACAATTTATTCTCATGATAAAAACGTCTTAACTTTCTCTCTACTTTTTCTGGGTAAGGTCAAATAGAGAATTTTACAAAAATCTATTTTTAACTTACAATCAATTATTACAATTTTAAACCTACAACTTATGTATAACAGACTTATAGTCAAATCTTTTTCAGTATTATGCATCTGTTTATTTGCTTTATACATAACACTGCCAAATTTCTTTGATAATAAGCTTTTTATTTCGAAAAAAAGAATAAACTTAGGCCTTGACCTGAAAGGAGGGGCATCTTTGCTTTTAAACATAGACTTAGACTTCTATTTTAAGGAAAAGCTAAGCATGCTAGCTAACGAAATAAAAGAGACATTGCTAACAAAAAATATTGAATCTAACGTACAAAATAGCGTTATAACTTTAAATAATATTGATGATTATAAAAAAGCATCTGTGTTGATTAATGCGATAAATCCAAATTTAGAGCTAAATAGAAAAGATTCTTCAATTCTCATTTCGTATAAACCCCATTATAAAAATTCTTTGATCAGTGAAGTAGCTGCAGAATCAATAAACAATGTCCAGCGCCGTTTGGACAAACTTGGCACAAAGGAAGTCAGCGTTCAAAAACAAGGGCAGAATAAAATATTAGTGCAGGTGCCTGGAGTAGAAGATACCAAGCAGATAAAATCTCTGCTTGGCAAAACTGCTAAGCTAGCTTTTCATTTGGCAAACACTAACATAGCCAAGGTGCAGGATATAGACCATGAAACCACTGTCATGCTCAAGGATTCTTTAGGTAATTCTTATCCAATATTCCGCAGAACTGAAATAGGTGGTGATTCGCTGGTTAACGCATCAGTTAGATTTGGTCACTTAGGTAAACCAACAGTGCATTTTAAATTTGACAGCATAGCGAGTAAAAGATTCGCAAAAATCACTAAAGAAAATGTGGGGAAACCTTTTGCAATTGTTCTGGATAACACAGTCTTAACAGTACCTACAATACGTGAGCCAATTTTAAATGGAGAGGGAGAAATTAGCGGTAATTTCACTGAAAAACAAGCAAGCGAACTTGCAATACTTTTAAAATCTGGAGCACTGCCAGCACCACTTAAAATAATTGAAGAAAAAAACATTGGCCCAAGTCTTGGAGAAGAATCAATAAAGGCAGGGGAAATGGCAGCAACAATCTCTATTATAGCCGTGGCTTTATTTATAATCATCACTTACGGCAAATTAGGTGTATTGGCCTCTGTTGCACTTTTTTCTAATGTAGTTCTTATATTATCAATTCTCACTCTGCTTGAAGCAACTCTAACTTTACCTGGAATTGCCGGTATTGCACTCACTGTCGGTATGGCGGTGGATGCAAATGTTTTAATATTTGAGCGAATTCGTGAGGAAATCAAATCTGGCAAGAGAGTGGAACGTGCTATTGAAGAAGGGTTTAAAAACGCTATAAAGACAATACTGGATTCAAATATCACTACATTAATTGCTGCAGGAATAATGTTCATTATTGGCAGTGGAGCAATAAGAGGCTTTTCTGTCACTCTATCAATAGGAATTTTATGTTCGATGTTTTCTGCAATCACAGTCACAAAACTCCTGATAGAGTTGTGTATGAACCCGAAGGAACTAGCGCTTTGAATTAAGGATTTAGATCTCAGTCAACCACCTTCATTCCCACAACGTTATATCCTGAATCAACGTGCAAAATTTCTCCAGTAGTGCCACTACTTAAGTCGCTTAATAAGTATAACGCTGCCTTGCCAACATCCTCTATTGTAACATTGCGTCTGAGCGGAGAGTTATTTCTATTCCATTCTGATATGGAGTGAAAATCGCTTATTCCAGAAGATGCTAAAGTTCTGATTGGACCAGCGGAAATTGCATTTACTCTGATATTTTGTGGCCCGAGATCACATGCTATATATTTTACACTTGCTTCAAGTGCCGCTTTACATAAACCCATAACGTTATAATTTGGCATAACTTTTTCAGCGCCATAATAAGATAAAGTAAGTAAACTACCACCATTTGACATCATTTTTTCAGCCCTTTGCGCTAAAGCAGTAAAAGAATAGCACGATATATGCATTGCATTGAGGAAGTTATCCAGTGAAGTATTGACATATTTACCATCTAACTCATTTTTATCGGAGAATGCTATTGCATGCACCAAAAAGTCAAGAGTACCCCATTTTTTCTCTATTATTTCGAAAGCGTTATCTATGATTTTTTCATTTGAAACGTTGCAGTGTAATATTAGCTCCACATTTAGTTCATCTGCTATTGGTGATAGTTTTTCTTTTATTATTTCATTCTGGTAGGTGATTGCAAGTTCTGCTCCGTGCTCTGAGAGAGTTTTTGCTATACCGTATGCTATTGATCTCTTATTTATTATTCCGGTTATTAATCCCTTTTTGCCTTGTAATAGACTTGTCGTCATAGAACTATCTGTTTTTTTATAATTTGGAATATTAACTAGGTAAAGTCAAGATATCACTATGTTTTAAAATATTTTTTGCAGTAACTTGAAGTCTATAAACAGTAATCTTGATTCTTCTACAACAAAGCCATCCCATATGACATTTTACCTATACCCAATCAAGCATATTAATAAGTAAGTAAATCTTAATATAATCTTATTATACTTATAAATACGCTGTATAGAATGAAAGTATGGATGATTTCATAACTGCAAGAAGAAAAGATGATGCTGTGGTATCTGTTTGTCAGGATAATAAGAAAAAAAACGTGTTAATTTTAGGGCTCAATCAAGCCGCAAGGAATTTGTTAAAATACGAGGAAGGGAATTTACTTAATAAGCCGTTGATCAATATTTTAAGTGCAAGAGCAGCTGACGACATGAAGAATTATTTAGAGTATACCGAAAATGGGCACGATTTACTTGATATATTACCTAAAGTGATAGATTTTTCCTTAACTGATGCTAAAGGAGAAGATATCAGGACAAAAGTAAAAGTTTTCCGCACTGCACAATTTGCCAGTAATAAAATAAATTATGAGCTATTAATACGTGATATCAGTTTGTCCCATAAACTAGGAATCTTTAGAGATAAATATCTAATGGGTAAAAAATATAAAAACCATGACTTATTCGATATACCGGGCAATGAGTCCACTATTCTAGAGTTATACGTTATATTAAATTTTGCCTTTCAACATCAAATTAATGCAGCTATAGGAGTGATTGGCTTAAATAGTAGCTGTAGTGAGACAAATAATGCACTGAAAGTTATCATAGAACATTTTTATAAAAATTGCCGTAGTGATGATTTTCTAGGGTATATTGATGAGAATAAAGTGCTTTTTGTTTTGATTAACTGCGATGTAAAAAGTATATCTAAAATAATTAATCGTATACATTCTGCCATTAATAAGCAGTTATTAAAGCGAAAATTACCAAGTGTATCAATAATTTATGGGAATATAGCTCAAAAACAGGCAGCAAAATCTACCAGCGGTGCCTTCTGAAAAGTTGTTTTTTATTTATATTGAGTTTAAACTTAAATTTTTATAAAGATTTAAGTTTATTTATGAAGTTAAAGTACTACCTGGTAGCACTGCTTTCATCATTGTTTTTGCAGAATAGTGCTAGCTCTAAAACAATTTTGGATAAGGAAATATTTTATGCAGAACTAGACGGAAAAATAGATTTGAGATTCGGCTACGCCTTCAACAGAGATTCTTTCAATGCTAAGCCTAAGGATAAAACTTCAAGTTATTCATACTTGCGCTTTCTTTATTTACAGCAAGTTTATCCAAATACTCAAATGGGGGTTAATGTTAAGGCAGGGGTTTCTGGTATTGCAAACCTAAAAGCGTTAGATATAGAAAAGTTAGACATGGAGGAATGGTATTTTATCATAAAAAACCAGGAACTTGGATCAATTGAATATGGTAAAAGAAGTTTAGTTGGTCAGAGCATGTTAATTAACACTTCAAAAATTTATGCAGCTGCTGGAGGAGTAAATGGTCATTGGACAAACTATGCAAATTTGCGCGGTGATCATAAAAAAGATGGTGACCCTGGATATGATCAAGACAAGGTGTTCTGGGTCAAGCCCAATATTTATAGCGATTATAATGAACTCGAACTAGGGTTAAAACAATCATCAATTAACTACATCTCCCCTGAAATCTATAACTTTCAACTCGGATTCAGTTATGTTCCAGGAAAAAATAACTTACAGTACAGCAATTTAATTGCTGCTGGCCTTTCCTATAAAAACAGCTTGTCAGATGATATAGGTTTTACTACAGCTTTGACTGGTGAATTTGCAAGAGAAAATTTAACTGATTGCTCAGATGGGACTTCTAAAAATTATGAATGCCGCAATCAATTACTACACTGGAATTTTGGTTTGAAGCTAAAATTGTTCGATCTTGATTGCATTTTTTCGTATGGTAATGGTGGTAAATCTGGTGAGAAGCGTAATCCTGAAATAAATAATACGTATTATATGAATGCAGGTATCGCTTACCATTCTGATTCTTACAAATCAAGCTTAACATATTTTAGTAGTGGTAGGGATATTGCAGGCGAAGGTACAAACGAGTTAACATCATATGCTTTAAGCCTTGAAAATTCTCTTTTTTTAGGTACTTCATACTATTTCGATATTGTAAAGTTTAGTACAAAAGAGCCTAAAATAGAAAATAACAACTCTGGTTATGTGTTCTTGGCTGGACTGAAATTAAGTTTTTAATATTGCCTCCTTCCAACACTCTTTTCTGTCATCCAAGGTAACCGTTCACACTTAATTTTTCAATCTCACTCATGGAGAGGCCAGTAAACTGACCTTACCCAGAAAAAGTGGAGAGAAAGAAAAGAGTTTTTTTGGGTAAAATAAAATTTTGGAGGATTAGAAATGGTAAGAGAATATACGGCAGAATTCAAATTGGAAGCTGTTAAACTGGCAAATGAACAAAGAAAGGCAGGTCAAACAATTACAAAAATAGCAAGAGATTTAGGAATAAAGGGTGGTTTATTAGGAAAATGGATAAAGAAACACAACGAAAAAAAGTCAGCGGCAAATGCATTTCCAGGTAGAGGTAACATGGCTCCTTACGACAAAGAGAGGTTTGATTTACAAAGCAAGAGTAACAAGGGAAAGAGACATTTAAAAAAAAGCCCTGGCCAGTCAAAAAGAGTAAAATATTTTTTTATAAAAGAGCATAGTATAGCATTTCTCATAATAGTCCGAATAGGTCATAGGAAGGCAGAATCAACAGCACGACGAAAGGATTCGAATAGAGGAATGTTTTTCCTGGCTCTGTTTTTTATAGCAAACCAATGATGCTCAATTTTGTTAAAATCTGGAGAATAAGGCGGCAGATACAAAATTTCTGCACCGACTCCTTTAGCGAGCTTGATAAGCTTATCAGACTTATGAAAAGTAGCATTATCAAGAATGACAGTTTGTCCAGGTTCTAAGATCGGTGCCAAAAATTGCTCAAACCATCCATTAAAAATATCCATATTACAGTGGCCTTCAAATGTTAATGGAGCAACTATCTTTCTTCTACTTAAGGCTGCAACCATGCTGATTCGTTGAGTTTTTTTTCCAGATTTTAGGGCATAAAATCGCTGTCCTTTCTGGCAATACCCATATGGATAGTCCTCCGTGTTATCAATCCCAGACTCATCTATATACACTAAGTTTTCTGGTTCTTTTGTTGCTATAATTTTTAAGAATTCAGCACGTTTTTCTTCGTTCCTTTCCTTGTATCCATATGTCTTTTTTTGCGCGTAAATCCAATTTTTCTGAGAGCTCGGTGGATCGTTTGGATACTAACGTTGCCCCAAAGTTTAGCCATTTCCGACAGAGTTTTTCTACCGTGTTTTTTAGCAAATTCGATAAACTTATTCCAGTCGATAATTTTCTGATTGTAACCTCCATTACCGAGTTTTTTTGACTGAAAGTCGCCTGTTTCTTTTTTTCTTTGCTGCCACTCCCACAAAGTAGTTCGTCCAATTTTAAATCTTGCTGCCACTGCTTCTCTGCTTTCCCCTTCGTCTAGTGCTTCCATTGCTTTTTTTCTTAAATCATAACTATATGCTGCCGGCATCCAACCTCCTTATCGCCATCTATCCTTAATCTTATCATATCCGGACTTCTGTGGAAAGAGCTATAACTATTGCATTCCTGAGCATTTTGATTCATCATTCTCTTTGTGAAAAACATTCCAAACTTTCTCTCCACTTTTTCTGGGTAAGGTCAGTCAAACCTCCATTTTTTTTATATCAATTTATTACTTTTTTTTCGGTTTGACACACTTTTTTGAACATTCCCAACGAAAAAAGAAAAACAAGGTTTAATTTTCTTTTTTATTTGCGATTTATCTATTAATTAACCGTGAAAGGTTACGTGTAATGCTTCTTCACATAATTATCAATAATTGCCTTAAATTCTTCAGAGACATTATCACCTTGTAAAGTTTTGAAATATTTGCCGTTTTTGTAGACTGCTGAAACAGGTTTTTCTCCATATCCAGGTAAGCTGATTCCCAAATTTGCGTGTTTGCTTTCTCCAGGACCATTTACTATGCATCCCATAACAGCAATGTTCATATGCTCTACACCTGGATTTTTTTTCTTCCACATCGGCATATGAGTTTTTATATAGCCATTCACCTCTTCAGTTAATATACGAAAACGATCGCTACTCGTGCGCCCACAACCAGGACATGAATTAACCTGAGGGTTAAAGTGTCGCAAGCCTATAGACTGCAATATTTCCTGACACACCACCACTTCATTAGTACGCGATTCACCAGGACGTTGAGTCAAAGAAGCCCGTATTGTATCTCCAATGCCATTTTGCAATAAATAAGTAAGCCCTGCTGCGGTATTTACCACACCTTTATTGCCCATACCAGCCTCAGTTAAACCCAAATGCAGCGCATAATTGGAAGATTTTGCAAGTGCCATATAAACTAAAATTAAATCTTGTACTTTGCTAACTTTACATGAAATGATTATTTTGTTTGAATTTAGACCAATTTCTTCAGCTTTTTTTGCACTATCAAGAGCAGACATTACAAGTGCTTTGCGCAGTATAACATCAGAAGGCCTTGAATTACTAAGCGAAGAGTTTTCATCCATCAATTTTTGCAAAAGGTATTTATCAAGACTACCCCAATTTACCCCAATTCTAACCGGAAGATCGTGCATTATTGCATACTCTATCACCCTTTCAAACTTCTCATCACGTTTGTCGCCAAAGCCTATATTGCCTGGATTGATTCTAATTTTACCCAGCATTTTGATGTTGTCTGGATAATCTTGAACTAATTTATCTAGCTCATATTGACCGCAGCCTACCAATATTTTACCGTCAAAACCTTCTTTATTTATCTCTTCTACTATATAAGGTATTGCTCTTGCTACCTCCTCTGAGTTCAAGGCAATTCGCACCAATTCTGAACCTGTACGCGCTAGTTCTGTTATCTCTTTTGCATAATGTTTTGCGCTACTTTTTATATTATCAGCATCTATATGCACGCCAAGCGCCATAGATTGTACAACTACAGGATTATTTCCGCCTATCTTTACTTTTCCAACTTCTACAACATGAGTTTTGTGCCTGGAAATCTGCGATAATTCATATGTATTATCATTCAATATCAGGTCTTTATCTAGCATATTATTAATGGCCAATATTGTGATACTATTTTACTGTGTCAGCTACACTGCCAAATGAACTTGAACCATTCAAACTATAAGCATCTACGTTATCCAAATTAGCAATAGAATCATGTGAGCACGTTCTTCTTGATGGAGTTTCTTTTATAGTGACATTTATAGGAGAAACTTTCTTTTCTCGTGTTGAAGTAACTTTCTTCTCTTCTTGTTGTTCACTTTCATGCTGCTTATTTTCATACTGGAAAACTGACTCTTGATCTATAAATACAGCACCCCTTAAACGTGCGATATTAATACCATGCTGATTTATCATAGTGCTCTCTTCATCGTCGACTATGCAAGCTTCCATGTCATTTGGCTCATTATCAAGACTAGCAATTTTTTTCTCTTTTAATTTTTTGATTAGATCTTCTTTATTTATAGCTCGATCTTGTAATTTTTTTTTCTTGAGCAATTCCCTACGCTTCTCATACAGTTTATATGACTCAGCAAAATCCTCATCTGTATGAAAGTTTGCACCACCAGGGTTACCAGGAGGTATGTATCTCTTACTGAGCTTAGATTTAGCTTCAGCACTATGCACAGTAAAAAAGCTAGAAACCAAAAACATTAATATAAATAAAATTTTAGAAAAAACCCTAAGCATATGGTGCTATAGTAAATATCGTGTTTTAAAAGATAGCAATTAACAAACTTTAAGTAAACCAGAATCTTTACTAACTTTACAATACAAATATTTTTCTAAAAAGTGATATGTTTGCTATCAAAAAAACCTACGCAGACTAAGAGAAGAGTAAGGTGTTACAAGTTGCGTAACACCTTTTCAAGAAAAGTGTTATGCAGCTATATGTTTGCAACTTTTAAGTTATTCTGTAGTTTTTCAGTACCATCGGTAGTATCTACATTATTAAGTTTTGCGTCTGGCGTATCTTTAGATAAGTCGTTTTTTTTCTCTTTATCAAGCTTAACTCCCTGATAGATACAGAATGCAACAAAACTAGTTATTGCTATTGCGGCAACAGCACTGACTATGATACAAATTGCCATTATTTTTTGTTGATCTGCTACTGCCTCTGCAAGTGTTTCCACTTTTTCTTGCAGGCCGTTTAAGTGCTCTTGCATAGCTTGAAACTGCTTAGTACCAATCTTGTCTTCTAATGCACTAAAAACTTTTTCAAACTGCTCAACATCTATCTTTTGAGCTTCTTGCCATTCTTTTAATGCACTAAATACCTCTTCAAACTGTTTAGCATCTATCTTTTGAGCTTCTTGCCATTCTTTTAATGCACCAAAAACTTTTTCAAACTGCTCAGCATCAATTTGTTGACTTTCCTGCAATGCTGTTATATCTGACTCATCAAAGCCAAGTACCCATTTAGTTATACCCATTTTTAACCCCCTAGTTAATTAATATATTATAATTTTACATTCCAAATGTTTAAATTATTATTAAATCAATTGTCATTATGTATTGATCTTTTAATAATTTCGTTTGACTTGCTTTTTGAAAGTGCGAAAACTTAAATTAAGGTATTACAAGATTGTTATTCAACCAATATCTCTCTTTTCCCTGAGTAATTTGGAGCGCTGACAATACCTTCCTTTTCCATTCTTTCAACGATGTTTGCTGCTCTGTTATAGCCTATTCTAAGCTGCCTTTGAATGTAACTGGTTGAAACTTTTTGATCTCTTTGAATGATGGCCACTGCTTGGTTATAGAGGTCATTTTCTTCATCCTCCGTTTCATCGTGTGACTCTGTAGAAGAATTTTCATCTTCTTTAGTGATTTCCTCCATGTAGTTTGGCTCACCTTGCATTTTCAGATGATCAACTATATCTTGCACCTCATTATCACTTACAAATGGGCCGTGAACTCGAATGATCTTACCACCAGAGGCCATATAGAGCATGTCACCCATGCCGAGCAATTGTTCAGCCCCTTGTTCGCCAAGTATTGTACGGCTATCTATCTTAGAAGTAACAGCAAAACTGATTCTCGTTGGAAAGTTCGCCTTTATCACACCTGTGATCACATCCACAGATGGGCGTTGTGTTGCCATTATGATGTGTATTCCTGCAGCACGAGCCATCTGAGCTAAGCGTTGAATAGAGCACTCTATTTCTTTGCCGGCAACAAGCATCAAATCTGCCATTTCATCCACGATCACTACAATATACGGAAATGTTTCCATCTTGATTGGTATTTTTTCAAACAGAGGTTTGCCTGTTGTTGAGTTAAAGCCAATCTGCACAACGCGCTCCAATTCTATTCCACTATTCATCGCTTCTGTGATTCTTTGGTTATAGTTTATTACATTGCGCACATTTAAATAGGACATCATGCGATAGCGATTTTCCATTTCTTTCACTATCCACTTAAGAGCGACTACAGCCTTTTTTGGCTCTGTTACCACTGGCGTTATTAGATGCGGTATTGCATCATATATTGAAAGCTCAAGCATTTTTGGGTCGATCATTATCATCTTACATTCATCAGGACTTAATCGATAAACGAGTGAAAGAATCATAGTGTTAATCGCAACTGATTTACCAGACCCTGTGGTTCCAGCAACGAGCAAGTGGGGCATTTTAGTTAGATCTGCAATAACTGGTTTTCCACTTATTTCTTTGCCAAGCGCAATTGGGAGATTTAAGTTTGCATTTTGGTATTCTGGGGATTCAAGCAAATCACGCAGCATTACAATTTCCCGTTCCTTGTTCGGCAACTCTATTCCCATAGCATTTTGCCCACGAATTATTGAAATACGTGCAGAGAGTGCACTCATCGAACGTGCAATGTCATCTGCAAGGCCAATTACTCTTGCAGATTTCGTGCCAGCTTGTGGTTCAAGTTTGTACAAAGTCACAACCGGCCCATAGCATACACTGATAATTTTTCCTTGCACGCCAAAATCACTCAGGACTTGTTCCAGCAGAGATAAATTTTTATTGCTCTCCATTTCATTTAGCTGTTTTCTCTGCAAAGACTCTTCTGCTTTAGAAAGTAAATGGATACTTGGAAACTTAAACTCACTTAAAACCTCCTCGGTAGCTTTTTTCTGTCTTTCTTTTGGTTGTTGTTTAGTAGTGATTTTAGTTCTATGTTTTTCTTCTACTACTAATGGTGCAATTGAATACTCAGTAGTTTTATGTGATCTGAAGAATGGAACATTTACAAATAAGCAAGCTATTTTTTTACATAAGAAGAATAGAGAGTAAATTGTTCTCTTCCAACCAACAGATCCTACAAGACCTATTGATGTTACTATCACAAATATATAAAACGGGCAGTTATTAATTAGTGCATTCCCTATTATTCCACTGTGTCTGTACCTTGCAGTGATGCCTAGCGAAAGTTGTGGTAGTATAGCACATATCCCTAAATTGATTAATATTAAATAGAGAATTTTTAGCAGCCTTTTTGATGGCCTGAAGATCAACAAGTAAACTATGGTTGTAGCTATTGTAACACTAGTTAATCCAAGAAATTGAACCAATATATCAGCTAAATATGAACTTACTATTCCACCTAAATTTGTCACTTCCTCATTTGTAGCTGTGTTTAAGGAAGGATCTTTATAGTTATAGCTAAAAACTGATATATATATATATATTAAAAGGGATAGATATATTGCTGATTTTAGATATTTTTTTAACATCTACCTAAAGTAGTAAGCTACTGTATATTTTACAAAGTGAATTGTTATTAGCAATATCATTATAGATAAATCTAATCCGTTGAACGGTGGTATATATCTTCTAATAATCTTTAGTGGTGGATATGTCAATTGGTTCAAGATGTGCATTATGCTACTGACAGTTTCATTATATATGTTCACCATATTAAGTTTAACCAGCCAGTTTAGGACAACCCAACATATTAGAATGAAGCTATAAAGATCAAGTAACGTATTGAGTAGATATATGATTGGATGCATACATATCTATTACACGAAAGTTATATAAAAGACAAGTATTTAGCCTTTTCAAACTCAAAATGTTGTTTTTGCTGAACCAAAAAAAACTTCATTTTTTGAGCTGCGCAAAGCCACCTAAAGTAGAGAATGGACAAGGAAGGAGGGGTGTATAATATATATTAATGTTGATATTTATTTCTTATAAATATCATCTCTATGTCCTATCTCTGTGATAGTTACTATATGATCTAATTGATTTACTCTGTAAATTACACGATAGTCACCAACTCTTAGCCTTCTACATCCTTTTAAGTTATGATGTAGTGGTTCACCAAAATTTATTGGGTCAACTGTAAGACGTTCTTTTATAGCCTTTTGAACTCTTAGCCTTATTATCTTTGGAAGGTTTGGTAAATCTTTTTCAACAACACTCTTTAGAGACTTAACCTTGTAACGCTCTAATCCCACTTAATATCTTCAAAATCAACTGTTTCTGCACCTTCAACATCACGCTCATCAGAAATTTTAGATACTAAAAAATCCTCCATTTCAAGCTCAACTGCTTCTCTAAATAGTTTTCCTGCTAATTCTTGAACGGGCTGTTTAGTAAATTCAGATAATTCAGCAAGATGCTTTAAAGTTTCTTCGCTAAGAGCTATGTTAATGCCTGAATTTGCCATATGTTTTACCAAAGTCCACTAATAATTATACAACATTTTTTTTAATTTTTCAATAAAGAAAGGAGTGGTGTATAAAAATATATTTAATGTTTCAGTAGGTCCAATATTGCCTGCTTGTAAATATTGTCCCTGTGTCCTATTGAAACAATAATTACTATACGTTTTACAGTATTTACACGGTAGACAATACGATAATCATCAGCAACTTTTATTCTTCTATGTTCCTTTAATCTCTTGCGTAGCAACACACCGTTACCAATAGGATCAGTCTCAAGATACTCTTTTATTGCATCTTTAATACTTGGCTTTACATCTTCCGGCAAGGAAGGCAAATTTCTTTTAAGAACATGCTTTAGATATTTAATGGTGTATTGCTTATTTCCAGATGTCTTCACTATCCTCTACTTCTTCTGCATCATCAGAATTTAACTCCCTAATAATTTTGGAAAATGCAATATCTTCCGCTTCAAGTTCGATTGCTTCCTTGACTAGCTTTTCTGTTAATTTTTGAACAGACTGCTTGGTGGCTCTAGCTAGTTCAACAAGATGCTGCGAAGTTTCTGGGTTGAAAGTTACACTAACTTTTGAATTTACCATAAGTTTTACCAAAGTCTACTACTATAGCTATTTTACAACATTTTTTTTAATTTTTCAATAAAGGAAGGAAGGAGGGCTGTATAAAAATATATTTAATGTTTATCAAGTAGCCTTCTCATAAATGGTGTCTCTATGTCCTGCTGTAGCAACAAATACCTTATGTTTTGCAATATTTACAGTATAAATAATTCGATAATCACTAACCCTTATTCTTCTATACCCTTTTAGCCTGCCACGTAATGGTTTACCAAATTTAATTGGATCAGTTGTAAGCCGCTCGTTTATCGCTTTTGTAATCCTTGATCTTATTGTTTTTGGAAGATTTAGAAAATCTCTTTCAGTAAAGTTTTTTGAGTAGACAATATCGTATTTCAGTTTATGTCCTCTCCCTTTCAGATAGTACTGTATTCCAGTCTACATCCTCACATTCCTTAATAGTTTTATATAACGCAATATCTTCTACTTCGCACTCGATTCCTTCGATGACTAACCTTTTTGCTAGTTCTTGAACGGATTCCTTGGTGATTTCAGCTAACTTAGTAAGGTTATGTGAAGTTTTTGGGTCAAAAGTTATACTAATTCCTGAATCTGTCATATGTTTTACCAAAGTCTACTAATAATTATACAACATTTTTCTGAATTTTTCAATAAAGGAAGTTGATGATATGTAAGAAAAATTTTGCCACCTGCGTTAATAAATAATTAAAGATTTAGCATATTTATCTACCCTCTATTCTATTACTTAAGTTAGACCACTTTTTTCTATTAATATTTTTTGTTTATAAAGATGAGCAGTTACTCATCACGCAGTTGATCTATGGATATAATACTACCGTTTGATAGTTTTTCAGTACATTTTTCACTTTTGTATTCTTTATCAGAGTCGATACTGATTTTGTCAAATATTAAAACATCTCCTGAAATTTTATCACGAAACTCACTAATAGCAAAAAACGGTATAGTAATTCGCTCTTGTTTTCCTTGAAAACTCAAACTGACGCTAAATTTATCCTCAGAAACTTTTAAATCATAGAATTGATGCTGTAATATAATAAGCATTTGAGTAGGGTATGACTTTTTCAAACGATCTGGCATGGTCACACCATTAAAATATGTGAAAAATAATATTTCTAAGTGAGGGATAAAACCATTACCTGATATAACATCTAAAGTCTTTTTGATAACTTGAAACTTAGCAGAATTAAGCAGTTTTTTGTAATCTGTTTGCTCCATATAACTTTCACATACGTAAATTTTGGGGAACTTCTGTTACCCGGCGTTCCCTGAACCGTGCTTATAGCAATGAAGTTATAGTGCTTAAATTAAGCAGCTATTGCGTCGACATTGTCTTCAGCAGCAAAATTATCGTTTGCATTTAAATTATGAACTCTTAGCGGTGGTGTCTAACCGAGCAAAGCTACCATCTTTACTATGCATGTCGATCCTTATTCGTCCCCATATAAATTAAAAAACATGGTGGAGACGCCGAGTACTGCCCTCGGGTCCAATACACCTATTACAAGGTAATTTTATTGCTATAGTACACAAAATGTACATAGCTATTATATAGCAACATTAAATAAATGTCAAGATATTATGACCTTAAGTTGATTTATTGCTAAAACAAAATTAATATTTCCAGTAAAAAATTCTGTGCTCTTAACCTGACACATATGGCTTTTTGAATACTCCCAATGAAAATATTTATAAATAAATATTTACTCTTCTTTTTTATTGTTTTTAGGTTTTTCTTGATCAACCATTTCTCCACCGATCTCTTTTATTTTTAGTATCAACGACTCTGGTACATACATGTCAATTACTTCTTCTGCTGTCACAAATAAAGCCTGATAAGAGTGTGAATTTATTATCCAATTAGGCAATATGTCTTCTGCTTCTATTTTATACTCTCCCTCTTTTTTGTCATATACTGTGTAGCAATATAAGTGCACAGCAAAAAATAATACATAAGAGAGCAATATTCCTTTAAGCACTCCGAGAAAGATTCCAGTAACTCTATCGATAAACCCCAACCTTATGGGTGATAATATGTACATTAGCCAGTTATTTATTATCATGAATATAAGATTAAGTATAATAAATACAGAGATTGTAGAAAGTATGTTTAGTGTAACTTTAGAATCAAAATATTTACTATAATTTGGAGCGAAAAAATCATAGTGATTAGCTGTCAGAAAGACCGATAAAAATAGAAACATTAGTGCGCATAGCTCTTTTATAAAGCCTCTAGTTACCGAGATTATTACGCATAGAACAACAATGAAGATAATTAGGCTATCGAAAAGCATGTTTTATATCTATATGGTTTTCAAGATATAATAGTTGTAAATAACAAGGTTGTAAAATTAATTGTATTTATGCTGCATCAATTGATCTAAATACCTAGCGATCATGTCAATTTCTAAATTCAAATAATCATTTACTTTGTTGTACTGAAAAGTTGTATTTTCCCATGTATAGGGAGTGATATTTACTGTAAATTCCTGATTAATAACTGAATTCACTGTGAGGGAAACCCCATCTAGTGTAACGGAGCTTTTTTTTGCAACAAATTTAATTAATTCTTGTGGGCACGATAGTTTGATTTCATGAGAATCTAAATTTTGATTAATTGTTAAAAATTTTACTATCCCATCAACATGACCCTGAACCAGGTGGCCATCGATCTTATCGCTTAATCTCATTGCTTGTTCGAGATTTATTTTTTTTCCTATTCTCCACGTATTTAAGTTAGCAACCTTCATAGTTTCTTGAGATGCTTGGACTGTAAATGTATCGCTCATTATATCAACAACAGTTAAACACACACCAGAGCAAGCTATTGAATCTCCTTTATTTATAGAGGATAAATTTTGTGTCTTGATATGGAAAATTTGATCAGAGTTGGAGTGAGTGGTAGTATCAGTTATAGTCCCGATATCCGTGATAATTCCTTTAAACATATGGTGAAAATAAATAATTTTACCATGAAAAATTTTTTACAACAACTTATTTCTATTTTGTTATAGTTAAAGTAATTCTGGTTTACCGACAATTTAAAAAACGACAAATTCGTCATCCCGCTACGTGTTAGCGGGATCTAGAGATACCGTGACGGTATGACGTAGGAAAACTGAGCCTGCACTAGCTATAGGCGCGAGAAAGGGGATCGTTTTCACTTACTTGTTCAATAGATTCTATAGAATATTCAGAATATATGAAATAAGCCAAACTCAGAACACATAATGCAGTTAATATTGGTAACCCTATGTTCAATGCTAGCCCAATACTTTCTCTTTTTTCTGGTGGCACTAATCCTTTTAACATTGACACTTTTCCTAACGGAAAATGCCATAAGCAAAGTGTTGATGCAGATGCTACTATTATAAATAGACAAAAATAAGCCTTTTTTGAGGAAAATACAGTTTTTAATGATGATTTGAGTGTAATGTTAGTAGGTGGTAGAGTTTTAGCTTCATTTGTTGCTGGTGAAAGATCTTTAATTGGTAAAGGGTTTGTAGATTTATGAGGAGTATTTTCATGTTGTGGAGAAGGTTGTTGTATATAAACACCTGAAACTAATTTAAGCAATTGCTCTTTTTTTCTATATACTTGTTTTTGTAAATATTCTTTACCTAAAAGTGAGTTACTAAGAGGTTGTGGCCTTTCGAGTATCTGTAATACTTCTGATATCTCGCCTGGCTCTAATATTGCATGTAATTGTTTATCTTGAAAGTAAACAATATTGAATACTGAGCTGAAAATATTGCAAAATGTTTCTGGATCTTGATTTTTGTATCCACTCATCACTTCAATAAATATTTTATCGAGTTTTTTCCCCCTGTGCTCAATTTGGTTATCTATCATAGCTACTCTAGCATCATTTTGTGCTTGTTTTATGGCTAATGGTTTTTCTTTCTCTGATAGTTCTTTGGTCTGCTTTTTTGACTTCTTTTTTCTGTTAGCCTTAAAATACTCTGTGTGCGAAGTAGTTTGACCTACATTCTGTTCTGCTTCTTGAGGTATTGGATTTTCTATACTACCCCCTGTCATCCGAGTAGCTTGACTACTTGGATCCATGTTTCTTTTTTCCTGGTCAAACGCTGGAATAACACCAAATGGTATATTGTTGCTCTGTATAGAAAATTTTGGCAATTGTTGGGAAAAGAATTGTGACGTATTAAAAAAATTGGGTAGACAGAAAAAAGATCTAAACCAGAAAACGTTTTCATGCATTGCAGCAACTACTATCGAAACACGTGTAACTTGTTTTCCATTATTTGTTACATCGAAGCCAAATGAGCCTGTAACTGGTACGATTTGTTTATTTTGTGCATTTTTTTGGTTAGTTTCACTCTGTTCTTTTTTGTCTTCATTTTCAGTTTTTTCTGCATGTTGTAGCTTTTCATTTAGAAATAACTCGATTTGGTACAAGTTGTCCAGGTTAATGTTTTCAACGTCTGTTTGTAGCGTTATCGTTGTGCCCTGCAGAAGGATTTGAGGCGGAGCACTATTTACGAATTCTTCTACAGTTTTATAACTGTTAGTTTTACAGTAGTTATTATATAGTTCACTGCTTTCTTTGGGCACTTTTATGTTGGCTGTAAAATTTTTTTCCCGGGAAAGGCAGATTTTGAAAAAATTAATTAAAGAGTTTATTCGAAATAATCTTATATTAAAGGTGTCTTTATCTGTTGCTGTTAGCTCAAATGAAAATTCTTGTATATTACTTTCAATACTTCTCGAGCGAATAGTACTGATCTTAATTGTTTCGCTAGAAAATGCTTTACTTATGTTTCTGGATTTTTCCTTAAAGAGCTTAGGTAAATCCTCTATTTTATACTTATTCTTAGTTTCAGTATTACTGTTGTGCATAGTTGATACAGCAAATTCATCAACGCAAAGGTAAATAAAAAAGATTAATCAGTCAATAAATTAATAATCAGAATAGGGCAATTTTTCGGATTGTTGATGATATTTAAAATTTCACTATAATGAAAGTTTAAGCCAGCGTTTTTAAGATGAATAAAGAGTTATTAGATGACATACTTTCACTTGAAGATAAAGCAGTTTCCGAAATTGAGAATGCTTCTTCTTTACAAGATTTAGAAAAAGTTAGGCTATCATATTTGGGAAAAAAGGGTGTAATTAAAGCTTATTTTGACAACTTAAAAGAGATAGAAGACGCAGGAAAAAAGCGCAATTTAGGCGAAGTTATCAACGTTTTACGTAATAAGCTAGATCAGCTTATAATGAATAAGGAGAATATACTAAAAGCCGAAGAAGTTAACTTTAAATTGCAGAACGAGGCAGTTGATATCACGTTGCCTGCGAGGCCAGAAAAAATTGGCAAGGTCCATCCACTCAGTAAGGTTCTAAATGAAGTAAAGCTTATTTTTGCACATATGGGTTTTAAGGCAGTTGATGGCCCTGACATTGAAGATGAATTTCATGTATTTGATGCACTGAATACTCCAAGTCATCATCCTGCACGAGAGGAGCAAGATACCTTCTACTTAAAGAATAAAATAGATGATAAAAGAATGGTACTGCGCACTCACACCTCATCTGTACAGATTAGAACCATGGAAAAAACAAAAAAATTCCCAATTAAAATAGTAGCCGCAGGTAGAGTATACAGAAACGACTTTGATGCAACTCACACCCCTATGTTCCATCAAATAGAGGGGTTATATGTCGATGAGAATGTCAATATGGGCCAGTTAAAATTTACTATTCATCACTTCCTTAATAAGTTCTTTGGCGATAAAGGGCTGAAGATACGTTTTCGTAATAGTTTTTTCCCTTTTACCGAGCCTTCTGCGGAAGTGGACATAAGTTATAAAGGTAGTAAATGGATAGAAGTACTGGGATGCGGTATGACGCATCCAAATGTATTTCAAAATGTTGGAATAGACCATACTAAATACAACGGTTTTGCGTTTGGCATTGGTATAGAAAGGCTTGCAATGCTAAAATATCAAATTAGCGACTTGAGGAGCTTTTATGACAACAAAATCAGCTGGCTTGATCATTACGGTTTTCATTTTTCATCTTTAAGATAAGTGATAAGTAAAACTCATACGTTCGTTATACTTGCTGCAGGGCATGGCAGGCGGATGAATTCAGATTTGCCTAAGGTCCTACACAAAATAGGCAGTTTTTCCATGCTCCAGCATGTCATTTACAATGCAAAACAGTTAAATCCTGAAAATATTGCTGTTGTAGTTGATCAGCCTTTAATTGAAAGACTAAAGTGTTTTAAGGATATACAGTTAATTACACAAGAATTAACACTTGGCACGGGAGATGCGGTCAAAACTGCGATGAGAAACCTAAGAGAATTGCCAGATTCAAGCATAGTTGTTGTGCAGTATGGGGATACTCCGCTCATAAAAAGCAGCACAATAACTAAAATGATTAGTTATTTAGAAGGCAAGGCTCTAGTTTGCCTAGGTTTTAGGACAAGCAATAAAGAATACGGTAGGTTAATTATTGAGAATGGTTCCTTAAGAGAAATCGTAGAAGCAAAGAGTGATAAAAATAATCATGAAGAATTTCTTGCAAATGCTGGAATAATGGTTGCATGTGCAAAGAATTTACGTGAATTGGTGGAGAAAATAGAGTGCAATAGCTCAACTCATGAATATTACTTGACCGATATAGTTTCCATTGCAGTGAAGAGTAATTTAAATGTCGGTTACGTTATTACCGGTGGAGAAGAAGCAACGGGAATAAATAACAGAAATGACCTTATAAAAGCTGAGTTTTACTTTCAAGAAAATAAAAGAAAAATTTTTACCGACTCCGGAGTAACGCTTGTTGCACCAGAGACTGTTTTCTTTTCTCTTGATACGCAAATTGCCAGAGATTCAGTTATTTACCCATATGTTTTTTTCGGTACTGGAGTGAAAATAGAGTCTGGTGCGAAAATACTGCCATTTTCGCATTTAGAAAACTGCTTAATTAAAAGTAATGCTGAGGTCGGTCCATTTACCAGAATACGCGGAAACACAACAATTGGTAATAAGGCAAAAATAGGAAATTTTGTGGAAGTGAAAACAAGTGAAGTTGGTCAAAACACTAGAATAAAACACTTAAGTTATATAGGAAATGCTAAAGTAGGGCAGGAGAGTAATATAGGAGCAGGCACTATTGTTTGTAATTATGATGGGAAAAATAAACATGAAACGAATATAGGGAGCAATTGCTTTGTTGGCGCCAATAGCTCACTAATTGCGCCGCTTAATATTCATGATGAATCTGTAATTGCAGCAGGTAGTGTTATAGTTGAGGATGTACCAGAAAAAAGCCTTGCAATAGCAAGAGAAAAGCAAGTAACTAAGAGAATAAAGTAGTCTAATTTAATTATGTTGTTGTGTCATTTTTAATATTAGACTTCTTGCATAACCATATAACAAACTTTTATTGGGAATAGAAACAAAAAAACTTCCTTGACAAACTCCGCCAGCCCCCTTATCATAACAGTGAAGCTATTGTATTTGCTTTCGCCAATCTGCAGATTAAAAGGTAAGGATTACTTAATGTATCGGCGTCTTATGTTTAATTTTTTGCAGTATATAGATACTGTATGTCTTTACAAAACTTCATCTACATCTAGATTTTTATCTAAATAAGCTGAACGCGCTTATAAAGCGTTACAAGACATCAAAAAATGCCAATACTCGACAGAGATAGTAAAAGACTAGCTAACTCGGGGGTCCTTTGTCTTTTTTT
Organism: Wolbachia endosymbiont (group A) of Crataerina pallida; assembly: GCF_964028475.1. Classification (NCBI taxonomy): domain Bacteria; kingdom Pseudomonadati; phylum Pseudomonadota; class Alphaproteobacteria; order Rickettsiales; family Anaplasmataceae; genus Wolbachia; species Wolbachia endosymbiont (group A) of Crataerina pallida. Next base: position 1,289,975 of record NZ_OZ034785.1, read on the forward strand.
CTGCTTAGTAAATTTCTTAAACATTTGCAGCGTAGGTTAGTTGCAATTAAAAGCAGCTAAATTGCAGTGTTTAAGACTTAAAAAACGCCAATACTGAAAATAGACAATGACTAGGGTTTCTTTTGCCTTTTTTTTCATTTGGTAAATTCCTTAATGTTTATGGCTAAACGACAATCGTCATCCCGCTGCTTGTTAGCGGGATCTATTGCTGAGATACCGCGAATGAATCGCGGTATGACGGTTCGCGGCGGTATGACGTAGGACTGCTGTCATCCCAGTGCGTGACACTGGAATCCCAAAAAAGGATGATGTCATCCTAGTGCTCCTTTTTTTGTCATCCGAGTAGCTGACACTTGGATGACATCGTCATAAAGGAACCAGTGTCAAGCTACTCGGATGACAGGAGAAGGGGCTACTTGCATGACGGTGTCGGTAAACTTAGAGCTATAATAACTATTTGCCTTTTTTCTGCTTAGGTTATGCAAGAAGTCTACTGTCTGAGAAAAGGTAGATAAAAGATGAAAACAGATAGAAGTATTTTAGTAGCTCAAAAAGAACGTTAAGTCATGCTTTTTATTTATATTGACAGCGTATATGACATCGTTTACGATTAAAGTTAATAACAATAATTTATATTTATCATGTTTGCAGTAATTGAGACTGGTGGAAAGCAATATTTAGTAAAAGAAGGTAGTATAATAAAGGTAGAGAAGTTAGAAGCTGAAGAAAAAAAAGAGGTGGAAATCAATAAGGTGATTTGTATTTCAAATAATGGCTTATCTTATTCATCTAATGCTACTGTTAAAGCTGAAGTGTTGGAGCAGTGCAGGGGGGAAAAAATTATAATCTTTAAGAAGAAAAGAAGAAAAAATTACCGTAGGAAAACTGGTCATAGGCAGTATATAACTGTTCTTCGTATAAATGAAATTAGTCTTCAAAAGTAAGAGGTAAGATATGGCAACTAAAAAATCAGGTGGTAGTTCCTGTAATGGTAGAGATTCAGCGGGTCGTAGGTTAGGAATAAAGAAGAATGGGAAGGTTATTCCTGGTAACATAATTGTGCGCCAAAGAGGCACAAAATTCCATCCTGGGAAGAATGTTGGTATAGGTAAAGATCATACGATTTTTGCTAAAATAGAAGGCTGGGTCAGCTTTAGAAGGTCAGCAAATAAAAAGACTTTTATTGATATCGTGCCTACAGATAATATGAAAGCTTCAGCTTGAATAAATCATGGGTCTGTAGCTCAGGTGGTTAGAGCGCACGCCTGATAAGCGTGAGGTCGGAGGTTCAACTCTTCCCAGACCCACCATTTAGTAGTTACTAACTGTGTTTTCTATAGCGGTTTTGATATTGTATAAGCAAAAACATGAGTTTATATAAAAATTTAGTAACCAGTGAATCAGTGGCGGCTGGTCATCCAGATAAAGTAGCAGATCAAATTTCAGATGCAATACTTGATGAGTACCTTTTTACTGATCCTTTTGCGCGAGCTGCAATAGAGACTTTAGTCACCAAAGATAACGTTATTATAGCTGGGGAAGTGTTTGGGCCTAACATCAAAAATAGCAGGATTGAAAGTATTGTACGGAATACAATAAAAGATATTGGTTACAAGCACGATGGGTTCCACTGGAGAAAAGTGAAAGTAAATATATTGCTGCATGAGCAATCAAATGACATTGCAATAGGGTTGGATCAAGGTGCTGGAGATCAGGGCATAATGTATGGCTATGCAACAACAGAGACAGAAAACCTTATGCCGGCACCCATTTTTTATGCACACTCGATTCTGAAAAATATCATGAGCGCAGTTAAAGAAGCAAAACTTGGTCCAGATGCAAAGTCACAAATCACTTTGGCATATGAGAATAACCTCCCGGTACGTGCTGAAAGTATTATTGTCTCAATACAGCACCCTGAGGATTTGGATCAATCAAAAGTAAAAGAAATAATTTACCCTTACATAGTTTCATCTTTACCTGAAGGATGGATGTGTCCTGAGGAAAATCTCTTAGTCAATCCAACTGGTAGATTTGTTATTGGTGGACCGGTTAGTGATTGTGGATTAACCGGACGAAAAATTATGGTTGATACTTATGGAGGTTATATTCCACACGGTGGAGGAGCGTTTTCCGGAAAAGATGCAACCAAAGTTGATAGATCTGCGGCTTATATGGCAAGATATCTTGCTAAAAATATTGTCTTTGCAGGTTTGGCTGAACGTTGTCTTGTGCAGCTTTCTTATGCAATTGGTGTATCAAAACCTACTTCATTCTATATTGATACATTTGGTGCGAATAAGGTAGAGGAAAGAGTAATTAAAAAGTTTATCGAGAATAATATAGATTTATCAACAAAAGGCATAATCAAGCATTTATCGCTTAATCATCCTATATATAAACGTACAGCCTGTTATGGACATTTTGGTAAAGAGTCAGAAAGTGACGGTGGATTTTCTTGGGAAAGCATAAACTTGTCTGCTGATCTTCGTAGAGAATTCAATATAGAAGGTAATAGTAAAATTTCTTTAGATTGCTAAAATTTTTGATTTACAGCCCCATATTTATATACTAGCTTATTGTTAAAGCATAGCACGCTTTTTCATAATAATTATACCACATTAGTAATAATTTTTATATTCAATTTTTATTGTGAGGCTTATAAAGTGTATAACGAAATAGAAGGAGAACTGTACAACGTAATTGTAAGAGGTTGTCCGGAAACTAGTAAATTCAAGCATATTCCCTCTTTAACATAACCCTACTCATAGCTAGGTATATGAAATTCTCAGTGGATGTTGTGAGTAAATCATACTCCTTCGATAGCCTTCTATTCCTATTAACCCAAGCAAAAGTCCTTTCTACAACCCATCTTCTTGGCTGTACTTTAAACCCTTGTTCTCTTGTTGGTAGTAGCTCAGGTGGCGTATCTTTGTGCACCCAAAATCTACATGGAGGCCTTTTAACAATTTCAATATCTATGTCATATTCTTCCTTTATGTGATTCTTTAAATTTCTTCCTTGGTATCCCATGTCAGCCCACATTTTTTTAACTTTAGTATATTTTGTTCTCATATTGTTTAATGCTATTTTAATACCATCTCTATCATTTTCGTTAGCAGCGCCTACGTAACAACCTAGTATAAAACCCTGAGTGTCTGTAATTATATGCCTTTTTCTACCCTTTACTTTTTTACTTCCATCATAGCCTTTGATCCCCCCTTTTCTGTAGTCTTTACAGATTGACTATCTACTATACAGGCACTCGGCTGCTCATTCCTTCCTATTTTTCTTCTACTATATTTTGTAATTTCATAATTCATTTTCTCAAAAATTCCCTGCTTCTTCCATTGCCTGAACTGCTCATACACAGTCTTCCATAGCGGAAAATCATTTGGTAAATACCGCCATTGACACCCTGTACGCAATACATAGAAAATTGCTTCTAATATTTCTTTTTTGCTATACTTTGGCGGCCTTCCTCCTTTCTTGTATGATACTCTGAAGTGTTTTTCTATTCTTGCCCATTCCCTTTCGCTTAGATCTGTTGGATACTTTTTTCTCATCTTTACCCCGTACTAAAATTTCAGATATTATAGCCTTTTACTAGTTTCCGGACAACCTCTAAAAGAGTTTTCTGATCTTATTGATAAAATAAAAGAACACCCTTTTAATGTTGAATTGATAAATAATACATTAGATTATGAAAAATTCAAATTCTACCTTCAGCAGGATTTTCTGTATTGTATAGACTGCGCTCGTGCTTTTTTAATTGTTGCAGCTAGAGTTGATGATATTGAAATGATGAGTAGTTTAATCAATTTGGCACAAGGAGCATTTTATGTTCGAGAACAGTATAAAAAACATTTTGAAGATTGTGATCTATCTGATGATCACAAAAAGTCAAGAGCTTGTTCTGCCTTTACTGACTTTTTCATGAGTGCCGCATATCACAATTCTGTTAATGAAGCTTTAGTAGCATCTTATTCTTGCTTTAACATATACCAAATCGTTATACGCCATATGGTAAATGAGATAACAACTAAAGGGGTTAAAAATAACAAATACAAAGAGTGGATCAACATTTATAGTAGCGAAACAGTAAATGCTGTAATTGATGAGGTTACTGATATTACAAATAAGCTATATAAAAAAGCTAGTGACTGTGAAAAAAAGAGGATGTATGAGTTTTTTAAGAAAGGGCTGGAATTAGAAATAATGTTTTGGGATGAGGCATATTACTCTAATATATCTAGCAAAGAATATTAGCAGCGGATTATTTACGTTAACTTGATCTTTTATCGGTAACTACAGTGTTCAGTGGCATAATTAGGAGCTGTTACGGGTCAAATCTTTTAAAGGATATAATTTAGCATCCTTTTAATGTTGAGTTAGCGAATAACACCCTAAATATAGAGAACTTCAAATTCTATGCTCAACAAAAGACGTTGTTCTTAGGTGATTATATTCGTACCACCTTAATTACTGCATCCAAAATGGAAGATTATAGTAGTATTATCTCGCTTGCTGAAGTAGCCCAAAGAGTAGTGACTGTTAATAGAATGCTATATGACTACTACTTTACTATGTACGGTATAAGTCGCGAAAAGAAATCTCTTGAGTGTTTTAATTTCACTAATTTTCTTTTATCCATCTCGCATAGTAATACCTATGAGGCTATGACGGTTTTGTATTCTTGCATGTTTATATACGAGACTGTCGTTGATAGCATGAAAAATAGATTCAAGAAAAATAATAGATATAGGGATTGGTTTAATTTTTGTTACAGTGATTCAGTAAAGTCTGGATGCATTATTTTGGAAAATATTGTTGATGGATATTGCAGCAGAGCAAGAGAAAACGAAAAGAGCAGAATGCTTGAGTTGTTTAGAATAACTGCACAATTTGTGTTAGATTTTTTGAACGGTGCATATAATTTTTCAAGATTCAATCAATTTCCTAAGGAACATTGACAATTTTAAGCTAATTTGTATCCTTAATAAGTATTTTTTAAAATGCTATGAAAAGTAAAGAACATGATTTTCATTTAGTGGATCCAAGCCCTTGGCCAATTGCTGTATCAGCAGCAATTCTTATTCTTGCACTTGGATTAGTTGGCGCGCTTCATAAACAAATTGTCGGAATGTTTTGTTTAGTTTTGGGAATCTCCGCAGTATCAGGGGTGCTGTTTTATTGGTGGAGAGATGTAATAAGGGAGGCCATTTATGACAAATGTCACACTGCCATTGTAAAACATGGACTCAAATTTGCAATGTACTTGTTTATTCTCTCGGAGGTCGTATTTTTTATAGTGTTCTTTTGTTCATTCTTTAAAGCCTGGCTTGATCCAGTTTTTTTATTTGAGGCGTTTTCTCCTGCAAAAAAAGTTGAATGGCCCCCTGAGGGAATTTTGCCACCTGATCCGTGGTCACTACCATTCATGAATACATTAATATTATTGCTTTCTGGTACAACAATTACTTGGGCAAATCACTCTTTACTTAAAAATGATAAAAAGAGCATGATTAAAATGCTGTCCATAACTATATTGCTTGGAGTTTTTTTTATAATAGTGCAAGCAATAGAGTATCATGAAGCGAGTTTTTCTCTACAAGAAACAGGAGAAAAGCTTATTTATACATCCAATTTTTATATGATTACCGGTTTTCACTGCGCACACGTTATAATAGGAATAATATTTTTATCAGTGTGTTTATTTAGAGCACGGAAAGGCCAATTTACACTTCAGGACCATTTGTGCTTTGAGTTTGCCTCCTGGTATTGGCACTTTGTAGATGTAGTCTGGATATTTTTATTTTTGTTTGTCTATTGGTTAAGCGTTTATTAAGTGGTTAAAATAATAGGTCTAGATCCAGGAATAAGCAAGACTGGGTGGGCCATTATCAGCCTGAACGAAAAAAATAATATTGAATTTTTGGGCGGCGGTACCATATCAACTGATGGTAAATTGGGTACAGGTGAACGCCTACATACAATTTTTGAACAATTAAAGAAAGTAATTTCCCTATACTCTCCGAATGAAGCTGCGGTAGAAAAAATTTTTGTTAATAAAAATCCTAAATCTTCACTAACTTTGGGATATGCAAGAGGGGTTGTAATTTTAGCGTTAAAAATAACAAAGCTAACTATGAATGAATATGATGCAAACTATGTAAAAAAAAGCATTACCGGAAATGGCCATGCTGATAAGGATCAGATTATATTTATGGTGAAGCAAATAGTTAAAAATTTGAGTATAAAATGCCACCATGCTGCTGACGCTCTTGCTGTAGCAATTTGTCATGCTTATACGAAAGGTTCTTGTTTTGTTGAGTAACTTTTATATGGGATTCAGTTTGAAGATTTCCAGATCTGGAAAAACTATTTGATTGTATTTATCTTGTCTAACGTTCGTTGCAAAATAATACATGCGGAGATTTTATCATCTATTTTTTTCGATTTTGTGATTGATACTCCAGTAATTTTTAGTGTATGAGTTGCGATAGATGTTGAGAAGCTTTCGTCTTGTAAGTATATATTTACTTTATATTTTTTTATTATTTTATTTGCGAATTGGATTATAGTTTTACACCATTTAGTTTCTTGCTCGTCCATTTTTAATGGTAGTCCTATTACCATTGATCCAGATTCATTTTCTTTGAATATTCTATGCAGATAACCTAAATCTTTGCTCATATTTTTTCTGTGATATATGCTATGAGCTGTGGCTATGAGCTGTGTTTTATCGCTAAATGCTATGCCTATTTGCTTTTCTCCCATGTCAAGGCACATTATGCGCTTATCTTTTGGAATAGACTTTAGAAACTCATCTGGATTTCTATGTAGCATCTATTAGACTTCCTTTAAAGTGACCTTACCAAAAAAGTGGAGAGAAAGTTAAGAAAATTTTTTACAAAAAGAATAATGAATCAAATTGCTCAGGAATGCAATAGACTTCTTGCATAACCCAAACTAAGTAGAAAAAAGGTATCATCTAAGTAGCTGACACTGGTTTCCATCCAAAAGGGCAGTGCCCCTATGATGTCATTCCAGTGCTTGACACTGGAATCCAGACTTTAATTGTTATACTTGTAAATAAGTCTGGTGAGAATAGACGTTCATCTCAAAATGCAGTATTTTTGTTGAAATAGCTCAACTGGATTCCAGCGTCACGCGCTGGAATGACACCTTTGTGTTTGCATAGCTGTACGAACATTGTGATTTGAGAGCAATCTCCACAAGGGAGGATGTCATTCCAGTGCCCAGACACTGGAATCCAGGAAAAAGAATGGTGTCATCCAAGTAGCTGACACTGGGATCCAGAAGACTTAATTTCAACCAAATAATAAAGGCTGGATCCCAGTGCTTGGCACTGGAATGACAGCAATCCTACGTCATACCACGATTCATTCGCGGTATCTCGGCCGCTAACAAGTAGCGGGATGACGGTTATCGTTTAGCTACAGACATTAAGAAATTTACCAAACGAAAAAAAAGGCAAAAGAAGCCCCGTGGTTGGCTAATTAGAGGTTGTCCGGAAACTAGTAAATTCAAGCATATTCCCTCTTTAACATAACCCTACTCATAGCTAGGTATATGAAATTCTCAGTGGATGTTGTGAGTAAATCATACTCCTTCGATAGCCTTCTATTCCTATTAACCCAAGCAAAAGTCCTTTCTACAACCCATCTTCTTGGCTGTACTTTAAACCCTTGTTCTCTTGTTGGTAGTAGCTCAGGTGGCGTATCTTTGTGCACCCAAAATCTACATGGAGGCCTTTTAACAATTTCAATATCTATGTCATATTCTTCCTTTATGTGATTCTTTAAATTTCTTCCTTGGTATCCCATGTCAGCCCACATTTTTTTAACTTTAGTATATTTTGTTCTCATATTGTTTAATGCTATTTTAATACCATCTCTATCATTTTCGTTAGCAGCGCCTACGTAACAACCTAGTATAAAACCCTGAGTGTCTGTAATTATATGCCTTTTTCTACCCTTTACTTTTTTACTTCCATCATAGCCTTTGATCCCCCCTTTTCTGTAGTCTTTACAGATTGACTATCTACTATACAGGCACTCGGCTGCTCATTCCTTCCTATTTTTCTTCTACTATATTTTGTAATTTCATAATTCATTTTCTCAAAAATTCCCTGCTTCTTCCATTGCCTGAACTGCTCATACACAGTCTTCCATAGCGGAAAATCATTTGGTAAATACCGCCATTGACACCCTGTACGCAATACATAGAAAATTGCTTCTAATATTTCTCTTTTGCTATACTTTGGCGGCCTTCCTCCTTTCTTGTATGATACTCTGAAGTGTTTTTCTATTCTTGCCCATTCCCTTTCGCTTAGATCTGTTGGATACTTTTTTCTCATCTTTACCCCGTACTAAAATTTCAGATATTATAGCCTTTTACTTGTTTCCGGACAACCTCTTATAGCATTTCTCATAATAGTCCGAATAGGTCATAGGAAGGCAGAATCAACAGCACGACGAAAGGATTCGAATAGAGGAATGTTTTTCCTGGCTCTGTTTTTTATAGCAAACCAATGATGCTCAATTTTGTTAAAATCTGGAGAATAAGGCGGCAGATACAAAATTTCTGCACCGACTCCTTTAGCGAGCTTGATAAGCTTATCAGACTTATGAAAAGTAGCATTATCAAGAATGACAGTTTGTCCAGGTTCTAAGATCGGTGCCAAAAATTGCTCAAACCATCCATTAAAAATATCCATATTACAGTGGCCTTCAAATGTTAATGGAGCAACTATCTTTCTTCTACTTAAGGCTGCAACCATGCTGATTCGTTGAGTTTTTTTTCCAGATTTTAGGGCATAAAATCGCTGTCCTTTCTGGCAATACCCATATGGATAGTCCTCCGTGTTATCAATCCCAGACTCATCTATATACACTAAGTTTTCTGGTTCTTTTGTTGCTATAATTTTTAAGAATTCAGCACGTTTTTCTTCGTTCCTTTCCTTGTATCCATATGTCTTTTTTTGCGCGTAAATCCAATTTTTCTGAGAGCTCGGTGGATCGTTTGGATACTAACGTTGCCCCAAAGTTTAGCCATTTCCGACAGAGTTTTTCTACCGTGTTTTTTAGCAAATTCGATAAACTTATTCCAGTCGATAATTTTCTGATTGTAACCTCCATTACCGAGTTTTTTTGACTGAAAGTCGCCTGTTTCTTTTTTTCTTTGCTGCCACTCCCACAAAGTAGTTCGTCCAATTTTAAATCTTGCTGCCACTGCTTCTCTGCTTTCCCCTTCGTCTAGTGCTTCCATTGCTTTTTTTCTTAAATCATAACTATATGCTGCCGGCATCCAACCTCCTTATCGCCATCTATCCTTATCTTATCATATCCGGACTTCTGTGGAAAGAGCTATACTTACATTATACTTTCAAGTATGGCGTTTTTTTATTCTAAACACTTAATAACCGCGATTCAGTTGCTTTTAAACCGCAACTAATCTAAATTATAAACGTTAAGAAATTTACTAAACAGAAAAAAAGGCAAAAGAAACCCTAGGGTAGCTAGTTATTCACTATCCATTTTTTAAGTTGGCGTTTTTTTATGTTTTAAACGCTTTATAAGCGCGTTTCAGCTTATGTAGGTAGAAGTTTTATAAAGACATAAGGTGCACATAGTGCAAAAAATTAAACATGAGACGCCAGATACGTGAGTTTTTTTGTCATTTAATCTGTACAGAGAAGATAAATAAATAGCTTCAATTTTATGATAAGAGGGCTGGCGAAGCTTGTCAAGTAATCTTTTGCATTTAACCCGTTTCTATGGGTAAAACAATCTGCATACCACTTAGCTAACATGAGTTTTGTTTTGACTTTTTGTGCTAATTTTGCAGAATATTAAGATTATCATTTAAATAAAATACATGACGAAAGAGGATTGGGAAGCGGTAATTGGGCTTGAGGTGCATGCTCAAGTTTCTTCTAATACGAAGCTATTTTCTAGCTCATCAACGGAATTTGGTGCTGAGCATAACACTCAAGTTTCTCTAGTTGATGCGGCAATGCCAGGTACGCTGCCAATACTAAATTATTACTGCATAGAGCAAGCAATACGCACTGGTCTTGCACTTTCTGCAGAAATTAATAAGTATTCTTACTTTGATCGGAAAAATTATTTTTATCCTGATTTACCACAAGGTTACCAGATAACTCAGTTTTTTGAGCCAATAGTTAAAAACGGTAGAGTATTTATCAACGACAATGAAAAAGAAATAAGAATTGCGAGAATTCATTTAGAGCAAGATGCAGGAAAGAGCGTTCATGAGGAAAGCAGAACTTATGTAGAGTTAAATCGTGCAGGGGTTGCTTTAATGGAAATTGTTTCAGAGCCAGATCTCCGTTCATCTGCGGAAGCTGCAGAATGCATGAAAAAATTGAGGCAGATTTTGCGTTACATTGGTTCATGTGATGGTGATATGGAAAAGGGATCACTTCGTTGTGATGCAAATGTTTCTGTCCGCCTAAAAGGCAGTAGCGCACTTGGCACTCGTTGTGAGATAAAAAATCTGAACTCGATACGTTATATTGTGCAAGCTATAGACTATGAAATACAAAGACAAATTGAAATTTTAGAAAGTGGAGAAGAAATAAGTCAAGATACCTTATTATTTGATGTTGCTTTGGGAAAAACAAAAGTGATGAGAAGCAAAGAGGATGCAAGCGACTATAGATACTTCCCTGAGCCTGATTTATTACCTGTTGAGGTAAGCCAGGATAAAATAGATTCTATTAAATCATCTTTACCCGAGTTGCCAGATCAAAAAAAGCTGCGATACATTGAGGAATTGGGTATCAACGAATACGATGCAAACGTCATTACCTCCGATAAAGCAATTGCTGATTATTTTGAGGAATTGATAAAAAAACATGATTCAAAGCTCGCCGTTACCTGGTTAACCGTAGAGCTTTTTGGTCGTTTGAATAAAGCAGGTATTGATATTGTGAGCTCCCCAATCAAAGCAAATGCTTTGTCCGAACTCTTAGATTTTATCGTTGATGGAACAATCTCTGCTAAACTTGGCAAGCAGGTATTCGATAGTATGTTTGAAACTGGCAAACCTGCATCTTTAATTATAGAAGAGCAAGACCTAAAACAAATAACCGATAGAGGTCAAATATCAGGAGTTATCGACACAATCGTCAATAACAACCAAGATAAAGTTCAAGAATACAAAAGCGGTAAAACAAAGTTATACGGATTCTTTGTCGGCGAAGTTATGAAACTTACCAAAGGAAAAGCCAGCCCTGATGTGGTGAATTCAATTTTGAGTGAGAGATTAAGTAATTAGTCACATTTTTTTATTTACATAACAGCACATCTCGTAGATATTCCAAGGTCTTTGTTACGATATCTGTATATCATGACATATAACTTTTTTACCATTTGTTGGTACTATTTTTAAAATTATGTGAGGTTGAGGATGCCTGAAACTTATCCTGCTTGGGGAAGAAAGCGGTCTCTTCATGGTGATATAGCTCTTTCCACAGAAGTCCGGATATGATAAGATTAAGGATAGATGGCGATAAGGAGGTTGGATGCCGGCAGCATATAGTTATGATTTAAGAAAAAAAGCAATGGAAGCACTAGACGAAGGGGAAAGCAGAGAAGCAGTGGCAGCAAGATTTAAAATTGGACGAACTACTTTGTGGGAGTGGCAGCAAAGAAAAAAAGAAACAGGCGACTTTCAGTCAAAAAAACTCGGTAATGGAGGTTACAATCAGAAAATTATCGACTGGAATAAGTTTATCGAATTTGCTAAAAAACACGGTAGAAAAACTCTGTCGGAAATGGCTAAACTTTGGGGCAACGTTAGTATCCAAACGATCCACCGAGCTCTCAGAAAAATTGGATTTACGCGCAAAAAAAGACATATGGATACAAGGAAAGGAACGAAGAAAAACGTGCTGAATTCTTAAAAATTATAGCAACAAAAGAACCAGAAAACTTAGTGTATATAGATGAGTCTGGGATTGATAACACGGAGGACTATCCATATGGGTATTGCCAGAAAGGACAGCGATTTTATGCCCTAAAATCTGGAAAAAAAACTCAACGAATCAGCATGGTTGCAGCCTTAAGTAGAAGAAAGATAGTTGCTCCATTAACATTTGAAGGCCACTGTAATATGGATATTTTTAATGGATGGTTTGAGCAATTTTTGGCACCGATCTTAGAACCTGGACAAACTGTCATTCTTGATAATGCTACTTTTCATAAGTCTGATAAGCTTATCAAGCTCGCTAAAGGAGTCGGTGCAGAAATTTTGTATCTGCCGCCTTATTCTCCAGATTTTAACAAAATTGAGCATCATTGGTTTGCTATAAAAAACAGAGCCAGGAAAAACATTCCTCTATTCGAATCCTTTCGTCGTGCTGTTGATTCTGCCTTCCTATGACCTATTCGGACTATTATGAGAAATGCTATATCTACCAACTAAAGTGGGTAATGCTGCTTCTCAAACGTGCAGTAGATGTTGGATATTCTTTCCGTTTAGCTACAGAAATGGAATCAGCTACGGGTTTTGATGATATTGTTTTTCAGGATAGGAAAAATGAAAAAATAGTACATAGGTTTATACAAAACAAACACAAGCAAAATGAATGCGAAAAAATCGGTGTAGGTAAATTGCTTTCAAAAAATAAAAGTGGTGAATTTAGCGTTCCAAAATATTTTGTTTCATATCTAAAGATTAAAATTAATCCAGATTTTGCAGATGGTGACCTAAAGGACTTTACTATCTGTACTAATATCGGTTTCGATCTAGCTCAAAGTGCAACACAAAATACAATAAAAAAGTTGAAAGCAAAAACTTCGGGACCAAACAAGGGAATAGAAATTGCAGTTGAAGTAATAAGCACTAGTGATATTTTTTTTAAATACGGCGGTACGAGATACAAGTTCTCTTGTACTCACGATAACATGATTTCAATAGTGCAACCGGCATTTAAGAGTGCTGTAAAAGAAGCAATAGAAGAATTGGAAAAGGAGATAAAAGAACTTCAAGGTAAATCAGATCAAAACTCAAAAAGAAAATTGGAAAGAAATCAGGTATGGCAACGTGAGTTTGAGCGAATGACAAATGAAGGCAAGTTAGAAGAGAATATAAGGGAATTTTTTGATAAATTAGTATTTGCAGTAGATCAACCTAACGAGATAAAACTAGCGGAAATCATTGAGAATGAGTTGGGAAAAGAATTTAATAATCTCGATAAAAAGAACGTTTATAGTCGCTTTCTGGTAGAAGTTCTGGATTGGATGAAAGCAAGAGAGGGAAAGTTTCTATCACATGAAGAAATAAAGGAGTTTTTTGAAAAAATAAGAGAGGAAATTTTAGGAGCGATTTGGTTTGATGTAAGAGGTCCAGTCAGACTATTTACAGGAAGAGATGAGGAATTGGGAATGCTACATGATTCGCTACAACGCGATCCCAAAGGTGCTGTAATTTCATACATAACGTCTATTAGTGGTCCTGGGGGGATGGGAAAAAGCCAGTTAGCTAGAAAATATGCTTGTAAATATAGAAGATATTATGACGGCAATGTTATATGGATAGACGCTGAAAACTTTGAAGCTATGAAAGATTCTTTCTTAAGGTTAGCTAGAGATAGATTAGGTATTTCTTCTAAAGATAAGTATGGAAACGACAAAACGATAGAAACTATTGTTAGAGAAGTATATGCTTTCTTCGCAAGAAGGAGGAGCCTGTTCATTTTCGATAACGTTCAAGAGTACAAAAAGATAAGTAAATTTTTGCCATTTTCTTTATCTCCTGATCTTAACAAGCCTCATATTTTGATTACCTCGCATGATCAGGAACTGGAAAAGGGAATAGACGTTATAAAGCTAGGAGAATTGGAACAAAGAGACGCTATAGAGTTTGTTAAAAAAGGATTTAATATACTAAAAAAAGATAAATCGCAAGATCGGGAGATAGAAAATTTGGTAAGAAGGTTGCAATGCTTTCCTTTAGCTATACAACAAGCAATATCATATATTGAAGATCAGAGAATAATAGAGGAGTTTAAAATTAGTGATTACCTAAAAGAGTATGAAAAGAAAGCTAAGAAGTTGCTTAAGTCTAAAATATTTCAAGGAATTGATAACGACTATACTAAAACAACTTTTACAGCTTGGGAAGTTACGATGGATAAAGTAAGAAGTGATGAACAATATGGACCGTTAGCTTCAGAGATTTTAGATGTTTTGGCTTATTTTGCACCTGATAAAATCGCTAGAGAAATATTCTTAAATTCGGTAAGTGATTATAAGAAAAAGCAGTTAAAGCTAGCCATCCGTTTACTTGTGAGATATTCCATGGTGGGCGGTGAACAAAACCAAAGTGTATTAAATGTCCATAGGTTAGTACAGGAAGTAACTGAATTAAATTTACAAAAGGAAGGCCGAGAAGAAGAAGTTCTCAGAAAAGCCCTAGAATTAATAAATAGTGGTAATATAGTAAAAGATAGTACAATTCATGTTGCATCTATTTGGGGATATGCAAGTAAATATGGTAAATTGATTGATGACTTTTATTTCAGCTCATCTTATGTACATGGAGAACCGCTTTTTATAAAGAAAAGTGCACCTTTACACTTCCTTGCTGTAAGTGGTGATTATGAAGCAATTAGTGCAATAATAACACATATAGAAAGACATTACCCAGGTGAATTGGTAAAAACTGTTAATGTTAAGGACAATCTCGGTCAAACTCCGTTACACCACGCTTCTTATAATGGAAATTTGAGAGTAGTAGAGTATCTTATTAGTAAAGGTGCTGATATTAATGTTAGAAGCGAAAATGACTGGGTTCCATTGCACTATGCTTCTAGGAGTGGAGTACTAGCTGTAGTGGAGCATCTTATTAGTAAAGGTGCCGATGTTAATGCTAGAAGCAAAGATGACTGGGTTCCGTTACACCTGGCTGCTTGTATTGGAGAGCTAGATGTGGTGAAGTGCCTAATTAACAAAGGTGCTGATGTTAATGCTAATGCTACAAAGCCACTTTATTATGGAACTCCATTACACTTAGCTGCATACCACGGAAAATTGAATATCACAAAGTGCCTAGTTAGTGAGGGTGCTGATGTTAATGCGAGGGATGGGAATAACTGCACTTCTGTCCATAGAGCTGCTTACAGTGGAAAATTGGATGTAGTAGAGTACCTTATTAGTAAAGGTGCTGACCTTAATACTGAGGATGGAGATGGCAATATTCCGTTACATAAAGCCGTCCAGAATGGGAAATTAAATGTGATAGAATACTTCGTTGGCAAGGGTGCTGATGTTAATGCTAAAAACAGATATGACTGGACTTTGTTACATTGGGCTGCTTATAACGGCCAGTTGGATATAGTGAGATATTTAATCAATAAAGGTGCTGAGATTAATGCTAAAAGTTGGTCTAATGACACTCCGTTGCACCTAGCCGTATGTAGCGGAGTGTTGGATGCGGTAAAGTGTCTTGTTGGTAAAGGTGCTGAGGTTAATGCTAAAAGCAGGTATGGAGGCACTACATTGTGCTTAGCTGCTATGACGGGAAATGTTGACATAGCTAAGGTGCTACTAAAACACAACGCAGACATTAACACCAAAAATAATGAAGGAAGAACAGCATTACATTATGCTGCTAAATATAATCACCAAGAGCTTGTGGAATTACTTTTAGCTCATGGTGCATCCTATGACTACTAGAAATTTTGCATTTAATTTATAGCTCCGCTTCTGTCAGAGCATAAGATGACAGAAGTGGGCTTTAATAACTGTAGTACTATAGCTGTTATACTCCAAAAGTAAGTATTAGATATAACAAATAGAAGAAATTAGATAGAATGATTAAAGGGGCAAGAATATAAAGGTTTAACTTGAAATAACCTGATAAAATTTGAATCACACTTCCAAGTGCTGGCACCCACGAAAGTAATAAAGTTGCAAAAATTAGCAAATTTTTTGTAACTTTTGGCATTGTATATCCGTTTTCTAATTTGTGGTATGATTTTCGTATAGAGATTGTTATTTTACCTAAGTACCAATTAACTATTCCACCAAGACTTGATCCTAGTACTCCAAAAAATAACATCAGTAGTGGAGTGTGATACGACCTGAAATAAAGCATGGTATTGAACACAAAACCTTGATGTATGGGTAAGACTAATGATGATACTAGACTATCTGTGAATAACAGGAAGTAGTTTTCCATATGAATTTACCAGGTTGTTGTACCATCTTCATTGTCAGAAATTGTAACCCCTATTTGTTTCAACTGGTCCCTTATTTTGTCTGCAGTATTATAATCTTTATTTTGTTTTGCTGCTCTTCTTAAATCTATCAATCTTTCTATTTCTTGATGACTCACACCAGCAGTAAACCACTCTTGATAACTTGACTCAAGAAGACCAATAAATCTGGCACTCTTAACAAAACTCTCAGTTAATTTAAGCTTTTCACTTTCATTACTCATTTTGTTAATTTTTGCAGCCATTTCATGTAATATAGCTAGAGCTTCAGGGATGTTTAAGTCGTTTTTTAAAGCGTCTATAAAATCTTTAGAAATCTCTGCGTTACTTTCATCAATATTTGTTGTATCTAAACCACGTGATAATCGATTAAATTTATTTAAGGTTTCCTGTGCATCAGAAATAACGTTTTCTGTCCAATCAAGTGGTTTTCTGTAGTGAGTTTTGAGCAGTGCATAGCGTATTACTTCACCCTTTATTCCACTATCTAGCAAATCCCTTACTTTGACTATATTAAATAAGGACTTGCTCATTTTCTCTTCATTTACTGTAAGAAAACCGTTATGTATCCAGTATTTTGCAAACATTGATCCAGCAAATGCAGACTTACTCTGTGCAATTTCATTTTCATGGTGAGGAAATTGTAAATCTATGCCGCCGCCATGAATATCAAAATCTTTGCCAAGGTAAGCATATGACATTGCTGAGCATTCTATATGCCATCCAGGTCTGCCCTCTCCCCATGGGCTATTCCAATAACTTGAAAGTTTGTAGTCAATATCATTTGCAGGCTTCCACAGCACAAAATCTCCCGGGTGCTTTTTATTTTCATTAACTTCAACTCTGCTACCTGGAACCAATTCATCAGTTTTTTTTCCTGATAAAGCACCATATTCATGGTAAGATTCTATATTAAAATACACATGTTTGTCAGATTCATAAGCGTGGCCTGATTGCAGCAAATGTTCAATTAATTTTATAATATAATCTACGTTTTTCGTTGCTTTTGGCTCGTGTGTTGGCTCTGCACAATTTATGCTTCTCATATCTTCATGAAAAGCCTTGGTGTAATATGTGCTGATACTTTCTATGTTGCTATTTTTTTCACTTGCTGCATTAATTATCTTATCATCAATGTCGGTTATGTTACGCACATAGGTAACTTTGCCATAACAAAACTTAAGTAGCTGAAATAACACATCATACACAACAACAGACCGTGCATTGCCTATATGTGCTGTGTCATATACTGTTGGTCCGCAAACATACATTTTCACATGATCTTTATCGATAGGTGTAAAAAGCTCCTTTTTTTTTGTTAAGGTGTTGTAAAGCCTAACCATATACGAAGCTTTTGAGAAAAGAAAATGCCCCAATGATAAGTTGTGGCCCTTTGACTACTACAACAAGAGTAAGCAATAGCCCACACAATGATATTAAAACTCCCAATATGGATAGAAACCCATCTTTACTCATAATGCCAAGCGAAATAAGAGTCGTACCAATTGCAGGAATGAAGTTAGTAAGAGGCAATGGAAGAGCTATCGATAATGCAGAAAGCAACATTACAAAAGCTAAAATCTTTTCACCGGGCCCATAGAAAATAAAAGACATTCTTGGTTTCATGAACTTTTCTATTTTTTTTAATGCTGGAGAAGTTTTCTCTACCACAAGAGCTAGTGTTGAACGCTGAAAAGATCTTCTTTCTAGCCAACTGGGCATCCAAGGAGAATCAAATCCAAATAAAAGCTGCAATGAGAATAAGATTAAAGGTATAGAAAGAATAGTTGTATAACCAGGTGGAACCGGTATAGGCACCGATAGCGGCAAGGAGAAGATGATTATTAAAATACCAAAACCACGCTCATGCAAAGCTGTTTTAATGTCAAACAAAGTTACTTTATCGCTATCATTGTTATTGGTATCTGCAACTTCTTTTAGAATATCAGAAGCTAATTTATCACTTTTAGTCAACTTATCATTTTTTGACACGAAAAACCTTTGATAAAAATAATTCTTAACACAATTATTGTTTTATTTCAATATGCATTATTCATTTTGCGCTAGTAATTCGTTCTTTTGTTAAAGTGTTGTAAAGCTTTTAAGAAGAGAAAGTGCTCCGGTTATAAGTTGTGGTCCTTTGACTATTACAACAAGAGTAAGCAACAACGCGCACAATGATACTAAAACTCCCAATATGGATAGAAACCCGTCTTTACTCATAATGCTAAGTGAAATAAGAGTTGTGCCAATTGCAGGAAGGAAGTGAGTAAAAGGTAATGGAAGAGCTATTATTATTGCACAAAGCAACATCATAAAAGCCAGAATCTTCTCACCAGGCCCATAGAAAATGAAAGACAGTCTTGGCTTCATGAATTTTTCTATTTTTTCTAATACAGGGGAAGTTTTCTCTACCACAAGAGCTAGTGTTGAACGCTGAAAAGATCTTCTTTCTAGCCAACTGGGCATCCAAGGAGAATCAAATCCAAATAGAAGCTGCAGTGAGAATAAGATTAAAGGTATAGAAAGAATAGTTGTATAACCAGGTGGAACCGGTATAGGCACCGATAGCGGCAAGGAGAAGATGATTATTAAAATACCAAAACCGCGCTCATGCAAAGCTGTTTTAATGTCAAACAAAGTTACTTTATTGCTATCATTGTTATTGGTATCTGCAACCTCTTTTAGAATATCAGAAGCTAGTTTTTTATCTTTAGTTAGTTTCTCACTTTTTTGCACAATTATCCTTTAATAAAATATTCCTCTTAAGCTAACATAGTTGTTGCTGTATTTCAATATTTGTTATTTATTTCATACCAACACTTCATCTCTTTCATTCTTTAACCTGACTAAGTTTTTAAACAGATGACATGCACTAAGGTGCATGTCACGAAGTATGAGGACGCTAACGATCTGGTTCATTAGACGATAATTTTTCTGAGTCCTTAAGCTCCTGTTTAAGGTTTTTGATGCCTTTTCCTAAATCACCCATAACTTGCGGTAATCTGCCTGCACCAAACAGAACTAAAATTATTATTAAGACTAGAAACAATTGCCATGGTCCTAAACTCATTTTCACCTCCATTTAAAATATTGACCTTTAAATATTAAAACTTGACTGAAGTCAAGTAACACATAGATTATATCACCTTTATTTAATTATAAATCAAGGTTTTTTAATTATTTTATAACAATCCCAAACTAGATTATTTTCTTGCAGCGAATAAGTGGAAACTTTTCGCTTAACTGTAGAGTAGAAGAGAGCTCACTAAAAAACTTTGCTAGCGTATCATCTTTAGGCTTATGGTATATATCGCTAGAAACTCCTGATTGAATAATTTTACCATTTTTCATTACGTAGATAAAATCTGCAACTTTCAATGCTTCTTGCGGGTCATGAGTTACCATTAGCACAGGGATATTTTTACTTCTAAAAAGGGACAATATATGTTGTCTTATTCGGCACTTGAGCAGTATATCTAAATTAGAAAATGGTTCATCTAACAACACAACATCAGGGTTTTGTGCCATCACTCTTGCTATTGCAACTAATTGTTGCTGTCCTCCAGATAAGGCGTTAGGGTACATATTTTCGTATTTTTCTATATTGAGTAACTTCAAAATTTCCAATGCAATTAGGTGCTTTTCTCTCTTGGAAGAGCTGCGGATAGCAAAGGTTATATTTTCTACTACTGTTTTATGAGGAAATAATGCAGAATGCTGAAAAATCAATCCGATATTTCTATGCTCTATAGCGACTGATGCCTTATTACTTGCAACTAACCTATCATTTATAAAAATAGTTCCAGATTTTGGATTTTCTATCCCCGCAATTAATTTCAAAATTGTTGACTTGCCACAGCCAGAATGCCCCAATAAACATGCAACATTTCCTTTCTTTACTTTAATGTTTATATTGCTTAAAGCAAAGTCGTTTTGATTGTTATAGAAATAACCAATATTGTTAACTAGCATTAATCTTACTTAAACCATGTTATTAAATATAATAGCATTATACTCAAGAAGTACAGAAATGTTTTTTGTCGTCATAAATTGGTTATGCAAGAAATCTAGAAAAGAAAGGATTTTTTGCTATAACTTTACATGAATGGTAGGAAATACGGGACTATAGCTCAGCAGGATAGAGCGTTGGACTCCTAATCTGAAGGTCGTGCGTTCGAATCGCACTAGTCCCACCACATTGCTTCACAAATTTTATGGAGATTTTTTTTCACAAATACGCACACCTTTTTTTGCGGTTTTAAGATATAAATTCCCTAATAATAAAACGGGTTTTGTGTCATTCCAGTACTCCTCTCTTATAATTCACGTATTTAAGAATGACTTCTGCTAAACCTTTACTAATTCCAGGTACGTTTTGAATTTCAGCCAGAGAAGCTTTGCTTATATTTTTCACTGAACCAAAATAAGACATCAACGCTTTTTTTCTTTTGTTGCCAATGCCGGGTATTTTGCTTAATTGTGAAACTATAAACTGTTTATCGCGTTTTTTTCTATGTGAAGTTATCGCAAAACGGTGGGCTTCATTACGCAGCGATTGTAAGTAAAGCATGACTTTGCTGTCATTTGCCAGACTGAATTCTTCCCTGCCCAGCATATAAAATCTTTCATTTCCTGCGTTACGATCAGGACCTTTTGCCATACAAGCAAAAGGAACGTTTATATTCAATACTTCCAGTACATTCTGTACTATGGAAACATGTCCTGGTCCACCATCAATCAGTAAAAAATCAGGTATTATGCCTTTTATATTGCCGGAGAAACGTCTGGTTAGCACTTCCCTCATCATTTTATAGTCATCGCCTGAAAATTTTTCCTTTATAGTAAATTTTCTGTACTCACTTTTTAAAAAACCCTCCTGCCCTGCAACAACCATTACACCAATTTGTTGGTTTCCAAATATATGGCTATTGTCATAAACCTCAATACGCTTTGGAATATTTGGTAACAAGAAGATTTTGCTAAGCTCCTCAAGCTTTTCTAGGTTATTTCTATAATCGATAAGCTTCTGCTCTAAGCTATGCTGAGAGTTATCATAAACAAATTTCAATAAATCACGCTCTTTTTTATTCTTTGCATGCAGAACTTTTACTGGCTTTTGAGCAACCTTATATAGTGCTTGTTCTATAATTTCCTTATCCACAATAGAATCTGGAACGTAAATTTGTATTGGAGGTATGTTAGCTGAATTATAAAAATTGACCAAAAAGGTGGATAAAATTTCATCATTTGAGTGATCACCACAGTTCTCGGCAAAGTAAGGAGTGCTGCCGTAGTTGTCTTTATTTCTAAACGATAACACACTAATACATGCTAGATCCTCTTCACGTACAATACTGAAGAAATCTGCATCTTTTTCAAAAGAAAAATCCGTGTGCTGTATTTGAATTTGCTCAAGAAACTTTACCCGATCTCTATATATAGCAGCAAGCTCATAGTTTTCTTCACTGCTGCACTTTCTCATTGTGAAAAGTAACTGTTCTTTCACTTCCTTATTTCTTCCAAGCAATGTATTTCGTGCCTGTTTTACTGATTGGCAGTAGTCGTCTTTTGTGATTTTGTTTATGCATGGTGCTGAGCAGCGCTTAATTTGATATTCAATACATGGTCTTTTTGTTGAGGAAAAGTATTGATCTGAACATACTCTTAGGAGAAAAGCTTTTTGCAATGACAATATAGTTTGCTTAACAGCAGCGGCAGATGTAAAGGGACCATAATAATGAAACTCATTTTTCTTAAATTTGCCTCTATATTTTGCTATTCTTGGATAATCGTGCTTGGAAATTGTTATATAAGGATAAAATTTTCCATCCTTGAGCACAATATTATAAAGTGGTTTCAATGATTTTATTAGCTGTGCTTCAAGAAGCAGTGCTTCGATTTCATTCTCAGTGATGAATATTTCAACCTTAATAACCTGTAAGAGCATAACTCTAATTCGTTCAGAAAGGTTTTCGAATTGAAGGTAGTCGGATAACCTTGACTTTAAGTTTTTTGCTTTTCCAACATATAAAACTTTATTCTTATCTCCAACCATCTTATACACGCCACAGGATTGTGGAGATGATTTGATTTGTTCTTTATATTGCCTGAGCATTTATCCATTGTTTAACCTGTATGAGGTTAAAATCTGCTACTAAATGAAAGATGGAAACTACATTTTCAAGCAAAGATAATCTGTTTCTTCTCAGCTTATCAGAATCACAGTTAATCTTTATACTGTCCATAAACTGATTGATAAACGGAGCAAAACCAGCAAGTTCATCAAGTGCTACATTAAAGTGGTTATTTTTTATCGCTTGTTTTATGTTTTTACAAGCAGTTATAGCACAATTTGATAGCGCAATTTCTTCACTTTCAATCAAAAACCTCTTACCGTAAGATGCACTATAAGTAGTGCCATCACTTTTCCTTGCTTTGCTCATCATGTTACTGACTCTTTTGTAAGTGCTTAGAATTTGTTCACCTTCTGGAGTACTAAGATAACGATCCAATATAACAGTTTGCTTTTCTGCTGTCAGCAGATCATTAATATCGATTTTATATAGTATTGAATCTACAACATCTTGCCTTATATCTCTATTTTTTAAAATAACCTTGAATCTTTCTAAGCAAAATCTAAATACTAGTTCTGAAATTTGTTTTCTATTCGGCTTATCAACTGACGCTGTATTTTTATTAAATAGAAGCCTTGAATATAAAGATACTGACTTGTCTATCATTAGCCTAATTGGAACATGCAAATTATTTTCAAGTATTGTCCTAATTATACCAATTGTCATTCTCCGCAAACCAAATTGATCATACGAACCAGAGATTTTCTCACCTGCTGCAATTAAACCAACTAAGCTATCCACTTTGTCTGCAATTGACACAGCAATTGCAGAAGGAGATTTAGGACACTCCTGCTCTGGCCCGATTGGCTTATAATGCTCAGTTATAGCTTCCACTATTTCTCTATCTTCTTGAAAATAAGAAGCATAATATCCACCCATTACTCCTTGTAATTCTGGAAACTCTCTTACTATCGATGTTGCCAAATCAGCTTTTGCCAAATATGCAGCACGTTCAACTTTTATCAGCGAAGCATGTGGAATAAATATAGCTATATACTTTGACAAAGCCGTAATACGCTTCACCTTTTCCCCCACGCTGCCAAGTGAAGCATGAAATAATATTGAACCTAATCTTTTGACATAATAATCTAGATTTTCCTTTTTATCTTGAGATATTAAAAATTGGGCATCAGCAAGACGTGCTTCTAATATTCTTTCGTGTCCTTTAACAACTTCACCATTGTTGACGTTGACAACAGTGACAAAGTGTGAAATTCTCTTTCCATTACTTAAAGCAAGGTATTTTTGTTGTGTATTAACTATACTAAGTATTACTTCCTTCGGTAATCCAAATGACTTTTCTTGATTCACTTCACCAAACAGTACGATTGGCCACTCTATAAGCCCTGTCAATTCATTTAGTAAATAATCATTTTTCTCAAGTTGTAAATTCTGCTCTTTTGTGAATTTATTAATCTGATCTAGTATAAATTGCTTTCTTTTGTCCATTTGGAGAATTACACTGTTTTTTTCTAGCAATTCAAAATAGTCTTTAGGTGTTTTAACAGTAAGCGCCGTACCACTTGAGAGAAATCGATGGCCATATGTTGTGTTAGATGCTGTGATCCATGCAAAAGATACAGGTATTATTTCATCATTTAAAATGCATAAAATGTTTTTAATTGGCCTAACCCACCTTTCTTTTCCTTCGCCCCATCTCATACTTTTTGGCCAAGAGAAATTTTTTAATATTTCTCCTAGTTGATTTTTAAGAAACTCTTGAATGTTAAATGAGCAGCTTTCTCTTTTAATGAAGTAAAAATCCTCATTATTTACTTTTCGAACGAGCAAATCTTCTTCATTTTTCTGATATTTTCTTAAAAAACCCTCGATAGCACTTTTTGGTGCGTTAATGTTTGGTCCCTTAACTTCGTTATTGGAATCCTTTAGCTCCAAAGCATTTATGTTGTCAACAAATAGAGTAATGCGACGTGCCGTTATAAAAACCTCCATTGATGTAAATTTTACATTATTTTTGTTAAAAACATTGGCAATACAGCTCTTAACTTGAGTTGCAGCTACATTCTGCATTCTCGGTGGTATTTCTTCTGAAAGGCACTCAAATAATAACTGCAACGACATACGCTATTTACTCATGTACAATTCACAACATTTTTTTGTTAGCTCTCTAACTTTACCAATATAAGCTGTACGTTCATTTACACCAAGCACACCTCTTGCATCAAGCAGATTAAGTAGGTGACTAGTTTTAATACATTGGTCATAGGCTGCCATTGGTAGCTCCTTTTCAATAAGGAACTTACACAATTTTTCCGTATCTTCGAATTGCTGCTGTACCACTTTAGTATCATAATAATCTAACGCTAGATAAGAAAATTCATATTCTCTTTGTTTAAAAATATCTCCGTAAGTTACACCGTTATCGTTCCAAATTATATCGTAAACATTATCTACACCTTGTATGCACATTGCTAAACGTTCCAACCCATATGCCACCTCACCAGGAATCATCTTGCAGTCAATCCCTCCAACTTGCTGTATATAAGTAAGCTGTGTTACTTCCATTCCATTGCATGTAACTTCCCATCCAAGTCCTGATGCACCAACACTTGGATTTTCCCAATCATCTTCAACAAACTTAATATCATATTTTTCTGTAGATATGCCAAGAACTTTTAAGCTATCTAAATAGACGTCTTGTAAATTATTACCAGATGGCTTTATTATAACTTGATATTGGTGATGTTGATACAAACGATTAGGATTATCACTATAGCGTCCATCTGCTGGCCTAATTACTGGTTGTAGATATGCAATTTTTGCCGGTTTTGTATCAATTGCAGACATAATTGTTGCAGGATGTAATGTGCCAGCACCAACTTCAGATGTGTATGGGTGAAGTATAACACATCCTTCACTAGCCCAAAAATCTTGTAACTCTTTTATTATACTTTGTAAGTTCACACAAATTGTACACTTTTTATACTAAATATATAAATAAATAAGTACTATTCAATACCTATTTTTTTAACAGTATCATGTAAATAATCACCTAAAACTGCTGAACTTTCCCTCACATACTGAATTATGCTTTTATTTAGGACAATTGCATCATGCATAGTTAAATCGCAGAATATAAATGCTGTTAAATACAGTAAAATCACCGCATAAAATGTGTGAAAAATCCCCTCAAATGTAATTGACATTGCATTATTATAGCTGAGCTGTATTGAACTTATTGGCCATGGTTTTATCACTTCTACGACATTAAAAAATACGTAAGGTATCATAAGAAAAAAGAAAAAGTGCATAAAATCATTAAACCAAAATGGGCATTGAAACATCTGCTTACATATATTCCCATAGAGTTTACTTACAGCATAATAAATCGACATCATTGCCGGCATTGAAAGTGCTACAGTCAGTACTTGCCCTGACGCTATTTGTATTACTATTTCTTCACCACTGTTTGCTGAAGGGTCTTGAGCATGAAAAATAAATATTCCAATTAATTGCATTACTAACATAACTATTGCCAATTTTGTAAAAACAGCAGCTACAACTATTCCTGAGTCTGGCATTTTATATAGTAAGTATTCGCCTCCATATGTAAGAATTAATATAACATCGACAATAAATAATATTAAAAAAGAAGACCAATAGTTCTGCCAACTTGGTAAATATCCTATTCCTAAAAGAGAGCTTACTGTTTTAGCAGGAAAAACCTTGCCTAGCATCTTCCCCAAAAATTTAAAAAAAATCCCCATGTTCTAAGTAACACTTGGTTTATATTATTTATAATACTGTATTGTAATAGACTTATCAATAGCTTAAAACATGTATTGGAAGATTTTAGGTAATATGCAGCAACAGTAGAAGAACGTGCGCCAAAAATTTAATAATTTTATAGGGCTTATGCACTTAAATTTTTTGCAATATCAAGTGCAGCGTAAGTAAATATTGCACTTGCACCCGCACGTTTGAAACCAATCAAAGATTCATAAATCACCTTGTCATAATCTAGCCAGCCATTATTTGCAGCAGCTTTTATCATTGCGTACTCACCGCTTACTTGGTAAGCAAAAATCGGAAAATTAAACTTATCACTTGCTGTTTTGATAATATCTAAATATGGCATACCTGGTTTAATCATAATAAAGTCTGCACCTTCATTTATATCCATTTCAATTTCGCACATTGCTTCGCGCGCATTTTTATAATCCATTTGATAACCACTTTTGTCTATAGAATGTGATAGCCCACATGAACCAACGACTTGCCTGAATGGAGCATAGAAGCTAGAGCAGTATTTTACTGCATAAGATAATATTAATACGTCTTGAAAGTTATTATCATCTAATGATTTTCTGATTCTTCCTATTCTACCATCCATCATATCAGAAGGAGCAACTATATCACATCCTGATGCTGCTAAAGCAAGTGCTTGCTTACATAATATCGACATGGTTTCATCGTTTTCTACGTCCACCTGATTGGCTTTTAAAATGCCGTCATGGCCGTGAATAGTGTATGGATCCAATGCAACGTCTGCAATAATACCAATTTCAGGTACCTTTAATTTTACAGCACGGATTGCTTTGCAGATTAAGTTGTCAGAATTATATGCTCCCTCAGCGTTTTCAGATTTTAGTTTACTATCAACTACAGGAAAAATTGCAACAGCATTAATTCCTAAATCTTTAGCTTCCTTAACTATAGACACTAATCCATCTATTGAATAACACTTTACGCCTGGTAAGCCAGAAATTGGTTCAGTTGTTTCTTCTCTGTCGTGAACAAATAGAGGAAAAACTAAATCATTTACTGATAAGCTATTTTCACTTGTTAAATTGCGAACCCATTTGCTCGAGCGCCTGCGTCTTAATCTTGTATTTGGAAAATTAAACATTGGATCCAGGTAAATTCCCAGTAAAGAGCAACACTCCTGAAATGAGTACCACCCAAAGCACCGATATTGGCAGAAACACTTTCCAACCAAGGCGCATTAGCTGATCATATCGATAACGAGGTATTGTTGCTCTAATCCAAATAAATACGAATAAAAGTATAATTATCTTCAAAACGAACCAAATTAAACCTGGAATTTTATAAAGCAAACCAAGTTCTAACGGAGGATACCACCCTCCTAGAAAGAATATCGTCATCATAGCACTTGCTAAAATCATATTTGCATATTCTCCAAGAAAAAAGAGGGCAAAAGGCATGGATGAATATTCAACGTTATATCCAGAGACAAGCTCTGCTTCAGCTTCTGGTAAATCAAATGGGTGACGATTAGTTTCTGCAAGCAAAGAAATAAAAAATATTATTCCTATAGGCATTAGTAGCAAATCAACCCAAAATGGCATATTGTGTTTCGCTACCACCATCTCTCCAAGATTTAATGTTCCAGTGGTAATAACGACTGCAGCAACTATTAAGCCTATTGAAACTTCATATGAAATCATCTGAGCAGCCGACCGTATAGCGCCAAGGAATGCATAATTGGAGTTGCTTGACCAGCCTGCAATAATCACGCCGTATACTCCCAGCGACGATATAGCTAGCACGTAAAGCACTCCAACATTAATATTTGCTATAACCTTAGGAATAACTACTTGCTGGCCATTTTCTACAATTACTTCAGCACCAAACGGTATAACTGCCCAGGCAATTAATGCCAAGATAAAGGTAAGCATTGGAGCCATAATGAACAGTATGGTGCTCGCTCTAAATGGTATTATCGGCTCTTTAATCAGTAGCTTAATAGCATCTGCAAATGGCTGCAATAGCCCAAAAGGTCCAACTACACTCGGGCCGTGCCTTAGTTGAATTGCAGCAAGGACCTTACGCTCAAAGTATGTCAAATATGCAACTGAAAGTAGTAGCGGTACTAAAATAAATAAAATATTAACTAGTGTGTTCATAAAAAGCTTTAGTACAATCTGCCATTATTTTTGAAGCGCGACTTATTGAATCCGTCATATAAAAATTACACTCCTTTAAAGTAAAAGGTGTATCACTTAAATTTATTTTACCATTGCTAATTGGCACCCATGTGTTTTTTATCACTTGATCAGCATTTCTAAACTGTGGACCGATAGTATCTAATTTTTTTCTCACGTCAAATAAACTATCATATGGTAAGGAGAGATCCAAATATTGCGAGAGATTTTTAATAATTAACCAGTCCTCCTTTGCTTCACCTGGAGGAAATACAGCTAAATTTGTTCTTTGCACTCGACCTTCAGTGTTTACATAAGTTGCATATTTTTCTGTATATGCAGCACCAGGCAAGATAACATCTGCCACATGTGCACCCTTATCACCGTGATGACCTTGATAAATTACAAATGTGTTTTCTAACTTTGATGTGTCAATTTCATCTGCACCAAGAAGATAAACAACTTCTATTTCACCACTTTCTGCATGTTCCAATATTTGATTAATATCCCTTTCGCCTTTTTTAGGAACAAACCCAATATCTAGCCCACCAACTCTTGCTGCAGCTTTATGCAGCACATTAAAGCCATTCCAGTCATCTCTGACCATGTTAAATTCTTCTGCAATTTTGCCAGCTAGAATTAGAATTGATTCAGAATCGTCTCTTACTAATGCATCTTGACCGATAATCAGCATAGGGCTCTGAGCAGCACTCAGCAGCTTACAGAACTTATGATTTCCATTTGCTATTTCACTCAAAATATCAGGATTATCGCCCAATTTCTCAACATGATACAAATATTCAATGTTAGGACCAACACTTGCAACAGGAAAGTTGCCCTGTAAATATCTCTTTCTCAATCTTACGTTAATGATCGGTGCTTCTATCCTTGGGTTTGTATTTATAAGCAGACACAAATCCGCATTCTCTATACCTTCAATAGTGGTATTGAACACATACGATCCACGATTATTTGGTATAAGTTTTGCACCATCCTGCCTGCAATCTATATTTCCCGAGCCGAGCTTCTGCATCATTTCTTTAAGTAGAAGCATAGACTCACAATCTGCTAAATCACCTGCAATTGCAGCTATTTTATTTGATTTTGTATTCTTTAATTTCTTTGCAGCAACAGTTAATGCCTCATTCCAATCAACTGGGGCTAATTTACCATCTTTTTTTATATAAGGTCGATCAAGACGCTGAACTTTTAGTCCATCATAGGCAAAGCGGGTTTTATCTGATATCCATTCTTCATTTACCTCTTCGCTCAGCCTTGGTAATATCCTCATAACCTCCGGGCCACGATAATCAACTCTAATTGCGCTACCCACAGCATCTAGCACATCTATAGTCTCACAATGTGATAGCTCCCATGGACGCGCTGTAAAGGAGTAAGGCTTTGAAGTTAAAGCTCCTACCGGGCAGAGATCTATGATATTTCCGGATAATTCAGAACTAATATGCCTTTTTATGTAAGTGCTAATCTCTACATTTTCTCCCCTTCCGATTCCTCCAAGTTCATTTGTACCTGCAACATCAGACAAAAATCTAACACACCGAGTGCAATGAATGCATCGATTCATCGCGGTCTCAATCAGTGGTCCGAAGTGTTTTTTTGGCACAGCCCTCTTATGCTCATCAAGTCTGCTGGTTCCTTTCCCATAAGCCATCGTGATATCTTGCAAATCGCATTCACCACCCTGATCGCAAATTGGGCAATCAAGCGGGTGGTTAATTAGCAAAAACTCAAGCACACCTTCACGTGCTTTTTTAACCTTAGGGGTATCAGTGTGAATAACCATCCCTTCTGCAACTGGCATTGCACAAGAGGCTACTGGTTTTGGAGGTCCACCCTCCACTTCAACCAAACACATTCTGCAATTACCAGCAATTGCTAAACGCTCATGATAACAAAAACGTGGAATTTCAACGCCCACGACTTCACAAGCTTGAATTATAGTGAGCCCATGCTCTACTTCACATTTCTTAGAATTAATAGTAACTTTAACCACAACTATTATACAGCTTCCCACTTTATAGGATTGCCGCTTACCTCATCTTCAACCAGATTGCCGTTGTCATATTGAGCAGACATATAATTCATGCGCGAATCACGATCTATATATCTAACAGGTTTTACCGGTTTATCTTTATACATTTTTTGCTCAGCTTTCTTACGCTGAGTAGGGTTATTTTTACTAGCTGTCTTTGCTTTCCCACCTGCTGCCATATAAACTCCTAAAAACTTTTCATTCTATTTTAACACTTAAGTATATAGCGTCAATATTTAATAACTTTAAAATTTCAATAGATCTCTTATTATAATCATTTTACAATCATTGTTTAAATAAAAAGTTACCCCTTGATGCCATTCCAGCGCATGACGCACAGCTGTACGAACATTGCAATTTGCAGGCAATTTGCGTGGCAGATTCAAGTAGCTGACACTGGTTTCCATCCAAGACAGCAGTAGCCCTTTCGGTGTTATTTCAGTGCTTGACACTGAAATCCAGGATTTTGATTGGATACTGAGTTGGTAAGCATAAAAGTATAGCTAACGCGAGCTCTACGTCATACCGCGATTTATTCGCGGTATCTCAAAGCATAGATCCCGCTGCGGGATGACGATTGTCGTTTAGCTATAAACATTAAGAAATTTACCAAACGAAAAAAAAGGCAAAAGAAGCCCTGGGGTTATTATCCGCTTTAAAATATTGGCGTTTTTTATGTTTTAAACGCTTGACAAGCAAGATTAAGCTGCTTTTAATTGCAACTAACTTACGCTGCAAATGTTTAAGAAATTTACTAAGCAGAAAAAAAGACAAAGAATCCCCGAGTTAGCTAGTCTTTTACTATCTCTGTCGAGTATTGGCATTTTTTGATGTCTTGTAACGCTTTATAAGCGCGTTCAGCTTATTTAGATAAAAATCTAGATGTAGATGAAGTTTTGTAAAGACATACAGTATCTATATACTGCAAAAAATTGAACATAAGACGCCGATACATTAAGTAATCCTTACCTTTTAATCTGCAGATTGGCGAAAGCAAATACAATAGCTTCAATTTTATGATAAGGGGGCTGGCGGAGTTTGTCAAGGAAGTTTTTTCGTTTCTAACGATTGTTAACATGCTGCAAAAAACTATGCAAGAGGTCTACCACTTTATTAGGTATTTGTGCAGTTATTGGTGTTATCAAGATACTCCCTAATCTTCTTCAAGTCCTCCCAGGCTAAACGTTTTTGTGCCGGTTGGCGAAGTAGGTAAGCTGGATGAAATATAGCGGCTGTGGTGATTGAATTGGACAAATATTGGTTAGTGTACGTATGAAATCTACCACGCAAATTCGATATAGTTTTTGTGCTGTCAAGAAGGCTATAACATGCGATTCCCCCGACTAAAATTAGAATTTGTGGTGAAACCAGTGCAACATGCTTCTCAACAAATGGTCTGCACATATCAAGCTCTAGGTCGGTTGGCTTTCTATTGCCAGGTGGGCGCCAAAATACAGTATTGCTTATGTATACCTTAGTGCGATCAAGATTGATTGCATTTAACATTTTATCGAGCAACATTCCACTTGCACCACAAAATGGTATGCCTTGAAGGTCTTCATTTGCTCCTGGAGCTTCACCAACGAGCATAACTTTTGCGTTTGGATTACCATCGGAAAAGACAGTATTAGTTGCAGTTTTTTTTATCTCACAACCTTCAAATGATTCAACTGCACTTCTTAGTTCATCCACACTATTACATTTGCTTGCAAGTTTCCTTGCTTCGATTATCCAGTCACTTGGAAACATGTCTTTTCCATCTTTAGTGTCACCCCAGCGCGTATCTGCATCTTTCTTCTTGGTCCCAGTTTGGATAACAGAGGGTTGTACACTCTCTTTGCTCTCCAATTTTTTTTCCTCTTCACCCTCCATTAGTGTGCAATCAACGCCCACTTCATGGTAAAATTTTAATAATTCTAGGTCTTTATTGCTCATAATGCTTTTTAACCTTTTGTGCTTTTTTCATGGCCATATCATACTTTAATTTAGATAAATGTCTAATATATAATATGCCGTTTAAGTGATCTAATTCATGCTGAATACACCTTGCAAGCCAACCACTAGCTTTTAGCGTCTGTTCTTCGTTATTTAAGTCTCTGTATTTCACAGTTAGATACTTTGGACGCTTAATTTCATGACTTTGCTCTGGAATTGAAAGGCATCCTTCCTTGAGAATTACTTGTTCATCGGATAATTCTGTAATCTCAGGATTAATCATGTAAAATTTGCCAGTTGAGCCATATCCTGCTGGCTCATTTTCAATCGTTTCTAGCTGAATATCCATAACAAAAATTCTCTTTAACACTCCAACTTGCACTGCAGCAAGGCCAAGACCTTCTGCATCATACATAGTTTCGAACATGTCGTTTACTAATTCTTTAATTTTATCGTTTATATCTGTTACTTCACTGGCACGTGTGATTAGTCTTTCATCAGGGGCAATTACAATTGGTAATATGGACATAAAAATTATAATTCTATGTTTTGCTTTTCCTTTTGTCCAGAATTTAGTGTATATTAAAATGTTGCTATATCTATAATAGAAATATAAATTATTAAAGAAAGCTACAATTTAAATGAAATTGCGTAATAAGGTTAACTAATGTACTCTGCAGTAATAGCAAAACCAAAGAGAAATGTTTTTGCTGTTTTAGACATAGGTACAACAAAGATTATTTGTCTAATCGTTAAGATAAATGGCAACTTCAGCTATAAAGTAACAGGAACGGGTTATAAGATTGCAGAAGGTGTAAACGGTGGATCAATAACTAATGTAAAACACGCAAATTACTCCATCTCATCAACTATAGGTTTAGCTGAACAAGTATCAGAAGAAACCATAGATCAGATATATGTGAACATTGCTGGATGTGGCATCTCATCTTTCAATGTACATAATGAAATTATTGCAGCTAACCATGAGATTTCTGAGCGTGATATAAGACGTGTAGTTTTTCAAACATTTGAGAAATATATTGAAGACAATGTTATCATTCACAATATACCACTAAAATATCACTTAGATGACATGACTGACATAAAAGAAGTTGGTGGATTGTACGGAAAAAGACTATCTGCTGATGTTAATGTTGTCACTGCTTCGCGTCCAGCGCTTACCAATATTGAAAACTGTATTACCAATAATGGTGGATTAAATATGGCAGGTTGTATTGCTTCTGCATATTCTGCAGGTCTTGCCTGTTTAAGTGGAGATGAAAAAGAGCTCGGGACTGCTATTGTTGATATAGGCGGTGGGTGCACTGCAATTGGAATTTTCAAAAGAGGGAAACTTGTGTATGCAAGCAGCGTTCCAATTGGTGGTGTTCATATCACTCGAGATATTGCTTACGGGCTATGCACAAGCATAGAACGTGCAGAGTATATAAAAATACTGTATGGCAGCACTATCGTAACTTCAATAGATGAGAATGAGTACATTACAATGCAAAACAACGAAAATGATGAACCTACTCAAGTATTCAAATCTGAGCTTATTAACATCATAAGACCAAGAGTTGAAGAAATACTTGAAATGGTAAGAGAGCAATTTCAAGAGCAGAAAGATCCAATTAATAAAGTAGTGATCACAGGTGGAACTAGTCAACTCACAAGCATGAAGGAAATTGCAGGCTATATATTCAATAAGCAAGTTCGAATTGGGTGCCCTGAGTCTTGTAGCGGTCTTGATGGCGAATATGATAAAAATCCTGTATTTTCTGCTGCTATAGGCTCTATAAAGCTAATAGTTGACACTTTTTATAAAAATAATTCTGGTATTTTAGGTCAGGATGGTAAAATGAGTAAATTGTATAATTGGGTTAAATCAAAAGTTACAGTCTAGATTTCTGTTTTACCACCTTTCATACAAATGACTTGACACTAGGATCCATAGGACTTATTTTTATAATATGTAAAATTATTATGTTTATGTACTTGCGAGTAAGCGTACCAATTACAATAAGACATGGAAAATATGAACATAACTATACACTCACAAGAAGATTTTGAATTTATGCGCAAGGCTGGCAGGCTTGCTGCTGAAACTCTTGATTTCATTGCACCGTACGTAAAGGTAGGGGTGACAACTAATGAATTAAATGATCTATGCCATGACTTTATAATTAATGCAGGTGCAATTCCAGCACCACTAAATTATAGGGGGTATCCAAAATCAATCTGCACCTCAAAAAATGCCGTTGTGTGCCATGGTGTTCCTGATGATACACCGCTTAAAGATGGGGATATTTTGAATATTGACGTTACGGTGATTTTAAATGGCTGGCATGGTGATACAAGTCGCATGTTTTGGGTTGGCAAGCCATCAATAAAAGCAAAACGTTTATGTGACGCTACTTATAATGCGTTGATGGAAGCAATCAAACAAGTTAAGCCCGGCAATAAGTTAAATGAAATAGGGCTTGCTATAGAGAAATATATTAGAGATTTTGGATATTCTATCGTACGCAGCTACTGCGGACATGGTATAGGAAAAGTCTTTCATGCTCCACCAAATGTAGTGCATTTCTATGATCAAGATGAAGATCTTGTCTTAAAGGAAGGTATGTTTTTTACAATAGAGCCAATGATTAATGCTGGAAAACATGAGACTCTGCTCAGTAAACTCGATGACTGGACAGTAACAACACGCGATCTTTCACTTTCTGCTCAATTTGAGCATACACTTGGAGTAACAAAAGATGGTGCTGAAATATTCACATTATCACCTAAGAATTGGCATTTCCCACCTTATAATTAGATTTTTTTAAATTCTGCTATACTGCAACTATACTTGGTTTACTTTGGGTAATTTTGAAGAAAGCTCACCCTTAATTTGCGATATAGCAACTAGCCCAATTAATGCACAGAAAATCATGTAAAAACTAGCTGAAGTCTCTTGTCCTGTAACCTTGATAATTGTTGTGCATATAAATGGTGCAAGGCCGCCAAAAAATCCAGCAGCTATATTTCTTGATAAACCAAATCCACTGTACCGAACCTTTGTTGGAAATAATTCGCACATAAGTGCACTGACAGGACCAAGCGATGCAGCTATTGGAATTATAAAAAGAATGTGTGCCAGCAAGTAATTGCCACTACATAACATTGAAAAAACTGGATAACTCACTATTACAAAAGCTATAAATGCAAATTTCATAACTTTTTCTCTTCCTACCTTATCAGAAAGTATTGCAAACAATATTGTCAATCCTCCGAGCGCAATTTGACTCAGTATTTCCACTATATGATTAAAATGAGTATTTACTGTTAATATTTTATTCGTAAGCACATTGAAAAATACCAAATATATATAGAGAGACGCATTTTCAACCAAGTCAATACCTATTGATATTAGAACAGGCTTTTTGTAATTGTTTAATAACTCTTTTAGTGGCAATTTAGACGGATTTTTTTGTCTTTTATACTCTGGGCTTTCATCAAGTATATATCTCACATATATGCTAATTAATCCCATTGCTAAACTGAAAATGAAAGGTAATCTCCACCCCCAAGATTCAAAATCAGATACTTTTTTGCATATGAGTACCGCTATCAGGCTTAATACTGAACCAAAAATTGCGCTTAATACTTCAATGCTGCCAAAAAATCCTTTTTTGTTTTTAGGAGCATGTTCTATTAAAAATGGTGCATTTCCTGCTTCTCCTCCAAGGGATATACCCTGCAATAGCCTTAAACAAACTACCAGAATTGATGCTAGTATTCCAATGCTTTGATAACCTGGAACAAAAGCAATTAATACGGTTGATAAAGTCATTAATATAATCGAGAGCAATAAGGCAACTCTTCTGCCATGTTTATCACCAATGTGACCAAATATAGCAGCACCGACTGGTCTCATTAAGAAACCCACTGCAAACACTCCAAAAGCCTTCAATACGCTGGTTAGTTGATCATCCGATGGAAAAAACACACCACCTATTATGTTTATTAAGTGGCCAAAAAGCATGTGGTCATACCACAATAAAGTGTTACAAATCAAACTTGAAAATATTACTTTTGTTATTTGCTGCATAATTTCCCTATAGCCTGTTTGATCTTATATATAAAAAAAAATGTGAACGTTATGTGAATATTATATTAACAATATTAAACCTTGATTTTAATATTATTGCTCATATATTCCGATAAGATACCATATTTTGGCAAGAAAATCTATGTACATAAATAAAATTGATGTGAAGAGTAGAGTAGAGTAGGATATCTACACCAACTGTACTTAAATTTTTTGATATGACACACACTCCAGTTTTGTTAAAAGAGATGCTATCACTACTATCACCGCAGGATGGTGGCATATACGTGGACGCCACATTTGGAGCTGGAGGGTATAGCAAAGCAATATTGGAGTCAGCTGATTGCAAGGTATATGCAATTGATAGAGATGAAACGGTAACTAAGTTTTATGATGATTTAAGCGTTAGATATCCCGATAGAATAAAACTATTCATTGAGAAGTTTAGTAATATTAAAAGTATACTAAGCAGCGTTGAGCCATCTCCTGTCATCCCAGTACTTGATACTGGAAAAAATAACTGGTCACGCGCTGGAATGACATCAAACGGAGTGGATGGAGTGGTCTTTGACATCGGAGTTTCATCTATGCAGCTTGATAACGGAGATAGAGGGTTCTCATTTTTACATGATGGTCCACTCGATATGAGCATGGATAACTCTTCTTATATAAACGCTTCAACGTTTGTTAACGCTTTACGCGAAGAAGAAATCGCAAATACTATATATAACTACGGAGGCGAACGTCATTCTCGCAAAATTGCAAGAGCAATAATAAATGCACGGAAGAAGAAAACTATCAAAACTACATTTGAGCTTGCGGATATTGTACGTTCCGTGGTATTTCGTGGAAAAAGCAAAATTGATCCTGCAACCAGAACATTTCAGGCAATCAGAATATGGGTAAACGATGAGCTGGAAGAACTTGAAAAGGGTATTAAAGCTGCATCTGAGATTTTAAGTGAGAATGGCAAATTAATTGTCGTCACCTTTCATTCCTTAGAAGATCGTATAGTCAAAACTTTTTTTAAAGATTTATGTGCTACTGGTTGCAAGACATTCTCTCTGCTAAATAAAAAAGTGATCGAAGCAAGTATAGAAGAAGTAAGTGCAAATCCACGTTCACGCTCAGCAAAACTAAGAGCTATACAGAGGTTGTCGTGAGAACTTTCTGCATCATCTCAATAGTTATGTTTTTTCTTAGCATTGTAGGACTATTTAAGGTAAAATTACATGTTCAGTCGTTAAATAGAGAGCTAATAAAAATAAAAAGTGAAATTAATTTAGTACAAAGTGATATAAAAGTTTTACAAGCAGAATGGAGCTATTTGAATAATCCAAAAAGACTTGCAAGCCTTGTAAAGAAATACCTGAAAAATAACTCTTTAATACTGGCTAGCCAGGTTAAAAATCTTGACTCTCTAAATGGCCGCAGTGTGCTAGCACAACTTAAAATCCATGATCAACAGTGAGATTAAGTCTTATTTTTTACAGATGAGCACATCACAATAAAACTTACTTTGTATCCGTTCAGGATAGCGGCAAGGTAGTATAACCATAGAGTAAAAGTGAGTTTACAACAAATGGTGTCATCCCAGTGCTTGACACTGGGATCCAGCCTTTCCATAATCATCAAAAACATTGTATTTTAACGTAAAACAGCTATTTTTATGCTTACCAACTTAATAAAATTCCTGGATCCCAGTGTCTGGGCACTGGGATGACAAAGGAGAGCAGTGTCAGCTACTTGCATAACACCATTTGTTGTGCAACTTACTTTAGTATGAAATTGCTTGCGTAAGATTTTGGCAGCCTCTTAACATTTTTTGGCATTTCAATTATGTATTTAACGTTGCGTTTTT
The DNA here is from genome assembly GCF_964028475.1 of Wolbachia endosymbiont (group A) of Crataerina pallida. NCBI lineage: Bacteria > Pseudomonadati > Pseudomonadota > Alphaproteobacteria > Rickettsiales > Anaplasmataceae > Wolbachia > Wolbachia endosymbiont (group A) of Crataerina pallida. The sequence goes on from NZ_OZ034785.1 coordinate 1,328,236, forward strand.
TTGCGTAGAATACTGCTTTTTCAAGAGAATCAAACTTTAATACAATCTGTTTTTTTGGATCTTTTGAGCCAACCCACCCCATCAAAGGTTCAATGTAGTAAGAGCCAGATTCAATTTTTAGGTGCCAGAAATTTGTATTACCTAAACCAGATTGTGTTGCAGTTCTTGTTGGTTTATAAATCCTAAAAACTACTTTATCGTCAATGCCCATAGTTCTTGTTAAATAAGCTTAAATATATATCTAAATAAATCCTTTCACAAACAATTAGTATGAAAGAATGAAGTTTGAAATAAATATTTTTATGTTATATTATTGTTAAATTATATTAAAAGGATTAGCTGAATAGGAGTAACCGATGACGCAACAGGAAATAGTAACAATTAATGCAGAGTTACGTGATATAACAAAAACAAAAGCGATGCATTCTCTAAGGAAGAAAGGAAACATCCCTGGAATCATATATGGAAAGGGCCATGATAATGTAAATTTGACATTGTCTGCAAAGGAATTCACAAAGCAATATAAGTCAGGCTCTCTTTCTGCACATTTGATAGAGCTGAATATTTCGGGCAAAAAGGAATATGCTCTTGTTCGCGATATCCAATTGCATGTAGTAAAGGATACTGTGCAACATGTTGATTTTCAGTTTGTTGATAAAGGCAGTGAAATTAAAATAGACATACCTCTATCATTTGTGAATGAAAGTAAAGCTCCAGGAATCAAATTAGGTGGAGTGCTTAATGTTTTGTGTCGTTCTATTGCTGTTAAATGCTCTCCTGATAAAATACCTCAGGTTATTGAAGTTGATTTATCCGGTAAAATGATTGGCCAGTCTATACATATTAATGATGTAAAATTACCAGAAGGTGTTAAGTTTGTAGCTCATGAAGAAGAAAATTTTACCATTGTTACAATTTCTGCTGCCGATAGTGACGTTGAAGAACCTCAAGCAGAAACAGAGGAATAGTGCACCTGATAGTTGGGCTTGGTAACCCTGGTGGTCAATATGAGTTAACTTATCATAATATCGGCTTCATCGTAGTTGATACAATTTGCAAATATTGGAATTTCCAGTCGTTCTCTAAAAAAGCCGATTATCTAATAACCTCTGGCATAATTAATGATAATAAAATCATGTTAATAAAGCCTTATTCATTTATGAATAATTCAGGCATCCCTGTTGCAAAAATACGAAATTTTTACAAATTATCGCTAGATAATATTGTTGTCATACACGATGACGCTGATTTGGAACTTGGAAGAATAAAAATAAAGAAAGGTGGTAGCTCTGCTGGACATAATGGACTTAAATCCATAGATAGTTTTATTGGCAACGATTATTGGCGCTTGAGATTTGGAGTGGGTAGACCTGAAGATCAAAGAAGCTTAGCAGATTATGTGTTATCAAAATTTTCAAATTTTGATAATGTTACTCCCTTAGTGGAAAAAATAGCAAAAAATATACACTTAATGCTGCAAGGAGATAATACAGCTTTTATCAATTTGATTGTATAATATTACGAAACACAGGAAGTGTATGGTCCCAGAGTGTGATGGTGTGGATTTAGTATGAACAATTCAGGAGATTTTGTCCACTGTAAAGATATAAACTCAAAAGGTGTAAGACCCTTAAGAGTTTTGAGTCTTTTAGCATAATTGTAGGCCATAACAAAGTCATAAAGATGCTCTTTGAGTTGCTGGTGAGACTGATAGTAATACTTCTTAACAGTGGCATTCTTTAAAGTTTTGTTCATACGCTCAACTTGCCCATTTGTCCAAGGATGGCTAACTTTTGTTAGACGGTGTTCAATGTCATTTTCTTCACAAGCTCTATCAAATATATGTTGAAAAGCGTATTTATGGCGTTTTTGGTTGGTAAATTGTACACTGTTATCTGTCAAAATAGTGTGGATTTTATATGGTAAAATTTTAATCAAATTACGTAGAAACTCAGCAGCTATAGGTTTTGTAGCACTTTTATGCAACTCAACATACGTAAATTTGGATGTTCTATCTATTGCAACAAACAAATATAACTTTCCTTCTTCTGTTCTGACTTCTGCAATATCAATATGGAAATAGCCTATAGGATATTGTTTGAATTTCTTTTTTGGTTTAACTTCGCCATCAACATCTGGTAGTCTGCTAATGCTGTGCCTCTGTAAGCAACGATGTAGACTAGAGCGAGTCAAGTGTGGGATTGAGGTTTGCAAAGCGTAGAGACAATCATCTAATGGCAATAGAGTATGCTTACGAAATGCAACAATTACAGCCTCCTCTTCTAAAGTTAAAACAGTTGATCTTGCATGCTTCGGACCCATATCAGCGTCTTTGGCAAAAGACCGTTTTCTCCATTTAATGATAGTTTTTGGATTAAGGTTATAGTACCTGGAGAGTTTTGCTATGCTCTCTTTACTATTTTGTATTGCTCTACGAATTGTCTCTGTTGTTTTGGCGCACCCATGTAATATTTGTCCCATAATTCCTCCTTTGATGGTATTGTTTTCTCATATTTTATCATACCATCACACTCTGGGACCATACATCCCCACTGCCATTAAGTTAAGGAAACAGGAGTTAAAATTCGACCAAAAATATAAGTAATTTTGTAATGATGACAAATATTATGGTGAACCTTGAGGGAAGTAAAATTCAAGGTACTGAAAAAATAACAACTGTAGGTTATTGAGTGAAAGATGTAACCTCTAACAAAAAGGTATCTTAGGTTCAAAACACATGTTTTCTAGTTCTTTTTTGGTAGTTCAGTGAACGAGTATCAGTTACTTTATTACGCTCGACCTTCCTTCCTTTTCTCACTACTAAAGTATTCATCAAAAATAACTGTGATAATCGATCCATAATGCAGTCTATGTCTGACTCTGTAGAAAAAACATCGAAAGCTAAATTTTTTATTGCATTAAATGAGACAGATTTATTGATGCTTTTCTCGTACTTGCAATTGGCTAGACCCGCGTTCAATGTCTCTTCTATATCCTCTGTCATAATACTTTCTAAGTTGCTAATAAAGATGGTTGACCAAAAATCCTGCTTTATGGTTTCAACACTTTTACCTGTAAAATTTTCTAAACCTAACCTTCCTTTGAGTTTGGAAAAAAATGTTTCTACTCCCCAACGTAAATAATATAACTCTCCAAATTCTTCAACTTTAAACTGCTGTTCTTCTAACAACGATGTAGCCAACACTTCAATCTCGCCAGAAGAAAGAACTATCTTGACCAATCTAAACTTTATTTTATCAGGTAATCCTAGCTTCCTTAGCTGTCTTGCTACCTTGACAGGTGCGGTTGACACGACTATCGCATCAGATGGACTTTCTGGCTTAAACATAGCATTAATTTCATTAAATGACGAATATGGACAGCGAATTATGTAATTAATACCTCTTTGTGCAAGCTCAGCAAAAAACCGATAAGAAACATATCCCCTATCACAGATCAGCAAATCGTTAGATTTCACGCTGCCAAGCATATCAATAGCTAAGGCAACTTCATAACTGTCACTTCTGCCAAGTACTGATTTTATAGAGACATTATTTAATACATCGTAACATACTTCAAAAGTTGTACTTGTGTAATCTCCAAACTCTTTTTTAGTCCAATTTCTTATTGGTCTTGAGCCAAATTCATTTATTACCTCACTACTTTTTGGCAGGATAAGTATAGAAGCATCAAAGGCAAGCATTCTGAAACCATGATAGGTTTTAAATTCCTTATCTTGATAGTATAGAGAAACTATATCATCGTTTAGCTCTGAAAACGCAGTATGCTTTAGCTTTTTCCTTGCTTGAGTAAATGCACTTGCCGTGATTGTGTGATCCTTTCTTGTATGCAGAACAAACTCATTAAGCATTACTTGCAATGATTTTACACTCTTTCTGAAAATTAGAATAAACACATCAATGAAAGGCAGCTTTCTTTTTCTTGAAAAATCTTTTGAGGATACTTTGTGAGCGTTTATAAAGTTCAAACTCATCAATTTATTTTTTATAAATGTAATTACTCTTTTTTTTACTCATATTATTGCTTCTTTTAACTTATGGATCTTACTTGATTTTATAATACAGTCCATCACTTTTTCTTTAACTTAATGGCAGTGCATACATCCCCCCCCTCCCCCCCTAATTCCTATATCAAACCTTTCTTTACTAGATTATATAGTCAATATAAAAAGCCATATAAAATTGCTTCCACTGCTGCCATGAGGAAATTGCTTATTCTTGCTAACTCTTTAGTCAGAGATGACAGGGTTTTTACTGAGGAATATAACTCTCTGTCTGTTTCTATCTAAGAGCCAGTATAGCTGTGGATAAGCACGTTTATACAGATAAAAGTACTTATCCACAGCTACATCAATTTTTCTATTGACTTTTAACACAACTGCTGAACAGATACATTCGTCATCCCGCTACGTGTTAGCGGCCAAGATACCGCGGCGGTATGCCGTGGGAAACCTGACTTGCATTAGCTATAAAATAGTGATTTATATAAATCCCATAGCATGCCGAATGAAGCGTTTTTTGAGGAAATTTGAATTTTCAACTGCAATCAAGCCAAGATTTCTTAGTGCTTTAGCGCAGAATATTCTGTTGGAAAACATCCTATTTAATCCATCAGTTGCAAGCGCCATTGTAAAATTATCAAAGTATCTGTTACGTGAAATTTTCTTTAATAAATAACTACTGCCAACATCAATACCAGATGCTTTTGCGGCAACTACGTGCTTTATAATACTTTCTACATCTCTAATTCCAAGATTAAGCCCTTGACCTGCAACTGGATGAATTGAATGTGCTGCATCGCCGATAAGCAAAACTCTACCCTTATATAACTTTTTTGCGAAAACAAAACTTAAAGGATAAAGTTTTCTTTCACCCTCTAGTTTTATCTTTCCTAAATAAGAACCAAATCTTTTTTTAAGCTCTATAATAAATTCTTCTTCAGACAGATCCATTAGCATTTTTGAAATTCCAGATTTTTCTGTCCAAACTATCGAAGAAGTATAGCCATCCTTTATCGGTAGAATTGCAAATGGACCGCCAGGAAAAAAACGCTCTACAGCTAAGTTTTGGTGATGCAGTTCATGCTTTACATTAAATACTATGCTACTTTGTTTATAATCAAATTTCGCTGTCGGTATAGAAAATAACTCTGGTAGTTTAGAGTTCTTGCCTTCAGCGCAGATAAGTAGCGATGATATTAATTCCTGGTTATTATCAAGAATAACTTCCACATATCCTGAATCACAAGCAATTGTTTTATAGGAATGTGGAGAGTATATATTTAGTTTATTCAAAAAATTATTGTTGATTGCATTCCATATAGTGGCATTGTTAATAACATAACCCATTGGTTCTTCACCAACCATTTTATGATTGTAATGCACAGTAACCGCATCTAATATGCATATATCAAGTATTGGCTCAGCTTCGCTTTCTATAAACTGCCAAATCCCTAATTTTTCCAATATTTTTTTCGAACCTTGAGAAATAGCAAATGCTCGGTTGTCATCTACTACACGTGGTAGACTATTTTTTTCAATCACAGCTACAGACACAGAGTCACAACTGAGGCCAATGGCAGTAATAAGACCAAGTAACCCACCACCTGAAATGATTACATCATAATTCATTTTATTTACGCTAATTGTAAAATTATATTTTATCTGTTTTGAAAATAGTTTAAACAAACTTTATATATAAATTAAATTTTTTAGATCCCAGTGTCAGCTACTTGGATGACATCTAAAGACACTCCACCTTGTCATTCCAGCACGTAACGAACAACTGTACGAACATTTTGCGAAGGCAGTGTGTTAAATGCTATGGCCGGTTTTGCCTCAAACATAAAGGTGTCATCCCAGTGCTTGACACTGGGATGGCTTTGTTGCATAGCAACTGAAAAAATCTGGTGGCTACTGACAAAATTCATTATAAAATAGCCATTTAACCTTGAAAGAAAAAATATGCCACAAAAAATGAGGGTCAGTAACCATAGCGAATATAACAAATTTCTAGAAAAAAGAGGAAATATTTTTCATTATATCAACGAAGCCATAGAAAAGTGGTACGAGAATGGTCCAAAAATACCAGGTGGCAACAATATTTATAGCGATAAAGTTGTAATTTTGGTGCACATAATAACTTGTTTATTTAGAATAGGCCTGAGGCAAACAGTTGGGTTTATAGCAGGATACCTTGAGCAAATTGGGAAAAATTTGCAAGTTATCAGCTATTCACAATCATCAAGAAGGTTTAAGAAACTCAATATTAAGATCAATGATTGCAGAAAATAATATGGAAGATATCGAAATTGCTATAGACAGTACAGGAATTAGTATATACAACAACACTCCTGGTCATAGCAAAGAAAATAGCGAAGATAGAAAGTATCGCAGCTATGAACAGACAAGAAAATTGCATGTAATGTTGAATACAAACAGCAAAAAAGCCATAGCTGTAAAATACAGTAACGGCTGATCACTATGGAGCTTGTGATTTGCTAAAAGAAGTCGATTTTCAGTATGTCATAAAAGTACTATATGCAGATAGGGCATATGACAGAGAAAAGCTCTATAAGCTGTGTAATCAATATGGTATAAAAACGAAAATTCCTCCGCAAAACAACGCAGCAGAGCATCCAAAATTGGATTATATGCTTGATAGAAATGCCGCTATTCAGTTAATGAAATTACATGGTGAGAATGGTATAAAAAGATGGAAAGAAGAAGTAAATTACGGAAAAAGATCGTATATTGAAGGATTTTTCTCAAGGTTGAAGCGAATATTTGGGTTTAGTTTTAGGAGCAAATCTGAGATTAATCGTGAGAAGGAACTGCTACTCAAGTGTTATTTGCTTAACAAATTTACTGAAATAGGCATGGCTAAGTTTGAGATAGCTTCATGAATTTATTGTACGTTACCTACTATCCGAAGAGCGATGCAACAAAGCCCACTGGGATCCATTCTTCTTTTTTTCTGGATTCCAGCGTCACGCGCTGGAATGACAAAAGCTGCTAATTTTTCATGTAAATAATGGTTATGCAAGCAGTCTATTTTGTAACTAACAAAAGAGGACTTTGATTCGCATGTTTCTCACGCTTATTCTATTGTTTAACTATACTTTGAGCAATGTCTTCATAAATCTCTGCCAAATCCTCACTTAACATTAAAGGATTTCCGCAATCAGAAGCATGGCATATTTGTGGATCTAGAGGAACTCTGCCTAGAAGTTTGATGCCCAGCTCCTCAGACATTTTTTTTGCACCGTCTTTTCCAAATATGTATATTTTTGAGCCGCTTTGAATGAAATAACTCATATTTTCTACAATGCCAATAACCGGTACGCTGAGCTTTGTAAACATATCATAAATTTTGCGAGCATCGATTAAAGAGAGCTCCTGTGGAGTTGAAACTATTATCGCCCCAGTTAAGTTAAAATTTTCCATAAGACTTAAATGCACATCGCCAGTTCCAGGTGGTGTATCAATTATCAAATACTCTATATCGGACCATTTTGTTCCCATTAGCAGACTATAAAGTGCTTTTGTAATCATAGGTCCGCGCCATATTGCTGCACGATCTTTATCGATAAAATAGCCAATTGAAATAGTATGCAGTCCATACTTTTCTATAGGCATTGCTTTACTATCCTGTATTTCTGGCTTTAATTTTTCAGCGCCAAGCATTTTAGGAATTGAAGGACCATATATATCTGCATCAACCAGCGCAACTTTGTGTTTTAACTTTGCTAATGAGAGAGCAAGATTTAGCGCAACTGTGGACTTGCCCACACCGCCTTTACCAGAGGCCACAACGATTATATTTTTCACTCCTTCGATATGTAATTTAGCTTTTTGTTGCCCAGTTTGTTTTTGACAAGTAGCAACCACGGTCACTTTTGTCACCCCCGGTATAGCTTTAACAGCTTGCTCACAATTTCTTCTTAATTCTTCATTTGCTTGCGTGTTACCGGCAACTTCAAGCACAAAACCAACATCTTGACCTTTAATAATAATTGAGGATATTATGCCAAGAGCGATCACATCTTTACCGCTTTTTTGCTCTATGACTTTTTTTAAGTTCTCTCTTACAATTTTTTCGTTGATCATTAGCCTTTTAGGTGATTTCTTCCTGAAGTCGTTTAATCTCAGCTTGAGGAAGGCCGGTTGTCTGAGAGATAATATCAATAGAGATGTCAGCCTTAAGTAGGTTTTTTGCTACTTCAATCTTTCCTTCAATCTTTCCCTCATCAAGTTTTTTAGCGAGGATGCCTTCTTCTTTCCGCAGATCCATTATTCTTTCTTCATATGCTACTAAATCTTTTTCATTCCAGCTAAACCTGTCTAATTCATCGTGGGCTAACTTTATTATTGGTGCTTTTTCTGCTATTTTCCTTAAGTCTTCTTCCATAGTTTCATCTGCATATTGTTGTCTAAGTGAAGAAGGTCGCCCCTCCTCACTCGACTTCAAAACCGTACGTGAGACTTTGCGCCTCATACGGCTTCTCTCCAATTTGGAGCTTTTCATGCACACCTCCTGTGTAATTCATCGTGACAATGTCCATGTAACAAAGATAAGTTTTTGATCATGTTGTTTCGTCTATTCCGGTCTTTGTGATGTATTTCTATTGTATCATCACTTTTAAACCATAGTCTACAATTATCACATTTACTTTGTTGTAACTTCAATAGTTTTATTACTCTTAATGGCTTATCTGGTATTTTTCTCAGACGTTTACCCCAATAAACCCAATCACCATCATATGGAGATCTGGTTTTTTGCACTTTGATATGTCGTTTAATAACATGATCGCTGTGTATAATAAAATGTATCTTGTTACTTGTCATAAAACGCCAGTTATCGTTATTATACTTTTTAAAGTATTTTCTTTTTATCCAGCATTTCCCTTTGTTTGGGTGCCTAAAGACTGACCTTACCCAGAAAAAGTGGAGAGAAAGAAAAGAGTTTTTTTGGGTAAAATAAAATTTTGGAGGATTAGAAATGGTAAGAGAATATACGGCAGAATTCAAATTGGAAGCTGTTAAACTGGCAAATGAACAAAGAAAGGCAGGTCAAACAATTACAAAAATAGCAAGAGATTTAGGAATAAAGGGTGGTTTATTAGGAAAATGGATAAAGAAACACAACGAAAAAAAGTCGGCGGCAAATGCATTTCCAGATGTAGCACCTTATGACAAAGAGAGGTTTGATTTACAAAGCAAGAGTAACAAGGGAAAGAGACATTTAAAAAAAAGCCCTGGCCAGTCAAAAAGAGTAAAATATTTTTTTATATAGTAACTGCTATAAAGTACAGGAATTATGTAGGATTTTCTGCTAGTGGCTACTATAAGTGGACCACAAGAAAAATAAGCAGTAGAGAATCAGCAAATAAAGAGCTACTCGAAGCTATTCAAAAAATATATCAAGTTTCTAAATGTAGATATGGAGCTCCTAAAATTCATGCTGAATTGAAGGCTTTGGGTAAAAGTTGCAATTTGAAAACGGTGCAAAGTATTATGCAGAAAAATGACATCAGGGCTATACTGAGAAGAAAGTTTAAAATTAAAAAACAACAAACAGATAATAGAGCTGTAGCTCCCAATATACTAGATCAAAACTTTATTGTTGATCAACCAAATAAAGTATGGGATTACTTACATCAAAACCAAGGAGGGATGGCTATATTTGGCAGCAATAATTCTCACGTATGGTAGTTAATGAGTAGTGCAATAAATAAACAATTGGTTATGAACTCTTTATTAATGGCCATTAATAGGCGTAAACCTGTTAAAAATCTACTGCTGCACAGTGACCAAGGTTCACAATATACTGCGCAAGGGTATCAATATCTCTTAGCTGTAAAGAATATAGATGAGTAATAAAGGCTGTTGTTACGACAATTCTGTTGCAGAAAGCTTCTTTAGCTCATTGAAAAGAGAAATACTTATTGATACTTCACAACACTCTGCTCAACAAACTAGAACTGCAATATTTGAATACATAGAAATTTTTTATAACAAACAACGTCACTATTAACTATTGCATTCCAGAACAATTTGATGCATCATTCTTTTTGTAAAAAACATTCCACACTTTCTCTCCACTTTTTCTGGGTAAGGTCAATTTTCATTGCACCCTATATTGTCCATTCCATTAGCTTTACTACGCTCATTACCTCACGCAGCATAATGGTCTGTTCTAGGCTGTTGGCTAGACTTTGCCTAAGTTGGATTTTCACCAACTGTATTCTAAACGCTTACTTGGCGCACCCATAACAAAAATGCCTGAAAAACGTTAATAATTATATACTATTATTAATAATTATTCAACCATATTTTAAGCTTACAATTTTGAGCTTAACTGACGCTTATGGATAGGGGCAACTCTATCACCCTGTGTTATGTTTATTTTCTAACGGACGCTGATTTTTGTATCGTAATTTCTTGCTATAAATTGGTTATATAAGAGCTGGCTTCTAAAATTTTATAACCCTAATTTGAATTAACAGACAGTAGAATCGAAAGATTATTACAAGGAGAAATCTACACAGATCGACCCTTTTGTGAATCTGCGTTTCTGCTTTCTTCAACTTGTTTTGCAAAAGATGTTTCCGGTTTCTGAAGTGGCTTAGCAATTTCACGCACAACGGCAATAACTGCTGTTAAAAACGTTTTTAACAATGCACCTAAAGCTCCACCAACTGCTTCCCTGCCATATATATGAGCTTGCTTTTCGTTACCGTCAGCAGTTTCCCCTGCCCTCCTTCTTGGATCCATCCTATGAGCAATCACCGAAAACAACACTCCCCTGATTGAAGACTTCACTTTTTCCTTTGCTTCGTGGACATCCCCATCTTTTGCTGTTTCATGTCCATGACTTAAGTGTTTAGCGTTCATTAGCTCCTTTTGTTGCTGGGCAAACATGCTACTTAATACTTCTTCTATCACTTGCTTTCTTCTCTTCTCTCTAACTCTTTTCATAGATTCTGATTTATCGCGAGTATGCTTTGTGGTTTCAAATTCTGCATCAATATCTTCAGACGCAGCCTGACTATATAAAGTCTCTATGAGCCTGTCTATGCTTCGCTTTATTTGCATAGTCCTTTCGTAACTATCCGAATTATCAATTCCTTCGTCGATCTGATTTAGAATATCCTCAAAAACTTTCAAATAGTCTTGAATATACTGTATTATGTATTGCTTATCTTCCTCTTTGTGTTGTTCTTCTTGATTTTGCTGATTTTCATTTTCTAAACTTCTCTCTCTTTTATCATCGTTATTTTCTTCAATATTATCACCGTCTTCCTCGAAAAGGTTTTCGTCATTCATGATTTTTTTTAATTTAGTTAAAATTCTCACCAGTTATTATTGTATATGAAAAAATTAAATTAACATTAATGAAAAGCGTTTACAACTTCAGCACTAGTTAAAACTACAGTAAAGCTGTCAAAAGTAACAGGATCATAATACCTCTCATACAATTCAACTGAACACCTAAGCCTTATCTTTTCCTTAGCATTAAAACTAATTTCATAATCATTATTAGAGTTTAGCATAGCAGAATTACGTAATAATTCATCAGCTAATACAGAGTCTAAAATTCCATTAATTTTTATCGTAATGTGTCTGCTTCCAGCACAATCGAGCACTTTCCTCCAGCCAAAAGAAGAAATATCTTTCACCTCTTCTCTGTTATTACGCAAAGTAAACCTTAGGTTTCTTATATTATTTAACACAATAAAATTATTGTCATGACCTTTAATTTTTAGCTGTAATTTGCTCATTATCACCTCCTTTTATTAAAATATCAAAATTAATTGTTGAATGTAAAATTTCATCGTGCTGATCCATAGCACAATTACTTTCTAAAATGACCTCACTACTAAAACCTTCAATGCTCTTAAGTATCAAGTTAATATGCCTTATAATGGCAAACATACTGTCTATATGATAAGTATATATGTCGCATGAAAATCTTGCCTTTGTAGCAAAATTGGACAGCATATGCAGGTTGCTATAATTCACTGCGCGCAATCTCAAGTAAGGAATGGTGACCTGTTTAGGTAAGTAGTCATAAATGTTAGTAACATATTTCCTTAAATCAGAATTTGCTTTTAGTGCTGCATAAACGCTATTGTACAACTCGTTTATAGCTTGAATTTTTTCCATGATTAACCCTCGAAAGATATATAGAAACTCGTCATCCCGCTGCTTGTTAGCGGGATCTATGTTAAGAGATACCGCGAATGAATCGCGGTATGACGATAAGGTTTATACCTCGTCATCCCGCTGCTTGTTAGCGGGATCTATCCGTAACAGTATGACGTAGTAGCCCAGTTTGAATGACCAGAAAGAGCTACAAAACAACCTTTGGTTCGCGAAACGGAGAATATACCTTCTTCACTTCAGACAAATGGCTACTTACCTCCGATTCACGATTTTTGTAAAGAGCAGAAACATGCCGCATAATACCTAGTTTTATCTGCTCAGGAACATTGTCATAACCAGCTTCGTATACAACATCAACTCTTATTGCATTCAAACAATTGAAAAACTCAACGTAGCCCCCTACATCACTAAAATAATACTTAAGTGTACTCTTCTCTTGATTTTTAGACATCATTGCAGTAGCCAATACTATCTTACTCACAGGGCCATAGCTTAAATAGATCCTACGAGGTACATAATCTTCATATGAAACTTGCCATGTTTGTTTCACCAGTGACTTTTCCATATGCCATTCAGCGTAATCAGTTGCCATAAAAATTAGATCTGAAATCAACTTATCATCCTGGTCGTTCTCAATGCGTAAAAAAGATTTAACCTCTTCTAAAGTAACTGGAAAAGATTCAGGCTTAGATTTACGTTGCACAGATATTCTTGGTGAAGTAGATCTTATTGACATAATAACCCTCCTTTTTGATATAGCTAGGTCTTGTCGACATAAAAAAATAGTGATATAGAGTACTCTTTATTAATAGGTAAAGAGAATGCTATATGATTTAAAAGATGAGCAATGGGAGAGAATAAAAAACAGTCTGCCAGGTAAGGAAGGAGATAGAGGAAGAAGCGCAAAAGATAACAGGAGATTCGTAGCTGCAATAATGTGGATAGGTAGAACAGGAGCAACATGGAGAGCATTGCCTGCTGAGTATGGAAAATGGTCAAGTGTACATAAACGTTTTATAAGGTGGGCAAAATCTGGTGTTTGGCAGATGATTTTCAACACATTAGCTGTTAATGGAGACACAGAGTGGCTCATGATAGACTCAACAATAATCAGGGCACATCAACATGCTGCTGGTGCAAGAAAAAAATGTGGAAACTGGTAGACAAGAACAAGAGCTGGGACGGTGCAAAGGAGGATTTTCAAGCAAATTACACGCTGCTTGTGATGCTTTGGGCAACCCACTGAGATTTTTTGTTACTGCAGGGCAAAGATCGGATTACGTAAAAGCTTTAGACCTGATAGAAGGCAAGAACATGGAGGCACTTATTGCCGATAAAGGGTATGACGCAAATTATATGATTGAGGCTGCAGAAGCTGTAAATGCTGAGCCAGTAATCCCACCGCGTTCCAATAGAAAAACACCAAGAGAATATGACAAAGAATTGTATAAAGAGAGAAACTTAATCGAAAGGATGTTCAACAAAATCAAGCACTTCCGCAGAGTTGCTACACGCTACGACAAATTGGCCATAGCTTTTCTGTCTTTTGTTCACATTGCTGGCATTTTTCTTTGGTTGAAATAAATGTCGACACTACCTAGAATAAGTAAGGTTTACCTCGTGACAGCGTGGGGTAAATCTTACTTACTTTAGCTATGCAGCTTGCATGTAACATTAAGTTAAATTGGCGCAGCAACAACTCTGAGTGCTTTATCGTATGAATATATTAAGAAGAGAACGTATTAAAGCTGTTTCTCCTTTTTTGTTGATAAAATTTGAACTTATAGCATATTCAACTAGGCTAGATTTTAGTAGATTGACATTTTGAGAATGAATATTATTGAAGATGGAGTTTAACTCTTTAGCAAGCAGACTGCGAAATTTTTGCACACTGTCATATGCGATGTTCTCAAGTTCATGTGCAAATTTATCTTGAGCTATAGTTGTTATATCTTCAATTTCCTTATCAAACTCCTCCAGCTTTTTTTCGTTATTTTTAAAATTTTTCGTAAAAGTTTTCATATCAATTAAACTCAACTACTATTATGATTATAATGACAATGAAAAACTACCGAAGTAAAAAATTCACACTACTTTGTAACTTGCAAATACTTTTTACTATAGCTAAAGTGGCTTAGGTTTACCTACAATTTGAAAAACAACAAATTCGTCATCCCGCTGCTTGTTAGCGGGATCTATGCTAAGAGATACCGTGACGGTATGACGGTTCGCGGCGGTATGACGTAGGACTGCTGGGAAACCTTTATTGGGTTAGTTATAGATTCCAGTGTCAGCTACTTGCATCTGCAAACTGCAATGTTCGTACAGATGTAGGTGCTAAGTTTTACAAACACCGTTGTGCTGAACCTTGAATATTCACTTCTTTCAATTCAGTGTCAGGAGCGATGGGTTTTGATATTGTGTATGTAATGCCACCGGCTATCAGTGCAGATACCACAGAAGCTGCAACTATTAATAGAGCAGACAATCCGGAAGCAATACTAAGAGCAGCACCTACTGCTAACATAGCTGCAAGGCTCGCGTAGGCAACTTTTGGGGAAAATTGTCTTTTTCCTACTTTTTCTAGTGACACTTCATTTGTTTTAGTTTTGCCCAGTTCACCCTCAAGTGGTGTGTTTTCATTCTCCAGACTTCTTATTTTTTGTGTTAGTGATTCATTCTCTTTATTGAATTGTTTCAACTTAGTCTCATGTCTAGCTATACAACTTTTTGATTCTGTTAGTTCCTTTTGCGCTTTTTCTAACAACACTTTTGTTTTAGAATGCTTATTTTCGTTTTCTTCTAATTCGCTATTAAGCGTTGTATTTTTACTTTCTAGATCTTGTATTTTTTGTTCTAGTGATTCATTCTCTTCATTGAGTTTCTCCAGTACTTCCAATTTAGTCTCATGTTCAGTGACACAATTTCTCAATTCTGTTAGTTCCTTTTGCGCTTTTTCTAATGGTACTTCGTCTGTTTTAGTTTTTGTTTTTTCTAATTCACTATTAAGCGTTGCTTTTTCACTTTCTAGATCTTGTATTTGTTGTTTTAGTGATTCATTTTCTTTCTGTTCATTCTTTAATTGAGCACGTAATTCTTTTGACTTAACTTTACGTTTTTTAACCCTTTCTGCTTCTTCTGGAGTTTCCGTTGCATTGTATGTTTCGGAATGGGAAGAAGTACTAGGTACGGCCTCAGATAGCTGACCATACATACCATTTAGTCTATCTATTAGGCCTTCATCCTTTATCAATGAGCGATCTGCTCCATATTTCATCAAAAGGTTGGCTGATTCTTTTTTGTCATTTGCAAGAGCGTAACATAATGGAGTATACTCAGCTTTATCTTGTGCATTAACATTTGCTGCATTTACTACTAGATATTCTGCAATCTCTACACAACCATATGCAGCAGCATAATGTAAAGGGGTCCATCCATCTTTATCCTGTACATCAATTTTTGCTCCACATTTTACCAAACGTTTCACTGATTCTTCATTGTTGTTTGCAGCAGCACGATGTAAAAAAGTCAATCCATTTTCATCTTGTGCATCAATGTCTTCTCCATTTTCTAATATAGATTGGCCTAAAGCTTCAGATCCATCTCCATCAAAACATATTCCACTGTCGTCACTACTACTTTTATTTAAAAAGGTCTGTTCACCATTATGTATAGTATACTGCTCTAGATGTTGATCGTGCAAGTAATCTTGTTCTATGCGCTTCTGATTATTGGCAAGTCGTTGCTCTGCCTCTCGCAACTTTTGCAACATTGCATCTCTTTCTCTTATAGCCTGTTCTCTTTCTAATGTATCATCTACTTTGTTTATATTGTTTTCATTAGTGATTGAGTTTGAAGAAGTCTGTTCATCCTCATCTTGTACATAGATTTCTCTGCTGTTTAGTGTAGTTCCGTTGTTCTTTTTCTGATCTCTTGCATTCCATGCTTGCACTGCAGCAGTTGTGTTATTTCCGTTCACAGCTAAATTTCCTGGAGTTTTATTATTAGGCTGCGGTAAAGTGCCTTGTCTATTTTGTCTTCTCGCAGCTCTTGCCTCAGCATAACGTTGTTCTCCTTCCTCTAACATTTTTATTATAGCCTTTTTACCTTCTACATCGCCGACAATATCCCTTGGAGTTCGGCCTTGACTATCTTTTAGTAAAGGATTTGCGTCATTATTCAATAAAAGCTGAACTATCTCTTGATGACCATGCAAAGCAGCAATGTGCAAAGCAGTTAGCTTAGACTTAGCTTCATCAAGTTCATATATTGGTTCATTAACTTTTGCTTCCTTTGCTAGTAGGAGTTTTACTATTGGTACACTGTTACATTCCACAGCAAGATGTACCAACATATAATTTACAATTTTGTCTGAATCTAATATACTGAACATCTTATCTATCTTCAAATTGTTATAAGTGCTATATACTATTGAGTCTGCATCTTTTAGCTCACTTCCTATTCTTTCAAGTAAATTATTCTCATTTAAACCTTCACTCTTGCTTACCTCATTTATTATTTCAAAAAACTTTTCCTTTTTTATTGCCATAACCTTTCCTCTCAATTTATTTATTATTGCTGAACAGTCTCACAAAAAAGTTAAGTTTGTCGAAATTCCATGTTTGATCTAAAAATTAGTCATAAACATTTTCTATGCAAGTAGCTGACACTGGTTCATTCTATAATGGTGTCACAGCAGTCCTACATCATGCCACCGCGAACCGTCATACCGCGATTCATTCGCGGTATCTCATCCGCTAACAAGTAGCAGAATGACAGCAGTCCTACGTCATACCGCCGCGGCGCTAACAAGAGATCCCGCTAACAAGCAGCGGGATGACGAGCTTATCTTCATGCCGCCACGAACCGTCATACCGCCGCGGTATCTCCAGATCCCGCTGGGATGACGATTGTCGTTTAGCTATAAATATTTAAGAAATTTACCAAATAAAAAAAAAGGCAAAAGAAGCCCTGGGGTTATTATCTGCTTTAAAATATTGGCGTTTTTTATGTTTTAAACGCTTGACAAGCAAGATTTAGCTGCTTTTAATTGCAACTAACCTACGCTGCAAATGTTTAAGAAATTTACTAAGCAGAAAAAAAGACAAAGAATCCCCGAGTTAGCTAGTCTTTTACTATCTCTGTCGAGTATTGGCATTTTTTGATGTCTTGTAACGCTTTATAAGCGCGTTCAGCTTATTTAGATAAAAATCTAGATGTAGATGAAGTTTTGTAAAGACATACAGTATCTATATACTGCAAAAAATTGAACATAAGACGCCGATACATTAAGTAATCCTTACCTTTTAATCTGCAGATTGGCGAAAGCAAATACAATAGCTTCAGTTTCATGATAAGGGGGCTGGCGGAGTTTGTCAAGGAAGTTTTTTCGTTTCTGTGGGCTACCTGGATTAATATTATATAGAAAGTCTGCTGCCAATAAAGCCTAAACTTACCAAATACATTTCTGTAGATTCAGATCTACTTGACTTTGGTTTAAAGTATTTTACTGTTTTAAACATTTTTTTTAGCTCGTTACAAAAATCTTTATCAGATTCTCCTTGGAAAATTTTTACTACAAACGTGCCACCATGGCTCAAGAAATGCTTTGCAAAATTGAGCGCTGCCTCACATAAAAGCATAATTCTGATATGATCCAACGATTTTAAACCACAAGATTCGGGCGCCATATCAGATAAAATTACATCAAATTTTTGATCCTTGAATTTTTCTCTTAAAATTTCAAACTCATTGATAATATCACATTGTATAAACTCTACTCCATTAATTGCGTTCATTGTTTTTATGTCAAGAGCAACCACATTTGCACCTTTCTGAGATGCAACTTGTGACCATCCACCAGGAGAAGCACCAAGATCAATAATTTTTTGCCCTTCTTGGAATAATTTAAATTTGTTATCCATTTCTACCAGCTTATATGCTGAGCGTGACCTATAACCATCCTTGCTAGTTTTTTGCACATACTGATCATTCAAATGACGATGTAGCCACCTTGTTGAAGATAGTTTTCTGCCTCTAGCCGTCTTTACTCTAGTTTTTATTGCTAATACCCTACTTATTATTGATTATATCTTTAAGCTCTTTTTCAACTACTTCTTTTACCAGTGCATGTAGATATTTATTCAGCCATTCTGAGAGCTGAGGTTTTAAAAGAGATGTAACTAATTCTTCAACAGTAAGGTTCGCTTTTTTTTGTTGTTTATGCTGTAATTCGTTTTGCATTTTTCCAAGCAACGCTTTGATCTCTTCCATATTCTCTTTTAAAATTAGATGATCGTTATTTTGCGCTTGTAAGCCGCTATTACTCGCTTTGTTATTACTCATTTGGATATTATCGTACAAATAAATATCTTTTTTTTCTTCTGAATTGTAGCTATGGCCATTAAATTGGTTATTGTTGCAAGCCATTTCCTCACTTTGGTCATCATTATCAATGTCCTCTTTTTCATTATTTTCTTTTTTGCCATCTTCTTCTATTTCTTCTGGATACTCTTCCTCAAGGTATAGCACATCATCATTTTCATCCTTTATTTCTGCTTTATCGTTACTCGCGTTTTTACCCGATATAGCTTTTTTTATATCTTCTAGGATATCTTTTACAGATTGATTACCTTGTTCATCATGCATAGTGCTAATACCATTAAATTTAGAGGTTTATACTATTTATCATAAAAAGCAAGTTGTAAACACTAATCACATAATTGCTTTTTGCTTCAACTAAGTCTGAACGTGCTTTAAATAATGCATCTTCAGTGTCCAAAAGGTCAGATGTACTCTTTAAATTTAAGTTTACTTCTTGCTCAACTCCTTCCAATGCTAGAGCTGCTGCTTTTTCCGCTTCTTGACTTGCTTTGATAATGGCCTTTGCTGTCAACACATTATTCCAAGCATTTACAACTGCTTGTTCTATATTTTTTACCGTTTCATAATAATCGTAGGTAGATTTTTTTGCATCCATTTTAGCTTTACTGACACCAAAAGCATTAACTCCTCTCTTAAAGATTGGAACATCAAGAGTAAAAACTACATGAACATTTTCTAATAGTTTGTCTACCTTCATACCATCCTCCCCAAAATTTTTGCTTGCACTTAGATTTAAAGAAGGAAGCCACTTAGAGCTTTCAGCAATCACTTCCATTCCGGCTGCTCTTTTTTGATAAACTGCTGCTTTTAGAGATAAATTATTGGTTTTTGCTAACTGTAAACATTCATTTAGCTCTGGAACAGAAGGTAGTTTATCATTAGCTTCAGAAAGGTCATCAGCATCTTCGCCAATCAAATGATAATAAGCAATATTTACCAACTTTAATTTACCTTCAGCATCAACTCTTTCGGATATAGAAGACGAAAATTTTGCTTTTGCTAACAAAACTTCAGCATTGGTTACCTCTCCAAGGGAAAAGCGTTTTTTCATAGCTGACAAATGTTCCAAAGAAACGCGTTCTTTATGTTCTCTGAGCTTTAATATTTCTGTCTTTTGTAAAACATTAACATATGCTTTCACAGCATTAAGTGCAAGCTCTTGTTTTAATTGCTGAAATCGCATCTTTTCTGCTTTGAGAAGATGGCTTGATCGACTGAATGTGGCAAAGGTACCACCGCCATCGATTAATTTCTGGCGCAATGTAAGTTTTTTTTCAGATGTATCAAGATTAAAGTTACTATCGAAATTGTATTGCAAATTAATGTCAGGTAAAAATCCAGCTAACCCAGAAGATTTATAGTGTTTTTCTGCGCTTTTATATTGGTAAAATTGAGACTTTATTTTTGAGCTATTTTTGATGGCTTTGCTTATCACTTCTCCCACATCGGTTGCATAGCAACTTATAGTATTAAAAATGATCGCAAGTGTGATAATCAATCGAAACATTCTAATTCCTATGCATATTGGTTGCGCAGCTCAATTACTAACATAAATTACTTTAATAATCAATAACTAATATTGTTGACACTATTGAGAAATTAAGTATATCATAGCTTACTATTGTTGGATTAAATAATGAAGACTTTTTTCTTAAAGGAGAAACAAATCAATAAAAAGTGGTTTGTCATAGATGCAGAAGGATTAGTGGTAGGGAGGCTTGCAGCATTTGTAGCGACACTATTACGTGGAAAGCATAAACCTGAGTATACACCTCATATGGATTGTGGCGATAATGTAATTATTATCAACGCAGAAAAGGTGCATTTCACCGGAAAGAAGCTTAAAGATAAAATTTACTATAAGCATACAGGTTATTCTGGTGGTTTGAAGAAAACTACTCCAGATAATATTTTAAATGGCAAATTTCCTGAGCGTGTAATAGAAATGGCAGTGAAAAGGATGCTTGATGATGGGCCTATGGCACGTAGACGCTTTGAAAATTTGTATGTTTATTCTGGTTCAGAGCATAAGCATCAAGGACAGCAACCTGAAAAGATAGATTTTGCCTCTTTGAATCGTAAAAATAAAAAGTAATGGAGTAAAAATGAAGAGTTCTACAATAAATAACAATGATTGGTCAGAAAAGACAATTAAATCAGCAGTTGATTCGCTTGGTCGTTTATATGCTACAGGCCGAAGAAAAGAATCTGTAGCAAGAGTATGGATAAAGCCGGGGAGTGGAAAATTTAGTGTTAACAAAAAAGGCGATCTAATTTCTTATTTTAAAAGAGAGTCAGTGTGCCAAATAGTAAAAATGCCATTTGTTGCAACTTCCACATTGGATAAATACGATGTATTTGCAACTGTAAAAGGTGGAGGGCTATCTGGTCAAGCAGGTGCTCTAGCTCATGGAATAAGCAGAGCTTTAAGTAGTGTAAGCCAAGATTTGCATTCTATACTACGTAATGGTGAGTTCTTAACTAGAGATTCACGTGTTGTTGAACGTAAGAAATATGGTCAACATAAAGCTCGGAAAAAGTGTCAATTTTCTAAGAGATAGTTATTTTATAGGGGTGTTTTTTTGTAAGTATTATACAAATATTTGCAAAAATGTATGATATCCTCTATTTTTGTGATGAATTTAGTTGACTATCGGTGTCAACATAATATGCTATTTATGTGATTTTTTCAATATTAAGGTAATTTATGAGTAAAGAAGATATAATAAAACAATTAAAGGAAGATTGTTCTAGTCAGAATATAGATATAACAAAATCTGATTTGAGCAAGATTCATGATGCGTTTATTAAAATAATAAAGAATGAGCTGCATGGGAAAGGTGAAATACGTTTGCATGGAATAGGAACATTTTCTACTGCTATCAGTCAGGAAAAACAATGTCGTAACCCCCAAAGTGGTCAGATCATGACTGTTCCTAAAAAGACAAGGGTAAAATTTAAAGCAAGCCAAACTCTTTTAAGTATTTTAAATGAGAAGGAAAAAGCAGCAGTTAGTTAGACATTGTCATTTTCATTGTTTTTACTACGCTGTGTAAGCCGTAAAATACAGCTTCGCTAATTAAATAGTGGCCTATGTTAAGAGCTGAGATGTGAGGTATTCTTGTCATCTTCTTAGCGTGTTTATAAGTTATGCCATGTCCTGCGTGGCATTCTATTCCTAATTTATTGACGTACTCTGCAGCATTAGTAATTAACTGTAACTTTTTTTCTGATGGATTATCACAGTAATCCCCTGTGTGAATTTCTATTATGTCAGGTTTTGTCCCTAGCTTTTCAAGATATTTTAGTTGATCAATATTTGGATCGATAAACAGTGAGACTTTTATGCTAGAGCTATGCATTTCCTCTATTATACTAGAAAGTTTACTGTGCATATTCACGATATCCAGGCCACCTTCGGTTGTTAATTCTTCTCTTTTTTCTGGTACTATACTAATCGAATAGGGTTTTACCTTTTTTGCTATTTCAAGCATTTCTTCCGTGGCTGCAATTTCAAGATTTAGCTCAGTGCTAATGCTTTTTTTTAGGTTAAATACGTCTTCATCTCTAATATGCCTTCTATCTTCTCGTAAGTGTACAGTAATAAAGTCTGCTCCAGCGTCAATGGCTATTTCTGCTGCTTTCAATGGATCTGGATAAGAAGTTCCACGTGCGTTGCGGAGGGTTGCAACGTGATCGATATTAACACCTAGTTTCACAATCTACCTCAGAAATTATTTATAGATTATACATGTTATTAGGTTTTTTGCATAGTCATTGTTTGACCTTATCCAGAAAAAGTGGAGAGAAAGAAAAGAGTTTTTTTGGGTAAAATAAAATTTTGGAGGATTAGAAATGGCAAGAGAATATACGGCAGAGTTCAAATTGGAAGCTGTTAAGCTGGCAAATGAACAAAGAAAGGTAGGTCAAACAATTACAAAAACAGCAAAGGATTTAGGAATAAAGGGTGGTTTATTAGGAAAATGGATAAAGAAACACAACGAAAAAAAGTCGGCAGCAGATGCATTTCCAGGTAGAGGTAACATGGCTCCTTACGACAAAGAGAGATTTGATTTACAGAAAGAGTTAGCAAAAGTAACAAGGGAAAGAGACATTTAAAAAAAAGCCCTGGCCAGTCAAAAAGAGTAAAATATTTTTTTATATAGTAACTGCTATAAAGTACAGGAATTATGTAGGATTTTCTGCTAGTGGCTACTATAAGTGGACCACAAGAAAAATAAGCAGTAGAGAATCAGCAAATAAAGAGCTACTCGCAGCTATTCAAAAAATATATCAAGTTTCTAAATGTAGATATGGAGCTCCTAAAATTCATGCTGAATTGAAGGCTTTGGGTAAAAGTTGCAATTTGAAAACGGTGCAAAGTATTATGCAGAAAAATGACATCAGGGCTATACTGAAAAGAAAGTTTAAAATTAAAAAACAACAAACAGATAATAGAGCTGTAGCTCCCAATATACTAGATCAAAACTTTATTGTTGATCAACCAAATAAAGTATGGGATTACTTACATCAAAACCAAGGAGGGATGGCTATATTTGGCAGCAATAATTCTCACGTATGGTAGTTAATGAGTAGTGCAATAAATAAACAATTGGTTATGAACTCTTTATTAATGGCCATTAATAGGCGTAAACCTGTTAAAAATCTACTGCTGCACAGTGACCAAGGTTCACAATATACTGCGCAAGGGTATCAATATCTCTTAGCTGTAAAGAATATAGATGAGTAATAAAGGCTGTTGTTACGACAATTCTGTTGCAGAAAGCTTCTTTAGCTCATTGAAAAGAGAAATACTTATTGATACTTCACAACACTCTGCTCAACAAACTAGAACTGCAATATTTGAATACATAGAAATTTTTTATAACAAACAACGTCACTATTAACTATTGCATTCCAGAACAATTTGATGCATCATTCTTTTTGTAAAAAACATTCCACACTTTCTCTCCACTTTTTCTGGGTAAGGTCATTTTTGCCTTGACCAAGAAAAAATTCAGCTATTGCCTTACTTTCTCTTGCAACAACTTCTTCCTTAACAATTTTTCCTTTCTCATCAACAATACTTATAAAAGTTTCTTTTAGTGAGATCGCTATAATATTCCATGAGACTGCTCCTACTAATAAAAGTTTAAATTATTTTTGAAGAACTTATTCTACTGAATTCGTTACTTCGTGCTAAAATAATGGACTCCATCATTCAACAGCAATTACAGTATGTTTACCCTTTTTCTTGTTATTTTTCTAATCTATAGCTAGCGTTCAAAACCATATTCGAAAATACGTTTTCGGATTTTTTTTAATGCTGTTTATTTCATCCTCAACATCGTCTCTACCTTTATGAACTAAGTAGCAGCATTAAAAATTATAACGTACCCCTATCTCTAGAGTTGCATCTGGTATTTGTTTTGCTTTTATACCACTTAGTTGCCCACCCATGGTCATACCAACTGCACCAATTATCTGCGGAGTAATTTCATAATCAACACCTAACTTTAGTTTATAGGAAATAGAACTCAGTATTTTATCTACTACAGATGAACCAGCAGCTTCACCACCTGATTCTGGAGCACCTTGTGTTTCTTCTTCCTTTTCTTTTTCTTCTTGTGAACTATTGCCATCACCATCAACTGTATCACTAACACCAAAGCCAAAAGGTGTTATTTGGAGATATCCTCCTAAACCTCCGCTGACATATAGTTTAACGGGATCAATATCAAGGTCAGGATAGAAGCGGTAGTTTGCCAATAAGCTAGCTCCTATGCTCTTTAATGACTTAATATTACTGAGAACCTCAAGTTCAAATTTAGAGTTTTGGTCATAATGGTAACCAAGAACAACACCAGGTTTCATTTTAAAGCCACCACCCCAACCAGCACCAAAGTTGAAACCTGCATAGTACTTATCTTCTGACTTACTTGCACTATTACTAGCTGCACCTGCTAGAGATGAAGTAAGCAACACAGCCAAAACGCACAATCTCTTTATTTTCATATAACTCCTCATACAAAAAAATATATAATGCATAAGTATATATCCTTTATATTAAAAAAGATATAACTACATGTCAAAAAAAGTATAGCCATAAAATCAGATTATATAAAACGTACTACTCAGGTCTTTTATATAACTATATTTACTATCTTATTTAGTACAGCATATACAGTGCGAACTTTGCTTTGATCGATCTTACTGGACACAGAGTCTATCGCTATTTTCTTCAATTCTTCTTGAGGTAAGTTAATTGCCACCTTGATTGTTGTACGTAATTTTCCATTGATTTGCACTGCTATAGTTACCGTATCGTCAACTAATAATGATTCATCAGCTTTTGGCCAAGGTTGACCTCCTATTTCTTGCCATAGGCTTTCAGCTAGATGTGGTATGAATGGTTCGATTACTCTGATTAATATACATATACCTTCATCAATAAGAGATTTTCCAGTTTTTACGTCTATTTCAGCTATTAAATTCGTCATCTCACGAAATTTTGCCACTACACAGTTTAATCTGCAGTTTTCCAAGTCATCTGTAAGTCCGTGTAAGAGTTTATGAATTTTTTTTCTGTACTCTAGAAGTCCACCCATAACATTTTCATTATCATAGTGTATATTTACAGGTCTTAGCTGCATGACCATACGCCACAATTTATTTACATAACGAGAACAACCTTCCACGCCATCATCGGACCATTCCATATCTTTCTCCGGAGGAGTGTCGGACAACACAAACAAGCGAGCAGTATCAGCACCATACTTTTCTATGATAAAGTTTGGGTCAACTGTATTCTTTTTCGATTTGCTCATTTTTTCAACTTTGCCCACTTGAACTTTTGCACCTCGCGCTATTAATTCTTTTGCTTCTGCGGGAAATAGCCACTTACCATTTTCGTCTTTATAAGTTGCATGGCAGACCATTCCTTGAGTGATTAAAGTAGAGAAAGGCTCTTTAATATCAAAATAGCCACATTTGGTTAAAGCACGGCAGAAAAATCTTGAATAAAGCAAATGCAGAATTGCATGTTCTATCCCACCTATATAATAATCAACAGGCATAAAACGATTACATGCATCTTTGTCTATTGATTTATCTTCACTACAGAATGCAGCAAAATACCAGGAAGATTCAAAAAAGGTGTCGAATGTATCAGTTTCACGCTCTGCTTGCTTTCCGCACTTTGGACAATCAACAAATTTCCAAGTTGGGTGCTTATCCAGCGGATTGCCACCACTTGTAAATTCTACATCTATTGGTAGAACTACAGGAAGGTCTTTTTCTGGCACTGGAACAGTTCCGCAATCTTTGCAATATATGATAGGTATAGGGCATCCCCAATAACGCTGCCTTGAAACTCCCCAATCGTGCAAACGATAGTTTATTGTTTTTTTGCCTATTTTTTTTTCTTCAAATTTTTTAACTATGGCTTCCTTTGCTTCACTAACCATTAATCCGTTTAAGAATTCGGAGTTAAACATTGTCCCGTCTCCAGTATACGCCTCCTTTGTCATCTGAGTAGCTTGACACTGGGATCCATTGTAAGAATTCTGGTCACGCGCTGGAATGACACCTAAGTGGGCTGAAGAAATAACGGGAATTATCGGCAAATTATATTTCTGTGCAAATTCAAAGTCACGCTGATCATGTGCAGGGCAACCAAAAATCGCGCCTTCCCCATATTCCATCAACACAAAATTCGCTATGTAAAGCGGCAATTCCTTATCAAGAAATGGATGTTTGACGTTTAATCCGGTGTAAACTCCTATTTTTTCATCGTTCTCTCTTTTTGATTTTATTTCCTGGATCCCAGTGTCAAGCACTGGGATGACAACAGAAGAACCATTCTTTAAATCCTGCACAATAGGATGCTCTGCTGCCACTGCACAAAAAGAAGCCCCAAACAAAGTATGAGGATAAGTTGTAAAAACTTTTAATTTCTTATTCAGGCCAACTACTTCAAACTCTATAGTTGCTCCTTCAGATTTTCCTATCCAACGCTCCTGCATTGTTTTGACTTTTTCTGGCCAATTTTTCAAACTTTGCAGGCACTTGAGTAAATCTTCAGCGAAATCAGTAATCTTTAAAAACCATTGGAACAACTTACGTTTTTCAACAACTGCACCTGATCGCCATCCTTTTCCATCAACCACCTGTTCATTTGCAAGCACTGTTTGGTCCACTGGATCCCAGTTAACCCATGATTCTTTTCGATAGGCAAGCCCATGCTTTAAAAAATCCAGGAAAAATTTTTGTTCGTGTTTGTAATAATCAGGCTCACATGTGGAGAGTTCACGCTCCCAATTATAAGAAAGACCTATAGATTTCAACTGTGTACGCATATTATCTATATTCTCTTTTGTCCATGTTTCGGGGCTAATATTGTTATCCCTTGCTGCATTCTCAGCTGGTAATCCAAACGCATCCCAGCCAATTGGATGCAAAACCTCAAATCCATTAGCTCTCTTGTAACGTGCTATCACATCCCCTATTGCATAGTTACGTAAGTGTCCCATATGAATTTTACCAGATGGATATGGAAACATTTCCAACACGTAACACTTTTCTTGTTTACCACTCTTGCTTACAGAAAAATCCCATTTATCTTGATAAAATTTTTCAACACTTTTAAAATCATATTTCATATAAATCCAAATTCAATTACAGTTCATATGCATCAAAGGATCAACCGCTTGGCCATTATGTCGTATTGTGAAACACATCTGTGGATCTTTATCTTGTGTGCTTGATTTACCTGCAGATCCAATTACTTGACCTTGCTTTACTTTATCGCCAATTTCAACATGTATGTTTTTTAAATAGGAGTACACAGTCATGTAATTATCTTTGTGTTCCACTATAATTAAATTCCCATACCATCTCAGCCCTTTGCCTACATATATCACTTTGCCTGGTGCAGAGGAAACTACGTTCGTTCCATTTTGAGCAGCAATTTTTATGCCATCCTTACACATTTCATCAGAAGAGGTAGCTGAACCTTTAACTGGCATTACAAATTTACAATTTACCCCCACATTTTGTGTATTATTGTTATCTTTGTATATCCTATTTATGATGGCTTTTCTACTTTCTTTTTGCACTGAAGGCTCCCTAATTAAATGGTACTCTCTTGTATATTCCAGATCTCTTTTTCCGTAAAATTCTTCGCCTTTAAGCAGCACAGGTGCAGGTTTTTGCAGGCCACAGCCTATTAATATTGCTAATAACATAAGAAATGAGGCTATATGCCACATTTTAAACTCTCACAAAACTCCAAAATTTTAGCGAGACGTAGTGTTTCACGCCTGCTTGTTACTTTCCTCGTTATTTATTTTACTAGTTAAATAGTCCCTCAAATCGGTGAGTTCTTGCAACAAATTCTTTGTGACTTTTATATCATTACCAAATTCTTTTTGCACTCCTTTTATTGTATATCCTTTATCATATAGCATGTATTTTACTTTCTTTATGGCCTCTATACACTTGCGATCATATAGCCTTCTTCCTTTACGCTTTGTAGGCTTAATTTGATGAAATTGACCTTCCCAAAATCTCAAAACATGCTGTTCCAAATGTAGCTCTTCAGCTACTTCCCCAATCGTATAAAATAATTTTTCCTTGTTCATTAATTATTGATTGATTTTTTTATAATTTTTGAAGGCCTAAAAGAAACTGAATTTCTTGCCTGAATCATCACTTTCTCCGATGTATTTGGTATATTTCCTGGTCTTTCCTTCTTTTTCTTAACCAAGAATGTTCCAAATGACGATATTTTTACTATTCCATCCTTTACCAAGCTTGTCTTTATTTCGTCCAATATATCATCTATTATCGAAACAGAGTCTTCCTTTGATAATCCTATTTCTTGG
Source organism: Wolbachia endosymbiont (group A) of Crataerina pallida (assembly GCF_964028475.1). Classification (NCBI taxonomy): domain Bacteria; kingdom Pseudomonadati; phylum Pseudomonadota; class Alphaproteobacteria; order Rickettsiales; family Anaplasmataceae; genus Wolbachia; species Wolbachia endosymbiont (group A) of Crataerina pallida. The sequence goes on from NZ_OZ034785.1 coordinate 1,356,691, forward strand.
TTTATATCTCCAGCTATCGTTGCCTTAGTTACTGTTGTGTCTTTTGTTGTAACGTGATCCATTATTGATAAATATTACAATACGTAAATATAATATAGCAATCGACTCGAGATTCAGCTACTTTATTTTTTAGAGTATGTCTCTTTTGTTGCATAATTTAAAATACCGGCAACTATCAATATCGCAAATATTGCAAAAAGTGCCATTTTATGATCTGTAAAAAGTGCTAACATTGACACTATAACTCCACTGCCAATAAACATAAATCCATTGATAATGGATGATGATGTGCTGATGTATTTTCGTTTCACAATCTCGCTGCCGACAGTAAAATTAAGCATATGTCCTCCCGCAAAAAACCCGAACATTAACATACAAAAGTACACAACGTGGACTGTTAAATGGCTGTATAGTAAAATAATAATTGAGACGCCTTGCAATAAAGCAAAAGCAGAAATTACATGTTTCCTATTTTTAAATAAGTTTGAGATTCGATCTGCAATTGGAGCACCAACTGCAAGACCAAGCCATAGTATTGCAGTTGCTATACCTGACTCCATTGCATTGAGTTCTGAGTTGCCCAGTAACCTTGGAGCCCACAAGGTATTAAGTGCTAAAAATGTTCCAAAAGTAATAGCACCCACCACTGAAGTTATCCAGATATCTCTTAATTTTAGCACTGTTAATATAGAGCACATTACTGTCTTCATAGAGCTTTTTATTGTGCGCTTTTCTGAGCTGCTTTCTGGAAGTGTGTTTGGACAAAAAAGCGTAAGTACAAATATCAACACACCAAATAGTATTATGCATACAATCAGATTTTTCCAATATGCATCTTCGGCAAGCAAGTTAGAGAACAGTATTTGAATTACCAAAGCAGAAAGGCTTGAAATTGTCTGCACTAGTGAAAACATTAGTCCAAATTGGGCAGCGGAAAAACATATGCTACTTGTGTGAGCAGCACCAATAAAACCAAATGATGCTCCAGTTGCAATCAACACTTGAGACAAAATCAAATGGGAGAAATTGTCACTATTAATAAGGACAAAAAACCCCAAGATCATAGTTGATAACGAGAAAAAATAAATTTTTTTACTGGAAAAAACATTAAACGTTGCTCCACTAAAAAATTGTAAGATGGCGAAAGTCCAAGTATATGCTGAATTAGCCAGTGCAACTTGCGCGATTGTAAGTCCAAGTTCCTTTTCGAGATTTACACTTATAAAGGTATAAATTATCTGCATGTTGCTGAATATAACAACCAAGTTACTAATCAGCCAAATGAACCAAGCCTTAGCTCTGCTTTCCATAAGATTTATTTTTATAAGTAATCTATTAGAAATTTAACACTAAGTCTCTTTTTAAGCTATTGTTTCCTGACTACTGTTATAGCTAACCCAAAAAACGGTTTCCCTACGTCATGCCGCCGCGGTATCTCTTAGCCGCTAACAAGCAGCGAGATGACGATTGTCAGGGTGTCATCCCAGCGCCCCTATGATGTCATCCGAGTAGCCAACACTGGTTTCCATCCAAGACGGTGTCATTCCAGTGCTTGACACTGGAATCCAGACTTTAATTGTTATACTTGTAAATAATCTGGTGAAAATAAACGTTCATCTCAAAATGCAGTATTTTTGTTGAAATAGCTCAACTGGATCCCAGTGTCTGGGCACTGGGATGACACCATAGGAGGCTACTTGGATGACAAAAAAAGGAGCACTGGGATGACAGCAGTCCTACGTCATACCGCCGCGGTATCTCTAGATCCCGCTAACAAGCAGCGGGATGACGAGCTTATCGTCACGCCGCCACGAACCGTCATACCGCGATTCATTCGCGGTATCTCAGCCGCTAACAAGTAGCGGGATGACGGTTGTCAGGGTGTCATGAAAGTAGCTGACACTGGAATCCAGAAAAAAAGAAATATGTATCAGCTACTTTCATTTGCTGCGCCTCGAAAATAAACGTTCATGTAGCTAAGCCATAAATCCAGTATAAAGACCTTTAATCATTGGCTTCGTAGTACTTCTCAACCAACTTATTAAGTAACCTTACACCAAAACCTACTGCTCCTCTTGGACAAATGTCAGTACCTTTCTCGTGCCAAGCAGTGCCTGCGATATCTAAATGTGCCCAGCAAGTTTCATTCACAAAACGCTGTAAAAACTGTGCAGCCATTATGCTATCTCCACCAGAGCCTGCAGGAGCGATGTTTTGAACATCAGCAATCGGTGAATCAATAATTTTGTCATAAGTTTCATTCATAGGAAAACGCCATAACTTCTCATTTACTTCATTTCCTGCATCAATCAGACGGTTTGCTAATTCATCATTATTTGAAAAAAGACCAGCATATTCGTTATTTCCAAGTGCAACCACTATAGCACCAGTTAAAGTTGCAAGATCAATCATAAATTTTGGTGAGAATCTATCTTGCGTATACCATAAAGCATCTGCAAGTATGAGCCTTCCTTCTGCATCGGTGTTCAACACTTCTATTGTTTGTCCAGACATTGAAGTTACTACATCACTTGGTCTTTGAGCATTACCACCCACTGCATTTTCTGCAAGTGCGACCACACCGATCGCATTTACTTTTGCTTTTCGTCCTGCTAAAGCATGCATCACCCCAACCACAGTAGCAGAGCCTGCCATGTCATATTTCATTGACTCCATACCACGTGAAGGTTTGAGTGATACTCCACCAGTGTCAAACGTTATACCTTTACCAACAAAAGCTATAGGCTTTTGTTCTTTAGAAGCTCCATTCCATTTTATCACTACTAATTTTGGTTCTTTACTACTTCCTTGTGCAACTCCAAGCAAGGCTCCCATTTTTTTCTCTTCCATCTGCTTTTTATCAAGCACCTCGATTTCAAGGCCAAGCTTAGTAAGTTCTTTTTTTATATGATCAGCATAGGATTCTGGATATAGAATGTTAGGAGGCTCTGTTATAAAAGAGCGCGCAAGGAATATACTCTCACCTTCTTGCCTTAAGTGCTCAAATGATCTTTCAGCATTACTTAATTGTTCATCTTTTACTAATACGGTAATCTCCTCTACCTCTGTAATTTTCTCATCCTTTTTAGTTTTATACTTATCAAACTTAAAACTACGCAGAAACGCACCATATGCAACATTTGCTGCACTACCTTCGATTAAAACCGCTGCTTTTTTAATTTTTAATCTGCTTAGCTCACAATATATTTTACCACCAATATTTAATTCTTTATTTTCATTCCATTCATCCTTCTTACCCAGTCCAACAACTATAACATTTTTTTCTTCTGGCAAAGCAGTAGAGAAAAATTCACCAAAACTTCCATTGAAATCGCTAAATTGCTTTATATTATCTATGACCTGTTTTCCTTGCAAAACTCCGCCATCATTTACGGTTTCGTTGTCTTCAAATAAACCCATTACTATTGTTTTAAAATCGGGCGAAATTTTAGAAATTGTTATTTTCATTGCTGGTATCTCCGTTGCAAATAATTGTAAACTGTACATAAAACATAGCAAAAACATCAGTAAGATATTTTTCATATACATCCTAAGTACAATAACACTTAAGTTTACTATGGACTCCCTTACATGCAAGGTTTTTTATCTTTTATTAGAGAACTTATTATATCCGCCCAAGGTAATGTTAAACGTATAGGTTTTTATGACCTGATCACTGTAAGTAAATGGTGTTATGAGAAGGCTTGCAAGCCCATTACTAACAAAATCTTCAAGAACAGGATCAGCGCAATTATGGTCAGCAAAAAACATTTGCGTTGTGAATTCTGGAAAATCCGGATGTTGAACTAGAAAGTTGATATGTGGAGCTCTATCACCAATTTTACCAGGTGCTATCGTAATAAAATTATAATAGCCAAGATTATTCACTACAAACCTTCCTGATCCAGCAAAATTCAGATCATCCTCTATATTCTTATCGTAATGGTTCACGCCGCGTGAATTCGCGTGCCATATAGAAACTACAGCATTTTGTATTGGTAAGCAGTTTATATCAGTAATTCTACCCACTATGTGTATTAATTCCCCTATTGCACTATTTGGAGAACCAGGTTTCCTTCTTAAATTGTTTGAAGAGCTAAAATTTTTTGGCCTTGCATCAAGGTCATATATTTCCGGAGTTTTAATGCAGTTGAGCAAAACAGGATCAGCTGCAAATAGCGGCAAACTGAATATCATTTGTACTAAAAGTGCTAACAAGATATTTTTCACATTCATTTCATTTATAATAGACTTCTTGCATAACCATATAACAAACTTTTATTGGAAATAGAAACGAAAAAACTTGCTTGACACCCTTCGCCAGCCCCCTTATCATAAAACTGAAGGTATTCAGTTATCTTCATCTGTGCAGATTAAACAGCAAGAAAACAACGTAGTTGGCGTCTTATTTTTAATTTTTTGCACTATGTGCACCTTATGTCTTCACAATATTTCTAGGTTTTTACCTACACAAGCTGAAACGCGCTATTTAAAACATTAAAAAACGCCAACTTAAAAAATGGATAGTGAATAACTAGCTACCCTAGGGTTTCTTTTGCCTTTTTTTCTGTTTAGTAAATTGTATCCGTTCAGCGGAGTGGTAGAATAAGGTAGACAAAGCAAGATAATAAAGATAATCATAGAGCAAAAGTGAGGTAATGTGGTAAACCTTTTAGAACTTTGCAAAAATTTACAGCAAAAAATAGAAAAACTGAAAGCAGAGATAGAAAACTTAAAAGCAGAAAATAAAGCTTTAAAGATAGAGAACGCTGAATTAAAGGAAAGGCTTGGTTTAAACTCGAAAAATTCATCTCTACCGAGCTCTAAAGAATTGTACAAAACAAAAAAGGACAAGCCAAAAAGCGAAAGGAATGTTGGCGATCAGGTTGGGCATAAAGGAAATTTTCATGCCACAATGGAAGCGGATAAAGTAGTAAAAATAGAGTTGCCTAATATTTGCGAATGCGGAGGAGAGCTTGTAATATGCGAAAAACCTTATGTTCACCAAAAAGTTGATCTTCCGGAAATTAGGCCTTATGTAGTAATTGGAACATGGTCGTTGTTGGAGATGCAGAAAAAGAAAAAGTAGCAAGTTACCAGAAGGTGTTACGCCAGATACATTTGGTCCAAGGGTTAAGTCTATAATTGCAGCACTCAGCGGATTTTACAAAAACTCAAAGCGTGAAGTGGCTAGTATCATAAATGACATTTTTAATTTGAACATAAGTGTTGGCAGCATATCAAATCTTACTATTACCCACAAATATAAATGTACTTATAAATAAAGTATTACAATATTAAAGTTTGCAAATATTGAGGGTATAAAAATGGCAAACGAGAGTAATGAATGGGCTAAAAATGAATTTGGAGATGCTGTACTTGGAGATAAAAGATTAACTGACCGATTAGTAAAGATTGCTGATAGTTTGATAAGTTTACCTGAAAGCTCAATTAATGAGGCATGCGGAAGTTGGTCAGAAGCAAAAGCAGCATAACGTTTTTTTCAAAATGAGAACGTAAAAGAAGTCGATATTCTAGCTTCACACATTGATAAAACAGTTGAAAGAACAAAAGCTCATAAAAGAATTCTTGTGATTCAAGATACAACTTATATTTCATACTCAAGCCATAAGCGGATTGGGAACTATTGCTGGAAAAGGAGCAGTAATGCATACAGCCCTTGCTGTTAGTACGGAAGCTGGGAATACTGGATCAAAAGATTTACTCGAGGCAACTCATTTCTGAAGAAGAAAAAAGACTAAAGAGCCATCGTAACAACGTTCATATTGAGGATAAAGAAAGTATGAAATGGCTAGAAAGTTTAAAGAAAACAAATAATATTATAGATCTGGCCCAAACCGAAGCTATAACTGTATGTGACAGAGAAGCAGATATGCATGATTTTTTTGAACTTGCACATAATCTTAACTCAGCAATTTTAGTAAGAGCTCGCCACAACAGAAATGTAAATAAAAAATTCATGCATACCAGGAACAAGCAAAAATTATGGTCATTTATCCAAGGCCTCCCTTGCGCTGGAAAAGTAGAAGTTGAAATCCCTGCTAGAGATAACAAGCAAAAAAGGACAGCGTTTTTAGAAATTAGATTCGGAAAATTTATCACATGAAGGCCATATAAAATGTAAAGAAGGTCACATAAAATATAAACCGACAGAGTCTACAACTTCACGCAATTCATGTTGTTGAAAAAAACTCTCCTCCCGAAGCAAGTCCTCTAGAGTGGATGCTTTTTTCCGGTCAGTACTTTTGAAGAAGCTGTTGAAAAAGTTAGTTGGTATTGTTTGAGATGGAAAATAGAGATATTGCATAAGATTTTAAAATCTGGTCTCAAAGTTGAGGAATGTAGACTTGGAACAGCAGAAAGATTAATGAGGTATTTAACAGTCATGAGCATTATTGCTTGGAGAATTTTCTTTATTACATCAATTGCAAGAACTAACCCAACATTACTATGTACTGCCTTATTAGCTGAGGAAGAATGGAAAGTTTTATATGTTAAAATACACAGGAAACCATGTCCAAATATAGCCCCTACTATAAAAGAAGCCGTTTCGTGAACTTGGAGGTCATTTAGCAAGAAAAAGCGACCCAAAACCAGGACCAATTACTCTTTGGAAAGGGTGGAGACGTCTCCACTGCCATTAAGTTAAGGAAACAGGAGTTAAAATTCGACCAAAAATATAAGTAATTTTGTAATGATGACAAATATTATGGTGAACCTTGAGGGAAGTAAAATTCAAGGTACTGAAAAAATAACAACTGTAGGTTATTGAGTGAAAGATGTAACCTCTAACAAAAAGGTATCTTAGGTTCAAAACACATGTTTTCTAGTTCTTTTTTGGTAGTTCAGTGAACGAGTATCAGTTACTTTATTACGCTCGACCTTCCTTCCTTTTCTCACTACTAAAGTATTCATCAAAAATAACTGTGATAATCGATCCATAATGCAGTCTATGTCTGACTCTGTAGAAAAAACATCGAAAGCTAAATTTTTTATTGCATTAAATGAGACAGATTTATTGATGCTTTTCTCGTACTTGCAATTGGCTAGACCCGCGTTCAATGTCTCTTCTATATCCTCTGTCATAATACTTTCTAAGTTGCTAATAAAGATGGTTGACCAAAAATCCTGCTTTATGGTTTCAACACTTTTACCTGTAAAATTTTCTAAACCTAACCTTCCTTTGAGTTTGGAAAAAAATGTTTCTACTCCCCAACGTAAATAATATAACTCTCCAAATTCTTCAACTTTAAACTGCTGTTCTTCTAACAACGATGTAGCCAACACTTCAATCTCGCCAGAAGAAAGAACTATCTTGACCAATCTAAACTTTATTTTATCAGGTAATCCTAGCTTCCTTAGCTGTCTTGCTACCTTGACAGGTGCGGTTGACACGACTATCGCATCAGATGGACTTTCTGGCTTAAACATAGCATTAATTTCATTAAATGACGAATATGGACAGCGAATTATGTAATTAATACCTCTTTGTGCAAGCTCAGCAAAAAACCGATAAGAAACATATCCCCTATCACAGATCAGCAAATCGTTAGATTTCACGCTGCCAAGCATATCAATAGCTAAGGCAACTTCATAACTGTCACTTCTGCCAAGTACTGATTTTATAGAGACATTATTTAATACATCGTAACATACTTCAAAAGTTGTACTTGTGTAATCTCCAAACTCTTTTTTAGTCCAATTTCTTATTGGTCTTGAGCCAAATTCATTTATTACCTCACTACTTTTTGGCAGGATAAGTATAGAAGCATCAAAGGCAAGCATTCTGAAACCATGATAGGTTTTAAATTCCTTATCTTGATAGTATAGAGAAACTATATCATCGTTTAGCTCTGAAAACGCAGTATGCTTTAGCTTTTTCCTTGCTTGAGTAAATGCACTTGCCGTGATTGTGTGATCCTTTCTTGTATGCAGAACAAACTCATTAAGCATTACTTGCAATGATTTTACACTCTTTCTGAAAATTAGAATAAACACATCAATGAAAGGCAGCTTTCTTTTTCTTGAAAAATCTTTTGAGGATACTTTGTGAGCGTTTATAAAGTTCAAACTCATCAATTTATTTTTTATAAATGTAATTACTCTTTTTTTTACTCATATTATTGCTTCTTTTAACTTATGGATCTTACTTGATTTTATAATACAGTCCATCACTTTTTCTTTAACTTAATGGCAGTGGAGACGTCTCCACTGCCATTAAGTTAAGGAAAAAAGATAGATTTTATGGGATAATGATGTATACCAATAAGTTTAAAGGTAGTATGAGTAAAAAAGGCAGTAATAAAATTTATTCAAAATGAATTGGCAAGTCTAGAATTTATAGAATCCCATAAATCATCTTCAAAAGATTTTATGAGAAAGAGGAAGTTATCTTTTATTGACATATTTATCTTAATTTTAAGAAAAAGTGTAAAGTCGCTGCAAGTAATACTAAACGAATTTATTTTATATAGGAAAAAAGACTATACCGTTACTGCTAGTGCTTTTAGTCAAGCAAGAAAAAAAATGAAACACAGTGCATTTTCAGAAATTAACGAAGGTGTGGTTTCCTTGTACTACCAAGACCAAAAATTTAAAACTTGTTTTGGCTTTAGAGTGTTAGCTCTTGATGCCTCCAAAATCATTTTACCAACAAGCGTTGAAATAAAAAATGAATTTGGCTCAAGAAAAATACGTAACCAAAAACCAAAAGATTTAGGTGATTATGCAAGTGCAACCTTTGCGGTTTGTTAAGATGTGCTAAATAATGTTGCCATAAGGTCAGTGTTAGATAGAGGTAACACTCATGAAATTAACTTAGCAGATGAAATGCTTAAAGTTGTAAATACTAATGACTTACTGATTTGTATATTTATCTTATAAATTTCTTTCTAGCCTTACAAAAAGAAAAATTGCTTATGTCATTCGATGTCCCAGATCATCTTTTAATGAAGTGAATGCTATGTTTGAAGAAAAAAGCCCATCTAGTGTTGAGGTTACCATATGTGCTCAGCGTAAGATAAAACAAGAAAATAGTGGAATAACGCTTCAAAGTGGTACTGCCATCTGGTGAAATTGAAGTGTTAGCTACATCATTAATGGATGAACAAAAGTTTCAAACTGGAGGATTTAAGGAGTTATATTTTTTACGCTGGGGAGTTGAGACATTTTTTGCAAAACTCAAAGGAAGACTAAGTCTAGAAAATTTTACAGGAAAAAGTGTTGAGTCTGTTAAACAGGATTTTTGGTCAGCTATCTTTATTAGCAACCTAGAAAGTGTTATGACAGAAGATGTAGAAGAAGCGTTGAATATGGACTTAACCGATGATAAGCTTAAGAGGAGCATTAACAAATCTGTCTCATTTAACGCGATCAAAAACTTGGCTTTCGACATTTTTGCTACGGAATCAGATACTGACTGCATTATGGATCAATTATCAAAGCTATTTTTGATGAACACTTTGGCGGTAAGAAAGGGAAGGAAAGTTGATCGTCATAAGGTACCTTATCTTCGTTCGTTCAATTACCAAAAAAGGGTTAGAAAACACATATTTTGACTAGAGGTAGTATTCATATCTTCTGATAATAACTGGGTAGCTTATTGCCATAGCTCCTGTAAAATGACTTCTAAACAAACTATTTCTTAAGTAATTTACACTTCAGAGTTTATCTGCTTTAAAGTTTACTCTATTCTGTTTCAGTATTTGTCATAAATCCTTAATTATTTCTGACTTTTTAGTTCAGTTTTTAACCATTCTTTCCTTAACTTAATGGCAGTGGTGTCATTCCAACCCCCCCCTCCTGTCATCCCAGTGCCCAGACACTTGTATCTGGGATCTCGTTCCTTAACTTTATAGTGTAAATTATTTCAAATTGTGTCTAGCTGCAAGTATAATAATTTCCATTTATAGATAAAGTATGTTGCAAATGTTATGCCAAAGAGTATAATAAAATCTATATCAAATACTTTACAAGAAAAAGTGGGATAGAGGCAAAAGCAAATATTAATAAGGATAATTTAAGAAAAGCGCATGCTAGAGTTTGAAGAAGCAGTAAAAATAAAAAATATTATTGAAAGGTTAAATAGCACATGATATAATATATATATATAGTGTAAAAATGTAAATAATTTTATTGACATCTTTACATTAATAGTTCTTAAATATTTAGTACTGTAGAATTAAATTATTAAGTTTTATGAAGGAAGTAAAAATAGTGGAAAGCTTTTCAGGTAATAATAAAGATAGTAATTTTATTGAGGGGGCAAAAATAATGGAAAATTTTTCAGATAATAACGGAAACGGTAGCTCGATCTTCCAAGGAAAAATCAGGGAGCAAGATTTCTCTGCAGAGCAGAAGTTAAATGAACTAAAAGCAGCCGTAGAGGAGCTCACCAGACAAGATTTGCTCAGGAGGCTCGAGTGTGAGCGTCAGGCTTCTAGTTGTATCGATGAAATATCATCTCAAGCAGAGCTATATATCGGAGAAGGTGATGATGAGGATTACTTCACTGGTGAAAAAGGAAGAGTACTCGGATATTTCTGGAATTTCTTTGAATCTCTCTTCAACCTTTTTGAAGTAGATGTAGATGATCCGAAAATCTACCAAATGCTCAAGGAGAAGAAAGAAAAAAATTGGCTTCTTTCGATAATTAAATTTATGCGTGACAAGCTTAAGGAGTTAATCAAGAAGATTTTTGCACGCGATTTAAGTTTCAATCAGAAGTTGGACAAAGAGATAAAAGAATTGCAGGAGAAATTAGGCAGTGGTGAGTTATCAGAAGAAGAGTTTGCAAGGGCGTTAGAAAGGTTAACTGCATTGCAAGATCTGAAACTCAGGTTACAAATGGCTGTTGTCGGATGGATTGTTACAATGTTCGCAGAGATGTTTGGAGTTGAGTTGGCGGCTGCGGTAGAGGCATTTACAGAAAAAGAAGATAAAAAAGCAGAAAAAACATCATTAAAGGAAGAAAATAAAGAAGTTTGCGAAAACGTAGAAATGAAAGTGGATGAAAGAGAAAAACCTAAAGTGCCAGTTTTCCTTTTTGACGTTTCACCCGGATTTGTAAGGCCAATTCCTCTGAGCAAACCAGAGCTTGAAATTGTGTCAGATCCTTTGAAACATCTATTGCGTCTTACTGAGCTTGAAAGAAAATCTCATGAAAATTCACAAAAACCAAAAGTGGAAGAAGAGAAAAAAGCGGAACCGAAGAAAGAGGTGTGTCCACCGAAACCTGCGGAGCAGCCAAAAGTTCAGATAGGACAGGGGGAGTGGTTTGAAGCTGTTGATGATAAATCAAAGAAGATGAATTTAGATAGTGGTAATGCTAAAAAGCCTCGAAGAAGACCTACTCCTGTACATGATTATCCAATTGGTCATTATCAAGCTCCATCGGGAACTACTGATAATGGAAAGCCTAATGCTAGTGCTGCTCAGCAAAGTTCTGTAAATAATGCTCAGCCACCAAAAGAATTGACTAATGATATAAAAGTTAATAATCATGTGGATTCAATAGGAAAGGCACCAGAAAAAGCACGATCGAGGTGATAGCTAGTGCTTAGATGACAAAAAAGACTGGATCCCAGTGTCTAGGCACTGGGATGACATTAAAGAGTAGGGATTGATGGCAAAAAGAAATACAGATGTCATTCCAGCGCGTGACGCTGGAATCCAGGGGCATATAGATAGATGTCGACAGTTCGTCATTCCGCTACGTGTTAGCGGAATCTATGCTTGAGATACCGCGAATGAATCGCGGTATGACGTAGGGAACTTAGGGTTGCCAATGACTTGTCATTCCAGCGCGTGACGCTGGAATCTTGAAATTTGGGTTTTATGAAAAAGAGTGAATAAAATTTTTTAAAAAAAAATATAAAAAAGTGCTTGCACTTAATTTTATTTTTAGTATATTAGTTGCATAATATTTTTACTTAGGAGGCAATATGGATAGTAATAGTGGTAATAAAAAAGAATCTGGTCGTAAAAGAGGAGAAAGAGTTGATATAAGTAAAATAGATCCAAAGTATGTTGATGACTATCGTGATAGGTTTAAAGAAAGAGATGAAGAGAGGGCAAGAAGGAATGATCCTAGCAGTTCTATGAGTAGTTGTAATAGTCAGAGTAGTAGTAAAGGTAGTTCAAGGTCATAAGTATATTTAAAATAGGGGGTATTATGCCTAATATAAGTGAAGTAAATCGAGAATTAGTAAAGGCATTTAATATTAATCTTCGTTTTAATAGTATTGCAGTTACTAACCTTACCGTGCAAAATTTGCATGGTAAGGATCATATTGTTATCTCATTTGATAAAAATATGAATTCCAAACAATGTATGAAGTATTTGAATAACATGAAGGAGAAAATAATTAAAAGATCTTATAAAGATGAAAAAGTTGCTGGTGTATCTTATAACACGGAGTTTTTTCCGTTCACTTTTAACACGAAACATTTACCTAGAGATAATAAAGAAAGAAAGAAATTTTCAGTAGAAATAGATGAAGAAGTGGTTTTTAATTTAAAGTGCTATCTAGCTCAAGCACTTGCCGGAGATGTAAAAGAGGGCATGGGAAAGAAACGTAATCCAAAGTATTTAAGAAAACATATATATGATACAAGTTTCGATAGGGACTCCTATTTATATTGTATGCTTTTTCGTGATAAAGGACTACAAAAAGACTTTGTTGATTCATTTTTAGCAGAAATTGAAGGTTATCCAAATCCTCCAAGTGATTACTTGGAAGTGAAAGGTAATCTTGTATACATTAAAAAAGGCATTTTTGATGATATTGAGTTCATTAAAGACATAATAGCATATAATACATCTTTAGAATGTCGTTATCTTCAGACTCCTAGTGCTAAGAACAAAACTGTTGATAAACTGAAATATACAATAATCGATTTTATAGATAGGGTAGCAGACATTCCAGTTCGTACTATTACTCGTACTTCTTATGTTAATAGTAAAGAAGATTCAGTTCTTATTCCTCTTGTACAAAATGGTAAGTTTCTTGAGCTTCTTACTGAAGATGATGCATATAATCTCAGCCGTGTATTTGATGATGCTGTGGTTACCAAAATTAAAAGTCATCATTTAAAAAATCCGTATTGGAGTGATAATGAAGTATACGCTATAGACTTTTCTGACGTAAACATTGCCTATTGTGTGCTGAATAAAATAATAGAAAGCTCTGTAATCAATAAAGACCATGAACTGTCCGTTGACCCTGAGCTTCCTCGAACGCTATTAGCTGAAGCATCACCGACACAGGAGTTTCCCACGCAGAGTCAGGGTGAAGAATTAGGAAGGTCTCCCAGGCAAGGGTTGGAAGAATCTTTTATGCTGCATAAAAAGTTAGATGTTCCTGGAACGAGTGGAGAATTCTTGCCACGTTCACATCTGAGTTATACTGCAGTTAGTCAGGGTACAGAGAAATGTGTAAGTGCTGCTCAAAATGTGCAAGCAGGACCTAGTACTTGGTCTCAGCCAATGAACCCTTTGTTATCACAAAGCACGTCCGGAAATAAATGGACGTCGTCAACGCAGTTTACCCAACCAGGACCTAGTGGTTCATCATGGACACGGAGTGAACCTTCATCATCGAAAGGTGCTGAGGCAGATGATGAAAGTATGCCAATAGAGATTCGGGGTCAGCAAGTGAGCTATAGGTCATCCGGGCCATACATACGCGGAGGTAAAAGGATGCAGTCAGTGTTACAACGGTCACAAATGACCTATAGATCATCATCGATTCCTTCTCCTAGAGCATGGGATAGTTCAACATTCTTAAATCTTGAGGTTTCTAATGAGGAATCTGAAAAACAGCAAGTTACTGATAAAAGTGATCTAGAAAGTAACGATGAGTGTTCTAAAGCAAAGCCACAGAGTGAATCTCCGAGTAGCCGGAAAGGGTCAGAAAGTAATTCGTTTTCAGGTAGTAGTACTTTATCAAAAAAATCTATTATGCCAGAGCTAGAGAAGTTGTTTATATTAGAGCTAGAAAAGTGGTTCCTATATTTTCAGCAAAATGGCAAAAAACTTGACTCGACGCGTTCAACTCATGAGCTTTCAAGTAAAAAAACAGCTACTTCATCAGAAAGAAAAGTAAAAAGTAATTCACCCTCAAAAGTGACTTCTCCTGTTACTGAAACATATACCAAAAGCAAGCTAGAGACTAGTGATTGTTTAAATGATAGTATTTCAGAACTCCCGTCACAAGGTGCCGTAGGCAAGGCTGGGGACCGTAGTTCTAAAGCTTCTATAGATAGTGGTATATGGTCACTTGAGCGGGGACAGTCACCGTCGCTTATTGAAGAGTTTAGTGATTCACTTCAGCAGACACCGTTAATAGTTGATAAACTTGAAAATATATTTAGTAAATTATTAAGTGTTGTTCACAATCTATTAAAAAACCCGGCTTCTCCTACGCATAAAGATGTGTCGGGTGGACTAAAGTTGCAACAACATCTTGATTCTGATCAGAGAGAGAAACTATACAAAGCTCTTTCTTCTAAGATGAAGAAGAAGCTAGATTCCGAACTTTTTCTCCCTGAGTACGAGAAGTTACTATACCTACTTTATGTTGATAAGAGGGAGGTGCGTTTGCTTCTTTCTCCTCCTGGGGAAGTAGAGCAAGTGTGCTCAGTTCTTCCTTCTGAGGAGAAGGAGCAAGCACAATCAAGTTCTTCTGAGGAGGTAGTACGCTTATTTCAGGAGTTCTTTAGTAATCAAAAAGTTAGTGATAACTATCTTACAAGTTCTAAAGATAGTGGTGTTTCTTTAGGATCGTCTTCACAAAAATCGACTAGTGATACTGGAAGTGATGAAGATGAACTAGAAGCTAGTGGTAGGTCGTCAGTCTCATCGAACTCCAGTACTTCCACTGTTAGAACTAAAATGGATGCTACTAAGATCGAGCAATACTTGCAGGAGAAAAAAGTTAACAGTCGTACCTAATCCACTGCTCTCAGCCACCTAAGTGTTTTATTAGCTGACCCTGAGAGCACTGGTGTTGGTTTTTCTTGTCCATTGTAAGTATTGCATGGTACTAAATGTTTAAAAAGTATTAATATAAAGATATCAATAAAATTATTTACACTTTCATGCTATGCCCATAGCATCATATATTACTTAACCTTACAATAATTTTTTTATTCTTGCTGCTTCTTCAAACTCCAAATTTTTAGCATGCTCTATCATTTGCTTTCTCAAATCATCCTTATTAGTATTTACTTTCGGTTCTGCTATTGCCCTCTCCTGTAAGGTGTTTGATATAGGTTTTATTATAGTCTTTGGGACAATATTGTGCAATATATTATGTTCTTCTTGTTTTTTTCTTCTTCTTTCGGTCTCTCTTAATGCACGGTCCAGAGAACCAGTGATTTTATCTGCATACAAAATTACTCTACCTTCAGCATTACGCGCAGCACGACCGATCGTTTGAATTAATGAAGTTTCCGATCGCAAAAATCCTTCTTTATCAGCATCCAAAATTGCAACCAACCCACACTCTGGAATATCAAGACCTTCCCTCAGCAAGTTAACACCTACTAAAACATCGATTTCTTTAGATCTCAATTTGTATATAATTTCTATTCTCTCCAGCGCAGCAATATCAGAATGCAAATAACTCACTCTCATATTCAATTCACTCATATATTCAGCTAAATTTTCAGCCATTTTTTTCGTCAATGTAGTGATTAAAACACAAAATCCCTTCCCTATTGTCACTTGTGCCTCATGAATTACATCATCAATTTGACTCTCTATTGGTTTTACAATGCAGATTGGGTCCGTAAGCCCTGTTGGACGGATAACTTGCTCTATAAATACATTACTGGTCTTTGCCAACTCATACTTTCCGGGAGTGGCTGAAATGTAAACAGTCTGCGGCCTAACTCCCTCCCACTCTTCAAATTTTAATGGACGATTATCAAAAGCGGAAGGGAGCCTGAAGCCATAGTCGATCAATTTCTTTTTACGCGCCTCATTACCACTGTACATCGCACCAACCTGAGGAACGGTGACATGACTCTCATCAACAAATAAAATTACGTCTTTGGGTAAATATTCAAACAAAGTAGGTGGTGGATCCCCAGCTTCCATTCCATAGAGATAACGCGAATAATTTTCAATACCTTTACATATTCCTGTTGTTCTCATCATTTCGATATCAAAATTAGTGCGTTGCTCGAGGCGCTTTGCTTCAACAATCTTGTTTTGCGAGTAGTAATAATCCAAGCGTTCATGCAGCTCTTTTTTGACTAGTTCAACTGCCTGCAACAAAACCTCACGCGGGGTTATGTAATAGCTGTTTGGAAAAATGGTGATTTTATTTACGCCTTTGGTAACATTGCCCGTTATAGCATCAACTTCAGAAATTTCTTCTATTTCATCGCCAAATAACGATAAACGCCAAGCTTTATTTTCATAATGGGAAGGAAATATATCAACAATATCGCCGCGCACTCTGAAATATCCTCTCTCAAACCTGGCATCAGAGCGCTTGTATTGAAGATCAGTTAAGTTGCTCAGGAAATCATTAATACGAATTTTATTTCCAACACTAAGCGGTATGATCATGCTGCGGTAGCTCTCAGGCGAACCAAGACCGTATATGCAGGAAACACTGGCAACTACGATCGTATCCCTGCGCTCCAAAAGGGAGCAGACGGTGGAATAACGCAGCATCTCAATTCTTTCGTTAATTGCAGAATCTTTTTCGATATAAGTATCAGTTTGTGGTAAATAGGCTTCAGGTTGATAATAATCATAATAAGAAATGAAGTATTCAACAGCATTATGGGGAAACAATCCTTTCATTTCCTCATAAAGCTGTGCTGCTAAAGTTTTATTGTGTGCCATAATTAATGCAGGCCTGTTTGTCCTTGCAATAACATTTGCCATAGTAAAAGTTTTCCCAGAACCAGTAACTCCAAGCAAAACCTGATCTCTTTTATTGCTATTTAGCCCTGCAATTAAGCTATCGATTGCCTGTGGTTGATCCCCAGCCGGTTGAAAATGTGTAGCGATTTGAAATTCCATAGACTTTACTTACTATCTTTGATTCATTGCATAGTGAACACTATATTGCTTTTAAGATAAGTTGTATAGCTATCGTAAAGCCATAAAACATTAACCAACAATGTCATGCAAGTAGCTGACACTGGAATCTTGTTTCAATGTTAAACAAAATACCATAGAATTCAAGAAGACAATTCCTAAAAAATCCCTACATCCAAAAAAAGGCAAAATGCTGCTTGAATAAGCTAAATTTTTTTAGATGCAAAAACAATAAAACATAGTTGATACTAAATTATAGTACTCCTATGACAACGTTACAAAAATTAAGGAAATGGATAGCTCTGATCAATTGGAATAGTATTTTCAGGTACCGGTGGTCAATATGACATTTTTAAAATAAAGATTTAGAACCTGTTTAAAATCTTCTCAATAGAAGAGAAATGAAGGAAAGAACGACCATTTGTAGGCTAGTGTTAAGTTTTCGCTCGCAATTTTTCCACAATCGTCTGCATTTTTCTAACCAAGCGAAAGATCGCTCTACAACCCATCTTTGTGGCAATACAGCAAAGGAATGTAATTCACTTCGTTTTATTATAGCTCTTTCCACAGAAGTCCGGATATGATAAGATTAAGGATAGATGGCGATAAGGAGGTTGGATGCCGGCAGCATATAGTTATGATTTAAGAAAAAAAGCAATGGAAGCACTAGACGAAGGGGAAAGCAGAGAAGCAGTGGCAGCAAGATTTAAAATTGGACGAACTACTTTGTGGGAGTGGCAGCAAAGAAAAAAAGAAACAGGCGACTTTCAGTCAAAAAAACTCGGTAATGGAGGTTACAATCAGAAAATTATCGACTGGAATAAGTTTATCGAATTTGCTAAAAAACACGGTAGAAAAACTCTGTCGGAAATGGCTAAACTTTGGGGCAACGTTAGTATCCAAACGATCCACCGAGCTCTCAGAAAAATTGGATTTACGCGCAAAAAAAGACATATGGATACAAGGAAAGGAACGAAGAAAAACGTGCTGAATTCTTAAAAATTATAGCAACAAAAGAACCAGAAAACTTAGTGTATATAGATGAGTCTGGGATTGATAACACGGAGGACTATCCATATGGGTATTGCCAGAAAGGACAGCGATTTTATGCCCTAAAATCTGGAAAAAAAACTCAACGAATCAGCATGGTTGCAGCCTTAAGTAGAAGAAAGATAGTTGCTCCATTAACATTTGAAGGCCACTGTAATATGGATATTTTTAATGGATGGTTTGAGCAATTTTTGGCACCGATCTTAGAACCTGGACAAACTGTCATTCTTGATAATGCTACTTTTCATAAGTCTGATAAGCTTATCAAGCTCGCTAAAGGAGTCGGTGCAGAAATTTTGTATCTGCCGCCTTATTCTCCAGATTTTAACAAAATTGAGCATCATTGGTTTGCTATAAAAAACAGAGCCAGGAAAAACATTCCTCTATTCGAATCCTTTCGTCGTGCTGTTGATTCTGCCTTCCTATGACCTATTCGGACTATTATGAGAAATGCTATACTTCTACAGTTGCTCCAATAATCGTTTTTATTTGAGTTGCAAAATTTTCTCCTGTATAACCTGCATCGACCAGTATATTTTTAACTTCCGAGAGGTTTTCTTTTGCGCTTTCAACCATTCTCACAGCACTGCTAACCCCAGTTGTAAATTAGAAAAAATAGAAAAGGTAAGGAAATAGGGTAAACTCCGAGGTATTTGATATTCATTCCTAAAATAGGAGGTTACCAATGAAAGAGAAAGTAACAGAAATCTTTTGTATAGTCGATGATTTTTGCAATACAGTCGATGAAAATTTTGCAGAAAAACTTCTACCAAGTGGCAAAAAACCAACCAGGACGCCAGAGATTACGCATTCAGAGATTTTTACCATAATATTGCTATATCAAGTGCGACAATTTTAAAATTTTCTATGTGCATTATTTGAAATTATTATACGAATCAGCGTTTCCAAAATTGCCATCCTATAGTAGGTTTATCAGGTTAAAATCGCGGGTTTTATGGTATTTAGCGCTCTTAATGCAATGGTTTTGCGAACAGTCAAAAGTGACAGGGATTTCGTACATAATTTATCGCTGTTTGCCATCCAAAAAGGACCTCGAGAAACAAAGTTTTCAAAGGGTTGGCAAAGATTGGAAAGACTACTTATGGGTGGTTTTTCGGTACATCTAGTAATCAACGAAACTGGCGAAATTCAAGGGGTTACGGTGACAAAAGGCAACGTTGATACCTGTGCCAAATTTAACTCAGAAATTGACTGGATTATTGTTTAGAGATAAAGGATATATCAAAAAAGATCTTTTTCACGAATTATTCGATAGAGGGTTAAAGCTTGTAACCAGTATAAAAAAGGGTATGAAAAACTCATTAATGGTGCTAAATGAGAAGATTTTGTTAAGAAAAAGATCGATTATTGAGACAGTTTTTGGCTCTCTGAAAAACAAATTTGAGATTGAGCATACTCGCCACAGATCACCGATAAATTTTTTGGTACACATTTTTTCTACGCTTGTTTCATATTCCATGCAGCCGCTGCATTTCTAAGCTTTACTTCGTTGGCTAATCCGCAACTGGGGTATATAGGGTTGACACCAAGGCAATATTCTTCTGGAGAAGTTGATCGGCATGGCAGCATATCAAAGATGGGACCAGCGGAATGTAGAAGTATGTTATATGAAGCTGCACAAACAATGCTTACAGTTACCAAGAGGACATTTAAATTAAAAAACTGGGGTTGCGAAGAAAAAAGGAATGAAAAAAGCAATTGTAGCAGTAGCAAGAAAATTAGCTGTAATTATGCATAGGATGTTGGTTGATAAAACAGAATTTTATTATCAATAAACATCAAAAGAGCATAGGACAATAATTTTATTGAAAATAAAGATAGCAATGCCGATGGAAGGGACAAGCAAGAACTTAGTTAGACTTCGTGGTAAACATGTTGCCGTCCACTTCCGCCTAACAAGTATAATGCGGCTTGACAAATTTATTGTCATCTCAGACCGCGGAGAGAACCATATGCTACTTTTAACTTATGTAAAATTACCAAGGATTATGGAGAAGATATGCTGTTTTGATTTGTGTGAAAATTATTGTTGACTTATGTGCAATTAGAGAACCTAAGTCACTTTAGCTATATATAAAAGGTTTAAGTGGTTGTATTGATGTATCTTTGTATTAAAAAACACCCAATAAGCAGAGTTGTAAGTGGAATAAACCACAAAATGTAAGTGCTAGATTTTATAGGCGGTACGATTATAATTGAATTGCCGTAAGAATTTTTTAACTCTGAGATTATCTCTTCATCTGTGTATCCATCATTGATTTTTTTACGAATTGCTTCTCGCATATCATACGCGATCTGAGATCCAGATTCAGACAATGATTCGCCAGAACATATTGGACACCTTATTATTTCAAATAAACTGATTGCTCGTTTTTCCATGCTTTTATCTCTGAGTTTATTATCCAGAGTAAAAGCGTTTACGCCTGAGTGGAATATCAATATGAAAAGTAAGCTAATTACTATTCTCATTCTTGGTTAATTGGATTATTTTACTGAGTTGGTTCATAAAATCAGTGATGGATAACTTTCCAATAAAGCTTGACCCTACATCATCATCGTACTTTATTGAAAATTGAATGCCATTATCAGTTGTTTTTTCTGATAAGGAAGGTACTAATTTTTTGAACGCATCTGAAGTTTTTGAGTCACCAATCATAAACGAGATTAATTCTTTATAATTTGATATAGCCACGTTGATTTTGTCTTTAAATGAATATGTAACTAAGTTGTAATTGTTTACCCCACCATCTGCAGCAAAAGAAAAATTATTACTTTGAATCAAAAATTTCTCTATATTGAAATTAATTCTGGAAGCCGAGATGTCGTTTACAAATTCATAATCAAATTTAATGTCGATACTAAGGTAACTTTCAGGACTTGCAGTATTTTTATACCGATAAGTATACAAATCAAATCCTAGCTTAGCATTTCCACTCAGTTCTTTATCGAGGTGAAATTGAATGTAATTGCTTTTATCATTCACTTCAGTTATAACACTTTGCTGATTTTCTAAAACATCACATTTTAATCCATAATCTTCGTAACGAAGTGTATCTATATAGTCTATCACGGTACTATTTTTGTTGAATCGCAATGAAGATGGTAAATCGTTTAGTCTAACAACAAAGTGGCTGCTATCGTTTGTGTGGCATTTTATATTCTTTTTCTCATCACCATGAACAGCAATATTGACTTCATTGCTTGGTATGTAGATATATACTGATTTATCAAACAATCTATTTTTTATCAATAAAGCATCAGATGAGATGGTTAATTGCTCATTGGAAAATTTTGGGTTTGTCACACGAAAAATTAGGTTAGAAGGAAATCCACTAAAATCATGTGAAATATCAAATTTTTCGTCGTTAATGTATAGTATTGTTTCAGCTAAAAGATTTTTTACCTTACATGCAGAAAAATACCAAAAACCACTATACGCTACAGGAATAAACAAAAGTAAAGAGATGATAATATAGATAAAAATCTTACGCATAGCTAATCACTCCCCTGTTTATCCAATGATATATTTCTTGTACCCCTTGGTATGGTTACACACAAGCCGTCGATATCTTTTGTGATTTTTATTTGGCACCCAAGTCTTGATGTCTCTGTTAAGCCGAAAGCTAGGTCTAACATATCATTTTCCTCATCAGATATAGGGTTATGTATTTCTACAGCATTATAAAACTTTGGATCAACAATTACATGGCATGTAGAGCAAGCAAGAGAACCTTCACATGCACCTTCAAGCAGATCTGGATCACTTCTGTGGGCTAAATTGAGCAGAGTTTCTCCCTCTGCAGCTTCATAGCTTTTCTTACTCCCATCAGGTAAAATAAAAGTAACAGATGGCATATTATTCCTATTAAAATCCTTACTAATTTCTTTATATCCTACAGGTAATAACTAATATTTGCAAACTCTTTACAATTCCAGTGCCTATTTTTTGTTATCCAAGTAGCCGACACTGGTTTCCAGAAAAAAGGGTGTTATGCAAGTAGCTGACACTGGTTTCCATCCAAGACGGCAGTGCCCTCTTCTTGTCATCCTAGTGCCTTCTTCTTGTCATCCCAGTGCCCAGACACTGGGATCCAGGAATTTTATTAAGTTAGTAAGCATAAAAGTATAGCTAACGCGAGCTCTACGTCATACCGCCGCGGTATCTCTAGATCCCGCTAACACGTAGCGGGATGACGGTTGTTGTTTAGCTACAAACGTTAAGAAATTTACTAAGCGAAAAAAAAGGCAAAAGAAGCCCCGTGGTTATTATCTGCTTTAAAATATTGGCGTTTTTTATGTTTTAAACGCTTGACAAGCGAAATTCAGTTGCTTTTAATTGCAACTAACCTACGCTGCAAATGTTTAAGAAATTTACCAAGCAGAAAAAAAGACAAAGAATCCCCGAGTTAGCTAGTCTTTTACTATCTCTGTCGAGTATTGGCATTTTTTGATGTCTTGTAACGCTTTATAAGCGCGTTCAGCTTATTTAGATAAAAATCTAGATGTAGATGAAGTTTTGTAAAGACATACAGTATCTATATACTGCAAAAAATTGAACATAAGACGCCGATACATTAAGTAATCCTTACCTTTTAATCTGCAGATTGGCGAAAGCAAATACAATAGCTTCAGTTTCATGATAAGGGCGCTGGCGGAGTTTGTCAAGTAAGTTTTTTCGTTTCTATTGAATGACAGTTGTAACCTATGCAAGAAGTCTGTTGTAGTTTGTACGATATCTTTATAAAATGGTTCACATAAGTTATCTAGCAGTGCAACTAAACAAATACAAAAATCAAAACGTCGCGGTTTTTGGTCTTGGTAAAACTGGTTTATCCGCCATTAACGCTCTAACAAAGAGTGGTGCAAGAATATATGCATGGGATGATCATGAAGAGCAAATAGCAAATGCAAAAATGATGTATAAAAAATGTAATTTTATTCATCCCAAGGAATACAATTGGCATGAGATCAGTGCATTGGTTTTAAGCCCTGGAGTGCCAACAGAGCCACATTGGATAGTAAAACTTGCAAGGAGATTTGATTGCAAAATAAAATCAGACATTGAGCTATTTCTTGAAGCTAAAACTACGAACCAGAAGGTAATAGGCGTCACAGGAACAAATGGTAAATCAACCACTACATCACTAATAGGGCACATATTAAAATCTGCAGGGAAAAAAGTAGCTATTGGTGGAAATTTAGGCGTTCCTGTTTTGGATCTAGAAAGAGATGCAGAAATTTATGTAATCGAACTCTCCTCTTTTCAATTGGAGTTGATGAATGAAATTAACGTGGACATTTCAGCACTGCTCAATATTACACCAGATCACATAGATAGGCATGGAAGTATGGAGAACTACATAGCAACTAAATTAAAACTGATAAACGGTAGTGAGGTTGCCGTAATAGGATGTGACAATGAGATTACTGCTGATATATTCAACAAATTCACTGGAGACAAAATTCCAATCTCAGCTCCGGTGTCACCCTCTTTGTCATCCCAGTGCTTGGCTACTCGGATCCAGAAGATCTCGTTAAAACTAGAGAATCATAGCTTATCAGTAAGCGACGTGAAAATAAACCTAATATCCAATGCAGAAAACATAGCAGCCGCATATGCCGTATGTAAGCTACTTGGAGTAGATAGCAACACTATTATCAATGGAATCAAGTTCTTTTCAGGACTGAGGCATAGGAATGAACTGCTTGGCAAAATAAGAAATGTGTTTTTCGTGAACGATAGCAAAGCAACTAATGCAAAGTCGAGCGAAAAGGCGATTTTATCTTATGAAAACATATATTGGATTGTTGGTGGAAAAAGTAAAGAGGGTGGAATAGAATCATTAAGCAAGCATTTTACAAAGGTTAGAAAAGCTTTTCTTATTGGAGAATCAACCGAAGCTTTTGCAAATGTTATGGAGAATAAAGTAGATTTTGTGAAATGTTGCAATCTAGAAGATGCATTTAGATTGGCTTTTGAAGAGGCCTTAAATAGCGCAGAAGAAGTAACAATATTACTTTCTCCCGCGTGTGCTTCTTTTGATCAATGGAAAAATTTCGAGGAACGTGGTGAAGCATTTTGTAGAATGTTTGAAAATCTCAGGTACAATCACACATGCTGTTTAGTATGATGTTGCGTGGAACAAAAGTTAATAATAGATAAGCTAATTAGGGTTATTCCATTTGAAGGGATAAGCGATGAAACCCTATTAAAGGTGTGCACTGACCTTAATCTAGCTAATAGCTTTTGCAAATTTCAGAATGGAATATATAGCGCTTTGGAGCACATAGCAGAGGACTTAAATAGCTCAATGGAAGCTGAATTAAGAAATTCTAATTTAGAAGATATGAAAGTGCGAGAGCGAGTAAAGTTAGCTATTCAAATACACCTTTCAAACTATGCTAAGCTACCGAATTATAGAGAACTTTTAAAAAATGTTTTATTATTCTCTGTATCACCAAAAAATACATATTTTTCTAGTAAACTTTTATACAGAACTGTTAGTGCGATTTGGTATGGCATTTATGACCAATCAACAGATTTTAACTACTATACAAAAAGAGCAATATTAGCTGGAGTGTACTTAAGTACGATACTTTTTTTTATCAATGATTATTCAGAAGATTTTGTGGATACTTTATCGTTTCTTGATAACCGTATCAACAATGTCATGACATTTCAAAAATTCAAAACTCGCTTAAAAGGAATCATAGGAAATTTCTTATAAGCTATTGATTGTTGGTAGAAAAGTACTTGAGCACGATCCTGAAAAGGTTTGTGAAAATAAAAATATTCATGCTGATCATAAAGAACATTTAGTTTATCGTGAGGATAATAATGGTACAACAAAATACACCAGTTACGAAGAAAAAGAAAATAAATTTATTGAAGAAGCACATGAATATTTAATAGACTCTGAATTTAATAAAAATTTTGATCTAGGGCAGTACAGAATAAGTAATTTCTCCGGAAACTTGACGAAAATAGAACTGGAACTCATCAATGAAAAGTATATGCAAGTTCAAGTTAATAGAGAAAGAAAAATTATTCTCGCTATACCGTAGGTGCGTTCCAAGATTATACTGAAGTTTTTATTGCACTCAAAATCTTCGTTTTTCCTAATCTCTAGAATTATCAATGCATCATCACTTAACCAGCCTGAGTGAGCTAGTCCATTCAACGTTGATTCAACTAGATTGCTATTGTAAGGTGGGTCTATAAAAACTATGTCACATTTTGAAATAGGTTGTGGTAAGCAGTTAGCACTGCAGCAAATTAGCGTAACATTGTCCGTAATTCCAAAATCTTTTGCTGTTTTTTTAGGCAATTGCAAATTGTAATAATCTGAATCTACCATAAATGCATGTTTAGCGCCGCGAGAAAGCGCTTCAAATGAAAAAGAACCACTACCACAGAATAAATCAAGTACATTCAAGTTATAAATAGGTTTTCTTGAGGAAAGCATATTAAATATTGCTTCTCGGACAATACTCATAGTTGGCCGTGCAGCTAAATGCTTACCTGTAGTTATTTTTCTTCCGCGATATTTGCCTGCAATGATGCGTAGCATATTAAATAAGCTCCAAAATAATTAATTATTTATACTATATGATTAATGTCAATATGGCTTTAGCAGTTTAATAGAGAGAAGCTATCGAGTCGCTTGTAAGAAAAACACAAACACAAGACTCATCAGTTATCTTTTTCTGATTTGCCTGCTGCATTAATTGCTTGACCAATCTCATCTTGTAAATCATCATGATCATTTTTTTCATCATGATTTAGCCCTTCAATTCTGCTTTCTAACTCTAACTTAATTATAGTATTGATTTTATCTATATTATCAAGAAAGCCTCTACATTCTTCTTCACTATACTCTTCACCAGATGCTTTTTTTTCAATAAATAGGTTTTTAAATCCTGCTAGATCAGAATTCTGATCGGTATTTAGTACAACATTTCTCTCTATGAAGCTAAGATCTGACAGCAGTAAGCTAACCTCTAACAGATCTTCACTTTTTACGCTTTTAAGGTCTTCAAGACTTTCTAAAATACTAAACACCTTAATCCTTTCTTGTACAATCTCTTTGTCTTCCTTATCAAATTCAGACAATAAACTATGATTATCTACAAATTTCTCACTCAAAGCTTTATTCAATTTAGCAAAATTGACATCCTTGTCAAGTGATGTGTTATCCCGCAACAAGTCTACCCTTGCCCTACGCGCATTTAAAATGTCGTCGTAGTCATTTAACTTTATGTTGCCATCTTTGTCTTGCTGCAATTTATAATAATCAAGGCCTTTGAAATTTTTATTAGTCTTCATCTTCAATCCTCTTCTCATCTCCTTTTGCATCTGGTTTCCTCATTGGTTCCGGTAATTTCCTTTTACTGTCTTCTCGATTTCTTTTTTCCTCTCTTTCAGCACGTTTTTTTATAGCTTCCTGGGTATTCATTTCAAAAAGTGCCTTAACGTACTCTTCTGGATTTTTTGGTTCTTTAAATAAAGGCTTAAGATTATAAACTTCGTCTTTTCGATCTCTTTCTTCTTTTCTTCTAGCTCTTTCAGCACGTTTTTCTACAGCTTCTGGAGTGTTCATTTCAAAAAGTGGTGAGAGGTTGTAAACTTTATCTTGATTTCTTCTGCCTTCTCTTTCAGCACGTTTTTCCATACCTTCAAAAGCAGATCCAAAATCATCAATTTCATCTGAACCTTTTGGTTCCGTGCCTAAATTTCGTGTCACTTCATTTGATTGATCAGGCTTATCTTCTTCTGTTGGCTGATCATGCTGTAGTTGATTAGGCTTGTCTTCTTGTTCTGTGCTTAGTTCTCGTACTACCTTATCTGGCTGACCTCCCCCTCGTAGTCGAAGAGGGTCGCCTTCTTCTAGTGGCTGATCATGGTTATCTCTTACTAGTTCCGTGCCTAACTCTCGTTCTACCTTATTTGATTGATCAGGATTGTCTTTTTCTGGTTCTCTCTTACGGCCGATAGTGTAATCATGAAGCTTCTCTAAGAAATCTCGCCTATATTCTTTTGCTCTATAGAGTAGGTTATGATCATAGCCATGCTTTCCTATAGAGTCAAGACCATGCTCCCAAGTAAACTTCATAGCATCTTCTATTGTATAGCCCAAATGTGATCCTACGTATCCTTTATAATAATCTAAATATTTACCGATCCTTCTGTGTGTAATATCTTCCTTATCAACTCCAAATGCCCTGTAAATTTTTTCCTCGAGCTTATCAACATCATTTTCAGGCGATGTTGCAAACTTCGTTGCTTCAATAGTAGCACCTACAAATTTACGTGGCACATCAATAGCGTATTTCAGCACTCCTCCAACTCTTGGTATCCTACCCAGTAGATTAGCTGTACCTCCGGCTAATCTATCCGGTAAATGAGTAGCCCAATTACCTAAAGATTCTAGTTTTCCACCAATTGCGTCTTGCCAATAATGCTGTTTTAATCCTTCCATTATGCCAACCAAAGGCGATGCTTCATACATTCTAGATATATTGTAAACGCTGAATCCACCACCAGCGATACTTGAGCCCATTTGTTGTACGAACGTGCGTAAGGAGAACATTAAAAATGAAAGCAAGAATAGTATAAAGATTTCCCCTGCATTGATTAAATAACCTCTCTGTATGTCTTGCACCCTTTGGTAATCGCTATTTTCTTGATAATTTTTGCAATCCTCACAATCTTTACATTTCTGACAGTATTCACTGTTGGGATCCTTATATAAATCATGAAGTTTCAGTATTCTACAACCTTGTTTTTCTACCGCACTCCGCACTAAAGATCTTATTTCATTAATTATTTCCCTATAACTATTGCATTTATTTATATCTTGACAGTAGCGTTTTATTATTTCACTAACATCACCTATCCTTTTCTCTATATTGTTGATCAGTAATATAATGTCAGCCCTCTCTGATGCATGAGATAAACTATTTGTTAAGCGCACTAGATCTTTTTCACTACAGCCATTACTAACTACCATATCACTTTCTGCAATATAATGGTCTGCTGGATTCTCTTTAGTACCAGGAATTGGGTTAAAGAAAGGATAATCTATATAACGAAACCCTTTTTCAATGTAATCCGGTGGAAGAGGGATATACCCAGCACCGCCAGTAAATTTTATTGTACCACCTTCTCTGCTTATCTTTTCTATACCTTCTATGTTCTTATCTACGTTCAGCGGAGAAGCTTCTCCAAGAGTGTAAGGTACGAAAATTTGCCCTGGGGTCCAACCAAAGTACTGCTTATCAACGATACAAAAACCACCAAACACCCATTTTGGAGCACATAACCTTACCTCAAACCATTTATTGTAGCATACAGTAAAACCTAACTGCCTATAAAAGGTATTCATTATAATGGAAGCCAGTAATGACAAGAGAGCAAATATCATAATCGACTGTAAACAAAAGCTGATGCAGAATTTTATCCAACCTTCAAATAGACTTTTCAGCGGTGAAAATAAAATAGAAATTAGAAACAGTGGCATAATGGCTATAAGAAAAGCTATACCCATAAAACCAGAGAGAAATATTATGTAAGCATATAAGCACAGCAAGAAGTATAGCACAATCCCTATGAAAATTGCCGGTATCATAAGAAGGCTTGCCCACATTTGGTAATGTAAAAACGCTGCAAACTTTTTCCAAACAGAATAAGCAAAAAACTTATTGAACATGTCCTCCATGAAGCTAAACAACTTAGCTTCATCTCCTTGAGCAATACTTCCGGTGTTCATGTTGGGAGCAAAATTAGTAATTATACTTATCAATTGTTCAAGACCTTTAACGAATAAAACAAGAAAATGATCATAGAAAAATCTAAAACTTCCAGGAGATATAAGCACTATTACTAGAGTGATTTTCATCATTCTGATGAGCATATCATGCTTAGTTTCTTGTATCATGCCAAAAAGATAAAGAAGCGATGAAATCATTACAAATAGAACAAGCAAGGAAAGAACAAAATTGTGAAAGCTCGTACTTTTTTCAGCTATATTTTCGAACATAGCTTGTGCAACTGCAGGATCATTGCTATTAAAATGTTCTTTGCAATTTTCGTTAATCAATAATACACATTTTAGATAGTTATAAATGTAATCAAAAAACCCAAAACTACTTGGCTGCTGCACTCCACTTAAGAACTCAAAAGAGTAGCCACCTACATTATCTAAGTAATATCTATCTAATATTTTTACATATATTTTCCATCCCTTTTTTAACTTCAACTCATTACAATTTCTGTCCTTTAATTTAGTGTTATCTCTGTCTAAAGTAAAAAATCCATTGTCGCCCTCTGCTGTGGAGTTATAACCTAGATGTACAGTAGGATATTGAGGATCGCGCATTAACTTTAGATTTTCGTTAGGATCATCTTTCCCCGTTTGAAACAAAAGATAAGCACCATGACCATTGGTAAACCAACATGGAGCACCACGTGATACTGTATTTGCGCTATCATCTTCATTAATGCACTTGCAATTTACAGTGCAACTTGTATCAGACTTACTTGAAAATTTTTGTATGCTAGGTTTATAATCATTACAAACTAAGTGAAAATTAGGTAAACTATTATCACTTTGTTTACCTTCAAATTTAGTTGCATATTTTAACTGCTCCAAGCTTTGTAAGGTATAACTGCCTTTTTTAGATTCCTTCTTGTTATTATTACTCCAAGATGTCCATGCACCATTAACTCGCACTTTTAAACTATCTCCATTGGTTTCGAGTCCGGTATCCTCCCACTTCACCACTTGGTTATGGTGAAAACCATAATTAATTTCGCCAGTTTCAGGATCAATAACTTCTCCATCTCCTGGAATAAACGCATCGTGGTCGCTTGAAAAATGAGCGCTTACTGCAATAGGTTTAGGACCAAAATAGTCAGCAGATATACACCTTGGAAAAGGCATATCGTTTTTACTACAACCTGTGATCAGCACATAAGCTGCAAGAAGTAATACCCTAAACCAACATTTGCCTAAACGTGATTGCATATCTAAACTTTTTCCAAATACAGAATAAATTTCTAAAACTTTACTTAAAATATCTTTTTAATTAGTTACTCCATAATATCATTTATATCTTACTCCTCTCCATTTTCTTCCTTGTTTTTAGCTTTAGCACTAGGATCACTTCTTATTGTTTCATCAGAATTTTTTTGCTGATCTGATTGTTTTAATGTTTTAGGTCTATCACTCGTTGTTTTATCAGAACTTCCTTTAGAATCTTCTTTTTTGTCTGGTTGCTTTGGTGTGTTAGGTAATTTAGCCTCAATTTTTCCCCGATCTTTACTCATTTTCTGCTTGATACTCTGTATCATACTTTGGGTCTTATCATCAAGGCCAACGGTTGACAGCATAGCTTGCGATGCGCTCTTAGCAACTGTACCAACACCGCCAGTAACTCCATAACCAGAGCTAAATAGTGTTTGTACCATAGTTTCCGATATAGAAACAAAAGCTTCCATTGCACCGGCAATAATGAGGTATATAAACGCCTGGATTAGGTCTATAGGTAATGCTGCAAAGTGTCCACCAGCCCTTTCTCCGGTACTGAGTGCAACATCAACGCTAGTGCCAGGACTGTATCCAAGAGGCAGTATTGATTTCATCAAGCACAGATCATACGATAAGAAATTTACGCTAATTAAACATTGATAGCATGCAGAAAAATTTGTGAGGTTATATAAAACTGAATACATCAACTGATTTAAAAGAGATAAAAATGAAAATAAAATGACTGGTTCTAATGAAACATGAGCCAACGTTTTTATCCAATTATCAAACAAGGGTTTAGTCTTTTGAAATAGAATAAATACGATAAATAAAGGTGTTAATGACAGTAAAAACGCCACTAGAACAGTAGATATTACATATTTAAACGTAGCGCTAATAATGCATTTTAAGAACATAAAAGTAGCATAGAGTATTGCCAAAAATGCAATAAAGCCAAAAGGACCAGAGAGCATCAACGATAAAAACTTTAGCCAAGTTTCTGTTGTGAATAATACTCCTGCTGTCAAGTCTAAGAATGCAAATTTTCTCCCCCCTTCCCCTATATAGCCAGAAAAGCTATCAACTAAATAAGTGCTACCATCTACAAAAAGTCTGGATAAAGTTGTACCAAAGAGTTCCCAGCTTCTATCGCTAAAGGCAAAAGCTATAAATGCTATCTTGAACATCCTTACAATGAAATCAAATTTACTTAGCTGTATTGTTCCAAGCATATAGCCAATGACAGTAAATATAACGTATAGAGTAAGTAAAGCTCTTACCCCCTGAAGAAGACCTCTTGCATATCCTTTGTATGAATCTTTAACGCTGTCCCCAATTACTTCTTCTTTTATAAATTTAAATACCCCGTTTACATTCGATGAAATAAAATCATTAATTTTTCTTTTGACAAATAAAGTTACACTATACTTATTGTTTTCGTAATATTTGCCATTTTTGTCCGTAATGTCATCTTTCTCTACGTTGCTTACATTGATGCCGAAATATATCTTCTTAGGTTTGCATTCATCTGTTATAGGTTTTTTGTCTTTGCATTCATCTGTTAAAAGACCTCCATCTATTATATAATATACCTTATCCTTTGTTTTATCTAAGTGCTCTACTTTTTTGAAATCATTAGTCTTTGGAGCAGATGGATCCCCTGGCGGGTTATCACCCAAATACACATACAGTTTTTCACCATTGATATATTCACACGATCTAGTCACTTTAACATGGTACCCGCCCCTATTAGCTCCATAGTAACCATAATCTGCTATAGCAAGCATCACACTACTACCATATTTTACATTGTCATTTACTGCATAGTCACTATTTAATTTCAGAGAAAAATCCTCGAAATTGTCACTAATTTGCGAACACACATTATCCTTTCTTGCACCTACTTCATTATCTGGAAGACATTGCATACCTTTATCAGTATCTTGATCACCAAGATCACCAATTTTTGCAACAAGAGCCTCAGCCCAAGATTTATCATCTTCAGTAAAACTACCTGCTTTAACATTCCCTTCCATTTTTTCTAGATAAGAATACATATCACATTTATTTCCTTTATCGTACTTCTTATACCTTATAGAGGAGACACAGTTCCGTTCTCCTGCTCGACCTGAATCATAGCTCCATATACCTTTTCTAGTATAGCATATATTCTGATAGTAACAATTAAGCTCATAAGAACTGTACTTTTTTTTCTCATCCAAACTACAGTTTTTTCCATCACATAACTCATTCAATCCTATTTTAGCTCGGCGTAAATCGAACAGCGAGCCATGTATCCATGGTTCGTTGTTTTTAACATAACCTTTATTAAAATGTACCTTATTATCATATGGAGTGTACCCATTGCCAACTAGCACTTTGCTTTCCTTTGCTTTTGTTTTATCAAGAGGTAAAAATTTTATTTTATTTCTCTTTCCATCCTTGCCCTCACAAAAAAATTCCTCTCCCTCTTGCTTGCTAACATTCAATATTTCACTTGCTGACACTTTTTCACCTCCTTCTTCAGCTCTATAACAATTGTCATCAAAGCTGATACCTTTCCCTCCTGGATTGTCATAATCAATTGTTATTTTTCTGGGAACTAAGCTAAAGCTTAACTTATCACCAGGATTTACTTTAATTCCAGTGTCTACATAACGTCTATTGCTGCCAAATCCTTTACCACCGCACAATTCGTTTTTATTTACGCCTTTTTCATCAACGCCATAATTATTAGGCACATCGTTAATATTTGCAGCTTTACTATAATTTGGTTCTGAGCCATCAGCACAAAAGCTAGCTGGCACAAGTACTTTCCTTGGATTTTTGTCTTCTTTAAAAGGGCAAAAATTTACTGATCCATCGAGGGTGAATTTGATTTCCTCACCCTTACTAATTACTTGACCAGAATCAACCCAATGAATTTTAACTTCTTCACCAGCTTTATGAACTGGAACATCCACGTTAACACTAGTGTTTCTGCTCTGCAACCCAGGTTCGACACAATCCATGTTACAACCAGTGATTGCAAGACACAGTATCAACAATAGTGATCTTTTACTTATCATTGCTGTCTTCCTGGTGGTGGTATCTGAGGCGTTGACCTTTGAGTCCCTTGTGGTATTTGAGGTCTTGACGTACCTGACTGTTGAGAAGCACCTCCTCTTTCTCTTCTTTGAACGCTTTGTTCATCTAACCCTACTGTTCCCATTAAGCTTTGTTGATACTGTCTTCCAGGTTCGCTTGCTACATAAGCACCAAACAACGAGTCAGATATTGTCGAAGAAGCTTCAACTAAAGCTTTCATAGCGTGTCCCAAAATAACAAAAGCCATCATAGCGGTAATATTAGGTGTATATTTGGAAGCATAACCATAAAAAATACAAGGGTTAAAAATCTTTAAGTTAATATTAAGTATACATGTAGAGCAGACCTCAAAATCAAATACTGAATACACAATATAATCCATAACCTGGCTTATCAGTGATATAAAAATTAAAAGCACTACTGGATGAATCGCAAATCTTGCTAAATTTTTAACCCAGTTGTGAAACATCTGCCTAGTATACGCAAATAAAAGACAAATAATAAAAATAGGTGCTAAAGAAAGCAATAACGCAACTATTGCTATAGATGTAATAAAAGAAAATAAGGCATTAAAAATAGATAAGCTCACTGTGATTAAACCCCAAATCACCAAGCAAAAAGATACAATGCCCAAAGGGCCAGAAAATATAAGAGATACTATTAACAATACTGAATGCGATGACAAGAACCTATTGAGCGGCAAATCAAGAAACTCAAAAACATTTGAAGTAGTGCCTCTAAAATTTGCTATTTCTATTAGTTGTTTTGGAGTGTTAATAAATATAGAGAATGCGTTGTTATAAAAAAAGTCCCAGCTATTATCCTGCAATAGCTGGGCGATGATTCCTATCTTTACGCATATAATTAAAAACTCATATATAGAAATATGAGTTAATCCAAAAAAGTAATAAAGAGTATATAAGATTATATATAGTACTAATAGTGATATTATAGTAGATCTAATGGTATTTGTTCTGCTTGATTTTATAAAACTTTCGTAAAGAGACTTTACAGGACTAGTATCAGAGTGAATTGCGTTAGGGTCTTTATAATTAGAGCCGAAAAATGCAGTTTTCACTTTTTCATCAAAGAAATTATATATTGCACTAAAAG
The DNA here is from genome assembly GCF_964028475.1 of Wolbachia endosymbiont (group A) of Crataerina pallida. Taxonomy (NCBI): domain Bacteria; kingdom Pseudomonadati; phylum Pseudomonadota; class Alphaproteobacteria; order Rickettsiales; family Anaplasmataceae; genus Wolbachia; species Wolbachia endosymbiont (group A) of Crataerina pallida. The sequence continues at coordinate 1,391,068 of NZ_OZ034785.1, forward strand.
TTTTTGTAGGTGGCTCTTTAGTTGTTAGGTTAATACTAAATTGACCTTCATTTTTGTAATCGCAGCCATGGTCTCTTATTCCGTAATATATGGTGCCTGTTTTGTCTTTTAATTTTCCTTTCAAGTTTTCCATGTCATGAACTTTGCTGATATCTACAGATATATCCGCTTGATTTTCACCAGGCTTATGCTCAGGGAATTTATCGGAAACACTTATATACAAGCTATTTTCCAGACTATGGTTCTTCGTTACTCTTATGTTGAACCCGCCTTTGTCATTTGTATTGTAGCAGCTCTTGTCATTTCTGCTACATAGACTAAAAGTTAAACTTGGTATTTGATGGTCATTCTCCATCTTATGATCACAACTAGTACATAAACCACCACCTGGAATGTGTTCAAGAGTTTCATTATCCATACCAACTTTTAGAAATGTAATGTCAGTTTTTACCTGTTTCCCCTTTAATACGTTACTAATAATTTCAGCAACAACAGATTCACCACTAGAATTTAAAGCATTGAATAGCTCAATTTCTATATTATTATATTCAATATACACGCAATCCTCGCCTCTACGACCAGAAGAAAATTTACATATACGTCTACAGAGTGAATTTAAAATGTGCGTATCTATCTTACTTGCACTGCTCTCTGAAAGCTTACTGCAATCTATATTCTCTCCTTGTTTTATAGAGTTAATAATATTTTCAATTTCCTTTTTTCTTTCATCTTGATCTAACTTCGAAAACCAGTACTCTCTTCCACTCAACCATTGCGCATCGCCTATTATATATTTATTAGGACATATCCCATCCTTGCCACCTTGGCATTTCTCTTGATTTAAAACATGTGCAAAATGTTCCGTTTCTTGCTCGCTACACTTTTCGTCGATTTTCAAATACCTGATTTTTGTCTCACTCTCTTTATCTTTACACACTTTACTTCCAATCACACTAAAGCTTATCGTATCGCCTTTTTTAAGTGCAAATGGTAATGCAACGTCATTTCTCCCAGGCCCAATTGCAAAATCTGCATACTGCTTAGGACAAAAATTAACCTTACTAGGCACTATATCAATCTCTGTTACTCTTATTCTATCTGAGATATTAACACCAGAATCAACCCATTTCTGCTCTGTTGACACTATATCTAGTTTTTCACGCAAACCTGATAAATTTTCTGGCTTAATACAGTGATGTTCCCCGCAGCCTGACAGAAAAAAAAACGGTATTATCAGCAAAAATTTTAGCATAAATCCAACTCATTCAGTGCTTTTGTTAACACTCTCGGAGCTACTAGAACCAGAACCTCGAGATTTACTCTTGTCTCCACCACTCAACTTCTTAGCAGCAGCACCAGCAACTCCAGCAACACCCCCAGCAGCAGCTTTGGCAGCAGATAAAGCTTTGCCCACCATTTGTCCAGGTGTCTGACCTGAGCCAAGTGCTGCTCTATGGTTACCAGCAAGTTCAGCAGCCATGCCAGGAAGAATGTTTAAAAAGTGGTAAAAGAGGAATAATACTAAACACAATTTTAATAATTCTCCGATGAGAGAGCTGCCAAACTCCATGTATGTAAAGTCGAATAGACCAAGTATGCTGCTCTTTTTAAAGCTATAATTTTGCATCATACATGCAAGAGTAGTTTCATTTTTATCACATTCCCCATCTTTCAATTTAAACCACTGTTTTTTCTTACTATATGAGATTTCTGCTTGTTTCTTTTCATATGACTTGTCCGGTTGTTCATTTTTATATGACTCGTCCAGTTCAAAATTTAAATTTTTAAAATAGATTTTATCACATGCTATGAACATAAAGGACAAAAACGCAAAAAGGATAACCGGGTATAAGCTATAGGTAATCAACTCTTTCACCCAGCCTTCAAAATATCCTTTGGTGTGTTGGAATAAAACCATAGGAATGAACAAAGGTGATAAAATGATGATTACACTTAAAGCAACTAGAGATAAAATAAATACATAGCACAGCCACAAAATAACCATCATCATCAGAACGGCCATAAATATACAGACAAGAGCTACTAAAATTTGTCCACCAGCAAAAATAATACCGATTACCGAACCTGCAACTAATAAGACAGGAGCAGCACCAAGCAAGACTGCTAACGTTGCAACACCTCCAGTACCAATTTTGCCACCAATTCCATCTAAAGGGGCACCTAAATAAAATAAAATTCTACAATCAAGCCTATCCCAAGGTGCAAGATAACTGTAAGATACCCTCTTTCCTGCACGAGTATATTCATAATCTGTACCTGCTTTATAATTACATATGCCTTTACTTTCAGATGATGCTTTTAGCACTATCTCTGACAAACCATTTGAGAGACGAGTTAATTCTCCATAATAATGAGACATGGTACTGCCTGTTGTGAAGTAAATCACTAAAGCGAATTTTATGATCAACATATACATTTCTTGAGGCCTCTGAACTCCACCAGACATGGCTTTTATAGAGAACAGTATTAAAGCTAAAACTAAAACAGCAGTTACAGTGTTTTTCAGCCTTTTCTGTGCTACAGATATAAAACTCTCACCATTTGGTGCACCTTTACCTGCAACTAAATTATCTAACGATTCCTTAATGCATTGCACTATCATAGAAGTTACGGGAATAGGAGCTAATGATTTACTCCCTGCCTGGTTATAACAAGCTTCAGAAACATACGAGCTAAAACAGCCAGCATTATCATAACCTACAAAAATTTTCCCCCCTTGTCCGTTGAGTCTTTTTTCTTTAGATCTGATAATAGTTTTATAGTCATCATTATTACCAATAGGAACTTTTTCCTCTCCTGTACCATCTTTATTTTTGAATATCATCACAGATTTTTCACACATAGGAGCAAGTGGGTCAGGTGGCAATTCCGTGCACCCCATATCAACCCCTTGCGGCCAAGGAGTCATTTCGATACCAAGCATGCTAACACTGGCTAACTCCACACATAATCTGCCCGTTTTTCTCACTGCTTTGAATGTAGCTCCATGTATGGGTTCGCTCTGTCCTGCTTTGAGAACTCTACATTCCAGACCACCATCAACCTTCGAGGACCATGACCCATCTACGTATCCAGTGTCTTTCTCCCTGACATCAAAGTCTATGTATCCAGGTTTTCCTCTGGAATTAAAGTCTACCTTATTAAAAAGATTACCAAAAGTTAAAGGGTTTCGATGACATACTTCTATATATTCACTGTATTGCACACCATTTTTTGGCCAGTAATAACTCTCTGTACTCTCCTGAACGTTAGAATTTAAGGCTTCTTTTTCTGCTCTTTTCCCGTCATAATCTTTTTTGTTCACGTCTTCCCGAGCTTTATTTTGCAAACAAGAAAAATATTCCTCTTCTGTTTGGTAATTTTCATTGGTGCAGCCACTATAACCTGTGTCTTCTAATTTAAAATTTTTGTATTTTCCATCATGATCACGTGCAACTGGGTGTTTAACAAAACTATGTTCACAAACAACAAGCCCTCCTATCGCTTTCCAGACTCCAACAATTGCAGCTATCATTCCAACAATAACAAGAGCGGTAAACAAACCAGCAGAAGAAACAATCAAAACAATGCCAGTAAATATTGCGCCAACAGCAATCGCTATTCCAGCAAGTGCTGCAGCTGTTTTAAACGCTCCACAATCAGGATTAGAGGCACGACTAAAACTGCCAGTGGAATTAAATCTGCTAACAAATTCTGTCTTGTCAGTACCACTTACTCCATCTGCAAGCACTGGATATGAGAGTAAAAAGTCTATATTTAGTAAAAATATCGCAATTAATAGCAATGACAGCTTAGTCTTAAACATTTTTTACCTTCTGATAAAATATAGGCAACCATACTTTTGGGTTGTCCCCAACTTCATTTAATATATCGTGTAACAATAGAACACTTTCTGCACGTCCGGATAATACGTTGATTATATCATCCAGGCCTTTTAAGTCTATTCTAGCTACTACAGCATTGACTCCTTGTTTCACCAAAAAGAATCTAGTACTCGGATCTGTGTGCTTAATTAATATATATTCACGTTCAGTTAACATAAAAACATCCCGATAGACACTAGTAGCTTTCAGATTTGGTAAAAAAATCTGTGTCGCTGTTTGTTGTACAAGCGTATCGCTAATAGTACTTTTACTTGCATCCTCAACACTCTGAGTAGCAAAAATCACAAAAGCATTTAGTTTTCTCAGTACCTTCAACCAGTCTTTTATCTTGGGTGCAAAAACTGGATTATCTATTAACGCCCATGCCTCATCAAGAACGATAATAGATGGAGTGCCATCAAGAGATATACTAATCCTATGAAATAAATAAATCAAGACCGGTCCAAGAGCAACAGGATCTTTGAGCAAGCTAGCCATCTCAAAACCAAATACTCTTGCTCGTGAAAAATCTAGCAAATCTTCTTTATTGTCAAATATTGCAGCATGAGAACCATTATCATGCCACATAGATATTGCCCCAGCTAGAGTATCAGGACCTGCAAGCCCTAAAAACGGTACGAGGTTTCTCAAGAATCTGTCTTCTTTTCTTAATTTAAAATTTCCTTCAATTGCATCATTAATTCGTGCAATATCTTCTGAAGTAAATTTATCATTATATACCGAAATTAAAGACTTTATCCACTCCATTAAAAATGTTCTATTATCAGAGGTATCATCAAGTTGTAAAGGATTAAAATTTGTTTTAGTTCTTGGTTCTATTACAGTATAGATACCACTAAGTGCTCTTAAGAAAATCTCTGCACCGCGATCTTTATCAAAAAAGAATATCCTTGGAGAAAACTTCATCGCTTGGGCACACAGGAAATTCATTAAAACAGTTTTACCAGCACCAGTTGGGCCAATTATCATAGTGTGTCCAACATCCCTTATATGAAAGTTGAAAAAAAATGGAGTACCAGATGTCGTGTCAAAAACTGTAACGGCATCTCCCCAGTGGTTATTGAATTTATTACCAGTAGGATAATTATGTTGAGATGCAAATCCAGCCAAATTAAGACTACTTATTGTAGCTTTTCTCACTATATAATCGAAATTACCAGGAATTTGCGCCCAAAATGCTGGTTCAAGGTTAACTCTCTCACGTATAGGGTAAACACCGCAATTAGAAAGCTCTGATTCTACCAACGACAGAGCGTTATCCAATGATTTAGGACTTTTTTCTATACATAAAATAGTCAGGTGATGTTGACCAAACGCAATCTTACCACTCATTGCGTCATCAAGCGCTTGAGAAATTTCTGCTATTTGAGAAATAGCTTTATCTGCAGACTGTATCATTCGATTTTGCTGTATCTGGATTTTTCCAATCGCCATTTGCCTGTTTATAAATTGAAAAGATTGCGTAATTATAAACTCGTAAGGAAGTTGTAAAAACGAATCAAGCATTCCTGCAGAAGTATGATTTCCATATTCTTTGATACTAATTATTCCAGCATATTTACTCTCATTATGAGTCACAACCTGTATCATCTTACGGCCAAAGAATAACCTATGTACTGGTAAGTATCTTGATATTTCAGTTCTTAGCGGAAAAAGCGTATTTGTAACGAAGCCACAATTTACGATTCTAGATAGAAACTCCATTATTTCGCAGAACAAACCATCTGGAGTTTCTTTTACTCCAAGAATTTTAGGCGAATAATTTCTAAGGCTTGTCACTACACGATTTGTCGTTTCCTCTAAATCTTCATACGTGGCACGTATATCACTTTCCCAAGCATGTTTTGAAGTTACATGTCCGAATTTTTTTAGTAGATGTGACAAAAATTCTACTCCTTTTGTGTCCGCTCTACGGATAATCGTAATGTATAGGTCATTAATAAATGATTGCCTTGTTGCGTGTTTTTCTCTCCATTTTAGATTTACGTGATTAGCGAAAAAATTCGGCAAACCTTGACTTGCAAATTCATCAGAAAAAATATTTTTCTTACGTCTGATAGTATGAAAATACAAACTAAATGCCGGAGATGAAATGCTTCTTAGCATCTGATTCCTGATGTTGTTCTGTATGACTAAATCCTCGTCATCGGCAGTTTCAAATGCAAAACCACTTAATTTTATAACCTTAACCAACCAATTTTCTTTTGTCATCAAGGTTGTGCTATTCCAATAGCAAGAATAAGGAATAAATTCAGCAGCGTGAACTTCCCTGTTCAGAGTAGATTTATTCTTTGATTGAATAGCCCTAAACCTCAGCATCACACAACGTTAAGCAATATCATAAGAATTGGCTCCATGGTAAAAACGATTTAAACATTTCGAGCACTTTCCCAATTTTACCATAAATAATTCAATAAACAACGGTTCTTTTGCAGAAGCTATATAACCAAGTCCATGTATACCTGGTAACATTAAGAGAATCACTCTTAAATCATTTGAATTAATGAAAATTAGCATGCAAATCAGGACGTTTAATATTGCAAACATATAACTCACACCAAAGAGCATTGCAGGTCTTGTAAGACCTTTAAATAATTGATCTGTTTGTATACTACCTGTGGACATATCTTTAACCTTCTAATAATAGCTCTAACACTAATACTATATCATTATATTAAAAATCCATTGAAACTAGTAGCACTTTAAGTTAAGATACATTATTTAATCCCGATAATGACAAATTGGCCATTTCAAGAAGCAGAAAAAATATTGCAAGAGTTTCCTAATAAAAAAGAAATAATATTTGAAACTGGTTATGGACCCTCTGGTTTACCCCACATAGGAACCTTTGGAGAGGTTTTCCGCACTACAGTTATTGTAAATGCATTAAAAAAAATAGCTCCTGGTATAAAAACCAAAATCATTGCAGTTTCAGATGATATGGATGGTTTGCGAAAAATACCAGATAATGTGCCAAATCAAGAGATGCTAAGAGAGCACTTAAATAAACCATTGACTATGATACCTGATCCATTTGGCACTCATCAGAGTTATGGTCATCATATGAATTCATTGTTGTGTAAATTTCTTGATATGTTTGAATTTGAATACGAGTTCAGGAGTGCAACAGAGTGTTATAAATCTGGCGTTTACGATGAAAAACTTTTACTCTTACTGAAAAATTATGATAAAGTGATGGACGTAATGCTTCCATCATTTCGGGAAGAAAGACAGCAGACTTATAGTCCATTCTTGCCAATATGCCCAAAAACTTCTCAAGTTTTACAAGTTCCAGTAATTGAAACAAATACAGAGAAAGGAACAATCACATATGAAGACCCAAACGGGGAAAAAATAGAAGTTCCAGTGACAAAAGGAAAATGTAAACTGCAATGGAAACCTGATTGGGGAATGAGGTGGGCCGCATTTGGAGTAAATTACGAAGCTCACGGAAAAGATTTAACTCCATCTGCTGTGCTTTCAAGTCAAATATGTGAAATACTTGGAGAAAAGCCACCACTTCTGTTTTGCTACGAGCTTTTCCTTGATAAAGAAGGAAAGAAAATATCAAAATCAAAAGGAAATGGCATTTCAATTGAAGAGTGGCTAACTTACGCACCAACAGAGAGCTTAGCATTGTACATTTTTCAGAGTCCTAAAAAAGCTAAACGTTTATATTTTGATGTGATACCAAAATCAACTGATGAATATTTAGAATTTGTAAAGCGTTATCATGAGAACAAAGAAAAGGATATAAATAATCCTGCTTGGCACATTCACCAGGGCAATGTTCCCAGTATAGAAACTTCAGGCATAAATTTCTCACTACTTTTAAACCTAGCAGCAGCTTGTAATGCTGAAAACAAAGAGATCCTATGGGGTTTTATATCCTCTTATGCACCAAACGTTACACCAGAAAATAATAAAATGCTTGATAGACTTTCAGACTTTGCAGTAAAGTATTATCACGATTTTATCAAGCCAACAAAATCATATAAAACTCCAAATGAAAAAGAAAAAGCAGCGTTACTAGATTTGAAGGACACTTTACATTCTCTATCTACAACTGCTACTGCTGAAGAAATTCAATCTCAGGTATTTTCTATTGGAAAAAAATATGATTACACCAACTTACGTGACTGGTTTCAGCTATTATATGAAACGTTACTTGGCCAAAAAACCGGTCCAAGAATGGGATCTTTCATAAAGCTTTACGGAATAGGTAATACGATTTCTCTCATAGAAAGCGCTACTAAATGTATACTTTAGAGTTTACCTCCTTTCATTTGAGCTCTTTAGTTTTAATAAGAATTCCTTGACAAACTCCGCTAGCCCCCTTATCATGAAACTGAAGCTATTGTATTTGCTTTCGCCAATCTGCAGATTAAAAGGTAAGGATTACTTAATGTATCGGCGTCTTATGTTCAATTTTTTGCAGTATATAGATACTGTATGTCTTTACAAAACTTCATCTACATCTAGATTTTTATCTAAATAAGCTGAACGCGCTTATAAAGCGTTACAAGACATCAAAAAATGCCAATACTCGACAGAGATAGTAAAAGACTAGCTAACTCGGGGATTCTTTGTCTTTTTTTCTGCTTAGTAAATTTCTTAAACGTTTGCAGCGTAAGTTAGTTGCAATTAAAAGCAGCTGAATTTCGCTTGTCAAGCGTTTAAAACATAAAAAACGCCAATATTTTAAAGCGGATAATAACCACGGGGCTTCTTTTGCCTTTTTTTTCATTTGGTAAATTTCTTAATGTTTGTGGCTAAACGACAACCGTCATCCCGCTACTTGTTAGCGGGATCTCTTGTTAGCGGCTGAGATACCGCGAATGAATCGCGGTATGACGGTTCGCGGCGGCATGACGATAAGGTTTATACCTTGTCATCCCAGTGCTTGACACTGGGATCCAGCTTTCTTTATAAATTCACCAAAAGTGCTTCATTCTATAACGCAAAACCCATACTCACCAAATCCAATGCATTACTTGCAATTAAGTTTCCTGGATCCCAGTGTCTGGGCACTGGGATGACACCATCATAAAGGAATCAGTGTCAGCTACTTTCATGACACCATTCTTTTTCCTGGATCCAAGTAGTCGAGCTACTTGGATGACAGCTAGCCTGACAACCGTCATCCCGCTACCTGTTAGCGGGATCTATGCTAAGAGATACCGCGAATGAATCGCGGTATGACGGTTTGCAACGGTATGACGGTTCGCGGCGGCATAGTAATTCGTCATCCCGCTGCTTGTTAGCGGGATCTCTTGTTAGCGGCTAAGAGATACCGCGAATGAATCGCGGTATGACGGTGTAGACGATGGTTAAGTATCCCGCTGCTTGTTAGCGCCGCGGCGGTATGACGGTTCGTGGTGGTATGACGTAGAGTGCTTAGAAGCTGTTATTTTGCTATAAATGGCTGTAATGGCATCATCTATTTTATTGCTATCACAGCCTGTTTGTGCAAGTTCAGCATTCCCACCACAGTTCTTTTTAACTGCTATGGATATTAGTTCTTTTGCGCTAATCTTATTGATTAAGTCTTTACTTACTTTAATAATCAAGACTGTTTTATCTTTTTCTGTTGCCGTGAAAGCTATTATCGTTTTTGGTTTTTGTTGCTGCAAAACAAACTCTCTTATTATATTCGCTGGAATATTGGTAAAAGCATGACTTACAAAATTTATTCCATTTATTTCAGTACTTTTTATGCTCTCTGCGCTTATAAGTTTTTTATATAAATTTTTTATTTTAGCTTCAGATTCTTTGCGCTCTTGATTTAAAATATTTAATCGGTTTATTATTTCACTTGCTGGTGCTTTTACGAATTCTGCAACTTTTTTTAAGTTAATTTCATTATCACGTACATAATCGATTGCTTCTTGACCAGTTAAAGCTTCAATTCTCCTCACTCCAAAAGCAACAGAACTCTCTGTTACTATCTTAAATAAACCGATTTCTCCAGTATGTTCAACGTGCGTGCCACCACACAGTTCCCTTGAATCTCCAATCTTCACTACTCTTACTTGATCGCTATATTTTTCGCCGAATAACGCCATAGCTCCTTCGTCTATTGCCTGATTCATGCTCTGAATTTTTGTAGATGTAGAAAGGTTTTCTCTGATTAGAGAGTTTACCATATCTTCTACTAAGAATAGCTGATCCTGAGTAACTTGAGTGTTATGACTAAAGTCAAATCGTAACTTATCCGGTGCAACTAGGGAACCTTTTTGAGTGACATGATCACCTAGAATTTTTCTGAGTGTAAAGTGCAGAAGATGTGTAGCTGAATGATTTCTTCTTAAGGTTTGCCTTCTTTCCTTGTCAATGCTTGCTGCAACTGTGTTACCTTTACAAATTGAACCGAACTTAACTATGCATCTGTGCAAATATAGGTCATTAACCTTATTGGTATTCTCGACTATAATAATACTTCTATCAGATTTGATCAGACTGCCAGTATCTCCCACTTGTCCACCTGACTCGCCATAAAAAGGTGTTTTATCAAGTATAATGGTTATCTTTTCTCCCTCCTTTGCAGAATCAATTACTTCATTTTTAGAGGAAACTATAGCTAGTATTTTCGCATCACTTACTTCATTGAACTCATAACCAACAAATTTTGTTTTGCCAAATTTATTGATCAAATCAAACCATACTTGCTCAACAGATTTTTCACCAGATCCAGACCATTTAGCGCGTGCTCTCTCTTTTTGTTCTCCCATTGCATCATCAAAACCCTTCTGGTCAAAATTTATTTTTTTCTCTTTTAAAATATCAAGTGTAATATCCAAAGGAAATCCGTAGGTGTCATATAGCTTAAACGCTGATTCTCCAGGCAAAGTATCGCCCGATTTTAAATCTGTAGTGAATTTCTCCAGGAGATTGATACCTTTCATCAAAGTGTCTTTAAAGTTTTCTTCCTCTGATTTTAACGTCGTTTCTATTAAGCTTTTAGCTCTGACTAATTCAGCTCCCATATAAGCCGAACTCGTGCTATCTATCAACACTGGAAAAATACGATGGAGTAGGGAATCATTATATCCAAGCAGGTGAATATAACGTGTGGCTCTCCTAATTAATCTGCGTAATACGTAATTCCTGCCCTCATTTCCAGGAAGCACTCCTTCTGCGATGAGAAATGCAGCCGCGCGAAGATGATCTGCTATGATCTTATGCGCTATTTTATTTTCCGTTCTTCCACAGTACTCTTGTGATTTACTTATCAGAGCAGAAAATAGATCAATATCATAGTTATCATGGACGTTTTGCATAACAGCCGCTATTCTTTCAAGGCCCATTCCAGTATCGATGCATTTTTTTGGCAATTTGTGTAAATTACCTTCTTCATCTTTGTTAAACTCCATGAATACCAGATTCCAGATTTCAACAATTCTATCGCCCTCTTGTAAATTAGGACTCCCATGGTCATAAAAAATTTCAGAACATGGACCGCACGGACCAGTGCTTCCCATACTCCAAAAGTTATCATCCGTTGTAATTCTTATGATTTTATCACTTGAAAAGCCACTTATCTTACGCCAAATCTCGTACGCCTCATCATCAGTATGGTAGACGGTTATGGATAGTCTGTTTTTATCAAGAGATAACTCTTTAGTGATAAATTCCCACGCAAATTCTATCGCAGTTTCCTTAAAGTAATCACCGAAGCTAAAATTTCCGAGCATTTCAAAAAATGTGTGATGCCGAGTTGTATAGCCAACATTTTCCAGATCATTGTGTTTACCGCCTGCTCTTAGGCACTTTTGACTTGAGACAGCACGTTTCATTTCAGTTTTTTGAGCACCAGTAAAAATATTTTTAAACTGCACCATACCAGCATTTGTGAACATGAGCGTTGGGTCATGTTCTGGAATCAAAGGAGAAGAAGAAACCTGCTCGTGGTCATTATTTACAAAAAATTTTATAAATCTTTCTCTGATTTCGTTTAGCTTCATCGTTTTTATTGAGGTTATCTATAAATAATAAGCTGCAATGGAAATAAAATCAATACCACTCTCTAGATCTCAGAACTTCTAGTGACATGCACCTTGTGGTAAGAAAAAATCAATATATTCACGATAAATTTACCTCATATCTGTGTTTTATATGTGGAAATTGGAATGGAAATTTATGTAGGCAAAGAAAAAAGAATAGCAAATGTGGTGACTCAACACTGGAATGACATAAAAGGATCAGACAGAGATTGGCCAGAAAGGCATGAAATAGACACTGCAGAAATAATGGAATCATGGCAGCATTGTTTTGTCATTGAAGTCAAGGATCAAGGTTATATTTGTGAAAATGCAGGAGAAAAGGCTGTTGAATTCTATGGTTTTGAGAAAAAGACGCGCATTGATAATAAGTATGCAATTGATGCACCATTTTTGCGACTATATAAAATAGATGCAGTTATTGATAAACTTGATACTGTAATAGAGAGTAAATGCCCGATCAATGAAGAGGAAGAAAGTGAAAGTGTTAAAATGAGGCAAGTATTGTTGCCACTTGGGAATAAAGAAGGTATAACACACATATTGGGCGTAATTACTTTTAAACTCCTTTAATATACAATTTTAATTTGATTCTTTAATAAAATTATTTATACTAATGCTTAATTACTATTAAAGAACTCAATAGTAGTGCTTGTAAATTTATTTGGAATATGAAGAAAATAAAATTAAAAACCAAATCTTCTGTGAAAAAGCGCTTTCACCTTACAGCTAAGGGTAAAGTTATTTCTACTCAGTCAGGCAAAAGGCATGGCATGGTAAAGAGAAGTAAATCTAATATTCGTAATCAGCGCGGTACAACGATTCTTGGTAAATCTGACTCGCGTATAGTTAAGCTTCATATGCCTTACGGTATTTAACAAAATGGAGGTAAAATAAAATGGCTCGGGTAAAACGTGGAGTCACTACTCACGCTCGTCATAAAAAAATATTGAAACTGGCAAAGGGTTATAGAGGGCGCGCAAAAAGTTGTTATAGAATTGCATTACAAAGAGTTGAAAAAGCACTGCAATATGCTTATAGAGACAGAAGAACCCGTAAACGTGATTTCCGTAGCTTATGGATAATACGTATTAATGCAGCAGCAAGAAAGCATGGGCTTACTTATGGTAGGTTTATGCATGGTCTTACACTTGCCGGCATTGATTTAAATAGAAAAATTCTTGCTGAGATGGCAGTTAATTATAAGGATGATTTTGCCAAATTAGTAGAAACTGTAAGTGGTAAATTAGCGGAGAATTCTTAAAGCAAAAACACCATGAGAATTATTTTCATGGGATCACCAGGATTTGCTGTTAATTCTCTGAGCTTGTTACTGAAATCAAAGAGCGAAGTGGTGGCAGTATACACCAAGGCTCCAAAACCTTCGGGGCGTGGACAGAAGCCAACGAAATCTCCAGTACATGTTATCGCTGAAGAAAGTAACATAGAGGTATGTACTCCTATCTCTCTAAAGTTCTCGGCAGAGCAAGAAAAATTTAGAAATTTCAAGCCAGACGTTGCGGTTGTTGCCGCGTATGGATTGATACTTCCAAGAGAAATTTTGAATATTCCAAAATATGGTTGTATTAATATTCATCCTTCATTACTACCAAGGTGGCGTGGTGCAGCCCCGATACAGCACACAATTTTAGCAGGAGATCAAGAAACCGGGGTTAGCATTATGCAATTGGATGAAGGATTAGATTCCGGCCCTATTTTAAAACAGGAAAAATTTCTTATCGAAAAGAACGATAACTACAAGACATTGCATGATAAATTGTCTGAATTAGGCAGTGATTTACTGCTTGAGGTATTAAATGAAATTGAAAAACAGGTTCCTATAGAGCAGAATGATAATGATGCATGTTACGCTAACAAAGTGGAAGACTATAAAATTTATGCAAGTGATGCCTGTGAAGTTGCTTATAGAAAGGTTAAAGCGTTTTACCCAAAAGCGTTCATCAAGATAGAGAATAAACGTATCAGGATACTTGATGCTGACTTTGAAGCTCTCGCTTCAGAACAAGGCAAGATCGTTAATGATAATATGCACATAAGTTTAAAAGGTGGCACTTTAATTCCTAAAGTTGTACAAATGGAAGGGAGAAATCCTTGCAGTATTGAAGATTTTATTCGTGGCTTGAAATCAAGCATGGTAAAAAAATTTATAGAATAGACTGCTTTAAATTAGTGTAGAAATGTAATAGCTAAATTTCCTTTTCTTAGATATAATCTTAAAAAACTTTCCATATAAAAATGAAAATAAAAAGAGCTTTAATATCAGTATACGATAAAACGAATATAATTGATCTTGCATCGTTTTTAACGCAGCAACAAATAGAAATTCTTTCAACGGGCAATACTTATAAAGTGCTATCTAGTGCAGGAATAAAAACACAAGAGGTCTCAGATTACACACAATTTCCAGAGATACTGGGTGGTAGAGTGAAAACTTTACACCCTAAAATTCATGGAGGAATACTTTATGATCGAGAAAAGCATAAAAAGGAAGTGCAAGATCTAGGTATTGAGCCAATAGACCTGCTTATCACTAACCTATACCCATTTTGGGAGACAGTAAGTAGCGGCTCAAATGAAGAGCAAATTATAGAACAAATTGATATCGGCGGAGTGGCGTTAATTAGAGCTGCAGCAAAAAACTTTCGTTTTACTTCAGTTATTTCTAGCATTCAAGACTACGAAGCACTAAAAGCTGAGATGATAAAAAATAACAATGAAACAACATTGGAATATAGAAAATATTTAGCAACCAAAGCATTTGCTCTTACTGCACACTACGATTCTAATATTCACAGTTGGTTTTTATCCCAGAGTAAAAATAATGAGTTACCAGAGTTTTTTGCTCTATACGGGCATAAAGTACAAGAACTCAGGTATGGTGAAAATCCCCATCAAAAAGCTGCATTTTATAGTAATCAATTTACAGAATATCCGTTGGAAAAACTACATGGAAAAGAGTTGAGTTATAATAATATAGTAGATATAGAATCCGCACTTAACATAACTTCTGAATTCGAAGAACCTGCAGCAGTGATAATCAAGCATAATAACCCATGTGGCGCTGCTATTGGTAATAATGCTTTGGAGGCATATGAAAAAGCTCTATCGTGCGATGAAGTAAGCAGTTTTGGTGGTATAGTTGCCTTAAACCGGAAGATAGATTTAAAGCTAGCAGAAAAATTAAACGAGATATTTTTGGAAGTAGTGATAGCACCATCGGTAAACAATGAGGCACTAAAAATTTTACAAAGAAAGAAAAATTTAAGAGTGATTATTCATAAATCTTTTCAACAAAATGTGAAATACCAAACTAAAAATGTTGTTGGTGGGTTTTTGGTGCAAGAAAATAATGACCACACAATAAAAGCAGAACAAGTAACAAAGTGCACTACAACAGAAAAAGAAAAGGAAGATCTTATTTTTGCCTGGAAAATATGTAAACATGTGAAATCCAACGCAATAGTTATAGCAAAAGATGGTTGTGCTATTGGCATCGGCGCAGGGCAAACAAGCAGAATAGATAGTGTGAACATTGCAGTGAAAAAAGCAGGTGAAAAATGTAAAGGTGCAGTGCTTGCTTCAGATGCATTTTTTCCATTCCCAGATAGCATAGTAGAAAGTGCAAAACATGGAATTACAGCTATAATTCAGCCCGGCGGCTCGCTGAAAGATCAAGATGTGATAAAAGCTGCAAATGAAAATAAAATTGCTATGTTTTTCACTGGCGTTCGCAGTTTTTTCCATTAGGCTTTGTGTCTTATCGTCATACCGCCACAAACCGTCATACCGCGATTCATTCGCGGTATCTCAGCCGCTAACAAGAGATCCCGCTAACAAGCAGCGGGATGACGGCTGTCGCTTAGCCACAAACGTTAAAAAATTTACCAAATAAAAAAAAAGGCAAAGAAGCCCCGTGGTGCGAGTTTTGACCCTCTAATACTTTAAATTGGCGCTGTAATAATGTGCTAACGCTTAAAATAAGCGCGATTTGGCTGAATGTAGAAAAAATTAAAAAGACATGCAGCCGCTATAATTTTATGTAATCCGCCAATAGATACTCCAAGTTTTTTACTGAATTTTTGTTATTGAACCCGCGCGGATCAAAAACAAGTTTTGAGTCAGAAATACCCTTAATACTACAATAAGAGGGCTGGCGGAGTTTGTCAAGTAAGTTTTTTTGTTTCTATGGGTCAGTTGGACTTAAAGTCTACACAAAAAACGTTTACAACCAACGTTCAACATGGTAAATTAAAAACGGTTTATTCCTCGGTAGCTCAGTGGTAGAGCAGTTGGCTGTTAACCAATTGGTCGCTGGTTCGAATCCGGCCCGGGGAGCTCTTCTCTGTGAAATTCTAGTGTTGATTTTATATGAACATTAAATCAGTGGTTTTATGTATACTAGATGGCTGGGGAAATGGAATAGAGAATAATAAATACAACGCTATCAGCAACGCAAATCCACCCTGTTGGCAATATATTAGCTCTAATTATCCAAAATGCAGTTTATCCGCCTGTGGAGCTGATGTGGGGTTACCTGGTGGTCAAATAGGTAACTCAGAAGTTGGCCATATGAATATTGGCAGTGGTAGAGTGGTAATACAAAGCCTTCAGCGCATTAATCAAGAGATTGGAACAATAGAAAACAATGTAAATCTACAAAGTTTTATTAGTAATCTAAAAAGTAAGAACGGGGTATGCCATATAATGGGATTAGTGTCAGATGGCGGTGTTCATTCGCATCAAAAGCATATTTCAACTTTAGCAAATAAAATATCACAGCATGGAATAAAAGTGGTGATACATGCATTTTTAGATGGCAGAGACACATTGCCAAATTCAGGAAAAAAATGCATTCAAGAATTTACAAAGAGTATAAAGGGAAATGACACAAGAATTGCTACTGTTTCTGGGCGTTACTATGCTATGGACCGTGACAACAGGTGGAAGAGAACAATCGAAGCTTATGAGGCTATCGCATTTGCAAAGGCACCTTGTCATGATAATGCAGTATCGTTGATTGAGAATAACTATCAAAATAACATAACTGATGAGTTTATCAGGCCCGCAGTAATAGGTGATTATCAAGGTATAAAACCAGAAGATGGAGTGCTGTTGGCTAACTTTCGTGCTGATCGAATGATACAATTAGCAAGTATTTTGCTTGGCAAAACAGATTACGCTAAGGTAGCAAAATTCTCTTCAATTTTAAGTATGATGAAGTATAAAGAAGATCTCAAAATTCCTTATATTTTTCCTCCTACTTCTTTCGCTGATACTCTAGGACAAACAATAGAAGACAATAAATTACGACAATTACGTATCGCCGAAACCGAGAAATACGCTCATGTGACTTTCTTTTTCAATTGTGGAAAAGAAGAACCTTTCTCTGGTGAAGAAAGAATACTCATTCCCTCACCAAAAGTTCAAACTTACGATTTGCAGCCCGAAATGTCAGCCTTCGAGCTCACAGAAAAGCTTGTAGAAAAAATTCACTCCCAAGAATTCGCACTGATAGTTGTAAATTACGCTAATCCTGATATGGTAGGACATACAGGTAATATAAAAGCAGCCGAGAAAGCTGTGCTAGCTGTAGATGATTGTCTTGCAAAAGTGCTGAGTGCTGTTAAAAAGTCAAGCAACACCGCGTTAATTGTCACTGCAGACCATGGTAATGTGGAATGTATGTTCGATGAAGAAAATAATACACCTCATACAGCACACACTCTAAATAAAGTGCCATTTATTGTGTCTTGCAATAATCTAAAACTAAGAGACGGAAGGTTATCTGACATTGCCCCTACTATTTTACAGCTACTTGGAATTAAAAAACCAAACGAAATGACAGGCAGTTCGTTGATTTCTTGCATTACCCTCTGTCATTCCAGCTAGGCAGCGTTATGCACCGGAATGACATCAAATAGATGTGTTTTAACTTAATCCAACTTTTAAATTTTTCGCTGTTAGTACTAATGATTCATTAAAGAAGCTGTCAATATCACCAATACTATCTATATTTTTTGTACTGATAGATTGGTCAATTCTTTTGACCAAATTAGATAAAACTTTATTAGGGCCAATTTCAACAAATTTGTTAATGCCACGGCTTGACATATACAAAACCATTTCTCTCCATTTCACTCTGCTTACAACTTGCTTGGCGAGTAAAGTTTTTATAACTTTGGGATCACTCTCCTCTTTAGCTGTAACATTTGATATCAAAGGAACTATAGGACGGGTTATTTTAATACCCTTCAAAAACTCCAAAACTTTTTCATCAGCAGGTTTCATAAGAGATGAATGAAAAGGCCCACTAACCTGTAATTTAATTAGTTTCCTCACACTCGAGTTTTTGAATAAATCGGGTAACATTTCAAGAGCTTCTCTAGTGCCACTTATAACCACTTGTCCGCCACCGTTATCGTTTGCAATTTCACAAATTCCGTCAATTTGAACTGATTTCAATATATCTTCCACTTCATTTATCTCTGCTCCAAGCAACGCAACCATTCCGCCTTTACATTTCAGTGAAGCTTCATGCATTGCTTCGCTGCGAACTTTCAGCAGCTTGATTGCAGACTCAAGCGTTAACGCTCCTGCAGCACACAGCGCTGTATATTCGCCAACTGAATGCCCACAAACATATTTAACATTGTGATCAGTGAAAAGAGATTTGCCAAACACATGCTCCATAACACGTAGCATTGCAATTGATACTGCCATTATAGCTGGCTGAGCGTTTTCTGTAATGGTTAATTCTTCAATAGGACCGTTGAAGATTAAATGAGACAGCTTTCTATCCAATATGCTATCTACTTCATTAAATACTTGTCTTGCAACGGAAAACTCACTATATAAGCTCTTTCCCATTCCTACAAACTGAGAGCCCTGACCAGGGAAAGCGAAAATCATGATAATTATTACTTATTCCTTATTAAGTATAAGATTTTATTTATTTTTTGTCAATATTTTAGAATAATGATTGACTTAGTGAATTAAGTTCACTAGAATGTTAACTGACTAAAAGTTTATAAACAACAATGAATTATCATAAAATTATTATAGTTATGACAGACGGTCAAGAGTTTGAAACTCGTTCCACTTATGGAAAGGAGGGAGATAGGGTAAAACTTGATAGAGATCCTCTTACTCACCCTGCATGGACTGGAAGTTTGACAAGCGGGTTAGCAAGTAAAACTAGCAAATTAGCTAAGTTTAACGATAAATATGGAAGCATTTTCTAATTCTCCTCCTCTTTAAGTTTTAGAGAGTTTACTGAAGCATGCATAAATACAAAAATATAGGCTATGTTGCTTCTCCATCACCAAAATCGCAGGAAGTATCTAAACTATTACAGAAGCTTAATTTTATCAATATAACAGAAGAAAATAAGTCTGAAATTGATCTACTTATAGTTGTTGGCGGTGATGGCTTTATGCTGCGCACCTTGCATAATTACGTTATAGAAAACAAAAACATACACGTATACGGAGTAAACACTGGTAACGTTGGGTTTTTGATGAATAAGTGCTTTAGCTGCAGTGAAGATTTAATTGATCATATAGAGCATGCAACTTCAACTCAGTTAACTTTGCTAAAAATGGAAGCAACAGACACAAGTGGCAAGAGATATCATTACATAGCAGTAAACGAAGTATATGTTT
Organism: Wolbachia endosymbiont (group A) of Crataerina pallida; assembly: GCF_964028475.1. Lineage (NCBI taxonomy): Bacteria > Pseudomonadati > Pseudomonadota > Alphaproteobacteria > Rickettsiales > Anaplasmataceae > Wolbachia > Wolbachia endosymbiont (group A) of Crataerina pallida. The sequence goes on from NZ_OZ034785.1 coordinate 1,410,655, forward strand.
TTAGAAAAGCAAACCAAATAGTAGAAATGAATATCACTATCAACGATAAGCTAAAAGTAGAAAAATTTAGAGGGGACGGAGTAATATTATCCACTCCCACAGGCAGCACTGCATATAACTTCTCTGCCGGCGGTCCAATTTTACCACTAAATTCAAATTTACTTGCACTGACCTCCATCAATAGCTATTACCCAAGGCATTGGAATGGAGCGCTAATTTCAAATGATACGATCGTACAAATTGACATTAACGACACAAAAAACCGTCCAGCACTTGTAGTATCAGATTACAAGGAGTTTCATAATATATCACAGATAAAAATACAAAAAGACCACGAAAACACAATAACTTTGCTTTTTGACAAAGATTACCCTCTGAATGAAAGAATCTTTGATAGACAATTTCTATACTAATAATTATCCGTAAATTGGTATTTACTATATCTTAATAACTATAGCGTAATCAATGCAGCATAGTAATTAATTTTGGAGTGAATATGCCTGGACCAGTAAATGAAGAACAAACAGTAACATTAATTTCTTCCACATCAATAAGTGAAGATGGCGAGATAACACCAGGAATTTTACCAATACCAGCACTTAGGACAAGTACTCCGAAAAAAAATGATGAAAATACAGCTTTAAAAGCTTTGTTAGAGGAAGAATTTAAAGAGAAAAAAAACAGCAATGCTAATTCAAGAGATCCGTTAACTCTTGAGACTCAAGTATCACCTCCTTCCCTAGAAGAAACAAAAGGTGAAGAAACTCATGTTGACGTGCCACAAAATTCAACTCTAAGCAGATCCCCTTCTCAAGAGACAGTATTTGATGATCCTGATGATCTTGATAAAACATTAACACGGTTAAGCAGAGAATCAAGTAACAAACTTAGCAATGTACCTTCAACTTCTCCACCATCATATAAGACAGATGACTCTGAAGAGTCTTTGTCACTAAATTCTGATGTAGGTGGCACAACAAATAAAAAAACAAACAGATTCTTGCCAAGAGCAAAGTATTCCATGCAGCAGAAGGGCTTTATAATTTTTACTGCAAGTGCTATTATACTCAGTATATCTGCAGCTTTATTATATTTACAAGATAAAGCAAAATTTATTGCATTTTTTACAAACAGCCCAAAATATATCACTATACCAGTTATCGCACTTGCTGCATTGCTTGCAATTGGTCCAATATTTTTTGCAACAAGGCAATTTATAGATACTGAAGAACATTCCATTCAAAAAAAAGATGCGGATAAAATTTTAGCTGAGGTGTTGGAGCACCAGCCAAAAGATAAAGCTATAAAATCTGTAAGACTGGAATATAGCAATGGCACTCATTCAAATTTTGTACTTAATGCTTGGGAAGCTAAACAAGGCTTCACTAACATTGACGAAAAAGTAATTACTAGAACTAATAAAATAAAATCAGTAATTAACGACAGACCAATATTTACTGCATTATTTACTGGTGTAGTTGCTGCAAATATAGCGTTTCCTCTAGGGCTACTTGCAACACATGGTGTTAATGGTGTACAAAAATTTTACCAAAACCCTTTGACTAATAACATAGGATTATCATTACTTATAGGTTCTGGTATACTTGCATTATCAATTATATGTCTTGGCGTGCATTATTATAGAAAAACAAATTGCACTAATCTTATATATTCGCAGGAAAAGATTGACCCTGAAAGCGTTAACAAGAAATTCATTGAAGAAATAAAACACGAAAGAACAAATGTTCTTGGGGAAAACCACGGTAAAGACGCTAAACGCAGCAGCTTAACGCTTGAGCAAGTTGTGGTTCAATCTCATAATTGTAAGGATGTTGTTTATAGTGTCGGTTAATAAAATGCATGATATAGCTAGTGCAGCCCTACGTCATACCGCTGCAGACCGTCATACCGCGATTCATTCGCGGTATCTCTAGATCCCGCTAACACGTAGCGGGATGACGATTGTCAGGGTAGCACCTCCCTCCCCTGTCATCCAAGTAGCTGACTGACCTTACCCAGAAAAAGTGGAGAGAAAGTTTGGAATGTTTTTCACAAAGAGAATGATGAATCAAAATGCTCAGGAATGCAATAGTTAATAGTGACGTTGTTTGTTATAAAAAATTTCTATGTATTCAAATATTGCAGTTCTAGTTTGTTGAGCAGAGTGTTGTGAAGTATCAATAAGTATTTCTCTTTTCAATGAGCTAAAGAAGCTTTCCACAACAGAATTGTCGTAACAACAACCTTTATGACTCATCTATGTTTTTTATGGATAAGAGATATTGATAACCTTGCGAAGTATATTGTGAACCTTGATCACTATGTAATAGTAGATTTTTGGCAGGTTTACGCTTGTTAACGGCCATTAATAAAGAGTCCATAACCAATTGTTTATTTATTGAACTGCTCATTAACTACCATGCGTGAATATAGATCGATTATTGTTGCCAAATATAGCCATCCTTCTTTGGTTTTTATATAAGTAATCCCATACTTTATTTGGTTGATCGACAATAAAGTTTTGGTCTAATATATTGGGAGCTACTGTCCGTTTGTTGTTTCTTAATTTTAAATTTTCTTCTCAATATAGCCTGAATACCATTTTTCTGCATAATACTTTGCACTGTTTTTAAGTTGCAACTTTTACCCAAAGCCTTTAATTCAGCATGAATTTTAGGAGCTCCATATCTACATTTAGAAGCTTGATATATTTTTTGAATATCTGCTAATAACTCTTTATTTGCTGATTCTCTACTGCTTATTTTCCTTGTAGTCCACTTATAGTAGCCACTAGCAGAAAACCCTACATAATTCCTGCACTTTATAGTGTTTACTATGCTCTTTTATGAAAAAATATTTTACTCTTTTTGACTGGCCAGGGCTTTTTTTAAAATGTCTCTTTCTCTTGTTACTTTTGCTAACTCTTTCTGTAAATCAAATCTCTCTTTGTCATAAGGTGCTACATCTGGAAATGCATTTGCCGCTGACTTTTTTTCGTTATATTTCTTCATCCATTTTCCTAATACACTATCCCTTATTCCTAGATCTCTTGCTACTTTTGCAACTGGTTGACCTACCTTTCTTTGTTCATTTGCCAGCTTAACAGCTTCCAATTTGAATTCTGCCGTATATTCTCTTGCCATTTCTAATCCTCCAAAATTTTATTTTACCCGAAAAAACTCCTTTCTTTCTCTCCACTTTTTCTGGGTAAGGTCAGTCTGTCCAGGTTCCAAGATCGGTGTCAAAAATTGCTCAAACCATCCATTAAAAACATCCATATTACAGTGGCCTTCAAAGGTTAACGGAACAACTATCTTTCTTCCACTTAAGGCTGCAACCATACTGATTCGTTGAGTTTTCTTTCCAGATTTTAAGGCATAAAACCGCTGTCCTTTCTGGCAATATCCGTAGTTCGGTGTTATCAATGCCAGACTCATCTATATACACTAAGTTTTTAGGTTCTTTTGTCGCTATAATTTTCAAAAATTCAGCACGTTTTTCTTCGTTTCTTTCCTTGTATCCATATGTCTTTTTTTGCGCGTAAATCCAATTTTTTTAAGGGCTCGATAGATCGTTTAGATACTAACGTTGTTCCAAAGTTTAGCCATTTCCGATAGAGTCTTTCCTCCGTGTTCTCTGGCAAATTTGGCAAAGGTATCCCAGTCGGTAATTTTGTGATTGTAACCCCCATTTCCAAGTTTTTTTGATTGAAAGTCTCCTGTTTCTTTTCTTCTTTGCTGCCACTCCCATAAAGTAGTTCGTCCAATCTTAAATCTTGCTGCCACTGTTTCTCTGCTTTCTCCTTCGTCTAGCGCTTCCATTGCTTTTTTTCTTAAATCATAACTATATGCTGCTGGCATTCAACCTCCTTATCATCATCTACCCTTATCCTATCACATCCGGACTTTTATGGAAAGAGCTATATTTTTATCAATTCTGCAATCATTTATCTTAATATTAAGTTTCTTAAACCTTCTTGATGCTTGTGAATAGCTGATAACTGCCAAATCTCTTCCTATTTGTTGCAAATACCCTTTTATAAACCCGACTGTTTGTCTTAAACCAATTCTAAAGAAACTGACGATTATATGCACCAAAATCACAACTTTATCACTATAAATATAGTTGCCGCCCTGCATTTTTGGACAATTCTCGTACCAATTTTCTATGGCGTCATTGATATAACAAAAAATGCTTCCTCTTTCTTGGAGAAATTTGTTATATTCATGGCAGTTACTGACTCTCATTTTTTGTGGCATATTTTTTCTTCAACAGTTAAATGGCTATTTATAATGAATTTTGTCAGTAACTGCCAGTTCTTTTCACTTGAGCGATGCAACAAAGCCATCCCAGTGTCACGCACTGGGATGACATCATCCTTTTTTTGGGATTCCAGCGTCACGCGCTGGAATGACACCTCTCTTGGGCTCTCTTAGCTATAAATATTAAGGAATTTACCAAACGAAAAAAAAGGCAAAAGAAGCCCCGTGGTTGGCTAATTACTTACATTATACTTTCAAGTATGGCGTTTTTTTATTCTAAACGCTTAATAACCGCGATTTAGTTGCTTTTAAGCCGCAACTAATCTAAATTATAAACATTAAGAAATTTACTAAACAGAAAAAAAGGCAAAAGAAACCCTAGGGTAGCTAGTTATTCACTATCCATTTTTTAAATCGGCGTTTTTTGATGTTTTAAATGCTTTATAAGCGCATTTCTGCTTATATTAGGTAAAAACCTAGAAATTTTATAAAGACATAAGGTGCACATAGTGCAAAAAATTAAACATGGGACGCCAGATACGTGAGTTTTTTTGTCATTTAATCTGTACAGAGAAGATAAATAAATAGCTTCAGTTTCATGATAAGGGGGCTGGCGGAGTTTGTCAAGGGATTTTTGACGAAATGATTTTGAAAGCAAAGAGCGGGAGAAGGGGTTCGAACCCTCGACCTCAACCTTGGCAAGGTTGCGCTCTACCAACTGAGCTACTCCCGCAATTAAATTAACCTAAATTTACTTAATTATAGGCATATACAGCGATTTGTAAACCCCGTGTACACGAAAAATGTGAGAGCCCATAAATTTGCGTGGTTCCTTCTATGATCTTTTCGTATACTTAAGACTCATTTTTGATTATCATAGGTTTTCAATTGTGCCAAAAAATGTATTAATTTTATGGGAATATTTTTATATAAAGACGACTTGCCAGCTAGTTCAATACCAGATGATATAAGGTCTATAGCTGTTGATACCGAGGCAATGGGGCTACTTCATAGCAGAGATAGATTATGCCTTGTGCAGCTCTCTTTTAATGATGGCAACGCTCACTTAGTTCAACTCAAGAACGATTATACAGCGCCAAATTTAAGAAAAATATTAGAGGATAAAAATATAACTAAAATATTTCACTTCGCGCGATTTGATGTGAGCATAATACGTTATTACTTGGAAACTTGGGCACTTCCGTGCTATTGCACAAAGATAGCTTCACGTTTAGTTCGCACTTACACAGATAATCATAGCTTAAAAGAGTTGTGCTTAGAGCTGCTTGATACCAAACTAAATAAGCAGCAGCAATCTTCTGATTGGGGAAATGAAAATTTAACAGACAAACAAAAAAGTTATGCTGCATCTGATGTTTTGTATCTCCACAGGATAAAGGAAAAGCTAGACTTAATGCTGGAACGTGAAAATAGAAAAGAATTGGCCCAAAAGTGCTTTGAATTTCTTCCTACTCGTATTGAGTTAGACTTAATGGGTTGGGAAAACGTGGATATCTTTAACCACCAGATGTAATAGAAGTTTTTTGTTTGTGCAAAACACTTTAGGGCAATTTTTCAAGCTCTGCGGTAAGAATTTAGTTGATTAACTGCTAATAGATACGCTATATTTTACAAAAATTTAGGTATTTTATGAGTGATGATATTACATCGGTAAATGATCAAAATTTCAAATCTGAAGTCACTGACTATAAAGGGTTTGTTCTGATAGACTTTTGGGCAGAATGGTGTGGGCCATGTAAAAGTCTAATGCCACGTATCGAACAATTGGCTAAAGACAGAAAAGGCAAGATTAAGATCTGCAAATTCGACATAGATGAAGGGACTGAAGTGCCAAGTAAGTATGGGGTTCAATCTATACCTACTTTGATTATATTTCAAGATGGTAAGGAAATTGCACGCAAAATTGGTGCAACAAATGATCTGCTAAGTTGGGTTGATAGTGAAATAAGCTAATAGACAAATTTGCTTTTGTGTGTATTATAAATATTGATAAAAGGGATTGTAGCTCAGTCGGTTAGAGCAGTTCGCTCATAACGAATTGGCCGTAGGTTCGAGTCCTACCAATCCCACCATTGTATTGATCTTAGCATGATCGTAACAATGAGAAAACTATAGTATATGAACTATATATTAATGTAATGGGGGAAATGATGGAATTTACTAAGTCTCTAAATAACAAGTTAGATGAATTGCACTTACTAAATCATCCATTTTACCAGTCATGGAATACAGGAAGCTTAAGCTTGCAAGCTTTACAAACCTATGCTAAAGAATATTATCACCACGTTGCTGCGTTTCCTCGTTACATCAGTGGTATACATTTTCTGTGCCCAGATCTAAAAATGCGACAGGTTTTACTTGGTAATTTAATAGAAGAGGAACAAGGTGATGAAAATCATCCAGAGTTATGGAAACGTTTTGCTGAAGGGCTTGGCGTTGCGCGATCTGATCTTCGTGAAAGTGCACAGATTAAGGAGACACAAGAATTAATTGATGGTTACTTTGACATTGTAAGATCAGGTTTTGCAGCAGGTCTTGGAGCCTTGTACGCTTACGAACGTCAAACTCCAGAGGTTTCCAAGTCTAAAATTGAAGGTTTAAAAAAACACTATTCAATAAGTGATGAGCGTTCTCTTCAATTTTTTACGGTCCATATGCATGCTGATGAATGGCATTCTGAGGAATGTGCAAATCTTATTGAAGATCTAGATGAAAAAGAGCAAGATAAAGTTATGCAGGGTGCTCAAAAGGGAGCAAGGCTCTTGTGGGGTTTTCTTGATGGAATGATGAATGCTAGCGTGTGTTAGTAGTTGTAAGTAGCTTAAACTCAGTGATGTTGGAATGCAATGTCTGTATGTAATCTTCTTATATCTGACTTACGGCTTTGGGTTCATTTAGGCTATAGTGCAGAAGAGAAGTATCATTCTCAATTAGTTAGTGTTAATATTGATTTTACCTTTAAATCCCCCCCTTTAGGACTTACAACTGACCGGCTTGAGGATACTATATGCTACTTGGAGGTAGTTCAGAGTATTCAATCTCTCGTTCAAAGCAAGCAATTCAACTTAATCGAGCATTTAACTCATGATATATACAGGACCATTAATAACCTTGTGATGCAAAAAAAGCTTATTATTTCTTCTATAGGCGTAACTATTCACAAAGTTGCACCACCTGTCCCCAGTGTGCATGGAGGTGTTTTCTTTACTTATCGTAATGCGTTGCAAGAATGATTTACATTTCTATTGGCTCAAATATGGGGAATCGCTTTTCCCATTTACAAAAGGCTGCTCAGTTACTGCAGGAGCGCTATTTTAAAAATTTAAAATCTTCAATTATTCTGGAAACTAAGGCTATTTTACCAAATGATGCTCCACCTCAGTGGAATAAGCCATTTCTAAATATGGTTGTGTATGGAAGTTGTTCTTCTTCTCCTGAAGAGCTGTTAAAGGGCCTTAAACAAATTGAGTGTGACATTGGCCGCCCGCAGGTCTATGAAAAATGGGCACCTCGCATTATTGATTTGGATATTTTGTTATGGGATAACCTGACACTTGATACATCCTACCTTAAGATTCCTCACCCAGAATTGATAAACAGACCATTTTTGCTTCACTTGATGGCAATGCTGAGTCCCATGGCAGTAGTTAACAAAACGTTTGGTACTGTTAACCCTAACATTAAGGATTGCTTTTTAAGGAGTTTTACGCTTTCACCAGAGCTTGTAGGTATTGTCAATATTACTCCTGATTCATTTTCAGATGGTGGTCTTTATTATGATGCAGATCAAGCAACCAAGCAGGCACTGCGGCTGTTATCAGATGGTGCAAGCATAGTTGAACTTGGTGCTCAATCAACAAGACCTGGCTCCTCAATACAAACTCCAAAAGCAGAATATGCACGCTTAAAACCAGTGCTTGATAATCTCAATCAGTATATGAAAGTTGGTGACATTAAAGTCAGCATTGATAGTTTCTGGCCAGATGTTATTTTGAATGTTTTGGAGCACTACAACATTGCCTGGGTAAACGATCAGAAGGGAGATCTAGATGATAATACCTTAAAAGCGATTGCTAGCAGTGGATGTAGTATCGTTATTATGCATTCACTCTCCATACCACCACATAGTGACAACATTATCCCAAGTGACATTGATCCAATTGATACCATAAATAATTGGGCAGAAAGGAACATTAATAGATTACTAGCTCTAGGTTTTGATCAAAGCTCGATCATTATTGATCCTGGTATTGGTTTTGGCAAATCTATGTACCAGAATATCCAGATTTTACGCAGTATAGAAACGTTACAAAATTTTGGCTGCAAAGTTCTGGTTGGTCATTCTAGAAAGTCATTTATTTCTTCTTTTTCTACAGAACCTGTCTTTAACCGAGATTTAGAAACAATTGCTTTATCATCTGCATTGCACAACAAGGTTGATTTCCTTCGAGTGCATAATGTGCGTGATCACATGCGATTCTTTGTAGCTCAAGCTGCTTTACAGGGATGCTAGTTATCGGAATTATGGCTGTTGATCCCAAGGGGGTAATTGGAATAAATAATGGATTGCCCTGGCATTATCCAAGTGAGTTAGATCATTTTCGTCAGGTGACTGGCAAACAAGTTATTGTTATGGGAAGAAAAACATTTGAAACTATGCCTCAAAACATATTGAAGGATCGTATCCCTGTTGTTTTTTCTCGTAACAAATTAAATTCTTGTTTTAACAGAGGAGTAAAATGCACTATTATTTCTTCTATGCAAGAGTTTTTGTCAATCCAAAGTAATTCTAAAGTCTTCATGATTGGTGGAGCACAAATAGCGCATCTTTTTTTGGAGTATGATCTAATCTCAGAATTTATCATAACAGAAATTCACAAACCCTATAAAGGTGATGTATATTTCAACTTAACACTTCTTGATGGATGGCATAAAACTATTCTCACCAAAACGAAAGATTATACTATATGTAGGCTAATACGTTAATATGCATGTTAAAGCAATTTATACCCACCGCATTGAATGTGGGGAAGTATTAGAGCAGGTTCTTGATCGCTATGTTTCAGAGTTGCTAGGAGAGGAAGTTGTTCTTGCTATCACATCAAAAATCATTTCTATTTGTCAAAAACAAGTGGTTTGCAAAACTGCTTGTTCTAAAGAAGAGCTAATCAAAAGAGAAGCTGATGCAATTGTTGATGTAGACCATAATTCTTACGGCATCTATTTAACAATCAAAGACAATATCTTAATTCCATCTGCTGGTATTGATGAATCAAATGGTAACGAAATGTATATTTTATACCCAAAGGATGTTCAGAAAACAGCTCTATCAATATGGAACTATCTCAAGACAAAACACTGCATAAAACATCTTGGTATTTTGATTACAGATAGTAACATAACACCTATGCGCCTTGGGGTTACGGGCGTTGCTCTTGGTTGGTGTGGATTTGAACCATTTTATTCCTATATAGGCAAGCCAGATCTTTATGATCAACCACTGCAAGTAACACAAGTCAATCTTCTTGATGCGTTGGCAACGTCTGCTGTTTTAGTTATGGGAGAAGGGGCGGAGCAAACACCAATGGCAATAATTAGTGGCGCACCAAAGATTCACTTTCTTACTCGTCCGCCAACTACAGAAGAAGAAAAAAGTGTGAAGATATCTATGGAAGAGGACCTTTACTCTCCTCTCCTCATGCGAGCCCGCTGGTTAAAGAGTTAAAGAGGAACTTAAAAATTTGCTATTAGACTTCTTACATAACCATATAACATTGGGAATAGAAACAAAAAACTTACTTGACACCCTTCGCCAGCGCCCTTATCATGATAGTGAAGCTATTGTATTTGCTTTCGCCAATCTGCAGATTAAAAGGTAAGGATTACTTAATGTATCGGCGTCTTATGTTTAATTTTTTGCAGTACATAGATACTGTATGTCTTTACAAAACTTCATCTACATCTAGATTTTTATCTAAATAAGCTGAACGCGCTTATAAAGCGTTACAAGACATCAAAAAATGCCAATACTCGACAGAGATAGTAAAAGACTAGCTAACTCGGGGATTCTTTGTCTTTTTTTCTGCTTAGTAAACTTCTTAAACATTTGCAGCGTAAGTTAGAGGTTGTCCGGAAACTAGTAAAAGGCTATAATATCTGAAATTTTAGTACGGGGTAAAGATGAGAAAAAAGTATCCAACAGATCTAAGCGAAAGGGAATGGGCAAGAATAGAAAAACACTTCAGAGTATCATACAAGAAAGGAGGAAGGCCGCCAAAGTATAGCAAAAAAGAAATATTAGAAGCAATTTTCTATGTATTGCGTACAGGGTGTCAATGGCGGTATTTACCAAATGATTTTCCGCTATGGAAGACTGTGTATGAGCAGTTCAGGCAATGGAAGAAGCAGGGAATTTTTGAGAAAATGAATTATGAAATTACAAAATATAGTAGAAGAAAAATAGGAAGGAATGAGCAGCCGAGTGCCTGTATAGTAGATAGTCAATCTGTAAAGACTACAGAAAAGGGGGGATCAAAGGCTATGATGGAAGTAAAAAAGTAAAGGGTAGAAAAAGGCATATAATTACAGACACTCAGGGTTTTATACTAGGTTGTTACGTAGGCGCTGCTAACGAAAATGATAGAGATGGTATTAAAATAGCATTAAACAATATGAGAACAAAATATACTAAAGTTAAAAAAATGTGGGCTGACATGGGATACCAAGGAAGAAATTTAAAGAATCACATAAAGGAAGAATATGACATAGATATTGAAATTGTTAAAAGGCCTCCATGTAGATTTTGGGTGCACAAAGATACGCCACCTGAGCTACTACCAACAAGAGAACAAGGGTTTAAAGTACAGCCAAGAAGATGGGTTGTAGAAAGGACTTTTGCTTGGGTTAATAGGAATAGAAGGCTATCGAAGGAGTATGATTTACTCACAACATCCACTGAGAATTTCATATACCTAGCTATGAGTAGGGTTATGTTAAAGAGGGAATATGCTTGAATTTACTAGTTTCCGGACAACCTCTTATAGCATTTCTCATAATAGTCCGAATAGGTCATAGGAAGGCAGAATCAACAGCACGACGAAAGGATTCGAATAGAGGAATGTTTTTCCTGGCTCTGTTTTTTATAGCAAACCAATGATGCTCAATTTTGTTAAAATCTGGAGAATAAGGCGGCAGATACAAAATTTCTGCACCGACTCCTTTAGCGAGCTTGATAAGCTTATCAGACTTATGAAAAGTAGCATTATCAAGAATGACAGTTTGTCCAGGTTCTAAGATCGGTGCCAAAAATTGCTCAAACCATCCATTAAAAATATCCATATTACAGTGGCCTTCAAATGTTAATGGAGCAACTATCTTTCTTCTACTTAAGGCTGCAACCATGCTGATTCGTTGAGTTTTTTTTCCAGATTTTAGGGCATAAAATCGCTGTCCTTTCTGGCAATACCCATATGGATAGTCCTCCGTGTTATCAATCCCAGACTCATCTATATACACTAAGTTTTCTGGTTCTTTTGTTGCTATAATTTTTAAGAATTCAGCACGTTTTTCTTCGTTCCTTTCCTTGTATCCATATGTCTTTTTTTGCGCGTAAATCCAATTTTTCTGAGAGCTCGGTGGATCGTTTGGATACTAACGTTGCCCCAAAGTTTAGCCATTTCCGACAGAGTTTTTCTACCGTGTTTTTTAGCAAATTCGATAAACTTATTCCAGTCGATAATTTTCTGATTGTAACCTCCATTACCGAGTTTTTTTGACTGAAAGTCGCCTGTTTCTTTTTTTCTTTGCTGCCACTCCCACAAAGTAGTTCGTCCAATTTTAAATCTTGCTGCCACTGCTTCTCTGCTTTCCCCTTCGTCTAGTGCTTCCATTGCTTTTTTTCTTAAATCATAACTATATGCTGCCGGCATCCAACCTCCTTATCGCCATCTATCCTTAATCTTATCATATCCGGACTTCTGTGGAAAGAGCTATAGTTGCAATTAAAAGCAGCTTAATCTTGCTTGTCAAGCGTTTAAAACATAAAAAACGCCAATATTTTAAAGCGGATAATAACCCCAGGGCTTCTTTTGCCTTTTTTTTCATTTGGTAAATTTCTTAACGTTTGTAGCTAAACGACAACCGTCATCCCGCTACGTGTTAGCGGCTAAGAGATACCGCGGCGGTATGACGGTTTGCGGCGGCATGACCTCGTCATTCCCCTACGTGTTAGCGGGATCTAGAGATACCGTGACGGTATGACGGTTCGCGCGGTGGCATGACCTCGTCATCCCGCTACGTGTTAGCGGGATCTATGCTTTGAGATACCGCGAATGAATCGCGGTATGACATAGGGAACCCTTTCTTGGGTTAGCTATAGATTTACTTCGCATATTCAGCTAATTTTTATTACAATTACAACAAAATAATTTTGGCTTTGATGAAAACTGTATATGTATGTCAATCCTGTGGTCACAGCACTGGTAGGTGGGTAGGGAAGTGTATTGCATGTGACAATTGGGATACAATTGTTGAGGAAATAGCAGTAAAAACGGGCAAAAGAAGTATATCTGCGCCAATTTTAATAAAGACGTTATCAGGTAGCGAAATTATCACTCCAAGTCGTTTTCTAACAGGAATAGAAGAATTAGATAGAGTTTTTGGTGGGGGTATCGTTCAAGGTGCTAGCATTTTAATTGGAGGCGAACCTGGAATTGGGAAATCCACCCTTTTGCTTAGAATTGCAGCTAATGTTGTGCAACTTTCCTCTTTTGAATGTCTTTATGTATCCGGCGAGGAATCTTTAGAGCAAGTGAGTCTCAGAGCAAAGCGTCTTAAGATAAATGAACCTAAAATTAAGCTTTTATCTACAGTGTCTTTAACTGATGTAGTAGCAACAATAAAGGAAAACAAAAGTATTAAATTCTTAGTAATTGACTCTATACAAACAATGTATGATAGCAGAATTACATCAGCACCAGGAACTGTAACTCAGGTCCGCACTTGCGCACATGAATTAACCATTCTTGCGAAACAATATGGTATTTCTCTCTTAATAGTTGGTCATATAACTAAGGATGGACAAATAGCTGGACCTAAAACTTTGGAGCATATGGTGGATACGGTATTATATTTTGAAGGTGAAAATAGCAATCAATATCGCATTTTGCGTACTATTAAAAATAGATTTGGCCCTGCAAATGAAATTGGTGTTTTTGAGATGTCTGAAGCAGGACTTGTGCCTGTTGATAACCCATCATCATTGTTTCTGATGGCCCATGACAGAGAAGTAGTTGGCAGCGCCGTATTTGCAGGAATTGAAGGTTCAAGACCAATTTTAATGGAAGTTCAAGCATTAATAGCAGGAACTAATATGGCAACCCCAAGAAGGGCAGTAGTTGGGTGGGATATTAATAGATTGGCTATGATCATCGCGGTGCTAAATGCTCGTTGCAAAATGTTTTTGCATGATAAAGAGGTATACCTAAACATTGCAGGGGGACTCAAAATACAGGAACCATCGGCTGATCTTGCTGTTGCTGCTTCCCTTATTTCAAGTATAGTAAATTTACCGCTGCCAACTTCTTCAATAATCTGCGGTGAAGTTGCACTTTCAGGAGAAATTAGGAACATCTCGCATGCTGATCTCAGACTAAAAGAAGCACAAAAGTTAGGATTCAAAAAAGCAATTATGCCTAAAAATGGTAACTATTCTTCTCATGATATTGAAATAATCAAGCTTGGTCACGTAAGGGAATTAAGAGAAGTCTTTAATTACAATTAAATAACGCTTCAGCAAATTCTTTGCTAGTAAACTCCCTTAAGTCCTCTATATTTTCGCCAATTCCTATAGCATGTAACTTTATCTTATAAGCTTCTGCAAGTCCAATTACCACTCCGCCCTTAGCAGTGCCATCTAACTTTGTTACGATTAGCCCGGTAACATTAACCATTTTGCTAAATGCTTCTAATTGGCTATAAGCATTTTGGCCGGTAGTTGCGTCAAGAACTAAAATAACGTCATGAGGGGCAGTGTCATCCAATTTCTTTATCGTTCTATATATTTTTGATAACTCCTCCATAAGGTTCACATTATTTTGCAGCCTTCCTGCTGTGTCAATTAGAACAACATCAACGTTATCTTTTATAGCTTGACTTACAGCTCTATATGCCACACTTGCAGAGTCGCTACCGTACTCTCCAGTAACAATCAAGCAATCAGAACGTTCTGCCCAAATGTTTAATTGTTCACTAGCAGCAGCTCTAAATGTGTCGCATGCAACAAGCATAACGGATTTTCCCATTTCCTTATATTTATATGCGAGCTTACCTATAGTCGTGGTTTTACCGTTACCATTTACTCCGCATACCATTATTATATGTGGTTTTTTGTTTAAAATTAGCGGTTGCACAGCAGGGTTCAATATCGATTCTATTTCGCTCATTAGCTGCTGTGTGATGGTATTATACTCAACTTCCTTGTCAAATTTGATGCTTGTGAGCCTATCGATAATCAACTTGGAAGTTTTATGACCAATATCCATGCTAATTAGCAATTCTTCTAATTCATCTAAAAGCGACTGATCTAATTTTTTTTTGCCAGAAAAAATACTTTTCACCCCGTCGCTAAAGCGAGAAGAAGTTTTTAACAGGCCCTGATAAAGGTTACTAAACAAACTCAAGGGATACTCCTTTTTAAATTATAAACTTAATTATAATATAAAGAATGACATGCACTACGTGAATTTGTAAAGTAAAATGCACTCAAAAACTACAATTTTACCTTACAAAAATTACACTTTTTGAGTGTATTTTACTTTAGTTTTTAACCTAAATATGTTATAATGTAGAATAGCGGTTCACAGGTAATTTTATGAGTTATAATGAGAAAATTTTAGATCATTACGAAAATCCAAGGAATGTTGGCTCTCTGGATAAAAATGATCCAAATGTTGGTACTGGCCTAGTTGGTGCACCATCGTGCGGTGATGTAATGAAATTGCAGATAAAGGTCAATGACAAAGGTGTTATTGAAGATGCAAAATTTAAAACTTTTGGTTGTGGTTCTGCCATTGCTTCAAGTTCCTTGTTAACAGAGATGATAAAGGGAAGAACCATCAGTGACGTTACACAGATAAAGAATACTCAAATAGTGGAAGAGTTGTCTTTACCTCCAGTGAAGATACACTGTTCGGTACTTGCTGAAGATGCTATAAAGGCTGCTATTCATGACTATCAAAGTAAACAAAAGAATTAAGAAGCTACGAACATGGGTGAATATCAAGAAGTAGGCGGAGGTGAAACTGTAAAAAAGAATAAAAAACTTATCACTATAACTGCGGAAGCAGTAGAAAGGATAAGGTATTTATTGGACCAAAAGAAGCATACTAACCTTGAGAAACCGGAAGAAGCAATAGGAATAAGAGTGCTAATTAAGCAAAAAGGATGTTCTGGTTTAAAATATGATATTGAATATGCATATGATACTCGTCCTTTAGAGTCGGTAATTGAAGAAAACTGTAGTGATGGCCAAAAAGTTAAAGTGTTGATCGACCCAAAATCCGTCATGTTTATTCTTGGCTCTGAAATGGATTATGTAGAAGAAAAATTTTCATCGGGTTTTGTTTTCAAAAATCCTAATGAGAAAGGAAAATGTGGTTGTGGAGAGAGTTTTCATGTCTAGCAACTATTTTGCATTGTTTGAAATTGAACCAGCTTTCAATATCAGCTTTGATGAGTTAGAGAAAAAATATATCGAGCTAAGCAGGACTGATATAAATGAAAGACAGTCCCAAAACAT
Source organism: Wolbachia endosymbiont (group A) of Crataerina pallida (assembly GCF_964028475.1). NCBI lineage: Bacteria > Pseudomonadati > Pseudomonadota > Alphaproteobacteria > Rickettsiales > Anaplasmataceae > Wolbachia > Wolbachia endosymbiont (group A) of Crataerina pallida. The sequence goes on from NZ_OZ034785.1 coordinate 1,426,735, forward strand.
GGAAAATATTAACAGAGCTTATCAGATACTAAAGTCACCGCTAAAGCGTGCTGAGCATTTGCTGGATTTTTTTGATGTGAAAAGCCAAAAGGACCACTTAAATTCTGAAATATTAAGTGAATCAATGGAAATAAGAGAGTATTTGCTGGACTGCGACGATCTACAATTTGCAAGCAGGATGATTGATGAAAAAATAAAAGATTGCGTTAAAAACCTAATTAACACTTTTGCTGTAAAGAATTTTGATGGAGCTGCTACACAAGTCTTAAGATTGAAATATTTATATAAGTCATTTGAGGAGGTGAAAAAGAATGCAACCAATTCAAATTTCTGAACCAAATTCAAGTGAAGTAGTTTTTGGTATAGACCTTGGCACCACCAATTCTTTGATTGCTATGGTAAATAAAGCTGGCAACGTGGAGATATTTAAAGATGAACAAGGAAGAGAACTGCTGCCTTCTGCTCTTTCATATGAAAATAATACATTGAAAACTGGCTACGATGTCGGTCAAAATGCAATCTACTCAATAAAGCGTTTAATGGGTAAAAGTGTTGAAGAATTAAATAAAGAAGGCGTCAATTTTGAAATAGATCATGAAAGCGAAAAAGTTATTAGAATAAAATGCGCAGAGGAAAAGTATCTTACTCCTATTGAGATTTCTGCTGAGATATTAAAAGCTTTATGTGAGAGGGTAAAAAAGTCTAAGGGGCTGGAAGTAAAAAAAGCAGTGATTACTGTGCCAGCTTACTTTGACGATTCAGCACGTAACGCAACCAAATATGCGGCAAAATTAGCTGGAATAGAAGTTCTTCGCCTCGTTAACGAGCCAACCGCTGCAGCGCTTTCTTACTCCATTGAAAAGAACAATAGCAGTGGAATATATGCAGTTTATGACCTTGGTGGCGGAACGTTCGATATTTCGATATTGAAATTGCACCAAGGAGTGTTTCAAGTCCTTGCGGTTGGTGGTGACACCAAACTCGGCGGTGATGATTTTGATCATTTGCTGAGTTCAATTGTGATTGATAAGTATAGAGAAAAGACGGCTAAGCAACTAAATTCCTTACTTATCGAATCACGCTCTGTGAAAGAGTACCTAAGCAATCACACTATAGGTATCTTCGAATTTAATGTTAACGGCAAGCCATTTGAGTGCGAAATTACCAGAGAAGAATTCGAGCAGGCAATCAGTTCTTTGGTCAATAAGACTATCAATATAGTCACTCGTACTATAAGTGATATAGATCTTAAAATTGATGATATAAAAGGAGTAATTTTAGTTGGTGGTGCAACTAGAACACCATTGGTTCAAAATTCACTAGTCAAACTCTTTGGAAATAAAGTACTAAATGACGTGGATCCAGATAAAGCAGTTGCCATTGGGGCAGCTCTGCAGGCTCATGATTTAACTTCGAGCTCAAAAGATAGGAATATTCTCCTGGATGTTCTACCTTTATCACTTGGCATAGAAACTATGGGAGGCATAGTTGAAAAAATCATACCAAGAAATACGCCACTACCAGTTTCAGAGATAAAAGAGTTTACAACTTATATTGATGGGCAAACAGCAATGAAAATTCATGTTTGTCAGGGAGAACGTGAAATGATAGAGGATAACAAATCTCTAGCGCAGTTTGAACTAAAAGGTATACCGCCACTACCTGCAGGTTCTGCAAGAGTTAAAATAGAATTTACAGTTAACGTTGACGGAATCTTGACTGTTACTGCAAGAGAAAAAACTACTGGAATTGAGCAGACAGTTAAAGTAAATTCAAGTTTTGGCTTGAGTGAAGCTGATGTTCAAAATATGGTTAACCAGTCAATAAACAGTTTTGACGAAGATATGAAGGCTCGTTCCCTTGGAGGTGCTAAAATTAATGGAAATAAACTCATACACTTGGTTGAAAACAATAATAACTTTTCCACTAATCAAAAGTTGAAAAACCTATTACAAAATGCAAAAAACGCTTTACAAGGCAATGACTTGAATGAAATTAACAACACTATCGCCGAGTTAGAAAATTCTTCTTTAGAGTTGTGTGAATTAACAAATAGGTAGAAAAAGCTTACACAACCTTGTGCAATACCCTATTTAATCTCAAAGCAACAGGTAACCTGAAATTAAATGGTAACCAATCGACCTTTCCTAATTTAAATGATAAACCAACTATGCTTACACGCCCAATGATATTTTCCATTGGTACAAAACCAACTTCAGGAAACCTGCTATCTAAAGAATTATTTCTATTGTCTCCCATAACGAAAAATTGATCGTTAGGTACATAATAAACCGGAGTGTTATATGATAGCTTATTAGAAATGTCATCTACCAAAATCTCATGTTCCTTGCCACTTAAAAGCGTTTCTATATATCTTGGTATGTTACGATTTGACTCATAATCAAAAAAACTTTCAATTTGCCTTCGCTCTACTTTCTGATCATTTAGGTATAATTCTCCCTCTATCATTTGCACTTTGTCACCTGGTGTTCCTATTACTCGCTTAACAAACCTGATGCTGTCATTTCTTGTGGGTTTGAAAACTACTATGTCGCCACGCTTTGGAGGGGTATAAAAAATCCTGCCGCTAAAAATGTTTGGAGAAAATGGAAATGAGTGTTTACTGTAACCGTATGAATATTTACTAGTAAAAATGTAATCCCCTTCAAGTAGGGTGCTTTTCATTGAACCAGAAGGTATATGAAATGGCTCGAATAAAAAACTACGTATTGATAGCGCAATCAACAGTAAAAAAAACAATGAAGATAAAAATCTTCCCGTTCTTATCACCCAGTTTTTGCTTAGTTCTTCCAACTTTTCCAACTTTGTTTTTCTTATAGATTAAGCTTATTATAATACATAAATTAAAAAATGGTAATATGAAATTTTACTTGTGAATGTTATTCCTCTATTCAAAACAATTTTGAAAAGGCGGTTCATTTCTTTCAACGGTGTCATCCAAGTAGCGTGACACATAACTGTACGAACATTGCAATTTGCAGGTGGCAGATGAAAGTAGCTGATGCACATCTGTACGAACATTTGCTTTTGTTAAGGTAATATGGTGTTATGAAAGTAGCTGACACTGGAATGGCTTTGTTGCATCGCTACTTATGAAAGGCTAACTATAGTTAGGATTATAAGCAACCTATTGAAAATCTTGTTTTTTTGCAATCAATCTGATCAAATTTAAGAATAGTAATTTGTTATTTATATTAATAAATTTAATTCTATTGAAAATAGCTAAAGCATTGAAATTCTTGAATTTTAGCCGGATTGGTAAATGGTAGTGAAATTTCTTTTACTCAAATTTAGGTATTCATTGACCGTTCTTGTTATAAATACCAGAATAATAAGCTACTGATATTCCCTATCTTTTTTATCTTTAATCCATCATAGCTAGCGATGCAACAAAGCCCACTGGAATCTAGGTTGTAACCGTTCACGGATTGTGAGAATGAATAAAGAACTAAGCAGTCGTAACTTTTGGAAGGGATTTTGGCCATTGAGACGTGATGTCAAAAATATCGACAACATTCTTTCCACAAATCTTTCTCCATGTTCCGACCAGGTGAAAAAGCTGTTTTTACGATAGCCGTCTAATTTGCCGTTCTGCAAGGTTGTTGATTGACTTCAGGCTTTCGTAAAAACTTCCACACCATATCCTCGGCCTTAACATCTTAATGGCCATTCTCAAACCATTTACAAGCCTTGTCATTTCATGCCCCCCCTTTTTGCATTAGTTGTGTAGCATCTTTTAATATTAGCAAGGCCTATAATAGTGCAACACTGCCTTACGTATTGCCAATCCAAATTCTACTTGCTGTAAAATAACACAATCTGCTACATCGCTGCTAATCTCAATCCCTCTGTTTATTGGCCCTGGGTGCATAACAATCGCATCTGGTTTTGCGTATGATAGCTTTTGTGAATCAAGTCCATACAAATAAAAATATTCTTTCTCTGAAGAACTATTATTCATGCGCTCTTTCTGCAATCTCAAAAGCATAATTACGTCAGCATCCTTTATACCTTCAATTAATGAATAATGGACTGAATCTACTTCAGGAAAATGCTTACAAATCAAAGTTGGTGGTGCGACCAAGTTTATCTCTGCTCCAAACATTTTTAGCAATCTTATATTTGATCTTGCAACTCTACTGTGCAGAATATCTCCACATATCACAACTTTGAGGTCCTTTATTTGCTTTTTGTGATTGCTGATTACAAGATAGTCTGCAAGAGCTTGAGTTGGATGTTCACTACTTCCATCGCCTGCATTGATTAGCGAGCAGTTAACATACTTTGCCAGTGTATTAATGATACCACTACTTTTATGCCTGATTATTATGTAATCAGGATTCATTGCATTTAATGTTTTGATCATGTCTTTTAGATCTTCTCCCTTGTTAATAGAAGAAGATCTTATTGGCAAAGTTACAACATTTGCTCCAAGGCTTTTTGCTGCTATTTCAAAAGACGCAAGTGTACGCGTTGAATCTTCAAAGAATAAATTTATTACTGTCTTATTTTCCAAGATATGACTATTTGCAACTTCTTTTTTAAGGTACTGGTTGGCCAACTTAGTTATATTTTCTACATCATCGACTGTAAGGTCTGAGATGTTTAACAAATTCCTTCTCTTGTTCATAGTTTCCTTTTCAACTACTTGAACCTATTCTACTTTCTTATTACCTTTTTTCAATAGACTTCTTGTGCAGCAATTGTTTTGGTGAAAGAACGGAAAAAGATAGTAAAGTCAAAATTAAGTTAGAAGGAAGAAAAAGTTCAGCGAGTCAAGAGTAAGGTATATTAGCATAAATCTTTCATCCCAATGTTTAGTGGCGCTGGGGATTACTTCCACTTACACTCATCCGCTATCATAACAGCCTCAAAAAGATGCTTCTCAAGTTCACTTAGAGGCAAATCACTTTGTGAATAATTTCCCCAAGATTTTAGTATATCGGAAGTTTCAACGCCTTCAATAATAGGATATTCTTGGTTTTTTTTAGCGTATAACTCTTGAGCCTGCTTGCTTACTAAAAATTCCAATAAGACTATAGCATTTTCCCTGTTTTTTGCGTTTTTTGTTACTGCTGCACCACTGATGTTTACCATTACACCGTGATCGTTGCGATTAGGAAAAAAAGCCCCTAGCTTGTCTGCAACATTCTTTTTATTTTCTGATGAAAGAATTCTCGCAAAGTAGTAGCTGTTTACTATTGCAACATCTCCCTCACCCGCTGCTACGGCGTAAATTTGATCAGTATCACCACCACTTGGTTTTCTTGCCATATTGCTCACAATTCCGCTTACCCATTCTTTCGTCTTTTCAAAACCATTATTTGCAATCATAAAAGCAATTAACGATCTGTTATATGGACTTGTAGAAGAACGCACTAATATTTTTCCTTTCCATTTTTCATTTGCTAAATCTTCATAAGTACTTAAGTCCTTAGGGTCTACTGACTCTTTATTGTAAACCAATATCCTAGCTCTTTTTGTAAGACCAAACCAATAATCTTCACTGTCTCTAAATCTTGCAGGTATAACACTTTTTAAAACCTCTGAATCTACTTGAGATAAAAGTCCTCTTTTTTTTGCTAGAATTAAGTTGATTGCATCAGCAGTCAAAAATAAGTCAGCTTCACCACCGTTTTCCATTCGTGAAAGTAGCTGAGAATAATCATCAATGATGTAACGTACTTTAATACCTGTATTTTTCGTGAATTCATCAAACAAAGTACGTACTAATTCTTCTTTGCGCGATGAATAAACATTTACCACTTGTGAGTCATTAGTTCCGTCGTTTCTGTATAAATAAGTAATAACTATCAATATAATTGCTATTAAGGATGTGAATATAAAGGCTTTTTTCATATTGGATAAAAAATAACTTCTTTCAGTTAAAGTTACCAAGATGGTACAACTTTAGCAAGTGTAAAGTTCGTTAGATAAATCATAAAAACTTCCTTGACAAGCTTCGCCAGCCCCCTTATTATAACACTGAAGCTATTTATTTATCTTCGCAATCTCTGCAGTGGATTAATGACAAAAAACTTAATGTATTTGGCGTAAATCATGCTTAATTTTTTGCACTATGTGCATCTTATGTCTTTATAAAATTTCTAGGTTTTTACCTAATATAAGCTGAAATGCGCTATTTAAAACATTAAAAAACGCCAACTTAAAAAATGGATAGTGAATAACTAGCTACCCTAGGGTTTCTTTTGCCTTTTTTTCTGTTTAGTAAATTGTATCCGTTCAGCGGAGTGGTAGAATAAGGTAGACAAAGCAAGATAATAAAGATAATCATAGAGCAAAAGTGAGGTAATGTGGTAAACCTTTGAGAACTTTGCAAAAATTTACAGCAAAAAATAGAAAAACTGAAAGCAGAGATAGAAAACTTAAAAGCAGAAAATAAAGCTTTAAAGATAGAGAACGCTGAATTAAAGGAAAGGCTCGGTTTAAATTCAAAAAACTCATCCCTGCCCAGCTCAAAAGAGCTATACAAAATAAAAAAGGACAAGCCAAAAAGCGAAAGGAATGTTGGCGATCAGGTTGGGCATAAAGGAAATTTTCATGCCACAATGGAAGCGGATAAAGTAGTAAAAATAGAGTTGCCTAATATTTGCGAATGCGGAGGAGAGCTTGTAATATGCGAAAAACCTTATGTTCACCAAAAAGTTGATCTTCCGGAAATTAGGCCTTATGTAGTATAGCTCTTTCCACAGAAGTCCGGATATGATAAGATTAAGGATAGATGGCGATAAGGAGGTTGGATGCCGGCAGCATATAGTTATGATTTAAGAAAAAAAGCAATGGAAGCACTAGACGAAGGGGAAAGCAGAGAAGCAGTGGCAGCAAGATTTAAAATTGGACGAACTACTTTGTGGGAGTGGCAGCAAAGAAAAAAAGAAACAGGCGACTTTCAGTCAAAAAAACTCGGTAATGGAGGTTACAATCAGAAAATTATCGACTGGAATAAGTTTATCGAATTTGCTAAAAAACACGGTAGAAAAACTCTGTCGGAAATGGCTAAACTTTGGGGCAACGTTAGTATCCAAACGATCCACCGAGCTCTCAGAAAAATTGGATTTACGCGCAAAAAAAGACATATGGATACAAGGAAAGGAACGAAGAAAAACGTGCTGAATTCTTAAAAATTATAGCAACAAAAGAACCAGAAAACTTAGTGTATATAGATGAGTCTGGGATTGATAACACGGAGGACTATCCATATGGGTATTGCCAGAAAGGACAGCGATTTTATGCCCTAAAATCTGGAAAAAAAACTCAACGAATCAGCATGGTTGCAGCCTTAAGTAGAAGAAAGATAGTTGCTCCATTAACATTTGAAGGCCACTGTAATATGGATATTTTTAATGGATGGTTTGAGCAATTTTTGGCACCGATCTTAGAACCTGGACAAACTGTCATTCTTGATAATGCTACTTTTCATAAGTCTGATAAGCTTATCAAGCTCGCTAAAGGAGTCGGTGCAGAAATTTTGTATCTGCCGCCTTATTCTCCAGATTTTAACAAAATTGAGCATCATTGGTTTGCTATAAAAAACAGAGCCAGGAAAAACATTCCTCTATTCGAATCCTTTCGTCGTGCTGTTGATTCTGCCTTCCTATGACCTATTCGGACTATTATGAGAAATGCTATAATTGGAACATGGTCGTTGTTGGAGATGCAGAAAAAGAAAAAGTAGCAAGTTACCAGAAGGTGTTACGCCAGATACATTTGGTCCAAGGGTTAAGTCTATAATTGCAGCACCCAGAGGATTTTACAAAAACTCAAAGCGTGAAGTGGCTAGTATCATAAATGACATTTTTAATTTGAACATAAGTGTTGGCAGCATATCAAATCTTACTATTACCCACAAATATGAGGTTCGTGAGCAAGTCGCCATCCTTCTGCTAAATCAAAGAGACGTTTATATCCTTTCCAAAGAGTAATTGGTCCTGGTTTTGGGTCATTTTTTCTTGCTAAATGGCCTCCAAGTTCATGAAACAGCTTCTTTTATGTTGGGAACTACACTTGGACATGGTTTTCTGTGTATTTTAACGTATAAAACTTTCCATTCTTCTTCAGCTAATAAGGTAGTACATGGTAATGTTGCTTGCAATTGATGTAATAAAGAAGATCCTCCAAGCAATAATACTCATAACTGTTAGATATCTCATTAGTCTTTCTGCTATTCCAAGCCTACATTCTTCAACTTTGAGACCGGATTTAAAATTTTATGTAATATCTCTATTTTCCATCTAAGGCAATTGTAAGTTAAAAACGTGATATAAAAGAGATAAGAGAGAAAGATAACCCTGCTCACTAGGAATAGCGGGCGTGCGCGACCGAAAGGAAATTGGTATTACAACCGTTGGTATCAAGGTACGCTAGCCCTATCTCTCGATACGTTTGAATAGTTGCTTGGGACATATATATGCACCCGTTTACAATCTTAAATTAACTAAAACTATCGAGGTTTATTATGGTTACATCTTATCAAAATTTTATTGGCATTGACATCGGAAAATTTAAAAATGTCGTTGCAATTCACAAACAGAAGAATGCTGTCGAATTTGATAATAATGCTTCTGGTTGGCAACAATTATTTCAAGAGTTTTCAGATATTCTACCTAATGCTTTAGTGACTTTAGAAAATACAGGGAAATATGAGCTTGGCTTATCACATTTTCTTACCGACAAAAATATTGCCGTGCATCGAGCTAATACTCGTAAAGTAAAAAGCTTTATTTTATCTCACGGAACTTTAGCAAAGTCTGATAGATCAGATGCAAGAGCTCTTGCTCAATATGGATTTGAACGCCATAGAACTATCTCTCTATTTGTACCTACCTCTACAGAACAATCAACTTTGGCTGCACTTTGTCAACGTCGTGATGATATTACGCAAATGAGAACTCAAGAAAAATGCAGACTTGAAGCACCGGAAAATGATCATATAAAAGAAAGCTGTCAAAAGACCATTGAGTTTTTCGATAGTCAAATAAACGAACTCAATGATACTATACAAAAGATTATTGATGAAAGCCGCGAATTACAACAACGCCAAAAAATTCTTAAAACAGTTCCTGGAATAGGTAAAAAGTTATCACAAGATTTTTTGTGTTTAATGCCAGAGCTTGGTTACTTAAATAGAAAAGAAGTAGCAAGTCTTGCCGGAGTTGCACCGCATCCAAAAGAAAGTGGTAAAGCTGTTGGTTACCGAAGGATTACAGGTGGTAGAAGTAACGTTCGTTCAAAGCTCTTTACAGCCGCTATGGCTGCTACAAGGTCAAAATCTATACTTGGCGCCTTTTATTCTAAGCTTGTTGAAAGTGGTAAGAAGAAGATGGTGGCTATAACAGCCCTAATGCGTAAAATTATAGTAATTGCTAATACAAGACTTAAAGAAGCAATTAATTTGCATACTTAAAAATCTTCACAACGGTAACTGAAATTGGCTAATGAATATGTGCGTCCACACAGACTTAAAGCACATATTCATTAGCTTAAGCAGAAATTGCTGTGGTAGCTGTTTGATATAAAATTCTATTTCTATGACAAACGGGTTTTTATTGCCCATATAATTTGCAAAATTACACAAATAAAAAAATTTTTAAAAAACATAGTTGATACCAACTAATTTTTTCAACAGCTTCATCGAAAGTATTAACTGAAAGATTCGTTAATAGCATCCATTCTAGCGGTTTTTTTTAAGGGAAGGGGAGTTTTCTCAACAACATAAACTGCATAAAGTGGTAATTTAGGTAGTTCTTCCGTCTTATGCCTAATATTATTCTTAGATGGATTCATCATAAACTTTCCAAATCTAACTTCCAAACGTGCTGTTCTTTTTGGCTTATTATCTTTTACAGGAACTTCAACTTCTACCGTACCTGCACAATGAGAGGATTTAATAAATGCCCATAACTTCTGCTCACCTTTTTCAGGATATCGAGATTTTCTATTTACTGCTCTATCTCTGCATGCTCTAACTAGCACTGCCGAATTAAGATTATGTGCAAGCTCAAAAAAGTCATATATATCTGCTTCTCTATCGCATACAGTTATAGTCTCAGTTTGAGTTGGATCAATAATATTATTTGTTTTTCTTAAAGTTTCCAACCACTTTACGCTTTCTTTATCTTCAATGCGATCGCTCTTTTTTTTAAGGTTCTCAGTTTCTTCAGGTCTTGAATAAACTTTTTGATCTAGTATCCCTAGTACCAAACCTTCTATACTAAAGGCAAGAGCTGTATGCATTATAATACCTTTTGCAGTATCATAACTGGACAAATTTGCTAATCCGCTTGTTTTTTTATGGTTATTATATACAATGTAACTGGTATCTTGAATGACAAGAACCCTCTTGTGAGCTTTTGTTCTCTCAACCGTCTTATTAATATGTGTAGCTAAAATATCACTTTCTTTTACATTCTCATTTTGAAAAAAACGTTATGCTGTTTTTGCTTCTGACCAACTTTCACATGCTTGATTAATCTAACTTTCAGGTAATTTTGTCAAACATATCAGCAATCTTTACTAATCGCTCAGTTAACCTTTTATCTCCAAATTCATTTTTAGCCCATTCACTACTTTTACTTGCCATTTTACACCCTCAATATTTGCAAACTTTAATATTGTAATATTTTACTTTTTAGTCCATTTATATTTGTGGGTAATAGTAAGGAATGACACCGTCTTGGATGGAAACCAGTGTCAGCTACTTTCATGACACCATCACAAGGTGAAACTGGATCCCAGTGGGCTTTGTTGCATCGCTCAAGTGAAAAGAACTGGCAGTTACTGACAAAATTCATTATAAATAGCCATTTAACTGTTGAAGAAAAAATATGCCACAAAAAATGAGAGTCAGTAACTGCCATGAATATAACAAATTTCTCCAAGAAAGAGGAAGCATTTTTTGTTATATCAATGACGCCATAGAAAATTGGTACGAGAATTGTCCAAAAATGCAGGGCGGCAACTATATTTATAGTGATAAAGTTGTGATTTTGGTGCATATAATCGTCAGTTTCTTTAGAATTGGTTTAAGACAAACAGTCGGGTTTATAAAAGGGTATTTGCAACAAATAGGAAGAGATTTGGCAGTTATCAGCTATTCACAAGCATCAAGAAGGTTTAAGAAACTTAATATTAAGATAAATGATTGCAGAAAATAATATGGAAGATATCGAAATTGCTATAGACAGTACAGGAATTAGTATATACAACAACACTCCTGGTCACAGCAAGGAAAATAGCACTGACAGAAAATATCGTGGCTATGAGCAAACGAGAAAATTGCACGTAATGTTGAATATAAACAACAAAAAAGCCATAGCTGTAAAATACAGTAACGGCTGATCACTATGGAGCTTGTGATTTGCTAAAAGAAGTCGATTTTCAGTATGTCATAAAAGTACTATATGCAGATAGGGCATATGACAGAGAAAAGCTCTATAAGCTGTGTAATCAATATGGTATAAAAACGAAAATTCCTCCGCAAAACAACGCAGCAGAGCATCCAAAGTTAGACTATATGGCTGAGAGAAATTCTGCAGTCAAGCTCATAAAGTCATATGATGAAGATGGTATAAAGAAGTGGAAAAAAGAGATGAGTTATGGAAAAAGATCTTATATAGAAAGTTTTTTCTCGCAACTGAAACAAACATTCGGGTTTAGTTTTAGGAATAAATCTGAGACAAATAGAGAGAAGGAACTACTTGTTAAATGCTATTTGCTCAATAAGTTCACTGATATTGGTATGGCTAAATTTGAGATAGCTTCATAAATTTATTGTGCGTTACCTACTATCCGAAGAGCGATGCAACAAAGCCATCCCAGTGTCAGCTACTTGGATGACAGAGGGGGGTGGGATGACAGAAGATGATGGAGTGACAGGGAGTAATACAAAAAGTTTCGTCATCCCCATTGAATCGGCTTTAAAATCGATGTTCAAAGTTGAAATTTCCCTAGAAGATGCGGGGAAAATCAGAAAAGGTCAGGAAGTTGTATTAAATAACTTGCGTAATTTAAAGAATCATGATATTTGTTGTACGGTGGTGGGTAGTGTACCTATTGCAATCTGCAGTTTTATTTATGGTTGTGTGAAACCTATTCGTGTTTTTAATATTTAAAATGAGGTTTAGATGTCGATAACATCCGAAAAGAAAAAGAGTTTGATAAATATATATGCAATTAAAGAAGATGATACAGGCTCATCTTTTGTACAATGTGCAATTTTGACCGAGAGGATCAGTAACTTAACTGAGCATTTTAAAGTGCACAAGCATGACCATCACTCTAAGCGTGGTTTACTTATATTGATAGGTAGAAGACGCAAGCACTTAAATTATATAAAGCGTAAATTTGGTAATGAAGCCTATCAGGAATTAATAGAGAAGTTAGGCATTAGAAAATAATCGAGGAATTTAATATGTTTAAAATTATAAAAAAATCTATAGAGTGGGGTGGTCGTGCCTTATCTTTAGAAACAGGAAAAATAGCACGCCAAGCTCATGGTTCAGTAGTTGTAAATTACGGTGATACTTCTGTTTTAGTAACTGTTGTACGTAAAAAGAAGGAAGAAAGCGTTGATTTCCTACCTTTAAATGTGCAGTTTATCGCAAAAAGCTATGCCATGGGTAAGATCCCTGGCGGGTTTTTTAAAAGAGAAGGCAAGCCATCTGATAGAGAAACTTTAATCTCAAGAGTAATAGATAGAAGTATAAGACCACTATTCCCAGAAGGATTTCATGATGAAATTAGTGTGGTGTGCAATCTATTAACTTATGATACAGTCAATCCTCCTGAAGTGCCAGCATTGATTGGTGCTGTTGCAGCTCTTGCAATTTCTGGTGTTCCCTTTCACTTTACTATAGCTGGAGTGATGGTTGGTTGTGATGAAAATAATAACTATATACTCAACCCTTCTGTTCAAGAGATGAAAGCAAGCAGCTTGGATCTGTTTTTGTCTGGTGATGAAAATTCAATTTTAATGGTTGAATCAGAAGTGAAAGAGCTCTCTGAAGAAAATGTTTTTAATGCAATAAAATTTGGCCATGAACACCTTAAGCCTGTCATTAAGCTCATAAAAGAGTTTGCTGATACAATTGGCAATAAACCTGAGAGCTTTGCCCCTATTGATGCATCAGATATAACACAAGAGCTCGAAAAATACGGTAAAGATTTTGAAAAAGCATATTCGCAAACAGTCAAACAAGAGCGAGTTCAAGCTCTAGAAGCGATCAGAGAGAATATATTGAATACTCTTAAAGAAACTGGAAAAGACGAAAAGTTAATTACGTATGCAGTAAAAAACTTTGAAAGATCTTTAGTACGTGAAATAATTAGGAAGAAAAGTGTAAGGATAGACGGTCGTAAGCATGATGAGATACGTCAGATAGAAGTTGAAGTTGATATTCTGTCCAAAACTCACGGTTCTGCACTATTTACAAGAGGCAATACTCAGGCACTGGTTGTTACTGCTCTTGGCACCACTCAAGATGAGCAAATTGTGGATGATATTGAAGGGGATAGACGTGAGCATTTCATGTTGCATTATAACTTTCCCTCATTTGCTGTTGGAGAAACTTCTGCTGCGCGTGCACCAGGAAGAAGAGAAATCGGTCATGGCAAACTTGCTTGGAAAGCAATTCATCCTGTTTTACCCGATAAGTCTGAATTTCCTTATACAATAAGAGTAGTGTCCGAAATTTTGGAGTCTGATGGTTCTTCTTCTATGGCAACAGTTTGTGGGACTTCTCTTGCTTTAATGGATACGGGTGTGCCAATAAAGGCCCCTGTTGCTGGAATTGCTATGGGTCTCATCAAAGATAAAGACGAGTATGTAATACTTTCCGATATACTTGGTGATGAAGATTATCTTGGTGATATGGACTTTAAAGTAGCAGGAACTAGTGAAGGGGTTACGGCGCTACAAATGGACATGAAAATTTCTGGTATAAGCTTTGAAATTGTTGAAAAATCTTTAGAACAGGCAAAAGCTGGAAGATTACATATTTTAGAAAAAATGAATGCAGTGATTTCAGAACACAGTGATGATGTCAAAGACCATGCACCAAGGATGTTATCATTTTACATAGATAAAGACAAAATTTCTGCTGCTATAGGTTCTAAGGGGAAAAATATACGCAGTGTGTGTGAAAGAAGTAATGCAAAAATTGAAATAGGAGATGATGGTAAAGTTTCTGTTTTTGCTACGAGTGGCACTGAAGCTGAAATTGCAAAGAGTATGATGATTGATTCAATAACAGAACTAGAACAAGGTTCTATAGTTGATGTCAAGGTTGTAAGAATAGAGAAGTCTATTGTAGAGCTTGAATTTCTTAATGGCAGAAAAGGAAAAATGCACATAAGTGAAGTAGCTAATGAACATATAGATTCTATAGAGAGCGTACTTAAACAAGATGATACTTTCAAAGCACTAGTAATTGACTTCGAAAAAGGTGGGTGTCCAAAGTTGTCAAGACGTCGGGTTGATCAAGAGACGGGAGAGTTTTTTGAAGGTGAGCTTTACAACGAGGAAAGGAAAGATGGTCCAAATGACAGGGATAATTATTACAATAATTCATTTAGTAGAAAACCTGGAGGAAGTCACCATAAGAGGCCTCCTCGTCCTCGTTCTGGTTTCAGCAACAGAAATAGGCCGAAATTTGGTAATAATGATTCATCATCAGGTTTTTATTAAGAGTAAACTTCTTGCGTTACCTCTCGTCATTCCAGTGCTTAACACTGGAATGACACCCTTTCTGGTGAAGGTTGTTCTCAAATCACAATGTTAGTACAATTGTGGTGTTAGCTATAGCTAACCCAAGGTATCCGTTCAGCGGAGTGGTAGAATAAGGTAGACAAAGTGATCTAAAAAGATAATCATAGAGCAAAAGTGAGGTAATGTGGTAAACCTTTTAGAACTTTGCAAAAATTTACAGCAAAAAATAGAAAAACTGAAAGCAGAGATAGAAAACTTAAAAGCAGAAAATAAAGCTTTAAAGATAGAGAACGCTGAATTAAAGGAAAGGCTTAGTTTAAACTCGAAAAATTCATCTCTACCGAGCTCTAAAGAATTGTACAAAACAAAAAAGGACAAGCCAAAAAGCGAAAGGAATGTTGGCGATCAGGTTGGGCATAAAGGAAATTTTCATGCTACAATGGAAGCGGATAAAGTAGTAAAAATAGAGTTGCCTAATATTTGCGAATGCGGAGGAGAGCTTGTAATATGCGAAAAACCTTATGTTCACCAAAAAGTTGATCTTCCGGAAATTAGGCCTTATGTAGTATAGCATTTCTCATAATAGTCCGAACAGGTCATAGGAAGGCAGAATCAACAGCACGACGAAAGGATTCGAATAGAGGAATGTTTTTCCTGGCTCTGTTTTTTATAGCAAACCAATGATGCTCAATTTTGTTGAAATCTGGAGAATAAGGCGGCAGATACAAAATTTCTGCACCAACCCCTTTAGCAAGCTCGATAATCTTATCAGACTTATGAAAAGTAGCATTGTCAAGAATGACAGTCTGTCCAGGTTCCAAGATCGGTGTCAAAAATTGCTCAAACCATCCATTAAAAACATCCATATTACAGTGGCCTTCAAAGGTTAACGGAACAACTATCTTTCTTCCACTTAAGGCTGCAACCATACTGATTCGTTGAGTTTTCTTTCCAGATTTTAAGGCATAAAACCGCTGTCCTTTCTGGCAATATCCGTAGTTCGGTGTTATCAATGCCAGACTCATCTATATACACTAAGTTTTTAGGTTCTTTTGTCGCTATAATTTTCAAAAATTCAGCACGTTTTTCTTCGTTTCTTTCCTTGTATCCATATGTCTTTTTTTGCGCGTAAATCCAATTTTTTTAAGGGCTCGATAGATCGTTTAGATACTAACGTTGTTCCAAAGTTTAGCCATTTCCGATAGAGTCTTTCCTCTGTGTTCTCTGGCAAATTTGGCAAAGGTATCCCAGTCGGTAATTTTGTGATTGTAACCCCCATTTCCAAGTTTTTTTGATTGAAAGTCTCCTGTTTCTTTTCTTCTTTGCTGCCACTCCCATAAAGTAGTTCGTCCAATCTTAAATCTTGCTGCCACTGTTTCTCTGCTTTCTCCTTCGTCTAGCGCTTCCATTGCTTTTTTTCTTAAATCATAACTATATGCTGCTGGCATTCAACCTCCTTATCATCATCTACCCTTATCCTATCACATCCGGACTTTTATGGAAAGAGCTATAAGAGGTTGTCCGGAAACTAGTAAATTCAAGCATATTCCCTCTTTAACATAACCCTACTCATAGCTAGGTATATGAAATTCTCAGTGGATGTTGTGAGTAAATCATACTCCTTCGATAGCCTTCTATTCCTATTAACCCAAGCAAAAGTCCTTTCTACAACCCATCTTCTTGGCTGTACTTTAAACCCTTGTTCTCTTGTTGGTAGTAGCTCAGGTGGCGTATCTTTGTGCACCCAAAATCTACATGGAGGCCTTTTAACAATTTCAATATCTATGTCATATTCTTCCTTTATGTGATTCTTTAAATTTCTTCCTTGGTATCCCATGTCAGCCCACATTTTTTTAACTTTAGTATATTTTGTTCTCATATTGTTTAATGCTATTTTAATACCATCTCTATCATTTTCGTTAGCAGCGCCTACGTAACAACCTAGTATAAAACCCTGAGTGTCTGTAATTATATGCCTTTTTCTACCCTTTACTTTTTTACTTCCATCATAGCCTTTGATCCCCCCTTTTCTGTAGTCTTTACAGATTGACTATCTACTATACAGGCACTCGGCTGCTCATTCCTTCCTATTTTTCTTCTACTATATTTTGTAATTTCATAATTCATTTTCTCAAAAATTCCCTGCTTCTTCCATTGCCTGAACTGCTCATACACAGTCTTCCATAGCGGAAAATCATTTGGTAAATACCGCCATTGACACCCTGTACGCAATACATAGAAAATTGCTTCTAATATTTCTCTTTTGCTATACTTTGGCGGCCTTCCTCCTTTCTTGTATGATACTCTGAAGTGTTTTTCTATTCTTGCCCATTCCCTTTCGCTTAGATCTGTTGGATACTTTTTTCTCATCTTTACCCCGTACTAAAATTTCAGATATTATAGCCTTTTACTAGTTTCCGGACAACCTCTAATATGGAAGATATCGAAATTGCTATAGACAGTACAGGAATTAGTATATACAACAACACTCCTGGTCACAGCAAGGAAAATAGCACTGACAGAAAATATCGTGGCTATGAGCAAACGAGAAAATTGCACGTAATGTTGAATATAAACAACAAAAAAGCCATAGCTGTAAAATACAGTAACGGCTGATCACTATGGAGCTTGTGATTTGCTAAAAGAAGTTGATTTTCAGCATGCCATAAAAGCACTATATGCAGATAGAGCATGTGATAGGCACAAGTTTTATAAGTTGTGTAACGAATATGATATAAAGACAAAAATTCCACCAATAAACAATGCGGCAGAACATCCAGAAATAGATTATATGTCTGACAGGAATGCTGCTATTAGGTTAATAAAATTATATGGTGAAGATGGCATGAAAGAATGGAAAAAAGAAGTAAATTATGGGAAAAGATCTTATATTGAAGGGTTTTTCTCAAGATTAAAGCAAATATTCGGATTTAGTTTTAGGAATAAATCTGAGATAAATCGAGAAAAAGAACTAAATGCTATTTGCTTAATAAATTCACTGATATTGGTATGGCTAAATTTGAGATAGTTACATGAATTTACCATAAATCACCATCTCATAAAGTGTGATGCAACAAAGCCATCCCAGTGTCTGGGCACTGGGATGACACCCTTTTGGATGGAAACCAGTGTCAGGTACTCGGATGACACCATTTACAACCACTCTCCTACCCTTTCTAGCTGTTTATAGCTGTTAAATCTCAGGAATTTATCAAAATATGGAGAGGCAATAAAGGGTGTGGAATTACTTAAATAGTTAGATAAAAAACCAGGCAGATCATTTTTTAATTCTTGCATTTTGTATCTATAATTTTGTATAGAAATAACTTTTATTTTATCATAATCAAGTTTCCAATAAGCAAGTTCTGAGACTTCTCTTTTTGTTATATGTTCTACCGCTAAGGCTTGTAAAATTAATTGCGGAAAAAATCCCGACATTACTTCTTCATTGGAAGGTGGTGTACCAAGCTTATAGTCTATAATTGCCACTTGCCCACTTGGTAGATACTCAACTCTATCACATCTTGCTATCAGTGAAATTTCTTGTGGCTTATTTGTCATCCAAGCAGTTTCATACTGATCACAAGAACCAGTGTCACGCGCTGGAATATGAAATATCGGACAGGAAAAGTTCTTTTCCAACTCAACATAATTGCTTCGAGTTTCATCAAATTCGACAAAAGATTGAATTATCTTTTGTAGTCTTACCCACCACATATTTGAAAAATTAAACTGACTAGTCGAGAATGCTTCTCGTGCAATGCTCATTGGAGATTTTTTGTTGCGTAAATATCTTGCAAGAATGTTGTGTACCATAGTGCCAAATTCCAATATCGATGGCTTGAAATTCAAGTCTCTTAATTGTTTAAGACCCAGTATATATTCAACGTAAAATGAATAAGGATTACGAATTAGCTTTTCTATTGCACTGCAAGACATCACCTGCATTTTTTCTTTTCTAACTTCGGTTTGAGGTTTTGGCATAGGCTGAGTACATGGAACAGTACATTCAGGCGTATTTAATATCCTTAGCCAATCACGATACGGCTGCTTCCCCTCCTTGAGTAGAATTTCCAAACGCTGCAATAGAATTGGCTTTCTATGGCTTAGCGATCTTGTAATATAAACCTTACTTGCACAAAACAAATTGTGTAAAGTATAAAAAAAATACCCCTGCTCTTCTTGTGCAGAAGGAAGATTAAATTTTTCTCTCGTAAGTGCATTCAAAAGCGGACTTTGAAAGCTTGGCGCTTCATTAAATCCAGCAAGTATTACAACTTTGTTGTGATATAAGCTGAATTTATTCAAGTCACTTGCTACAAAGAAAAACTCTTTCTCTAAAAATAAGGTCAGAATTTGGCTATATAACTCTAAGGAGCATTTAATTCCTACACCCTCACATGCATTTGAGAAATTACAGGTAAAATTACCTATTTCACTATTTAGCTCTGAAAAATTTATACCAGATAATATATTAATACACTGCAAATGAGTTGCTACCACATCGAAAATAGAGCAATTTATAGAACGAAGTAAAGGATTAAATATAACCTCTAACTTACTGATAATAAGTAATATATCTTCTTTGTATTTTAGCTTTTTATGGGCATTGATAGCATTTATAATATCGCTCAGACCATTTGTACTAAAGTTGCGTAATATCTCTATTTCAAATTCAGATAAAATCCGAGTGTACTCTTCTTGAGTGTAACCAAAAGTCACTAGCCTATGTTTAAGGAGCGAAAGTAATGACACACTGCTCCAATTTGAGGTCAAAACTTCGATACTATAAAGCAGAAGCGTTATATAAGGGTAATTTTCCGGTATGGCACTGTGTTGCCTTGATAAACATGCTATACGAGCTGCAAGTAATTTATCAAAGACGACCAAAGAAATGTTTTCATAACCTTCATTTTCTATAATTAATGATGTCACTTGTGCTTCTTCCTCTCTGGAATCACAAGTGATGACTTCAATATTGCCAACATGTCCACTACTAACTTTGCTTAGATCGGCAGTTGTATCAAAGACGTAATCTAGATATTCCTCAGGACTTCCTGTTATCCCAGCCCTTTCTTCTGTCATCCAAGTAGCTGACACTGGGATCCAGTTTTCATTATACAGCCACCTGGTGCGCTCATTTAAAGTTAAGTTTTCTGGATCCCAGTGTCTGGGCACTGGAGAACACGCTTCTGGCAGAAAACTAACATCCCTTCTATCCACTTTTAAATAATCGAGCAGATCTTTCAGGCAATATTGATAATGTTTTTTATCAAGCGATTTCCAGTCTTTCTCTTTAATTTTCAAATTCAAGTTAGGCAAAATTATTTTTCCAAATGGCAGATCATATATAGCCCTAATTAACGACTTATCCTTTCCAATTCCAACAAAGATTATATATTGGTCTTTTTGTAAAGAGATTATCATATTGTTTAT
Source organism: Wolbachia endosymbiont (group A) of Crataerina pallida (assembly GCF_964028475.1). Lineage (NCBI taxonomy): Bacteria > Pseudomonadati > Pseudomonadota > Alphaproteobacteria > Rickettsiales > Anaplasmataceae > Wolbachia > Wolbachia endosymbiont (group A) of Crataerina pallida. Next base: position 1,446,917 of record NZ_OZ034785.1, read on the forward strand.
GTAATCACTCTTATGTTTTAATATATCTACTACTTCTAAATCTTTTAAAGTTTTACTCCAAGTCTCAGTGAGTAAGCTTATGAAATTCTCTATTTTTTTTGAATGTTCATCAAATTGATAACAATCCGTTGTTTGGGTAGATTGAATTTTATCAAGCAGTGATGGCAGGCTATAAGCTAAATCAATTGGAAAATTATCATTATTTTTTCTATTCCACTCCAATATGAATTGAATGAGTAGCAGTGTCCTTTTTGTTGGCTTGATAACTTTAACCCTATCAAGATTTAATATTAAATCTTCCTCATCAATATTCTCTAGCGAAACTATCTCTGGCAAAATTATGCATTTTTTAGCGTTATGATTCTTGAATGCACTCAGCAGCGCTATCACATCCCTCTTGCAAGGAAGTATGATTTTTACTTCAGGAATTTTTTCTCTTTCATATTCAGAAAATATGTGCTGAACCAGCACATCAAAAAGAGATTCATCCACATTAACGGTAAAAACTCTTCCCACTAACAGTAACAATTAATACAATATTTTATTGTATAGAAATTATTCAAAATATAAACGTGCTTGTATGCTATTATATATTAAAATTTTTTATAACATTACATGGCAAACATTAGAATAGAAGTTTTAAATAAATGCGAGCAAATTGGCCGCAGATGGTTAGTCAACGTTTACTCGATTTACATACGCAAAGGATTACCATCCAAATTATATGAAGAAATTTGCGGGCTATTTTATAATAAAGTCATACAAGACTGCCGTTATTATTCCTACAATGAAAACCTTGAAGAAGTTCCGTATGATTTCATAGAACCACAAGCAAAGTGGGGCTTGGAAATAAGCTTCCTACCTGGCATGACCGATAATGTAGGCAACACAGTGAAACAAATTGTTAGAGAGTATTTAATAAGCAAAGGCTATATCGACCAGCCTGTCATCCCAGCCCCTTCTTTTGTCATCCCAGTGCTTGACACTGGGATCCAGAAAGAGAAAACGCAGATTCCAGCGTCACGCGCTGGAATGACACCAATTGAGATCAAAGCAAGAAGTTCAAAATTGATTCTAAGTCAAGGAGATTTACCAACCGAAGATGATATAAAACAAGAGTTCAACCCCATCACTGAGTATTGCACACTTATCTGTAAAGAAAATAATAACTATAGCTGGAAATATTATGGTAAATATGAGTCATTAAATACCCACTCCGGTGTAATTCCAGCGCGTGACCAGGAAAAAAAAGAATGGATCCCAGTGTCAAGCACTGGGATGACAGAAAAAAAGGCTGGGATGACAAAAGAGAGCACTGGAGTGATATCAAGTAGTAATGGGGCTAAATCTGTTGATTTAAATGTAAGTGACCAAGAACTTGAGAAAATCAGCAGAGATGGAATCGATGGTAATGGCACTTTAGGGCTCTCGCTGGCAGCAATGAAAGCTATAAAGGATTACTTTAAAAAACTTGGTAGAAATCCATATGATATTGAACTTGAGTCTCTGGCACAGACTTGGTCTGAACATTGTAAACACAATATTTTTTGCTCCCCTATTGATGAAATAAAAGACGGTCTATATGCTCATTATATTAAGCGTGCAACGCGTGAGATAAATTCTGACATATGCGTGTCAGTTTTCTCCGACAACGCAGGAGGAATAATTTTTGATGACGATTACTTGATTGTAGATAAAGTTGAAACTCACAATAGCCCTTCAGCTCTTGATCCATTTGGTGGAGCAATGACCGGAGTGCTTGGAGTTAATCGCGATATAGTGGGTTTCGGGAAAGGCGCAGAGCCTATAATGAATACCTATTACTTTTGCTTTGCCAAAGAAGCAAAAGGCAAATTTTATAGGGATAAAGAGCGCACTGATGAGATCTTACCGCCAAAATATATAATGAAAGAAGTGATTCACGGTGTTAATGTTGCTGGTAATTGCTCTGGTATTCCAACACAACTTGGATCGGTATATTTCGACGATAGATTTTGTGGCAAGCCATTAGTTTTTGTCGGAAGCATTGGAATTATTCCACGCAATATAAATAATGCACCTTCACACATTAAAGGACCAAAAAATGGCGATAAGATTGTAATTATTGGCGGAAGAGTTGGAAGAGATGGAATTCACGGTGCAACGTTCTCTTCAGAGGCTTTATCGGGAAATAGCCCTTCAACAATTGTGCAAATTGGTGACCCTATAACACAAAAAAAATTATCCAATGCCGTCATAAAAGCAAGAGATCTTGATCTTTATAATGCAATAACGGATAACGGAGCAGGTGGGCTGTCGTCGTCTATTGGTGAAATGGGAAAAGACGGATTTGAAGTTGATTTGAGCAAGGTTCTCCTTAAAAACGATGGTATGGCTCAGTGGGAAATATGGATATCAGAATCACAAGAGAGAATGACCTTAGCAGTGCCAGAAGAAAATCTCCCTATGTTTAAGCAAATCATGAAAAAACATGATGTGGAGGTTTGTGTGATTGGAGAGTTTAATGAGAGTGGTAAAGCTGTTGTTAAATGTCCTGAAGGGACAGTAATAATGGACATCGAAACTGAATTTCTGCATGATGGTAATCCCAAAGTGCATTTACAGACGAAACCGTGGTCTAAGGGGCTTCCAGCGCTATGCGCTGGAATGACAACAAGTTCGCCTTCTTTAGCAATTGAACTAAAAGAAATGCTGAGCAGACCAAACATTTGCAGCAAAGAGTTCATAGTGGTGCAATATGACCATGAGGTTCAAGGGTCGTCAGTGCTGAAACCACTGCAGGGCAAGGGAAGAGTGTGCAGTGAAGCTATTGTTTCAAGGCCAATCCTTTCTTCAAATAAAGGTGTTGTAAAATCGCAAGGATTTGGCTCAAGTTATGGAGAAATTGACACCTACCACATGGCAGCATGTGCAATTGACACCGCGATACGCAACTATGCAGCCGCAGGAGGAAATATAAATCATCTAGCGTTGCTCGACAATTTTTGTTGGTGTGATGCTTATAATCCAGAAAGGTTGTGGCAACTAAAGAAAGCTGCAGAGGCTTGTTACGACTTCGCAACTGCATTTAAAACACCATTCATATCCGGAAAAGACAGTATGTTCAATGACTTCAAGGGATATGATGAAAATGGCGAGAAAGTGATAATCTCTGCACCACCTTCATTACTCATCTCAGCAATTGGAATTATAGAAAATATTGAAAATGCGGTATCGCTTGATGTAAAAATGCCAGGGGACTTGATATATGTGCTTGGAGAAACACTTGATGAACTTGGTAGATCTGAATATCAGTTATATAGTGGAATAGGTAATAACAACGTACCAAAAGTTGATGCAAAGAGCGCTAGGAAGTTGTATGAGCGTTACAACCAGGCAATAAAAGATGGCATAATTGCCTCTGCAATTGCACCAAACTTAGGCGGATTAGTTATTGCTCTGGCAAAATCGCTAATTGCAGGAGACCTTGGTGCTGAAATCGATCTTTCACTAGTGCCAATAGGAAAAATACAAAATACAGACATAATAAACAAGATAATAATGTTTTCTGAATCGCAAAGTAGAATTTTGGTTACTATTGCACCACAAAATCAGAAGAGGTTTGAAGAATTGTTTGAAGGTGCAGTTTATTCATGTATTGGCAAAGTAACAGAGAAAAAGGTGCTAAACATAAAGGATGTTTTAAAAGTAGATCTGAAAGATGTGGCATGCTAATATAAAATATTTTTCTTATTATGCTAAATAACTCTTTTACTATATGTAATGTTTATTTAGAATGAATGTATGTTATTAATTTTGGGTAGGTAATTATGTCTATTTTATCGATACTCCTGTTTATCAGTCTTTCTTTACTCAACACTTCAAATAAATTGATGATATGTGCTGCCTTATTTGTGGGAGCTGCTTTAGTTGTAAATTCAATGGTTGAATTTTATGGCAGAAGCAAAGCTACGTACAACTTAATAGTGTGTACAGCGCTATGTTGTGTTTTTAAATGGCAAAGTTTTAATTTGATGATATTGATTTCATATACTGCAATTTTAGTATCTCTTCTCTCAAGCATAATTATTTTTGAAAAATTGAAGTCCAAGTTGAATTTTCATATGGCAAATTTCATTACTTTAATTATAGCATCAGTGGTTGATAGTGCCGTTGTATGTGTTGGATTACTATACAAATTTTCTGCAGGTAAATGCCTATCAATATATACTAGAGACTTAATTTTTAAGTTTTCTTATGCGTCAGTATTGAGCATCTGTTTGTTTGTAGGAATGTATTTATTTTGCTTGGCAAACAAGAAGTATTTTAAGATTTCCACATAACCTGTTTTCTGATATAGCTAAACTGACTTTGGGTCCTAGGGGTGTATTTGGTGCGTAACAACAGTTTAGAATTTATAGGTAGCCTAAACCCACAACTGTACAAACATTATGATTTGAGCCTATCAGGGGGGTGTCATTCCAGTCTGGAATCCAGAAAAAAGAATGGTGTCATCCCAGTGCTTGACACATAGCTGTACGAACATTCATTTTTGAAGGTAAATTGCACAGCAAATGGTGTCATTCCAGTCTGGAATCCAGAAATTTTGCTTATAACTGAGCTGATGAGCTAAAGGTAGTTGTCTTACGCTAAAACAAACGTTTTTAATTAAGTTGCATAGAACCAGTGTCTGGGCACTGGCCCACTGGTGGGAATTGCTCCTAAACTACAACGTTCGTACAGCTATGTGCTTGACACTGGGATGACATCATAGGGGCACTGGCCTACTTAACCGTCATACCGTCGCGGTATCTCAGCCGCTAACAAGTAGCGGAATGACGATTTATCAAACGCTGCCTAATTTTCCGTAACAGTTGAAAAAATCAATAGAAAATCAATATATCACTATAAATTCACGTATTTTGAGGCTATAATGGTTAATACGTTATATGGTATAATATGGACGATTTTATCAGAGTTAAGGGCGCAAGGGAACATAATCTGCAAGGTGTAGACGTCAATATACCGAAAAATAAGCTAGTTGTTATAACTGGGCTAAGTGGTTCTGGCAAGTCTAGCCTTGCATTTGATACGATTTATGCAGAAGGCCAACGCCGGTACGTTGAAAGCCTGTCAGCTTACGCGCGTCAATTTCTCAACATTCAGGATAAACCAGATGTTGAGTCGATTACAGGTCTCTCTCCTGCAATATCTATCAACCAGAAATCGATCTCAAAAAATCCAAGGTCAACAGTTGGAACTGTTACCGAAATTTACGATTACTTGCGCTTAGTATATGCACGAATAGGAGTTCCTTATTCACCTGCAACTGGATTACCAATAACAAAACAAACGGTGTCTCAAATTGTAGACACTATAATTGCGTTACCTTTAGAAACTAAGATATATATACTTGCCCCTGTTGTGCGTGGTAGAAAGGGAGAACATCTTAAAGAGATATTGGAAATTAAAAGACAAGGTTACGTAAGGTTCAAAATAGATGGTGAAGTGTACAATGTAGATGACTTGCCTAAACTCGATAAGAACAAGAAACACGACGTTTTTGTGGTTGCAGATAGAATATCAATATTGGGCGATATAGGAAATCGACTGCCAAGTAGTATAGAATCCGCACTAAAACTTGGTAATGGTCTAATGTATGTAGAAATAGTAAACCTACCTGACAACCATAATTCCGAGTATAAAAATGGTCAAATTCTGACTTTTTCAGAGAATTTTGCATGCCCCGAGTCTGGTTTCACTCTTGAGGAAATAGAACCAAGATTATTTTCTTTTAACAGCCCTTACGGTGCATGTGGTTCGTGTAATGGGCTTGGTAAAAAACTAAGTGTTGATATAAAGCTAATAGTACCGGATGAAACTCTTTCAATATCTGAGGGTGCTTTAAAGCCAGTGGGATCAATGTTCCGCCAAGTGCACACAGGTTATGGATTTCTAAAAAGTGCAATTCTATCACTGGCTGAAAACTACAAATTTAACCTTGATATTCCGTGGAAGAACATAGATCAAGAAGTAAAAGATATGATACTCTTTGGCTCTAATAAATTTCAAGGTTTGATCAGTATCTTGGATAACCAGATGGATTATGATGAAACACTTGTTGAGCGATATTGCTCTGTCACTCACTGCAGAGAATGCACTGGCTATAGATTGAGAAAAGAAGCGCTTACAGTAAAAATTGATAGCAAACATATAGGTGAAATATCAGGGCTTAGTATCGATGAATCCCTTAAGTGGTTTGAAAATTTGCCAGACAAGCTCACAGAACAACAGAAGCAAATCTCAAATAAAATACTAAGTGAAATAATCAAGAGGCTAACATTTTTAAAGAATGTAGGGTTGAATTACCTAACGCTTGATCGAGAATCTAGCACTCTCTCTGGCGGTGAGAGTCAGAGGATCAGACTTGCTTCGCAAATTGGCTCAGGATTAACGGGGGTTTTATATGTTCTTGATGAACCCTCGATTGGCCTTCATCAATGTGATAATGATCGGTTAATTGCCACACTAAAAAACTTAAGAGACATGGGTAACACTGTAATCGTTGTTGAGCATGATGAAGATACAATAATGGCTGCTGATTATGCGATTGATATTGGTCCTGGAGCTGGCGTAAATGGTGGAAAAGTTGTTGCAGAAGGAACACCAGACCAGGTGCAAAGAAATTCAGGGAGCATAACAGGGCAATATTTGAGTGGAGAGAAAAAAATTTTAATTCCAAGGAGAAGAAAGAAAGCAACTCAGTTCATAAAAGTAATAAATGCATGTGAAAATAACTTAAAAAATGTGAACGTTAAATTTCCTATAGGGAATCTTATTTGTGTTACTGGAATATCAGGAGGGGGAAAATCAAGTTTAGTCATAGAAACGTTATATAAATATTCAGCACATAAGGTACATCACTCGTCTGCACGGTATGGTCGGTGTGATAGAATAGAAGGCCTTGAATATATAGATAAAGTTATAGAAGTTGATCAGTCGCCAATTGGTAGAACTCCAGCGTCAAATCCAGCAACATATGTTGGTATGTTCACTCATATAAGAAATTGGTTTGCTGGTCTTCCAGAGTCAAAAGCAAGGGGATATAATATAGGCCGGTTTTCATTTAATACCAGAGGGGGAAGGTGTGAGGCTTGTAAAGGTGATGGGCACTTAAAGATAGAGATGCATTTTCTACCGGACGTTTATGTGAAGTGTGAGCAATGTAAAGGGCGAAGGTATAATCGGGAAACATTGGAAGTTACTTATAAAGAAAAATCAATCTCTGATGTGCTTGATATGACGATAGATCAGGCTTGTGATTTTTTTGAAAACCTTCCAATGGTAAAAGAAAAGTTGGTTTCTTTGCAGGAAGTAGGGCTTGGCTATATAAAACTCGGACAGTCGTCAACAACGTTGTCTGGGGGTGAAGCACAACGAATAAAGCTGTCCAAAGAGCTATCAAAACGATTTACCGGAAGAACATTGTATATTCTTGATGAGCCAACAACTGGATTACACTTTGAAGATATAAATAACTTACTAAAAATACTCCATAGATTAGTCAATCTGGGAAACACTGTTATAGTTATCGAGCACAATTTGCACGTTATAAAAACTGCAGATTATATAATAGACATCGGACCAGAGGGAGGAATAAAAGGCGGAGAAGTGATTGCTACTGGAACCCCAGAAGAAGTGGCAAAAATTCCAGAAAGTGTTACAGGCAGGCATCTTAAAACATATTTATTATAAACTATTTCTTAATTATATTAGGCTAGGTTGCATATTTATGATTTGGAGATAAGAATATCGATACTTTAGAAGGTACGTTGAATATGGAGTTGTACCTGCTAAGAAAGCAGAAGATATAGCTCTTTCCACAGAAGTCCGGATATGATAAGATAAGGATAGATGGCGATAAGGAGGTTGGATGCCGGCAGCATATAGTTATGATTTAAGAAAAAAAGCAATGGAAGCACTAGACGAAGGGGAAAGCAGAGAAGCAGTGGCAGCAAGATTTAAAATTGGACGAACTACTTTGTGGGAGTGGCAGCAAAGAAAAAAAGAAACAGGCGACTTTCAGTCAAAAAAACTCGGTAATGGAGGTTACAATCAGAAAATTATCGACTGGAATAAGTTTATCGAATTTGCTAAAAAACACGGTAGAAAAACTCTGTCGGAAATGGCTAAACTTTGGGGCAACGTTAGTATCCAAACGATCCACCGAGCTCTCAGAAAAATTGGATTTACGCGCAAAAAAAGACATATGGATACAAGGAAAGGAACGAAGAAAAACGTGCTGAATTCTTAAAAATTATAGCAACAAAAGAACCAGAAAACTTAGTGTATATAGATGAGTCTGGGATTGATAACACGGAGGACTATCCATATGGGTATTGCCAGAAAGGACAGCGATTTTATGCCCTAAAATCTGGAAAAAAAACTCAACGAATCAGCATGGTTGCAGCCTTAAGTAGAAGAAAGATAGTTGCTCCATTAACATTTGAAGGCCACTGTAATATGGATATTTTTAATGGATGGTTTGAGCAATTTTTGGCACCGATCTTAGAACCTGGACAAACTGTCATTCTTGATAATGCTACTTTTCATAAGTCTGATAAGCTTATCAAGCTCGCTAAAGGAGTCGGTGCAGAAATTTTGTATCTGCCGCCTTATTCTCCAGATTTTAACAAAATTGAGCATCATTGGTTTGCTATAAAAAACAGAGCCAGGAAAAACATTCCTCTATTCGAATCCTTTCGTCGTGCTGTTGATTCTGCCTTCCTATGACCTATTCGGACTATTATGAGAAATGCTATAACAAGTAGTTCCTTCTCTCTATTTGTCTCAGATTTATTCCTAAAACTAAACCCGAATGTTTGTTTCAGTTGCGAGAAAAAACTTTCTATATAAGATCTTTTTCCATAACTCATCTCTTTTTTCCACTTCTTTATACCATCTTCATCATATGACTTTATGAGCTTGACTGCAGAATTTCTCTCAGCCATATAGTCTAACTTTGGATGCTCTGCTGCGTTGTTTTGCGGAGGAATTTTCGTTTTTATACCATATTGATTACACAGCTTATAGAGCTTTTCTCTGTCATATGCCCTATCTGCATATAGTACTTTTATGACATACTGAAAATCGACTTCTTTTAGCAAATCACAAGCTCCATAGTGATCAGCCGTTACTGTATTTTACAGCTATGGCTTTTTTGCTGTTTGTATTCAACATTACATGCAATTTTCTTGTCTGTTCATAGCTGCGATACTTTCTATCTTCGCTATTTTCTTTGCTATGACCAGGAGTGTTGTTGTATATACTAATTCCTGTACTGTCTATAGCAATTTCGATATCTTCCATATTATTTTCTGCAATCATTGATCTTAATATTGAGTTTCTTAAACCTTCTTGATGATTGTGAATAGCTGATAACTTGCAAATTTTTCCCAATTTGCTCAAGGTATCCTGCTATAAACCCAACTGTTTGCCTCAGGCCTATTCTAAATAAACAAGTTATTATGTGCACCAAAATTACAACTTTATCGCTATAAATATTGTTGCCACCTGGTATTTTTGGACCATTCTCGTACCACTTTTCTATGGCTTCGTTGATATAATGAAAAATATTTCCTCTTTTTTCTAGAAATTTGTTATATTCGCTATGGTTACTGACCCTCATTTTTTGTGGCATATTTTTTCTTTCAAGGTTAAATGGCTATTTTATAATGAATTTTGTCAGTAGCCACCAGATTTTTTCAGTTGCTATGCAACAAAGCCATCCCAGTGTCAAGCACTGGGATGACATCACTTTTGCTTCAATATTCGCACATTAGCGGAGGTAAGCCCATTGCGAAAATCAGTATGTTAAGGCATGATTTTTAATAACCTCAACATCGCTAAATTCAAAAGTTTGGTTGCCTATAATTTGAAATTTCTCATTTCCCTTTCCTGCAACTAGCAGAATCATACCCTCGTTATAGGCAATATCTACGCCTTTCTCTATAGCTTCTCTCCTACCTCCTATCTCCAGTGCATCAGGGCAATGTAGCAAAATATCGTGGCGAATTTTTGCCGGATCTTCATCACGCGAATTATCATCTGTAATTATTACTTTATCTGCATACATTTGTGCTATTTTGCCCATTTCTGAACGTTTCGTCTGATCGCGATTTCCACCGCATCCAAAAACTAGAATTATTTTTTTGTTGATATGCCATTTTAAAGACAATAGGGCTTGTTTAAGCGCACTTGGAGTATGAGCGTAATCCACGAATGCAAAAGGTTTCACTTTTTCCATTCTTCCTGGTGGAGAAACGAGTTTTTCTACGCATATTTCTCTGTAATTTAATCCAGATATACCAATTGCACATAGCAGATTATATGCTTGAAATTTTCCTAAAACTGGGAAAAATGTATTGTAAATTTGGTTATCAATTTTTACTGTAAGATGTTGACCATTAGGGGTTGATGTTTGCTCTAATAAAGTAATATCAGAGCCTTTTTTTCCATAAGTCACAACTTTATTACTGCGTTTTTCAGCTATTTTAAGCAATGCGCCGTATTCATCTATATCCGCATTTAAAATCGCTGTTTTTCCTTCTGGTAATACTTCGTAAAATAACCTTTTTTTAGTTTCTAAATATCCACCAAGACTTTTATGGTAATCTAAATGATCTTGCGAGAAATTAGTAAAAGCTGCAGCACTCAACTTTAATCCATGGATTCTGTATTGATCAATCCCATGACTTGATGATTCCAACACTAAGTGTTCTACACTTATACCACGCAATGTTGCGTAAAGGTCTTCTGCACCTGGAGTGGTAAGGCTGTTGCTATTACCTTTTCTGCCATTATTGATGCATGTTCCAAGTGTTCCAATAGACGCAGCATTATAGCCAGAGTTTTGCCAGATCTGGCGGCAAAATTCTACTACTGAAGTTTTACCATTTGTACCAGTTACAGCAGCAACATATTTGGGCTGTTTGAATTGATAAAACCTGCTGACTATTTCGCTGTATATTTCTTGAGGGTTTGGGTGTTCAAGCACTGCAAAGCTCGAAGTATCTGTCATTCCAGTGCGTGACACTGGAATCCAGTTTTTATTATACAATTGCCTAGTGTGCTCATTTGCAATTAAATTTTCTGGATCCAAGTAGTCAAGCACTGGGATGACATCTTTCTTGGCCCCTTGTATCACAACGTCTACACAGTTGTGTACGTAACACTGTGATTCAGTAGGAAGGATATGGATTCCAGTATCGCATGTTGCGTATTCTTTACTCCTTTCTGACACACAAACAAAAAGATAACCTTCCTTGACTCTCTTGGGATTACATGTAACGCCCTTGATTTCAATATCAAAGTTAACATCAATAATGTTATGCAGTAATTCTCTCAGTTTCATCTGCCAGCTTTGATATTCAAACATGGCAGTCTTGCTAGTGCAGCATTTAAATCAGAGATCAAATCCTCAGAATCTTCTAGTCCACAAAATATCCGCATGAAACTTCCACCATAATCTGAATTCATTACAGATCTTGACATAGATCTACGATCTATTGGTAATATCAAACTGTCGCACCCTCCCCAAGAAGCACCAATACTAAAAATTTTCATATGATCAACCATGCAGCTTAGTTCTTCACATGAATATTCTCTATCCAGTATTATACTGAATACGCTACTTGCTCCTTTGAAGTAACTTTTCCATAATTCGTGTTGAGGATGGGAGGGAAGTGCTGGGTACAAAACTTTTTTGATTTTTAAATGTTTTTCTAGCCACTTTGCCACTTCCATTGCTGTATTTTGGTGCCTTTTTATACGTGTGTGCAGTGTTCTTAGTCCCCTATGTGCAAGGTAGCAGTCGTGCGATTGAATGGTTACTCCATAATTTTTATAGCTCTCATAAAGCAATTTAAAAGTTTCACCTTCAGCAACCATAGCTCCCATCACTAAATCTGAGTGACCGGCTAGATACTTTGTCACCGCATATAGTGCAACATCAACTCCATAATCAAGCGGCTTAAATAACAAAGGAGTGGCCCATGAATTGTCACAAACGGTCACAATTTTATGTTCCTTAGCAACTTTTACTATATGCTCTATATTCGAAATCTCAAACGTTACAGAACCAGGAGTCTCGATCATTATCAATGAAGTATTACTCTGAATTAAATCAGTTATATCCTGTGTTGGATCATAAAAAGTTACTTCTGTTCCTCTTTTTGGTAGCTCATTTTCTGCAAACCTCCTAAGCCTATAATAACTATTATCTTGAATTAAAACGTGCGAGCCTGCTTTAGCGAAAGTTAGAATAGCAAAAGTAAGTGCAAATAGTCCGGAAGGATAAATAAGCGCTTGTCCACTCCCTTCAATTTCAGCCAGTGCATTTGAAAGATAATGAACAGTAGGAGTACCAACATTACTGTAGCTATAATCCCTTGCAACACCATCATTGATTACATCGTATATACTTTCTCCATTTGCTGCATTTAAGTAGTCCTTGTAAGTAGGGAATAATATGGTAGAAGAATGATAAACTGGCGGGTTCATGGAACCTTTATAGTCATTAAATTTTCTTCCTGCTTTAACTAATATAGACTCTTCCTTCACATTTTTATTATTTATTTTTTAAATTGTACTCATCTTGCGTATACAAGTGAAGAGAAATTGCATGTATTAGCTCTATCTCACCCTTCAATAACTCATAAATCAACTTGTGTCTTTTTAGAACGCTCATTCCAATAAAGCCGTCAGATATTAATATTAATTTAATGTGCGAAGGTAATGTTGAAGATGAAGCAAAATAATGATCAGCATGCTTTGCTGATTCATCGATAATGTTGATATCAATTACATCTATCGAATCGCGTATCTTTTCTTCTATTGTTTTAATAATATCCATAATGGTTTCTTTAAGCAACAATATGCTCCTCTTGTCATCCCAGTATCAGCTACTTGGATGACAATCGCAATTACTTATTCTCTTCTTTATTATCTATGTCTTGATAATCAGAATCTACTACTTTTTCCTCTTTATCATTTGGATTTCCTTCTGATGAAAAGCCATTTTCAGCACTATTTTGTTGAGATGCTTGATACATAGCTTCTCCAAGTTTCATAGATAATTGAGAAAGATTAGTGACTTTCTGCTGTATTGAATCAGCGTCATCAATGTTATCAGATTTACTAACTTCTTTTAATTCGTTAACTGCATTTTCAATAGCAGATCTATCTTCTGGTGAAACTTTATCACCATACTCTGTCAGAGACTTTTCTGTAGAATGGACTAAGCTATCCGCTTGATTCTTCACTTCAATAAACTTTTTGCGCTTTTCATCTTCTTGCGCTTTTTCTTCAGCTTCTTTTACCATGCGATTTATTTCATCATCAGATAAACCACCTGAAGATTGAATGCGTATTTTTTGCTCTTTTCCAGTAGCTTTATCTTTTGCAGAAACGTGTGCTATTCCATTTGCATCTATATCAAATGTCACTTCAATTTGTGGCCTTCCGCGCGGAGCAGGAGGTATCCCTTCCAAACTAAACTGACCGAGTAGCTTATTATCAACTGCCAGTTTTCTTTCACCCTGATGCACCTTAATTGTAACAGCTGTTTGGTTATCTTCTGCAGTTGAAAACACCTGAGATTTTTTAGTAGGAATTGTAGTATTACGCTCAATAAGTGGAGTGAATACTCCTCCTAGAGTTTCAATACCAAGAGAAAGTGGGGTCACATCAAGTAGTAACACATCTCTTACATCACCTTGAATGATCCCCGCCTGTATTGCAGCTCCAATTGCTACAACTTCATCAGGGTTAACTCCTCTATGTGGATCTTTGCCAAAGAATTCTTTAACTTTCTCTATGACTTTTGGCATACGAGTCATGCCACCAACAAGAACCACTTCGCCAATTTGACTAGCAGATAAACCAGCATCCTCAAGAGCTTTTTTACAAGGAGCCATAGTTCTTTCGATTAAATCATTCACTAAGCTTTCAAGTTTTGCTCTCGTTAATTTCATATTTAAGTGTTTTGGACCACTTGCATCAGCTGTAATAAACGGTAGATTTATTTCCGTTTCCATTGCACTTGATAATTCAATTTTCGCTTTTTCAGCAGCTTCTTTGATTCTTTGCATAGCCATTGGATCATTTTTCAAATCAATGCCATTACTTTTCTTGAATTCATCTAGTAAATAACTCACTACTCCATTATCAAAGTCTTCACCTCCAAGATGGGTATCACCGTTTGTTGCTTTCACTTCGAAAACTCCATCACCTATTTCAAGTATTGAAACGTCAAATGTACCACCACCAAGGTCATATACTACTATTGTGTGCCCATGTTTCTTATCAAGACCATAAGCAAGTGCTGCAGCAGTCGGTTCATTTACTATTCTGAGTACATTTAATCCGGCAATTTTTCCTGCATCTTTTGTTGCTTGACGTTGAGAGTCGTTGAAGTATGCTGGCACTGTTATCACAGCATCTTTTACTTCCTCTCCAAGATAAGCTTCTGCTGCCTCTTTCATGTTTTGTAGTATAAATGCACCAATTTGACTAGGAGAATATTCTTTATTATCAGTTGTTTTAACCCATGCATCACCACTTTTTGCTGCAAATACTTTGTATGGTACACTTAGATTTTTCATCTCAGGATCACTATATTGACGGCCTATTAATCTCTTAGTAGCAAAAAAGGTATTACTTGCATTGGTGGTTGCTTGCCTTTTTGCTGGAGCACCAATCAACCTTTCTCCTGAAGAAGTCAATGCAACTATAGATGGAGTAGTTCTTGCCCCTTCTTTATTTTCTATTACCTTTGTATCCTTGCCCTGCATTATTGCAACACAAGAATTTGTTGTTCCGAGATCTATGCCTATTGCTCTTCCCATAATGAGTACCCCATTGTAAATATTATCTGATATAAGAATATATAAGTATAGGGCTCATTAATTACAAGCCCAATTTAGGTTTCTAATTAGTTATTAGAACTTAAAAGGCGCGAAAGCCACTTAGTCAGCCAAAAATTGCCTCGTAGTTTATTTGAATTATCAGCTTCTTCATTGCTGCTATCCCCAATTTGGTATCCAGAGTTCTGTAATGGCTTATAACCGTTTAAATTAACATCATCTCCTTGTTTTAAAACAAATGTATTTACATCTAAACTGTTATCAATACTAACGTTCAATGTAATATTAAACTCTTTTTCGATTGTAGAAACTGTATTGCGTTTGTTATTAAAAATGTGCGCTATAACTGCACTGTGTGCTACTAAATCAAAAGACTTATTTCGATTCTTGTTAGCAATATGTTGTAAATCCCTTAGTATTGATGAAACAATTACTTCGTTTGATTTTACTCTTCCAGTACCTTTGCAGTGTAAACACTCTGTAGTATTAATTTCTTGTATGTTTGGTTTAATTCTTTGCCTTGAAAATACCATTAAACCAAAGTCATTTATGTAGCTAAATTGAACTTTAGCTTTATCATCTTTAAACGCTTGCTTTATAGCAGACTCAACAGCTCTGCAATACTGATATTTCAACATATCAATAAAATCGACTACTATTAATCCTGATAGGCCCCTAAGATTCACCTGTCTTGATATTTCAGGTACTGCTTCCATGTTGGTTCTATAAGCTGTTTCTTCTATGCTATCTTCTCCTGTCATCTTTCCTGAATTTACGTCTATTGAAACAAACGCCTCAGTTAAAGTTATTATCAAAGACCCACCAGATGGCAATTCTACTCTATTGCTATATAACTCAGAAATTTGATCTTCGATTCCGTAGTAAGTAAAGATCGGAGCATAACCTCTATACAATCTATAGCGCAACTTACTACCTTTTAGTGCATTGTTAGCATATTGCCTAACTGCCTCAAAAGCTTCCTTTCCAGACACTATAACTTCTATACCATCGCTACAAAAATCACGAACAGATCTCATAATTACATCTGCTTCATTGTAAATTAATGATGGAACGTTTACAGAGAAGGCATTTTTTTGAATGCTCTGCCATAATGAGGATAAGTAATTGTAATCCTGCTCAATTTCTTTCTTATTTTTTCCTGAACCAACAGTTCTTACTATTAAACCTGATCTTTTTGGCAAGTTTATTGAACTCAGTATCTCCTTTAACTGCTTTCTGACATTAGCATCTTCAATTCTGCGGGACACTCCACCTTTGCTCATGGAATTTGGCATGAAAACACAGTATCTACCCACTAAAGTTATGTATGTTGTAAATGAAGCTCCTTTATTGCCTCGTTCCTCTTTAGTTAGCTGGACCAATACTTTTTGATTTACTGAAATAACATCTTGTAATTTGTATTTTTTATATAAAGGTACCTCTCTTACAAAACCACTACCTGATCCGTTGACATTCTTACTAGCTGCAGAATCTGAAGAAACATTTGCTGAGGCTTCTTCTATACAATCGTCATTTGAGTAGCCCTCAAAGATAGTTTCCTTTTCTTTTTCTGGAATGTTGAAGTAATCTAGAGATATCTCGGAAAAAGACAAAAAACCTTGCTTATTTTTCCCATATTCAATAAATACGGCTTGCAAAGAAGGCTCTATACGCTTTATATAAGCAACGTATATATTACCTCTTAATTGTTTTTTTTCCTTGAATTCTTGTTCAAATTCTACAACCTTGTTATTAATTGACAAGGCAACTCTTACCTCATTAGAACAGATAGAATTTTCTATCAATAATACCCTTTTACCACTATTTGTCACTTATTTACCGTTTGCTTTTTATTCTGAAGTTAACTTTATGCTACTTAATGCACTGTTGATTGTCAAGGATTTTGCAATCTGCATTATTCGATTGACTTTTAGTATTTTGCGTAATAAACTCGCATAGAATTTATTATATCATTATAAGTATGGCGAAAAAAAATGCTTCTTTGCTCGTTAAGTTAGTCAGCACTGCAATCAAGATAACAAAAACTGGTGAAGAAAAATCAACTGGCTATTTTTATGTAAAAAAGCGTAATCCAAAAAAGCTCACCAAAAAACTGGAGTTTAGGAAGTATGACCCAGTAGTCAGAAGGCATGTGTTATTTAAAGAAGAAAAACTAAAGTAATTTTTTTATAAGGAATTTTATTATTATGCAAAATTTACAATTAAGTTATCCTATAATAGTAGAGTTGGGGGATGTGAAAGATACAAAACTGAAATTAATAAAGGTCATTGCACAATTAATAAGTAAGAAGTACACAACACAGAAAAAAGCAGCAAACGCTCTAAAGATTGATCAACCTAAAGTATCTCAAATCAATAGGTCAAAAATCGAAGGGTTCTCCTTAGAATACTTGCTTAACTTATTGATTGTATTGGGCCAAGACATAAACGTAAGAATAAAGCATAATTCTAAACCTGCATAATATGGCATCCGTTCAGCGGAGTGGCAAAATAAGGTAGACAAGATAAATCAATCTCGGTGTCAAGCACTGGGATGACAAGGTATAAACCTTATCGTCATGCCGCCGCGAACCGTCATACCGCGATTCATTCGCGGTATCTCTAGATCCCGCTAACAAGTAGCGGGATGGCGGTTATCAGGCCAGCACCCCTACGATGTCATCCCAGTGCTTGACACTGGGATGGCTTTGTTGCATCGCTCAAGTGAAAAGAACTGGCAGTTACTGACAAAATTCATTATAAATAGCCATTTAACTGTTGAAGAAAAAATATGCCACAAAAAATGAGAGTCAGTAACTGCCATGAATATAACAAATTTCTCCAAGAAAGAGGAAGCATTTTTTGTTATATCAATGACGCCATAGAAAATTGGTACGAGAATTGTCCAAAAATGCAGGGCGGCAACTATATTTATAGTGATAAAGTTGTGATTTTGGTGCATATAATCGTCAGTTTCTTTAGAATTGGTTTAAGACAAACAGTCGGGTTTATAAAAGGGTATTTGCAACAAATAGGAAGAGATTTGGCAGTTATCAGCTATTCACAAGCATCAAGAAGGTTTAAGAAACTTAATATTAAGATAAATGATTGCAGAAAATAATATGGAAGATATCGAAATTGCTATAGACAGTACAGGAATTAGTATACACAACAACACTCCTGGTCACAGCAAGGAAAATAGCACTGACAGAAAATATCGTGGCTATGAGCAAACGAGAAAATTGCACGTAATGTTGAATATAAACAACAAAAAAGCCATAGCTGTAAAATACAGTAACGGCTGATCACTATGGAGCTTGTGATTTGCTAAAAGAAGTCGATTTTCAGCATGCCATAAAAGCACTATATGCAGATAGAGCATGTGATAGGCACAAGTTTTATAAGTTGTGTAACGAATATGATATAAAGACAAAAATTCCACCAATAAACAATGCGGCAGAACATCCAGAAATAGATTATATGTCTGACAGGAATGCTGCTATTAGGTTAATAAAATTATACGGTGAAGATGGCATGAAAGAATGGAAAAAAGAAGTAAATTATGGGAAAAGATCTTATATTGAAGGGTTTTTCTCAAGATTAAAGCAAATATTCGGATTTAGTTTTAGGAATAAATCTGAGATAAATCGAGAAAAAGAACTAAATGCTATTTGCTTAATAAATTCACTGATATTGGTATGGCTAAATTTGAGATAGTTACATGAATTTACCATAAATCACCATCTCATAAAGTGTGATGCAACAAAGCCCACTGGGATCCAGGAATTTTATTAAGTTAGTAAGCATAAAAGCAGCCATTTTATGTTAAAATACAACGTTTTGATGATTATGAAAAAGCTGGATTCCAGACTGGAATGACACCATTTGTTGTAAACTCACTTCTTCTTGATTTGTAGAACAATAAAACAGTAAGCTAAAAGGGAACTTATTACTCAACAAAACAAGACTTAAAATTTTGTGCAATGCTATTGATTATAGCTAGATATGCATCTTTTCCAGGCTCTATGTCTGATCCAATAGGATCAAGAACTACCATTTTTGCGTCATTAGAAAGGGCGTTAGGCTTTATGCTATCTTCCTGTGAATGAGCAAATATACATTTAACGTTTTCTTCCTTCATTATCTTTTTTAGCTTCATTAAACTCTTCATACCTATGTAAGAATCCTCTTCTATGGAAAGAATAGCGCTTGGATGATTTAGACCGAAATATTTTTCAAAATATTGATAAGCATCATGAGTAACGATGTATTTTTGATTTTTAAAATCATTCAGTTCTTTCATGATTTCTTTTACTTCTTGGTCTATTTTTTTTATAGCTTTTGTTGCATTAGAACTGTATCGATGGGAATTTCCTTTATCTATGTCAGACAATGTTGCACTTATAGAAAGTATCATGCTCTTTGCATTTTCGGGACTCAGCCACATGTGTAAATCTTTTTCATCTTGAATGTGAGTGATTTTTCTAGAAAATGAATGTGGCCGAGTAGGAAGTAGGTTGATTGCCTTTGACAATTGCACTAGTTCTTTATTATTTTTGGCGAAAGTTTGAACAAACGTCTCTAAGTTATCGTCAACATAAAATATAACGTCACTTGATTCTAAATTACTCGCATCAGATGGCTTTAATATATAATTATGTGCAGATGTTGCATAGCCAAGCAATTCCGGTTCTAAAATCCCTTCTGTAACAGAAGCTACAAGTGAGTGGATAGGTTTGATTGTAGCTACAACTTTTAAATTGGATGAAAAGGCAATATTATAGTATAGTGTAAGTGAAAGTAATAGAAAAAAAGCCAGTAAATGTCTCATATAAACGTTGAGAAGAAGTTAAATTTTGTCAATAAATTGAATAATGTCAATAATCGTGTTCTAAAAATAGAAAATCTTGCTCTCGCATATGATGGTAAAAGAATCCTTGACAATATCAATATGTTCATGGAAAGAGGAGACATAATTACAATACTTGGTCCAAATGGTGGAGGTAAAACCTCTTTAGTGAAAGCAATTGCTGGTATAAATAAAAATTATACTGGAAATATTGTGTTAGCTGAGAACACAAAAATTAGCTACATGCCGCAAAATTTTAGTATTAGTAATTTGATGCCAATAACAGTTGAATATTTTCTTTTAAATAGCTCCTTGAAAAGACTAAAGAAAAATCAATCCATTATTACAGAAACGATAGAGTTGGCTGGTATCGGTAACATTTTGAAAAATCAAGTGTTAGAAATTTCTGCAGGGCAAACACAATTATTACTGCTTGCACGTTGTTTAATTGCAGAGCCTGACTTGATCATTCTAGATGAACCAGTTAGTGCAATGGATATTAACGCGCGGGCTAAATTTTATGATATTATAAATAAAATAGCAAAAAAACGATTGGTATCGATTCTTATGACTTCTCATGATCTTAACTCTGCTCTACCATCCTCAGATTACATAATTTGTATAAATAATACTATCTATTGCCAAGGCAAGCCTGATGAGATTATGAAAAATAGAACCCTAAATGAAATATTTAGCAGTTACGCAGCGAAATGATTCAAAATATTTTGCGTCTTCTGCACATAACTACGGTGCTGACGCGTTACAATATATTACCTTATTTACTTCCACCATCAAAAAAATCAATAAATAAAATACAAGGCCACAAGCTAAAGTGTGCTCTTGAAAAATTAGGTCCGGTGTTCATTAAGTTTGGGCAGTCTATCTCATCACGTACTGATGTTTTAAATGAGGATATAACAAATAACTTGTTATTGATATGTGATAGATTGCCATCATTTTCACATAAAATAGCAGTTAAAACTATAGAAAGTGAGTTTAATTGTAAATTGAGCGACATTTTTTCAAGCTTTTCTGAAAAGCCAATTGCAGCAGCATCGATTTCTCAGGTGCATAGAGCGGTTACAACTGAGGGTAAGGAAGTTGCTGTGAAGGTTTTAAGGCCAAATATTGAGAAAACATTCTCAAGGGATATAAAAATGCTTTCTTGGCTTGCAGAAATTGCAGAAAAATTTAGCGAACAATCAAAAAGGCTGAGGCCAATTGAATTAGTCAAAACTTTTGCTGAAATTTGCCGATTAGAGTTAGATCTACGTTTTGAAGCTGCTCACTCTTCGGAACTAAAGGAAAACACAAAAAATGACAGAGGTTTTTACGTACCTGAAATAGATTGGAATAGAACTTCGAAAAAGGTTTTAACATTAGAATGGATAGAAGCAACGCCAATATACGAAGTTGAAAAACTGAATAATCGTAAGCAAATAGCTATCAATCTTATAGAATCGTTTTGCAATCAAGTATACAGGGATTGTTTTTTTCATGCTGATATGCATCCTGGAAATCTAATGGTTGATAGTAATAACAATATTATTGCCCTGGATTGTGGAATCATGGGTAGAATAGATCGTGAGACATGCTATTACGTTATAGAGATACTCAAAGGCTTTTTAAATCGGGATTATGATCACGTTGCAAAAATGCACTTTAGGGCTGGTTATGTTTCATCACAGCATAGAAATTTTGTCACAGCTTGCAGGGCAATAGGTGAACCCATTATTGGGCAGCCTATACAGAAGATTTCATTTGCTAGTTTACTTGCTCAGCTATTAAAAATAACTGGTGATTTTGATATGAAAGTTCAAACACAATTGTTATTGCTGCAGAAAACTATGATTTTACTGGAAGGGACATGTAGAAAGATCTACTCAGAAATCAATATGTGGAAAGTAGTTGAAGCGTGGATAAGCAGTCAACATGAAAATAAAATAGGGTATAGGGAAAAAATTAGAAGTTCTTATCCTGTAAAAACAATCCAAGGGATATTTAGCCTTATAGAAAAATTAAACCTAATAGCTGATAAAAAATTAGAAAACATCCAAATTAAAAATAAATCAAATGGAAAAGTCTATTTTTTATTGTGGTTTGTAATTATAATTCTAATCGTTAAACTTTTAATTTCTTAAACTATGGGAAAAAACTGCGTCAAATCCAATTTTTATTCAACTTAATTTTTAATCTGCAGGAGCCGAGTTGAGAATGTCCAATTTTCCACTTTCTTTATGTATCTGTTCAGCAGAGTGGCAAAATAAGGTAGACGAGAAAAGACAACTATAGAAACAAATGGGTGTCATGCCAGTGCGTGACACTGGCCTCTTGTTTCAATGTTAAACAAAATACCATAGAATTCAAAAAGACAATTCCTAGAAAATTTCTACATCCAAAAAAGGCATAAGTTATGTTAATGCTGTTTGAATGAGATGATATAAAGATAAGCCAAATTTTTACAAAGAAAACATTTCAAGCAGCAAGACACCTTTGATTGAAAGAGAGCACCAAATTTATGGGGTGAGTAACTGCGCTATTTCAACTATAGTATTTTCTAAAACGAATGATAAACGTCTAAAATGGTATTACCAACTAAAAGGTGTAAGTCTGTACATTGATGCATTAGAGGTCTGAGGCAACTTTTGATGGTGTGCCAACAATGCTCTATCGGATTTAGATCAGGTGAATATGTTGGAAGATAAAGCAAATGACAGCCAAAAGACTCTATTAATGACTTTGTTTTGGGAGTTTTATGGAATGTAGCATTATCCATAACTATGGTTGTATCACGCTGTAATTGTGGAAGTAATCTTCGCTCTAACCATACATTAAATATATCTTTATTACACCCTCCTGTGAAGGTCATTGGTGCAATAAACTTCTCATCCACCTATTATACTCACTCTTTCCCGCTTTTTTCCTGGAACATCAGCATATATTTTTTCTCCTCTTGGAGCTCGTGCATATTCTCGGTATAGTCTATTATCAACTCCTGCTTCATCTATATATAAAATGCTACAGTGGTCTATTTTTGAGACTTTATCGATAAATTGCTGCCTATCTTCTTGATTGCGCTCTTGATAGAATGTGACTTTTTTTAAAGGTTATTTTTAGCTGTCTTAATCTATACCAAATTGCACTTATCCCAAAGCCAAGGTTTTGTTTCATTTCTGCTAGTGTGTGATCTGGGTGTTTTTTGACATATTCTTTGAGTATTTCTGGATCTATTTTTCGAATAAAACCAGTACTTTTTACCGCTTTGAGACCTTGGCCAGTAGCTTTCTTTTTTAGCCATCTATATAGTGTTGCTATCCCTATCTCAAAAACCTCTGCAACTTCAACCTTTGACTTTCCTTTTTCTACCAAAGACACTGCTTTTTCCCTTAAATCTACACTATATACCATCGCTTTCCCTACTTTAAAAAAACATATTATACCTTTATCATTCGCTTTTGAAAATACTATAGTTAGCGGAATGACGGTTTTTCAAATTGTCGGTAAATCTAAGTCAGTTTAGCTATAATTTCCTAAATTTGCTCACAATCTCTTGACTTGACACATATGTTTTTTTCCCAAATGTTACTATCTTCCTCCTTTTCCTTTCTCAATTTGTGCAACCATTTCCTTTACATTTGCATGCGTGAGAAGGGAATTTTTGCTGACATGAGATTTTGGATCAGATTTTGCTGCTACGTGTTTCGTTGCAGATCTTTTATTCTCTGTTAGAAATGAATGAGATTGTTTTTTCTTCACACCGATATCCGCTTGTGCTGCTGGAGTGGTTTTGCTTTCAGCAAGCTGTACATTAGCATTTCCTTTTGCTTGATTTTGCTCAAATTTTTCTTTTAATGCCTTTACTTTACTGCCCATCTCGCGATTAGCTCCTCCTTTCATAGTAGCTGCTGCTACTTTTGGTATCGCCTTACCAGCAGCTTTTTGTGCTGATTTCCTATTGTCTTGATTTTCAGATTTTAGTGGTACTCTTTCAGCTGATTTTTTAAGAATTACTCCTACTACTTTTGGCTCTGTGCTTACTTTTTGATTAGCACGGCTTAGATTTTTAGGCTTTGGCGGTACTGCAGGTTTATCTTTGATTACCACTTTCGATTCTTGTCTAACTTCTTGACCAGTAGTAAACATTTTTTTTGGCACTTGCGGTGGTTTTGGTGGTACGAGGGATTGAGGTTGTTGTTTCTGCTTACGTTCTCTTTTTGCTTCTATATGTTCTTTAGGAACTGTTGCATAAATTGGCTCTTCTTTGGGCGATTTTGAACTCTGCGAATTTTCTATTAAAATTTTACTCTTCTTCTCTTGATAATTTGATATCTCTTTGTATACAGACTCTTCATTTAATGAACTTCCATAGCCTGAATCTTCTCTCTGCTCATATAAAGGATTTTCCTTTTGCTTTTTCTCTTGATAATTTGATATGTCTTCATATTCAGACCCCTGATCTAATGAACTTTCATAGCCTGAATCCTCAGAAGGATTTTCCTTAGCATCAGGCATACTAAAACTATTAGCTCCTTTTAGTAAAGAAGATGTAGACTTTGCCTTGCTTTCTCCATCTGAGGATATTTCTGATTTAAAGCGTACCTTCCTCGAATCTGGAGCAGCCGGAGGTGCTGTTGTTGGTCGCTTTATTTGCCTCATGCGATTACCACCTAATTTTTCTTTCGGCTGTTCTTCTTTTCGCAGCTCAAAAGTACCTTCCTTTTGCTTTCTACCTTCCAAACTCACTTCGTGTGATCTATCTTTTCCTTGACTCTTTTCACTTTGTTCTAAATTTAAAGAATCTTTTAAAATATTATTTTTTCTGAAATCTTTTTCTAATTGTTCCAAGAGATCAATTTTTTTTAAAATTCTTGTATACTTAGCTGCTGTTTCTAAAGTGAAACTTGACAACTCATCATTTACAAAATTACTTATACTACTGTTCTTGGTTGGAAAATTTTTTCCCAAAATTCTATTCATTAATGTTTTAAAAAGACCTAATGGCTGTTCTACATAATTGTTCAAGTCAGTATATATAACAAACTCAGCTATACCTTTTGCCTCACCTGTAAAACCTTCTAATGCATGAGATAAATCCCTTAACGTTTTGTTATATTGTTTCTCTGCATTTCCTAGCTTTACAGCTTTGATCAGAGAATCGAGATTTTTTTTATAGTTCTCACTTTTAAATGGATTATTCATACTAATTACAGCTCATTATTTATTAAAATATAGATCTAAAATATTAAGATCTAGTAAATATTACTTTTGTAATTCATGTAGAACTATAGCTATAATAAGTAAGATTTCCCTACGTCATACCGCCGCGGTATCTCCAGATCCCCCTAACAACTTACTATTACCCACAAATATAAAGTTCGTGAGCAAGTCGCCATCCTTCTGCTAAATCAAAGAGACGTTTATATCCTTTCCAAAGAGTAATTGGTCCTGGTTTTGGGTCATTTTTTCTTGCTAAATGGCCTCCAAGTTCATGAAACAGCTTCTTTTATGTTGGGAACTACACTTGGACATGGTTTTCTGTGTATTTTAACGTATAAAACTTTCCATTCTTCTTCAGCTAATAAGGTAGTACATGGTAATGTTGCTTGCAATTGATGTAATAAAGAAGATCCTCCAAGCAATAATACTCATAACTGTTAGATATCTCATTAGTCTTTCTGCTATTCCAAGCCTACATTCTTCAACTTTGAGACCGGATTTAAAATTTTATGTAATATCTCTATTTTCCATCTAAGGCAATTGTAAGTTAAAAACGTGATATAAAAGAGATAAGAGAGAAAGATAACCCTGCTCACTAGGAATAGCGGGCGTGCGCGACCGAAAGGAAATTGGTATTACAACCGTTGGTATCAAGGTACGCTAGCCCTATCTCTCGATACGTTTGAATAGTTGCTTGGGACATATATATGCACCCGTTTACAATCTTAAATTAACTAAAACTATCGAGGTTTATTATGGTTACATCTTATCAAAATTTTATTGGCATTGACATCGGAAAATTTAAAAATGTCGTTGCAATTCACAAACAGAAGAATGCTGTCGAATTTGATAATAATGCTTCTGGTTGGCAACAATTATTTCAAGAGTTTTCAGATATTCTACCTAATGCTTTAGTGACTTTAGAAAATACAGGGAAATATGAGCTTGGCTTATCACATTTTCTTACCGACAAAAATATTGCCGTGCATCGAGCTAATACTCGTAAAGTAAAAAGCTTTATTTTATCTCACGGAACTTTAGCAAAGTCTGATAGATCAGATGCAAGAGCTCTTGCTCAATATGGATTTGAACGCCATAGAACTATCTCTCTATTTGTACCTACCTCTACAGAACAATCAACTTTGGCTGCACTTTGTCAACGTCGTGATGATATTACGCAAATGAGAACTCAAGAAAAATGCAGACTTGAAGCACCGGAAAATGATCATATAAAAGAAAGCTGTCAAAAGACCATTGAGTTTTTCGATAGTCAAATAAACGAACTCAATGATACTATACAAAAGATTATTGATGAAAGCCGCGAATTACAACAACGCCAAAAAATTCTTAAAACAGTTCCTGGAATAGGTAAAAAGTTATCACAAGATTTTTTGTGTTTAATGCCAGAGCTTGGTTACTTAAATAGAAAAGAAGTAGCAAGTCTTGCCGGAGTTGCACCGCATCCAAAAGAAAGTGGTAAAGCTGTTGGTTACCGAAGGATTACAGGTGGTAGAAGTAACGTTCGTTCAAAGCTCTTTACAGCCGCTATGGCTGCTACAAGGTCAAAATCTATACTTGGCGCCTTTTATTCTAAGCTTGTTGAAAGTGGTAAGAAGAAGATGGTGGCTATAACAGCCCTAATGCGTAAAATTATAGTAATTGCTAATACAAGACTTAAAGAAGCAATTAATTTGCATACTTAAAAATCTTCACAACGGTAACTGAAATTGGCTAATGAATATGTGCGTCCACACAGACTTAAAGCACATATTCATTAGCTTAAGCAGAAATTGCTGTGGTAGCTGTTTGATATAAAATTCTATTTCTATGACAAACGGGTTTTTATTGCCCATATAATTTGCAAAATTACACAAATAAAAAAATTTTTAAAAAACATAGTTGATACCAACTAATTTTTTCAACAGCTTCATCGAAAGTATTAACTGAAAGATTCGTTAATAGCATCCATTCTAGCGGTTTTTTTTAAGGGAAGGGGAGTTTTCTCAACAACATAAACTGCATAAAGTGGTAATTTAGGTAGTTCTTCCGTCTTATGCCTAATATTATTCTTAGATGGATTCATCATAAACTTTCCAAATCTAACTTCCAAACGTGCTGTTCTTTTTGGCTTATTATCTTTTACAGGAACTTCAACTTCTACCGTACCTGCACAATGAGAGGATTTAATAAATGCCCATAACTTCTGCTCACCTTTTTCAGGATATCGAGATTTTCTATTTACTGCTCTATCTCTGCATGCTCTAACTAGCACTGCCGAATTAAGATTATGTGCAAGCTCAAAAAAGTCATATATATCTGCTTCTCTATCGCATACAGTTATAGTCTCAGTTTGAGTTGGATCAATAATATTATTTGTTTTTCTTAAAGTTTCCAACCACTTTACGCTTTCTTTATCTTCAATGCGATCGCTCTTTTTTTTAAGGTTCTCAGTTTCTTCAGGTCTTGAATAAACTTTTTGATCTAGTATCCCTAGTACCAAACCTTCTATACTAAAGGCAAGAGCTGTATGCATTATAATACCTTTTGCAGTATCATAACTGGACAAATTTGCTAATCCGCTTGTTTTTTTATGGTTATTATATACAATGTAACTGGTATCTTGAATGACAAGAACCCTCTTGTGAGCTTTTGTTCTCTCAACCGTCTTATTAATATGTGTAGCTAAAATATCACTTTCTTTTACATTCTCATTTTGAAAAAAACGTTATGCTGTTTTTGCTTCTGACCAACTTTCACATGCTTGATTAATCTAACTTTCAGGTAATTTTGTCAAACATATCAGCAATCTTTACTAATCGCTCAGTTAACCTTTTATCTCCAAATTCATTTTTAGCCCATTCACTACTTTTACTTGCCATTTTACACCCTCAATATTTGCAAACTTTAATATTGTAATATTTTACTTTTTAGTCCATTTATATTTGTGGGTAATAGTAAGGAATGACACCGTCTTGGATGGAAACCAGTGTCAGCTACTTTCATGACACCATCACAAGGTGAAACTGGATCCCAGTGGGCTTTGTTGCATCGCTCAAGTGAAAAGAACTGGCAGTTACTGACAAAATTCATTATAAATAGCCATTTAACTGTTGAAGAAAAAATATGCCACAAAAAATGAGAGTCAGTAACTGCCATGAATATAACAAATTTCTCCAAGAAAGAGGAAGCATTTTTTGTTATATCAATGACGCCATAGAAAATTGGTACGAGAATTGTCCAAAAATGCAGGGCGGCAACTATATTTATAGTGATAAAGTTGTGATTTTGGTGCATATAATCGTCAGTTTCTTTAGAATTGGTTTAAGACAAACAGTCGGGTTTATAAAAGGGTATTTGCAACAAATAGGAAGAGATTTGGCAGTTATCAGCTATTCACAAGCATCAAGAAGGTTTAAGAAACTTAATATTAAGATAAATGATTGCAGAAAATAATATGGAAGATATCGAAATTGCTATAGACAGTACAGGAATTAGTATACACAACAACACTCCTGGTCACAGCAAGGAAAATAGCACTGACAGAAAATATCGTGGCTATGAGCAAACGAGAAAATTGCACGTAATGTTGAATATAAACAACAAAAAAGCCATAGCTGTAAAATACAGTAACGGCTGATCACTATGGAGCTTGTGATTTGCTAAAAGAAGTCGATTTTCAGCATGCCATAAAAGCACTATATGCAGATAGAGCATGTGATAGGCACAAGTTTTATAAGTTGTGTAACGAATATGATATAAAGACAAAAATTCCACCAATAAACAATGCGGCAGAACATCCAGAAATAGATTATATGTCTGACAGGAATGCTGCTATTAGGTTAATAAAATTATACGGTGAAGATGGCATGAAAGAATGGAAAAAAGAAGTAAATTATGGGAAAAGATCTTATATTGAAGGGTTTTTCTCAAGATTAAAGCAAATATTCGGATTTAGTTTTAGGAATAAATCTGAGATAAATCGAGAAAAAGAACTAAATGCTATTTGCTTAATAAATTCACTGATATTGGTATGGCTAAATTTGAGATAGTTACATGAATTTACCATAAATCACCATCTCATAAAGTGTGATGCAACAAAGCCATCCCAGTGTCAGCTACTTGGATGACAAGAAAGGGAGCACTGGAATGACAGGAGAAGGGGGGCTACTACCGTCATAAAGGAACCAGTGTCAGTTACTCGGATGATACCTTTTTCTACTTAATTTGGGTTATGCAAGAAGTCTATTCGCGGTATAGATTCCGCTAACACGTAGCGGGATGACGGTTGTCGGTAAATCTAAGTCAGTTTAGCTATATGCTTTTAATTCCCCCAAAAGGAGAATTAAATATGTGAAGTTCTAGTTGATATGACTTAATGAATGGTTAGTTTAAATTACTAATTTATTTAAGAGATTTTGATAATATTTAACCCACTCGCTTTTCTATTTTCCATATCACGATGTGCTTGAATTATTTCATCAAATTTATATTTTTTATTGATCCGTACAGTTAAAAGTTTTTTTCTTATCATCTCGAAGATTTCCATTGTGGTAAGCACTAATGTGAATCTATCATGCTTATAATGGTATATTGAGGTTCCAGTTGCAAATAACGAACGTGAACTAAGTAAAGAAAAACTAATAGGAGCGTTACCTGATATCTGCCCATAGGAAACGTATATGCCGAACCTGCCTAAAGATTCAAAAGAAAGCTTGCTTGTAGCGTAACCTATAGGGTCATACACTGCACCTACTCCTCTGTTTTGCGTAATCTCCATAACTTTAGAAACGAAGTCTTTATCATTGTAGTTTATTGCGTATGTGCAGCCACTTTGTAAAGCTATCTTCATTTTTTCATCAGAGCTTACAGAACCTATCACTACACCTTTTTTATCCTTTGCCCATTGGCATATTATTTGTCCTAAACCACCATTAGCCCCATGAACTAGCACGAAAGCACCAGGCCTAACTTTATAAGATTGATTAACTAAATAGTGAGCTGTCATACCTTTAAACAGCACTGCAGCAGCAACTTCATCAGATATGTCATCTGGAATTTTTATCAGATATTTCTGGTGTATAATGCGCTTTTCACAATATGCCCCTGGAGGAGCTGTGCAATATCCAACTCTGTCTCCAACCTTCAATCCATCACTGATTTTTTTACCAAGCTTTTCAATAACTCCCACTGCTTCTACCCCAAGCACTGATGGTAAATTTTTAATTTTGCGCGTACCTTTTCTGTGCTCTAAATCATAACGATTTAAGCCGATAGTTGTGTGACGTACTAAAACTTCCTCGCCTTTTGGCTCACCTATACTCTTATCTACAAATTCTAATACTTCTGGTCCCCCAGTTTTTTTAATTTGTATAGCTCTAACCATGATGAATATTAAGATAAAAACTTTGATTATGTTATCTAACAATTAATATTTTGCAAAGTTATTGTTTTCACAATCAATAGACTTCTTGCGTTACCTCCTGTCATTCCAGTGTCAGCTACTTGGATGACACCCTATTGATTACTGAAATGACACGGTTTGCAAACATTCTGTTACTTAGGCTTAAAGAACGTGTATGATAGTGTTATTTCGCCCAAATCTTTTGTATTACTATCAAGCATTATCTCAGGATCTATATAGAAAGATACGGGCATAGCTGCTTTTTGTTTTGGTAGCAACATTTGCTCTTCAAAACAAAAGCATGCAACTTTATTGAAATACTTACCTGCTTTGAAAGGCGTAACATTATACACCGCCATACCAAATGAAGGCTGATCAGATAGATTTTTTGCGTAATAAAACGCTAAACTTTGTTCTCCTATGTTTACGTCAACGTAGTTAGTTTCTGATTTAAACTCCCAAGGTAGATCGGACATTATATCAGCATTGAAATGGACCCTGATCTTTTGGTTAGTTATATTTGTTGTTGTGTTAGTTACTTTTCTTATTGTGCCACCATACCCAGTAGCTTTACAGAAAATGCTATATAGAGGTACCGATGCATATGCAAGACATATCATCGACACAACTAAAGATACTAAAAAGAAAACTATAGAATTCTTACTACCTTTCCTTAAAAAGGAAAACATCTAATCCCTATTGTTGAACAAGTTAAGTAACCTGAGTAGATTGAGAAATATATTAATAAAGTCAAAATAAAGATTAGTTGCACCGAGTATTGCCAATTTAGTAGTAGCAACTTCTGATCCGTCATTATGTTTATAATAAACGTCCTTGATTCTTTGAGCATCATACGCAGTCATTAAGGTAAAGACTATTACTGATATGAACGATATTGCAAAGTGGAGAGGACTACTTCCAAGAAATAAATTTACTATAGACGCAATGATTAACCCCCAAACTCCCATAATCAAGAAAGAGCCCATACTTGTAAGATCTCTTTTTGTAGTATTGCCATATAAAGCCATAGAGCCAAACATGATTGATGTAATGAAAAACGCCCTTGCTATATTTTCTGCAGTATAAACTATAAAAACATAAGATAAGGAAAGCCCCATTAACACTGAGAACGAGAAAAATATAGTAACGGCAGACTGAGCACTTAGGTGTTGAATTCTATAAGACATGTAGAACACCAATGCAACCGGAGATAACATTACCACAAGCGATAGAACGGGATTAGAATAAATTACTTGAAAAAGACCAGAAAATACTGTTAAAAATGCAACAAGCCCTGTGACGCCCAAAGCTAAAGCCATGTAATTATATACTTTAGTTAGGTAACTTCTAAGCCCAGCACTATAATAAACGCCTTGAGAGCGAATATCCTGTTCATTTCTCATATAAGACATAATATAACTCCTTTTATCCATTACTTAACACATTATAATATAAAACCATATTTTTATCAAGTGTTTTTATTATAAACAGCTATGCGCTGGCATTTGTTTTAATATAAATAGAATATAGGCCTATTGCTGCTGCGTTTGAAACATTTAAACTGTTAATTGCATTTGACATTGGGATTTTTAAAAGATAATCACAATTTTCTTTAACTAACCTCCGCATTCCTTTCTCTTCAGAACCAAAAATAATTACTCTTTTTTTCTCAAAACTCTTTATTTCATCTATATTTTCTTTAGCATTGCAATCAAACCCGTAACACCAGTAGCCGACCTTTTTTAAATACTGCATAGTTTTTACTATATTTGTAACGTATATTAGCGGAACAATATCTAAAGCCCCACTTGCTGCTTTTGCAATAGATGCATTTTCACTCGGTGAATGGTTATGTGGTAAAACCAATGCGTCGACATTAAAACAAGCTGAAGTTCTTAAAATTGATCCAATATTGTGCGTGTCAGTGACTTGATCTAAAATGACTATAGTAGAACTGTCGTTTGAGCTTTCAGCTACTTCTTCGATGCTTAAGTTATAAAGAATAGGGGCAACATTTAAAGCAATTCCTTGATGGTTAGCACCTTTGGGTAAAACGTCATTAAGTATTTTGTTTTCTACTAATCGAACTTTAATGCCCTTACTATTTGCATATTGCTTAATTTCTTTTTCGTGTTCTCTATAGAAATTTTCTGTTACTAACAGTTCTATACACCGCCTATTTTTATTCTTCAGTGCTGACATGCAGGTGTGCTTTCCATACAGCCAAAAATTCTCATTAGTTTTTGACGATTTCATCGTATTATTGAAAATCGGGTTTTTATAGAATAAGCAACATTTTACTATGTTTGAATATTGTTGTAAAATTATACAATTCGATTAATGCGTTTATGTCGGACGATGAGTTGGATTGGCAAAAAAATGTTAAGCCAATAAAATGTGGAAAAGTTACTTTGAAAGTTGATCATAAAGTAAATATAAAGTCTATGGTTGATAAAGGTACCTCCGACTTACAAGGGAATTTTCTTAATACCAATAATAGTAACTCATCATTTTGTCTTGACCAAAACACAAAATCAAAAGTTGATAGGGGTAAATATTTTATAAGCGATAAGCTCGATTTGCATGGCTATAATATAGAGGATGCTTACTGTAAATTGATAGATTTTATTATCAAAAATTATCGAGCAGGAAATAGATGTTTATTGGTAATTACGGGATACGGCAGTGCAACAAACAAAACAGACACTATAAAGAGTAACTTAAATAAATGGTTAAATGACACTAAAATCCAGCATATGGTTCTATACTACCAACAAGCTACGAAAAAACATGGTGGTAAAGGGGCTTTTTATGTTTTATTAAGAAGGAATAAAAACCTTGAGTCCTGATACTTAAAATTCCTTTTAAGCCTTAATTTTTCTTGTATAACCATACAGTGTTCGGCAGCGCGTGACGAACAACTGTGCGAACATTGTGATTTGGGTCTACCAGGAAGGATGTCTCCCAGTACCTCTTTTCCCGTCATCCCGCTACGTGTTAGCGGGATCTCATTTCACTTTATGAGGGTGTCATCCGAGTAGCCCCTTTCTCGTCATCCCGCTACGTGTTAGCGGGATCTCATTTCACTTTATGAGGGTGTCATCCGAATAGCTTGACTACTTGGATCCAGATTGGATACTGAGTTGGTGAGTATAAAAGTATAGCTTCTACGTCATACCGCCGCGGTATCTCAGCCGCTAACAAGTAGCGGGGTGACGAGTTACTATACCGCTGCGAACCGTCATACCGCGATTTATTCCATAGCTGTACGAACATTCATTTTTGAAGGTAAACTGCACAGCAAATGGTGTCATTCCAGTGCTTGACACTGGAATCCAGCCGGCTTTGTTGCATCGCTAGCTATGATGGATTAAAGATAAAAAAGGTGGAGAATATCAGTAGCTTATTATTCTGGTATTTATAACAAGAACGGTCAGTGAATACCTAAATTTGAGTAAAAGAAATTTCACTACCACTCACTAATCCGGCTAAAATTCAAGAATTTCAATGCTTTAGCTATTTTCAATAGAATTAAATTTATTAATATAAATAACAAGTTACTATTCTTAAATTTGATCAGATTGATTGCAAAAAAAACAAGATTTTCAATAAGTTGCTTATAATCCTAATTATAGTTAGCCTTTCATAAGTAGCGATGCAACAAAGCCATTCCAGCGTCACGCGCTGCCATGTGATATACAATTTCCTTCGAATTACAACGTACGTGCGCTCTATATGCACTTGATTGACAAATGCTCTCTTATCAAAATCTCAAGAATCTGCACTATATTTAATGCTGCGCCTTTGCGCAGGTTGTCAGCCACTATCCACATATTTAATCCGTGCTCAACAGTATTGTCTCTTCTAACACGCGATACATATACAGCATTCTCCTGTACAACATCAATTTGAGTTATGTATTCACTATCTTCACGCCTGTTGTACACTAAAACTCCACTATCTTCGGCTTCACTTAGCACTTCACGAGCTTGTTCTTCAGTGATATGTTGATCAAATTCCACATTTACTGCCATAGCGTGACCGATAAAGACGGGTACCCTTACACAAGTTGCAGTAACTTTTATATCTTCCTCTAAAATTTTTTTTGTCTCCTCTTGCATTTTCCATTCCTCTTCTGTAGAGCCATTTTCCATGAATTCTCCTACATGGGGAATGCAATTGAATGCTATTTGCTTAGAGAATATCTTGGGTTTTTTAGCTTCGTTCATAAAGATTTTTTTTGTCTGGTCATAGAGCTCATCCATTGCTGCTTTGCCTGCACCAGAAGTTGATTGATAAGTTGAAGCAACGATTCTCTTTATTTTTGCTTTTTGGTGTAATAGATGTAGTACTAGCAGCATCTGTATTGTAGTACAGTTTGGATTGGATATTATGTTGTGGTTTTTATATTCCATAATTTTTTCTTTATTAATCTCTGGAATAATGAGTGGCACACCCTCTTTCATTCTAAAATGGGAACTGTTATCTATCACGATGCATCCAGCCTGTGTTGCAATTGGTACATACTCTTCAGAAACATGAGATCCAGCACAGAAAATGGCTACATTAGTTCCAACGAAGTCATAATCCTCAAGGCATAAAACTGTTAACTCTTTGTCACCAAAGCTCACCTTCTTCCCTTCTGATTTTTTCGATGCAAGTGCAATAACGCAATCTATCGCCTCATCTTGAAATTCAGCAAGCGTGCTTAATACCTCACGCCCTACTCTTCCGGTTGCTCCAATAACAGCAATTTTGTATCTCATATAGATGAACCTCTAATTTTAAAGTTCTATTATATTTTTACTGACAAAATTTACAATTGTTTTAATATTTTTACCTTGCAATTAATTGTAATTTAGCTATTATTATGCAATATTAGTAATATTACATAATGAAATGAAAGATGAGTAAGGAATACGATGAAACTAAGGTTAAACCTGCAATGTCTACACCTCAAGGGCCTGAAGGAACCAATGGATCAAAGGCCCAAAGTGTTCTTTCGAATAAAAGAAAGCCTACAATAAATTTTGATGATAAAAAGTATGGTGTAAAAACCTCTAAAATAGACCAACAGTCTCTAAACAAAAGACAAGAATCTTCAAAGCTAAGAGATCTCTTAAGGTCAATACCAATAATAAGGAGATTTTTAGCAAGGATTTTCACACCTGAAAAAATAGAAATCATCAGTAACCCTATATATGACAACATGGAAGCATATAAAAAATCGCAGGAAGATTACCCTAGTAAGATAAAAGATGAAACTAGTATAGATGATGAACACACAAAAGAAGTAGATAGTAAACTTGAGAAGGGTAATGTTGAACAAGTGGACAACAAGAAAAGTCGTAGTTCATAAATATCAATCATTTAAAAATTATCTCTAGTTATAACATTGTATCTGTTCAGATGCATGGCTCATGTACAAATATTGAAACAAAAATTCCAGTGCTCCTTTCTCGTCATCCCAGTGCGTGACACTTGTATCTTTATGATGTGAGGCATTAGAGCTAAAATACCTCACAGGGAGGGTGAAGCTGATGCGACACTAATGCCATTAAGCCAGATTTTGCTTCCCTCCCATAGAGTTAAAGACTGAACAGTATCTTTTGGAATTATATCCCGTATTACAAGGTTAGTCTAAACTCTCAGTTTATTTATAGTCTTGGAGGCAATTTTATGCAAGTAAATGCTATTTTGGGTGTGGATATTTCAAAAAAGAAATTTGATGTTTGTTTGTTAGTGGACAGTAAAAAACGACACAAAGTCTTTCAAAATAATCAAGATGGTTTTGCAAAACTTGTAGTTTGGTGCAATGGCCATGGAGCAAATCTTACTCATTTATGTCTTGAAGCAACTAGTTGGTATGGAGAAGATTTGGCTACTTTTATGCACGATTTAGGACATAATGTCAGTATAGTAAACCCAGAAAGCTTTTGGCAAAAGTGAGCTGCTCAGAAATAAGACAGATAAATCAGATGCAGCTATGATAGCTAGATTTTGTATCGCCAACAAACCTGCTCTTTGGAAGCCCATTGCACCTGAAATGAGGCATTTGAGGGAGCTTTACCGTTGCATGCAATCGCTAAAAGATGATAAGGTGCAACAGACAAATCGCTTGGAAAACAAAAATATGCATTCCAGTTGCAAAGAAGCTATATCTAAAGTAATTTTGGCAATAGAGGAGCAAATTATTGTTCTCGAAAAAGAAATTAATGAGCATATAAATAACTATCCACATCTAAAAAATATGGTGGAAAACCTTAAGACTATAAAAGGTATAGGATATCTTACTGCTGTTGCTGTTGTCGCAGAAATGCCATCAGTTGATAACTTTGACAATGCTAAACAATTTACAGCTTTTGCTGGTCTAAATCCAGGACATTATCAATCGGGATCGTCAGTAAGTAAGAGAAGTTGCATATGCAAAATAGGATCTGAGCGTATTCGAAAAGCTCTTTATATGCCAGCTATAGTAGTCAAAAACCATAATAATCATTTTCAAAAGTTTTGTCAGCGTCTAGCAAGTAAAGGCAAATGTCCAAAAGTCATAGTTCTTGCGTTAATGCGAAAATTAATGCATGTCTTTTTTGGTATTCTTAAAAATAATCAACCATTTAATTGTAATTTTGTTGGATAATTTGTTTGACAGCAGAGACAGTATCTGGGATCCAGATTGGGCACTAAGTTGGTAAACACGAAAGCGATTAATCCTTTACAACGTTTTTGATGGAACTGCGCGAAAGAACTGGATGCCAGTGTCACGCACTGGCATGACACCCATTTCTTCCTATAGTTGTCTTTTCTCGTCTACCTTATTTTGCCACTCTGCTGAACAGATACATAACATTTGCTATACAGAAACTCTGCGATACCAAAATAAATAAAGAGGTACGCCACTTGCAGTGAATAAGCTTGCGATCAGCAAGGTATTCACAGAAGTTTCAAATATTACCCAGCAGCAAAAGGTTGTTGCTATACTGCCAATTAAAAATTTGTAACAACTCTTTTCTTGCACAATAACTTTGAGAAAAGCAAGACTGCATGCAAGGTAAACAAATAAAAATGAAACTACAGAAAAGTCGATAATTGATGTGATCTGCTTAGCAAAATTGTTGCTTGAAGTGAGGATTAGTAAAGTTGCAGTTCCAACTGAGCTAGTTGTTATGCCCCAGAAAGGAGAACCGTGCTTGTTTCTTTGAGCAAAAAACTGTGGCATCAGTTTATCTTTTGCAAGGCCAAGGGCCACTTGTCCACTAGCTAGTACCCAAGCGTTTAAAGTACCAACACAAAAAATGAACGCAGTTATAGAAATAATCAAGTGCCAATTGCCAGAGGCCATAATTTTTATTGCGTCAACATATGGTGCTCTTGAACTTGCTAAATCATTGCCATTTATTAATCCCATAATTGCAAGATTGTTGATAAAATACACAACAGCAACAGAGATTGTTCCAAGTACCACAGCTCTTGGTATTGTTCTAGCTGGATTATCAACTGACCCTGCAGGTGCTGTTGCCAATTCAACTCCAATAAAACCCCATAGAGTAATAAGTGTAGAACGGGCAAGAATCTGCGATGTTGTAAGATTTGATATTTCTTCACTTATGATGAAGTTATTTCTATCAAAAAAAAACAATGCTGCTATAGGTATTACAAGCAATACAGAAATTTTTATCACCGTCAATAAAAACTCAACACGTCCAGCAGTAGCTACTCCTCTAAAATTTATTAGTGTAATAATTGTAAGTAATAACATCTCTAAAAACAGATGTACGTTTTGAATATCTTCATGGAAAAATGGTGTAAGATAACCAACACCCACAACTATTACGGCTGTTGTGCTAACCCATGAGATCACCCAATACGTCCAACCAACAAAAAAAGCTGCAGCAGGGCCAAAAGCATGCTTTACATAGACGTGAGGGCCACCCGTTTCCGGAAATTTTGCGCAGAGTGAGGCAAAAACTAAAGCAAGAGATATAGCACCAAGCCCTGATATTATCCAGCTTATAAGGCTATACATGCCATATGGAGCAAGGCTAATTGGAAGCATAAAAATTCCAGAGCCAATTTGGCTGCTAATCACTAAGGCAAAAATAGCCCAAAAACCTATTTTATTTGACACAATAATTCTTATCTAAATAGATTAACAATATACCCTAAACT
Source organism: Wolbachia endosymbiont (group A) of Crataerina pallida (assembly GCF_964028475.1). Lineage (NCBI taxonomy): Bacteria > Pseudomonadati > Pseudomonadota > Alphaproteobacteria > Rickettsiales > Anaplasmataceae > Wolbachia > Wolbachia endosymbiont (group A) of Crataerina pallida. The sequence continues at coordinate 1,485,456 of NZ_OZ034785.1, forward strand.
CAGAAATTTCAATTGATCTTTTAACATAAAAACTTGCATTTTTTTCAATTTATTCCTAAAATAGATTATATTAACAGATTATTAAGAGGGGGTTATGAATCCGAGATTAAAAGCATTTTTGGTTGTTTGTAGTATTATTGCATTTTTGATTGCACTTTTGTTTCTCGTGTATTATTTAAATCTTCTTGTTAACTATATCCTTGACCCGATTCTAGTTCGTCCCTTTGAAAGATTATACAAAAACTTAATTGTTGATGGTCTTTATGCCTATTTATCTACAAGCACTTCTAGCCCTGCACTAGCATTTTTGGCTACAGGTTTTATTGTTATTGCTGCGTTTATTTGCCTGAATAAAATGCTTCTTCCCTTGCAAGAGAAGATCATAAACAACTATACCTCCTTTAAAAACAACAATATTGATAGCAATAGCATGTTGTTTGAGGTTTATAAAGATCCAACAATAAAATTAAAGGACAAAATCTTATTCTTCAGTATACACTTGATATATTACCTACAGCTTCCATTTTTGTATATTGCATCAAAGGTATCAGCTCTACGTGGGTTTCTTATATTTAATTTTGGTTTATTATTGTTAAATTATGCACTGCTAATTCCAGTAGCACTTCTTGAGTTAATAAAATATCCATCAGTAAAACTCTTTTCACCTTTGGGTTTGAATGTAAAGCAGCTAAGCTTTTTGTTTAATGTAAGTGATGTGGGCACTGGTAGTCAAAGTGTTCATACTAGAAGTTTTGAGGAAAGTGTCATAAACTGCGCTGAAGAACTAAAACAGAAATTTGGAACTCAACCAAATGTACTCAATAAAGAGTTTGAAGACTACATAAATAATTCAGATGAGCTTACAACTGAGCAAAAAGAGCAATTAAAACTTTATCTTAACTTTAATGGTTCCAATGAAGCAGCTTGGCAAGAATCAAAAACTGGACTAACTCTCACACAAGCTGCAAACTTAGTTTCAACTGCTGCTAAGAATCAAAAATCAGATGTGAATTCACTATTACTAATGAATTTAAAGGATGGACTTGGTTTATGTACTCTGGGAATGTTCGATCGTATTATTTATTCGCTTAGTTGTCTTGAAGCGAAAAATAATTTCTTGGTTCAAATAAATGGAGCAGTGAACGTATTAACACCTAAATTTACTGAAAGATTTTTAAAAGAATATTGCAATTATAAAAAATTAAAAATTTTGGTAGACAAGTTTGAAGATTTTTACTCCGAAGATTATGCGGATAAAAATAATATAAGCGATGAGGTGAAGAGCAACATTAACCAATCAATAATAGAAATAAGAGAATTTGTCTTTAAAGAGCTTTACATAAAATTTTACGAAGAGTATGGAAAAAGTATTCAAAGAGGTGCCATAAAGCAAAAATTAAGGGAATTAGTTACAGATGATAGTATAAAGGAAGCAGTGTATTATTCAATGTATAATATAGAAATCCCTGCAGAACCACCTACTTATCTTGAAAGAGTAAAAGCATTTTTTGGAGGTCATGCAAGGTCTCCTGCTGCTTAGTGGTGGGCTCATGTCATGGTAGAAAATTTTGACTTTAGCTAAAAAAATTACTTCCGCATACTTGAAACCTCATTATAATGACAATTAGAGATGTTTCTCGAGCTCAAAATTTGTCTCCGTCTGCAGACTTTTCATTTAAATTTCAGTTAAAAATGTGGCGTATCTTCTTCAGTGTATGTGGGTGCACACGCATACTTAATCTCTGCCCAATGTGCGTTGCATTTTTTCTGAATCTTGTTCATATGGGGGATTCTATGCCTAAAATTCCAGACACTTGACTTTAGCTAAAAACCAACTGGCGCCTATGGTTTTTTATAGTTTTATCTTCCCTTTTCTGAATGGCTTGCAAGCTGCTATCTCTACAAAAACTATATTTTTCTTCAGAAGAGAGTTATATTGTAACTATGGACAAAATAATCATAAAAAAATTTGGTGGGACTTCGCTAACTGATTTAAACCGAGTTGCAAATTTGATAAAAAACGATATTGAGAAAGGTTGTAATGTAATCGTTGTTGTATCTGCTGTTGCAGGATTTACTGACCAAATGGTTTTTCAGGCTAGGCAAATCTCAAATTTAAGTTATAGACAAGAGTTATCAGAGTATGACGTTATGCTTTCAGCAGGAGAACAAATCTCTTGCGGTCTATTAGCTATCACTCTCCAATCGATCGGAGTTAATGCTAAATCGTGGCTTGCCTGGCAGTTACCAATTGTAACTGATGATTTTTATTCTGAGTCTAAAATAAAAACAATAAAGATTGAACGTGTGAAAAGATCTTTTGCTGAGGGTTATACTGCTGCGATCATTGCTGGTTTTCAGGGTATAAATGATGATAGAATCACTACTTTTGGAAGAGGAGGCTCTGATATATCAGCAGTTGCCTTCGCGGTAGCCTTTGGTGTTAGAACTTGCGAAATTTTTACTGATATTGATGGAATATATACAGCAGACCCGAGAATTGTTCCAAAGGCACGCAAGCTCAAATTTATCTCTTACGATGAAATGTTGGAAATGTCGTCATCTGGTGCTAAAATACTGCATAATCGTTCAGTACAACTTGCAATGAAACATAACATTAAAGTGCAAGTGCTATCCACTTTTAAGGAAGTAGAAGGCACCACAGTGCTACACAAAAGGGATGTACTAGAGAGATACTTAATTACTGGAATAACTTATAGCACTAATGAAGCTCTTGTAACTTTCACTAACCTTGCAAATAACTTGCGTACTTTAAGAGATATAGCAGGAGCAAACGTTAAAATTGATATGATACATGGGTCAAGTTTTGTTATCTCCAAATTTGATATTGATTTAATGGAAAAGTTACTGAATAAGAATGAAAATTATGCTATAAACGATAATGTAGCTAAAATTTCAATAATTGGTATTGGTGTTATGTCTAACACTGAAGTGATGCACCGCACACTCAAGGTTTTAAGCGAAAAAAAGATAGAAATACTTGCTATCACAACATCTGAAATCAAAATCAGTATAATTGTTCAAAAAGAATGCGCTGTAGCTTTAGTCAAAGATTTACATACTGAGTATGAGCTTGATATGCAGCACTAGGATAGGCTTGACGTCCAGTTGTCTAAGAGTATGTCTTAAAAAGGAATGAGGAAAAAAATATGATAGTGTAAGTAAAAAATAGGAGGGAAAATTGTATCCAAGTGATATAAGTGATAAGGAATGGGAAATTTTGGAGCCACATGTTGCACAAGGAAAGATAGGGAGGCCAAGAAAGCACAATATCAGAACAATTATTAATGCAATAAGGTATATAATGAGAGGTGGTTGTCAATGGAGAATGCTGCCGAAAGATTTTCCTCCATGGAAGACGGTGTATGACTATTTTCTCAGGTGACGTAGTAATGGCAAATTGGAAAAAATACATAATATGCTAGTAAAAGAGGTAAGAAAAATGTTTGGTAAAAATGAAACACCTTCAGTAGGAATAATTGACAGTCAATCAGTAAAAACCACTCAAAAAGGGGATCCAGAGGATATGATGCTGAAAAAAAAATAAAGGGTAGAAAACGTCATATTGTTGTAGATACAGTGGGCTTAATTATTGCGGCTGATGTTCATAGGTAACCGTTCACGGATTGTGAGAATGAATTAAAGAACTAAGCAGTGACAGCTACTAGATTCTGTAGCTTTTGAAAGGGGTTCTGGCCATTTAGACGTGATGTCAAAAATATCGACAACATTCTTTCCACGAATCTTTCTCCACGTTCTGACCAGATGAAAAAGCTGTTTTTACGATAAATTACGTACCGTCTAATTTGCCGTTCTGCAAGGTTATTAGTTGTTTCTATCACTTCAGGTTTTCTTAAAAACTTCCACATCATATCCTCAGATCGTAACATCTTAGCGGCCATTCTTGAAGCTTGAGTGCTATTTGCAACCCTCGTCATTTTACGTAAAAAATGTTTTACCCTTTTCCGAATTTTTCGCACTAGTCGATAAAATCTCAAATTATCTATCAAATTTTGTTTTTTTGCCTTATCTACTACAAACACCTTATTGCTGAGCGATTTTAGTGCTTGGCCAATTTTGCTCACTTCAACATTTTTACTATGGGCAAATCTCTCAAAATCTCTTGCCAGATGTGCCCAACATATCTGTCTATTTTCACGATTGAAGTAATTGTATACAGCGTATCTATCGCTCACAACTATACCATCATATTCTGGCAGTAAACTCTTCAACACCTTCTTACCACGAGACTCGCTTACCTTCAGAAGTGTCAACGCTTTGTTTGTTATTACCCAACTCCAGCCTCTCTTTCCTTGATTTCTGTGCCCTGTTTCGTCTATATGCAAATACTCGCTTCCTTGCAACTCTTCCTTCATTTTCTCATATTCAGATGCACACTTCTTCGATACCCTGCGTTCAGTATTTGAGACTAAACCAAGGCTTATATTTAGATTAAAAATACTGCCCAAAATTTGCTGTACCTCTCTTTTTGAGTTAATAAAAAAGCCGCTAAGGCTGCTTATAATTGTTTTAGCATTGGGTCCTAGAAAATCTCTTGCAACACCTTCGGGTAAATTTGCTGTAATTCTTTTATTACATACTCTACAATGTCCTCTTTGCAACCTGTACTCAGTTATAGCCTTTCTTATAATAGTCCGAATGCGATAAGATATGTGTTTATGGCTATAGCAGGCCAGTAGCATATTACGGTCTGTTCGGATTATTGTAAAAAGAGCTATACAATTGGCTTAATTTCTGGCAACTCTGCCTTCTGATGAATAATTTCATCTTCTAAAGTAATCTTACCTCCACACATACAAATTGTATCAATTGTGCATCTCACTACCTCGTCTGCAGCCATTAATTCACGCTTATGCACCTTATGTCCTGGCTGACCTCCTGGTTTTTTATCACTTTTCTTTTTTGCTTTCTTACGATATATATCTCGTGATGGTGGCAGCGATGAATTTTGCGAATTTAAGCCCAATTTGTCTTCTAATTCAACTATTTTTGCTTTCAAGCTATCATTTTCTCTGATCAGTGCTTTTATTTCTTCCTTGAGATTAGCGTTTTCTGCTACAACCTTTTCTTGCAGCACTGTTGTCATTTACCCATTCCATATTCAGCTTCCTATCTCTTTACACTTTTATACTTACTTTGTAAACCACCTTATCTCCGTGAACGGTTACTGTTCATAGTGCAAGTGTTCAAGATCGTGATGGTGCTCTAAATCTTTTCACTCAAGCTAAATACAAGGCTCCAACTTTACGTAAGTTTTTTGCTGATCAAGGATACATAGCAAAACCGCTGTTTATTGGAGACAGGATACGATTACCAAGAAAGCTGTTGATGTTACAGGATTTTTCGACAATCTGGACCACAATTTAGCACTGCAGGCTATCAAGAAGCACACAGACTGCAAATGGGTCATACTGTATGTTGAAAGGTGGATGAAATCCCCTATTCAGCAAGCAGATGGCAGTAAGGTAGTTAGGGAAAAAAGGAGTTCCGCAAGGAGGTTCAATAAGCCCAATCATTTCAAACATATTTATGCACCATGCATTTGATATATGGATGAAACAAAATCACCCAACAGTACCATTTGAAAGATATGTGGATGATGCGATAGTGCACTGCAGAACTAAAAGACAGGCAGAATTTATGCGAGCAGCAATTGAAGAAAGATTGGCATAATGTAAGCTAAAATTGCAACCTGATACCAATGCCATTCCAAAACTCCATCATTATACTGCCTTAGTATAACCTTCTCACTTCTATTGTCTATTTGTTTGTTATGTAATAGAAATTGGTATGAGATTGAAGAATTAAGTGTGAACGGTTACAGAATTTTTGCCAGGAGAAACATATAGTTAAAGTAATTCAGATTTGTAAGATATGTTTATCTGCAATTATAGCTTCAACAGTAGGCAATGTTGCTTTTAATTACCTCAACATTTTCTCTTGGCAATTCTTTAATGAACCGAGAAGTGCGCATCGGTTGCCACTGGTTGTTAATTTCCCTCCTATCTGCACATGAAATGATTAACCTTTCTTTGGCTCTGGTTATGCCAACATATGCGAGTCTCCTTTCTTCTTCTAAAGCTTTACCACTTTTGTCATCAAAAGATCTTTGATGAGGAAATAATCCCTCTTCCCAACCAGGTAGAAACACGCACGGGAATTCAAGTCCTTTGGCTGCATGAAGAGTCATAACATATACGGTGTCATCGTTATTCATATTATCCACTTCCATCACCAGACTTATATGCTCCAAGAAAGTTGTGGCATTATCGAAATTTTTTAAAGATGAGATGAGCTCTTTAACATTTTCTATTCGTGCTAAGCCTGTTACCTCCTCATTTTCAAGCATTTCAATATATCCTGATTGGTTTGCTACGATTTTAACGAATTCATGCAGTGGTTTTACGCTTACTATTTCTTCCCAAGCTTTAATTTTATTTAAAAAATCGTTGAGTGAGAGTTTAATTCTTTCGGTTACCTGATTACTATTAACTAATATTTTTGCTGCCTCAAAAAAAGAAATTTTGTTATCCTGAGCAGTCGTGTATATTTTCTTTAGAGTTGTAGCTCCTATGCTTCTTTTTGGCCGATTTACTATCCTTTCGAAAGCTAAGTCATCGTTATTGTTTGTAACAAGTCTTAAATATGCAATTATATCCCTGACTTCCTGACGTTCGTAGAATTTTACGCCACTTATAATCTTGTAGGGAATTGAATATTTTATAAAATACTCTTCGAGAACTCTAGTTTGAAAAGTGGCCCTTACCAGCACTGCAATGTCACTAAATCTGTATTTATTGAGTTTCAATATCTGTTCGCTTATGAACCTTGCTTCAGCTTTCCCATCCCATAATTTTATTAGATTTACCTTTTCCCCTTCAATGTTTGTTGTCCACAATTTTTTTTCTAAGCGAGTCTTATTGTGATTGATAACATATGACGCAGTTGCAAGTATGTGGGATGTTGACCTGTAGTTACACTCTAGTTTAACGGTTTTTGCATTTTTAAAATCATCAGAAAACTTCAAAATATTTTCAACTTCTGCACCACGCCAACTATATATCGACTGGTCATCATCTCCTACACAGCAAATATTTGAGTGCTCTTTTGCAAGGTATTTTAGCCAAAGATATTGTATCGCATTTGTATCTTGATATTCATCTACCATAACATATTTAAACTTGTTTTGGTAGTAGGACAGAACTTCGGTCTTTTGATTAAAGAGCTGTATGTTATATAGCAATAAGTCACCAAAATCGACAGAATTAAGGAATTTCAACCTTTCCTGATACTGGTGATAGACTTTGAGTGCAGTTACATATACTGGCCTAAATGATTGAATATCTTCCACTTCAGATGGCAATAAGCACTTCTCTTTCCATTGCTGAATAATATTCATAATGGTCTTACATTTTTCTGATAGGTAATCAGGATTTATTTCATTGATAATATTTTTTATTACCTGTAATTGGTCATCCACACCAATGATTGTAAAATTGGGGTTTAAGCCCACAATTTCTGCGTGCAGGCGCAAGATTTTTGCTGCAATTGCATGGAAAGTGCCAAGCCATGGTATGTTTGTGCCCGTTAGCTCAAGTACCCTTGATACCATCTCATTTGCTGCTTTATTTGTAAATGTAACTGCTAATATCTCATCAGAATAAGCGTGACCGTTTCTAATTATGTGTGCTATTCTTGAAGTAATCGTTCTTGTTTTTCCCGTCCCGGCTCCTGCCAGTATCAAAACTGGTCCATCTATGTTAGTTACAGCTGATTGTTGTTCTGGATTTAGCAGTGAGAGATAATCGTTCATCGTAGCCCTATAGATTATAACTTCGTAAAGTTAAACCTATGATTGAAATATTGTAAAGGTTTTATTGAATAGAACAGTTAAAGAATGCTTCACTCAAGTACTACATATTTAAACGTAGGTTTTACATCTATTTTGTTTTAGTAGTTTCAGGTGTATGTCGAGTAACAACAACTTGATTTGAGGTATTGGCACCAGAACTTCTGCTTGTTGGGTGGATAAGTGGAGTTTGGAATGGCTTATATGTACGGTTTAGTTCCTTCATTTCTATTTCTTCAACTTCAACAAGGGGTTTTTCTTTTGGGGTATAGCGATTATGCGTTGCAGGTCGTTCAGTGAGATTTTCATATGTTTCTTTCAACCAAGTTCCGATATCATACATAAATCCATACGCTTTTTCTTTAAATTCTCTCAATGATCTACTGAAACTTGCTAGTGTGTTATTAAAGTAAATTGTCATATAGTCTCTTGTGGTGTATTGATAACTTTCTCCATCTAGTCTGCTACTTTGTGCGTTAGAACTATTGTTGCTTTTAAAATAACCAAATATGTTGTACATTTTGAGCCGCCATTAATTACTAACATACACATATTATATATTGATAAATTAAGGACTTAGTGTATTGATTAAGCACTTAGAAAGCGCTCTGTATAATAATTTAAAATGGAGCTGGAGCTTTGTAGTACAATGTTTTCAAACGTTTAATATAATATTGACTTTACAACGATAGTCACTTTAAATTAGTAACTATTGTTGCAGTTAAAGTATCAATGCCTTTTTTCTTTTATTTTTTTGCAATTCTTAGCATTTTATCTGCTGTATGCGTAATTAGTGTAAGAAATCCTGTGCATGCAGTATTATTTTTAATTTTCACCTTCGTTAACTCTGCAGTGCTTTTCATTCTCCTTGGAGCTGAATTCATCGCTATGATGGTACTGATAGTATACATCGGTGCAGTTGCAGTGTTGTTCCTCTTTGTAGTTATGATGCTCGATATTGACTACATAAGATTGCGCCAGGGTTTTGCGAAGCATTTCACTCTTGGTGCTATATTGTGTGGTGTGTTTTTTTTGATTATCAGTTTTGTAATCCGCAGCTCAACGCTGAATATAAGTAATGTTATAAACTATAATGCCAATAACGTGAAAGCTATCGGTAATTTGCTCTACACTGACTACATGTACGCTTTTCATCTTTCTGGAATTTTGCTACTTGTTGCAATTGTCGGTGCAATTGCTCTTACTTTGCAGGACAAGAAAAAAGGAGTTAAAAAACAGAATGTATTAAAGCAATTGACGCAATCTTCATCTGTAAAATTGGTTAAGGCTAAATTTGGAAAAGGAGTGGAATGGAAATAGGATTAAATCATTTTTTGATAGTTGCTGCTATTTTGTTCACTGTTGGGGTGTGCGGTATTTTCATCAACCGTAAGAGCATAATCAATATATTGTTATCAATAGAAATATTATTGTTGGCGATTAACATCAATCTAGTTGCTTTTTCTGCCTTTATGAATGATATAGTTGGGCAAATTTTTGTGATGTTTGTGTTGACTGTTGCGGCAGCAGAGTCAGGAGTTGGGCTTGCAATATTGGTTGTATATTATAGAAGCCGTGGCAATATAGATGTTGAACAAGCAAATTTAATGAAAGAATGAAAGTATGATGGATATACTGAAATTAATAGTATTTTTGCCACTTTTTGGTTCGCTATTTGCAGCACTTTTTAGAAAAAGTCAGTTAGTTACAACGGCAGGGATTGGAATATCTGCAGTTTTATCTTGGTATGTTTTTCTCACCTTCTCTGAAAATTATCACTTGAGTTTATTTCCTTTGTTTTCATTGAGCATCTTAAAAGTAAATTGGGCAATTAGTGTGGATGCTCTCTCATCCTTAATGCTTATTGTTATTACCACCGTTTCACTGGTAGTACATCTCTACTCTATCGGTTATATGGAGCATGATAAGGGGAAGTCGAGGTTTTTTTCTTACCTATCGCTATTTACGTTTTGCATGATTGTGCTGGTTGTAAGCGATAATTTCGTGCAGCTTTTTTTTGGCTGGGAAGGGGTTGGCCTATGTTCTTATTTACTCATAGGATTTTGGTTCCAAAAATATTCTGCAAATAATGCAGCAATTAAAGCATTTGTTGTGAATAGGGTAGGAGACTTTGCACTATTGATTGGAATCTTTCTTATTTATTATACATTTCACTCTTTGAATTTTACTGAAGTTTTTGACACAACTGATCTTCTTGGCACGCAGAACATTAGGGCATTCTGCTGTGAATTCAAAGTAACTCATATAATATGCATATTACTTTTTATTGGCTGTATGGGTAAATCTGCACAGCTTGGTTTACATGTTTGGTTGCCAGATGCAATGGAAGGGCCAACTCCTGTTTCTGCACTTATTCACGCAGCAACGATGGTAACAGCAGGTATATTTTTAGTAGCAAAGTGTTCTCCATTGTTTGAGTTATCAAATGTGGCACGAGAATTAATAGTTATCGTTGGAGCACTCACTGCTTTTTTTGCAGCCACCGTTGCAATTACTCAGAACGATATAAAGAAAATAATTGCTTATTCAACCTGCAGTCAACTTGGTTATATGTTCATGGCATGTGGGCTTTCTGCTTACAATGTTGCTATTTTTCATTTAATGACACACGCTTTTTTTAAAGCTCTACTATTTCTTGGTGCTGGCAATGTGATTCATGCAATGCATCATGAGCAAAACATTCAGAAAATGGGAAATTGCTGGAAGAAAATCCCTTGCACTTACGCTCTCATGTGGATTGGATCTCTTGCGCTTTCTGGGATATTCCCATTTGCAGGTTTTTATTCAAAGGATTTGATAATTGAACATGCTTATAGCACGGATAGCTTTGCTTTTGTAATAAGCTTAGTTGTTGCATTCTTCACAGCGTTTTACTCTTGGAGGTTATTGCTTCTTGTGTTCCACAGCCAAAAACAAAGTAAAATTAATATACATGAGGCACCAAAGATTATGCTTATACCATTACTGATACTCGCTTTTGGATCAGTATTTTCTGGAATATGGGGAGCAAATATTTTGAACATAACTAGTAATGTGTTTTGGAAATCAAGTTTAGTGATGATTGATGAGCATGGAGTTCATAATTTCTTTATAAAACTACTGCCAACCTTAGCAAGCCTAAGTGGAATAGCACTTGCGTACCTAATTTACCAATATCAAGTAATTAGGCAAATTAAGAGTAAATTTTTACTTAAGTTTTTGCAGAATAAATGGTACTTTGATGAGGTGTATGAGTTTGTTATAATTGCACCGATAAGGTTTATATCTAGGCTTCTATGGAAGTTTGATGTTAAGGCTATTGATTCATTTGGACCAAATGGTGTTGTAAGGTTGGTTAATGAATGTTCAAAAAGTTCTATAAAGTTACAAACTGGTTATATATTTGATTATGCATTTATTATGTTTGTTACTCTAATAATCGGTGCTTTATATATTATTGGAATTAAATAGAAGGTGTTGTTACTTAGTATATTCTTGCTTCCACTGATAGGAGCGTTGATTTTATCCTTAATCAGGATTAATCATCAATCTATACACTTAAGATTCCTTGCTCTATTTTTTGCTGTACTTCCATTTTTGCTTAGCATTGTAGCTTGTATAGAATTTGATTATAACAATGCGGACTTTCAGTTTGTCAGCTACCCAATTAGAAATGTTGGAATAGGGATAGATGGTATATCGTTGCTTTTCCTTCTGCTTACAACTTTCTTGTTTGTAATTTGTATACTCTACAACTGCAAAATGAGTTATACGACCCTAAAAGCCTATATGGCATTGTTTCTACTGCTTGAGAGTTTTGTAGTCGGTTTTTTCGTTTCACTGAATGCTATAAGCTTTTATGTGTTTTTTGAAGCTGTTTTAATACCAATGTTCTTTATTATTGGCATCTGGGGAGGAAAACACAGGGTATATGCAACGTTTAAGTTGTTTCTTTATACATTAACTGGCTCATTATTATTTCTACTTGGATTGGTTTACATCTATAACATTTTTGGAACGTTTAATATACAAAAATTAGCTACATTAGTGCCAAGCCTTGATCTTGAAGTGCAGTCATTGCTGTGGATTGCATTTTTTATTTCTTTTGCAATAAAAGTACCGATGTTTCCATTTCACACTTGGCTTCCTGATGCACATGTGCAATCACCAACTTCTGGATCTGTGATTTTAGCTGGCTTGCTTATTAAAATGGGGGGATATGGATTTTTAAGGTTTTCTATTCCAATGCTTCCTCAGGCAAGTTTGTATTTTTCAAATTTCGTTGTTGTGCTGAGCATTATTGCGGTGATATATGCTTCTCTAGTTGCGTTTGCTCAAGATGATATAAAGAAGTTAATAGCTTATTCTTCAATAGCACATATGGGGATCGTTACTGCTGGCCTCTTTTCATTTTGTGAGGAAGGAGTACTGGGTAGCATATTTCAAATGATTAGTCATGGCCTTATTTCTGCTGCTTTATTTTTATGTGTTGGAATGCTATATACTCGAACTGGAACTTTGGAGATTGCAAAATATTTTGGCATAGTAAACACAATGCCAAAATTTGGTTTTATGTTCATTTTATTTTCAATGGCTTCAATAGGGCTACCTGGAACATCTGGGTTCGCAGGTGAGTTTTTGGCTATGGTTGGAATGTTTAAGAGCATAGGGTTTTTTACAGGATTTATCGCACTTGGCACTATTTTAAGCGCAGTTTATATGCTGAATTTATGTAAGCAAATAATATGGGGGGTTAGCTATTCTAAATTATTAAATAACCGTTTGGATAGCATAGAATTTTCTGTCTTAATTCTGCTTGCAGTGTTTGTTATTTTGCTTGGATTTTACCCAACCCTTGCACTGAATTATTTGAAGCCATGTATGGCAAATTTGTTAGTCAAATATAATGCGCTATGAATTATATACAGATATTGCCGGAAACGTTCTCTATTATCTCCTCGTTAGTGTTGCTGCTGCTTGGGATTATATTTAACCGCAGAACTATCAACTTATTAGCACTTGGCTGCACAGTGGTAACTTTGATTATTTTAATTCTTTCGGCAGAAAACAATGAAATTTTTCTCTTTAATTCGTTGTTAAAACTCAATTTATACATCAGGTCAGCCCAAGGGTTAATTCTCAGCACAGGAATTTTAATACTTTTGATGCTGAATTTATCAAAATATGACTATAAGTATGAATTTTCAATGCTGATTCTTTTTGCGCTATTTGGCATGATAACTTTGGTTTCAGCAAATAGTCTGATTTCTTTTTATTTAGCTTTTGAGTTGATGAGTATATCTTTGTATGTTCTTGCGAGCTTTAATAAAGATTCGATTTATTCATGTGAAGCAGGAGTGAAATATTTTACACTCAGTGCATTATCTTCCTGCATTATGCTATATGGAATGTCGCTGCTTTATGGATATACAGGACAAGTCAATTTCTCTGAGCTCGGTTCATTCTTGCAAAACCATCAGATAACTTATGGAATAGTTTTTGGGTTAGTCTTTGTCCTAATTGGTTTGTGTTTCAAGCTTGCTATTGCTCCTTTTCATATGTGGGCTCCAGATGTCTATCAAGGTGCACCTACCATAGTAACTGCGTTTTTTTCTACGGCCCCAAAAGCTGCACTTGTAACATTTTTAATTCGATTGATGAATGAAGAGTTAGTAAATGTAAAAAGTTATGTTCAGCCTATTTTCTTATACGTTTCAGCATTGTCTGTGCTTATCTCAGCTTTTGGGGCCTTACGTCAGCAAAACTTAAAAAGGCTGCTTGCTTACAGTTCAATTGGTCACATTGGTTTTATATTTGCTTCACTTTCTATTTTTACACAAGCAGGAACAGATAGTGCCTTAATGTATCTGGTGATATATATCATCACAAGCATAGGGCTATTCTCATATCTCGTACAAATTGACGATGACGATTGTGATATTGCAAATTTATCTGGTATAGGGAAGAAACGCCCAATTGTAGCATTTCATCTTTCTGTGCTGTTACTCTCAATGTCGGGAATACCTCCACTTGCTGGGTTTTTCGCTAAATTTTTTATATTCAAAAGTTTAATAAATTCTGGCTTTATCAGCCTGTCCTTGATCCTTGTAATAGCGAGTGTGATATCATGCTACTATTATTTAAATATCATGAAAGTTATGTATTTTGATAAAGCTAGTGGTAATAAGGTTGCTTATTCTAAGGGTCTATTCATTATCACTTCAGTGGCTTCACTGATCAACCTCGTTCTTTTCTTGTATGTAGAAGATCTTTACTCACTCATTGAACTAAAGGGCTGACAAGGTGATCCCTGAGGGCTTTCATATTCATCATTACAAAGAAGTTTCAAGCACTAATAAAGAAGCGTTGGATTTAATTGATAAAGGAATATCAAATGAAACCGTTATTATTGCCGATAAACAAACAGAAGGCAGGGGGCGCACCGGAAAAAGTTGGGTTTCTCCAGAGGGTAATTTTTATGCGAGTTTGGTGATAAACCTCTTTAACGATTATCTGAATGAAAGCCAGCTTTCGGTGTCATTCCAGCGCGTGACGCTGGAATCTAGAAAAAAAGAAGAATGGATCCCAGTGTCAAGCACTGGGATGACATCAGAGGGCATTGGGATGACAGAGAAGGGTTTGGTGAATAAAATTGCGGATGTTAGCAAATTAACAGAATTGACTTTTGTTACTGCTCTTGCTGTTGGAAATACTATACTGTCATTTATAAATGGTCTAAATCTCCAGTATAAGTGGCCAAATGATGCCCTTATTGATGGCAAGAAAATAAGTGGAATATTGCTTGAAAAAAGATCCAATTCGAATTGGCTCATTATAGGAATTGGAATTAATGTCAGTCATGCACCACTTCCAGGAACAACGTGCATTAGCAATTACGGTGAGTCTGTGTCTAACATAGATCTGTTAAAGGAATTAATAATAAATTTTAATAAGCTAAGAAAGCAATGGCTATTTGATGGGTTTTATGCTATAAGAGAAATGTGGTTAAAAAAAGCATTCAAAATGAATGAGCAAATCAGTGTAAAGTTAGCTGACAAATTGTATGAAGGAATTTTTGCTGATATAGATAAAAGTGGTAAATTGGTGTTGCAGCAAAAGGATGGAAGCTTAATTTATTTTGATGCAGGTGAGTTATTTATTGGCAGTGCATTATGAATACATATGTAATTTTTGCTTACCTTATTAGTTTCACGCTGATTGTTGGAGAGCTAATTTTTACCATTTCTTGCTATACTAAAAGTAAAAAAATTCTAGAAAGCCTGAAAGATAATAATGAAGAAGAAACATAAGCGATTACTTATAACTTCAGGAATTTTCTGCTTTTTAAGCTGCATAGTCTTTTTTATTTTAACAACGCTCAAAGAAAATATCTCATTTTTCTATACAGTAAGTGAGGCAATAGTTTTACCAAATAGTCAAAAGCCAATCCGTGTTGGTGGAATGGTTGTTGAAGATAGTGTGATACGGAGCGAAAGTGAAGTAGTTTTTCAAATGACAGATTTTAACAAAAGCGTTGTGGTAAAATACCAGGGAATACTTCCACCGATGTTTTCAGAAAAAAGTGGTGTTGTTGTGCAAGGTAAAATGTCTGATAATAATACCTTTCTTGCAGATACGGTGTTTGCAAAACATGATGAGAACTATATGCCGAAAGTTTTAAAATAGATTCCTTAATCTGGCTATATTGAAATAGTATGTAGAGAGAGTAACAGCCTGCTAGCAAGCTGTGACTTTCCTAACTACTACAATATATCAGAGTGAGTTGGTGCTTCCCATTCATCATATTATCACCACCAATTGTTCCTGTTTTTAATTTTTCAACCTCTTCTTTTAGGTTGTTAAGGTTTCCTTCCAAAATTTTATAATCCTTCTCAGCCTCTATAGCTATCATCTCAAGCCTATCTAAATCTTTATACAATAGATCCACTTCATCTTGACGATCCTTCAGCTCATTATTCAATTTAGGAACAAATGTGTCGTTTAAATCTGCGATTAGTTTATCTAGAATTTTGTGAACGTAATTGACCGATGCATTCTTTTCTTTATCGCTCTCAAAAGATTTAGGCTTAATTTTGACCTCTATGTCGTCTATTACTCTAGGGTTATCTCCGCCTATTTCGCTTATTAATTCAAAGTTGCTTTCGCTTTCTTTTACACTGTAATTACTCATATTAGAGGTTGTCCGGAAACTAGTAAAAGGCTATAATATCTGAAATTTTAGTACGGGGTAAAGATGAGAAAAAAGTATCCAACAGATCTAAGCGAAAGGGAATGGGCAAGAATAGAAAAACACTTCAGAGTATCATACAAGAAAGGAGGAAGGCCGCCAAAGTATAGCAAAAAAGAAATATTAGAAGCAATTTTCTATGTATTGCGTACAGGGTGTCAATGGCGGTATTTACCAAATGATTTTCCGCTATGGAAGACTGTGTATGAGCAGTTCAGGCAATGGAAGAAGCAGGGAATTTTTGAGAAAATGAATTATGAAATTACAAAATATAGTAGAAGAAAAATAGGAAGGAATGAGCAGCCGAGTGCCTGTATAGTAGATAGTCAATCTGTAAAGACTACAGAAAAGGGGGGATCAAAGGCTATGATGGAAGTAAAAAAGTAAAGGGTAGAAAAAGGCATATAATTACAGACACTCAGGGTTTTATACTAGGTTGTTACGTAGGCGCTGCTAACGAAAATGATAGAGATGGTATTAAAATAGCATTAAACAATATGAGAACAAAATATACTAAAGTTAAAAAAATGTGGGCTGACATGGGATACCAAGGAAGAAATTTAAAGAATCACATAAAGGAAGAATATGACATAGATATTGAAATTGTTAAAAGGCCTCCATGTAGATTTTGGGTGCACAAAGATACGCCACCTGAGCTACTACCAACAAGAGAACAAGGGTTTAAAGTACAGCCAAGAAGATGGGTTGTAGAAAGGACTTTTGCTTGGGTTAATAGGAATAGAAGGCTATCGAAGGAGTATGATTTACTCACAACATCCACTGAGAATTTCATATACCTAGCTATGAGTAGGGTTATGTTAAAGAGGGAATATGCTTGAATTTACTAGTTTCCGGACAACCTCTTATAGCTCTTTCCACAGAAGTCCGGATATGATAAGATAAGGATAGATGGCGATAAGGAGGTTGGATGCCGGCAGCATATAGTTATGATTTAAGAAAAAAAGCAATGGAAGCACTAGACGAAGGGGAAAGCAGAGAAGCAGTGGCAGCAAGATTTAAAATTGGACGAACTACTTTGTGGGAGTGGCAGCAAAGAAAAAAAGAAACAGGCGACTTTCAGTCAAAAAAACTCGGTAATGGAGGTTACAATCAGAAAATTATCGACTGGAATAAGTTTATCGAATTTGCTAAAAAACACGGTAGAAAAACTCTGTCGGAAATGGCTAAACTTTGGGGCAACGTTAGTATCCAAACGATCCACCGAGCTCTCAGAAAAATTGGATTTACGCGCAAAAAAAGACATATGGATACAAGGAAAGGAACGAAGAAAAACGTGCTGAATTCTTAAAAATTATAGCAACAAAAGAACCAGAAAACTTAGTGTATATAGATGAGTCTGGGATTGATAACACGGAGGACTATCCATATGGGTATTGCCAGAAAGGACAGCGATTTTATGCCCTAAAATCTGGAAAAAAAACTCAACGAATCAGCATGGTTGCAGCCTTAAGTAGAAGAAAGATAGTTGCTCCATTAACATTTGAAGGCCACTGTAATATGGATATTTTTAATGGATGGTTTGAGCAATTTTTGGCACCGATCTTAGAACCTGGACAAACTGTCATTCTTGATAATGCTATAGCATTTCTCATAATAGTCCGAATAGGTCATAGGAAGGCAGAATCAACAGCACGACGAAAGGATTCGAATAGAGGAATGTTTTTCCTGGCTCTGTTTTTTATAGCAAACCAATGATGCTCAATTTTGTTAAAATCTGGAGAATAAGGCGGCAGATACAAAATTTCTGCACCGACTCCTTTAGCGAGCTTGATAAGCTTATCAGACTTATGAAAAGTAGCATTATCAAGAATGACAGTTTGTCCAGGTTCTAAGATCGGTGCCAAAAATTGCTCAAACCATCCATTAAAAATATCCATATTACAGTGGCCTTCAAATGTTAATGGAGCAACTATCTTTCTTCTACTTAAGGCTGCAACCATGCTGATTCGTTGAGTTTTTTTTCCAGATTTTAGGGCATAAAATCGCTGTCCTTTCTGGCAATACCCATATGGATAGTCCTCCGTGTTATCAATCCCAGACTCATCTATATACACTAAGTTTTCTGGTTCTTTTGTTGCTATAATTTTTAAGAATTCAGCACGTTTTTCTTCGTTCCTTTCCTTGTATCCATATGTCTTTTTTTGCGCGTAAATCCAATTTTTCTGAGAGCTCGGTGGATCGTTTGGATACTAACGTTGCCCCAAAGTTTAGCCATTTCCGACAGAGTTTTTCTACCGTGTTTTTTAGCAAATTCGATAAACTTATTCCAGTCGATAATTTTCTGATTGTAACCTCCATTACCGAGTTTTTTTGACTGAAAGTCGCCTGTTTCTTTTTTTCTTTGCTGCCACTCCCACAAAGTAGTTCGTCCAATTTTAAATCTTGCTGCCACTGCTTCTCTGCTTTCCCCTTCGTCTAGTGCTTCCATTGCTTTTTTTCTTAAATCATAACTATATGCTGCCGGCATCCAACCTCCTTATCGCCATCTATCCTTAATCTTATCATATCCGGACTTCTGTGGAAAGAGCTATACTTGCACAACAAGTCCGTCATTCATACTTTCAATCAGTTTATCAATAACACTATGAGTATAACTAACTTTCGCATTTTTATCTTTATTCGTTTCGTAATTTGTCGGTTTTGCAAGGGTAACTTTACTTATAATTTTTGGTTCATTGGCCATATAAACTACCTCATTAAAATTTAAAATTTCAAATAAAATCAACTATAGAAATATAAAAAGCTCTTTTCAAACCCATAAATATTTAGCTCAACAATACTTCGTATCCAGTCTGAAAGTACTCTTCCATTACCATTAGTTCAGCATTGGCGTTTTGAAGAGGGCCCTCCCATTTAGGTTCATCAGCAGAATCTCCAAGTTTCTTAATCAGCTCAAGGATTTCCTTTTGTTTTTCATTTTGTTCATCAAGTTTCCCTTTTAATGCATCAATAATAGCTTTAGACTGATCTTGATTGCTGAGATCACCAATCACAGCTGTCACTTTCTCATAAGGCAGTTTGTGAATAATCTCTTTAAGCTCTTCTGCACCTACGTTATCCAAAAGTTCTTTAAACTGCTCATTAGACATATTGCGAGCAAAAGCTTGAAGTTTGTCTGGGTTATCAACTAAAGACTTAATGATAATCTGGATCCTATTAGAATCAGTTAAATCCTGAGCAATTGCTTCGAGTTTCTCAGGATCAAGCTTATTAACTAAGTCTTTCAGTTGGTCTTCTTGCAGACTATTTACTAAAGCTTTCAACTGATCACCTTCTAATTCTTTGGAGAGTATTGTCAAGTGGTGCTCAGCCAAGTCTTTTGCAAGCACTGTAAATTGCTCGTCATTTAAAGTTTTAATAAGTGCTTTGAACTGATCCACTTTTAAGTGAGGTAAAATTTCTTTTACTTGCTCTGAATTTAATTTTCTCACTAGAGCTTCAAGCTGAGTATCATTTAAAATAGGAACAATTATTTGTAACTTTTCTGGATTTAGTTCCTGAGCGAGGGTTTTTAGCTGGTGATTGGTTAGATGATCCACTAAAGCTTGGAGTTGTTCATCTGTTAAGTTCTCTGCTAAGGCCTGCAACTGGCTTGAGCTCAGTTCAGGAATTATTTTTTGCAGTTGCTCGTTACTAAGAGTATTGGCAAGAGTTTTTAGTTGGCCGTCTGTTAGGCCCTGAATAAAAACTTTAGTAAACGCGTTTGATAGCAACAGTAGCACATCTCTTATATGTCTCTCACCGTAGTATAACATAATGTCTTGTAATACCTCATTGTCAGGTGAATCGATTATATTTCCTGCCTCGTCTGAAAAATAATATTTATTGTTGCCAGTATCTGAATCTTCCCATGTTACATATTTGTATTCCAATTTTTTTGATTTAATAGAACTGCTACACATAGTTTTGAAAGGCTGCACAAGCTCTCTTGTATATGATAACTTAGCCAACTCATTACCGTAATATACAAATGTATGGTTACTTTTTACATAATCTAAGTTAGAATCACTTTTATAATCTTTGGCTACCAGATTTCCTTCATTTTCTTCCTCCAGACATATGTAACTGTCTAGGCAAGAACTGCTGCAAAGTTTTATAGGCAATAAGCCTAGTACTACATCGTTTTTATCATCCAGCGATACAAGCTCAACTTTTTTAATAGGCATTGTAGGATCATTACCTTCAGGCCACTTTATCCTTGTAGTCGGGGTTTTTCTAAACACCTCTTTTCCAGGTATCATCTTAAAAACATGCTTTTTTCCACTCATAGGCGTTACCAATAAATTAATTGTTAGTATTCTAACATTTATTGATTAATTTATTGTTAAGTTAGTATATATTACAATTGTAATAACCAACATTACTTGTGTAGAGAAAAGTTACGAAAAGAAATAGAGATTTTCAGGGAAATAGTATAAAATCCTCATAGATTAAAATAAGCTGCTTTGACAGGTTTTGTGGCGGCTAGAGCTGTATAGACTGGTGGAGGCAAGCGGGATCGAACCGCTGACCTTCTGCGTGCAAAACAGATGCTCTACCAGCTGAGCTATACCCCCAGGTAATTCTTGCTTAAAGCATAAATCACTCAGGCTGAAATGCAAGAAATATTTATCTATTAGGCTATTGCTAAATAGTGTACAAATTCTGCAGGGTGTACACACTTCTCTATTTTTTTGTCTCCTTAGCGTTATACGTCACACCATCCAAATAAATCTGTGAACTGAAAATTAACAAGAAGTTTTCCTTTGGAAATTTTTTTAAATTATTCATAGATTTTTTAACTAAATTATCACTAACGCAGTATATTATATAATTTATTTAACCACACATGAAAATTTTAGTTTGATTAAAACGGATAAAAACTGTATTGATGTTTAGTATAGCTGAAAAATGAAATGATCCCGTAGCTCAGCCGGTAGAGCAACTGACTTTTAATCAGTGGGTCACGCGTTCGAATCGCGTCGGGATCACTCACAAATTTTGAAAAACATGCTAAAAGAACAAGACAAAATATTCACCAACCTAAATGGTAAAGGAACTCCACTACTTGAGGGTGCAAAAAAACGTGGTAGCTGGCAAAAAACAAAGGAATTACTGGATTTAGGATCAGAAAAGATCATTGATGAAGTAAAGAAATCTGGTTTGAGAGGTCGAGGGGGTGCAGGATTTTCCACCGGCCTTAAGTGGAGCTTTATGCCCAAAAATCTCCCAAAAGCATATTTAGTAGTCAATGCAGATGAGTCAGAACCTGGTACATGTAAAGATAGAGATATATTGCGATATGAGCCACATAAGTTACTTGAGGGAATTCTCTTGGCCAGCAGAGCGATCAGCGCATCAGTTGCATATATTTATATCAGGGGTGAATTTTATAATGAATATTTAGTTCTAAAAAAAGCACTTGAGGAAGCCTATAAAGAAGGTTTAATTGGAAAAAATGCCTGCAAATCAGGCTATGATCTTGATGTGTTTATCCATAGGGGCGCAGGAGCTTACATATGTGGAGAAGAAACAGCTCAACTTGAATCAATTGAAGGAAAAAAGGGCTTTCCTCGCATGAAACCTCCATTTCCTGCAGGTGTTGGACTTTTTGGCTGCCCAACCACAATAAACAACGTTGAAACTATAGCCATGGTTCCAGATATTCTGAATCGCGGAGGAGAATGGTTTGCATCTCTTGGTAAACCAAATAATACTGGTACCAAGGTCTTTTGTATTTCAGGACACGTAAACAACCCGTGTAATGTTGAAGAAGAGCTCGGAATTCCACTGCGTGAATTGATTGAAAAATACGCAGGTGGAGTGCGAGGGGGTTGGGATAATTTACTTGCTGTAATACCTGGTGGGTCTTCAGTGCCATTAATTCCAAAATCTATATGCGATACTATTGAAATGGATTTTGATTCATTAAGAACCGCACAATCAGGGCTTGGTACTGCTGCTGTAATAGTGATGGATAAATCAACTGATATAATAGCTGCAATAGAGAGGTTATCACACTTTTACATGCATGAGTCCTGTGGACAATGCACACCATGCCGTGAAGGTACTGGATGGATGTGGAGGATTATGAAGAGGATGGTGGCAGGAGATATTAAGCTTGATGAAATAGATAAGCTGCTTGACCTTACAACTCAAATAGAAGGACATACAATTTGCGCGCTTGGCGATGCTGCAGCTTGGCCGATTCAAGGATTAATAAGACATTTTCGCCATGTTATCAAAGAGAGAGCGATAGTTTAACTCTACTTATACTTCTTAAGCCGTCTTGCTACTTAGCAACCAGAGCTAAAAAATATTGATTCCCTTCTCTTTTAGGTGCCAATTCTACCTTTGCGATATCTTCAGTGTCTCGAATTAGCCGTTCTAATTTTTCCAATCCAACTTCAGTGTTTATAAGCTCTCTACCCTTAAATCTCATTGTGACTTTAATTTTATGTCCGTGGGCAAGTAAGTCTCTTGCTTGACGCAATTTTGTTCCGTAATCGTGATCACCAATATTGGGACCCAGTTTAATTTCTTTTATAGTTAATGTTTTTTGTTTCTTTTTTGCTTCACTTGCTTTCTTTTTTATATCATACTTTTGTTTGCTATAATCCAGTATTTTACATACTGGAGGGGTTGAATCAGGTGCAATTTCTACCAAGTCTAAACCAACACCCTGTGCAAGCTCCAAAGCTCCTTCTATTAGCACGATTCCGATCATTTCACCACTGTGATCAACTAAGCGTACCTCCTTAGCTGTGATGAATCCATTAATTCTGTTTTTATTGTTCTTTTTAACTTGCAAACTTTAACTCCCTTAATTCAAATTAATACTTTTTAACAACAATTCAATAGCCTTCTCCAAAGAAAAAGACTCCTGTCTTTCCGATCCTAAATTTCTTACTGACACAGTTTTACTTGTAACTTCATTTTTGCCTACAATCCACAATATAGGAACCTTGTTTGAACTATGCAAACGTATCTTATAACTAATTTTTTCATTGGTCAAATCAGTCTTGACTCTCACACCTTGTTCTTTTAAAATATTGCTAATTTCTGTGGCGTAACCGTCAGCTTCATTTGTAATGGTCAGAATAGCAAGTTGCGTTGGAGCAAGCCAAACTGGAAATTTTCCTGCATAATTTTCTATCAAAATTCCGATAAAACGCTCAAAAGTCCCAAGAATTGCCCTATGTAACATGACAGGGTGATGCTTGTGCCCATCTGCCCCTATATAAAAAGCTCCCAGACGTTCTGGTAAAATGAAATCAACTTGTAATGTTCCACATTGCCAATTTCTGCCTATTGCGTCTTTCAAAACGAACTCTAACTTTGGACCATAAAATGCACCTTCACCAGGGTTAAGTTTATAACTCAAGCCCGCTTCTTTAACGGCTTCAAGCAGCGCTTTTTCAGCTCTATCCCACACTTCATCATTACCTGCTCTAATATCTGGACGGTCTGAAAATTTCACAGAAATTTCATTAAATCCAAGCTCTGAATATACTTCTTTTAAAAGGTCACAAAACTTTATAGTCTCAGAATTCACTTGTTCTTCCATACAAAAAATGTGTGCATCGTCTTGCGTAAAACCACGCACTCGCATCAGTCCGTGCAATGAGCCTGAGCTTTCATTTCTATGGCATGTGCCAAACTCTGCCATACGTATTGGTAAATCACGGTAGCTCCTGGTGTGAGAATTAAAAATCTGCACATGACAAGGACAATTCATGGGTTTTATTGCTAACTTTTTATTCTCAGATTCGTCAACAATAAACATATTTTCACGAAACTTATCCCAATGTCCAGATCTTTCCCACAGCTCTTTACTTACTAAAATAGGAGTTTTTACCTCAAAATAGCCATTATTTATTAGCTTCTTTCTGATGTAAGACTCAAGAACATTATATAGAATATATCCTTGTTCATGCCAAAAAACCTGCCCAACAGCTTCCTCTTGAATGTGAAATAAATCCATATCCTTAGCAATTTTGCGGTGATCACGTTTTTCTGCTTCTTTGAGGCACTCAAGGTAAGCGTTTAATTCATCCTTATTTCCCCATGCTGTGCCATATATTCGCTGCAACATTGGGCCCTTAGAATCACCACGCCAGTATGCACCCGCTACTTTCATAAGTTTAAACGCTTTAACTCTACCGGTTGATGGTGAGTGCGGACCACGGCATAGGTCAACAAAATCACCTTGCCTATAAACAGTTAGGTTTTCACCCTTTGGTATGGATGAGATAATATCAACCTTATATTTTTCGCCTATACCACTAAAGAAATCAATTGCCTGCTTGCGAGTCCAAACTTCTCGAACAAATCTGTGGTTACTTTTTACAATCTCTTTCATTTTCTTTTCTATTGCGGTAAGATCGTCCGTAGTGAAGGTACGACCTGTAGCAAAATCATAGTAAAAACCGTCCTGAATTGTTGGGCCGATAGTAATCTGAGTATTAGGAAATAGCTCTTTCACTGCCTGTGCCATTATGTGAGCAGCATCATGCCTTATTATATCTAAACCCGCTTCGTCACTCAGTTGTATCACCTCTATCTCTGCATCAGCTTCAATTTCACGTGAGAGATCATGCAACTCACCATTTACCTTAAAGGCAATTGCTTCTTTCAAAGCATCTGGTTGTAATATATCAAAGCCAATGACTTTACCACTGTATTCTTTTACTTTTTGTTCGGTTGAAAAAGTAATCCTAACCATAAATAAACCTATACGGACATGTAGCTTGAAGGCGGTTTGCTTCTTCCAACGGTGTCATCCCAGTGTCACGCACATAGCCATACGAACATTCATTTTCGAAGGTAAATTGCACAGCAAATGGTGTCATTCCAGTGCTTGACACTGGAATCCAGCTTTTTTGTAATTTCATTGAAAATGTTGTATAGTGTGCTTGTTCACAATCAATTTTACTGGATCCCAGTGTCAAGCACTGGGATGACACCTTTGTGTTTGAGGCAAAACAGGCTATAACATTTAACATACTGCCCTCGCAAACAAATGTTCGTACAGTTGTGTATCAGCTACTGGGATGACACCACCCCTAGTGGGCACTGCCCCTAAATCATAATGGATAACAGGGTTATAAGCTCTGAACATTAATAATAAGGCCTATTCTTTTTTAACCTGAGTGCAATTACGTCTTCCCAAACTTCACCATTACGCAATAACTTCTCTTTATTGTACATTAGCTCCTCTCTTGTTTCAGTAGCAAATTCAAAGTTAGGACCTTCAACAATTGCATCAACTGGACATGCCTCTTGGCAAAGTCCGCAGTATATGCATTTTGTCATATCAATATCATAGCGCGTGGTGCGGCGACTACCGTCTTCTCTTTCCTCTGCTTCAATAACTATTGCTTGAGCAGGGCAGATAACTTCACATAATTTACAAGCTATGCATCGTTCTTCACCGTTTGGATACCTACGCAACGCATGCTCACCACGAAACCTTGGACTTAAAGGGCCCTTCTCCATAGGATACCTCAAAGTAACCTTTGGCTTAAACATATATTTTAATGTAATAACAAACCCTTTAATTAACTCTACAAAAGACCAGTACCAAGCTAATTTCTTGAGCATAAAATATTTAAAACTTGTGTCAGTCATTATAAATCATATTATCAGTTTTCAAAATAAATATTTTCACCTGGGTGACTTTTTAGGTATTTTGGTTTCTTAAGTGTAATATTGCTAAGTAGTTTATATAAATAATGACAAACACAAATGAAACTATTTTCGCTTTATCGACCGCATTTGGTAAGTCAGGAGTTGCAGTAATCAGAATTTCAGGCAACTACGCGCTTAAAGCTTTAAATCATTTTCATATTAAGAAAGAAATTAAACCAAGATTTGCTACTTTAGTTGATCTATATGATGATTCCAGTCAATTGATAGATAATGGAATAATCATCTATTTCCCTGCTCCAAACAGTCTCACTGGCGAGGACGTTATAGAGTTACAAGTGCATGGAAGCAAGGCAGTTATAAAAATCATCTTGGAGGAATTATCAAAAGTTTTCGTTATGGCCAAGCCTGGAGAATTCTCACTTAGGGCTTTTCTAAATGGTAAATTTGACTTAACGCAAATAGAAGGGATTGCAGACTTAATTGATGCTGAGACGAAAATGCAAGCTAAACAAGCGATTAAGCAGATATCAGGAGAATTGGAGAGACTATACAGCAATTGGAGGCAAAGATTAATAACGATACAATCCAAAATCGAAGCATATATAGACTTTCCAGAGGACATTTGGGCAGAAAAAAGTGAATTGGAAAAAATTAATAATGAAGTGCAATCTCTCGTGCAGTTGATACAAGAGCATTTAAATGATAATAGACGGGGCGAAAGGTTGCGTGAGGGTTTACATATTGTAATAACTGGTGAACCAAATGTCGGTAAATCAACTCTGTTTAATTTCTTAGCCAAGCGTGATATTGCTATTGTTTCTGAATATGCAGGCACAACAAGAGATATACTTGAAGCTCATATTGACATTGGCGGATACCCAATCATTCTCTCTGATACTGCTGGAATTCGTGAAAGTTCAGATCCAATAGAATTAGAAGGTATAAGTCGAGCGAAAAAGAGGTCTTTTGAAGCTGATTTAAGAATAGAGCTATTTCCTTTTGAACAACGACACGATGTCAATTATCAAGCCACAGGCAATATACCATCTGTCGTTGACACACAACTATGCAAATATTGTAATCAACAAACGGTGTCATCCCAGTGCTTGACACTGGGATCCAGATATAAAAATACTTGCAAATTATGCAATAGACAATGGATTCTAGAAACATGTGCTGAAAACAATGTTCATAGCTGGATTCCAGTGTCAGCTACTTGCATGACATCAGACCAAAATGACACCATTTATGTATTGAGCAAAGCTGACGATGTTATCAATAATCACAATATAAAAATTAATGGCATAGATCTTTTACCCATTTCTATTCTAAAGGAAATAGGTACAAACAAATTGATCTCTCTCATAAAAGAGAAGGCAGAGGAAAAATTTGGGCATGATAGAGACACTCCTGTAATCACTCGGCAAAGACATAGGAATCACATGAAGAAAGCACTGGAACATTTACAACGTTTTAATATCGATAATCCAATTGAGTTGATATCTGAAGATTTGAGGCTTGCTGCATTTGAACTTGGTGCGGTGATTGGAATTATTGATGTTGAGGAAATATTGAGTAGTGTGTTTAGCAACTTTTGCGTGGGCAAGTAAAGCTTTTATAGATTGCTTAAAATCAAATGTTGTGATAGAAAAGAAATGGACGGATGGCTGAGCGGTTTAAGGCACCAGTCTTGAAAACTGACGTACGTGATGAGCGTACCATGGGTTCGAATCCCATTCCGTCCGCACAGCATCTCGCTATGCTAGCTGATTTTTAGAGCTTATTTGGACTATGTGGTTCATAACGCTGGAAATCTTGTCTAATCTAGCCACATCTTTTAAAAATACATCCCTTTGTAAATTGACCTTGTTAGCAAAGAAAGCTAATATCTATAAATAGATCACCATCTGAATATGAAAACCGATATAGTAATAATAGGTGCAGGACCTGTTGGAATATTCACTGCTTTTCAAGCGGGAATGCTTGATATGAGATGTCATATAATAGATGTTTTGGATCAAGCAGGAGGACAATGCACAGCTCTTTACCCAGAAAAGCCAATATATGATATACCTGGTTATCCTGTAATCACTGCCCAAAAATTAATTGAGCAACTAATGGAGCAATCTTCGCCATTTAAGCCTGTTTACCATTTAAGTCAAAAAGTGGAAAAGATTTCAAATAACGAAGGTGAAAGCTTTACTGTCATAACGAACATAGGTACAGAGGTAAAATGCAAAGCCGTTATTGTTGCTGCAGGTAACGGAATGTTTGAACCTAACCGTCCACCCTTAAGTGGTATATTAGAATATGAAAATAAATCTGTATTTTACAGTGTAAATAAAATTTCTGATTTTCAGGACAAAACTATAGTCATTGCAGGTGGGGGTGATTCTGCGGCTGATTGGACTGTAGAACTTTCTAAAGTTGCGAAGAAAATTTATGTGATACATAGGAGAAAGGAATTTCGCTGCACTCCTGAAACTAGAAATAAATTAGAATCACTTGAAATTGATGGAAAAATAGAACTGGTAGTGCCATATCAATTACACGAACTAGCAGGAGGTAATGGGCAGTTGAGCGCAGTGATAGTAAAAAACATTGCCTCTAAGGAAGAAAAAGAAATATCCGCTGATTTTTTGCTGCCATTTTTTGGACTGTCAATGAATCTTGGTCCAATAAACAATTGGGGTATACAGTTAGAACATAGCCGCATAGTTGTCGACCCAGCTACACTTAAAACCAGTAGAGATAGGATATATGCAATCGGAGATATAGCTATTTATTCAGGCAAACTAAAATTAATACTAAATGGTTTTGCTGAGAGCGCCATGGCTTGTTATGACATATACAAAGTAATCCACAACTCTCCGGTTAATTTTCAATATTCAACCTCAAAGGGAATTCACGGGAAAGAAAAACTTCCTTGACAAACCTCGCCAGCTCCCTTATCATGAAACTGAAGCTATTGTATTTGCTTTCGCCAATCTGCAGATTAAAAGGTAAGGATTACTTAATGTATCGGCGTCTTATGTTCAATTTTTTGCAGTATATAGATACTGTATGTCTTTACAAAACTTCATCTACATCTAGATTTTTATCTAAATAAGCTGAACGCGCTTACAAAGCGTTACAAGACATCAAAAAATGCCAATACTCGACAGAGATAGTAAAAGACTAGCTAACTCGGGGATTCTTTGTCTTTTTTTCTGCTTAGTAAATTTCTTAAACGTTTGCAGCGTAAGTTAGTTGCAATTAAAAGCAGCTTAATCTCGCTTGTCAAGCGTTTAAAACATAAAAAACGCCAATATTTTAAAGCGGATAATAACCCCAGGGTTTCTTTTGCCTTTTTTTTCATTTGGTAAATTTCTTAAATATTTGTGGCTAAACGACAACCGTCATCCCGCTGCTTGTTAGCGGGATCTAGAGATACCGCGAATGAATCGCGGTATGACGTAGGACTGCTGTCATTCCAGTGCTCCTTTTTTTGTCATCCGAGTAGCTGACACTGGGATCCAGGAAACTTAACTTTACACCAGGTGAATGTACAATAAGAACTGGATTCCAGACTGGAATGACACCGAAGGGGCTACTGGGATGACAAAAGGGGGCACTGGGATGACAGGAGAAAGAGGCACTGGAATGACAAAGAGGGTACTTGGATGACAGGAGGTAATGCAGGAAGTCTAATAGTGCAGCAACACAGAACCCCAGGTTAGGCCTGCACCTATTGAAATCAGCAGTGCCAGGTTTCCTAATTTTATTTTTGATTTTTGTATTGCATAATCAAGTGCTAGTGGAATTGATGCCGCTGAGGTATTTGCATGCTTATCAACAGTATTAATCACTTTCTCTATAGGGAAATCTAACTTCTTTACTACTGCTTCAATAATACGAATATTTGCTTGATGGGGAATTAGCCAGTCAATATCAGTAATTTTCAAATTATTGCATTTCAGAGTTTCCTCTATTAAGGCTGTTAACTTATCCACTGCATGTTTAAACACTTCTCTTCCATTCATGTATATTTTTCCAGAATCACCAGTAGAGGATACCCCTCCGTTCGTACATAGTATGTCCACATTGCCGTCAGAGTATAAGTTTGTTGATATGATGCCGCTTCTACCCATTTCTGATTTCATCACCACTGCACCAGCACCATCACCAAAGAGTACACAAGTTGACCTATCTTCCCAATCAACAATCCTAGACATTATTTCAGCACCTATAACCAATGCATATTTAATTCTATTGTTAGATTTTATGAGCGAATCAGCAACTGTAACTGCATATATAAAACCAGAGCATGCTGCTTGTACATCAAAAGCAAATGCGTTTTTACATTTTAACTTACTTTGTACAATCGTTG
Organism: Wolbachia endosymbiont (group A) of Crataerina pallida; assembly: GCF_964028475.1. Lineage (NCBI taxonomy): Bacteria > Pseudomonadati > Pseudomonadota > Alphaproteobacteria > Rickettsiales > Anaplasmataceae > Wolbachia > Wolbachia endosymbiont (group A) of Crataerina pallida. The sequence continues at coordinate 1,515,615 of NZ_OZ034785.1, forward strand.
CACAGCTAGGAAAAGTTTTATCAGGAGTTGTTGTAGCAACTATAATCAAGTCAATTTCATCTACTGAAATTTTAGCTTTTTCTATAGCACTTTTTGCTGCATTTACAGCTAGATCTGACGTTAGTTCTCCTTCATCTGCTATATGCCTTTGAACTATTCCTGTTCTCTGCCTTATCCATTCATCGCTCGTCTCAACTATCGATGCAATTTCGTTGTTACTCAACATTTTTCTTGGTAGGTAAGATCCAGTGCTTAATATGAAACTTTTATTCAATATGACTTACCCCGTTAATTATCTTTTGATTTAAATTTTCACTAATTGCATTTACTGCAAATTTTATGGCATGGGCAAAAGAAATAGCATCAGAATTTCCATGACTTTTAATGATGATACCATTCAGCCCTAAAAACATAGCTCCACTTCTAATTTTGGGATTAAAACGCGTTAAAGCTTTATTTAGTTTGGATTTTAACAATATACCAACAAGCATTTTCGCTATCCACGAATTGAATACTTCCTGCTTTATTAGATTGATAAAGGTACTAGCGGTTGCCTCAGCCGTTTTGAGCATTACATTGCCAACAAAACCATCAGCAACAATCACATCTATATTACCCTCTAAAAATTCACTTGCCTCTATATACCCTTTGAAATTAATGCCTGGAGCGTTTTTAAGCAACTCAAAAGCGCCGCGCACTGAGTCATTACCTTTAACTTCTTCTGTGCCGATATTTAGCAAAGCAACTTCAGGATTGTCAATTTTTAATGCTATTTTTGCAAATATACTACCCATTAACGCAAATTGAAATAATGAGTCGGCATTACAATCAACATTTGCACCAAGGTCAAGCAAAGCGAAGCTTTTTGTCTTAGTTGGACAGATAGAGGCAATAGCAGGACGATAAATGTTTGGTAATGTTCCTAAAATAAATCTGGAAATTGCCATCAATGCTCCGGTGTTGCCTGAAGACACCACTCCGAAAGCTTTACCTTTTTTTACTGCCTCAATGGCAGCTTTCATACTTGAGTCTTTACGATGCCTCAGTGCAAAAGATGGCTTATCATTTGCAAGGACATTGTCAGAACAATGAGTAAATTCAGAATTGTTACTTACTTTTTTATATTTCAAAAGCAAAGGAGATACTTCTTCCTTATCTCCATAAATATGAAAAAAAACTTTAATGCCTGGGTCAACAAGGTTGTCTAAAAAAAAACCAGCACCCTGAATTACGGAAAGAGGCGCAAAATCGCCCCCCATAGCGTCAAGTGCAATAACTATATTATTATTGACCGTAGGTAACATATCATAATAGTCACTCTGCCTGTTGCTTGATGAAAACCCGTTTTCCTTTGTAACTGCCATCAACTGCTACGTTATGAGGCAACATGAATTCCCCAGTTGTTGAACATACCACAACATTCTTAGGCTCAATAGCATGATGAGAACGATGCATATTACGCCTTGACTTTGACTTTTTTCTTTTTGGAACTGCCAAAATTTCCTCCATTCTACTACAAAATACAATACATTAGTAACATGTTTTTTACAGGAAGTAAACAGGGATAGTAAAATAAGTAAGGTTTGCTTATGTAATTGAGTTCTATAGCTAAAGTGGCTCTACAATTTGAAAAACCGTCATTCCGCTACTCGTTAGCGGAATCTATACCGCGAATGAATCCATAGCTGTACGAACATTCATTTTTGAAGGTAAATTGCACAACAGATGATGTCATTCCAGTCTGGAATCCAGAAATTTTGCTTATAACTGAGCTGATGAGCTAAAGGTAGTTGTCTTACGCTAAAACAAACGTTTTTAATTAAGTTGCATAGAAGCTGGATCCCAGTGTCTGGGCACTGGCCCACTGGTGGGAATTGCTCCCAAACTACAACGTTCGTACAGTTGTGGATACCGTGGCGGTATGACGTAGGGAAACCTTTCTTGGGTTAGCTATATGAGCTTTAAATTAAAACATCAAGTATGTTGAACTTAAAACATATCTCAGCTATACTTTGCGATAAAGTTAATAAAAATTTTAATAAAATCAGTAAGACTAACCTCTAGCTAAAATGAATACAAAGTGAGCTTTTTTGATATAAATAGTGTTAGAATAATTGGTAGGTACTTTATCAATTTTTTGTTAAGGCTTGGTAGTGCATTCATATTTTTTATTCAATCTCTATACCACTGCCTTGTGCCACCATATTATTTTAGCAACATAGCAAGACAAATTATAGAGATAGGCTTTTTCTCTCTGCCAATTGTTGGGCTCACTGGAGTTTTTATAGGAGCGGCAATAGTTTTACAAAGTAGCTTGAGTGACCCATTAATTAACCAAGAACAGATAATACCCAAACTTGTTACGATCACTATCATTAAAGAGTTAGGACCAGTTTTGATCAGCTTAATAATGGTAGGAAAGGTTGGATCATCAGTTGCAGCAGAAATTGGTACAATGCGCATCACCGAGCAAATAGATGCACTTACAACCTTGAACATCAACCCTTTTAAATATTTAATTGCACCAAGGATTTTAGCGTCAATCATAGTATTTCCCATACTTACAGTATGTGCAGATTTAATAGGAATATTTGGAGGATGTATCACTGCAGTCTTCGAATTTAACCACAATTTAAATATATACATTAAACACACAGCTCAGTTCTTTAATACGTATGATTTTATAACTGGGCTAATAAAAGCAACTGTATTTGGCGCCATAATTTCTGTCTCAAGCTGCTATTACGGTTACCATTGCAAAGAAGGTGCACGAGGAGTAGGTGTTGCTACAACATCAACTGTTGTTTTATCGTCCATACTGATCATTTTAGCAAACTACATGATTACTTTGATACATGCGTAACCCCATAATATCAATATTGAACTTAAGCTTATCTTTTGATGATAGGACAGTACTAAAAGATCTAAATTTTGATATATTAAAAGGGGAATCATTAGTCATACTTGGTGGCTCAGGAAGCGGCAAATCTGTATTAACAAAAACAATTATCGGCTTGCTTGCTCCAGACTCAGGGTCTGTTAAAATAAATAGTAAAAGCAAAAATAAATTTGGGGTTTTATTTCAAAATTCCGCTTTATTTGACTACGTTACAGTGTGGGAAAATATATCTTTTAATTATAAAAAGCGCTTTAATATCAGCAAAAAAGAGGCAAAACAGCTAGCAATCGAGAAGTTAAATGATGTTGGACTGGAGGAAAGCATAGCAGATATGTTTCCAATAGAGCTATCAGGTGGAATGAAAAAAAGAGTGGCACTTGCAAGGGCGATTGCACACAATCCAGAAATCATTATTTTGGATGAACCAACTTCAGGATTGGACCCAATTATGTCAGATATAGTAAACGAGATAATAATAAAATTATCTAGAGATCTTAACCCTACAATTATCACGATTACACATGATATTCATAGCGCATTTAAAATAGCTGATAAAATAGCAGTATTATATGAAGGGGAGATCATTTCCCATGGAACTGTTCAGGAAATACAAAATACTAATAACGAATATATAAAAAAATTCATTCATTATATATAGCTAAAGATATATACACTATTGCTAACAGTCATATTTTTAAGTTTTAACTTTGTAAAAGGTAGTGAACATTGGAATTCAGATTTTTTTCAAACTGGATCCTATAGCTAACACATCATACCGCGATTCATTCGCGGTATCTCGGCATAGATTCCGCTAACTAGTAGCGGAATGACGAATTTGTCGTTTTTCAAATTGTCGTAAGTCAGTTTAGCTATATATAGGATGACAGAAATTGTTTGTATTAGCTATATTCAAAAGCTCTATTGATATTTTGCAATATTTGTGATAAAATAATAGCTTAAGGTTGAGAGTAAAAATTTATGAGTGAAGCTCAAGGTCCAAACATTGCAGAATGGCAAGCGCAGCAGCAACACCAAGAGGCTGCTGGTGAGAAAAGTGGTTTTGGTCTTGGTCATAGTGACTCTGTTTCAACAGTTGTCGATGGAATGAAATGGTTGTTCAACTTTCATGAAGGAGCAATTGCTGCTTATAGTAACGTGTTTGAAGGTTTGGTGAGTGGCAGTAGTCTAGTAACATTGTTTGGAAAGTCAGGTAATATGTTTGGCATAAAACTTCTTGAAGGCCTTGCAGAATATTTTTCAGGTGGAGGTGGGGAAGATATGCCATCAGAAGAAATGGATATGGCTCATGGTGATGATGGACATCACTCAGATGATTACCCTCATGCCAATAACGAAATAGCTCATAATGCTGATGGTTTGCAAGACATGCATGATGCAGGTGATCACCATGGTCAATCTTTTTCACCTGGTCCTTCACCATCTGTTGGCGATGACCACGGACATGAACTTGGTTAAACACTTAAAAACTATTGAATAGTTGGAAGAAGGCCTAATAAGAAAAGTTGCTGTTGTTATGAGTTTGTCTTAGTGAAAAAGGTTTCAGTTTTGGGATCAACAGGAAGTGTTGGAAAAAAGACTGTAGATTTGCTCTCAAAGAGAAAAGAAGAATACCAAGTGGAAGCACTAAGTGCCCATTCGAACTTTGCTCTACTGGCACACCAAGCAAAACTGCTAAATGCAAAATATGTTGCTATCTCCGATGAAAGGCTTTACAAAGATTTGAAAGAAAGTTTACTTGGTACAGATGTAAAAATAGCAATTGGTGCTACAAATATTGCTACCATACCTGTTGATCTCTCAGTTGTTGCAATAGTTGGCATTGCAGGCCTTGGGCCAGTTATGGAAGTTATAGAAAGCGGTACCAAAGTCATTGCATTGGCAAACAAAGAAAGCATTGTTTGCGGTGGAAAGTTATTACTCAAAAAAGCTAAAGAAAAAAATGTACAAATAATCCCTATTGACTCTGAGCACAATGCAATTTTTCAAATTTTGCAAAATGACGACAAATGCGTAGAAAAGATCATACTTACTGCTTCTGGTGGACCATTCTTAAATTATAGCCTTGAGCAATTAAGAAATGTTATGGTAGATAAGGCGCTTAGTCACCCCACTTGGAATATGGGAAAGAAAATCTCGGTTGATAGCGCAACAATGATGAATAAGGCACTAGAGATAATAGAAGCACATAACTTGTTTAATATCAGCCCGGATAAAATTGAAGCAATAGTGCATCCTGAGTCAATAGTACATGGAATTGTAACTTATAAGGATGGGTTCAACTTTGCTGTGCTTGCAGAAACTGACATGGCAATTCCTATTTCATATGCTCTATCTTGGCCGGAAAGATCAGCTTTAAATCGTAAATTAGATTTAACAAAGCAAGGAAAATTGACCTTTCAAGAACCAGACCATAAGCGTTTTCCTGCGCTAAAGCTTAGCATGGCAGTGTTAAACTCTTCTGCTCCACAAACAAACAGTATTGTGCTCAATGCTGCAAATGAAATAGCTGTTAATGAATTTTTGAAGTCACGAATCGGCTTTTTAAAAATAGTAGAGGTAGTGGAATCAACAATGGAAAGTTTTGGTAGTTATACTGATATTAATTCACTATCTGATATAATAAATATTGATTATGAAAGTCGTATTATTGCTCACAAAATTGTTGAAAGTAAAGTTGTTGCGTATAGCTAGAGTAATGTAACCAGACTGCATTCTGTGATTTTTAGCAAAACACGATACACAATCGTCATTCCGCTACTTGTTAGCGGAATCTATGCCGAGATACCGCGAATGAATCGCGGTATGAAGGTTCGCGGTGGTATGACGGTTAAGTAATTCGTCATCCCGCTGCTTGTTAGCGGGATCTAGAGATACCGCGGCGGTATGACGGTTCGCGGCGGCATAGCTATCTTCAAAAATATGGTTGAATAATTGTTAATAATAGTGTATAATTATTAATATTTTTAAGCACTTTGGCTATGGCTTTATCTAAGTTTCTCGACCCTAAGCTGGATTTAACCTTCAAAAAAATATTTGGCACTGAAAAAAATAAGAATATTCTCATACATTTTTTGAATGATATTTTAGGGTTTACCGAGATAAATACTATACAAGAAGTGGAATTCCTCAGTACTATAATGGATCCTGAAATTGCCTCTGATAAGCAAAGTATAGTTGATGTTCTTTGCAGGGACTCTAGTGGGGCTAGGTATGTGATTGAAATGGTGCGACCTGAAAGTCTTCGGTCATATTGTTTAAAAGGAGAGGAATTCCTCCAGAAAGAAACTGAAAGGATTCTAAAACTTATTAAACCAGATGTTTTGCCATCTGAGTCTACGCATCAGTGCGAATCGGGCAACCGGTTGGTGCCAAGCGATGCGGACAATGAACCTCCTCTTGAAAAAGAAGATGCTCAATCGTGAGAGGAGCATAAACTACAAGCATCATGTGGTTGGAGAGCTAGGCTAGTGGTATGGTGAACGTAAGTGAAACTTCAAAGTATCGTAATTATGAAGGAGCTAAAGATGCTGATAAGCTCTAACCAAAAAGGTAATGTGGATAAGTTACATTTCTCATTTCTAGATGTACGCAAATAATAACTCCACCGGTATAGAGAAGTCACCTAACCCACTGTTGTATGACAGAAGGAACAGGGTAAGCCTGTATTTTCGCCTACATGGCAAGCAAACCGCAAGGAATGCTGATGGAAGTGCAGGTAAAGGAGAATGGAGAAAGCGAATGCCATTTTGTAACGAAATGGATAGAATTTGTAACATTAATTCGCGTGAAAACGAGCAGACTTCCGTTTGGTCCCTCGTGACAAGAAACTTTGTTAACCACTTAAGGTAGGAAAGCAGATGATTACAAGTAAACCTGTAAGTGCATCTACCGAAAGCTTTGAAGCATGGAAGCAGTTGCCATGGAAGAAATGCCAGAAAGTTATTGTGAGGCTACAAAGACGTATTGTTAAGGCTGTCCAAAAAGGAAGATGGGGTAAGGTAAAAGCTTTACAACATCTTCTCACACGCTCTTTTAGCGGAAAAGCTTTGGCTGTTAAGAGAGTAACTGAAAACCAAGGAAAAAACACAGCGGGTGTAGATCGTCAATTATGGTCAACTTGCAATGCTAAATTTCAAGGAATAAAGCAGTTAAAGCAAAGAGGATATAAACCTTCTCCGCTAAAACGGATTTATATCAGTAAATCTAATGGCAAAAGAAGACCTCTTGGAATACCATCGATAAAAGATAGAGCCATGCAAGCATTATATCTGTTTGCTCTGGAACCGATAGCTGAAACAATCAGTGATCGTCACTCCTATGGCTTTAGGCCTAAAAGATCCTGTGCAGATGCTACAGTAGCTTGTCATTTGTTACTGGCAAGTCGTAATCAACTACAATGGATACTTGAAGGTGATATCAAAGGATGCTTTGACAACATTAATCATGAATGGCTTATGAAGCATATTCCTATGGAGAAGAAAATTCTGCATAGTTGGTTAAAAGCTGGCTTCCTAGAATCGAAAACTCTGTATCCCACAACTGCAGGTACCCCGCAAGGTGGTATAATTTCTCCAATACTAGCCAATTTAGCCTTAAACGGACTTGAAAAGTTATTGGAAAGTCGATTTGGTAAACTCGGCAGTAGAAGAAGAAACAAAATCAGAAGTGGAGTGAACGTAATCAGATACGCAGACGACTTTATTATTTCAGGTTTCACACATGAAGTACTGGAAAATGAAGTTAAGCCTTTAGTATCATCTTTTCTTCATGAGCGAGGTTTAATTCTTTCAGAAGAGAAGACAAAGATTACATCTATCACAACAGGGTTTGACTTTCTTGGTTGTAATGTACGTAGATATAATAAGAAGTTAATTATTAAACCTTCGAAAGAAAGTATTAAAAGACTTCTTAATAAAGCACGTACATTGATAAAAGCAAATATAGCGAACACTCAGGCTATAGTAATTAAGTCACTCAACTCTCTACTGAGAGGATGGGGAAATTACTATCACCATGTGTGTGCTAAAAAAGCGTTTAGAAAGATCGACAATGAAATTTGGCATAGTTTATGGAAATGGGCAAAGAAAAGACATCCTCGTAAAGGATTACGTTGGATAAAGAATCGTTACTTCAAAGTAATGGGTCAACGCCAATGGGTCTTTGCTGCACCCATATGCAAGAACAAACCAAAAGAGATACGGTATTTAAGACTGCTTAAGCTGATTGATATACCTATCAGACGACATGTTAAAATCAGAGCGGATGCAAATCCCCTTGACTTAAAATGGAAAAAGTATTTTGATGAGAGAGTGAAACGAACAAGAATGTTAGCAAGCTCTTTCTCAAGAGAAGGTTCTCTACTGTTGGTGTCACCATTAAGAATGATGTTTCCTGAGGAATCATGAAGGACAAGCCGGTTCTAGAAAAGAAGAACTTAGATAAGGGGCTCAAGCGTAGTGTGGGGAAACCTGCATGCTGCGTTTCTAAGGGAGGGGGTAGTAGTAATACTGCTTCCTTACCTGACCAGCTCACTCGCGATAAAGGCTTCGAAAAACGAGCTCAACTATATGCTGCTAAGGCTTACTCAAGGCAAGCTGATAAATCTGGTAAGTACATTGATTTAAAGAAGGTTTTCTTTATTGCTATCTCTAATTGTAATTTATTTCCTGATAAGCTTGATTATATATCCAGCCACACTATAAGAGATGAGAAAACCAATGAGCATGACTTAAAAGATTTTCAATTTGTATTTATTGAACTACCTAAATTTCCTAAGAATAAGGAAGAACAGCTAGAAAGCATAGTGGATCGTTGGTTATTTTTCTTCAAATATGCAGATGAAACTACGGAAGAAGACTTAAGGAAAATAGCAGAAAAAGCACCAATAATAAAGTTAGCCTACGATGAATTAGACAGGTTTAGCTGGAATGAAAAAGATTTAGTAGCTTATGAAGAAAGAATAATGGATCTACGGAAAGAAGAAGCCATTCTTGAATACAGACTTGACCTTGCTACTGAAAAAGGCATCCAAATTGGCGAAGAAAGAGGCATCAAAATCGGTAAAGAGGAAGGGAAAATTGAAGGAAAAATCGAAGGAAAAATCGAAGTCGCAAAAGCAATGCTGGCTAACAATGTTGATGTCAACACTATTGTCAAATTTACTGGCCTTTCTATTAGTGAGATTGAAGAATTAAGTGTGAACGGTACAGAGTAATTTCAAAGTGCATTTGCAGTTGGAACGGATACATTTAATGAGAGTCCCATTTCACGGTGTTCAAATCTACTCCTTCTTGTACCATCTCCCAAAGTGGGCTCATTTCTCTCAGTCGGCCAACATTTTTAGCAACAAGATCTGCTGCATACAAAACTTCTTCTCTAGTTGTAAATCGGCCTAGGCCAAATCTAATTGATGAATGCTCAAGGTCATGGCCATTATTTAGCGACCGTACTACATAGGAAGGCTCAAGAGACGCAGACGTGCACGCAGAACCAGAACTTACTGCTAAATCCTTGATTGCCATGATGAGAGACTCACCCTCAACATAGGGAAAGCTCAAGTTTAGGTTGCCAGGAATTCTATTTTCATAATCACCATTTAAAACGATATCAGGAAACGCTTCTTTTATCTTGTTATACAAAATATCCCTTAATTCTTCCACTCTAGTTGTTTCTTTTTTCATTTCTTCTCTAGCAATACGTGCCGCTTCACCAAAACCAACTGCAAGAGGTGTTGGAACTGTTCCAGAACGCATGCCTCTTTCCTGTCCACCACCACTAATTAGTGGTATCAGCCTAACACGAGGATTCTTTCTACGTACATATAATGCGCCTATTCCCATAGGTCCATAAATTTTGTGGCTAGAGAGACTCATAAGATCAATGCACATCTCATTAACATCAATTGGAACTTTTCCAAAGCTTTGAGCTGCATCTGTATGGAAAAATATATTATGCTTTCTGCATATTTTACCAATCTCCTTTACAGGCTGAATTACTCCGATTTCATTATTTACCATCATTACTGAAATCAAAATTGTTTTATCAGTAATTGCTTCCTCAAGCTTTGATAAATCTATAATTCCGTTTTGCTTAACAGGCAAATATGTAACTTTAAAGCCTTCATTTTCCAGATGCCGACAAGAATCCAGAACACACTTATGCTCCGTGCAGACAGTGATTATATGATTTCCTTTATTTTTATAAAAGTGAGCAACGCCCTTGATTGCCGTATTATTTGACTCAGTTGCACCTGAGGTAAAGATAATTTCTTTGCTATCTGCGTTCACCAGATCAGCGATGTGTTTCCTTGCTTTTTCCACTGCTTCTTCAGCAGTCCAACCAAATGAATGGCTGCGAGAGTGTGCATTGCTGAACTCACCAAAGTAAGGTATCATCACCTCTAAAACACGGGGATCTACTTTAGTAGTAGATTGATAATCAAGAAATATTGGTAATTTTATTTTAGCATCGTGTATTTTTTTACTTTCAACATTCATAAAGCTACCACGGAGACAAAATTTACAATTATTTTATAGCATTAAAACTTAATTTTTTCAAGATATAATCTTGCATCAAGTACAAAAGTGTCATCCAAGTAGCTGACACATAACTGTACGAACATTTATTTGCGAAAGCAGTGTGTTAAATGTTATAGCCAGTTTTGCCTCAAACACAAAGGCAGTGCCCAGACACTGGGATGACACCCTATTGGTGGCAATTGCTTCCAAATCATAATGTTTGTACAGCTGTGCGCCGTGCGCTGGAATCCGTTTTAGCCCTTATCTATATCTCAGTTCCACCAACAGTTATTGCGTCGACTTTGAGTGTCGGCTGACCAACTCCAACGGGCACATTTTGTCCATCTTTCGAGCATGTGCCAACACCAGGATCTAACTTTAAGTCATTACCAACCATAGATACTTTTTTCAACACTGTTGGACCGTCACCAATTAGTGTTGCTCCTTTTACTGGCTGTGTAATTTTGCCATTTTCTATTAGGTAAGCTTCCGAAGATGAAAAAACAAATTTTCCTGACGTTATATCAACCTGCCCACCACCGAAATTTACTGCATATAGACCTTTCTTTACGCTAGATATTATTTCCTTCGGTGTATACTTTCCGGGCAACATATAGGTGTTTGTCATGCGCGGCATAATAACTTCTTTATAACTTTCTCTTCTACCATTACCAGTTGGGCTTACACCCATGAGTTTAGCGTTCATATGATCCTGCATGTATCCTTTTAGGATCCCATCCTCTATCAATATATTATAACTGGGTGGAGTGCCTTCATCGTCTACGCTGATAGAGCCGCGCAAATTGGGCAGAGTTCCGTCATCAACTACTGTGATGTCACTAGCTGCTACTTGTTTACCCACAGAATTTGAAAATGCTGAGACTTTTTTGCGATTGAAGTCGCCCTCAAGTCCATGACCCACGGCTTCGTGTAACAATATTCCTGGCCAGCCTGGACCTAAAACGACTGTCATTTCTCCGGCTGGAGTTGGAATTGCTTCAAGATTTACCAGTGCTTGTTCTAACGCTTGGTTTGCAACTTCTTTCCACTTTTTCTCAGAAATAAACTTACTATAAGAGTCCCTTCCACCATGCCCTGCAGAACCTCTTTCGGTACGGCCATCTTTTTCTACAATGACTAGCACATTAAAACGTACCAGAGGCCTGATATCGCTTAATCTGTGATCACCCTTTATTATTTGTACAACTTGCCATTCTCCACTTAGAGTTATTTTTACTTGCTTCACGCAGTTATTTTTGGACCTTACATACTCATTAACCTCATTGAGTAGCTTAATCTTTGAATTCAGATCCATTTCATTTATAGGGTTAATCCTCGAATATAGGCTTTTTGTCTCTTCGTTTAAATTTATTGAATTTGTCTTGTTTAAAGACACTGAGCTTTTTACCATAGAAGCAGCATTACTAATTTCTTTTTCGCTGATCTCAGAAGAACAAACGAAAGATGTACTATCTTCACAAAAAGACCTTAAACCAAATCCCCTTCTAGTATTCAAGTCCATGTGTTTTAATATGTTATCCTCAAAAACCAGGGACTCCGACTGGCAAAATTCTAGAAACAGCTCACCACCATCGCTATTGCTCAAAGCGTTATTGACTATTTTATATACGTTATTAATATTAACATTGTTTTGAGCAAAAAATATTTGATCTAGATTTGGCATTACCTTTGAACTAAAAATTGTTTAAGTATATTATTTAACTTTAACATAGTAAACTATAAAAAGCCCGGGTGGCGGAATTGGTAGACGCGCTAGCTTCAGGTGCTAGTAACTTTTTAAGTTGTGGAAGTTCAAGTCTTCTCTCGGGCACTCTTAGCTTCCATATTGCTTATTGAATTAATTAATGTTATAATATAACATATTAGGTAATATTTATGCTATGTATGGTGAAAAAGATAAGTTAGCCTACAGAAAGAAGGTACGAACTTACTCGAAACGCTTAGTTACTACACTATCTACTATCTCTTTCATTGGATACATAGCGGCATTGGTCTTGAATATTCCTGTCTTAAGTCTGTATTTTAGTATTGCCGGCACTATATTCAGTGCACTTTCGTTTGCTTTAAATATATGGTCACTAAATGATCATTCCCGACAACAGAATCTTAATAAGAAATCTGGCATAAAAAACACTCCAGGACAAAAAAAGTTAACAAAGATCTATCTTGATATAGCATCCAGTGCTTCATTTCTAATAGGAGGTATTGCATCTATGTCGCTTTTTGAGTCTTCTGTTATTTATTTTGTTTCTACGCCTTTTTTTATTCTAGGCTGTGTTATTATGGCAGCTAATATCGTTCAAACTATGATTAGTGAACCACAGACAAAAAACGTCCTTGAGAATCTCTCTTCAAATACTGCAAGAGTACAAGCTTAAGTATTAACTTATTTAACTTATACAGGAATATTAGCTATATAATTCCACTGAAGGAAGCCATTCAAAAGAGTTCGATGTAATTAGCGTCAAAAAAGTGTAAGCAGAAATTGTGGGCTTATTGGGGTAGGAGCGCTTAGTACTCCTACTTCCACATAAATTACTTGAATAATTGCTCAAGCTATCAAAATAAAAGTTTTTATTCAGTAATTTGTGTATAAAGGGTACTATTTTACTAGTAGTGAAATAAATCAGAATGAAGTCTATTTTATTAACGAGGCCTTTATTGGACTCGTTCAATACAAGAAATATATTGAGAAAGTATGGATACAAAGTTTTTATAGAACCAGTATTCACAATAAAGTACTTAAATCCTGATATATCTGCGTACGAATTTGACGTTGTGATATCTACAAGTAAAAACAGTGTAAAGGCTCTTAGTCAAATATGCAAAGAGGATGACTTTCCGATTATTACAGTTGGTAATTCAACCATGCAGGCTGCAAAAAATTTGGGATTTTCTGATATAATCTCAGCAGACAGCAACGTTGATGGTCTGATATCATTCATAAAAGCTCATTATTCAAACGCAATAAAGTTCTTGTATATAAGGGGACAAGAAGTATCATGTGACCTAAAAAAGAGATTATCTGAAGAAGATTTTAACGTAAGAGAAGTTGTACTCTATAAAACAATTATAAAAAGGAATCTAACTAATAGGTGTAAAAATTTACTATTGGATGGTAAAATTGATAGTGTTGCTTTTTTTTCCTCACAGACAGCAAGGATATTTTGTTCATTAGTTCTAAAAAGTGGGCTATCTCATGTGATGAATAATACAGTTGCATATACCATGAGTAAAAACATTGCTGATAGTTTAAAGTTAATCAAGTGGAAAAAAATTATAACATCGAGGTTGCCTACTGGGGAGAGTTTAATTGATATAATTAATAAGGATTGCTGATGCTAAAGATTGCAACTTGGAATGTAAACTCCATACGTAAAAGAGTTAACCAACTTTGTAGTTTTATAGTTGATAGTCAGATAGATATAGTTTTGCTGCAAGAGATAAAATGTACGGAAGAGCAATTTCCTTATGCGGAGATAGAAAAGTTAGGATATGAATATGCTATCTATGGACAAGTTGCAAGAAATGGCGTTTGTGTTTTATCTAAATATCCGATACTGGAGAAGTTTAAAATTGACATTGTGGAAAGTCATCAAGAAGCACGTTATATAGAGTGCGTGATAAAGTATACCAATAGTAAGATAAGGGTAGGAAGTGTATACGTGCCAAACGGTCAAAGCCCGGACTCTCACGCATTTGAATATAAACTCAAGTTTTTTGATAACCTATATGAAAGGATGAGCACTTTGTTGAAGAATGAAGAGTTAACTATTATAGCTGGCGATTATAATATTGCACCGGATGAAATTGATGTTTTTGATTCAAATTTATTGAATGGCCAAGTGTGCTTTCATATAAAAGAACGTGAGAAGTTAAGAGCGATCTTGAATCTTGGGTTTAAAGATGCGTTTAGAATATCTCACCCAAATTTGCAACAATTCACTTGGTGGCATTATCAAGGCAATTCACTCAGAAATAATCAAGGAATGCGAATAGATTATATGCTATTATCGCCACAAGCTGTAGATAAATTGGAAACATGCTACATAGATGATAGATTGCGTAAGCTAGAAAATCCGTCTGACCATACTCCTGTTGTATGTGCTATAGAATAATAGTAGACCTCTTACACAACTCACTTTTTGGCAAACTTAGGTAATCCCTGCTTGTTTGTTGCTTGTGTTTTCTTCCCTTCGTTTGTTTTCCTTTCTTGTCCAAGGTTGATCTTGCTGTTTGCTTTCTTCGTTTTCCCTGTTGTTTTCCTGGGAAATTTGCTCAGGAACAGGTTGTTGTTCACTCTTTTCTTTTCCTTGGGAAATTTGTTCAGAAACAGAGGTGCCTTTCTCAGCTCCTTTGACTGGAGTTTTTAAAATTGTATTGATACCATCGCAAATTTTTTTATTCAATTTTGCTCTCTTTTCTGTATCATCTTTATCTTGTGAGCTAGGGTCATACAAAGTACCTTTTTTGTTATTTGAAAAAAGAACTCCCATTCCTCCTTTTATGGCGAATATTGCACCAATAGCAGCAACAACTACTCCGAGTGTAGTAGGACCAAAAATTAACATTGGAATAGTGGAAAGAAGGACAGGAAAAAAGATCTTGCTTAAGAACGTTGTTACCATCTCTTCATCACTAAGTGGTGGTTCATCTTCCTCTTTTTTGTCTTTACCTAAGAATGGTATTTTTTCTTTCACCCCATCCATAAAGGAGCCAGAAATATTTTTCGGGTCTATTTTGATCCCTCCAATTAGCAGCAGCGGCATTTCCAATACGAACTTTATGGATGAATCTTTAGCTTCTGTACCGCGTATATCAGCTACACAGTCATCTACTACTTCTTTTATTTTACCATTCTTGAGATTCTCCTCATTAGCTAATTTTTTCTCTCTAATTTTCTCAAATACGGAAAGTAAAAACTGAGAAAAATTCTCTTCACTGAGTGATTTTATATCTTCTGGATTGACATTGTTGAATATCTTTCCACTATTCTCAAATACAAAAGTAAAAATTTTCTTTTCATTTTCATCCTGTAATCGAGGTAACCGTTCCTTTAATGACTTCAGATCACTCTGTAATTTTTGTTTTTCTTTCAATTTCTGTTTCTTCTTTTCTATTTCCTGTTCCTTCTTTTCTATTTCCTGTTTCGTTTGCTCTTCTAGTTTTTCTGGATTTTTAAAAATATCTAGGAAAGTACGATAGATTAACTGATGTTTCTCTTTTTCAAATTTAAAAACTTTCTCATCTTTGTTAGTTACCTGAGTAGGTAACTTTGGAGGTTTTGAACTTTTTACTTGTGGGCCTATCATGGCTGACCTATTTGCATTTGCTATGTTCTATTCTAACATATTTTTCGTATTAGTTCAAATGATTTATACTCCTAGAATTCACGATGTTTAAGTCATAATTAAGGGAATTTAGACCCCAGTTGTCGCCAACTTTTATTTCTACTTCAAGTGGTACAGAAATTTCTATTGCATTTTCCATTATATCTTTCATAAGTTTTGCTGTTTCTTGTACCTTTTCGTCCTCTACTTCAACCAGTAGTTCATCGTGAACCTGGAGGATTATTTTACCTACTTTCAATTGGTCAAAAAGCTGAATTGTCGCACGTTTTATTATATCAGCAGCGGTTCCTTGCAGTGGTGCGTTTATTGCTGCCCTTTCTGCAAATTGTCTTATATAAGGAATTGTATTGTTTATGTCTCTTACAAAGCATCTCCTGCCAAACAAAGTTTCTACATAACCATGCAATCTTGCGATAGACACTGCTTTTTCCATATAGGCCTTTATTTCTGGGTAACAGGAAAAATAGTAATTAATGTATTCAGCAGCTTCCGCAATGGTAATTCCAAGCCGCTTTGCAAGACCAAATGGGCTAATGCCATATATAATTCCAAAATTGATGGATTTTGCTTTGCGTCTTAATTGCTCATCTATTTCTTGCACTCCAAAAACTTGCCTAGCGGTGATCTCATGAATATCTTGTCCGTTTGCAAAAGCTTCTTTAAATGCTGCAACGTTTGCAACGTGTGCCAGGAGTCTTAACTCTATTTGTGAATAGTCAGCAGAAATTATCTTATGCCCTTTTGGCGCAATAAATGCTTGTCTGATAAGATTTCCCTCTTCGCTTCTGATAGGAATATTCTGTAAATTAGGATTGCTGGAGCTCAGCCTTCCAGTTGCAGTTGCAGTCGTTGAAAAGCTTGTGTGTATTCTACCATCAAGTGGATCAACTTGCTTTATTAATGCATCAGTGTAGGTGCCTTTTAATTTACTTAAATGTCGCCAATTTAAGATTTTACTTGCGATTTCTACCCCTTCTTCTTCGAGTGCCTCTAGAACTTCATAATTGGTGCTATACGATCCAGATTTTTTTGACTTTTTCTTTTTATTAAGCCCCATTTTGTTGAATAAAACATCACTTAATTGTTTTGGCGAAGCAATATTAAATCTTTCTCCTGCCAAATTATATATCTCATCTTCAAGCACGGCAATTACCTGCTGAAATTTATCGGACAGCTCCTGTAATTTTTGTATGTTCAGTAATATCCCATTTTTCTCCATATCAAATATTACTTTCATAAGTGGCTTATCGAAGCGCTCGTAAATTGTGAGCAATTTTTCCTGAAATAACCTTTGCTTTAGCTTTTCATGAATTGCTATTAAAGTTTTTGCCGAGAAAATTTCTGCATTTTCACTCAAATTATGCGCAACTATGTTTGGAATACTGTGATCATGCTTTCCTGTATCCAAGCTATACGACATTATCATCAAATCATCAACTGAATCTAACATCTTCTCTATTGCAGGGAAGATTTTCCTGATCTCTTTAATGTTATGTATTATTTTAAGCACTCCATTTGAGAGCAAAGTTAAGTTAATTATAATGAGTGCATCTTGTATGCTGTCTTGCTCTATATAAAAAATATTACTTTCGCTATAAGATAGACTTAATACATTGTTTTCAAGGTGGTAATGAATTGCAATTTTGCCTTCATATCTACAATGCTCTAAAAATTTCTCTAACTCTTCACTACTATACTCTATTTTTTCTTCTGTGCTAGACCCACTATAGGAAAAAAGCTTTTCCACTTTCCCTATCAAGGAATTGAATTCATACTTCTTTAAAAAGGATAATAGTTTTTCCATATTTGGAGGGCGAACTTCACATTTTGCAATATCATGTTGAAGGTCTACTTTTTCGCATAGTGATAAAAGTTCTCTTGAAATTAGCGCTTTTTCCTTATGTTCAGCAAGAATATTACGAATCCTCGTTTGCTCGATGTTATCAATGTTCTCTATAATATTATTCAATGAATCAAATTCATCTAGTAATTTAGCTGCAGTCTTCGGACCTATTCCCGGAACGCCTGGAATGTTGTCAGATGCATCACCAGTTAGAGAAAATAAATCAAGAAGCTTGTGTGAGTTTACGCCAAATTTTTCTATTACTTGTTTTTCATCTATATATATATTTTTAATGGGGTCGAATATTAAAATATTGTGGTTCAAGAGTTGAAATAAATCTTTATCTGATGAAACGACTACCACTTTAAAGTCTTGGTGGTTGGCGTATTTTGCAGCTAGTGTTGCAATTATATCATCTGCTTCATAACCTTCAATCTCTTCATAGCTGAGGTTAAAAGCTTCTACCGCTTCCCTCAGTATGGTGAACTGTGGAGTTAGATCCTCAGGAGGCGTTACTCTGTTCGCTTTGTACTCAGGATATAAATTGTGCCTAAAATTCTTTTTCCCTGCATCAAGTGCTATAGTTAAGTAGTCCGAATGGGCAATGTACTTAAGAACCATATTCAGAAAGCCATATACACCACCTATTGGCATTCCTGTTGTGGTAATTAAGTGAGGTAGTACATAGTAAGCTCTGAAAAGAAAACCATAGCCATCGATGATTGTGAAAGTTTTTTCTTTCATTGTAGATATTTATGCGTGCTTTTGATGGTCCACTATTTAGCTGAGAAAATCAAGTTTTTGTTTTTCTGCTTTTGAGCGTTGTAAGAGATTTTACCGAAAATAGCATTCATGATGGGGATGTACACATATGACCTTACCCAGAAAAAGTGGAGAGAAAGTGTGGAATGTTTTTTACAAAAAGAATGATGCATCAAATTGTTCTGGAATGCAATAGTTAATAGTGACGTTGTTTGTTATAAAAAATTTCTATGTATTCAAATATTGCAGTTCTAGTTTGTTGAGCAGAGTGTTGTGAAGTATCAATAAGTATTTCTCTTTTCAATGAGCTAAAGAAGCTTTCTGCAACAGAATTGTCGTAACAACAGCCTTTATTACTCATCTATATTCTTTACAGCTAAGAGATATTGATACCCTTGCGCAGTATATTGTGAACCTTGGTCACTGTGCAGCAGTAGATTTTTAACAGGTTTACGCCTATTAATGGCCATTAATAAAGAGTTCATAACCAATTGTTTATTTATTGCACTACTCATTAACTACCATACGTGAGAATTATTGCTGCCAAATATAGCCATCCCTCCTTGGTTTTGATGTAAGTAATCCCATACTTTATTTGGTTGATCAACAATAAAGTTTTGATCTAGTATATTGGGAGCTACAGCTCTATTATCTGTTTGTTGTTTTTTAATTTTAAACTTTCTTTTCAGTATAGCCCTGATGTCATTTTTCTGCATAATACTTTGCACCGTTTTCAAATTGCAACTTTTACCCAAAGCCTTCAATTCAGCATGAATTTTAGGAGCTCCATATCTACATTTAGAAACTTGATATATTTTTTGAATAGCTGCGAGTAGCTCTTTATTTGCTGATTCTCTACTGCTTATTTTTCTTGTGGTCCACTTATAGTAGCCACTAGCAGAAAATCCTACATAATTCCTGTACTTTATAGCAGTTACTATATAAAAAAATATTTTACTCTTTTTGACTGGCCAGGGCTTTTTTTTAAATGTCTCTTTCCCTTGTTACTCTTGCTTTGTAAATCAAACCTCTCTTTGTCATAAGGTGCTACATCTGGAAATGCATTTGCCGCTGACTTTTTTTCGTTATATTTCTTCATCCATTTTCCTAATACACTATCCCTTATTCCTAGATCTCTTGCTACTTTTGCAACTGGTTGACCTACCTTTCTTTGTTCATTTGCCAGTTTAACAGCTTCCAATTTGAATTCTGCTGTATATTCTCTTACCATTTCTAATCCTCCAAAATTTTATTTTACCCAAAAAAACTCTTTTCTTTCTCTCCACTTTTTCTGGGTAAGGTCACTATTTCTTAAGTAATTTACACTTCAGAGTTTATCTGCTTTAAAGTTTACTCTATTCTGTTTCAGCATTTGTCATAAATCCTTAATTATTTCTGACTTTTTAGTTCAGTTTTTAACCATTCTTTCCTTAACTTAATGGCAGTGACAATAAGCCTATCTATCATTCTGATGTGATTTCAGTTTTTTTTACATGCAAACTCTCTAATCCCACCTTGTAGTTAGGATAAATTAGAGAGACATTAAGATCTTTTTTAATTTTAACATTACTTACTCTTTTTGATCCTAAATAAAAACTCTGTGCATAATCTGGTAACTCAATTGGCTCTGGAGGGCTAACATTGAGAAGTTTGGCTGCATACATTATCACTTCAGATTGTGTAGTGGGTAAATCGTCTGCACAATTGTATATTTCACCAGGTTTTATGTTTTGCATGGAAGAAAATAAAATATTCGATATATCTTCAACGTGAATACGAGAAAAAAAATGCCCTTCTTTTTTCACATTTCTTGCTTTGCTAAGCTGCAAGTCAATTAACACGTTCCTACCAGGACCGTATATTCCAGCTAAACGAAAAATATGTACAGGCAATCTGCTATTCAGCCACTTCCTTTCAGATCTAAGGCGCTTTTCTCCTCTGATTTCTATAGGTTTTGTTTCAGATTCCTCATTCACCCAATTACCAGAGTGATCACCATAGACGCTAGTTGCAGACAAATAACCAAGCCATTTTACATTTTGCAGGCAATCACCGTATCTCTCCACAACATCATCGCCATCTGGAGGAATAGAAATTAAAACGTGCGTTGCGCTTTTAAGCAGATCTTGACTAACTTTCTCATAATTAAAGAGGATTACATCTTGTATATTTTTACTTCTTGATGTGCCACTGACTTTCCAACCTAAGTTCAGTAATTTTTTCGATAAAAATTTAGCTACATATCCATAACCAAAGCAAAACAAGTGCATGAAAATTAATTTTTAAAGTTCTTCTTGATAAATTCTACTCCTAATTTTATTCCCTCTTCATTGATAATATGCCCTAATCCATGAATTGGGTGCCCTTCAACATTTACTCCATTTTCTTTCAGAGCTTTAACCGCTAAGTCGAGGGACGAAAAAGGTACCACGTCGTCAGCATCACCATGGATAACACATATGTTAGGTTTTGATTTGATCTCTGGTGCAGTTTTTGAAGGTAAAAGAAACCTACCAGAGTATGCAACAACTGATGCACAGGATTGAGAGCGGGTGAGAGCTGTATGTATTGCAAGCATTGCTCCTTGAGAAAATCCAACTAAAGAAAGTTGCGTATCTTTTAAATTAAGCTCCTTTAATTTTGTATCAATGAAATGATTTACGATTGATGTAGCATTTTTTACTCCATTATATAGCGCTTCTTCACTACGATCTTCCAAGCTAAACCACTGATAACCGTCACCTATTTCTCTCTTAAACGGAGCATTGGGTGCTACAAAACATGAACCCAGTAAAAACTTGCTCATAACTTTAGCAAGGTGAATGAAATTATCGCCACTTGAGCCCCAACCATGTAAAAAAACAATCAAATTTTTCTTATTTCCACCTGCACAAATTTCTGGGCCTTTAAGTTCAATCATTTCTTTTCCTTTTGCATTTATATTTTTATTTAACACTAATTTTCAAATTTGTAAAAACCCATGTGCAATCGTGCTGATACCAAATCTCAGAAATAAGAAAACAAAAGCTGCAGCCTTAAGCAACGTATCTTATTTATTTACGGAAATTGGTATAATAATGTCATGCAAGTAGCCACACTACTTACATGACATCAATAATTGACCTCGACTTACCGTCCAACTAGAAAGTTGTACATAGAATGACAGAAGAGACTCGCGTTAGATATTATTTATTTACTTTCGATCTTTTCTATCAATTTTTTAACTAAACCTCTTAGCTTCTTACTGGATTCATCAAGCTCTTGAATTTGCGAGCTGCGCTCTTTCATTAGTTCCTTATAGTTACCTCTTATGTAGTCAATCATTTCCTTCATCTGAGCAATCATCTTGTTGATATCCATACCACCCAAATCAGGTATCATGTTAGGCATAGCGCCTTCTAACATACCGCCAGCCATAAGCTGCTGAGACATTTGCATAAATGGTTTTAAAGCCTGATTAAGCAATTCAGGATCCTTGGCTAATTTTTCTATTTGCTCTTTGCAAGTATCCATATACTGCTTCATAAATTCATCTTCTTGCCCTTTGTCTGTCATAATTATAACCTACCTAAAAATACGTGTTTTCTATTATATATTGTTTTAAAATTAAAAACAATACAAAATACCTGTTACAATTGCATTAATACTTTTTAAATAATAAAAAATGCTCCTTTGCTTATAAAGGGTCACATACTTTCTTTAACCACCCTTTATCTTCGACGCTATTTTCTAAGTTTTTATAGACAAATTGATGATAGCTATTTATCCATTCAATTTCATCTTTAGTAAGCATTTGCACATCTATTAGCCTTCTATCATACGGAATAGAGGTTAGTTGTTTAAACCCCAAGAAACCATTTTCATGTTTATCAACATACATCAGATTTTCAATTCTTATTCCATACTCTCCCGGAATGTAATAGCCAGGTTCGTTGGATAGTATCATACCTGGTACTAATTTTACTTTATTACTTTTTGATATTGCTTGTGGTCCTTCGTGTACTGATAGGTAACTTCCTACTCCATGCCCTGTACCATGCATATAGTCCATTCCAAATTTCCATAAATGCGTACGTGCTAATATATCCAATTCTCCACCAGTAGTGCCGGGGGGAAAGACGACACTTGCTATAGCAATGTGAGCTTTGAGTACTATTGTATAGTGGGTTATTTGTTCATCAGTTGGATTACCAACTACTACAGTTCTTGTCACATCAGTTGTGCCGTCAAGGTACTGGCCACCAGAGTCAATCAAATATAGTCCATTTTTCTGAATTACCTTATTCGTCTTACTGCTTGCACGATAGTGAATTATTGCACCATTTTCATTAAATGCGGAAATTGTTGGAAAGCTCAATTGTTTAAACAAATTCTGCTCTTTTCTGTATTCTAAAATCTTTTCTTCAGCTTCAAGTTCTGTCATTTCATTGAACTTCTTATCTGAATAATCATCATCTTCCTTGGTGTCATTCCAGCGCGTGACGCTGGAATCTATGTTTTTTTCCTGGATCCCAGTGTCAGCTACTCGGATGACAGTAAATCTATTAGTAAGCCAATGTAGAAAGTTTGTAACTGCCACTCCATCTTTAATGTGTGCATTTATAGCCCCAGCTATTTCAGTTTGATTTTTTACTGCTTTATGAATTAAACAAGGATCCTCTCTTTCAATTACCTGTTTATCTTTTATTACAGCCATGATATTCATTGGAGTTGTGTTTGGATCTATAACTATTGAATTTAGCTTGTGCAGCGAATTTTCTAGCTCACTAATATCAAAAATATTTATATGATTGCCTAAATTTGCTTCTATAGTTGAATGTTCTTTATCTTGAATAAACAAATCAACATTACCGCTTTTATACAATATAGCACGACCCAATATACATGGAGTATATTTAGCATTTTCGTTTCTTAAATTTAATAACCATGAAATTGAATTTGGATCAGTTAAAAGCACTGCTTCAGCTCCTTTATCTACGCTTCTAGCTATTTTTTCACATTTGTCCTTACTACTTTTACCAGCATATTTAATAGAATGTAAAACCACTGCTTGTTTTCGATAGTCACTTTTTTTTCCAGCTAAACAGGGTATTAATTTACAGATATTCTCATACTTTCTTATATCTTCGATGGTAAAATATTGCAAATAATAACCTAGTGAGGCAGTCGATGTTAAGTTTGCTTTTATCCATTCGCGTGGATCCTCTTCTTGTATATTATATACTTGAAAATTGCCCTGATCGAGCTGATTGCGAGCTTGTGTGATATAGCGTCCATCCGTAAAAAATGGGCACTTGTTGTCTTTTGTAACGATAAGTAGCCCATTTGTTCCTGTAAAGCCACACAGCTTTGTTAGCTCCTCTGAATACTCATTTAAATATTCATCTTTAGTATGCAACATAAATGCATCAACGTTTATCTCGTGCATAAAAGAACAAAATTCTTCGATTTTTGACATAGAACACCTCATACAAAATTAGCAGCCACTTTCGTTTTCCTGTTTCTCAAATACACTAATATGCTCACTATCGCTGCAGGAGTGATGCCTTGTATTTGCTTTGCAATGCCAATCGTCGCTGGTTTTATCGTCTGCAACTTTTCTATTACTTCACTTGACAGGCCTTTAACTTGTGAATAGTTAAAATCAATTGGAATTTGAGTGTTAATTTCCTCTCGTAAAAACTTCATATCCGCTTCTTGTCTTATTAGATAAGGTTTGTATTTTGCTTCAATTTCAACCGCTTCGCATATTTCATTCTTAGTTATGCTACCCATTGCGGTGCCATCCCAGCGCGTGATGCTGCTTAACTCCGGCCATATTTCTTGTAATTTATTCCAGTCGATGTTTGGATAGCTAAGTAAATCTAGTGCCGTTTTTCTTATCCCATCATAAGATATTTTGATACCATAAGACCTAAGCTGCTCAGGAGTAATCGTCAGACTCCCTAACTCCTCTTCAAGCTGCTTAATGGATTCAAGTTTATTCTGTAAAACGGAGTATCTCTCATGCGAAACAAGGGAAATATCATAACCTTTTTGTGTTAATCTTCTATCTGCATTGTCTGACCTGATAGCTAGCCTATATTCTGCACGTGAGGTAAATAATCTATAAGGTTCGATCACCCCTTTGGTGACTAGATCATCTATCATTACGCCGATATATGAGTCTGTGCGATGAAGAACAAAGCTTTCTTTTTTTTCAGATGCAGAGAGTGCTGCATTAATTCCGGCAATAATTCCTTGCCCTGCTGCTTCTTCATATCCAGTAGTGCCATTAATTTGGCCAGCAAAATATAGGCCTTTAATTTTCTTAGTTTCAAGAGTATGGCTTAGTTCTCGTGGATCAATATAGTCATACTCAACTGCATATCCAGG
Organism: Wolbachia endosymbiont (group A) of Crataerina pallida; assembly: GCF_964028475.1. Lineage (NCBI taxonomy): Bacteria > Pseudomonadati > Pseudomonadota > Alphaproteobacteria > Rickettsiales > Anaplasmataceae > Wolbachia > Wolbachia endosymbiont (group A) of Crataerina pallida. The sequence goes on from NZ_OZ034785.1 coordinate 1,540,404, forward strand.
TCTTAGTATTTCTGCATTTTCAAGTCCCTTGATACTCTTTATCATTTCACACTGCACTTCAATAGGCAATGAATTTGAAATTCCGTTCGGGTATATAGTATCATCATTCAAGCCCTCTGGTTCTAAAAATATTTGATGACTACTTTTTTCTGCGAATTTTTTAACCTTAGTTTCAATGGATGGGCAGTATCTTGGTGCTATAATATCATCCAAATACGAAGAAGCTGACCTGTGCAGATTCTCTCTAATTATTTTATGCGTGTTTTCATTAGTATGGGTAATAAAGCATGATACCTGAGGTTGATTAATTTTTTCTGTTAAGTAAGAAAACGGCACAGGTGGATTATCACCCACTTGTTCTTGCAATATTGACCAGTTTATAGTGCCACGATCAAGCCTTGGCGGAGTTCCGGTACGCAATCTACCTAATTTAAAATTATATTTCTTCAACGTATTTGCAAGTTCTACGGCAGGCTTATCTCCCATTCTCCCTGAAGGAGTTACCTGCTCTCCTATATGAATCACACCCCGCAGAAAAGTCCCTGTAGTTAGAACGACTTTACTTGTCAGTATATGCTCCCCTGAGCTTGTTATTACAGCTTTAATGCACAATTCTCCATTGTTATTACTCTCTATAAGAAAATCGTCAACCGACTCTTCTTTTACCGTCAAATTATTATAATTTAGAATAATTTCCTGTATTGCTTGCTTGTATAATTTTCGGTCTGCCTGTGCACGCGGGCCCCATACTGCTGCACCTCTGCTGCTATTTAAAATGACTGAGTGTATACTTGCTTGATCGATTGCTCTTCCCATTATTCCATCAAGAGCGTCAACTTCCCTGACTACAACGCCCTTTGCAACTCCTCCGATTGCTGGATTGCAGGACATTTCCCCTATAGTTGAAATTTTATGAGTTATAAGCAGCGTGTTTGCACCAAGGCGAGCTGCAGCAGCAGCAGCTTCGCACCCTGCATGACCACCACCTACTACTACTACATCATATTTATGCATGCCTTCTTGAGTAATTCTTACTCTACTAATATTCTAACTATTAGCGGTTAATGTCAAATTTTACAGTAATTAACTATTTCAATCATCAGTGGCCAATGTATAGCTAACTCACGTCATACCGTCACGGTATCTCTAGATCCCGCTAACAAGCAGCGGGATGACGGTTTTTCAAATTATCGGGTTTTAGTGGGGCGAGCGACCAGGATCGAACTGGCGACATTCAGTACCACAAACTGACGCTCTACCAACTGAGCTACGCCCGCCAAGATATAAAATTTCTAACATAAGAGCGCAAATAGTCAATTGATTATTTAACTCTCCTTTTGCAGAGGGTTTTAAGTTTAGCCAATAAATATTTTCATTGATACTTTTACCATTATAGTTAATTGTATTGACACTAATGAAGTAGTGGTATGTTTAAAAGTATTTTCACATTTAGTTTTTTTACGGCTATTTCAAGGATCTCAGGGTTAATAAGAGATGTATTGATTGCTACGGTTATTGGTGCGAACTCTCTTGCAGACATATTTTTTTCTTCGTTTCGTTTTGCCAATCTATTTCGAGCATTTTTTGCAGAAGGAGCGTTCACTACCTCATTCATACCATTATATTCGACAGAATCATATGATAATAAAAAGGCATTTAATTTTGCAAGTAGTGTAATATCCATTACGTTTATTATCTTAGTAATTTTTTGCCTTATCATGCAAACTTTCTCCCCTTATATGATTCAAATTTTTGCTCCTGGATTTGACCAAAGTAAGTTTACCCTTACTGTTACTTTATCAAGAATTATGATGCCCTACATAATCTTTGTTTCAATTGCATCACTTATTGGTGGAATGCTGCAAGTAAAGCAGCATTTTGCTTCAACAGCTATTGCACCAATCGTTTTGAATCTCTGTTTAATCATCAGTTTGTTTGTGCCTTACGTAAAAACTCCAGCGCACAACCTTTCTATAGCTGTCCTTATAGGAGGAATTTTCCAGCTACTTTTGATACTATTTAGTGCATACAAGTTAAAGGCAGCTTTTTCTTTTAGCCTTGAATTAAGCAATGAAGTAAGGTTATTTTTTAAGCGTGTGATACCTGCAATTATCAACAATTGTGTAACTCAAATAAGCTTATGGATTGATACAATCATGGCGAGTTTTATACCAAATGCGGTGTCCTATATATATTATGCCGATAGACTAAATCAACTACCGCAGGGAATAATCGGTACTGCAATTGGTACAGTGCTTCTTCCTTTAATTTCAAAACAGGTGGATAATACTGAAAATATAGTCAAAATACAGAACAAGGCTCTCAACATAGGATTAATGTTAATTATGCCAACAACTGCTGCCTTTATCATTATTCCCGACATAATTTTACTTACGCTTTTTTCTTACGGCCGGTTTGATCATTATGCAGTGCAGCAAACTGTTCCCACTTTAATAGCATTTTCTCTTTCTTTACCTGCATTTATTATAAATAAAGTATTGCTACCTACATTTTTTGCTAAAGGCAATCTGAAAATACCAACCATATTTTCGCTAATGTGTCTTGGAATTAATGTAGTGCTAAACCTTTTGTTAATGAACGAGTATCAGCATACGGGGATTGCTATTGCTACTTCCGTTTCCACTTGGATAAACTCTATTCTATTAATTAGTTATTTAACAATAAATAAAATGTATAAGGTTAGCCAAGCGTTATTGTTAAATGTCATGAAAATTTTTGTAGCAACGGCAGTCATGTCAATAGCCCTTTATATTTTTAATTCTTTGTTGGCAGGATTATTTTTTGATAAAATGTTGGCTCGTATTGTTTATTTAACGACTTTAATAGCTTTGAGTGTTATTGTTTATTTTGGTATTCTCTATTTAATATTTAAGGGAAACTTTAAGCATGTGTAAATTATGAGACTTTCTTTATATGCTATATTATCAATCTCACTGCTATTAATTCTCATGCATGTTGCTGCAACTTTTAAGGATTGGAGTGGCTACAGGAAATATATCATAAAAGAGTTAGAGAAGACGTATGATGCTAAAGTGCATATTGGGGGAAAAATTAAAGTTTCGTTGATTACCCCAAAGCTCACTATTTATAATGTATACGTACAATATAACGAAAATAAAGAGCAAAAGTTGTCAGATTTAATTAGTGTAAGAAAAATTGAAATAAGGCCATCGTTCCTATCGTTGTTTTTATTTTCGTTGCAACCAAAGTCAATCACATTGTTTGGCATGAAAAGCAACAAAGAAAATTTACTTAATATTATAAATACAAACGCCAGTGGTAACACAGTCGATATAGTAATAAAAGACAGCCAAGTAAGTTTCAAGAATGATTTCGCTGATATTGTTAACATAAAGGAAGTTGCTGTAAAAAAAAATAAGCAGTTTTTTGGTAAAGTAAAGGTAGGTGATAATAATTACGATTTTTCAGGAAAGGTTAATATCACAAAAAGGAATGTACACATTAGTGTTGAATCAAATTTTGTAAATTTGCTATTTACAGGTAATAGAAATCAAGAAGAACTCCAGGGTAATTTAACATTAACAATTAATAACAGTTCCGGTTCTGTGAGTGATTTAGCAAAAATCATTAATCTTAGCTTTCTCTCTTGTGTTATTCCTAGCGAAAATATCAAGATATCATCCAATATAAGTCTTAATGAAAGTGAGTTTACGGCAACTGACTTAAAAATTGATTCCAAAAGCATGCAAGCCAGCGGTACAATACAAAATGATAGAAAAGGCAATCACACTAATTTCAATATTAGCTTCAGTAAAGTTGATTTAGATTCCATACAAAATGATTCACAAAGAACAATGAATATGAAGGATCTTCTGGAATGTTTTAGAGCAGTTGTGCCAAAGAACTTGAGCTTAAATTTTAATATGGAAGCTTCTAACATTCAATATCAAAACAAAATATTGGACAATTTCCGTGCTGTACTAAAATCCACTGATGGCAAAGTAAAAGTTAATACGCTTCTTAAATTTCCTGGAATCAATAATATATCTTACTTATCAGGAGAGATCTCAAACAATAATGTCCTATCTGAATTCAACGGTGATTTATTAGTCGAAGGAAATGATTTTGAGTCATTCATTTCATGTTTTTTCCCTTCTATAAAGATGAAAGAAAACCAGAAAAATCAATTTACACTAAGTTCTAAACTGCACCTTGCACCAAGAATATTATCTATCTCAGACATTAGACTGCTAAATAATAAGGAATCCTTGCAAGGATCAATTAGAGTAAGCCACACAAAAAAACGCAGTGTGATCGATGGTGAATTTAGCATGCATAATCTTGATGCAGATAAATATGATCATTCATTATTTAGCAGTTTACCTAAAATGCAATGGCTGAAAAATTTTCAGTATGATACAAATATAAAGGCCCGTGTTAATAACCTTACATTGAATGATACGAAAATTAAAAATTTGGATTTTTTGCTGAAAATGGAAAAAGGTAAGCTAGTTGCAGATAAAATAAAACTATCTGGAGAAGATTTCGATATTACCGGTAATGCAAAAATATTAGCAGATCAAAAATACGCCAAACCTTTATTAGATGTTAACCTTACGGGCAGTAAATTTAATGGAAAAATTATTACATTACCAAATTTAGTAGAGACGAAAAGAAATTCAAGAAATGAGATAGATCAAATTCAATGGTCAACAAAGCAGCTTGATTTTTTGGATGATAAAGAAGGCTTTGATGCAAATGTGCAAATCAATACTGCAGAATTTAAAACCGAGCAGAATGTTTTAAAAGATTTTAATTTGGATGCGGTAATGAGAAACAACACTATCACTATCAGGCAGGCAAGTTACGTATTAGAACGCGGGCAAGTGTTTTTTCAGGGTTATTTAAGATCAGACTCAATAAATACAAGATTTTCTATTGTAAATTTGGACACTAAAAAGATTGGTAAGGTTATAGGAATTGACAATGTAAATGGTCAGGTAAGCTTAAATGGTGAAATCAAAACTCAAGGAAAAAGTTTTCATGATTGGGCTAGTAACTTATCAGGAGATGTAAACTTACAAGCGCAAGGAATAGAAGTTACTAATGTAGATTTCAATTCATTTATCACTAATTTGTTAAGCAGTAAGAATAAATCTGAAATTTCCACACTTGCTTATGTTGATATATATAATGGCAAGACATTTTTTGAAAATATTAGCGGAAAAGCAAGTATTAAGAGTGGTATATGTTCAACTAGTTTACAGTTCGGGATTGATCAAGCATCAGGATCGATCTCTTCTAATTTAACCTTATCTAACTTCGCTTTAGCTTCTATATTCAGGTTCTTTTTCATACCACCAAATTATAGTAATCCAATCTATATCGATATGCATTTGGATGGCCCTATTTGGCGTCCTAAGATGAGTTTTGATGTAGACCAAATCTTCATCGCTCTGGTTGGCAAGAAAAATAGTTAATTTACTTAGGTGTACGGTTTAGGGGACAATAAACTCATCTGAACGGATACAAACTTAACCTAACTCATCACCACCTGGCAGTGGTGGCAAGCCAAATGCTTCTCTCTTTTCGTTGAGCGTCATGAAGCTTGCGTTTTCTACGTATTTCCACAACTTTTGTCTTTTTTCCATGAGAATTTCTATTGCATCTTTGTCATACGACAAGCACAGATCTTCACCAAATCTTGGTGTCAGCCAAGAATTCAGGTGACAGATAATATTTTCTAGCGTTGGTAAAACCGTCTGCTCCCAGAGGGATAAGCGTGCTTCGACTAAATTGCTATAAGTGTTATCACCCGGTATGCCAAGCAATTGCGGTGGAACGCCAAAAGCTAGCGCAATATCACGAGCTGAGCTGTGTTTGGACTCAATAAAATCCATATCCCTTGGCGATAAGCTCATTTCTTTCCACTCCAAGCCTCCTTCAAGCAATATCGGTCTTCCAGCGTTTATAGAACCTGAATAATGATCATTTATCTGCGCTTTTAAGCGTTGGTACTGCTCTTGACTTAAACTTCCACCACTTCCATCTTTTGCTGATTTTACAACTATTGCACCACTTGGTCTTGCCCCATTTTGCAACATCGCTTGATTCCAAGCACCCGCCTGATTATGTTGATCTATGCTATATGCAGCTGCCTCAATTGGTGATAACCCATACCAATCATTCAAAGGATTAAAGGTCTTTAAGTGCAACACTGCTGAACATCCAGTTAGTTTATCAACTTTAAAGTCATAACTGTTGTTATTTATGGTATAACGATAGATATAAGGAACGTTATTTCTCCCTGGAACAATTTCAACCCTATCGGGGCGCAGAAGATAAAGCTCTGTTGGTGGTTTTCTACTATTCTGTGACTCAACCATCAATATATAAGAATTGCCGTTAACTAACCGATAAGTTACAATCCCCTCAATAAATTCCGATTTTGATGTCATTGGATTAGGAGAATAAAGTAATTTCAGTAATGGATGGGCTTTTAATTGCGATTTTCCCTGTTCAGTAAGCTGGCAGAGAGTAAAAGGTACCGAAGATGCAGCACTTGCAATCATATTAATTGCTCGAAAGGCAATAACATTTTTTATGTAACCTTCCTCAGCAAAACTTACATAATCACGCTTACTCCAACTTGGCTCCATCATTAGCTGCAAAGCAGAATATTTAGTAAATACTGCGCTTTTTTTTCTTTGAAAAATATTGAGATTCATATATGCCTCCTAAAAAATTGAATTTGTGGTAGAATTATATCAATTGGTGTCACAGGAAGGATATACTAACGTACGAACATTATGTTTGAGAGCAATCTCTACACAGTAGTTAAATGGCAGGCACAATAAGGGGTAACAAAAAGAATGAGCTTTTTTTTTGAGCTGAGCGAAGCCACCTAAGGTAGAAAATGAATCAGGAAGGAGTAAAAATATATTTAATATTTATATGATGTACTTACTTATAAATATCTTTTCTGTGTCCTATCTCTGTGATAACCACTTCATATTTTATAATATTTACGGAATAGATAACGCGATAATCACCTACCCTTAATCTTCTTTGTCCTTTAAATCTGTAATATAATGGCTCACCAAGGTTAATGGGATCAACTGTAAGGCGCTTATTTATCGCATTTATGATCCTTAATCTTATTGTTTTTGGAAGAGCTGGAAGGTCTTTCTCAAGAACGCTTTCTATGAAGATAATATTGTATTCCAGTCTACATCCTCACTTCTAATTTTCTTTACACCTGAAACATTACGTTTAGCAGCACGCTCAATTAGTATTTTATCTTCCTCATTTTCAATTGCTTCTTGTATTAGCTTCTCTGTTAGTTCTTTAATGGACTTATTTCTTATTTTAGCCAGTCCAGCAAGACACTCTGAAATTTCGTTGTTGAAAGTTATGCTAAATTTTGAGTTTGCCATATATTTTACCTAAAATCTACTAATAATTATACAACATTTTTCTGAATTTTTCAATAAAAAAAGTTGCCTATACGTAAAGAGGACCTGTGTTGACAAATAATTAAACATTTGTCATGTACTATGTTTGTTAAGGAGAAATAGCACAGAAGTTAGTATTAAGTATATTAGGAATAAGAAAGGCTGCGCCCAGTGTCACACACTGGAATAACAGGAAAAAACGAACTGCTATACTAAAAAAAAAGAAATAGAATATGACAGAATGGCTAATATCTAATCAGCTTATTGATTATAACTGTGCTGTAAAATCCATGGAAGAGAAAATTCAACAAATTCACAATAATTCAGCAGACGAATTGGTATGGCTACTCCAGCACCCTCCACTTTATACTGCAGGAATCAGTGCAACAGCTGATGATATTGTTGAAAAACTATTTCCCATATATAAAACAGGAAGGGGTGGTAAACACACATATCATGGTCCAGGACAGCGCATTATATATTTAATGTTAAACCTTAAAAAAAGAAACAAATGCGATATAAAGCTATATATTAGAGATCTAAGTAAGTGGATCATAAATGTTTTAAAGCAATTTAATATACTTGGAGAGTTTAGAGAAGATAGAATAGGCATTTGGGTAAACCATAACGGAGTAGAAAAAAAAATTGCAGCTTTTGGTATTCGCTTAAGAAAATGGGTAACTTATCATGGCATAGCGCTTAACGTCTTTCCAGACCTCTCTCACTATAAGGGTATTATTCCTTGTGGGTTGCAAGGTTATGGCGTCACGTCAATGGAAGAACTAGGAGTGAAAGTTCCACTCTCTGAATTGGATGATATACTAAAAAAAGAGTTTTATAAGATATTTTAATGATTGTTTACCTTTTATATTTCATTCTCACTTTATGTGCTAACACAGGTATTCATGCAATGGACCAAGTTGATATTATTGCTCCTTCCTCCAAGGGAAAAGAATCAGATCTGACTACTATAAAAGAATATGTAGAAGCTTTGGATTTTAATCCCCATATTTCGGAGAAAATATATAGTAATGATAACCCATTTTATTCCAACTCTGATGAATTCAGAGCAAATGATTTGGTTAGTGCACTAACCGGTGATAGTAAAATAATCTGGTGTATCAGAGGAGGAGAAGGGGCTTCTCGGTTAATTCCCTATCTAGAAAAGTTACCCAATGATAAAAAAGAAAGGATTGCTCAAAACAAAAAGATCCTCATAGGCTATAGCGATATAACTGCCTTGCACATCCATCTACAAGCTAAATATGATTGGCAAACTCTTCACGGCACCATGTTGGAAATGATAGTAAATAACTCCGTTTCTGAAAGCTCTGTTGAAAAATTGAAAGAGTTAATTCTTAACAAGCGGGATTCTATCAGATTTGATAAGCTAAAGATGATAAATAATGGCATTAGACTAAAAGATGGCAGATTAAAGTCTAAAATCATCGGTGGTAATATGACTTTAGTTGAAAACAGTATAGGAACTGTTTGGCAAATAAATGCGAAAGGTAAAATTCTATTTTTAGAGGACATAAGAGTCTACCCATACGCAATAGAGCGCAGTTTAGATCACCTAAAACAAGCTCACATCTTTGATGGAGTACATGCAGTAATCTTTGGGGATTTCGTTAACTGCTATAACGATAACCTTGTTGAAGTTGTAAAAGAAAGGTTTGCAAAAAGTGTTAACTTTCCTGTATTTACTATGAAAGGGGTAGGCCATGGACATACAAATGATCCTTTACCTTTTAACACTCACGCTATTATTAGCGTTCAAGACGAAAAAGAAGGTTTGTTTTTTATGGACGTGCAGAATGTTAGCTAATCTTATAGCTAACGCGAGCTCTACGTCATACCGCCGCAGTATCTCTTAGCCGCTAACACGTACTTAACCGTCATACCGCGATTCATTCGCAGTATCTCATCCGCTAACAAGAGATCCCGCTAACATGTAGCGGGATGACGAATTGCTTAACCGTCATTCCGCCGCAGACCGTCATACCGCCGCGGTATCTCTTAGCCGCTAACACATAGCGGAATGACGAAGTTATCGTCATGCCATCGCGAACCGTCATACCGCCACGAACTGTCATACCACCACGAACCGTCATACCGCGATTCATTCGCGGTATCTCTAGATCCCGCTAACACGTAGCGGGATGACGGTTGTCAGGGTGTCATGCAAGTAGCTGACTACTTGGATCTGGTAGGCTTAAATCACAATGCCCGTAAAGCTGCGACCCTAGAGCTACTATCTCTCACCCACTGCAAATATTGCACGGTACTATCCACTTGATCATCGTGTCGAGTTTCAGGAAACATTAAAATCTCATACTCAAAATCGTTCAGCCATACTGCTTGGTGCGGCAGAAAAACCTTGCCAGACTCTATAATCGGAACAATTTGATAAAATCGAGTGAGTTTGTCATCATGTGGTACTATTTCGATAATTGGTAAATCACTGTTTGTCTTTAGCTCTTGCACCAATTGCTGACCACTTGTTTTTGTTTCGATTAAAATTGCGTGCGGTGTCCATCTTGCAGCTAGTGACAGAACTTGCTCTTTAAGCTTTGGATACTCAAGCTTTGCGCGATATACATCGAGTAAATAGAATTTATTGCCCACTTTTGTCCAGGTGGTGCAGACGCTAAAGTTGCTCATGCTGCTTGTTGAAACTGCAGTGTCCCAGCTCTGAGTGACATATGAGAGACTATCAGAAAAATTTCTATAGCGCTTCAGAGGTTGTCCGGAAACTAGTAAATTCAAGCATATTCCCTCTTTAACATAACCCTACTCATAGCTAGGTATATGAAATTCTCAGTGGATGTTGTGAGTAAATCATACTCCTTCGATAGCCTTCTATTCCTATTAACCCAAGCAAAAGTCCTTTCTACAACCCATCTTCTTGGCTGTACTTTAAACCCTTGTTCTCTTGTTGGTAGTAGCTCAGGTGGCGTATCTTTGTGCACCCAAAATCTACATGGAGGCCTTTTAACAATTTCAATATCTATGTCATATTCTTCCTTTATGTGATTCTTTAAATTTCTTCCTTGGTATCCCATGTCAGCCCACATTTTTTTAACTTTAGTATATTTTGTTCTCATATTGTTTAATGCTATTTTAATACCATCTCTATCATTTTCGTTAGCAGCGCCTACGTAACAACCTAGTATAAAACCCTGAGTGTCTGTAATTATATGCCTTTTTCTACCCTTTACTTTTTTACTTCCATCATAGCCTTTGATCCCCCCTTTTCTGTAGTCTTTACAGATTGACTATCTACTATACAGGCACTCGGCTGCTCATTCCTTCCTATTTTTCTTCTACTATATTTTGTAATTTCATAATTCATTTTCTCAAAAATTCCCTGCTTCTTCCATTGCCTGAACTGCTCATACACAGTCTTCCATAGCGGAAAATCATTTGGTAAATACCGCCATTGACACCCTGTACGCAATACATAGAAAATTGCTTCTAATATTTCTCTTTTGCTATACTTTGGCGGCCTTCCTCCTTTCTTGTATGATACTCTGAAGTGTTTTTCTATTCTTGCCCATTCCCTTTCGCTTAGATCTGTTGGATACTTTTTTCTCATCTTTACCCCGTACTAAAATTTCAGATATTATAGCCTTTTACTAGTTTCCGGACAACCTCTCAGCCACTCTCGTTTAATTATACCACTTGAAAGTGGCAGAGGGTTTTGTTGATATTGTGCAGCAAAAGCGTAACTTCCAAGTTCAACCTTTATCATCTCAACTTCTTCTTTTCCTCCATCGAGGGGATATAGCAACTGACCTTCTTCTCTTGAGTATAATATTACGGGTGGTGTCATTCTAGCACTTGATGCTGTAATCCAGCTTTTGTACTCATTTGTAGTTACTCGTGTGACAGGAACAAGAAAAGGAGGCGCTGGCTTTTTGATTGAATAGATAATCTCCTTATTTTCAGATATCATCGGTAAACAAGTATGGTTCCATATGTTTTTCGGTTTGGAGAGAAGGTGCCCGGTTAAATCTTCTTGATGTAGCCTATGCATCACAAGAACAATTACTCCTTTTTTTCTATTGTTGAGCCTGGCTACTAAAGTCTGGTCAAACCAATTTGTAGCACGCTTTCTAAACGTTTCACTCAAAGCTTGGGCGGGACTCAGTGGATCATCCACGATGATGAAATCACCACCTTCACCTGTTAACGTCCCTCCAACTGACGTTGCGATTCTGTATCCTCTCTGCACTGTTTGAAATTTGTATTTGGTATTCTGATCTTTGGATAGTTCTACCTCTGGAAACAGCTCTCTATACCAACTAGACTGCATTATGCATCTTGTATCGAGCGAGTGCTTTTCGCTAAGCAGCCGAGAGTAGCTTGCAACTATTATTCTTGCAGTTGGCTGATTTCCCAGTATCCATGCGGGCCACGCAACACTAGCGCACAGGGACTTCATTGAACGCGGAGGCATATTGAATATTATTCGCCTCATTTTGCCAACATTTGCCGCTTCAAGTCTGTCTGCTATGACTTTTATATACTGATAATCATTATACTCACACCCCGGCACTACCGTTTGAAAACACAGTTCAATGAATTTTAGAAAGTTCATGATATAATGTTGAAACCAACGCGTGACGCTGGGATGACAAAAAAAGGAGCACTGAAGGCTATAGGTGAGACGTTGCGGTATCTCTAGATCCCGCTAACAAGCAGCGGGATGATGAATTACTATGCCGCCGCGAACCGTCATACCGCCGCGGTATCTCAGCCGCTAACAAGTAGCGGAATGACAACAATCCTACGTCATACCGCCGCGGCGCTAACAAGAGATCCCGCTAACAAGCAGCGGGATGACGAATTACTATGCCGCCGCGAACCGTCATACTGCTGCGGTATCTCAGCCGCTAATAAGTAGCGGGATGACGGTTGTCGTTTAGCTATAAATATTAAGAAATTTACCAAATAAAAAAAAGGCAAAAGAAGCCCCGTGGTTGGCTAATTACTTACATTATACTTTCAAGTATGGCGTTTTTTTATTCTAAACGCTTAATAACCGCGATTTAGCTGCTTTTTAATGCAACTAACCTTTAGTCATAAATGTTTAAGAAATTTACTAAACAGAAAAAAAGGCAAAAGAAACCCTAGGGTAGCTAATTATTCACTATCCATTTTTTAAGTTGGCGTTTTTTGACATTTTAAATGCTTTATAAGCGCATTTCAGCTTATATTAGGTAAAAACCTAGAAATTTTATAAAGACATAAGATGCACATAGTGCAAAAAATTAAACATGGGACGCCAGATACGTGAGTTTTTTTGTCATTTAATCTGTACAGAGAAGATAAATAAATAGCTTCAGTTTCATGATAAGGGGACTGGCAAGGCTTGTCAAGCAAGTTTTTTGCAATATCAGGGGATAATTTCGACCATAAATCCCTATCAATAAATTTTAACAAAAATACTTTAGTGCATTTTCAAATATAAGCATTCCATCGCCATATTTTGGCACAGCAACACCTAAACGCTTGCTCTTTTCTTTTTCAAGGGGCCAATTATCTTGCTGAGTAAAAAATATTCCCCTTTCTGGATGGGGCATTAAAGCTAGCACTCTTCCACTTTTATCTGATAAAGCTGCTAGGTCGTATGTAGATCCATTCGGATTGTAAGGAAATTGTAGGTTAGCATAGTTGCCATTTTTATCAATGTAACGTAATGCGGTGGAATTGCTCTCAATCAATTGGTTCAAAATATCTTGATCCATAAAAAATTTGCCTTCCCCATGAGCAATAGGGAGATATAGTTCACTCAGGCCCCGTAGCCAAACAGAATTACTCTTTGAATTAACTCTCACTCTAATCCAGCGGCATTGGTAATTGCCTATATCATTATGGATTAAAGCTAGATTAGAGAACTCTGGAATTAATTTTACTAATATCTGACAACCATTACATATTCCTATAATCAGCTTGTCCTGAGATAAAAACTCTTGAAACTCATCCAACAAGTTGTTTTTAATACGTAAAGCAAACGCATTACCAGCACCAGTGTCATCACCATAGGAAAAACCCCCTGGAATTGCAAGTATATTGCTTAATTTCAGTTCACCTGGATTATCTATGATATCGTTAATGTGAACGATTTTTACTTCAATATTACCAATACCAAGTTTTCTGCTGCATTCCATAAATGCAAATGCAGTTTCTTTTTCGCAATTTAAGCCATAACCAGATAGGACTGTGATTTTCATGAATTGCTAAAAATTAAAAAATTCGAATTTCCTTTTTACAAAATTTGCTACTAAATTTAACGCAAATAACACCAATAATAAAGCTATAATTGCGATAGCAGCAAGTTCAACAAATGCAATTTCAGGATTGCTTGACCATATGTATATTTGCACAGGTAGAACAGTCGCCGGATCGAAAAAGGACGTAGGTGTATCAGCAATAAATGCCACCATACCCATCATAAGTAAAGGAGAAGATTCACCTAAAATCCTTGCAATTGCAAGCACAGTACCATGTATTATTCTTGGTAACGCAATCGGTAAAGAGTGATCTAATATCACCTTGATGTGAGGTGCACCGAGCGCAAACGCTGCATCTTTTATCGTAATAGGAACATTCGCAAAGGCATTTTTTGTTGCAATTATAATATTAGGTAACATCATAAATGAAAGAGTCATTCCACCAACAAGTGGTGAAGAGCGTGGTAGCCCAAATATGCCAAGATAGAGAGTTAAGCCCACTACACCAAATATTATTGAAGGCACTGCAGCAAGATTATTTATGCTAATTTCTACAATATTAGTCATTAGCCTATTTTTAGGCATAAATTCGTAAAGACAGATGCCCGACATAATTCCTATTGGTAATGCTAATGCTAGGCACACTATAATTGTCATTAATGAACCGATAAACGCTCCTAAAATCCCTGCATTTTCAGGTTCACGAGAGTCAGATTTAAGGAATAAAGACTTATTAAAAAATTTTTTCACTCTCCTCTTTTCTTTTAGCCAATCAAGTAATTTAGCATAACGATCATTCAAATATTTATCTTTATTTATTGAATTAATTATACTTGACGCGGTAAACCAGATCTCATATTCACCACTATCTTTTACTTTCTTACGAAAAAATTTCTCTAGTTCTTTGTAAGAATTACGACTTAAAATTTCGTCACCGTCTTTAAAATCAGTTCCTCCAAACACCTTACGTAAAGAATCGTTGAGTAAGCCAATGGACTTATACCGCAAATCACTAGGATTACTCGCCAAAGTAAGATCAGCATTTATTTCAACTGGCAATAAAATTTTCGTTACTGTTAAGGCACTGTAAGAGTTAACTAATATACTCAACAATATACACACAGGACAGCCAAGTGAGATAACTAGTGCCGTGAAAGAACAAAAGCGTAGCGCTCTGTTCTTTTTATTTTTCCTTTTTATACGAGCATGTACACGCCTTGACTGAAGTAATTTAAGGAATTTTTTCTTTATACTCATTTACTTTTCTTTACACGAGGATTTGAAAAAACTTTCCCCTTTTTTGTCATGCAAGTAGCTGACACTGGGATCCAGCAGGCTTTGCCTGCAAATAATTTTTACATTTTCCATGAAAGCACAAACCAAAAGGAGAATAATGAATGCTGGATCCCAGTGTCGGAGCACTGGGATGACACCACAGCGGGAGGCAAACACAATGTTCGTACAGTTGTGTGTCACGCACTGGGATGACAAGAGAGAGTTCTGAGATGACACAATTGACATCACTCCCTATTGTATCTACTTAGATTTCTTTTTAACATAAGTAGTACGCTCTTTGATCCTTGCAGCTTTTCCAAATAGTTTGCACAGATAATACAGTTTTGCTCTACGAACCTTTCCTTTTCTTGTCACTTGCACTGAAACCAGTGCAGGAGAATAAACAAAAAACTGAGACACTATACTTTCTCCATGGCTCACTTTTCTGACTGCAAAAGAAGAATGTAACCCGCGGTTCCTTTTTGATATACATACACCTTCAAATATCTGTATACGTTCACTTGTACCGTCAACTACTTTAAAAGTGACCTTCAAATCATCGCCAGGACGAAATTCTGGTATTTCTTTAGCTAACACTTGCATTTGCTGTTCGTTAAATTTTTTAAGTAAATTTGTCATTTATCTCTCCACTCAATAATTCAGGCCTACGCTTTTTTGTTATAACATGAGACTGCTTCTGCCTCCAATCACTTATTTTTTTGTGATTGCCAGATAACAAAACCTCAGGTACTTTATATCCCTTCCACTGCTCAGGTCTAGTATATTGAGGATATTCAAGTACACCACCACCATAATTAAAACTTTCTTCAGTAATACTATCGGTATTATTTACTACACCTGGAAGAAGTCTAATGCATGCATCAAGAACCACCATTGCAGCTGGCTCACCTCCTGAAAGTATATAATCTCCAATACTTAACTCATAAGGAGTATACGCATCAATTATCCTTTGGTCAATACCTTCAAATCGACCACACAATATTGTTATATGAGGAAACTCTAATAATTCTCTGGCAATATTCTGATTAAACTTAGTTCCAGATGGAGTCATGTAAATAAACTTAGTGTTTTTATGAACAGAGAGCATACTATCTACTGCATCACCAACTACATCAGAACGCATAACCATTCCTGCTCCACCTCCATATGGAACATCATCCACAGTTGAATGTTTATCTTTCGCAAAAGAACGAATATTTATTACTTCAAGGTTCCATATTTTTTTTTCTAACGCTTTTCCGGCAAGAGAATAGTTCAAAAACCCCGGGAACATTTCTGGGAATATGGTTAATATTGTAACATTGAATGCCATTAAGGTTTATTTTAAGTTATTTGGGGCTATACTCTAAGAATAGTAAATTGATATAATATATAGTTAAATTAAACATGTCACTGAATAAAACGATATACGAAGGTAAAGCGAAAGCCATTATTGAAACTGAAGACTTATCAATTGTCATACAGCACTTTAAAGATGATGTTACAGCATTCAATAAGGAAAAATATGAAATAATCGATGGTAAAGGAATAATTAATAATCATATTAGTGCTTTTATCATGGAAAAGCTTGAGAAAGCAGAAATTAGCACACACTTTATAAAAACTCTAAACGAAAGAGAACAGCTAGTCAAAAAACTCAAGATAATACCTCTTGAGGTAGTAGTTAGAAATGTCGCAGCTGGCAGCTTTTGCAAACGTTTTAATATCAAAGAAGGTGAGAGGCTTGCATCTCCTATAATCGATTTTTTTTACAAAAATGATGACCTAGCCGACCCAATGGTAAGTGAAAATCACATACTGTATTTTGATTGGCTATCTAGCAAAGAAATGGATGAAGTTAAAACTACAACTTTAAAAATCAACGAAATATTAGTTCACCTATTTTCAAATGCAAGTATATATTTAGTTGATCTCAAGTTAGAATTTGGCAGATTAATAAATGACAGTACTAAAATCGTTTTAGCTGATGAAATTAGCCCTGATAACTGCAGATTATGGGATAAAAATACTTATAAAAAGCTAGATAAAGATGTCTTTCGTTTGAATTTAGGAGATTTAAAGGAAGCATACCTAGAAGTTGCAAAAAGACTGTCAGTAAAGTTAGGTTAACTAAATACTACTCTATCAAGTGGAGGGTTACATGCCTCATCAAGTTTTCCAATAATTTCAATTTTTTCTCCACGTTTTTGGAAATGATTTTTCACGTTTTGCATATTCTCAGAACTTACGATCAATACCATACCAATACCACAATTAAATGTTTTTAGCATTTCTTTCTTCTCTATTTTACCCTCCTTTGTTAGCCATAAAAATATATCTGGCCATTTCCAGGAATTAATGTCTATGTTTGCAAATAAGTTTTTTGGAAGAATTCGCGGAATATTGTCTACCAAACCACCACCCGTGATGTGCGCAATACCTTTTACTTGTGACATGATAGGCAGCAAAGAATCAACATATATTTTTGTTGGTTCAAGTAGTATTTCACTCCAAGATTTATTATTCCATAGAGATGTATCGTTATAATTTATACCTAAGCTTTTGAAAACATGGCGCACTAAAGAAAACCCATTTGAGTGAATTCCACTTGACTCTAAGCCAACTATATAATCACCTGCTTTCATCATACTACAGTTTGGAAGAATTTGCTTTCGATCAACTACACCAACCACAAACCCTGCAAGGTCATAGTGATTATTACCATACATTCCAGGCATTTCTGCAGTTTCCCCACCAACCAATGCTATTTTAGCTTGCTTGCACCCCTCTGCAATGCCCTTAACCACAGATAATAAAACATCTTTGGTCAAAACGCCTGTTGCAAAGTAATCAAGGAAAAACAAAGGCGTTGCTCCTTGTGCAAGTAAGTCATTTACACACATTGCAACTAAATCTATACCTATAGTATCATGTTTATTCACTTCTTGAGCTATCAACAGTTTCGTACCTACTCCATCAGTTGAGGAAACGAGTACTGGATGGTCATACTTCTTACTTAGTGCAGCAAAATCAAATAACGCAGAAAATGAACCTATTTCGCTGATTACTTCTTCTCTAGTAGTTTCTTGAGCAATAGGCTTGACTTCTTTTATTAACTTATTATATAGTTCAATATCTATTCCTGATCTGGTATAAGTATTCATAATCCTTTTATAAATTTTAAAATTGTTAATACTATATTAATGCCTTGATATAAAAAGTGCAACGAAACTTTCTCTTAATTGACTATTATATACTTACCAATATAGGGTAACTTAAATCATTTATAATTATCCAATGAACGAAAATACCAAAAACATACTGTTAATAACGGAACTGCTATCAGGACGGCTGCTTCATGACTTTGCTAACTCTATGAATGGAATAACGTTT
This sequence comes from Wolbachia endosymbiont (group A) of Crataerina pallida, assembly GCF_964028475.1. Lineage (NCBI taxonomy): Bacteria > Pseudomonadati > Pseudomonadota > Alphaproteobacteria > Rickettsiales > Anaplasmataceae > Wolbachia > Wolbachia endosymbiont (group A) of Crataerina pallida. The sequence continues at coordinate 1,558,747 of NZ_OZ034785.1, forward strand.
GGCGTAGAAGAGCTTGAAGTAATAGATAAGAATGATGCTGATGCGCAGAAGGAAGCGTTGTTGTTTCTTAAAGAAAGCTCCGATGATTTAATATATAAACATAAAGTTATGAAGCAGGCATATTCTTCTTCAATGGATAATTATAGCTTTGATAAGACCAAATCTAATATCGAAAATTATTTATTAAAAAAAAAGTAAAGCTTACGTGGAAAATAGACGCATACTCTGCAAAAAATAAGGAAGATTTAATTGAAAAGATAAATAAGATAATTTCTAATATGGTGCTAACTATAGCCAGTGCAGTGGCGGAAGTTGAACTAGTATCTGTTTTACTGAGTCAAACAGAAGATAAAATGCTATTAACTATAAAAATTCTAAATGAACACAAACCAATAAGCAAATCATTAGTAGACAAATTAATCAAAAAAAATGACACTAATTTAAATACAAAAGATATTAATATCTATATGACCTCTTTATTATTAGAGTACTATAACACTGAAATGCATTATACTTGCGAAAATAATTTGCTGGAAATAGGTTTAACTATAACTTGAGTTGCATATTTGGTTATTACAACTTTTTCTTCGTGTCAAGGCATTCCCCGACAAGGGGTACCAAATCTAATTTTTGTAATCACTTAAGTCTAGTACTATTTTATTAATGTAGCGCTCATTTGCATCTTTGATGATAAACTTCATACCATTTTTATATTTAATGACTTCATCTACAGAAGGCACTTTACCAGCAATCGAAAGAATCAAACCACCAAGTGTAACATAGTCTTCTTCAGGGTCACGTAATTCTATTTTTAGATCCTCTTCTATATCTTTTATAAGAGCCCTTGCTGATACTTCAAACTTATTTTGAGACAATTCAGTAATGGTATATTCTGAATTTATTTCGTTTTCACTATCAATGTTTGGTATTAGTTCCTCTATAAGATCAGTCATTGAAATTAAACCATCAGTTCCACCATATTCATCCAATACGATAGCTAAGCATGATTTAGAAGAGTTCATCCTAACAAAAAGATTAGTTGTCTTCATCGAGGGTGGAACAAATATTACGCTTTGTATAATATGTTTCAGATTAAAATTTTTATCCCTATTAAAAATAACATCTTTTACATAAAAAAAGCCTATTACGTTATCAAAGTTATTTTTATAAATTGGTATTTTAGTGTGGCAAGTGTTTTTTATCTTCTTTATTATTTCACGCTCGCTTGACTCAATGTCTACTGCGCATATCTCTGTACGTGGAGTCATTATATCCATTATACCACAATCGCGGAATTTTAATAGACCATTAAATATATTAAGGTCTGGCAGATCTTTCATTAATGCCTCAGTCGCACACTTTTTCAACACAGAAGCTTTTTTGAAAAGGAAGAGAAAAATTCTATATGCTATTTTTTCTACTAAGGTTCTTTTTTTACTCAATTTATTCCCTGTAATGGCAAAAACGTTTTCAGATTAGATTTATCAAGAAAACTGTTATTAAATGTTTAATAAGCATGTGAATAATGTCAAATTAATTTGTGAATTATTTGTTGATATAAAATACCAACAATTGATCAACAACTTTTTCAACAACATATACATAGTTGTGTAACAATGCATGATGGTAAAGTATTTTCCATAAAAGAAAATTACTAACACTCTAAACACCTTACTTATACACATAAATCATAACAGAAAATCAATAATATACGAAAGTTACTCACATATTTATCCACAAGTTGAACAACGCCAATTTTTACTGAATTTTAAGTTAGTAACAAGTTATTGATAGAACTATTATTATTGCTATACTTTAATATAGAAAAGAATAAATAGAATAGAT